>NZ_JBJDNO010000001.1:0-1107697 GCF_044900755.1 Microbacterium sp. NPDC087868
GGCTACAACCGTGATGGTGGTTCTGCTCCGCGTCGCGAGGGCGGATACAACCGCGACGGTGGCTCCGCGCCCCGTCGCGAGGGCGGTTACAACCGCGATGGTGGTGCTCCGCGTCGTGAGGGTGGCTACAACCGTGATGGTGGTGCTCCGCGTCGCGAGGGTGGCTACAACCGTGATGGTGGTGGCCCGCGTCGTGAGGGCGGCTATAACCGCGACGGTGGCTCCGCGCCCCGTCGCGAGGGCGGTTACAACCGTGATGGTGGTGCTCCGCGTCGTGAGGGCGGGTACAACCGTGATGGTGGTGCTCCGCGTCGTGAGGGCGGATACAACCGTGATGGTGGTGCTCCGCGTCGTGAGGGCGGATACAACCGCGACGGTGGTGGCTCGCGTCGTGAGGGCGGGTACAACCGTGATGGTGGTGCTCCGCGTCGTGAGGGCGATGCCCCCCGTCGCGAAGGCGGGTACAACCGCGACGGCGGTGCCCCCCGTCGCGAAGGCGGATACGACCGCGACCGCGCGCCCCGCCGCGAAGGCACCGGTGCCGGCCGCTCTTACCCGCAGCGCGGGGGAGCGGGGCGTGAGCGTCCTGTGCAGGCGACGAACGAGCGTCCTCGCTTCGACGAGCCGCAGATTCCCGAAGAGGTCACCGCGCGCGATCTCAACGGCGCCGCGCGCAATGAGCTCAAGACGCTGAGCAAGGAGAACGCCGAGCACGTCGCGCGTCATCTCGCGATGGCGTCGCGACTCATCGACGAAGACCCCGCGCTGGCACACGAACACGCTCTTGCCGCATCGCGGAGCGCCGGACGTATCGCGATCGTTCGTGAAACCCTTGGGATCACGGCCTACGCGACCGGGGACTTCGCCCTGGCACTGCGCGAGCTTCGCACCTTCCGTCGCATCTCCGGAAAGGACGACCAGATCGCGCTCATGGTCGACAGCGAGCGCGGCATCGGTCGTCCCGACCGTGCGCTCGAGACCGGACGCTCCGTCGACCGTTCCACGCTGGCGACTCCCGTGCGGGTCGCGCTGGCGATCGCGATGTCGGGTGCTCGTCTCGACCAGGGCGACCTCGAGCTCGCTCTCGGTGAACTCGAGATTCCCGAACTCGACCCCGATCGCGCCTTCGAGTGGAGCCCGGCACTCTTCGCCGCCCGCGCCGCTGTGCTCGAGGATCTCGGTCGTGACGACGAGGCGGCGTTCTGGGCGCACCGCGCGGAGGTCGCCGCCGAAGCACTCGGTATCGACGAGGCAGGCGACGAGGAGATCTTCATCGAGGACGGCCTCATCGAGGGCGACTTCGATGACGACGCCGAAGACGCCGACACGGAGGACGAGACCACCGCCGAAGCGACTTCGGAGTCCGAAGCGTCAGAAGACTCGGTTCCCGAGTCGGATGCCGTGGACGCCGAGCCATCCGTCGACGACGAGGTGCGCGAGCTCCTCGGCGAGTCCGACGACGACTCCGAGACGCCGGGGGCCTGAGTGGCGCTGTTCTCCAAGAAGCGCGCGGCAGTGACCCCGCTCGACGGGGTCGACACCGTCCTGGCCGACCTCGATGGTGTGGTCTACGCCGGTCCCGGAGCCCTTCCGTACGCCGTCGACAGTTTGAACGATGCGGCACGTCGTGTGCGTCTCGGGTACATCACCAACAACGCGTCCCGCACGGATGCGTCGGTCGCTGCCCACCTGACCAGCCTCGGTCTCGAGGTCGCGCCGCACGACGTGGTCACCAGCCCTCAGGCGGCGATGCGGCTTCTGGCCGATATCGTCCCCGCTCCCGCCACGATTCTGGTCGTCGGGGGAGACGGCCTCGTCGACGAGCTGCAGAAAGCCGGATACACCGTCACACGCAGCGCGCAGGACTCTCCGCAGGCCGTCGTCCAGGGCTTCGCACCCGAGGTGGCCTGGACGGATCTCGCCGAAGCATCCTTCGCCTTGCAGCTGCCGGAGGACGAGGGTGGCATCCCCTGGATCGCCACCAACACCGACTGGACGATCCCGCGTGAGAGGGGCGTCGCCCCGGGCAACGGCACGCTCGTCTCGGCAGTGCACACGGCGGTCGGTCGGCTCGCGACCGTGGCCGGAAAGCCCGAGACGCCGATCTTCGACGAGGCCATCGCGCGTTTCGACGCGAAGAAGGCGCTCTTCATCGGCGATCGACTCGACACCGACATCATGGGAGCCAATCGCGTCGGCATCGACTCCGTGCTCGTGTTGACCGGCATCGACCGTCCGAAGCATGTTCTGGCGGCCCCAGAGGGATCGCGCCCGACGTTCATCGTGAGCGACCTTCGGGAGCTGCACCAGCCGTACCCTGCGACCGTCGAGCGCGACGGCGTCTTCCACGTGAACGGGGCCGCGGTGCGCGTGCACGGCGCCGATGTCGAGATCGTCGCCGACGAGGGGGAGCAGATCGATCTGCTCCGGGCGGGAGCAGCAGCGATCTGGGCGTCCGGAACCCCGGTGTTCGTCCTGAGGGTGCCCGAGCACCTCTACGACGATCCGTTCCACCGTCCCTGATCGCAACCGGAGCCCGGTTCGTCGCCTGCGCCGTGGCGACCGCCGCTGTCCGAGGCGCCGCGTACAGTGGAATCCGTGAGCGAAGATAAGACGAGCACCCCGACCGACGGTCTGTGGAGCCGGCTGCGTCTGATCGAAGGACAGCCGTTGCCTGCGCGCGCCGACGCCTACTCGGCGCTGCACGACGACCTCGCCCGACGCCTCGAGAGCGGGGCGAAACTCGACCCCCGGGAGACGCCGACACGATGACGCGCCTCGATGCCGCCCTCGCCGCGCGGGGACTCGCTCGTTCGCGCACGCACGCCGCCACTCTGATCGCCGAAGGACTCGTGTCGGTCGACGGCACGCCCGTCGTCAAAGCGTCCACCGCGGTGACGGACTCCTCCGAGATCTCGATCGCAGGCGCCGATCACTATGTCGGTCGGGCCGCGCACAAGCTGATCGCCGCGCTCGACGGCTTCGATGTCGGCGTCGATGGGCGTCTCGCCCTTGACATGGGGGCATCCACCGGCGGCTTCACCCAGGTGCTCCGTGAGCGCGGTGCTCGTCGAGTCCTCGCGGTCGACGTCGGTCACGGACAGCTCGCGCCGTCGATCGCGGCGGACGCCGGTGTCGTCCCGGTCGAGGGGTACAACGTCCGCCACATGACCCCCGGGAATCTCGCGGAGGCGACCGGGGAACAGGCGCTGCCCGATGTCATCGTCGGTGATCTCTCGTTCATCTCCCTCGAGCTCGTGCTCCCGGCCGTCGCGGGAGTCGCAGCCCCGACGGCAGACATCGTCCTCCTGGTGAAGCCGCAGTTCGAAGTGGGCCGCACCGCGGTGCGCGGTGGACTCGTCACCGATCCGGCGACCCGCGCCGATGCCGTGGCGCGAACCGTGTGGAGCGCGTGGGACGCTGGGCTTGGGATGCTGGGCATCCTTCCCTCCCCGATTCTCGGAACACACGGCAACTCCGAATACCTCGTCCATCTCGCGCCGGGGCGCGGTAGCAATCCGACAGAATGGTTGGATCGCATCAACGCTTTGGCAGGAGGACGATGAACGAGCGCAGCATCCTGGTCGTCGCCCACGCCGGTCGCGCCGACACGGTCGCGGCTGCACGGCGGGTGATCGAATCCCTGCGCGGTGCGGGCGCGCGACCTGTGCTGGCGTCGGACGACCGCTCCGAGCTCGCCGCGGTCGACGCGTTCTTCGCCGACGTCGCCGAGCTGGGCACCACCGTCGATCCCGGAACTCTCGAGCTCGCGATCGTGCTCGGCGGGGACGGCACGATACTGCGGGCGGCCGAGCTCGTGCGAGAGACCGGGGCGCCGGTCCTCGGCATCAACATGGGCCACGTGGGCTTCCTCGCCGAGATCGACCGTGACGATATGGACGACGCCGTGCGGCGCGTGATCGCTCGCGATTACGAGGTCGAAGAGCGTCTGGCCCTCTCGGTGCGCGTCAAGGATGCGGATGGCGCGGTCGTCTACGAGACCTGGGCGCTGAATGAGGCGACGGTCGAGAAGGCGAGCCGGGAGCGCATGATCGAGGTCGTGCTCGAGATCGACGGGCGCCCCCTGTCGAGCTTCGGCTGCGACGGCATGGTGATCTCCACGCCCACGGGCTCGACCGCGTACAACTTCTCGGCCGGCGGTCCCGTGATCTGGCCGAGTGTGGAAGCGATCGCCGTCGTGCCGCTCTCGGCGCACGCGCTGTTCGCCAAGCCTCTCGTCGTCAGCCCCGACGCCGCCGTCGCGATCGAGATGCTCGAGCGTACGGACGGCTCCGGCATCCTTTGGTGCGACGGACGCCGATCCCACGAGCTTCCCCCGGGGGCACGCGTGGTCGCGCGCCGCTCGTCGCGGCCCGTGCGACTCGCTCGTCTGCACCCGACCGCGTTCACGGACCGCCTGGTGCGCAAGTTCCAGCTCCCGGTCGAAGGATGGAGAGGGCAGGAGGTGCCGTCGTGATCGAAGAGATGCGGATGCAGGGACTCGGCGTCATCGATGATGCCGTGCTGCCGCTGGGTCCCGGCTTCACGGCGATCACCGGCGAGACCGGTGCGGGAAAGACCATGGTCGTCACCGGCCTCGGGCTGCTGCTCGGTCAGCGCGCTGATTCCGGCGCGGTGCGCGCCGGGGCCGCCCAGGCATCCGTCGCCGGCGTATGGATCGTGCCCGAGACCGGACCGGTCTCGGAGATCGTGTCGGATGCCGGTGGCGAACTCGAGCCGGCCGGCGCAGGTCGTTCCGAGCTCTACGTGTCGCGCACGCTGAGCGCCGAGGGGCGCAGCCGCGCGAGCGTCGGCGGACGAGCGGCCCCGGCGGGCGTGCTCTCGGCACTCGCCGACGAGCTCGTCGTGGTCCACGGCCAGTCCGAGCAGCTGCGGCTGCGATCCGCGGCCGCTCAACGCGACGCCCTCGACCGCTTCGGTGGAGCGCCGATCGCATCCGCACTCCAGACCTACGTCATTGCGTTCGAGCGTTGGCGGGCGTTGGATGCCGAGATCTCCGACATCAGCGAGAATCGCGACCGCCGCGCCGACGAGGCGACCCGGTTGAGGGAGGCGCTCGCCCTGATCGAGGCGACGGCGCCCGAGGCGGGGGAAGACGAGGAACTCGCCGAACGGGCGGAGCGCCTCGCGAATTCCGAAGAACTCCGGCTCGCGGCATCCGTCGCTCATGGGGCGCTCTCGAACGAAGAGGGGGAGCCCGACGCCTCTGCTCTGGTGGCCGAGGCACGACGCGTGCTCGAGCGGGTGACCGATGCCAAGCTGGCGGCGATCTCCGAGAGCCTCGCCGACATCGGTTACCGCCTGACCGATGTCGCCGGTCTCCTCTCCGCGTACCTGGCCGACCTCGACGAGTCCGGTCCGCACGAGCTCGCGGCCGTCGAAGAGCGGCGTGCCGCCCTCGGCACCCTGATCCGTGCGCACGGCTCCCTCGATGAGGCGCTCGAGGTGTGGCAGACGGGCTCGGCCCGGCTCGCCGAGCTCGACGACGATGACGACCGCCTCGAGCGGCTGCTCGCCGAACGCGACGCCGCCCGTGAGGAGCTCGATGCCGCAGCGGATCGTCTGACCGCCGCGCGCACCGAGGCGGCCGAACGTCTGGGCGCCGCAGTGACCGAAGAGTTGCATGCGCTGGCGATGCCGGATGCGCGTCTCTCCGTCACGGTATCGACGGGATCCGAGAGCACCCATGGTCGTGACGACGTCGCCATCCTGCTCGCCCCGCATCCCGGCGCCGAACCGCGCTCCGTCGCCAAGGGTGCCTCGGGAGGAGAGCTCTCCCGCGTGATGCTGGCGATCGAGGTCGTCATCGCCGCGACCGATCCCGTGCCGACCTTCGTCTTCGACGAGGTCGATGCCGGCATCGGCGGCGCAGCGGCGATCGAGGTCGGGCGGCGACTCGCCCGGCTTGCAGAGAAGTCGCAGGTGATCGCGGTGACGCACCTCGCGCAGGTCGCCGCGTTCGCCACGAACCACCTGTCCGTCGTGAAGTCCAACGACGGAGCAGTCACCGCCTCGAATGTGAGGCGGCTCGACGGTGCGGATCGAGAGGCGGAGATGGCTCGTCTGCTCTCCGGACTCGCCGATTCCGACGCCGCACTGACCCACGCCCGTGAACTACTCAGCCTCGGTCGCTGAACGAACTGTTAGGATAGAAGCCCGTGATGAACTCTTCTTCTGCGGGACCCAACAACGACACCACCAAGCACATTTTTGTGACGGGCGGTGTCGTTTCGTCTTTGGGTAAGGGGCTCACCGCAGCGAGCCTGGGAAACCTGCTCACGGCTCGCGGAATGCGCGTCGTGATGCAGAAGCTCGACCCGTATCTCAATGTCGATCCGGGAACGATGAACCCGTTCCAGCACGGCGAGGTCTTCGTCACCGACGACGGCGCCGAGACCGACCTCGACATCGGCCACTACGAGCGTTTCCTCGACATCAACCTGTCGCAGGCCGCGAACGTCACGACCGGCCAGATCTACTCGCAGGTCATCGCCCGTGAGCGCCGGGGGGAGTACCTCGGCGACACCGTCCAGGTCATCCCGCACATCACCGACGAGATCAAGCGCCGCATGCGCCTGCAGGCGTCGGAGGACCCGCGCCCCGACGTCATCATCACCGAGGTCGGCGGCACCGTGGGTGACATCGAGTCGCAGCCCTTCCTCGAGGCGGCCCGCCAGCTTCGCCACGAACTCGGTCGCGACAGCGTCTTCTTCGTGCACGTCTCCCTGGTCCCGTTCATGGGAGCCTCGGGTGAGCAGAAGACCAAGCCGACCCAGCACTCGGTCGCGGCCCTCCGCCAGGTCGGCATCCAGCCCGACGCGCTCGTGCTCCGCAGCGACCGCCCGGTGAGCGAGAGCAACCGCAACAAGATCGCCCTCATGTGCGACGTCGACGTCGAGGGTGTCATCAACACCGTCGACCTGCCGAGCATCTACGACATCCCGTCCACGCTCAACGACCAGGGCCTCGACTCCTACATCGTGCGCCGCCTCGGACTCGACGCCAAAGCGGCCGATGTCGACTGGACGCGCTGGAACAAGGTGCTGCACGCGGTCCACAACCCCAAGCACGAGGTCACGATCGGGCTCGTGGGCAAGTACATCGACCTGCCCGACGCGTACCTCTCGGTCACCGAGGCGCTGAAGGCGGGCGGCTTCGCGCAGGAGACGAAGGTCAACATCCGCTGGATCCCTTCCGATCTCTGCGAGACGCCCGAGGGTGCGCAGGAGCAGCTGTCGCAACTGGACGGTATCTGCGTTCCCGGCGGCTTCGGCATCCGCGGCATCGAGGGCAAGCTCGGCGCCCTGCGTTTCGCCCGTGAGCAGGGCATCCCGACCCTGGGCCTGTGCCTCGGACTGCAGTGCATGGTCATCGAGTACGCTCGCCACGTCGCCGGCATCGAGGGCGCGTCCTCGAGCGAGTTCGACCCCGAGACCTCCGAGCCGGTCATCGCGACGATGGCGGAGCAGGTCGAGATCCTCGACGGCGGCGACCTGGGCGGCACGATGCGTCTGGGCCTCTACCAGGCGGCTCTCGCCGAGGGGTCGCTCGCACGCGAGGTGTACGGCGCGCCGCAGGCATCCGAGCGTCACCGTCACCGCTACGAAGTGAACAACGCCTACCGTGGTCGTCTGTCCGACGCCGGCCTGGTCTTCTCGGGTCTGAACCCCGAACTCGACCTGGTCGAGTACGTCGAGCTGCCGCGCGACGTGCACCCGTACTACATCGCCACCCAGGCTCACCCCGAGCTGCGTTCGCGCCCGACCGACCCGCACCCGCTGTTCCGCGGTCTCGTCGGCGCAGCCATCGATCGCCACCGCGCGAGCGAGCTGTTCGATGTCGACGCGGCCGCCGATGCCTGAGACTCAGGTCGACGCGGGCGATCTCCACGACGAGCCCTTCGAACCCGAGGTCCTGCAGAGCGACCTCGCGTTCGAGGGCGCCGTGTGGGACGTCCGCGACGACCGGGTGCGTTACGGCGACGGTGAGATCCGTCGCCAGTACGTCGCTCACACCGGTGCGGTGGCGATCCTCGCGCTCGACGACGACGAGCGCGTGCTGCTCATCCAGCAGTACCGGCATCCGATCCGTCACCGTGACTGGGAGCTGCCCGCCGGGCTCCTCGACGTGCCGGGGGAGGAGCCGCTGGAAGCGGCTCGCCGAGAGCTCGCCGAAGAGGCCGACCTCACCGCTTCCCAGTGGGTGCCGCTCGTCTCCTCGTGGACGACTCCAGGCGGAAACGACGAGCTCATCCACATCTTCCTCGCGACGGGACTCTCGGATGCCGAGACTCCGCACGCGAGAGAAGACGAAGAGGCCGACATCCGAGTCGAGTGGGTTCCTCTGGCGGATGCCGTCGACGCGGTGCTCGCCGGGCGCATGCGCAACGGCATCCTGAGCCTGGGCGTGATGGCGGCGACGCTGAGGCTGCGCGACCGGGGCTGAGGATGCTGCTCGCGCGCGCCCTCGACTCTTATCTGCGTCACGTCACGATCGAGCGCGGCTTGAGCAACCACACGGTCTCCGCGTACCGGCGGGACCTTGACGGATACATCGCCTGGTTGTCGGAGCAAGGTGTCACGGACACCTCCGAGGTCACGGCCCAGGTGATCGGCCGGTTCATCGAGGAGCGCTCCTCGGAGGTGCCGCCGCCTGCCGCGACCAGCCTCGCGCGACTGCAGTCGTCCGTGCGCGGATGGCACCGGTACCTTGCCCGCGAGGGTATCGAACAGGACGATCCGAGTGGGCGCCTGCGACCGCCGAAAGCCCCCCGGAGACTGCCGAAAGCGCTGACGATCGACCAGGTCGAGAGGTTGCTCCAGGCGCCCCCGTCGGAGGAGCCGATCGGCATCCGCGACCGTGCGCTTCTCGAGCTGCTCTACGCGACCGGTGCGCGCGTGTCGGAGGCGGTCGGACTCGACGTCGATGATCTCGCCCACGGCGATGTGCTGCGTCTGCGCGGCAAGGGGTCGAAGGAGCGCATCGTTCCCATCGGGTCGTTCGCCCGCGACGCCGTCGACGCGTATCTCACTCGGGTGCGTCCGGGTCTCGCCGCGAAGGGGCGGGCATCGGCGCGCCTCTTCCTCGGAGCGCGGGGGGCGCCGCTCTCGCGGCAGAGCGCCTGGCTGGTGATCCGTTCGGCCGCCGAGCGTGCGCAGATCACCGCCGAGGTCTCGCCGCACACGCTGCGCCACTCGTTCGCCACGCACCTCCTCCAGGGCGGAGCGGATGTGCGCGTCGTGCAGGAACTCCTCGGGCACGCCTCCGTGGCGACCACCCAGATCTACACGCACGTCTCTGTCGACACCCTCCGCGACATCTACGCGACCTCGCACCCGCGCGCCCGCTGACGCGGAGCACACCTCGCAGCGGCGCCCCGAGGCCGCTCCAACGTGCGATGCACGGAGAGCAGAAAAGCGTCATGTCATCCTTTCGGCGGACGCGAGAATCTCGCCTCACTCTCTACTGTGGATACTTCCGGCCATCGTCGGTCGCACAAAGGAGTCTTGACATGCGTTCCACCGTTCCTCTCGCCGCGCTCGCGGCGACCGCCATGGTGCTCGTCCTCTCGGGCTGCGGAGGCGCGTCCTCCGACGAGCTGTCCTACGAGGACTCGCCCCTGAACGAGTACCTCGCCGCGGCCTGGGGCAGCGACCTCTCGCCCGAGGAGCAGCAGAAGAAGTTCGACGAGCAGCAGGTCAAGGTCGAGGAACTGATCTCGGAGTGCATGTCGGAGGAGGGATTCGAGTACGTCCCGAACACCAGCAGCGGCGGCGTGATGACCAGCGACGGCGGCGAGTGGGAGCCGGACAAGCGGGAATGGGTCGAGAAGTACGGCTACGGCTACGTCAACAGCCCGTTCGCCGAGCAGCAGGACGAGGGCCCCACCGACCAGGAGTACGTCGACCCGAACGCGGACTACGTCTCGTCGCTCTCGGAGTCCGAGCAGACGGCGTTCTACGAGGTGCTGTACGGCCCGCCGCAGGAGGAGTCCGAGATGTCGGAGGACGGCAGCTACGAGTACAACTGGGAGACGGCCGGATGCCAGGGCTGGGCGCAGCACGAGCTCGAGGGCGATGACCCGTGGCAGGCCGAGGAGTTCGCCGAGCTGCGCGCCAACATGGAAGAGCTGTGGACGACGTCGCAGGACGCACCCGAGCTCGCCGATCTGAACGCGGAGTGGGCCTCTTGCATGGCCGACAAGGGCGAGCCCGGATTCGAGAAGCAGATGGATGCCGGTCAGTCGATCATCGACGACCAGAACGCGCTGTACGACGCGGCCTACGGTGACGGCTCCGAGCAGGTCGACCTCGACTCGCCCGATTTCGTCGACCCGAGCGAGAGCCCCGAGATGAAGGAACTGGGTGAGCGGGAGATCGCCCTCGCCCTCGTCGATCTCGAGTGCCGCGAGAAGACGTCGTTCACGAAGAAGTCGATGGAGATCCAGTTCGCGCTGGAGGAGAAGTTCATCGCCGCGAACAAGGCCGACCTCGACGCCTTCAAGGCCGCCGCCGAGCAGAGCAAGTGATGCGCGACGACGAGACCCCGACGACCCAGATCCCCGCAGAGGGAAGCGACGCCGGGGCGGGGGAGAACTCTGCCACGGCGGAGACGACGACGTTCACCGACCTGATCGACAGCCCCGACGGTGCGAGCGCGGATTCCGCGGATGGCACCGCCGATGACGCCGCGGGAACGACGGACACGTCGCGGGTGAGCGGGTGGGGCCGCGTGCTCCGCGGCAACCGCACCCTCTGGATCGTGGCGCTCGGCGCGGTGGTCTGCCTGGTGGCCGGGCTGCTGGTCGGGCGTTTCCTGCTCTCGCCCGATGCGTCGAGTGCGGATGCGCCCGAGCCCGGTCTCGTGACCGCTCCGGTGGAGTTCGGTCCGTTGAGCAACGACGTCACCCTGCGGGCGGACGTCGGATACGCGGATGCCGTCGACGTCAAGATCGATACCTCGACGCTCACCGGCGGCGCCGTCGTCACCGGGAAGACGCCGGAGGTGGGTGCCACGCTCGAACCGCTGTCGGTCGCGCTCGAGATCGTCGGACGCCCGGTGATCGTCCTGCCCGGAGAACTTCCGGCGTATCGCACCCTGCGTTTCGGCGTCTCGGGTCCGGATGTTCTGCAGCTGAAGCAGGCGCTCGCGAGCGTCGGCATCGGCGCCGGCGACGTGAATTCCAACATGTTCGACCAGGCCACCGCCGAGGGGATCGCGCAGCTCTACGCGCAGGCCGGGTACCCGGTGCCGGAATCCGAGGAGGGGACCGCCGATGGCGTGCGGTCCGCCGAAGAGGCCGTCCGTTCCGCGCAGTCCGGAGTCGCTGACGCCGAGAAGGCGCTGACCGCCGCGGGAGCGGGCCCGACCCCGGTCGAAGCCTTCCAGGCGGACGTCGCGGTGCAGACGGCCGTGGAAGCGCTCGACGCCGCGCGTGCCGCCGGCGAAGGAGTCCCTGCCGCGGAGCGCGCCCTGCACACGGCGAACCTCGAACGGGATGCGATCTGGGCGCCGCGGGACACGAGCAGTGAAGCATCCGCTCTGGAGAGCGCGCGCGCCGCGGTGACCTCGGCCAACGAGGCGCTCGAGGAGGCGCGTCAGAAGGCGCTTCCCTTCCTGCCTGCCAGCGAGGTGCTTTACCTCACCGAACTTCCGCGTCGTGTGGACGCGGTGAACGTGCAGCGCGGCTCGATCGTCGAAGGCGCAGCGATGACCGTGTCGGGCGCGACCGTTCGTCTCACCGGGGCTGCAGCCGAGGCCGATGCCCGTCTGCTGGAGGCGGGAGCCGAGGCGGCGTTCGAGCTGCCGGACGGTACCGAGCACCGTGCAGTGATCGCGACGCTCAAGGAGGGCAAGGACAGCAGTGCTCGGTGGTCGGTGATCCTCGAACCGGACCCGCTCACGCCCGAGCAGATCAGCCAGCTCCAGGGAAGCAACGTCCGGGTCAAGATCGCGGTCGGAGCTACGGATGGCGACGTTCTCTCGGTGCCGCTCGCGGCACTCACCGCCGGCCCCGGGGGTGAGTCGCGCGTCGAGGTGGTCGAGTCCGATCCCCGAGAGGGCGAGGACGCCACGACACGCCTCGTCGTCGTCGAGCCCGGTCTGGCGGCCAAGGGGGCCGTCGAGGTGACCCCGGTCGACGGTGAACTCGACGAGGGCGATCTCGTGGTGGTGGGCCGGTGACGGCCGCGCCGCCGCTGGTCGAGCTCCGTGACGTGACGCGTTCGTTCCCCGGGCCGCCCGAGGTCCAGGCGTTGAAAGCGGCCACGCTGAGTGTGGCGGCGGGCGACTACATCTCGATCGTCGGACCCAGCGGATCCGGCAAGTCGACCATGCTCAACCTGCTCGGGCTGCTCGACCGGCCCAGCGTCGGGGAGTATCGGCTGGCAGGATCGCTCACGGGAGACCTGTCGGACGACGAGCGTGCGGCGGTGCGAGCCCGATTCATCGGCTTCGTCTTCCAATCGTTCCATCTGCTTCCTCGACGCAGCGTGCTCGACAACGTGCTCATGCCCATGCTCTACAGCGGTGTGCCGCGGCGCGAACGCGAGGACCGGGCGCGCGAGGCGCTCTCCCGGGTGGGCCTCGGACACCGCATCGACTTCTTCCCGAACTCGCTGTCCGGCGGCGAGCGGCAGCGCGTCGCCGTTGCGCGCGCGGTCGTCAGCGGACCCCAGCTGCTGCTGGCCGATGAGCCGACGGGCAACCTCGACCAGCGCACTTCCGGCGAGGTCATGGAACTCTTCGAGGAGCTCAACGCGGACGGGCTCACTCTCATCGTCATCACGCATGACGATGCGGTCGCGCGCCGCGCCGGGCGGAGCATCCGCATCTCCGACGGCCGATTGAGCGAGCTGTGATGCGCCTGCTCCGGCGTCGACGCAGAGATGCCGGGTCGACGAACGTTCCGGCCGAGGGCACGACAGCCGAGAACTCCGCATCGGAGAGTGCAGCCCCCGAGAACGCGGCGCCCGAGAACGCGGCGACGGCGCTCCTGCCGTCGGTGAAGCATGCCGATCGGTTCACGTTCCAGGACCTGGTCGCCGAGGCGACGGCCGATATCGGATCGAGGCCCGCCCGTCTGGTGATGACGATCCTCGGAACCGTGCTCGGCATCGCTTCGCTGGTCGCGACGCTCGGGTTCGCCCAGACGGCGGCGGCGCAGATCGCCGCGCAGTTCGACGGAGTCGCAGCGACCCAGGTCGTCGTCACGCCGGCGAAGGCGCAGTCCGGCCGGGAGAACACGACCGTCGCTGCCGGACGACTGCCCTGGGACGCCCCGGAGCGCGTGAAACTCCTCGCCGGTGTCGACAGCGCGGCTCTCATCGCCGACGTCGAACTCGCCGACGGCGAGACGATCACGGCCGTGCCGGTGAACGATCCCTCGGCCCCGATCACGGCCTCGCCGAAGCTGTTCGCGACGACCCAGGACCTGCCGGATGCCGTCGACGGGGAACTCGTGACGGGACGCTTCTTCGACGACGGTCACGACGAGCGGGGTGATCGCGTGGCGGTTCTCGGCCAGCGCGCCGCGGAGCGGATGGGGATCAATCGTGTCGATTCCCAGCCGTCGATCTTCATCGCCGGCGTGTCGTATTCCGTCATCGGCATCATCGATGGGATGGAGAGGCGCTCCGAGTTCGTCGACGGGGTGATCATCCCGCAGGGAGCGGCACGCGCGGACTTCGGATTGGCCGCGCCGTCGGAACTGGCGATCCACATCGTCGTCGGTGCGGGGCCTCAGGTCGCCGAGCAGTCGGTGCTCGCGCTCCAGCCCGACGACCCGGAATCACTGGACGCACGCGCGCCGGCGGCATCCTCCGACCTCAGCCAGAACGTGCAGGCCGATGTGAACGTCGTCTTCCTCATCCTCGGGATCATCGCGCTCCTCGCCGGTGGGCTCGGGATCGCGAACGTCACCCTGCTCTCGGTCATGGAGCGCATCGGTGAGATCGGTCTCCGTCGGGCGCTGGGCGCGACGCGCCGCCAGATCGGCGGGCAGTTCATGGTCGAGTCGATCGTGATCGGCTTCATCGGGGGGATCATCGGCTCCGCCCTCGGGGTCGTCGCGGTGATCGTGGTCGCGGCCGTTCAGGGGTGGTCGCCGGTCACCGACCCGCTGATCGCCGTCGCCGGGATCTTCCTGGGGGCGCTGGTGGGATGGGGATCGGGCTGGTATCCAGCACGGCGCGCCGCACGCATCGAGCCGGTCGCCGCGTTGCGCGGCGTGTGAGGGAGAGGGCGACCGCTAGAATCGAGCAAGCACGAAGGAGCAGGAGAACCGGTGGCGGAGAAAGCGGCGAAGTCCAGGGCGACGGCCAAGAAGGTCGACGAGACACCCATGGGACCCACCGGTCGGCCCTATCACGGGTTCGACACGCCCGAACCGTTGAGCTCCCACGGTCCGGCGAGGATCATCGCGCTGTGCAACCAGAAGGGTGGCGTCGGTAAGACGACGACGACCATCAACCTCGCCGCAGCACTCGCCGAATACGGGCGTAAGGTGCTCGCCGTCGACTTCGACCCGCAGGGCGCCCTCTCCGCAGGCCTGGGCATCCAGACGCACGACGTGCCGACGATCTACGACCTGCTTCTCGACACCAAGCGCGACGCGAACGACGCGATCGTTCACTCCAGCGTCGAGAACCTCGACGTCCTGCCCGCGAACATCGATCTGTCCGCCGCCGAGGTGCACCTCGTGAACGAGGTCGCCCGCGAGACGATCCTCGCCCGGGTGCTCCGCCAGGTCGCGGGGGAGTACGACGTCATCCTCATCGACTGCCAGCCGTCGCTCGGCCTGCTGACGGTGAACGCTCTCACCGCGGCGCATGGCGTGATCATCCCACTCGAGTGCGAGTTCTTCGCGCTGCGCGGTGTCGCGCTCCTGATCGAGACGATCGACAAGGTGCGCGATCGGCTCAACCCCTCGATCACGATGGACGGCCTGCTCGCGACGATGTACGACCCGCGCACGCTGCACTCGCGCGAGGTGCTCGAACGCGTCGTCGAGGCGTTCGGCGACGACGTGCTCGAGACCGTGATCGGTCGCACCGTGAAGTTCCCCGATGCATCGGTGTCGGGCGTCCCCATCACCGAGTTCGCGCCGGAGCACGCCGCCGCACAGGCGTATCTGCGACTGGCGCGGGAGCTGGTCGCCCGTGGCGCCGTCGCCTGATTCCGAGTACGACGCCACCCTCGCGCCCGACGGCACCGCCCCTGCGCCGGAAGGCGCTTCACTCGCGCCCGAAACCGACGCCGCTCTCATCGAGCAGCCGTCGGCATCCGATCCCGGTTTCCGCGTCTCGCTGTCGAACTTCGATGGACCGTTCGACCTGCTCCTGAACCTCATCTCCAAGCACGAGATGGACATCACCGAGGTCTCGCTGAGCGCGGTGACGAACGAGTTCATCGCCTATCTGCGCGACCTCGACGGCGACGAGGAACTCGACCAGGCCTCCGAGTTCCTCGTGGTCGCGGCGACGCTCCTCGACATGAAGGTGGCGGGGCTGCTGCCGCAGGGCGAACTGGTGGATGCCGAGGCCGTGGCGTTGCTCGAGGCGCGCGACCTGCTCTTCGCACGTCTGTTGCAGTACCGCGCCTTCAAGGAGGTGTCGGCCTGGTTCTCGCGCTGCCTCCAGCGGGAGGACCGTCGGCACGTGCGCGCGGTGCGGCTCGACGAGAAGCACCGTCGCAAGACGCCCGAGCTCGTGTGGTCGCTCACCGCCGACGACTTCGCCGCGCTCGCGCTCCTCGCATTCGCGCCGAAGGAGATCCCGCACGTCGGCCTCGATCATCTGCATGCGCCGCTGGTGAGCATCCGAGAGCAGGCGGCGATCGTCGTGACGCTCCTCCGCGGCACCGAGTCGCTGAGCTTCCGCGAGCTGGTGGCGGGGGTCAGCGAACCCGGCATTGTGGTCGCCCGGTTCATCTCGGTGCTCGAGCTGTATCGGCACGCGGCACTCTCCTTCGAACAACTGGAACCGCTCGGCGAGCTCACGCTGCGCTGGGCCGCCGACTCCTGGTCGGACGAGACACTCGCGAGCCTGGGGGCCGACTATGACCGATGACCTGACCGCCGCCGAGACCGTGAGCCGCCCCGAGACCGTGAGTGACACCGAGACCGAGCAGACGCCGTCGACGCCCCTGACGGAGCGCATCGAGGCGATCCTGCTCATCATCGACGAGCCGATCGGACTCGTGGCCCTCGCCGCCGCGGTCGGGTCGCCCGTGCCGGCCGTTCGGCAGTCGCTCGAGACACTGGTCGACGACTACGACGGCCGCGGACAGGGGCCCCGGCGCGGCTTCGAGTTGCGCGAGGTCGGTGGGGGCTGGCGCCTCTACGTGCGCGAGGACCATGATGACCTGATCGCCGAGTTCGTCGGCGGGCAGGCGCCGGCGCGACTGTCGCAGGCCGCGCTCGAGACCCTCGCCGTGATCGCCTACAAGCAGCCCGTCACCCGCAGCCAAGTGGCATCGATCCGCGCGGTGAACGTCGACTCGGTCGTGCGCACGCTGCTCGCCCGTGGCCTGATCACCGAACTGTTCGCCGATTCCGAGACCGGCGCCATCAACTACGGCACGACCGAGGCGCTGCTCCAGCATCTCGGAATCAACTCGCTCGACGAGTTGCCCCCCATCTCTCCGCTGCTCGACGACGGTGCCGATGGGTTCGACGAAGGGACCATCCGATGACCGATTCCGAAGCGCCGCAGGGCGTCCGCCTGCAGAAGGTGCTGGCCGCGGCCGGTGTGGCCTCCCGTCGTGTCGTCGAGGAGTACATCGTCGCGGGTCGCATCCGCGTGAACGGCGAGGTCGTGAGCGAGCTCGGACGCCGCATCGACCCCGAGACAGATCTGGTCGACGTCGACGGCACGGCGATCCAGCTCGACGTCTCGAAGCGCTACGTCATGCTCAACAAGCCCACCGGCGTCGTCAGCAGCATGCGCGACGAGAGCGGTCGTCCCGACCTGCGTCGGTTCACCGACCAGTACGAGGAGCGCCTCTACAACGTCGGACGCCTGGACGCGGAGACCAGCGGTCTGCTGATCCTCACGAACGACGGGGAGCTCGCGCACGTGCTCGCCCACCCGTCGTTCGGTGTCACCAAGGTGTACATCGCCAAGGTCGAGGGCACCGTCACGGCGCAGACCATCGCGAAGCTGACGGCCGGGTTCGACCTCGAGGACGGGCACATCCGCGCCGACAAGGCCCGCCTCCTCGACACCTCGCGCGGATCGAGTCTCGTCGAGCTCACGCTGCACTCCGGCCGCAACCGCATCGTGCGTCGCATGATGGCCGCGGTGGGCCACCCGGTCACCGAACTGGTGCGTCGTCAGTTCGGGCCGCTCCACCTGGGAACGCTCCCGGCAGGAAAGTCCCGCGAACTGGGTAAAATCGAACTCGGCGCGCTGCTCACTCTGTCGCGCCGTGATTCCGGTGTCGCCTCGGCGCCAGGCGAGCAACAGGAGAACGAGTGACCGACACGTCCAGTGCGTCCAGCGTGCGATCGACGTCCGTCGACGCTGCTCGTCGTCCGGGATCCGAACGATCGGCGGTCGCCCCGCGTCTGTCGGGGACTGTTCGTGTCGTGGGCGCCGGACTCCTCGGGGCGAGCGTCGGACACGCGCTTCGGGCGAAGGGCATCGACGTCGTCCTGACGGACTCGTCGCCCGCGCAGCTGCGTCTCGCCGTCGACTACGGCGCCGGCCGCCTCGCTGCAGAGGACGATCGTCCCCGCCTCATCGTGGTCGCCGTGCCGCCGGACGTGACGGCCGACGTCGTCCAGGCCGAGCTCGCGCAGTACCCGGATGCCGTCGTCACCGACGTCGCGAGCGTGAAGCTCGAGCCGTTCCGCGAGCTTCAGGAACGCGGTGTCGATCTCGCTCGCTACATCGGTTCGCATCCGCTCGCCGGGCGCGAGCGCGGGGGAGCGATCTCCGCGCGCGCCGACCTGTTCATCGGGCGCCCCTGGGTCGTGTGCCGTGACGGTGACACCGCCGCCGCCGACCTCGCTCTTGTGGAGGCGCTCGCCCTCGACGTCGGCGCCATGCCGTTGGAGATGACCCCCGAGGAGCACGATCGGTCGGTCGCTCTCACCTCGCACGTTCCGCAGGTCGTCGCGAGCCTGCTCGCCGGGCGCCTGGCCGAGGCCGACGAGGGCTCCCTCCGTCTGTCCGGGCAGGGCGTGCGCGACACGACGCGCATCGCGGCATCCGCTCCGGAGCTGTGGGTGCAGATCCTCGGCGCGAACGCCGGGCCCGTCGTCGAGATCCTCGATTCTCTGGCCGCAGACCTGCGTGAGGTGTCGGACGCGCTGCGCGACCCGGGTGCCGCGGGTGCCCGTCGTGTCGTCGCGGAGACGATCCGTCACGGCAACGATGGCGTCGACCGGCTTCCCGGCAAGCACGGCCAGAACCGGCGCTTCGAATCGCTCGTCGTGATGATCGATGACACCCCCGGTCAGCTCGGCCGTCTGTTCGGTGAGCTCGGAGAGCTCGGCGTCAACGTCGAGGACCTGCGTCTCGAGCACTCGCCGGGCGCGCAGTTCGGCCTCGCCGAGATCAGCGTCGAACCGGCCTCGCTGCACGGCGCGATCTCGGGGCTTCAGGAACGTGGATGGCGGATTGCGGGGAACACCAATGACTGACACTTCTCTCGACCGGTCCGCCGCCGACACCTCGGCCGTGGACTTCATCGCGATCGACGGTCCCGCGGGTTCCGGAAAGTCGAGCGTGTCGAAGGCGGTCGCGCGGCGCCTCGGCTTCGGCTACCTCGACACCGGATCCGCCTACCGGGCGCTCGCGTGGCACGTGCTCGATCGGGGCGCTGACACGGCGGATGCCGACGCGGTGCTCGCCGCGGCATCCGATTTCCCCGTGCGTCTCGGGCTCGACCCCGACGACCGCACCGTGCGCGTCGGCGACGTCGACATCACCGATGCGATCCGCGAACCAAGGGTGTCGGGCGCCGTGAGCGGTGTCGCCCGCGTGCCCGCCGTGCGGGCCCAGGTCAACGATCTCTTCCGCTCCCTCGTCGCCGAGGCGCCGTATCCGGCCGTCGTCGTCGAGGGCCGCGACATCACGACGGTCGTCGCCCCCGACGCACCCGTCCGCATCCTGCTGACCGCGGCCCCCGAAGTGCGGGCCGCACGCCGAGCCGGTGAACTCGCCGGCGAGAACGCGGATGCCGTCGCCGCTGCTTTGCACAAGCGCGACGCCTCCGACAGCGCCGTCGTCGACTTCCTCAACGCCGCGGACGGCGTCGAGGTCGTCGACTCGACGGAGCTCGATTTCCCCCAGACCATCGATGCCGTCCTCACGGTGATCGAACGACTCCGAGGAGCACACCGTGGCTGACGAAGAATACGAAGGCGGCCCTGACCGTCTCGCCGAGAAGATGGAGGAGCTCGACGAGCACCTCGCCGAACAGCGCGCCGAGACGCTGCGCGCCGGCCTCGCCGACTACGAGCTCGACGACGAGGATGCCGCACTCCTCGCCGGTGTCGAGCTGGGCGAGGACGGGATCCAGTTCCTGCCCGCGCTGCCCGTCGTCGCGATCGTCGGGCGCCCGAACGTCGGCAAGTCGCAGCTCGTGAACCGCATCCTCGGCCGCCGCGAGGCCGTCGTCGAGGACACCCCCGGCGTCACCCGCGACCGCGTCACCTACAAGGCGGAGTGGGCGGATCGCCGCTTCACCCTCGTCGACACCGGTGGGTGGGAGCCGGATGCCCGCGGCATCGATCGCTCCGTCGCCGCGCAGGCCGAGGTCGCGATCGATCTGTCCGACGTCGTGCTGTTCGTCGTCGACGCGATGGTCGGTGCCACCTCGACCGATGAGCACGTCGTGAAGCTGCTGCGCAAGAGCGGCAAGCCGGTCTTCCTCGTCGCCAACAAGATCGACGACGCGCGCCAGGAGCCCGAGGCCGCAGCCCTCTGGAACCTCGGTCTCGGCGAGCCGCACCCGGTCTCGGCCATCCATGGACGTGGCGTCGCGGATCTGCTCGACGAGGTGCTCAAGAAGCTGCCGGAGGTCTCCGCCGTCGCGAAGGCCGAGATCGGCGGACCGCGTCGTGTCGCGATCCTCGGCCGTCCGAACGTCGGCAAGTCGTCGCTGCTCAACAAGGCCGCGGGCGAGGAGCGCGTCGTGGTCAACGACCTCGCCGGCACCACCCGCGACCCGGTCGACGAGATCGTCGAGCTGGGCGGAAAGCTGTGGACGCTGGTCGACACCGCCGGCATCCGTCGTCGAGTGCACATGGCGCAGGGTGCCGACTTCTATGCGTCGCTTCGTACTTCGGCCGCTCTCGAGAAGGCCGAGGTCGCCGTGGTCGTGCTCGACGTCTCGGAGACGATCAGCGAGCAGGACGTGCGCATCATCGACCTCGTGCTCGAGTCGGGCCGCGCGCTCGTGCTGGCGTTCAACAAGTGGGACCGTCTCAATGACGACGACCTCGAGAACGCCGATCGTCGTCGTTACCTCGAGCGCGAGATCGAGCAGGACCTCGCGCACGTCGCCTGGGCTCCGCGCGTGAACATCTCGGCGAAGACCGGCCGTCACCTCGACAAGCTCGTGCCCGCGCTCGAGACGTCGCTGGAGAACTGGGATCGCCGAATCCCCACCGGTAAGTTCAACGCCTTCCTCGCCGAGCTCGTGGCCGAGCACCCGCACCCGTTGCGCGGTGGCAAGCAGCCGCGCATCCTCTTCGGGACGCAGGCGTCGACGCGTCCGCCGACGTTCGTGCTGTTCACGACGGGATTCCTCGACCCGGGCTACCGCCGCTTCATCCAGCGCCGCCTGCGTGAGCTGTACTCCTTCGAGGGAACGCCGATCGTCATCAACATGCGTGTGCGCGAGAAGCGCCAGCGCTGATCCTCGTTCTCGTGAAGCGGGCGCATTCCCTCCCGGGTGCGCCCGCTTTCGCATGTCAGGGGCTTCTGCGGCGGGCTCCGTCGGGCGAGCGCTGTTTTCTCTCTGTGACCGATTCGATGCCCGGACGCGGCGGCTGTGACAGGGTGGAGGGGTGACGATCGTTCCCCCTGCTTTCGATGAGCCGCGCCGCCCGGAGGGGCCGCGCGACCCCGGGGATGCCTGGGTCGTCGCCGACTCGGGGGAGCGGTACTGGGGGCGTTTCGGCGCTGCCGGGCTGCTGGCCGTGGATGCCGAACGCGGGGTGCTGCTGCAGCACCGCGTCGCCTGGAGCCATTTCGGCGGCACCTGGGGCCTGCCGGGCGGCGCGCTGCACGAGGGCGAGAGCTCGATCGTCGGCGCGTTGCGCGAGGCACGGGAAGAAGCGGGAGTGCCCGAGGGCGCCGTCCGCCCGAGGTTCACCAGCGTGCTCGATCTCGAGATCTGGTCGTACACGACCGTGGTCGCCGATGTGCAGACACCCTTCGAGCCTGTGATCAGCGACCCGGAGAGCGTCGCGCTCGAGTGGGTGGCCATCGACGACGTGGAGTCCCGGCCGCTGCATCCCGGCTTCGCCCGCGCCTGGCCGGAGCTGCGCCGCCTTCTCGAAGAGCGCGTGGCCCTCGTCGTCGATGCGGCCAACGTGGTCGGGTCGGTTCCCGACGGTTGGTGGAAGGATCGTGCTGGCGCCGCCGAGCGACTTGCCGGGCGGCTGGACGGCGTCGCAATCGCAGCGCCCGAGCTGGGCATCGGCGGAACCGAGTGGTTCCCGGAGGTGTCGCTCGTGGTCGAGGGCCAGGCGCGGGCGCTCGACGCGCATCCGCACGGAGTCTCGATCGTGCGCGCGGATGCCGCCGGTGACGACGCCATCGTCGCCGAGGTCGAGAAGCGCGTCGGTTCCGGAGCGAACGTCTTCGGGGTCACGAGCGACCGCGAGCTCGCCGACCGCATCCGGCGGACCGAGCCGGCGCAGGTGCGCTCGGCGGGATGGCTGCTCGAGCGGCTCTGAACGAGTCCGCCGCTGCGGTGTTCCCGGAGCGGACGTCAGCGGAGGAAATCGTCCGATCCGCGCTCGGACCGCGCGTGCAGGCGATCGATCTCCCGGCGTTCGCGTTTGGTGGGGCGTCCGGCCCCACGGTCGCGGAGGCCGAGCGCCGCCTGGGGCTCGCGCTCGGGGGTTCGGTCGTCGTAGGCGACGGCGGCGAGGGGTGCTCCGACGCGCTTGACGAGGAGTTGCCGCACGAAGAGGATGCGGTCGAATCCGGCGATGCGGATGCGCACTTCATCGCCGATCTTGAGAGCCTGCGCCGCCTTGACCTTGTCGCCGTTGACGCGCACATGCCCCGCGCGGCATGCCGTGGTCGCAGCGGAGCGGGTCTTGTAGACGCGTACCGCCCAGAGCCAGCTGTCGACACGTGCGGTGGTGCTCATGGAGTGCTCCTGCGGGTGAGAGCGGCGATCGCGCCGGCGATGAGGAGGCCCTGCCCGAGCGTGTAGGTCAGCATCACGACGGGGCTGCCCCAGGGGGAGACGACCTCGGGGAGGAAGAGGCGGAAGGCGAGGACCGTGTCGCTCGCGAGGAAGAAGGCGCCGCCGACCGCGATTGTCGAGGTGCTGCGTGCCGAGCTGGCCGCGGTCCCCGCGAGGACGAGGCCGTAGATCGCCAGAGCGAGGAGGAGTCCGTCGGTGTGCGGTCCGAGAATCGTCAGCATCGCGATCCACCAGACGGCGTAGACCAGCGTCCACCGCGGCAGCGGCCTCTGGGCAAGGAGCCGAAGGAAGAGCGCGATGTAGGCCAGGTGAGCAAGACCGAAGAAGCCGAGCATCAGCGGCAGCTCGGGAAGCGCGGGGAAGAAGGCGCCCGCGCTGTCGCCCAGCCACGAGAAGACGAGCGCCGCAGCCAGGAGCCACGTGGCCTGCGGGGATCCGATCCGCCGCGCGAAGACGATCAGCGGGACGGCCAGTAGCGGCATCAGCAGGATCTTCGTCGGTCCCGCCGCCGGGCTGTCGATGGCCAGAAGGATGACGTGCACGACCGAGACGATGGCGTAGGGCGTGAAGGCCCAGACCAGCGCGGGGGAGAGGACGCGTCGGTGCATCCCCCCATCGTAGAGTCGCGGCGGGCCGGCGGACGGGTCAGGACTCGATAGGTCAGGACTCGATAGGTCAGGACTCGACGGTGACGTGCGTGATGGTGTCGTCATCGCCGAGATGGGCGGCGGGCCAGTAGCCCTCGGGGAAGTGCGTGCCGCAGGTGTCGGTCAGGTGGAGCACGATCGTGCCGTCGGCCGACGCCTCGATCGCTTCGAGCGCCAGGTCGGATGCCGCTTCGTCGAGGTCGAACGGTTCGGGGTCGCCCTGACTGAAGGCCGTGACCACCGCATCGGATGCGCGGCGCTGAATCGAGTCGATGTCGGCGACGACGGCGCGGAGGCGGGGGAGTCGTGCGCGGGATTCCTCCGCCGACGTCCCCTCGAGCATGAGCTCGATCGAGGAGTCGTCCCGGACGAGCGATCCGCCGTACCAGTCGTGCGTGAGCACCGTGCCGTCGGTGAGTTCGGTCGTCGCGCGGGTGAAGGTGCCGAGCTCGGCGTCGTCGATGATCGGATGCTCGTCGCTCATGGCTCCACGCTATCGGTCGACGCAGGTACGTCGGGGTTCATTTCGAGAGGTCGAGTGTCACGAGTGGACGCCCGGTCTTCAGCTCGCCGCGCGGGCGGAACCCCTCGGCGAGGAACGTCGTGAGCATGCCGTGGAACAGTTCGTTCGCGTGCTGCTTCGTGCCGCCGGTGTCGACGGGGTACCCCTCGATCACGCGGGCCCCCGCCTCGCGGGCATAGTCGACGGCCGCGCGCAGCAGGGCGCCGTTGAGGCCCTGTCCCCGGTGCTCGCGTCGCACGACGAAGCAGGTCACGGCCCAGACCGAGTCATCGTCGAACGGCTCTTCGGTGGCGGCGGCGATCGCGCGGGTGTGCTCCAGGCGGCGCTGCACGGTTCGCGGGCCGATGCGGATCCATCCGGCGGCCTCGCCGTCGACGTAGGCGATCAGTCCCGGAGGCGGCCCCGCGTCGATCTCCTCGCGGAGCATCGTCGTGCGCTCGGGCGTCGTCGTCTCGTTCCAATCCTTGTTGCGCAGCATCGGCCAGATGCACTGACAGCTGGCGCCGTCACCGCCTCCGGTCAGCGCGCGCTGCACGTCGTCCCACCGGGCGCTGGTGGCCAACTCGGTCGTGATCGTGGTCATGGGCGGCACGCTACGCCGGGCATCCGACACTCGCAACGCCAGTGGTTCGCGGAGGCCTCGGCGTCAGGCTAAGATAGATGAGTTGCCTGCGCGAGAGTGCAGAACAACGGGCTGTGGCGCAGCTTGGTAGCGCACTTGACTGGGGGTCAAGGGGTCGCAGGTTCAAATCCTGTCAGCCCGACCAAAGAAAGCCCCGGAGAACCGCAGAGATCTGCAGTCCTCCGGGGCTTTCTCCTCGATCTGCTTTCGACGGTCGAGGCGCGCTAGTGTCGGCCTGGGGATCTCGAAACTCAGTTCAACCTTCTCTTTGTCCTGTACATCACGCTCTGGGTGCTCGGCACCGTCGTCGGGCTCCTGCTGCTCTATCTCGTCATCCGCCAGGGCGTGTTCCACGGTCTTCGTGCACACACACGATGGATCGACGGCGGCAAGGACTTCAAGAAGGTCCGCTGAGCTCGCAGGGCGTTCGAACTCACACTCACTCAGGATCCCCATTCCTCCCGCTTCTAGACTGGGCAGCACGGCGCCCGTGCCGAGGAGGACCGGATGGACCACGAATCACTTTCCGACGCCAAGCCCTGGCTGAATGCCTACGCCGACGGCGTTCCGCACGAGATCGACGAGGTCACCCAGACCCTCCCCGAGATGCTCCGGCAGAGCGCCAAGAAGCACGCCAAGCGCACGGCGCTCGAGTTCTTCGGCGCACGGACCAGCTACGCCGATCTCGACGAGCGGGTCAGGCGCGCGGCCGCCGGTCTCCGGAGCCTCGGCGTGCGAAAGGGAGACCGGGTCGCTCTCGTCCTCCCGAACTGCCCTCAGCACGTCGTCGCCTTCTACGCGGCGCTGCGACTCGGCGCGATCGTCGTCGAGCACAACCCGCTCTACACGCCGCGCGAGCTGCGCCATCAGTTCGAGGATCACGGTGCGACGTTCGCCATCGTGTGGAACAAGGTCGCCGACATCGTTGCGGCGTTCCCGTCCGACGTGCGCCCGGCGCACATCCTCACCGTCGATCTGACGCGGGCGATGCCGGCCGCGCAGCGCCTGGCGCTGCGTCTGCCGGTCCGACGAGCGCGCGACGCGCGCGCGGCTCTGACCGCCAAAGCACCGCGCGGTCGCGGCATCCGCGAGTGGGAGAGCGTCGAGCGCTCCCGGCCACTGCCGCGGCGCGCACCCGGCCCCGAACTCGACGACATCGCCCTGCTGCAGTACACCAGCGGAACCACCGGCGAGCCCAAGGGAGCGATGCTCACCCATCGCAACCTCCGCGCGAACGCGATGCAGGGTCGTGCCTGGCTGCCCGGCCTCCGCGAGGGCGAGGAGACGGTCTACGGAGTGCTGCCGCTGTTCCACGCCTACGGGATGACGCTCTGCCTGACGTTCGCGATGGGCATCGGAGCCAAGCTCGTGCTGTTCCCCACGTTCGACGTCGGCCTCGTCTCGACGGCGGTTCGTAAGTCGCCGCCCACGTTCCTGCCCGCGGTGCCGCCGATCTACGACCGTCTGACGCGCGCGGCATCCCGCGACGGCCTCGATCTCTCGACCGTGCGATTCGCCATCTCGGGGGCGATGAGCCTGCCCGTGTCGACGGTCGCACGCTGGGAGGAGGTCACCGGCGGCCTTCTCGTGGAGGGCTACGGGATGACCGAGACCTCGCCCGTCGCCCTCGGCAACCCCGTCGGCCCGTCGCGGCGTCCCGGAACCGTCGGCGTCCCGTTCCCGAGCACGACCATCCGCGTGGTCGATCCCGACGATCCGCAGACCGATGTGGCAGCCGGCGATCCGGGCGAGTTGCTCATCCACGGGCCGCAGGTGTTCTCGGGCTATTGGGGACGCCCGGAGGAGACGGCCGAGACCCTTTTGCCGGGAGGCTGGGTGCGCACCGGAGACATCGTCACCGTGTCGGAGGACGGCTTCGTGACGGTGGTCGATCGCCGTAAAGAGCTCATCATCACCGGAGGCTTCAACGTCTCGCCCAGCGAGGTGGAGGAGGCGCTGCGGTCGCACCCGGACGTGGAGGATGCCGCGGTCGTGGCTCTCCCGCGCGGCGATGGTGCCGAGATGGTGGCGGCCGCGGTCGTGCTGCACGCCTCGGCGGTGATCGAGATGGAGGCGCTCCGCGACTACTGCCGCACCCGCCTCGCGGCCTACAAGGTTCCGCGACGGATCGTGCCGATGGACGATCTGCCCCGGTCGCTGATCGGGAAGGTTCTCCGGAAGGACGTCCGTCAGCGGATGCTCCAGGAGGAGATCTAGCGCGACGGGGGATGAGCCCTCTCGAGTCGTCTGCCCCACGCAGGTCTTCTCGAGAGGGCTTCACCGTCCTCCCGGACGGTGGGGAGGCGGCGATGAAAACTCGCTGCTCTCTCTTGGGGCTGATTCCCCAGTCCTCAGCCCCTGTAGCCCCCGCTACGCATATCAGAATATCCCGAAATTGTCTTGTCCGCCATTTGGGGGACAAACTTTTTTGAAAGTCGTGATTTTCCGGGGTCCCTATCGCCTCGAGCGGATGCTTCCTAAGGTGGAGTCATGGACAGATCGATCGTGTTTCCGGGGCAGATCGCCATCGCGCAGGGCCACCGCGTCGAGGTGACCGAGCAGCTCGATCCGCTCAGTGGCGAGACGCTCGCGATCGCCGTTCGCGATCTCGAGACGAACATCCGCTACCGGCTCGTCGAAGAGGCTGCCGGCGTCGATGAGGTGCGTTGGCTGGGCAGGGTGCTGGATTGCACGATCGGCGTGTCGTCGACCGGCTCACGCACGGAGCTGCGTCTGGATGTCCGCGGACCGGGTCCGGTCGGCGCGAAGGTCGCGCTGCGTGAGGCGGATGCCGCAGCCGACGCCGCCAAAGCCGAAGCCGACCGCTGGGGCGGATCCGATCGCCCGCCGCCCGTCGAGGAGTCCGAGCGCTTCTGGTGAGTGGGCGACCCTCCGGCACACGGGTACTCATCGGAAGTCCCGCGAGCGGTGGGAGAGGCCGGTGCGCAGATCGTCGAAGGCATCCGCGAGCACATTGATGACCCCTTCCTCGGATCGTTCGAGGATTCCCCGGATGATCAGTGCGGGGGAGTCCCGAGCGACCCGGCGGTAGCGGTTCCAGACGCCCGCCGAGCAGATGATGTTGACGAGTCCCGTCTCGTCTTCGAGATTCACGAAGGTCACGCCCGCCGCAGTCGCCGGTCGCTGGCGGTGGGTGACGAGGCCGGCGACCTCGACACGGCGGCCCGTCTCGTGGGTGCGCAGATCGGCGGAGGTGAGCACGCCGCGCTCGCCCAACGCCGCGCGGAAGTGCAGCATCGGGTGGTCGTCGGTCGAGACCCCGGTGGCCCACAGATCGGCGGAGAGGCGTTCGTAGCTGCTCTGATCGGCGAACAGGGGAGGCTGCACCGACACGCTCGTCCCCGGCAGGAAGCGGGAGCGGTCATCGGCCGCCGCCCCCGCGAGCCAGATGGCCTCACGGCGTTCCAGACCGAGGCAGGCGAACGCCCCGGCGGTCGCGAGCGCCTCGAGCTGCGCGGCCGTGGCATCCGTGCGCCGCACGAGATCGTTCAGATCGCGATACGGGCCGTGCGCCTCGCGCTCCGCGACGATCCGCTCGGCCATCGGCACCCCGATCCCACGCACCCCGCTGAGCCCCATCCGCACGGCGTAGCCGCCATCGCGACGGTGGGCCTCGGATTCGTCCGGGGCATCGCGGTCGAAGCGCAGCGTCGGTGGCTGGGGCATGACGCGGCAGGAGTCGCGGCCCGTCGGCATCCGGCCCTCTGCTCCGGTGAGCGGTTCGAGCGTCTCGGTGGCCCCGGAGACCTGCAGATCGGGGCGCCGCACCTCCACGCCGTGCCGACGGGCATCCGCCGTCAGCGTCGCCGCGGAGTAGAACCCCATGGGCTGCGAACGCAGGAGGCCGGCGAGGAAGGCAGCGGGATAGTGCAGCTTCAGCCAAGAGCTGGCGTAGACCAGGAGGGCGAACGACAGGGAGTGCGACTCCGCGAAGCCGAAGTTCGCGAACGCCTGGATCTGCGCGTAGATGCGAT
Organism: Microbacterium sp. NPDC087868; assembly: GCF_044900755.1. Lineage (NCBI taxonomy): Bacteria > Bacillati > Actinomycetota > Actinomycetes > Micrococcales > Microbacteriaceae > Microbacterium > Microbacterium sp. NPDC087868. The sequence goes on from NZ_JBJDNO010000001.1 coordinate 28,204, forward strand.
CGGATGCCGCCTCATCGAGTCCGCGTCGTGCCATGCCCGCATAGAGCTTCTCGCGCACCTTCTCGATCTTCTCCAGGCCGCGCTTGGATCCCATCGCCCGACGGAGCAGGTCGGCCTCGTCGGCCGTGCAGTCGCCGACCGCGGTCGCCATCTGGATCAGCTGTTCCTGGAAGATCGGGATGCCCAAGGTGCGCTTCAGGATCGGCTCGAGATCCGCGTGCGGATAGGGGATCGGGAAGTCGACGGGCGCCTCACCTCGGGCCGCGCGTTCCCTGTTCTCCTCGTCGACCCTGTCCTTCGCCATCTTGCGCTGCACGAACGGGTGCACCGCCCCGCCCTGGATGGGGCCCGGACGGATGAGGGCGATCTGGATCGCGAGGTCGTAGAAGCTCCGTGGTTGCAAGCGGGGCAGCAACCCGATCTGCGCCCGGGACTCCACCTGGAAGACACCGATCGAGTCGGCGCGGCAGAGCATGTCGTAGACGCCGGGCTCCTCCTTGGGCAGGGTTTCGAGCGTCCAGAGCTCGCCCGTCGCCTCGTGGATCAGGTCGAAGCAGTGCTGCAGGGCCGCCAGCATCCCGAGACCCAGCAGGTCGAACTTCACCAGGCCCATGAACGCCGCGTCGTCCTTGTCCCATTGGATGACGGTCCTGTTCTCCATGCGTGCGTGCTCGACCGGAACGACCTCGCCGACCGGACGTGCCGTGAGCACCATCCCGCCCGAATGGATGCCGAGGTGGCGCGGCGCCTTCATCAGCTCACCGGCGTAGGCGAGAACGTTCTCGGGGATGTCGTGCCCTTCTGCGGGCTCCAGCCCGGCACCCCAGCCGTCGACCTGCCGCGACCACGAGTCCTGCTGTCCGGGGGAGTGCCCGAGCGCCCTGGCCATGTCGCGCACGGCGTTCTTCGGCCGGTACTGGATCACGTTCGCCACCTGTGCGGCGCGCTCCCGGCCGTACTCGGCGTACACCCACTGGATGATCTCCTCCCGGCGTCGTGAGTCGAAGTCGACGTCGATGTCGGGCTCCTCCTGACGGGTCGTCGCGAGGAACCTCTCGAAGGGCAGCCCGTACAGGATGGGGTCGACGGCGGTGATCCCCAACAGGTAGCAGACCGCGCTCGCCGCGGCCGACCCGCGCCCCTGGCAGAGGATGCCTCGGCGACGGGCCTCGGCGACGATGCCGTGAACGATGAGGAAGTAGCCGGGAAAATCCTTCTCCTCGATCACGTTCAGTTCGCGTTCGATCCGACTCCGCCCGGCGTCGTCGATACGGGGGTACTTCGAGGGCACGGCGTCCCAGACGAGTCGGCGCAGCCAGCTCATCGGGGTGTGCCCCTCGGGGACCCTCTGCCGGGGAAGGGCGGGGCGGGCGAGACGCAGGGGGAAGGCGGATGCCGCGGCCAGCTCGAGACCCGAGGAGATGGCTCCGGGGTACCGCCGGAAGCGCGCCGTCATCTCGGCGCCGCTGCGCAGATGCGCGCCCCCGTGCGCGGGGAGCCATCCATCGAGCTCATCCATGCTGCGCACCGCCCGGACCGCGGCGACGGCCTCGGCGAGCGGCGCCTGCTGGGGGACGGCGTAGTGCACATTGTTCGTCGCGACGACGGGGAGGTGCATCCGTCCCGCCAACTCCGCGAGCACGTCGTTGCGACGGGTGTCGAGCGGATCTCCGTGGTCGAAGAGCTCGACGGCGACGTGCTCTGGGCCGAAGAGGTCGACGAGGTGCTGCAACGGCTCCCGGGCGTCACCGCGTTCGAGCCCCTGACGCACCGCACCTTTGCGGCATCCGGTCAGGATGGTCCAGTGGCCTCCGGCGCTCGCCGCGAGCTCGTCGAGATCGTAGACGGGGCGCCCCTTCTCCCCGCCCCGCAGCTGCGCGGCGGTGATGACTCCGGAGAGCCGGTGGTAGCCCTCCATCCCGCGGGCGAGGACGAGCAGGTGCTCGCCGGCCGGATCGGGCATGCCGCGCTGCGGGGCCGGGAGATCGAGCGACAGTTCTGCTCCGAAGACGGTCTGCAGCCGAACGTCCATGAGCTCGGCGACCTCGGCGAAGCGCGCGGCACCGTAGAAGCCGTCGTGGTCGGTGAGCGCGAGGGCGCTGAGTCCGAGGCGCTCGGCCTCGATCAGGAGCGCCTCGGGGGAGGACGCGCCGTCGAGGAACGAGTACGAGGAGTGGGCGTGCAACTCTGCGTAGGGCACGGCGTCATCGGGGCGCGGCACGGACGACGGCGGGATACTCTTGCGTCGCCTGCTCACCGGGCCAGGGTCGGCCCGCGCCCCGGAGGGCTCGGCGCTCGCGGGCGGTGGCTCGCCGCTCAGAGTGCGAGCCAGCTCGCCCCACTTCAGCGGCGGGTTGTGGAAGCCCATCAGCGGTACCGCCCCTCGGCCCACCAGCGCCCACCGGCGCAGAACACCAGCCAGGCGCGATCCCGGTCATCGATGACCTGGAAGCGATGCCCCTTCTTACCTCCGCCCGAGGCCCAGCGACGCTCGTGAACGGGCCAGGGTCCTGCCCACGCGTGCACGGCGGTGCCGTCGATGAACGCGGGGTCGGAGGAGAGTGCGCCGCGTTCATCGATGCGGATCGCGGCACCGTCGGCTCCGGTGACCCCGAGGGGACGGGGCGGGCGGAAGACCTCGGCGGGAAACGGATCGGGCAGGCTCCCGGGCCAGGGGGATGCGGGGTCGCGCGGAGCGACCGCGCGCTCACCCCAGGGAGTGAGCACCTGGCGGTCGGCGAGCCACCGTCCGCCGGCGAGCGCGGCGGTGACCACGCCCTCGTGCCCCAGCATGGTCTGCACGCGAGACACGGCGTGGTGCAGGCGTTCGTCCGTGCCGGAGCCGAAGAGCCCCGGCTGGTGGTGAGCGGCGTCATCGACCGCGACCGGCACGATCCGCACCGCCGAGATCCCGCCGAACGCCCGTGCCTCGTCGACGGGATCCTTCGCGGTCTGCGCCGCCAGCGCCTCCAGCTGCCAGCGCACCCGGTCGACCAGGTCGGAGGCGTCGAAGCACGAGGGGTGCAGCCACGGTCGGGAGAACACCTGCCCGTTGTCGTCGGTCAGGTCGATGCGCACCTCGGTGCAGACGACGGATGCCTCGCCCAGCGCGAGCATCACCGCATCGGCCGTCTGCCGCACGGCGAAGGCCACCTGATCCGCGCCACCCAATGGGGTCTCGAACTCCACGCTCCGCATCAGTTCGGGGTCGGGAGGGCGGGGCACGAGGCGCTGCGAGTCCGCGCCCGCGGCCAGCGCCCGGAGACGGGCGCCGCGCTCGCCGAAGCGATCGCGCACGTCGACGGGGCTGAGGGCAGCGAACTCTCCGAGGGTGCGGACCCCGAGGCGGAGGAGGAGGCCGGTGATCTGCTCGTCGCGCAGCACCTGCACGGGGAACGGCGCGAGGAACTCCCGAGCCTCACCCGGCGGCACGACGGTGCAGCGCTGCGGCCCGCGGGCGGCGGTCTCGGCGGTGAAGGGGCCGTCGCCGACGCCGATGCGCACCTCGGGGAACCCGGCCTCGGTGAGCTGCGTCACGAGCCAGGCCGCGGCAGCCTCCTCTCCGCCGTGATAGCGGGAGATCCCGCGAGCGCGGAGCACCGCGAGTCCTGGTCGCAGCAGTGTGACGCCGGGGGCGTGCTCCTCGATGAGCTGCAGTACGGGGAGGAAAGCACGCTCGTCGCGGTCGGGGTCGTGGGGGAGCACGCGCAGGGAGGAGAGGCGCCCCTGCGCCTCGCGACGGCGCTGCCCGACCCGCACTCCGTGCTCGCGGGCGGAAGCGGTGCAGGCGACGACGATGTTCGCCTGCATCAGGGCCGTCGGCGGGTGCGGGAGCGCGTCGCCCAGTGCGGCGCGCAGCGGCCAGTCGGGGAACCACAGCACCAGGACGCGGAGAGGGGCGCTCATCCGGCCTCCGCCCAACGGAGGAGCTCGGGCGCCGGCGCAGGGCTCTGCGTGCGCGCAGGCAGAGAGGGGAGCGCGGCGAGCTCGGTCGTCACGGACTCGAGCGCACCGTCACGCCCGGGCAGTCGCACGCGAACGCTGGAAGCGAGCGGACGTCGGCGGGTCTGCGCGGTCACGGTCACCGTGCGGTCGGACAGCAGCCCCCAGCCCGCGCCGAGGCCGTTCCACTGCGGGTCGTGCACGCGGATGGACCCCTCGCTCTGCGGCCAGACGCCGGTGACGAGCAACGTGGAGCCACGATCGCGCAGCCGGGCGCTCAGGCGGGAGACGTCGGCGTCGCGCAATCGTGTTCCGGGGTGCACGGCGATCAGCGGCACGACTTCGGCGAGGGCGGAGGTCGCGGCGAACCAGCGATCGCCGGGATCGGGCACCAGGATCAGCCGGTCGAGATCGATTCCGAAGCCCGCGGCCGCCTCGACGCCGAGCGTCGGCATACCGACGACGGCGCACCAGTGCCCCTTCTGCGATGCCGCGCTCAACAGAGCGAGGACGAGGCTCGGTGAGGGGGAGAGCGTGTACGCGGTGCCTGCGAGGAGGCCTTCGTCGGGGAGGATGGAGGAGAGAGCGGGGTCGAGCGGGAGCACCGCCTGGTCGCTGCGGCGACGCTGCATCCGACTGATCTCGCGGCGCAGACGAAGCACCTCTCCCGCACGCGCATCGCTGTTCGGAGAGAGCGCGGTCACCGCATCGAGCCCGATCCCCATGGTTTCCATCCTCGAACAAATATTCGAATTAATCAAGTGATGGAGTCGATACTAATTCGTACATCGGACATTGCGCGAACGGGCGTCCGGACGGCAGGCCGAGGTTATCCACAGCGCCCCGCGGGACGGAACCGGAATCTCCTAGCCTTCCGGGATGGATACGCGCTTCGCCCTCGTCGGGCTCGTCCACCTCATGCTGCTCGGCATCGGCGGGTGGCTGCTCGTCATCGACGCGCGCACCCACCGCCTGCCCGATCGCATCGTGCTCCCGACCCTCGCGGGACTCCTGCTGCTCGCACTCGTCGATGCACTCGCGACCGGCGACCGGGCGCCGTCGATCCGCGCGCTCCTGGGCATGATCGTGCTCGGCGGCTTCTACGCACTGCTGCGTCTGCTGAGTCGCTCGGGCATGGGAGGCGGCGACGTGAAGCTCGCGGCCGTGATCGGCCTGGTGCTGGCCTGGCACGGATGGACGGCCCTCGCGGTGGGCGCGGCATCCGCTTTCGTGCTCGGCGCGCTGTACTCCCTGGGGCTCATGGCGCTCCGGCGGGCCGATCGCACCACGCGCATCGCCTTCGGTCCCTGGATGATCGTGGGTGCGGTGCTCGGTGTCCTCGCCGTCTGACCCGGACCCGCCGGTTCTCCGCCCGAAGGTCGGAGCGCGGCGATAGGGTGAGGGCATGGCACTCGCACGACTTCACGGCGGCCCGCTGGACGGGCAGATCATTCCCCTCGGCGACGCGGACGACAAGCTGATCGTCCCCTACAGCGAGACGCAGGTGGTGTACAACCGTCGCGGCGAGCCGCAGAACACCGGCTCCGACGACGGCCCCACCGAGATCGACTACTGGTACGACGAGTCCCTCGAGGACCTCACGTCCAACGATGACTGAGCCGTCTCGCACCGTCGAGGTCGAGCGCAAGTTCGACGTCGACGATGCGACGCCGCTCCCTCGCTGGGACGCGATCCCCGGAGTCGACACCGTCACGGACGGTGAGTCCCGCGACCTCGACGCCCAGTACTTCGATACGGCCGACGGGACGCTGTCGCGCTCCGGAGTGGCGCTGCGTCGACGCACCGGCGGTCCCGATGCGGGCTGGCACGTCAAGGGTCCGCGCGAGGGCGACGGCCGGCTCGAGCTGGGATGGCCGCTCGGAGACGGCGAGGGCATCCCGGATGCCGTCGCCGCCACGGTCGCCCGTTGGGCCACCGACCCGTTGACGCCCCTGGCGCGCATCCGCAATGACCGGACCGCGTATCTCCTCACCGGACCCGACGGCGTGATCGCCGAGTTCGTCGACGACAGGGTCCGCGCCACCGACCTCCGTCAGGGGGTCGAGCGCGCGTGGCGCGAGTGGGAGATGGAGCTGGGGCCGGCCGCGCCCGCGGACGCCGACGGGCGCGAGGCTTTCTTCTCCGCGGTCGAGGCCGCGGTGCGCACGGCCGGCGGGCGCGACGCCTCTTCCGGATCGAAGCTCGCCCGCGCACTCGGCTTCTGAGCCTTCGCAGAGGTCGCGACACGGCACAACCCCCTTCCCCCGGGAACAGGCCGCGTGCTTGAGTGACACCATGAGCCGTCCCGCCGTCCTGCGCTCGCTGCAGACGATCGTTCCCGACACCGTCATCGCGCAGGACGCGGTGAGAGACGTCTTCGCGCAGCAGCCCGGTCTCGGGCGGCTCGCGCAGCGGATCGTCACGGCATCCTTCGACGGCTCGGGCATCGACACCCGACACACCGTGATCGAGGAGTTCTCGCCGCTGCACGAGACGGACGAGCCCGTGTTCTTCGCCCCGGCGACGCGCCAGTTGCTCGCGCCGGGCACCCGGGCGCGCAACGACATCTACGTGCGCGAGTCGACGAGGCTGTTCGTGGAGGTCGCGCAGCGGTCGATCGAGGAGGATCCCGACCTTCAGGCATCCGATGTGACGCACGTGATCACCGTCTCGTGCACGGGCTTCCATGCCCCGGGACCCGAGTACGAGATCGTGCGCGCCCTCGGACTGGCCGACAGCGTGCAGCGCTTCCATTTCGGTTTCATGGGCTGCTACGCCGCCATGCCGGCCCTGCGCGCGGCGAGCCAGTTCTGCACGGCGGATCCGGATGCCGTCGTCCTCGTCGTGAGTGTCGAGCTCTGCACCCTGCATCTGCGGTCTTCCGACGACCCCGACACGATCGTCGCGACCTCGCTGTTCGCCGACGGAGGGGCGGCCGGTATCGTCACGGCCCGCCAGCTGCCGTCGAAGGTGCCGGCGCTGAGTCTCGACCGTTTCCACACCGCCATCGCGCCGGAGGGCGAGAAGGACATGGCCTGGACGATCGGTGACGAGGGCTTCGAGATGATCCTCTCGACCGCTGTGCCGCAGATCATCGGCGAGACCATTCTCGGAGCGCTGCGCCCGCTGTACGTCGGGGAGCACGACATGTCGATCGCGTTCGAGGAGGGCGCGATCGGCGAGCGGGTCGCGCACTGGGCGATCCATCCCGGGGGACGCAGCATCCTCGACCGGATCCAGGAGCGTCTCCATCTGAGCGACGCACAGCTGCATCCGGCGCGCGCCGTGCTGCGCGAGAACGGCAACATGTCGAGCGCCACCATCCTGTTCGTACTCAAGCGCATCCTCGAGGAGGAGGGCGCGCAGCGCGGAGATCGTGTCGCGGCGATGGCCTTCGGCCCGGGGCTCACCGCGGAGAGCGCGCTGATGACGGTCGAGACGCCGCGCGGTCATGGCGCCTGACCTCCGGGAGCGGGCGGTCGGCCTGCGAGAACTCATGGACGACCCCGAAGCCGATCTGCGGATGCTCGAGCGCACGTATCGGCGCTTCGCGGTCGTCAACGCGTTGGTGTCGCGACCGGGGCTGCTCTATCGGCGGCACGTACGACCGCGCGCACGACGAGGCGAGGTGCGGATCCTCGACATCGGGGCGGGCGGGGGAGACCTCTGCCGGTATCTGGCGGGACGCCTGCGACGAGACGGGCTGTCGGCTCGGATCACGGCGCTCGACCCGGACGAGCGGGCGATCGACTGGGCACGCGCCCATGACGGCACGGCCGGGGTCGACTACCGGTGCGCAGACAGCGCGACGCTGGCGGATGCCGGAGAGCGGTTCGATATCGTCGTCTCGAATCATCTACTCCACCACCTCGACTCCGCCGAACTCACGGCTCTCCTCCGCGACAGCGAGAAGCTGGTGGAGCCGGGTGGCGTCGTCGCACATCAGGACATCGCGCGGGGACGCGCCGCCTATGCGCTCTACGCCGCGGGCACGGCGCTGTTCGCGAAGAACCTCCTCGCGGACTCGTTCATCCGGATCGACGGCCTGCGCAGCATCCGCCGCTCCTACACCGCGGCTGAGCTCGACGCGGTGACCACCGAGGGGTGGCGCGTGCGATCGGCGCTGCCGGCTCGGCTCGAACTGCGGTGGGAGCATCCGCTCGGCTGAGCATGCACGGCCGCCATACGCACGAAGGCCCGGTCGCGCGAGCGCGGACCGGGCCTTCGTGACGGCGCCTTCGAGAGGCGCGGGTGATCAGAAGTTGATCATGTGTCCTGCGAGGCCGTGGAAGCCCTCCTGCAGTGCCTCCGACAGCGTCGGGTGCGTGTGCACATTGCGCGCCAGCTCGAGCGCGGTGAGGTCCCACTTCTGGGCCAGCGTCAGCTCGGGCAGCAGCTCCGAGACATCGGGGCCGATCATGTGGGCGCCGATGAGTTCGAGGTGCTCGGCGTCGGCGATGAGCTTGACGAAGCCGACCGGCTCACCGAGGCCGTGCGCCTTGCCGTTGGCCATGAACGGGAAGCTGACGACCTTGATGTCGCGCCCCTCGTCCTTCGCCTGCTGCTCGGTGAGGCCGAACGACGCCACCTGCGGCGAGCAGAACGTCGCGCGCGGCATCATGCGGTAGTCGCCGAGGGTCATGGTCTCGGCGTTGCCGATGGTCTCGGCGGCGACGACACCCTGCGCCTCGGCCACGTGGGCGAGCTGCAACTTGGCGGTCACGTCGCCGATGGCGTAGATGCCCTCGACGTTGGTGCGCATGTGGTCGTCGATCGCGATCGCGCCGCGCTCGGTGAGCTCGACACCGGTCTTCTCGAGGCCGAAGCCTTCGACGCGCGGGGCGAAGCCGATCGACATGAGCACCTTCGAGGCCTCGATCGAGCCGGACTGGCCGTCCTTGCCGGTGTAGGTGACCGTGACGGACGAACCGTTGTCGACGACCGTCTCGACCTTGGTCGAGGTGAGGATGTCGACGCCGTAGTTCTTGTACTGCTTGGCGATCTCCTTCGAGACGTCGGCGTCCTCGTTGGGGAGGGCACGGTCGAGGAACTCGATGATCGTGACCTTCACGCCGTAGTTCGTCATGACGTAGGCGAACTCCATGCCGATCGCGCCGGCACCGACGATGACGATCGATTCGGGGAGCTCGCGGCTCATGATCTGCTCTTCGTAGGTGACCACGTTCTCGCTGAGCGTGACGCCGGGGAGCAGGCGCACCGTCGAACCGGTCGCGATGATGACGTTGTCGAAGGTGACCTCTTCGGTCGTGCCGTCGGACTTGGCGACCGAGATGGCCTTCGGGCCGGTGAACGTGCCGCGGCCGTCGTACTCGGTGACCTTGTTCTTCTTCATCAGGAAGTGGATGCCCTTGACGCGGCCGTCGGCCACGACACGGCTGCGTTCGAACGCCTTGCCGTAGTCGAGCGAGAACTCGCCCGAGATGCCGAAGAAATCGGCCTTGTGCTTCAGGGTGTGGGCGATCTCCGCGTTCTTCAGGAGGGCCTTGGAGGGGATGCAGCCGACGTTGAGGCAGACACCACCCCAGTACTTCTCCTCGATGATGGCGGTGGACAGGCCGAGCTGCGCGCTGCGAACCGCAGCGACGTATCCACCAGGACCTGCACCGAGGATGACGACGTCGTAATGAGGCATGCGTTAAGCCTATCGCGCCGCGGAGTCGTCGGAACCGGCCGGTGAGGCGCTGCGGCGACGCCGGGCGAGGATGACGGCGAGCGTGATCCCCGCGGCGATCACCAGGATGCCGAGGACGACGAGGATCCAGATCCAGGCCGGTGAGGATGCGGCGTCCGCGGGGTCCTCGGCCGTGAGGGTCGGCGTCGCGGTGGGCGTTGCGGTCGCGGTCGGGGACGCGAAGGGTGCGGAAGCCGACTCCGTCGCGGTCGGCGTCGGATCGGCGGTCGGCATGGTGCTGTTGGTGACCGTGAAGGTGAACTCCTTCGACGTTGGATGCCCGTCGCTGGAGACCACCCGCCACTGCACGCGGTACAGGCCGGAGTCGGCCTCGGCGAGCAACGGCTGGGTTACGGTCGCTCCTTCGACCATGGGGTCTCCGTTCGAGACCAGATTCTCGTTCGCGTCGAGAACCCGCACTTCAGTTCCGTTCCCGCCGCTGATCAAATCAGCGCTGAACGTCAGGACGATCTCCGGAGGGAGCACATCAACCGTCGAGTCCGCCGCCGGAGACGAGGAGATCAGGTCGTCGTGGGCCGAAGCCGACAGGGGCGCGAAGAGCACGAGGAAGGCGGCGAGAAGGGCCGCGGCGAGAGCGAAGGGCGCGGTCGAGCGCCGGAGGATGGTGGTCTGCACCCCACCACCCTAGGAATATCCGGTGTGCGATGCCTGAATGTGGGAATCGACTGTGGATGCGGCTCCCGCGGGGGCCTCGGCATCCGATAGTCTGGACGATCAGGAGGGCAAAGTGACAGACAGCGAGAGCCGACCGGCCGCAGAAGCGGCGATTCACCGATCCGGCGAGCAGAAGCACGACGTGACGCAGACGTTCGGGCACGATTCCGACCTGTCGTTCGTTCCCTTCGGCGTGGAACTGACCGAGGTCGAGCAGTCGGCGATCGCCGCGCTTCCCTCCGGATCCGCGTTGTTGCTGGTGCGCTCCGGCGCGCTGGCGGGTGCACGCTACCTCCTCGACACCGACGTGACCACGATCGGGCGTCACCCCGAGGCCGACATCTTCTTCGACGACGTGACGGTCTCACGTCGGCACGCCGAGGTCACTCGGAACGGCGCGGCGTTCGAGATCATCGATCAGCGGTCGCTGAACGGCACGTACGTCAACGGCGAGCGGTTCGACCGCAGCCCCCTGGTCGACGGAGCAGAGGTGCGCGTCGGCAAGTTCCGGCTGAACTTCTTCGCCTCCCCGGTCGACCGCGCAGCGGCCAACGCCTGATGGCGGCTTCCCCGGCCCGCGAACGATCTGCGTCCGCGGGTCTTCTGAGCATCGGTCAGGTCCTCGCACGTCTGACGCCCGATTTCCCCGATCTCACCTCCAGCAAGCTGCGGTTCCTCGAGGTGCAGGGCATCGTCACCCCCTCGCGCACGGAGTCGGGCTACCGCAAGTTCTCGCAGGCCGACATCGAGCGCCTGCGTCTCGGTCTCACGCTCCAGCGCGATCACTACCTTCCGCTGAGCGTGATCCGCGAGCAGCTGGACGAGGCGAGCACGGAGTCCGCTGCCCTTACGCCTCCGCCGTCGATCACCCCGACGCCGCGCCGCTACCGCCGTACCGAGCTGCTCTCCGCGGCGGGTGCGGGCCCTCAGCTGCTGAACGACGCGATCAGCACCGGTGTCATCACCGCGCAGGAGACATACCCCGAAGCCACGGTCGCTCTGCTGCGCGGATTGGTCGCCCTCGACCGTCACGGCATCGAGCCGCGGCACTTGCGCGCACTGCGTCAGGGGGCGGACCGCGAGGTCGCTCTCATCGAGTCCGCGCTCTCCGCGCTGCTGCGGCGGACCGACGCCGCATCGCGCGCCAAGGCGAGCGAATTGGCGCCGGAACTGGCGTCGAAGATCGACGAGGTCCGCGGGCTCTTCGTCAAGGAAGCGCTCACGCGCGTCCTTTCGTAACGAACTGATTGCGACACACCTTCGCGGTGTCGCGGATGTCGTTGCCGCCCCGGGGGTGCTGCTCTAGCGTGGAGGTAACCGTTCCAGGGAGGATTTGAAATGAATGCGGATGAGCTCACAGGCGACCCGCGGTTCGTGCCCGAACTCCTCTTCACCGACGGTCTCCCGGCGATGGACGACGAGGTCGGATACCGCGGAGCGGTCGCCGCTCGTGCCGCCGGCATCACCTACCGCCAGCTCGACTACTGGGCGCGCACGGAACTGGTCGTTCCGACCGTCCGCGGCGCCAGCGGGTCGGGTTCGCAGCGTCTCTACGGTTTCCGCGACATCCTCGTCCTCAAGCTCGTGAAGAGCCTTCTCGACACCGGTATCTCGCTGCAGCAGATCCGCACCGCGGTCGAAGAGCTGCGTCGCGCCGGCATCCGCGATCTCGCCGGCACCACGCTCATGAGCGACGGTGCCTCGGTGTACCTCTGCACCTCGAACGACGAGGTCATCGACCTCGTCAGCCGCGGCCAGGGCGTGTTCGGTATCGCCGTGGGTAAGGTGCTCCGCGAGGTCGAGTCCACCCTGGTGGAGTTCGACCCCACGGCTCCGGACCCCGTCGACGAGCTGGCCAGCCGCCGCTCGAAGCGCTCCGCCTGACCCACCGTCCGACCGGACACAAGAACGGCCACCCTCGTCGAGGATGGCCGTTTCTCATGTCTGCGAGGCGTTACGCCTGCTGTCCGGTCTCGGGGACCGGGATGCGCCCCGTTCGGATGATGCGATCGAGGAGCTGGTCGAAGTCGGCGGCGAGTTCCTGCGCCGAGTCGCCCGGCCAGATGTGCAGCGGCTTGGCGGCGCCCTGCGCCTGCTGGAGCGACGTGCGCTCGGGGAGCTGGGGGGAGAGGACGAGCGGTCCGAACATGTCGCGCAGTTCCTTGATGCGGAACTGGTGCTCGATCGACTGCGGGCGCACGCGGTTCACGACGATGCCCAACGGCTGCAGACGGGGGGAGAGTCCGCGGCGGATCTCCTCGATCGCGCGCAGGGCGCGGTCGGCCGCGGCCACCGAGAACAGGCCGGGCTCGGTGACGACCATCACGCGGTCGCTCGCGGCCCAGGCCGTACGCGTGAGGGCGTTGAGCGACGGCGCGCAGTCGATGAGAACGAGGTCGTAGTCGGCCTCGACGGCCGCGAGGGCCTCTTCGAGCTTCCACACGTCGCGCACGCTGGGGTGCGGGCCGTCGAAGTTGATCGCCGACGGGCTGCCGATGAGCACGTCGATCGTGCCGGGGTGCACCTTCGCCCAGCCGCTGGAGGTGATCGCCTGGCGGACGACCTTCTCCTTCGGGTTCGCCAGGACGTCGGCGATGTTGAGTCGTCCTGCCACCTGGATGTCCATGCCGGTGGACACATCGGACTGCGGGTCGAGGTCGACGACGAGAGTACGGACGCCCCGGGCGAAGGCCGCTGAGGCCAGGCCGAGGGTCACGGTCGTCTTGCCGACGCCTCCCTTGAGAGAGCTGACGCTGAGTACGTGCACGGACTCCACGTTACCTTGCCCTAGTCTGGGGGGACACTCAGCCCCGCCCCATGTGCGCGCATCCACGCGCACATCGAGCTCCCAGAGGTGTGCATGTTCCAGAAGATCCTTGTGGCCAACCGCGGCGAGATCGCGATCCGTGCCTTCCGCGCGGCCTACGAAGTCGGAGCCAGGACCGTCGCGGTCTTCCCGCATGAGGATCGGGGCTCCGTGCACCGCCTCAAGGCGGACGAGGCCTACGAGATCGGCGAGCGCGGGCATCCGGTGCGCGCGTACCTGAACGTCGACGAGATCATCCGCGTCGCGCTCGAGTCCGGCGCCGACGCGATCTACCCCGGCTACGGCTTCCTGTCCGAGAACCCGGAGCTGGCCGAGAAGGCCGCCGCCAACGGCATCGTGTTCATCGGTCCGCCCGCCGCCGTGCTCGAGATGGCCGGCAACAAGGTCGAAGCCAAGCGCCACGCCGTCGAGGCCGGTGTGCCCGTGCTGCGCTCGACCGAGGCATCCGCCGACGTCGAGGCGCTGGTGTCGCAGGCCGCCGACATCGGTTTCCCCCTCTTCGCGAAGGCCGTGGCCGGCGGTGGAGGGCGCGGAATGCGTCGCGTCGAGAGCGCCGCCGAGCTCGCCCCCGCACTCGCCGAGGCGATGCGCGAAGCGGACAGCGCCTTCGGCGACCCGCGGATGTTCCTCGAGCAGGCCGTGGTGCGTCCCCGTCACATCGAGGTGCAGATCCTCGCCGACAAGACCGGTGAGACGGTGCACCTCTTCGAGCGCGACTGCTCGGTGCAGCGCCGTCATCAGAAGGTCGTCGAGATCGCCCCGGCGCCGAACCTCGACGACGGCATCCGCACCGCCCTGCACGGATACGCCGTCGCCTTCGCGCGGTCGATCGGGTACGAGAACGCCGGCACGGTCGAGTTCCTGCTCGAGACCGCCGGGGAGCGGGCGGGTGAGGTCGTCTTCATCGAGATGAACCCGCGGATCCAGGTCGAGCACACGGTCACCGAAGAGGTCACCGATGTCGACCTCGTCCAGAGCCAGATGCGCATCGCCTCCGGTCAGACGCTGGCGGAGCTCGGCCTGCAGCAGCAGAACCTGCAGCTGCGGGGTGCGGCCCTCCAGTGCCGGATCACGACCGAGGATCCCACGCAGGGCTTCCGCCCGGACACGGGGAAGATCACGACGTACCGATCGCCCGGCGGCGCCGGCATCCGTCTCGACGGTGGAACGGTGCACCAGGGAGCGCAGATCAGCCCCCACTTCGATTCGATGCTGTCGAAGCTGACCTGCCGCGGGCGCGACTTCCCCGCGGCGGTCGCCCGTGCGCGTCGTGCGCTGGCGGAGTTCCGCATCCGCGGCGTCTCGACGAACATCCCGTTCCTGCAGGCGCTGCTCGACGACGACGCCTTCGTCGCCGGTGACCTCAGCACCTCGTTCATCGACGAGCGTCCCGAACTGCTGCGCGGACGGGTGTCGAAGGACCGCGGCACCAAGATCCTCAACTGGCTGGTCGACGTCACCGTCAACAAGCCGAACGGTGCGCACCCGGGGGCCGTCGATCCCCGCACGAAGCTGCCGGCGATCGACCTCGCCGCCGAGCCGGTGCCCGGCTCGCGTCAGCGCCTCCTCGAACTCGGACCGGAAGGGTTCGCGGCCGAACTGCGCGCGCAGAGCGCGCTGGCGATCACCGAGACCACCTTCCGCGATGCGCATCAGTCGCTGCTCGCCACGCGAGTGCGCACGAAGGACCTCGTCGCGGCCGCTCCCTACGTCGCTCGACTGACACCGGGCCTGCTCTCGGTCGAGGCATGGGGCGGGGCGACCTATGACGTCGCGCTCCGGTTCCTGGGCGAGGACCCCTGGGCGCGCCTCGACAAGCTGCGCGCGGAACTCCCGAACGTGGCGATCCAGATGCTTCTCCGCGGGCGGAACACGGTCGGCTACACGCCGTACCCGACGGCCGTCACCGATGCCTTCGTGGCCGAGGCCGCCGCGAGCGGTGTCGACATCTTCCGCATCTTCGACGCCCTCAACGATGTCGAGCAGATGCGTCCGGCGATCGCGGCGGTCCGGCGCACCGGGACGGCGGTCGCGGAGGTCGCGCTCTGCTACACCGGCGACCTGTTGAATCCGGCCGAGGACCTCTACACGCTCGACTACTACCTCGGCCTCGCCGAGAAGATCGTCGATGCCGGGGCGCACATCATCGCCATCAAGGACATGGCGGGCCTGCTGCGTCCGGCGGCCGCCGCGAAACTCGTCTCCGCGCTACGCGAGCGCTTCGACCTCCCGGTGCACCTGCACACGCACGACACCCCGGGCGGGCAACTCGCCACGCTCCTGGCCGCCAGCGCGGCCGGTGTGGACGCGGTGGATGCCGCATCCGCGCCGCTGTCGGGCACGACGAGCCAGCCCTCGCTGTCGGCGCTGGTCGCCGCGCTCGCACACACCGACCGCGACAGCGGCATCGATCTCGCGGGCGTCTCGGATCTCGAGCCGTACTGGGAAGCCGTACGGCATCAGTACGCGCCGTTCGAGTCGGGTCTCCCGGGGCCCACGGGGCGCGTGTACCACCACGAGATCCCGGGCGGCCAGCTCTCGAATCTGCGTCAGCAGGCCAAAGCGCTCGGCCTCGCCGACGACTTCGAGCTGATCGAGGACATGTACGCCGCCGCCGACCGGATCCTCGGTCGCGTGCCGAAGGTCACGCCCTCGTCGAAGGTGGTCGGCGATCTCGCCCTGCACCTCGCCGCGGTGAAGGCCGACCCGGCCGATTTCGAGGCGAACCCCGAGAAGTACGACGTGCCGGACTCGGTCGTCGGCTTCATGGCCGGAGAGCTCGGCGACCTGCCGGGCGGATGGCCGGAGCCGTTCCGATCGAAGGTGCTCGCGGGACGCACGGTCCGCGTCGGGTTGACCGACCTCACGGCCGACGACGAGTCGGCCCTCGCGGGCGACAGCGCGACGCGGCGGGCGCGACTGAACACCCTGCTCTTCCCGGCGCCGATGCAGGAGTTCAGCCAGATGCGCGAGCTCTTCGGCGATCTGTCGGTGCTCGACACCAGCGACTACCTGTACGGCCTCGTGGCGGGGCAGGAGCATCTGGTCGAGATCGACCGTGGCGTGCAACTGTACGTCGGGCTCGAGGCGATCGGCGACGCCGATGACCGCGGCATCCGCACCGTGATGACGACTCTCAACGGCCAGCTCCGACCGGTCTTCGTGCGGGATCGCGCGATCTCCGTCGACGCCCACGATGTCGAGAAGGCCGACACCTCCGTTCCCGGTCAGGTCGCCGCTCCGTTCTCGGGAGTCGTCACCCTGAAGGCCGAGATCGGGGCCACGGTCCGAGCCGGTGAGCCCGTCGCGTCGATCGAGGCGATGAAGATGGAGGCCGCGATCACGGCACCCGTCGACGGCGTCGTCGAGCGCCACGCGATCTCGTCGACGCAGCAGGTCGACGCCGGCGATCTTTTGGTCGTCATCCGTCCCGCGCACTAACCTTGTCCGGGCGGGGGCAGCGCACGATGTGGCGCGCCCTCGCCTGCGCATGCTTGGAGCGAGACAGTGACCCCGAAGAACACCCCTGATCCCCGCGAGGACGACGCGATGGGGGTGCTCGACGACGCCGCGTCCGTCGCGACGACCGGCATCGGCATCCTCGGCGGAACCGCCCAGGTGAGCGTCGTCATGCCGCAGGAGCACGATGACGATCTCGCCGATGAAGAGGTCATCGACGGCGAGGTCGACGAGGCCGTCATCGCCGACATCGTGCTGGAGGATGCCGTCATCGCGGTGTCCTCCGCACCGATCGCCGCCGCCGTCGAGGAGGTCGTCGCCGAGGCCGAGCCTGTTCCCGAGGCCGAGCCCGTTCCCGAGCCCGTGCCCGAGTCCGCGCCCGTCGTGGTGCCTGCTCCCACCCCCGTGAAGGAGACCGCTCCCGTGGAGAGCCCGAAGAAGTCCGTCGCACCGCGCACCGCTCCGCCGGAGGTGACGCTGACCTCCAAGCGTCTCGGCGATCTGAGCGGCGCGAATCGCGAATCCGCCGATCTGCTCACGACCGACCGGCTGCTCGATCCGCATCGCGTGACGAAGCCCGAACCCGAGGGCGCCTGGAGCCACCTGCTGTACTCGATCTCCGGCCGACGGATCAACATCGGCGACGGGCGTCGCGCGCGCGAGCGCAAGGCGCTCTCCGCTCGGATCGCCGCTCCGCTGCCCGGCGGAGCCCGGTTCGTCCCGGTGCTCTCCCGCAAGGGCGGGGTGGGGAAGACCGCGATCACGGCTCTGCTGGGCATGGCGCTGGCGGATGCTCGTGACGACCGTGTCATCGCGATCGACGCGAATCCCGACCGGGGAACGCTCGCCGATCGGATCGTGCGTCCGCAGCACACGAAGTCGGTGCGCGATCTCGTGCGCATCCACGATCAGGTGACCGGGTACCACGACATCTCGGCGGTCGTCGCACGCGATGCGACGCGGCTCGACGTGCTCGCCTCTGACACCGATCCGCGCATCGCCGAAGCGTTCAGCGACACCGACTACCGCGACGTGGCGGATCTGGCCGCGCACTACTATTCGTTGGTTCTCACCGATACCGGAACGGGCATCGTGCACTCGGTGATGGCGGCCACGCTCGATCTCGCCGACCGCATCGTCATCGTCTCGGGTCTCAGCGTCGACGAGGCGCGTTTGGCGTCCGAGACCCTGACCTGGTTGGAGACGAACGGGTTCGAGGATCGCGCGCACGAGGCGATCGTCGTGCTCAACCACTCCACGCCCGGCACGCCGCTCGTGCGGGTGAACGAGCTGGAGGCGCACTTCGCCTCCCGCGTCCGCAGCGTGGTGCAGATGCCCTACGACGCGCAGCTCGCCGCCGGCGGCGCCATCGTGTTCGCGAACCTGCAGCCCGAGACGCGTCTCGCGGCGCGTCAGCTCGCCGCGCTGCTGGTCGAAGGACTGCGGACGGAGGCATCCGCATGACCGTCCGTGAGATCCGGATCTTCGGCGATCCCGTGCTGCGCACCGTGTGCGCACCGATCGGCGAGATCGACGACGGTGTCCGCGCTCTCGTGACCGACCTCGTCGAGACCGTGGAACTGCCCGGGCGCGCGGGCGTCGCGGCGCCGCAGATCGGTGTCGCGTTGCGGGCGTTCAGCTACAACATCGACGGCGACATCGGCTACGTGATCAACCCCGTCCTCACCGAGGTGCGCGGAGAGCCCGTGCCCACGGGGGAGGGGTGCCTGTCGGTGCCGGGCCTCTGGCACGACGCGCTGCGGTACCCCTGGGCTCGCGTCGAGGGCATCGATCTCGACGGCGCGCCGGTCGTGCTCGAAGGAGAGGGGCTGCTCGCGCAGGCTCTGCAGCACGAGACCGACCACCTCGACGGCAAGCTCTACCTCTCGCGTCTCGATCCCGAGACGCGGCGAACGGCGATGCGCCAGGTGCGCGAGAGCGACTGGTTCTGACGCGGAGACCTCCTTCTCCGAACGAGAAAGCCCTCTGCGCGACGTGCGCAGAGGGCTCTCCTGTTCCGGAGGGGTGATCTCGGGGAGAGCTCAGCCGCCGATCGCGACGTTCGTCGTCGACACCGGCTCGTCGTAGATCGCCGAGATCTCGTCCGCGAAGTCGTTCATGATCACGTTCCGCTTGATCGAGAGCTTCGGAGTGAGGTGGCCGGATGCCTCGGTCCACTCCGACTCGAGCACGGTGAACTTGCGGATCGACTCCGCACGGGAGACACGGGCGTTGGCGGCATCGACCGCTCGCTGGATCTCGGCGCGCACGGCATCGTTCTTCGCGGCATCCGCGAGCGTCATGTCGGCGGCGAGGCCGTTGTTGGCGAGCCACGTCGGCAGCATCTCCGAGTCGAGTGTGACGAGCGCCGAGATGAACGGCTTCTGGTCGCCGACGACGACGACCTGACCGATGATCGGGTTCGCGCGGATCGGGTCCTCGAGGGCCGCCGGGGCGACGTTCTTGCCGCCGGCGGTGACGATGATCTCCTTCTTGCGACCCGTGATGGTGAGGAAGCCCTCGGAGTCGAAGCTGCCGATGTCGCCGGTACGGAACCAGCCGCCCTCGCTGAACGCCTCGGCCGTCGCCTCCGGGTTGTTCCAGTACTCCTTGAACACGTTGATCCCACGCACCTCGATCTCGCCGTCGTCGGCCAGGCGGACGCCCACGCCGGGGAGCGCCGGGCCGACCGTGCCGATCTTCGACTTGTCCGCGAGGTTCACGGTCGCGGGGGCGGTCGTCTCGGTGAGGCCGTAGCCCTCGAGGATGACGACGCCGAGGCTGTGGAAGAAGTGCCCGAGGCGCGGTCCGAGCGGGGCGGAGCCCGAGACGGCGTAGGCGACGTTGCCACCCATCGCCTCGCGCAGCTTGCTGTAGACGAGCTTGTTGAACAGGGCGAACTTGAGCTTCGTGCCGAACGGGATCTTCTTGCCCTCTTCGACGAGCTTGGAGTGCTCGATCGCCACATCGGCGGCCGCGCGGAAGATCTTGCCCTTGCCGCCGGCCTCGGCCTTCTGCTCGGCGGAGTTGTAGACCTTCTCGAACACGCGGGGGACCGCGAGCAGGAAGGTCGGCTTGAACGACCCGAGCGCCGGAAGGAGCTGGCGGGTGTCGGGCTGGTGGCCGGTGCGGACGCCGGCGTGGATGTCGAGGATCGAGATGAATCGCGCGAACACGTGAGCGGTGGTGATGAAGAGGAGGGTCGAGGCGCCCGGCACCTGCACGACCTCGTCCAGCGCCTTGGCGGAGTTGCGCGAGAGCTCGACGAAGTTGGAGTGGGTGAGGACGCAACCCTTGGGGCGACCCGTCGAGCCCGAGGTGTAGATGAGGGTCGCGATGTCGGAACCCACGGCGAGCGACCGGCGACGTTCGATCTCGGCATCCTCGACCGACGCGCCCTGGGCGGTGAGGGTGTCGATGGCACCGAGGTGCAGCTGCCAGACCTCGCGGATGAGCGGGAGGTCGCCGCGCACCTCGTCGACGCGGGCGAAGTGCTCGGGCGACTCGACGATCAGGGCGATCGCTCCGGAGTCCTCGAGGATCCACTGGATCTGCGACGGCGAGCTCGTCTCGTAGATCGGCACCATCACGGCGCCGGCGTAGAAGAGGGCGAAGTCGACGAGCGTCCACTCGTACGTAGTGCGGGCGAGGAAGCCGACCTTCTCGCCGGGCTGGATGCCGGCGGCGGCGAAGCCCTTCGCCAGCGCGATCACGGCGGTCTGGAAGTCGGCGGCGGAGATGTCGCGCCATCCGTCCCGGTCGGGGACGGCGAACAGAGCGCGGTCGGGAGTGGCGCGGACGCGTTCGACCAGGAGGTCGGCGACGTTCGCGTCGGGGTCGGCGGGGACGACGGCGGGAACTTCAAACTGGACCACGGCAGCTCCTTCGGTACCGGTCGGGTACGGGTTCCTCCCGAGTCTAGGGCATGACACCGGGTCGCACACCTGGTGGAACTGGGTCGCTTCCCGAGGCTTGTTCCTGGGAAGTTTCCGGCGGAGAGCGATCACGGCGCTAGACTCACGACGGTGTTCTACTGGCTGATGAAGTACGTCGTGATCGGCCCCGTGGTCAAGGCGATCTTCCGTCCCTGGATCGTGGGCCGCAAGAACGTGCCCGCGAGCGGTGCGGCGATCCTCGCCAGCAACCACCTCTCCTTCGCCGACTCGATCTTCCTGCCCCTGGTCATCGACCGGAAGATGTCGTTCCTCGCGAAGAGCGACTACTTCACCGGGCGCGGTCTCAAGGGATGGGCGACCAAGTTCTTCATGAGCGCCACCGGACAGATCCCGATCGACCGGTCGGGTGGCAAGGCGTCCGAGGCGTCGCTGAACACGGGTCTCCAGGTGCTCGGCGGGGGAGACCTGCTCGGCATCTATCCCGAGGGCACGCGCAGCCCCGACGGAACGCTCTACCGCGGACGCACCGGCATCGCGCGGATGGCGCTGGAGGCGAAGGTTCCCGTCGTGCCCGTGATCATGGTCGACACCGATACGGCGATGCCGATCGGGCAGAGACTGCCACGGATCGTGCGCGTCGGTATCGTGATCGGCGAGCCGCTCGATTTCTCGCGCTACGCGGGTATGGAGAACGATCGGTACATCCTCCGTTCCGTCACCGACGAGATCATGGTCGCGCTGCAGCGGCTCGGGGAGCAGAAGTACGAGGACGTCTACGCATCGACCGTGAAGGACCGTCTTCCGGTCCGCGTCACACGACGCTCCTGACGCCGACGACGCGCCGCACGACCACTAGGCTGGGAGGATGCTCCCGCACGATATCGACGCCCTGGACGCGTGGCGCTCGCTCCCGATCAAGCAGCAGCCGCAGTGGCCCGACGCCGAGCGCGTCGCCGAGGTCTCTCGACAGATCGCGGCCCTGCCGCCGCTGGTTTTCGCCGGCGAGGTCGACAACCTCCGCGACCGTCTCGCCCGCGCGGCTTCCGGCCGCGCCTTCCTGCTCCAGGGCGGTGACTGCGCCGAGACGTTCGCCGGTGCGACCGCCGAGCAGATCCGCAACCGCATCAAGACGGTGCTGCAGATGGCCGTCGTGCTCACGTACGGCGCCTCGATGCCCATCGTCAAGATGGGCCGTATGGCCGGGCAGTTCGCCAAGCCCCGCTCGAGCGACTCCGAGACCCGGGGCGACGTCACGCTGCCGGCGTACCGGGGCGACATCGTCAACGGCTACGACTTCACCGAGGGCTCGCGCCAGGCCGACCCGGGACGCCTGTTGCAGGGGTACCACACGGCGGCATCGACGCTGAACCTCATCCGCGCGTTCACGCAGGGCGGGTTCGCCGACCTGCGTGAGGTGCACTCGTGGAACAAGGGCTTCGCGCAGAACCCGGCGAACCAGCGTTACGAGCGCATGGCGGCCGAGATCGATCGCGCGATCAAGTTCATGGAGGCGGCCGGCGCCGACTTCGACGAGCTCAAGCGCGTGGAGTTCTTCACGGGCCACGAGGGTCTGCTCATGGACTACGAGCGCCCGATGACGCGCATCGACTCGCGAACCGACACGCCGTACAACACGTCGGCGCACTTCCTCTGGATCGGGGAGCGCACGCGTGACCTCGACGGTGCGCACGTCGATTACTTCTCGAAGATCCGCAACCCCATCGGGGTGAAGCTGGGGCCGACGACGACGCCCGAAACGGCTCTCGAGCTCATCGACAAGCTCGACCCGAACCGTGAGCCGGGACGCCTCACCTTCATCACGCGCATGGGTGCCGGAAAGATCCGTGACGCGCTTCCGCCTCTCCTCGAGGCCGTGCGCGACTCGGGCGCGACCCCGCTGTGGGTCACGGACCCGATGCACGGAAACGGCATCACGACGCCGACCGGATACAAGACGCGTCGTTTCGACGACGTGGTCGACGAGGTGCGCGGGTTCTTCGAGGCGCACCGCGCCGTCGGCACGTTCCCCGGCGGCATCCACGTCGAGCTCACGGGCGACGACGTGACCGAGTGCCTCGGCGGATCCGAGCACATCGACGAGGCCGCACTGGCGACCCGGTACGAGAGCCTCTGCGACCCGCGCCTGAACCACATGCAGTCCCTCGAGCTGGCGTTCCTCGTCGCCGAGGAGCTCGAGAAGCGCTGACACCGCATCTTCGACCGACGAAGGCCGCACCCCGGATTCCGGTGGTGCGGCCTTCGTCGTCGTGTGCCTTGGTCCAGGGAACGGCGGATGCCGAGGCCGGGGATCTAGAAACCGCTGCTCTTGATCTGCAGAGTGACCTGAGCACCCTTCCGGCGTTCGGACTCGGGTGCGGGGTCCGTCCCCGACACCTCCGTGAAGTCATTCGGGAACGCATTCCAGATGACGTTCCATGTGGGTTCGAACCCAGCATTCCGAAGGGTCTGCGCGGCCTCATCACGGGTCATCCCCGTCACATCGGGAACCGGGAACAGCTCCGGCCCCTTCGAGACGATCAGCTGGACGGCGTCACCGGGGCGCCAGTTGCCCTCTTCGGCGCGGTCCGAGACGCCGATCACGATGTCCTTGTCGACGTCCGAGCTGAAGACGTACGACGACTCGCCCACGATCAGGCCACGCTCGGTCAGGGTCGAACTCGCTTCGCTGACGGACATCCCCGAGACATCGGGGAAGGCGCCCGCCGAGATGTAGAGCTCGATCGTGTCGGCCTCGAAGAGGTCGCAGCCCTCAGCGCAGGCGTAGGCCTCGCCGCCGGCACGCGGTGTGGCGAAAGCGTTGATGACGGTGCCCTCGGCGGCGTCGGAGAAGAGCACGACGGTCGTCTCCGCGACGTTCACGTTGATGCTCGCGAGATAATCGCGCGCATCCTCCTCCGCCCGCCCGTTGAGAGTCTCGACCGTGTGCGGAGTCGGTCCGGCGGACACGATCACCGACACGACCGCTCCCTTGTCGAGGCGCTGACCCTCACCGGGATCTGTCTCGATCACCGTACCCGGCTCGACGTCGAGCGAGAAGCGGTCCTCCTGTCGAGGGGAGAAGCCGTCGGCGGTGAGTGCGTCCGCCGCCTCGTCGTACGTCATACCCGCGACGCCGGGAACAGCCACGAGCGAGCCGGGTCCGGAGCCGAACCACCAGCCGACGCCGCCGGCGAGCACCGCGAGCAGCAGGACGAGAGTGAGGAGGAACGCGCCGCGTGCGCGCCGTCGCGATGCGCGCCGCCGCAGGAGCGTGGCGTTGTCGACGGTCTGCGGCACGGGGGCGACGGGATCGGTGACGGCCACCGTCGCGGGCATGACCTTGGTGAGATCCCCGGAGTCGCTCGCGGATCGCACCGGAGGCGAGGTGGTCGCCGCGGCGGGGGAGACGCCGAGCTCGCGCTCGATCTCGCGCAGGCGGTCGAGCATCTGCTTCGCGTCGTCGGGGCGTTCGTCGGGGGACTTCTCGGTCGCCCACAGCACCAGTTCGTCGAGTTGCTCGGGCACGCCGGGGTTGCGGGCGCTGGGGCGCGGAACCGACTCGGTCGCATGCTGGAAGGCGATCTGCATCGGCTGCTCGCCCTTGTACGGCTGCTCACCGACCAGCATCTCGTACAGCATGATGCCGAGGGCGTAGATGTCGCTTCGCGCGTCGGCGGTGCCTCGGGTGACGAGTTCGGGAGCGAGATACGCGATCGTGCCCAGCAGTTGCTGACCCGTCGCCGTGTTGGCGGTGGTCGCACGGGCGAGACCGAAGTCGCCGATCTTGATACGACCGTCCTCGGCGAGGAGCACGTTCTCGGGCTTCACGTCGCGGTGGACGATGTTCGCCCGGTGCGCGGCGGACAGCCCGGACAGCACGGCATCCATGATCGTGATCGTCTGCGTGATCGTCAGACGCTTCTGCTCGCGGAGGAGTTCGCGCAGCGTGATGCCCGGAAGGTACTCCATCACGAGGTAGGCGAGCTCGCCGTCCTGCCCCTGATCGAACACGTTCACGACGTGCGGATCGGCCAACCGAGCGGCGGACCGGGCTTCCTGGATGAACCGGCTCTGGAACGCCGAATCGTCGCTGAGGTGCGCGTGCATCACCTTGAGAGCGATGCGGCGCTCGAGGCGCAGATCGGTCGCGACGTAGACGGTGGCCATGCCGCCGCGGGCGATGCGCGCACGCACGCGGTATCGGCCGTCGACAAGCCGCCCGATGAGGGGGTCGGCTTGCTGGTTGGACGTCACGTCAGAATTCTATGGAGAACTGCCTGAAAGGCCGGGGAGCGCCTCACCCCTGAGGGCAACCCGATTTCAGAACGCGCGGTCACTGATACAGGGCGAGCCAACGGTGGGCCGCTGTCTCCCACTGTCCGTAGCGGAGCGGGAAGGCCGAGATCTGCACGGCCTGGGCGGCGTCCGTGAACGCCATCGACTCCCAGCCGGGAACGTCGAGAAGCCCTCGGGTCGTCCGACCGTTCGGATCGCTCGGACCGCCGTAGAAGACGCGCGTGCTGCGCTCCGCATCCCGGATCTGCTCGGGCGTGCCCCAGCCGGTGCTCGGTCGCTGCTGGAAGATCCCGAGCGAATCGCGGTCTCCCCAGTCGAGGTTGCGCAGGTCGGACTCGACCATCCCCGTCGCCAGTGCGATCGCGATGCCGTGATCGGAGACGCCGAGTTCGCGCCCGATGCGGATGATCAGTGCGGCGTTCGCCGCCTGCTCGGGGGAGAGGTCAGCGGACTTCTGCGCGGGTGCGGCGTCGACGGGCGCGGGGGCCGCAGCAGGTGCGGGAGCCGCAGCAGGTGCGGGAGCCGCAGCAGGTGCAGGGGCCGCTGCCGGGACGGATGCGGAGAGGCTCTGACCGGGGTAGATGATCGAGGATCTGTCGAGCCCGTTCGCGGTGAGAAGAGCGTCGAGCGGGATGCCGTGGCGCTGGGCGATGGCGAAGAGGGTGTCTCCGGCGGCGACCGTGTACGTCGCGGGAGCGGATGCGGGAGGAGCAGTGGGCGCGGGTGTGCTCGCAGCTGCCTGTGGGGCATCGAGCCGCAACTCCTGTCCGGGGAGGATCACGGAGCTCGCGTCGAGCCCGTTCCACGCGAGCACGTCCGCGGTGCGCAGGCCGAAGCGCTGAGCGATGGCGAAGATCGTATCGCCGGGGGCGACGACGTAGTCGGTCGGCGGGGCTTCCGTCGGTGCGATGCGGTGCGGAACACCGTTGAGGCGAGCGGTGGACGAGGCGTCGACGGCCACATCGGCTCCGGCGGGGGCGGCGACCAGCACGCCGGCGAGTGCGCCCAGGACGGCGGCCGGTAGGCCGAGCGTCGCGTACCGCTGGCGACGGGAAGAGGTGTTCGGTGTCACGAGGGGCCCCCTTTTCGAACCCTGCCACGCTGACACGGAAGTAAACGGAAGTCAACAGGAGTGAAAGAAGTGACATCTGTGAAAGAAGGCATCTCGGAATGCACGTGCGGCTTTGAGATGAGATAGTTGCTGGGTGTCTGAGAACGTTGATGGAACCCCCGCCCTGGAGTGGCTGACGCTGCCCGATCTCGTCGAGGTGCTCGACGAGCCGCTCGGCAAGGTGCGTCGCCTCATCGACGAACACCACCTCGTCGGTTCGCGTCGCACGGGCGTGTTCGCCGTTCCGTCGCTCTTCATCGTCGACGGGCGTCCGCTCAGTTCACTGCGTGGAACGATCATCGTGCTGCAGGATGCCGGGTTCACCGATGACGAGCTGATCGACTGGCTCCTCGCCGAGGAGGAATCGATGGGGCGCTCGCCGATCGCGGCGCTGCTCGCCGGCCACAAGAGCGAAGTCCGCCGAATCGCCCGCACCCTCGCCTGAGGGCTCTGCGCAACCGCTCAGGCGGTACGAACGGTGGCTGCCCGAGCGAGATCGCGGAGGCCGCTGACGGCGGCGTTGTCGAGGCGCGCCCCGACCAGAGCGCGGTCGGCCTCGCGGGCGTAGTCCGCGATCATGGCTTCGACACGATCGAGCGCGCCGGTGTCTCGGATGGTCGCCTGGAGGTACTCGACCTGCCGAGGCTCGAGCTCCGGGTCGCCGAGCATCTCGTCGACGACCCCGCGGGCGGGGCGGTCGAGGGCTTCGCGGGTGAGGGCGATCAGCACGGTGCGCTTGCCCTCGCGCAGATCGTCTCCCGCGGGCTTGCCGGTGACCGATTCGTCGCCGAAGACGCCGAGCACGTCGTCGCGCAACTGGAAGGCCATGCCGACGGGGTGGCCGAAGCTCCGCAGGGCCGTCAGCTGTGATGCATCCGCTCCAGCGAGCGATGCGCCGAGGACGAGCGGCTGCTCGATGCTGTATCTGGCCGACTTCAGGGAGGCCACGCGGAGTGCGCGGTGCGCGTGCTCCGCGTCGTCGTTCACCCTCCACGCGGATTCCTCGGCGATGTCGAGATACTGCCCGACCGTCACGTCCCTGCGCATGCGGGCGTACTCGCGCCGCACGTCTGCGGCGTGAGCGTGATCGGTGATGGCGGACTCGACGAGGTCGTCGCTCCACGCCACGAGCAGGTCGCCGAGCAGCACCGCGCTCGCGCGCCCGAACGCCTCGGCGTCTCCGCTCCACCCGGCCGAGCGATGCGCGCTCTCCAGGGCACGATGCGCGGCCGGTCGGCCCCGACGCGTGTCGGAGTTGTCGATGATGTCGTCGTGCACGAGCGCTGCCGACTGGAAGATCTCGAGCGCCGCGCACGTGTTCCAGAGCGCTTCGCCTTCGGTCGCGTGACGATCGGCCGCACGCGCGACCGCCTGCCATCCCGCGTGGCAGAACCGGGCGCGCAACCGCTTTCCGCCCACGAGCGTGTCGGCCGCAGCGTCGATGAGAGCGACGGCATCGGGGCCGTACTCGGTCGACTCGGTGCGCATCCTCTCGACGAACTGCTCCAGGCGGGAGGCGACGGCTTCGACGATCTGGGCGGGGGAGGACACGACTCCCAGCATACGTAAAGCAATGAGGGGGCGAACGGCTAGCCTCCGAGCGTCGGGCGCGCGTAGAATGGAACGCACGATACCCGAGGGGGACGAAATGCCACTCTCCGAACAGGAGCAGCGTCTGCTCGACGAGATGGAACGCCATCTCCTCCACAACGACGCCGACGTCGTGAGCGCGCCTTCGGGCGATCGCGCACTGAGCTATCGGAACCTCGTCTACGGGGCTCTCCTGGTGCTCGCGGGCGTCGGCGGTCTGGTCGCCGGCGTGATCGTGGGCGACGTCTGGGGAATCGTCATCGGCGTGGTCGGGTTCGCCGCCATGCTCGCCGGCGTCATGCTGGCCGTCACCCCCGTGCGCCGCTCCGCACCCGCCGCGACTCCCTCCGAGAAGCCGGCCGCCAAGCGGCAGGACTCCGCGTCCTTCATGGACCGCATGAACGATCGATGGGATCGCCGCCACGAGGGGAACTGACCCCACTCACTTCTGAAGGCCCGGATGCTCTGAGCATCCGGGCCTTTTTCGTGCTCTGCGCGTTTCTCGGCGTCCCTTCTTCCCTCCACCGGCCCTCCACTGGCCCTCCACCCTCCTCCACCGCGGAATCATGCGGAACTTCCGCCCTCCGTGCCGATCTCGGTGGGAGAATACTCGGAATAATCGTAGGAATGTGGAGGGAAGTGGAGTAAAGTGGGGCGCACCTCGAGTTGGCCGGACGGAGAGGGGGTGATGGCTGATGTTGTTGGGGACGCATTCTCCGAAGCTGGACGACAAGGGAAGGGTCATCCTTCCCGCGAAGTTCCGCGAAGATCTGGGTGGCGGCATCGTCGTCACCCGTGGTCAGGAGCGCTGCCTCTACGTCTTCAGCACGGCCGAGTTCGAGGCGATGCACGAGCGGATCCGCCAGGCGCCACTCGCGAACAAGCAGGCGCGTGACTTCATGCGCCTGTTCCTCTCCGGTGCCAGCGCGGAGATGCCCGACAGCCAGAACCGCATCACCATCCCGCCCCACCTGCGTCAGTACGCGGGCCTGCAGAAGGAGCTCATCGTCACCGGGGTCGGCGCACACGCCGAGATCTGGGATGCCGAGAGCTGGAACGCCTACCTCGCCGCCGGCGAGGAGACCTACGCCGATCTGGAGCAGGAGGTGATTCCGGGCCTGTTCTGACCACGGCTGTGATGCCCCGCCGCTCCCGCCCCGACACACTTCCCCGGTGCCGGGTCGCGAAGCGGAGGGGGATCAGAGCCGAAGGTCACCCGAGAGAGATCATGAACCTCCGAGACATCCACACCCCTGTCCTGCTCGAGCGCTGCGTCGAGCTGCTGGCTCCCGCCCTCCAGGCCGACGGAGCCGTGCTCGTCGACGCCACGCTGGGAATGGGAGGGCACGCCGAGGCGTTCCTCGAGCGCTTCGACAACATCCGTCTCATCGGCCTGGATCGCGACACCGACGCGCTGCGGATCGCCGGCCAGCGGCTCGAGCGCTTCGCCGACCGCATCTCCCTCGTCCACACGGTCTACGACGAGATCGGTCTGCACGCGCAGGGCGCCTCGGGCATCCTGTTCGACCTGGGAGTGTCGTCGTTGCAGCTCGACGAGGCCGACCGCGGCTTCGCGTACTCCAAGGACGCGCCGCTCGACATGCGGATGGACCAGACCAAGGGCGTCACGGCCGCCGACGTCATCGCGACCTACAGCGAGGGCAACCTCCGCCGCATCTTCGAGCGCTACGGCGAGGAGAAGCTCGCCGGCCGCTATGCCCGGTTCATCATCGACGCACGGCAGAAGAAGCCGATCACGCGTTCGGCCGAACTCGTCGACATCCTGCAGGCGGCGACGCCGGCGGCCGCCCAGCGAGCCGGTCACCCCGCCAAGCGGGTCTTCCAGGCGCTGCGCATCGAGGTCAACGCCGAGCTGACGGTGCTCGCGGACGCCATCCCGCCGGCCATGGACGCACTCGGCGTCGGTGGGCGCATCGTCGTCATGTCGTACCAGTCGCTCGAGGATCGTCTGGTCAAGCAGGCATTCGCCGCGGCATCCGCATCGACGGCTCCGCAGGGGCTTCCCGTGGAACTGCCCGAGCACGCCCCGCGATTCCGCGTCCTCACCAAGGGCGCTGAACTCGCCGACGAGGCGGAACGCGCCCGCAATCCGAGAGCCATCCCGGTGCGTCTGCGGGCCGCCGAGAAACTTCGGGAGACCGCATGAGCGCGCCCGCCGTCGTCCGTCGTCCGGCGCAGCCGGTCGCTCCCAAGACCGCGTCCCCGCGCCGGCTCCAGCCCGTCACCGCTCCCGCGACCCGCCGCAAGCCGAAACTCGCCTACGCCCTCGTCGCGTTCGCCGGTGCGCTGCTCATCGGCGGTGTCCAGATCGCGCTCTCCCTGGCGATCACGCAGGACTCTTTCACGCTCGCCGGGCTCAGCTCGCAGCAGCGGGAACTCGACCTCCAGGCGAGCGCCCTCCAGGAGGAGCTCCTCGGTCTCAGCTCTCCGCAGGAACTGGCGACCGACGCCGCGGCGCTCGGGATGGTCGTCGCGGGCTCCCCGTCGTACCTCCGTCTCAGCGACGGCGCGGTGTTCGGCACCGGAGCCGGAGCCGACTGGACCTCGACCGTCGATCCGAACGGGGCAGGTGCCGTGAGCAACGCACTGATCACACCGCCGCCCGCCGCGGAGGAGGCGGCTGCGGATGGAGATGCGGACGCCCCCACCTCGGGCCAGGATCTCCCGCCCGCCATCACCGACGGCCTCCCCAGCCCCACAACGCACTGACCACGAACTGACGGAGAGATCCCATGACGACACGCGCCACACGCGGACCGCGGCGACGCACTGTCGTCGCGCTCGCGGTGATCCTCTCGGTGCTGGCGGCGTTCGTCGTGCGGCTCGTCGACATCCAGGTGGTCAGCGCCGACGCGCACGTCGCCGACTCGCAGGGATACATCGGCGGCAGCAACACGATCACCGGCCAGCGCGGCACGATCGTCGACTCCGCGGGCATCCCGCTCGCCGAGAGCGTGCTGGTCTACGACGCGGAGCTCAGCCCATTCGTGATCACCGAGCTCGAGGAGAAGGATCCCGAGCTGCCGTGGGCCGAGGCATCCGAGAAGATCGCCGCGATCACCGGCCAGACCGGCGATGAGGTGCGAAAGCTCGTCGCCGACGCCCTGGCTGTGAATCCGAAGAGCCAGTACGTCGAGCTCAAGAAGTCCCTCACCACCGAGCAGCACATCGAGCTGCGCGACCTCAAGCTCGCGTACCTCCACCAGACCGCGCGCGAGACGCGCGTGTATCCGAACGGCGCGGTGGCGGGAAACATCGTCGGCTTCCTCAACGGCAGCGGCGAGGCGCAGGCGGGCATCGAGAAGATGGACCAGTCGTGCCTCGCGCCGACCGACGGTGCGAAGACCTACCGGCAGGGCAAGGACGGCGTCGTCATCCCCGGCAGCGAGAAGATCACGGATGCCGTCGACGGCGGGACCGTGCAGCTCACGATCAACAGCGACCTCAACTGGTACCTGCAGCAGATGATCGCCGAGGAGGCGCAGGCGCAGGGTGCGAAGGGCGGCACCGTCACGGTCGTCGAGGTCAAGACGGGCAAGATCCGCGCCGCAGCGGAGTGGCCCTCGCTCGACCCCAACGACCTCGACGGCGCGAGCCCGTCGTCGTGGGGGAGCCAGATCTTCCACCGCGACTTCGAGCCCGGCTCGACGTTCAAGGCCATCACCGCCGCAGCCGTGATGGAGGGCGCGGGCGTCACGCCGCTGAGCACCGTCAGCGCCGCATCGAAGGAGACCTTCCCGAACGGCGCCGTGATCAACGACGCCTTCACCCACCCCGCGTACAACTACACGCTCGCCGGCGGCCTCATCGACTCCTCCAACGTCGCGCTGTCGAAGTTCGGAACCATGGTGAGCCCCGAGGTGCGCTACGACTACCTGCAGCGATTCGGCGTCGGGGAGGACACCGTCGGATTCCCCACCGAGGTCTCCGGCATCCTCCATCCCGTCAGCGAGTGGGACAGCCAGTCGCTGTACACGACGACCTTCGGTCAGTACTTCACGGTCACGGCCGCGCAGGTGGCGGGCGCCTACCAGGCGATCGCGAACGGAGGCGAGAAGATCGACCTCTCGCTGGTGGAGTCGTGCACCCAGCCCGACGGCACGGTCGTCGCGGCCGACGAGCCGCAGCACGACCAGATCATCACCGAGCAGACCGCATCCGACCTCACCCGGATGCTCGAGAACGTGGCGGTGCAGGGTGGCAATGCCGATCGCATCCAGGTTCCGGGGTATCGCGTGACGAGCAAGACCGGTACCGCGCAGGTTCCCGACGGCAAGGGCGGCTACAAGGCCGGCGTCTACTTCACCAGCATGGTCGGGTTCGCCCCGGTCGACGACCCGCAGTACGTCGTCGTGGTCACCCTCGACGAGCCGACTAAGGTTGTATCGTCCGCGGCAACCGCATCCGCCTTCCAAAAGGCGATGACGCAGGTGATGAAGACCTATCGCGTGATGCCGTCCTCGACTCCCATGGACGAGTTGCTGCCCAAGTTCGAATAGCCGGCGAGAGCCGCGCCTGGAGATGTCATGATCGCCCTGTCGCTCGCTGAGATCGCCGAAGCCATCGGCGGTGAGCTGCGCCTTGCCGGAACCGATACGGCCGGCACCGTCGTCGACGGCACCGTCGACACCGATTCCCGTACCATGGGTCCGCGTTCGATCTTCGTCGCGAAGCCCGGTGCCGAGACCGACGGCCATCGCTTCGTCGGAGCCGCCGTCGATGCGGGGGCCGCGCTCGCGATCGTCGAGCACGCGGTCGACGTCGAGGTGAGCCAGATCGTGGTGGCGGATGCCGTCGTCGCGCTCGGCGCACTCGCACGGGAGGTCGTGCGCCTCGTGCGGGAGAATGGCGACCTCAAGATCGTCGGGATCACCGGCTCGAACGGCAAGACGACCACCAAGAACTTCCTCGCGCGCATCCTGTCGGACGAGGGCGAGACCGTCGCCCCCGTCAAATCGTTCAACAACGAGGTGGGTGCCCCCGTCACGATGCTGCGCGTGACCGAGACCACGCGTTTCCTCGTCAGCGAGTTCGGCGCGGCCGCGCCCGGCAGCATCGCGCATCTGGCAGGACTCGTCGAGCCGGACGTCGCGGTCGTGCTCATGGTCGGGATGGCGCATGCCGGCGGCTTCGGCGGCATCGAGGAGACGGCGAAGGCCAAGTCCGAGCTCGTCGCCGCCGCCAGGGCGACCGGCACCGCCGTTCTCAACGTCGACGACGCGCGCGTCGCGGCGATGCGTGACCTCGCCGAATCCCGCGGCATGCGCGTGGTCGGCTTCGGACAGAGCCCAGTGGCCGAGGTGCGTGCGCACGACATCGAGGTGTCCGCCTCGGGAACCCGGTGCGTCATCGAGACCGCGGGACGGAGCATCCCTCTCGATCTCCGGGTGCTCGGCGCGCACCACATCACCAACGCCCTCGCCGCGATCGCCGCCGCAGGAGTCCTCGGCGTGTCCGCGGACGACGCCGTCGCTCGCCTCGAGACCGTCGAGATCGCGGAGCGCTGGCGCATGCAGCCCCTCGGCAGCGAGCGTGTGCGCATCATCAACGACGCCTACAACGCGAGCCCTGACTCGATGGCGGCCGCCCTGCGCACCCTCGCGCAGATCACCGGTCCCGACGAGCGCACCGTCGCCGTCCTCGGAGCCATGAGCGAGCTCGGTGAGAGCGCGGGGGAGGAGCACGACCGTATCGGTCTGCTCGCCGTGCGCCTCAACATCCGCCGCATCGTGGTCGTCGGCCCCGAGGCCCGCCGCCTCTACCTCTCCGCCGTGGGCGAGGGGTCGTGGGACAGCGAAGCCGTGCACCTGCCCGATCAGGATGCCGCCTTCGAGTACCTGCGTTCCGAGCTGCGCGACGGCGATCGCGTTCTCGTCAAGTCATCAAACTCCGTGGGCCTCCGGCATCTCGGCGATCGTCTGGGAGAATTGTTCTCGTGAGGTCACTCATCATGGCGGCGGCGATCTCGCTCGCCTTCACCCTTTTCCTGACTCCCGTCTTCCTGCGGCTCTTCCGCAAGTGGGGCTGGGGGCAGGTCATCCGCACCCCCGAAGCGCTCGAGAACCCGAGTCACGAGGCGAAACGCGGCACACCGACGATGGGCGGTGTGATCTTCATCATCGGCACCATCGTCGGATACTTCACCGGCGTGTACGTCGGCGGCGCGGTGCCCGCGCTCTCGGCCCTCCTCGTGATCTGGCTCATGATCGGCTTCGGCGCGGTCGGCTTCATCGACGACTACATGAAGGTGCGCAGTCAGCGCAGCCTGGGTCTCTCGGGCTGGCGGAAGGTGATCGGCCAGCTCCTCGTGATCGTCCCCTTCGGGATCGTGGCGCTGAACTTCCCCAACAAGTTCGGGCAGACGCCCGCGAGCGAGTCGATCTCGCTGTTCCGCGACATCACCTGGCTCAACCTCTTCGCCTTCGGCGTGATCATCGGCTGGGCCCTCTACCTCATCTGGATCGCCGTGATCGGGGTCGCGACCTCGAACAGCGTGAACCTCACGGACGGGCTCGACGGCCTCGCGGCAGGCGCCGGAGTCATCGTCGTCGGTGCGTACAGCCTCATGGCGTTCTGGCAGTACAAGCAGCCCTGCGTCGGTGAAGGCGTCGACATGGGGGCCCTCGCCGGCTGCTACGAGGTGCGCGACCCGTTCAATCTCGCCATCATCGCCGCATCCTTCGCCGGTGCCCTCATCGGGTTCCTCTGGTGGAACGCCCCCAAGGCCAAGGTGTTCATGGGCGACGTGGGTTCCATGGCTATCGGTGGTGTCATCACCGCCCTCGCGATCCTGACCCGCACCGAGCTGCTGCTCTTCGTGATCGCGGGCGTGTTCGTGCTCTCCTCCGGATCGGTGATCCTGCAGCGCGCGTACTTCAAGCTCACGCGCGGCAAGCGCCTGTTCCTCATGAGTCCCTTCCATCACCACCTCGAGATGCGCGGCTGGGCCGAGGTGACCATCGTCGTCCGACTGTGGATCATCGCGGGTCTCCTGGCGGTCTCGGCCGTGGGGCTCTTCTACGTCGAATGGCTCACCCGTGTCGGTTGACGAGCGCCTGCGCACCCTCACCAGTTGGAACGCCGACTGGAAGGGTCTGAGGGTCGCGGTCCTCGGACTCTCGATGACCGGGTTCTCGGTCGCCGACACCCTCACCGAGCTCGGTGCCGACGTCCTCGTGCTCAGCGAGTCCGCCGACGAGGAATACGAGCGCCTGGTCCCCGTGATCGGCGCCCGTCTCGAGATCGGGTCGCTCGCGACGGTGCCCGCGGCCCTCACCGACTTCGACCCCGAGGTGGTGATCGCGTCGCCCGGCTTCGCGCCCGCGCATCCGATCATCCGGTGGACGCAGGAAGCCGGGATCGCGCTGTGGGGCGACATCGAACTCGCCTGGCGCGTGCGCGACAAGGTCGTGCGCGTCGACGGCACTCCGGCCGAGTGGGTGCTCATCACGGGGACCAATGGCAAGACGACCACGACCCAGCTCACCGCAGCACTGCTCGTCGAGGGCGGGCTGCGCGCCGCGCCCTGCGGCAACATCGGCGTGCCGGTGCTCGATGCCGTGCGCGACCCCGCCGGATTCGACGTCTTCGTGGTCGAGCTCTCCAGCCATCAGCTCTGGTACCTCGGGCTCTCGCAGCCGGAGGGGGAAATCTTCCCGCATGCCTCCGTCTGCCTCAACCTCGCCGACGACCACCTCGTGTGGCACGGCAGCGCCGAGGCGTATCGCGACGCGAAGGCCCTGGTCTACCGCAACACCCGTGTCGCGTGCGTCTACAACAAGGCCGATGAGGCCACCCGGCGCATGGTCGAGGAGGCAGAGGTCGTCGACGGGGCCCGCGCGATCGGGTTCGACCTGGGAACACCCGGACCCAGCGATCTGGGAGTCGTCGAGGGCCTGCTCGTCGACCGGGCCTTCCTGGACGACCGGGCCCGCAGCGCACTCGAGATCACCACGGTCGCCGACCTGCAGCGGGTCGGCCTCGCGGCTCCGCACATCGTGCAGAACATCCTCGCCGCCAGCGCGCTCGCGCGCTCGCTCGGCGTCGAACCCGAGGCGATCCACTCGGCACTCGAATCGTTCCGGCTCGACGCCCACCGCATCCAGGTCATCGCCACGCACGCGGGCATCACGTGGATCGACGACTCGAAGGCGACGAACCCGCACGCCGCGGCATCCTCGCTGCGCGCGTACCCCGGTTCGGTGTGGGTCGTGGGGGGAGATCTGAAGGGCGTCGACATCGCCGATCTCGTCGCGAGCTCCGGCGGAACGGCACGCGCCGCGGTCGTGATCGGAGTCGAGCGAGCCTCCGTCGTCGCGGCATTCGAACGACACGCGCCGACGGTGCCGGTGTTCGAGGTGGATGCTGGCGACACTGGAGATGTCATGAATCGTGTCGTGGAGATCGCGGCGGGGATCGTCGACGACGAGGGCACGGTTCTGCTGGCCCCGGCGGCGGCATCCTTCGACCAGTTCACCAGTTACGCGGATCGTGGCCATCGCTTCGCCGAGGCGGTGCGCACGTGGATCGACCGGGGGAGTGCCGATGACGCAGGTGGCTCGCCCTCCGCGTTCTGAGTCCGGCGGTCTCGCCGCTCGGGTCTCGCTCGGGCGCCGGTTCACGCCGGTGTCGACCGAGTTCCTGTTGATCGCCTCGACCGCGCTGCTCCTCACCCTCTTCGGGCTCGTCATGGTGCTCTCGGCGACGAGCGCGACCGCCGTCGCGAACGGCTCCAACCCGATGAGCGGCGCACTGCGCCAGGGGATCTTCGCGATCCTCGGCATCCCGCTCATGTTCCTGATCAGCCGATTGCCGGTGCGCTTCCTCAAGAAGCTGGCCTGGCCGGCTCTGTTCGGAGCGGTCGCGCTCCAGCTCCTGGTCTTCACCCCGCTCGGCGTCGCCGACGGCGGAAACCGCAACTGGATACAGGTCGTCGGCTTCCAGATGCAGCCCTCCGAGTTCCTGAAGCTCGCGCTGTCGCTCTGGATCGCCTACGTGCTGCTGCGCAAGCACGCGATGCTCGGAACGTGGCATCACGTCTTCATCCCGGTGGTGCCGGTCGGCGCGCTCGCGATCGGCACGGTGCTCGCGGGTAAGGACCTCGGCACCGCGATGGTGCTGGTCCTCATCCTCCTGGGGTGCCTGTTCTTCTCCGGGGTCAAGCTGCGGCTGTTCATCATCCCGGTGATCATAGGCGTCGCCGCGGTGCTCGCGTACGCGCTCTCGAGCACCGACCGCATGCGGCGCATCACCGCCAATTGCGATGACATGGCCCTCTACAACACGGACTGCTATCAGTCGATCCACGGCATCTGGGGGATGGCCAACGGCGGCATCTTCGGCCTCGGGCTCGGCAACTCCCAGGAGAAGTACGGGTGGCTCCCCGCTCCCGGCAACGACTTCATCTTCGCGATCGTCGGGGAGGAGCTCGGCCTGATCGGATGCATCGTCGTGCTCGCCCTCTTCACGTTCTTCACCGTCGGCGCGTTCCACATCATCCGCAAGACCGACGATCCGTTCATCCGGGTCGCCGCGGGCGGGATCACGGTCTGGATCGCCGGACAGGCCGTCCTCAACGTCGGCGTCGTCGTCGGGCTCTTCCCGGTGATGGGCGTTCCGCTCCCGTTCATGTCGCAGGGTGGCACCGCTCTCCTCGCCGTGCTCCTGGCATGCGGGGTGCTCCTCGCCTTCGCACGCACGCTCCCGAGCGGTGAGAAGCAGGAGTCCGCTTCACGCACCCGAGCTCGCGGGGTGCGCGCAGCGCGGCGGGGTAGGGTCTCGGAGTGACCTCGTACCTTCTCGCCGGCGGTGGTACCGCCGGCCATGTGAACCCCCTGCTCGCCGTCGCCGATGGACTGGTCGCGCGTGACGCCGACGCCACCGTCCTCGTTCTCGGAACGGCCGAGGGGCTCGAGGCCCGTCTGGTGCCCGAACGCGGCTACGAGCTTCTCATCGTCGACAAGGTGCCGTTCCCGCGCCGTCCGAACCGTCAGGCGCTGGGGTTC
Source organism: Microbacterium sp. NPDC087868 (assembly GCF_044900755.1). Taxonomy (NCBI): domain Bacteria; kingdom Bacillati; phylum Actinomycetota; class Actinomycetes; order Micrococcales; family Microbacteriaceae; genus Microbacterium; species Microbacterium sp. NPDC087868. Next base: position 65,717 of record NZ_JBJDNO010000001.1, read on the forward strand.
CCGCAGCGCTTCCGCCGCGCGATCGCGCAGGTGCGGCAGCACATCCGCACGCACGCCGTCGACGTGGTCGTCGGCTTCGGCGGGTACGCCTCGGCGCCGGCCTATGTGGCCGCGCGCCGCGAGGGCATCCCGTTCGTGGTTCACGAGGCGAACGCCAAGCCGGGACTCGCGAACGTGCTCGGAGCGCGCGGGGCGGCCGCGGTCGGCGTCGCTTTCGCGGGCACACCGCTGCGCGGCAGCGAGGTCGTCGGCATGCCGCTGCGTCGCGAGATCATCGAACTGGACCGTGCGGCGACCCGTGCCGAGGCGGCGCGGCACTTCGATCTCGATTCCGATGCGCCCGTGCTGCTCGTGTTCGGTGGCTCGCTCGGGGCCGAGCGTCTCAACGAGGCGTTCGCGGACTCGTGGGGTGACGTGCTCGCGGCCGGGTGGCAGCTGCTCCACGTCACGGGCGAGCGCAGCGACCTCGCCGATCCGGGGGTTCCCGGCTACGCGATGCGGCGCTATGTCGATCGCATGGACCTCGCCTTCGCCCTCGCCGATCTCATCGTCTCGCGCTCCGGAGCTGCGACGGTCAGCGAGATCAGTGCGCTCGGGATCCCGGCACTGTACGTCCCGTATTCCGTCGGCAACGGCGAGCAGCGGCTGAATGCGGCGTCCGCCGTCGCCGCGGGGGCCGCCCGGCTGCTCGATGACGGGACCTTCGACGGTGACGCCGTGCGCCGGGAGGTCGTGCCCCTGCTGGCGGATCGCGCGCGCCTGGCGCAGATGGCCGATGCCGCCGAGAAGGCGGGAACCCGCAGCGGCACCGAGAACGTCATCGCACTGGTCGATCGCTCGCTGAGCGCCCGGAAGTAGACTGAGAACGACATGATCAGACCTGACCTCTCCCTGCCGATTCCCGACTCGATCACCGCCGCGCACTTCATCGGCATCGGCGGCTCGGGGATGAGCGGCCTCGCTCGGATGTTCCTCGATGCGGGTATCCGCGTCTCGGGATCCGACCGGGCCGACAGCGACAACCTGCGGGCCCTGGCGGCGGCCGGTGCGACGGTGCACATCGGGCACGACGCGGCCCACCTCGGAGATGCCGACACCGTCGTGCACACCGGAGCGATCTGGCCCGAGAACCCGGAGTTCGTCACCGCGAAGGAGCGGGGACTCCACGTGATCCATCGATCCCAGGCGTTGCACTGGCTGATCGGCGACCGTCGACTGGTCTCGGTCGCGGGGGCCCACGGCAAGACGAGCTCCACCGGGATGATCGTCACGGCGCTGCGCGATCTCGGCGCGGACCCGCACTTCGTCAACGGCGGAGTGATCGAGCAGCTCGGCGCGTCGAGCGCCACCGGATCCGGCGACCTCTTCGTGATCGAGGCAGACGAGTCCGACGGCACGTTCCTGCTCTATGACACGGCGGTCGCGCTCATCACGAACGTCGACCCCGACCACCTCGACCACTTCGGCTCGGAGGAGGCGTTCCACGAGGCGTTCGTCCGGTTCGCGGACGGCGCGTCCGAGGCGGTCGTGATCTCCAGCGACGACGCGGGAGCGCTGCGCGTCGGTGCGGACCTCTCGCACCCCCGGGTGATCACCTTCGGCCAGGCCGAGGACGCCGACCTGCGTGTGACCGAGATCGAGACCGCCGGCGGGGTCGCCGCCACGCTCACGCGCGATGGTGAGAGCGTGCGCATGCAGCTCGCCGTCCCCGGCGTGCACAACGCGATCAACGCGGCCGGCGCGGTCGCCGTGCTCGGCGCGCTCGGCTACCCGCTCGCGGACGCCGTGCGTGCGGTGGAGGGTTTCGCCGGTACCGTTCGGCGCCTCGAGCTGCACGGCATCGCCCGGGGCGTGAGCGTCTACGACGACTACGCGCATCACCCGACGGAGGTCCGAGCGGCGCTCGAGGCGATGCGCGGCATCGCCGGATCCGGCCGCCTGATCGCGATCCAGCAGCCCCACACGTACTCGCGCACCCAGCACATGTACCAGGAGTTCGCCGACGTCCTCGAGGCGTACGCCGACCACACGGTGATGCTCGACGTCTACGGCGCGCGGGAGGATCCGGTTCCCGGAGTCACGGGCGAACTCGTGAGCGGCGCGTTCCGTGATCCCTCGCACGTGCACTTCGTCGCCGATTGGCAGCAGGCCTCGGATTACACCGCGACGGTCGCGCGCGACGGCGACGTCGTGGTGACCCTCGGCTGCGGGAACGTCTACCAGATGATCCCGCAGGTGCTGGAGGCGCTGAGCCGGACCGACGGGGCGTAGCAGGTGCGACGTCCAGCTCCGCTTCCGACCGATCGGCCGAAGGAATCGGGCGCGAGTCCGTCGACGTCCCGGTCACGGCCCCGCGCGCCGCGCGAGGTCGAACCGGTCGGTGCGGAGACGACGCCAGAGAGCGCCGACCTCGGTATCGAAGCGGGAGCGGATACGCCGATCGATGCGCCCACCGACGCGTCGGGCGATGCGCCGACGTCCACGCGCGACGTCTGGCGCGCGGCCCGCGCTCGTCGCAAGGCGCTGCGGGCGGAGATCCGCCGCTTCACTCAGCGTTCCCGTCGGCGACGCATCGTCGGCTGGAGCATCGTCGGTGCCCTCCTCCTGTTGGTGGGGGGCAGCGTCGCCGCCGCTTACAGCCCGCTCTTCGCCGTCGAGAAGATCACGATCGTCGGTGCCACCACCCTGGACCCCGCCGCCATCGAGGCGGCGCTCGGCGATCAGATCGGCACGCCGCTCGCGCTCGTCGACAGCAGTGAGATCAAAGCGGCGCTCATCGGCTTCCCCCTCATCGAGACATACGCGCTCGAGGCGCGCCCGCCGCACGACCTGACGGTGCGCATCGTCGAGCGCACCCCGGTGGGCGTGCTCCGCTCCGATGCCGGGTACACGCTCGTCGACGCGGCGGGCGTGGCACTCGCGACCACGACGGACCAGCCGGCAGGGCAGCCCCTCCTCGACATCGCAGGCGGTACCGACTCGAGCGCTTTCGAGAGTGCCGGCCTCGTCGTGCGCTCGCTCCCGGCGGACGTCCGCGCGCAGTTGACGGGTGTGCGTGCGACCACCGCCGATGACGTGACGTTGACGCTGAGCAGCGGTCTGACGGTGGTGTGGGGAAGCGAAGACGAGTCGGCGACGAAGGGCATCGTGCTCGCGAGGGCCCTCGCCGCGAACCCCGGCGCCGGGACGATCGACGTCTCGTCCCCGAACGCCGCCGTCGTCGGCTGACGACTTTCGCGAGGAAACGCGCGACACGCCCATCCCGGTGCGCGCGCATGCCGATGCGGCGCATACCTTCGATCAAGAGAACGCAATACCGGGAAATACTTTACACCTCTACTTGAGGTTTAAGGTTTGGCCCGATCCAGGCTCGAAAAACTCGGAGGCCGGCCATGAGCCAGAACCAGAACTACCTCGCCGTGATCAAGGTCGTCGGCGTCGGCGGTGGCGGCGTCAACGCCGTCAACCGCATGATCGACCTCGGTCTCCGCGGAGTCGAGTTCATCGCGGTGAACACCGACGCGCAGGCGCTGCTCATGAGCGACGCCGACGTCAAGCTCGACGTCGGACGCGAGCTCACCCGCGGGCTCGGTGCCGGAGCCGACCCGGAGGTCGGTCGTCGTGCCGCCGAGGATCACGCGGAGGAGATCGAGCAGGCCCTCACCGGTGCCGACATGGTCTTCGTCACCGCGGGCGAGGGAGGCGGTACCGGAACGGGTGGCGCCCCTGTCGTCGCACGCATCGCCAAGTCGATCGGCGCTCTCACCATCGGTGTCGTCACCAAGCCGTTCTCTTTCGAGGGCCGCCGCCGCCAGAGCCAGGCCGAGGCCGGTGTCGCGAAGCTCAAGGAAGAGGTCGACACCCTCATCGTGGTGCCGAACGACCGTCTCCTCGAGATCAGCGACCGCGGGATCTCGATGATCGAGGCGTTCGCGACGGCCGATCAGGTGCTCCTCGCCGGTGTGCAGGGCATCACCGACCTCATCACCACGCCGGGTCTCATCAACCTCGACTTCGCCGACGTGAAGTCCGTCATGCAGGGCGCGGGCTCCGCGCTCATGGGCATCGGCTCCGCTCGAGGCGCCGATCGCGCGATCAAGGCTGCCGAGCTCGCCGTCGAGTCGCCGCTGCTGGAGGCATCCATCGAGGGCGCCCACGGTGTGCTGCTGTCGATCCAGGGTGGCTCCAACCTGGGCATCTTCGAGATCCACGATGCCGCGGATCTCGTCAAGGAAGCGGCGCACCCCGAGGCGAACATCATCTTCGGTACCGTCATCGACGACACCCTCGGCGACGAGGTGCGTGTGACGGTCATCGCCGCCGGCTTCGACGGCGGCGAACCGTCCCTGCGCCTCGACCCGATGGTCGTATCGCGTCCGGCGACCGCGACGCTGCCGGAGGTCGCGCTCTCGGATGAGAAGGATGCCGTGGCGGAGGACGAGATCACCGAGACCGAGCCCTCCGCGGCTCCTCAGCGCACGCACACGACCAGCATCGAGCCGGCGTTCGCCGACGACGACATCGACATCCCCGAATTCCTGAAGTGACCGACCTGGGAGCGCGGCTGTCGGCGATCGACGAGCAGATCGCCGACGCCGCGCGCCGGGCCGGGCGAGATGCGACCGAGATCACCCGCATCGTCGTGACGAAGTTCCATCCCGCAGAGCTGGTGCGTGAGCTCGCATCTCTCGGGGTGCGGGAGGTCGGGGAGAACCGGCAGCAGGAGCTGTCCGCGAAGCGCGACGAGCTCGAGGCGCTGGACCTCACCTGGCATTTCATCGGTCAGGCGCAGACGAACAAGGCGGCGGCGATCCGTCGCAGCGCTGACATCGTCCACTCCGTGGATCGGGTGCGCCTCGCCGACGCGCTGCATCGTGCCGCCGAGGACGACAGCGTCCTCGACGTGCTCGTCCAGATCAATCTCACGCCCGACGCCGGGCGGGGTGGCGTCCAGCCCGCCGAGGCCGCAGCTCTCGCCGAGCACGTCCTCGCGCTCCCGTCGCTCCGACTGCGCGGGGTCATGGCCGTCGCCCCTCTCGACGAGGAACCGGCATCCGCTTTCGCGCGTCTGCGCCGCGTCGCCGAGGAGGTGCGCGACGTCGCTCCCGACGCCACGTGGATCTCCGCGGGGATGACCGGCGACTTCGCCGAGGCCATTGCCGCAGGCGCGACACACCTTCGGATCGGGTCGGCAATCACCGGCCCCCGCCCCGACCGGGGTTAACCTCTACAAAGACCAACCCGTATCGTTCGAACCGGAGGACACGATGGGTAACCCGCTGAAGAAGACCATGGTGTACCTGGGCCTCGCCGATGAGGAAGAAGCCTATGAAGAAGAGCAGCAGGCACCCGCTCGCGCTCACCGCGAGCGCGACCGTGACCGTGACCGTGACCGTGAAGAGCCGGCACCGGCCCCCGTCACCCCGTTGCGCCGCCCCGTCGCCGTCCGTCAGCCCTCGGTGGGTGCCGTGAACGAGATCCTGACGGTCCACCCCAAGCAGTACCGTGACGCTCAGCTGATCGCCGAGAGCTTCCGCGAGGGCGTTCCGGTCATCATCAACCTGTCCCAGATGAGCGATGCAGACGCCCGCCGTCTCATCGACTTCGCCAGCGGTCTCTCCCTCGGCCTCTACGGTCGTATCGAGCGCGTGACCTCGAAGGTCTTCCTGCTCTCGCCGGAGAACATCGCTGTCTCGGGCCAGGGGGGTATCGCGCACGCGGACGCGGAGTCCGCGGGCTTCGATCAGTAGTAAGCCGTGCAGCTGGTCTCGATCGCCGCGAGCATCATCCATCTGGTGCTGCTGCTGTACATCTTCGTCCTCTTCGCGAGGCTGATCCTCGACTACATCCCGCTGTTCAACAGGGAGTGGCGACCGAAGGGCTTCGGCCTGGTCGTCGCCGAAGCCGCCTACACGGTGACCGATCCGCCCATCCGGTTCTTCCGGCGGATCATCCCGCCCCTGCGGATCGGCACGCTGTCGTTGGACTTCGGTTTCGCCCTGACGATGCTCATCGTGCTGATCCTGATGAACATCGTCCGGCTCTTCATCTGACCCCTGCCAGTTCTCACTCCTGGGTGTCGTGACATCGCGGCGCCAAGGTGCGGGGGCTATGCTGGCTCCCAGGTGCGCGCCCCGGGTTCGCGCCACATCACGACCACGCCATATCGACACTGGCAACCGAACTCACCGAAAGAGGAGCCATCATGGCACTTACCCCGGATGACGTCGTCACCAAGCAGTTCCAGCACGTTCGCTTCAAGGACGGCTTCGACCCGGACGAGGTGGACGACTTCCTCGACGAGATCGTCATCGAGTGGCGCAAGGCCCTCGAGGAGAACGTCGAGCTCAAGGCCAAGCTGGCCGCTTACGAGTCGGGCGCTACGCCCGCCGCAGAGTCGGCCGAGGCCGCTCCGGTCGCCGAGGCCCCCGCGCCTGCGGCTCCGGCACCCGTCGCCGAGGCTCCTGCGGAGTCCGCTCCCTCCGGCTCCGCCACGGCGACCGCCGGGATCATCGAGCTCGCGCAGCGTCTGCACGACGAGCACGTCGCCGAGGGTGAGGCGAAGCGCAACCAGCTCATCGCCGACGCTGAGACCGAGGTGGCCCGTATCCGCACCGAGGCGGAGGCGAAGCAGCGCGAGGAGTCGGCTCGACTCGAGCGCGAGCGCAACACGCTCGAGGCCCGGATCACCGAGCTCCGCAACTTCGAGCGCGACTACCGTTCGCAGCTGCGCGGCTACATCGAGGGTCAGCTCCGCGACCTCGACGAGAAGTCGGCCTCCACAGACTCGACGCCCGTCTCCGCGATCGGACTGTAGGTCGTAGGTCTTGAGCCCACGCCTTCCCCTTCGTCGGTCGGCGGCCGGTGCGATCGTTGCGATTCTCGCAGCGCTCGTGCTGGCCGCCGATCAGTTTGTGAAGTACCTCACCACCGAGAACCTTCCCTACCAGGAGCCGGTTCCCGTCCTCGGTGAGTTCCTTCAGCTGTACTACGTCCGCAATCCCGGAGCGGCGTTCTCGCTCGGGTCGGACGTCACCTGGATCTTCACGATCGCCCTCGCGGTCGTCGCCGGCGTCATCGTCTGGAAGGCGTTCGGTCTGCGCTCGCGGCTCTGGGCAGTCGTGCTCGGCGCGCTGCTCGGCGGTGTACTCGGCAACCTCGGAGATCGCCTCTTCCGCGACCCCGGCTTCCCGGTGGGACACGTGGTCGACATGATCTCGATGCCCTGGATGATGCCCGCGATCTTCAACATCGCCGATATCTTCATCGTGTGCGGCATGATCTCGGTCGCACTGCTCGTCGTCTTCGGGCTGCGCTTCGATGGCTCCCGCGAGCGCGACCACGCGCCCGTCGAGACGGAGGAAGAGGCCGAGGCCGCGGCAGCGGAGCAGGAACTCGCGGCACGCGACGTCGTCGAACGACCGGCGGCGCCGGTCGAAGACGAGCGCTGATCGTGGAGTCGCGTTCACTGCCGGTGCCCGACGGCCTCGAGGGCGCGCGCGTCGACGCCGCTCTCGCGAAGATGCTCGGTTTCTCGCGAACCTTCGCTGCGGAGGTCGCGGCGTCGGGCGGCGTGCGCCTCGACGGCGTGACCCTCGACAAGTCCGACAGGTTGCGCGGTGGGGGCTGGCTCGAGGTCGAATGGCAGCCCAAGGAAGGTCCGAAGATCGTTCCGATCGCGGTGCCCGAACTCGGGATCGTCTTCGATGATGACGACATCGTCGTGGTCGACAAGCCGACCGGTGTCGCGGCCCATCCCTCCCTCGGTTGGGAGGGGCCGACGGTGGTGGGTGCGCTGGCGGCCGCCGGCTTCCGGGTCGCGACCAGCGGTGCGCCCGAGCGTCAGGGCGTGGTGCACCGGCTCGACGTCGGCACGAGCGGCCTGATGGTCGTCGCCAAGACCGAGACCGCCTACACGCACCTCAAGCGCGCCTTCAAGGAGCGCACGGTCGAGAAGATCTATCACGCGGTGGTTCAGGGGCATCCCGACCCGCTCGCGGGCACGATCGATGCGCCAATCGGTCGGCACCCGAACCACTCCTGGAAGTTCGCGGTCACCCCCGACGGCAAGCCCTCGGTCACCCACTACGAGACGCTCGAGGCGTTCCCCGGCGCGTCGCTTCTCGAGATCCATCTCGAGACCGGACGCACTCACCAGATCCGCGTGCACATGGCCGCGCACCGGCATCCGTGCGTCGGTGATCCTCTCTACGGGGCCGACCCCACGCTGTCTGCCCGCCTCGGTCTCACGCGGCAGTGGTTGCATGCGCATCAGCTCGCGTTCTCGCATCCGGCTACCGGCGACCGGGTGCAGTTCGAGTCACCGTATCCGGCCGATTTCCAGCACGCCCTGGCGGTCCTCCGCGGCGAGTGATCACTCGTCGCTCCGGCGGATGTCGGATGCCGGGGCGATACTGAGGTCATGGACATCGAGGTTCGGCCCGCCACGGTCTTCGCCGACGTCGCGACCCTGGTCGGCCCGAAGAAACCGACATCGAACGTCTGCTTCTGCCTGAGCTATCGGATCGGCAACGCCGAGAACCAGGAGCTCCGCGGCGAGGAACGCGCCGAGCGTGTGCGCGGTCTCTGCGCGGAAGACCCGCCTCCCGGGGTGATCGCCTATCTCGACGACGAGCCGGTCGGCTGGGCGGCGGTGCATCCTCGACGCGACACGAGTTTCGCCACCAATCGCAGGATCCCGCACATCGACGACGTCGACGTCTGGTCGTTGTGGTGCATCCGGGTGCGTCCGGGGCATCGCAAGCAGGGCATCTCGCACGCCCTGGTCGACGGGGCGGTCGCTTTCGCACGCGCACAGGGGGCGCCCGCGATCGAGGCGTATCCGGTCGACAACGCGGGGGAGCGGGTCGACCTGACGATGGCCTACGTCGGCACGCGCGCGCTGTTCGAGCGGGCGGGCTTCGAGAAGTCGGCCGAGACGACTTCGCGTCTGAACGGATTCCCGCGCGTGCTGATGCGGCTCGACCTGTCGGACTGACACCCGCGGACCCCGATCGGCGACCCGATGTCGGACGCCGAAAGTAGACTCGAACCATGGCATCCGACTCCTTCGTCCACCTGCACGTGCACAGCGAGTACTCGATGCTCGACGGGGCGGCGAAGATCAACGCGATGACCCAGGCGGCCGCGGAATACGGCATGCCGGCGATCGCCGTCACCGATCACGGCAACACCTTCGCGGCCTTCGAGTTCTACAACGCGGCGCGCAACGCGGGGGTCAAGCCCATCATCGGGCTCGAGGCGTACATGACGCCGGGCACCCACCGCAGCGACAAGACGCGCGTGCAGTGGGGATCGCCCGACCAGAAGAGCGATGACGTGTCGGGTTCGGGCGCCTACACCCACATGACGATGTGGAGCCAGAGCACCGAGGGCATGCACAACCTCTTCCGCATCAGCTCGCGGTCGAGCATGGAGGGGTACTACTTCAAGCCCCGCATGGACCGAGAACTGCTGCAGACGTACGGCAAGGGGCTGATCGCGACGACCGGATGCCCGTCGGGCGAGGTGCAGACGCGACTGCGCCTCGGGCAGTACGACGCGGCGCGCGCGGCGGCCGCCGAGTTCCAGGACATCTTCGGCAAGGAGAACTACTTCGCCGAGATCATGGATCACGGGCTCTCCATCGAGCGCCGCGTGATGACCGACCTGCTGCGTCTGGCGAAAGACCTCCACATCCCGCTGGTCGCGACGAACGACTCGCACTACACCCACCAGCACGAGGCCGACGCCCACGAGGCCCTGCTGTGCGTGCAGTCGGGATCGACGCTCGACGATCCCAATCGCTTCAAGTTCGACGGCGACGGCTACTACATCAAGACCGCGGCCGAGATGCGTCAGTTGTTCCGCGATCACCCCGAGGCGTGCGACAACACGCTCCTGATCGCCGAGCGCTGCGAGGTGGAGTTCAACACCGCGGCGAACTACATGCCGCGCTTCCCCGTGCCCGACGGCGAGACCGAGGACAGCTGGCTCGTCAAAGAGGTCGAGGCCGGTCTTCACTACCGCTACCCGGGCGGCATCCCCGACAAGGTGCGCAAGCAGGCCGAGTACGAGACCGGCATCATCCTCCAGATGGGCTTCCCCGGATACTTCCTCGTCGTCGCCGACTTCATCAACTGGGCGAAGGACAACGGCATCCGGGTCGGTCCGGGTCGTGGTTCCGGTGCGGGATCGATGGTCGCGTACGCGATGAGGATCACGGATCTCGACCCTCTCGAGCACGGCCTCATCTTCGAGCGCTTCCTCAACCCGGATCGTGTCTCGATGCCCGACTTCGACGTCGACTTCGATGACCGTCGCCGCGGCGAGGTCATCGAGTACGTGACCAAGAAGTACGGCTCGGAGCGCGTCGCGCAGATCGTCACCTACGGCACGATCAAGTCCAAGCAGGCTCTCAAGGACGCGGGGCGCGTGCTCGGGTTCCCGTTCAGCATGGGCGAGCGTCTGACCAAGGCGATGCCGCCCCCCGTGATGGGCAAGGACATGCCCCTCGACGGAATGTTCGATTCCGCCCACCCCCGCTACAAAGAGGCGAGCGAGTTCCGTGCACTGATCGACACGGATCCCGAGGCGAAGACGGTCTTCGACCGTGCGCTCGGTCTCGAGGGCCTCAAGCGCCAGTGGGGCGTGCACGCGGCCGGCGTCATCATGTCGTCCGACCCGCTGCTCGACATCATCCCGATCATGCGCCGCGAACAGGACGGACAGATCGTCACGCAGTTCGACTACCCGTCGTGCGAGTCGCTCGGCCTGATCAAGATGGACTTCCTGGGGCTGCGCAACCTCACGATCATCTCCGACGCGCTCGACAACATCCGCATGAACAGGGGAGAGGAGCTCGACCTCGAGCACCTCGCTCTCGATGATCAGGGCGCGTACGACCTGCTCGCGCGAGGAGAGTCGCTCGGCGTGTTCCAGCTCGACGGCGGCCCGATGCGGTCGCTCATGCGACTGATGAAGCCCGACAACTTCGGTGACATCTCGGCGCTCATCGCGCTCTACCGCCCGGGTCCCATGGGGGCGAACTCTCACACGAACTACGCGCTGCGCAAGAACGGCCAGCAGCCCATCACGCCGATCCACCCGGAGTTCACCGATTCACTCGCAGACATCCTCGAGGAGTCCTACGGTCTGATCATCTACCAGGAGCAGGTGATGGCGATCGCCCAGCGCGTCGCCGGGTTCTCGCTCGGTCAGGCAGACATCCTCCGGCGTGCGATGGGCAAGAAGAAGAAGTCCGAGCTCGACAAGCAGTTCGCGGGCTTCCAGGCGGGAATGCACGCCAACGGATACTCCGACGGGGCGGTCAATGCGCTCTGGGAGATCCTGCTTCCCTTCTCCGACTACGCCTTCAACAAAGCGCACTCCGCCGCCTACGGAGTCGTCTCGTACTGGACCGCCTACCTGAAGGCGCATTACCCGGCCGAGTACATGGCTGCGCTGCTCACCAGCGTCGGCGACTCCAAGGACAAGATGGCTCTCTATCTCAACGAGTGCCGCCGCATGGGTATCAAGGTGCTGCCGCCCGATGTGTCGGAGTCGATCAACTACTTCGCGGCCGTCGGCGACGACATCCGCTTCGGGCTCGGCGCGGTGCGCAACGTCGGAAGCAACGTCGTCGAGGGCATCGTGCAGGCGCGGAAGGACGAGCGTTTCACCTCCTTCCACCACTTCCTCGACAAGGTTCCGCTGCACGTCGCGAACAAGCGCACGGTCGAGTCCCTCATCAAGGCCGGTGCCTTCGACACGATGGGCGACTCCCGTCGCGCGCTCGTCGAGATCCACGAGGACGCCGTCGAGGCCGCCGTCGACCGCAAGCGGAACGAAGCCCAGGGCGCGATCGGATTCGACTTCGACAGCCTGTACGACGGTATGGAGGAGGCTGCGCCGGCGAAGGTGCCGGCGCGCCCGGAATGGATCAAGAAGGACAAGCTCGCGTTCGAGCGGGAGATGCTGGGGCTCTACGTCTCCGATCACCCGCTGGCCGGACTCGAGGTTCCGCTCGCGAAGCACGCCTCCATCTCGATCCACGACCTCAACAACTCCGAGGACCTCCAGGACGGCGACCAGGTCACCGTCGCGGGACTTGTGACGAGTGTCCAGCATCGCGTGGCGAAGGCGAGCGGGAACCCGTACGGCATGATCACGGTCGAGGACTTCAATGGCGAGGTCACCGTGATGTTCATGGGAAAGACGTACACCGAGTTCCAGCACGTCCTCCAGCAGGATTCGATCCTCGCCGTGCGCGGGCGCGTCTCGCGACGCGACGACGGGCTCAACCTGCACGCGCAGTCCGCATTCGCTCCGGACGTCGGGTCGTTCGACGCCGCGGGGCCGCTCGCCCTGGTGCTCGCCGAGCAGCGTGCCACGGAGCGCGTGATGCACGAGCTCGCCGACGTGCTCCGGCGCCACTCGGGTGAGACCGAGGTCGTCCTGCGCGTGCATCGCGGCGGCACCGCGAAGGTGTTCGAAGTCCCCATGCCCGTGAAGGTCTCCGCCGATCTGTTCGGTGACCTCAAGTCGCTCCTCGGGCCGGGCTGCCTGGGCTGAGCGGGTAGGATCAGGACGCGTCGGAACGCGCCTCCCCCTCTGCGCGTCGTGACGAAAGGAAGACCCATGAGTACCGATATCCCCGACAACGCGGATGCCGAGAACGAGGCGTTCCTCGATGATGACGGTGTCCTGTACGACGAAGAGGTCACGCCGGAGTTCGGCATCCTCGGGTTCACCCTCCGGGAGCTCTCGATCGTCGGCGTCTGGCTCATCGCCTTCGTCATCTCCTTCTTCCCGCTGACCGGTGGCACCTCCATCTGGGGAGCGGGTATCCAGTGGATCCTGCCGATCGGCGTGCCGACGGCAGCCGTGTTCCTGCTCGTGCTGCGGCGGTTCTCGCCCGACGGCATCCGCCGAGTCGGCTCCCTCGGGATCGATCAGTTCGCATCGGTCGCCTTCACCGTCTCGGCGGTGACGTGGATCAGCGCGCTGTGGTCATCGATCGCCGCGGCGATCGAGTTCGGTGTCTGGACCCTCAACTGGGTCGGCATCGTGCAGCTCCTCGCTTCCCTCGCGCTGGTCGCGCTGACGGTCTTCGCTCCGATCATCCCGGGCCTGAAAGAGGACTTCCACGGCCGCCTCGTCACTCTCGCGCATCGCAACGCGAACCCGGTGCGCCCGGTGATCGCCCGCCCGCGGGCCGAGCGCGCCGCCCCCGCCGATGCGGAGGGCGCCGCGGCACCCGAGACATTCGCGCCCGAGACATTCGCGCCCGAGTCGGACTCTCACGAGCCGGACACGAACGAGCAGGCCGCGCCCGATTCCGTTTCGGCCCACGACGGATCCTGGGACGGTGCAGAGCCGCCGACCACGCGACGTGCCGCTCTCGACGCCGACACCCCCGACGGCTACGCGACCGACGAGATCGCGCGCTTCGATCTGCCGCAGCAGGTGCCGCTGGCCGCGCACGCCTCGGGTGGAGGAACCGGTACCGAGGAAGCGGTCGCCGAGGAGGAATACACCCCGTCGTACTCGCGTCGCTCCCGTACCCCTGAGATCATCTCCGACACCGGTGAGATCGAGTCCTTCCTCGAAGAGGTCGCCGAACCGGTGCCGGCTCCGGCCAGCGCGGCAGCGGAGCATCCGACCGACGTGTTCGGCGACGAGTCCGTCGTCACGGATCCCGAGGCGACCCGTCCCCGCGATTCCGCGCAGGCCGCGCAGCCCTTCTGGATCCTCGCTCCGTCCGAGCGCGACGTGCACGACGAGCGCGGCGAGGCGATCTTCCGCATCGGTCCCCAGGCCTGGGCGCTCGTGATCGAGGACCGCGGTGGCGCCTTCGTCGTCCGGCACGATGACGGCCGCATCGGATACCTCCACGACATCTCCGGCATCACGAAGGGCTGAAGTGCGAATCATCGATCTGCGAGGGCGCGAGCTCTCGCCGGCAGACATGCTCGCGGCCGTGCCGCGCGCGACCCAGGCACGCGCCGAGGCGCTCGACACGGCCGCGCGGCTCGTCGACGACGTGCGCACGCAGGGTGAGTCCGCACTGCGTGATCAGGCGGAGCGCTTCGACCGCGTCACCGAGCACGCGATCCGCGTTCCGGCCGAGCACATCTCGGAAGCGCTCGACGCGCTCGCGCCCGAGGTGCGGGCCGCACTCGAAGAAGCGATCCGCCGCGTGCGTCTCGCCTCCGCTGCCCAGGTGCCCGCGGATCAGACGACCCTTCTCGGTCCGGGTGCGCGCATCGTGCAGCGGTGGCAGCCCGTCGGCCGCGTGGGTGTGTACATCCCCGGGGGCAAGGCGGTGTATCCGTCGAGCGTCATCATGAACGTGGTTCCGGCGCAGGTCGCCGGCGTCACGCAGATCGCCCTCGCCTCGCCTCCTCAGGCCGACCAGGGCGGGCGCATCCACCCCACGATCCTCGGAGCGGCCGCGCTGCTCGGCATCAGCGAGGTCTACGCGATGGGAGGCGCCGGTGCGATCGGTGCGTTCGCGTGGGGCGTCCCCGGCGTCGGGCTCGATCCCGTCGACGTGGTGTCCGGTCCGGGCAACAACTACGTGGCCTCCGCGAAGCGGGCGGTCGCGGGTGTGGTCGGGACGGATGCCGAGGCGGGAGCGACCGAGATCCTCGTCGTCGCCGATGCCTCCGCCGACGCCCGTCTCGTCGCCGCCGACCTCGTCAGCCAGGCCGAGCACGACGAGCAGGCCTCCGCGGTGCTCGTCACCGATTCCGAAGACCTCGCCGCTCGAGTGGCGCACGACGTCGCGGCGCAGGGAGCTGCCACCCGGCACAGTGACCGGGTGTCCGCCGCTCTCGACGGACCGCAGTCCGCGATCGTGCTCGTCGACGATCGTGCGATGGCGGCGGCTTTCAGCAACGCGTACGCACCCGAGCACCTCGAACTGCACCTCACCGACGCCGAGGCCGCGGCATCCGCCTTCACCAGCGCGGGCGCCGTTTTCGTCGGCGACCAGACGCCGGTCAGCCTGGGCGACTACATGGCCGGCAGCAACCACGTGCTGCCGACGGGGGGACAGGCGCGGTACGCGCCGGGCCTCGGCGCCTACACGTTCCTGCGCCCGCAGCAGGTGATCTCCTACGACCGGACCGCTCTCGCCGAGGTGCGCGACGGCGTGGTCGCGCTGGCGAACAGCGAGATCCTCCCCGCGCACGGCGAGGCGATCGAAGCACGATTCACGGAGTAGGTTGTACGGATGCATTGCCCCTTCTGCCGTCATCCCGATTCGCGTGTGATCGACTCGCGCACGAGCGATGACGGCCTCTCGATCCGCCGACGCCGACAGTGCCCCGAGTGCGGTGGACGGTTCACGACCACCGAGACCGCCAGCCTGAACGTGATCAAGCGCTCGGGCGTGATGGAGCCGTTCAGCCGGGAGAAGGTCATCTCCGGTGTCCGCAAGGCCTGCCAGGGCCGACCGGTCACCGAAGCGGACCTCGCGATCCTGGCGCAGCGCGTCGAAGAGGCCGTTCGACAGACGGGTGTCTCGCAGCTCGACACGAACGAGATCGGACTCGCCATCCTCGGCCCGCTCCGCGATCTCGACGAGGTGGCGTTCCTCCGCTTCGCGAGCGTGTATCAGGCCTTCGACTCGCTCGAGGACTTCGAATCCGCGATCACCGATCTCCGAGCCGACCACGCGAAGGCGGAGTCCGCCGACCGGTAATCTGGCAGTGATGTATCCGCTGCTCTTCCGCGCTGTCCTCTCGCGCTTCGATCCCGAGTTCGCCCACCACGCCGGCATGGCGGTGATCCGTGTGCTCGGTGTGCCGCCGTTCTCGACCGTCATCCGCTCGCTCACGCATCCCGATCCGTCGCTGCAGGTGAAGGCCCTCGGGCTGACCTTCCCGTCGCCGTTCGGCATCGCTGCGGGCTTCGACAAGAACGCGGTCGGCGTGCGCGGATTCGCTGCACTCGGATTCGGTCACGTCGAGGTCGGGACGATCACGGCGATCCCGCAGGACGGGAACCCGAAGCCACGGCTTTTCCGGCTCGTGCCCGACCGTGCGGTGATCAACCGGATGGGCTTCAACAACAAGGGAGCGGATGCCGCCGCACGGCGGCTCTCGAGGCTGCGGCGCGGTGCCCCGAACACCGTCATCGGCGTGAACATCGGCAAGAGCCGTGTCGTCGACGTCGAGGACGCGACCGCGGACTACGTCGCCTCGGCCACCCGGCTCGCGCCGCTCGCCGATTACCTCGCCGTGAACGTCTCGTCGCCGAACACGCCGGGACTCCGCGGTCTGCAGGCGGTCGAGACACTGGCCCCGCTGCTGCGCGCGGTGCGCGACGCCTCGGGTGCGACGCCGCTGCTGGTGAAGATCGCCCCCGATCTCCCCGACGAGGAGATCACCGCGATCGCTCAGATGGCCGTCGCCGAGGGACTCGCGGGGATCATCGCCCACAACACCACGATCAGTCGGGACGGATTGCGCACCGACCCCGCGATCGTCGCGGCGGCCGGTGCGGGCGGACTGTCGGGGGCGCCGCTGAAGGAACGGTCGCTCCAGGTGCTGCGCGTCGTACGCGCCGCGGTGCCCGCGGACTTCTGCGTCATCGCGGTCGGGGGAGTGGAGACGGCCTCCGACGTCGAGGAGCGCCTGGCGGCCGGCGCGACGCTGGTGCAGGGATACACGGCGTTCCTCTACCGCGGTCCGCTCTGGGCCCGTCAGATCAATCGCGGACTCCGGAATCGCCTACCTCTGTCGCAGGGCTGACGCCCGTACGAGGAACGCCTCGTCTCCGCAGGGAGACGAGGCGTTCCTTCGTGAACGGGACCGGATCAGTCGGGGTACTGGCCGCGCTTGACCTGCGGCTTCGGCAGGCGCATGAAGCGCATCTGCAGCGAACGCATCGCGGCGTACCAGCCGAGGCCGCGTTCCATGCGCTCCTGTCCGAACTTCGCGGCGACTTTGCGCTTGACGCGGATGCCGAGGAGGATCATTCCGCCGATCGCGATGACGAGGTACGCCATCATCACGAGGTAGGCGTAGTAGGAGACCAGAGTGCTGAACGGCACGAGCGTCGCGAGGATCACGAGCACCATCACAGCCATCACGAATTCGGCGGGGTGCCAGCCGGCATCCACGTAGTCGCGCACCCAGCGGCGCTGCGGGCCCTTGTCGCGGGCCGGGAGGTACTTCTCCTCACCCGCGGCCATACCGGCCTGTGCGCGGGCTCGTCGCTCGTTGAGCTCGGCGCGGGCCGCGGCCTTGGCCTCTTTGGTGTTGGCCACGAGGGGGCGACGGCGGGCGGCCTCCTGCTCGGCGCGGCTCGGCGTCGCCCGGCCCTTTCCGACGGCGGGCGTCTCGGCGGCGTCGTCGTTCGTCGAAGGGGATGCAGGAGTAGTGGCCACGAGGTTCCTCGGTTCGCTGACGGGGGATCACCTTAAGATTACTCGCATGACCTCTGCTGAGATTCCCCCTGTCTCCGAAACGGACATCCTCGAGGCGGTGGCGACCGGGAACCCGGCCGCGCTGTCGGACCTCGGGCACCTCGTCCGCATCCCGGGAATGGCCTGGCCGGCGTTCGATCAGACCCAGCTCGAGCGCAGTGCCGAGGCCGTGGCGGCGCTCGCGACGGACACCGGCGTCTTCGACGAGGTGCGCATCCTCCGTGCCGACATCCCCGGAACGGACGAGCAGGGACAGCCCGCCGTCCTGGCGACCCGTGCGGCCCGGAACGGGCGTCCCACGATCCTGCTCTACGCGCACCACGACGTGCAGCCTCCCGGGGATGACGCGCTCTGGGAGACACCGCCGTTCGAGCCGACCGTGCGCGACGGACGCCTGTACGGGCGGGGAGCGGCCGACGACAAGGCGGGGATCATGGCGCACATCGCCTCCATCCGCGCCGCGGCGGAGGTGATCGGCGACGACCTCGATCTCGGGATCGCGATGTTCATCGAAGGCGAGGAGGAGTACGGCTCGCGCTCGTTCGCGCAGTTCCTCTCCGACAACAAGGAAGCTCTGCGTGCCGACGCGATCGTCGTCGCCGATTCGGGCAACTGGGATTCGACGACGCCCGGACTCACCGTGTCGCTGCGGGGCAACGCGCGGTTCACGATGCGCGTCCGCACCCTCGACCACGCCTCGCACTCGGGGATGTTCGGTGGGGCGGTGCCCGACGCGATGATGGCGACCGTCACGCTCCTCTCGACGCTGTGGAACGCCGACGGCTCGGTGGCCGTGGACGGGATGACGGAACGGGAAGCGGCGACACCGGAGTACACCGAGGAGACGTTGCGCGATGAGGCCGGGCTCCTGCCCGGCACGACGCCCATCGGCGGGGGCACGATCCTCAGCCGCATCTGGAACAAGCCGTCGGTCACCGTGATCGGCATCGACGCCACGAGCGTGGCCGCGGCATCCAACACGCTCCTCCCCGAAGTGACGGTCGTCATCAGCGCCCGCGTCGCGCCTGGCCAGACCGGGCAGGAAGCGTACGAGGCTCTGGAGCGTCACCTGCGTGCGCACGCCCCATTCGGCGCGGAGCTGACGTTCTCGGACGTCGACCTGGGTAACGGTTTCCTCGTCGACACCTCCGGATGGGCGGTCGCGCTCACACGCGACGCCATGCGAGACGGGTACGGCGTCGCTCCCGTCGATCTGGGCGTCGGCGGCTCTATCCCGTTCATCGCCGACCTGGTGCGGGAGTTCCCCGAGGCGCAGATCCTCGTCACCGGCGTGGAGGATCCGCACTCCCGCGCCCACAGCCCGAACGAGTCGCTGCATCTCGATACCTTCCGCAACGCGGTCGCGACCGAGGCGCTCCTGCTGGCTCGGATGAACACTCTCACGCTCCCGCAGTGACCCTCAGTCGCACGGTTCTCTCCGGATCTCGCCGACTTCGCCGAGGGCGGCGGTAGAATTGCGGGGAAAGCCGTGCGACTGCGGCCCGTCACAAGGAGCGACATGAGCGACACCACCCTGACCTCAGAGACCACCAAGGCCCACGGCATCAGCCTCACCGACGCGGCCGCGACCAAGGTGAAGAACCTGCTCGAGCAGGAGGGTCGCGACGACCTTCGCCTGCGCGTCGCCGTCCAGCCCGGCGGATGCTCCGGCCTGATCTACCAGCTCTACTTCGACGAGCGCTACCTCGAGGGCGACGAGACCGTCGACTTCGACGGCGTCGAGGTCATCGTCGACAACATGAGCGTGCCGTACCTCGATGGTGCATCCATCGATTTCAAGGATTCGATCTCGGAGCAGGGCTTCACGATCGACAACCCCAACGCGGCCGGCAGCTGCGCCTGCGGCGACAGCTTCCACTGAGCGGAACCACCCCGTCAACCTGCGTGGTTGGCATGAATCGGGTGTGAGGTTGCTCTAGACTTGGGTGTGCCCTATCCGCAATCTGAAAGGTGCATCGTGCCCTCGAAACGCCGCCGCCTTCGTTGGGCCGCACTCCCTCTGGGAGTCGCGGCAGCTGTGGCCCTGGCGGGATGTACCACCGCCGAGCTGAACGGCTATCTCCCCGGCTTCGTCGATGATGGCCCCGCTGCCACCAACCAGACCGAGCGCGTGTCGTCGCTCTGGGTGAACTCCTGGATCGTCCTTCTCGCCGTCGGTGTCATCACCTGGGGCCTCATGGCCTGGGCCGCGATCGCATACCGCCGTCGCAAGGGCCAGACGGGTCTTCCCGTCCAGATGCGCTACAACATGCCGATCGAGATCTTCTACACGATCGTGCCGCTGATCCTCGTGCTCGGGATGTTCTTCTTCACCGCCCGCGACCAGGCCGCGATCGAGACGCAGTGGGACGACCCCGACGTCGAGATCACCGCGATCGCGAAGCAGTGGGCGTGGGACTTCCAGTACGACGCCGACTCCGAGGACGACACCGTCTGGACGATGGGTATTCAGGCCCAGCCCGACGCCGAGGGCAACATCGACCAGTCGCAGCTGCCGACCCTGGTGCTCCCGGTCGACCAGAAGGTCACGATCAAGCTGCAGTCCCGCGACGTCATCCACTCCTTCTGGATCATCGACTTCCTCTACAAGAAGGACATGTACATCGGCAAGGACAACTCCTGGTCGTTCATCCCCACCCGCGTGGGGGAGTACGCCGGGAAGTGTGCCGAGCTCTGCGGCGAGTACCACTCGATGATGCTCTTCAACGTGAAGGTCGTCGAGCAGGACGAGTACGACGCGTACCTCGAGACCCTCAAGGACAAGGGCAACACGGGAGACATCACGGACGCTTACGACCGTCTGTCGAACTACCCCGGAACGACCCCGAAGAACGACTCCGAAGAAGGAGAGGAGTAAGCCATGTCGACGACTGAAGCACCCCGCACCGACGAGGCGAACCGCTCCCGTCCCACGACTCTGCCCCCGCGCCAGGCCTCGCTCATGAGCTCTTCGCGCGTCGAGCAGAAGGGCAACATCGTCGTCAAGTGGATCACCTCCACCGACCACAAGACGATCGGGTACATGTACCTCATCGCCTCGGTGCTGTTCTTCCTCCTCGGAGGAGTGATGGCCCTCGTCATCCGCGCCGAGCTCTTCGCTCCGGGTATGCAGATCATCCCGACGAAGGAGCAGTACAACCAGCTGTTCACGATGCACGGAACCATCATGCTGCTGATGTTCGCGACGCCGCTGTTCGCGGGTTTCGCCAACGCGATCCTGCCCCTGCAGATCGGCGCCCCCGACGTCGCGTTCCCGCGTCTGAACGCCTTCGCCTTCTGGCTCTTCCTGTTCGGATCGACGATCGCCGTCGCCGGCTTCCTCACCCCTCAGGGCGCGGCATCCTTCGGATGGTTCGCCTACCAGCCCCTCGCGAGCGCCTCGTTCTCGCCGGGAGCGGGTGGAAACCTGTGGATGCTCGGACTCGGAATCTCGGGATTCGGCACCATCCTCGGCGCGGTGAACTTCATCACCACGATCATCACGATGCGTGCACCGGGCATGACGATGTGGCGCATGCCGATCTTCTCCTGGAACACGCTCGTCACGAGCCTCCTGATCCTGATGGCATTCCCGGTCCTCGCGGCCGCGATCTTCGCCGCCGGCGCCGACCGCGTGCTCGGTGCCCACATCTACGACCCGGCCAACGGCGGCGTCCTGCTCTGGCAGCACCTGTTCTGGTTCTTCGGGCACCCCGAGGTCTACATCATCGCGCTGCCGTTCTTCGGCATCGTCTCGGAGATCTTCCCGGTCTTCAGCCGCAAGCCGATCTTCGGTTACAAGACGCTCGTCTACGCGACGATCGCGATCGCCGCGCTCTCCGTGGCCGTGTGGGCTCACCACATGTACGTCACCGGATCCGTGCTTCTCCCGTTCTTCGCGCTGATGACGATGCTCATCGCCGTGCCGACGGGTGTGAAGATCTTCAACTGGATCGGGACGATGTGGCGAGGGTCCGTGACCTTCGAGACTCCGATGGTCTTCTCGCTCGGCTTCCTCGTCTCGTTCGTCTTCGGCGGTCTGACGGGTGTCATCCTGGCGGCCCCGCCGCTCGACTTCGCTCTGTCGGACTCCTACTTCGTCGTGGCGCACTTCCACTACGTCGTCTTCGGAACCGTCGTGTTCGCGATGTTCGCCGGCTTCTACTTCTGGTGGCCGAAGTGGACCGGACGCATGCTCAACGAGCGTCTCGGCTACGTCCACTTCTGGATGCTGTTCATCGGCTTCCACATGACCTTCCTCATCCAGCACTGGCTGGGCGTCGACGGCATGGTGCGTCGTTACGCGGACTACTCCGCGGCCGATGGCTGGACCTGGCAGAACCAGGTGTCGACGATCGGTGCCATGATCCTCGGCGCGTCCATGCTGCCGTTCTTCCTGAACGTCTGGATCACGGCCCGCAAGGCGCCGAAGGTCACCGTCAACGACCCGTGGGGCTACGGAGCATCGCTCGAGTGGGCGACCTCCTGCCCGCCGCCGCGTCACAACTTCACGTCGATCCCGCGCATCCGCAGCGAGCGCCCGGCCTTCGACCTGAATCACCCCGAAGCAGCGGAGTTCGCCACCACGGCTCCGGGCGAGCGAGAGGTCCACTGAGCCATGCGCGACAACGTCATTCTCTGGTGGATTCTCACCGCTTTCTTCGCCCTGGTCGGAGTGATCTACACCGGCTGGCACATCCTCGCGACGCCGGACGAAAACTTCGCCATGCGGATCGAGTGGGTGGGCACGACCGCACTGTTCTTCGCCGCCTTCATGGGCGCGATGATCGCGTTCTACCTCGACCGCACGCACAATGCGCAGGGTGGTGAGCTGCCGGAAGACATCCTGACGTCGGACATCGACGACGGCGACCCCGAGCTCGGCGAGTTCAGCCCGTGGTCGTGGTGGCCGCTGGTCCTGGCGGCCTCCGCCGGTGTCTTCGTGGTCGGTCTGGCCGTCGGACACTTCCTTCTGCCGATCGGCCTGGCGATCTTCGTCGTCGCGATCGTCGGCTGGGTGTACGAGTACTACCGCGGTAACTTCGCTCGCTGATCGGGCGAACGAACGAAGAGGCCCCCGGGATTCCCGGGGGCCTCTTCTGCGTCACGAACGGCTGCGTATCCGAGGGATTGCGGTGAGTGGGTCGACGGACCGGTGGTGCACGCCATCCGCGTCCTCCACCGGATAACCTTCCCGAGCCCAGTACTCGAATCCGCCGATCATCTCGCGCACCGCGTAGCCGAGGCGGGCGAAGGCGAGGGCCGCCTTCGCGCCGGCGTTGCATCCGGGACTCCAGCAGTAGACGACGACCTCGCTGTCGGCAGGGATCTCTGCATGCGCCCGGGTCTCGATCTCGCTGTAGTGCATGTGCGTCGCGCCGGCGACGCGTCCCTGGGCCCAGGCTTCGGCGGAGCGCACGTCGATCACGACCAGCGGCTTCCCCGATCTAAGGTCGGCGTGGACGTCACTGGCGTCGGTCTCGTAGGCGAGCTTGGCGGCGAAGTAGTCGGCGCGATCGATCATGTCTCTCAGAGTAGGAGAGGCACAGGTCGGTCCGCGCTCATCAATCGGTCGCTCGTGGGTCTTTTCCGGCCAGGTGCGTCCGGTCGTCGACCTCGGCCGTCATCTGCACCCGGCGACCGTAGCGATCGATCCCGAGCTCTGCTTCGGTGTCGATCAGAGCTCGCTGGAAAGCCGTCTCGGGGAGGCTCTCCAGGAATCCGCAGGTGGCGTAGAACGGTGCGTTCCAGGGCACCTCGGCGTACGTGCGCAGTGTGACACGGGAGTAGCCACGCTCGTGCGCTTCACGCAGGGCGGCGCGTACCAGAGCGCGCCCGTGCCCCTGCCGTCCCGCCGAGGGAATCACCGAAAGCTGTTCGAGGTGCGCGTGTCCGTCCGCGTCGAGCACATGCACGAATCCGACGGGGGAGCGCGTGTCCTCGTCTTCGCGGAGCAGGGTGAACCCGGGAGCCGCGAGGCGGGCTGCGCCGTCCTCTGCGTCGGGCCACTCCCAGGCGCCGAGAGCGTCGATGAGGAGGGCATCCGCTGCCGACTCGATCGCCTGCAGGTGTTCGGCATCGGTCGAGAGCGCAGGGCGGATTGTGCCGCTCACCGTCAGTCTCCCTGCACCGCGGCGATCGCCTCGATCTCGACCAGCTGGTCGTCGTACCCGAGCACCGTGACACCGAGAAGGGTGCTCGGAACATCGTGGGATCCGAATGCCGCTTCTACGACGTTCCAGGCGGTGACGAGGTCGGCCTGGCGTGTGGAGGCCACCAGCACGCGCGTGCTGATGACGTCTGTCAGTGCGGCGCCCGACGCGGCGAGAGCGCCCCGCAGGGTCTCCACGCAGCGCGCTGCCTGTGCAGCGTAGTCGCCCGGGGCGGTCGTGGAGCCATCGTCTTCGAGCGGGCAGGCGCCGGCCAGGAAGATGAGGCGCGAGCCGGCGGGAGCCGTCGCGGCATAGGCGTACGGGGTGTCGGCGAGGGAGTCGGAACGGATGAGTCGGACTACGGACGTCATGCTTCGATCCTCCCATGGGAACATCGAAGGGCCCTGTCCGCGTGGACAGGGCCCTTCGAGAGGGGGAGCGGCGGGACGTTACTCGCCGTCCTCCGACTTCTTCTTGCGAGGCTTCTTCACGGGCTCGGTCGCGATGACCGTGCTCGGGGTGTTCGGCGTCTCGTCGACGTGGTCCTCGGTCGCCTCGAGCGGGGCATCCGGGAATCCGGCGCGCTCGTGAGCTCCCTGGATCTCGGCGACCTCGGTCTCCTCGTTGTGAGCCGTGACGTGGTGCTGGTGTGCATCCGCGGCTGCGACCTCGGCCTGAGTGAGCGGCGCGAGACGGTCCTCGAAGAACCAGCGCGACATCGACGACCGGAGGTTCTCCGTCCACGGGATGCGGCCCTTGGCGTTGGGGCGCACGACGAGCGGCTCGTAGCCGTCGACGTCGATGAGCTTCCACCGGTCGTACTGATCGACCGGCTGGTGCACCTCGATGAACTCGCCACCGGGAAGGCGGACGATGCGTCCCGACTCGAAGCCGTGGAGAACGATCTCACGATCCTTCTTCTGCAGCGCGATGCAGATGCGCTTGGTCACGAAGTAACCGAGGATCGGCCCGAGGAACAGCAGTGCCTGGAGCGTGTGGATGACACCCTCCATCGTGAGCATGAAGTGCGTCGCGATGAGGTCCGAGGAGGCTGCAGCCCAGAGCACGGCGTAGAAGATGACGCCGGCCACGCCGATGGCGGTGCGGGTCGCCGCGTTGCGCGGACGCTGCGCGATGTGGTGCTCGCGCTTGTCACCGGTGATCCACGCTTCGATGAAGGGGTAGATCGCGACGGCGACGATGAAGAGTCCGAGCACGGCGACCGGAACGAGGATGCCGAACGACCAGGTGTGGTCGAGGAAGACGACGTCCCAGTTCGAGGGCGCCAGACGCAGCGCGCCGTCCGCGAAGCCGATGTACCAGTCGGGCTGGGTTCCGGCGGACACGGGGGAGGGGTCGTAGGGACCGTAGTTCCAGATCGGGTTGATCTGGAAGAAGGTCGCGATCAGCACGATGGTGCCGAAGACGATGAACAGGTATCCGCCCATCTTCGACATGTACACCGGCATCATCGGGTAGCCCACGACGTTGTCGTTCGTGCGGCCGGGGCCGGCGAACTGCGTGTGCTTGTTGATGATCATGAGCATGAGGTGCACGACGATCAGGGCGATCACCAGCATCGGCAGCAGCAGGATGTGCAGCGAGTACAGGCGCCCGACGATGTCGGTACCGGGGAACTCGCCGCCGAAGAGGAGGAACGAGGTCCAGGTGCCGATGAGCGGGAGGCCCTTGACCATGCCGTCGATGATGCGGAGACCGTTACCCGAGAGCAGGTCGTCGGGGAGGGAGTATCCCGTGAAGCCCTCGGCGAGAGCGAGGATGAACAGCACGAAGCCGATCACCCAGTTGAGCTCGCGCGGCTTGCGGAACGCGCCGGTGAAGAACACGCGGAGCATGTGCACGCCGATACCGGCCACGAAGACCAGGGCGGCCCAGTGGTGGATCTGACGGACGAGCAGACCGCCACGGAGGTCGAACGAGATGTGGAGCGACGACTCGAGGGCCGCGGACATCTCGATGCCGCGCATCGGAGCGTACGCACCGGTGTAGTGGGTCTCGACCATCGACGCCTGGAAGAAGAACGTCAGGAAGGTTCCGGACAGGAACACGACGACGAAGCTCCACAGGGCGATCTCACCCAGCATGAACGACCAGTGGTCGGGGAAGATCTTGCGTCCCAGCTCCTTGACGAAGCCGGAGAGGCTGGTGCGCTCATCGATGTAGTTCGACGCGGCGCCGACGAATCGGCCGCCGAGAGGCGCCTTGGTGTCCTTGTCCTCTTTGGACAGCGTTGCGGTGCTCAATGGCGCTCCCAGAAGCTCGGGCCGACGGGCTCGGTGAAGTCACTGCGCGCGACGAGGTAGCCCTCGTCGTCGACGGTGATGGGCAGCTGAGGCAGCGGGCGCGCGGCCGGTCCGAAGATGACCTTGGCGTGATCCGTCACATCGAACTGCGACTGGTGGCAGGGGCAGAGGAGGTGATGGGTCTGCTGCTCGTAGAGCGCGACCGGGCATCCGACGTGGGTGCACACCTTGGAGTAAGCGACGATGCCGTCGTACGACCAGTCCTTGCGGTCCTCGGCCTCGATCAGCTGCTCGGGGCGCAGACGCATCATCAGCACGATGGCCTTCGCCTTCTCCTCGAGGTAGCCGTCGTGGTGACTCAGCTCGGCCAGGTCGGCCGGGATCACGTGGAAGGCGGAACCGAGCGTGACGTCGGCGGCGCGGATCGGCGTGCCGTCCGGGTCGCGGACGAGGCGCATTCCCTCTTCCCACATGGTGTGCTTGAGCAGGTGCACCGGGTCGCCCGCGTAGGGGTCCTCCGGGGTGGCATGCGGGGCCAGGCCGCGGAACAGCGTCACGCCGGGGATGATCGACGCGACGAGCGCTGCGAACAGCGAGTTGCGGATCATCGTGCGGCGTCCGAAGCCGGACTCCTCGTTGGCGTCGGAGAACGCCTTGATCGCGGCCTCGCGGGTCGAGTCCTTGCCGCGCGTCGGGTGACGGTGCTCGATGTGCTCCTTGTCGGACATGAGCGCCTTCGACCAGTGGATCGCTCCGAGGCCGAGGGACAGCAGCGCCAGGGCGATGCCGAGTCCGATGAAGAGGTTGTTCTGACGGATGTCGATGAGAGCGCCGCTCTCGATCGGGAACAGCATGTAGGCGGCGACCGCCCAGATGCTGCCCGCGAGAGACAGGTAGAACAGCGTGTAGACAGTGCGGACCGCTGCCTTCTCCGCGCGCGGGTCCTTGTCGGTCATCCGCTCGCGGTGCGGCGGCAGGCCCGGGTTCTGCACAGGGTCGCTGACTGCGACGCCCAGCCCCGGAGAGGGCTGGTAGGCCCTGTCAAGAGCCTGCGAGTCGTCGTCGTGTGCCATGGTGCTCCTCGTACGTTCCTCTTCGATGATTAAGCGTCAGTTGGACTTCGCCGTGATCCACACGGTGATGGCGACGAGTGCGCCGATGCCGAAGATCCAGACGAACAGGCCCTCCGAGACCGGTCCGAGCGATCCGAGGGAGAACCCGCCGATCTGCACGGACTGCTGCTGGTACAGGAGAGCCGAGATGATGTCGCGCTTGTCTTCGTCCGACAGGTTCATGTCGCCGAAGACGGGCATGTTCTGGGGGCCCGTCACCATGGCCGCGTACATGTGCAGCGCGCTGGTCTCGGTCAGGGCCGGGGCGTACTTGCCCTCGGTGAGCGCTCCACCGGCGGCGGCCACGTTGTGGCACATCGCGCAGTTGACGCGGAAGAGCTCGGCTCCGTGAGCCACGTCGCCCTCACCGTCGAGGATGCGCTCCTCGGGGAAGGTCGGGCCGGGGGCCGTGGACTGCACGAACGACGAGATCGCGAGGATCTGGTCCTCGGTGAACTGCGGCTCCTTCTGGGGAGCCTGCGGTCCCTGCATCTGCAGGGGCATACGGCCCGTGGAGAGCTGGAACTCGGTGGCGAGCTCGCCGACACCGTAGAGGCTCGGCCCGTTGGGCGTGCCCTGCAGGTCGAGGCCGTGGCAGGTGGCGCAGTTCGCCTGGAACAGCTTCTCGCCGTCCTCGACGGTCAGCGTGGTCGCCGCGGTCTGCGTGTCGGTCGCGGCGAAGGCCGCGGATGCGCCGGCGTACACGGCGCCGGTGATCATCAGGCCTGCTCCGATGAGGGCCGCGGCAGCCAGGGGGCTGCGGCGACCGCCAGAACGGCGCTTCTTCTCTCGTGCCATCTCGGGGATCAGCTCCGCTCTTATTTCAGGAAGTAAATTACGACGAACAGCACGATCCAGACGACGTCGACGAAGTGCCAGTAGTAGGACACCACGATCGAGGAGGTCGCCTCCTTGTGCCGGAAGTTCTTGACGGCGAACGCGCGTCCGATGACGAGCAGGAACGCGACGAGCCCGCCCGTCACGTGCAGTGCGTGGAAGCCGGTGGTCAGGTAGAACGCGGAAGCGTACGAGTCGGCGCTGATGGGCATTCCCTCGGCGACGAGCTGGGCGTACTCCCAGACCTGACCCGAGACGAAGACCGCGCCGAGGGCGAAGGTGAGGAAGAACCACTCGACCATGCCCCAGCCGAACAGGCGGCGACGGCCGGCACCGTTCTTCTGGCCCTTGCCGATCTTGTAGGCCTGGAGGTCCTCGGCTGCGAAGACGCCCATCTGGCAGGTGAACGACGAGAGCACGAGGATCGCGGTGTTCACGAATGCGAACGGCACGTTCAGCAGTTCGGTCCGGTCGGCCCAGAGTTCGGGGGAGGTGCTTCGGAGGGTGAAGTAGATCGCGAAGAGTCCCGCGAAGAACATCACTTCACTGCCGAGCCACACAATGGTGCCGACAGCTACCGGGTTGGGCCGCTTGATGGTTCTCGCCGCCGGGGCATACGTCGCTGAGGTCGTCACCGTTCCATTATGGCCGATTCCCGGGGGTGATTCTTGCACCCGGACACCTCGTTTCGCCAGCTTTTCACTTAGGTAACCCTAAGAAAACACTGCGAATCGTCGGTGAATCCGCGGGAAATCGCGGGTGCTCCGGCCGTCGGCATCCGTGACAGACGAGATGCACGTTTTCTCGGCGCCGATAGGATCGCACACATGGCTGAATCCCTGACCTGGTCCGATGTGCTCACCACTCTCCTGGAGCGTCGCGACCTCAGCGTCTGGGAGTCGACGTGGGCCATGCGTCAGATCATGCGGGGCGATGTCAGCGAGGCCCAATTGGCGGGATTCCTGATCGCGTTGCGTGCGAAGGGCGAGACGATCGACGAGATCGTCGGTTTCCGCGATGCGATCCTCGAAGCGGCCGTCCCGCTCCCGGTGTCGCCGGACGTCCTCGACATCGTCGGCACGGGTGGGGACCGTGTCGGCACCGTGAACGTCTCGACGACCGCGGCCATCATCATCGGTGCGATGGGCATCCCGGTCGTGAAGCACGGCAACAGGGCGGCGAGTTCGGCGTCCGGCTCCTCGGATGTGCTCGGCGCTCTCGGGCTCGAGCTCACGCTCGATCCGGCCGCCGTGGCGTCCATCCTCGACCGCACGGGGATCACCTTCGCCTGGGCGGGTGCGTTCCACCCCGGTTTCAAGCACGCGGGAGCCGTGCGATCGCAGCTCGGCGTACCCACCGTGTTCAACATGCTCGGCCCTCTCTGCAATCCGGCTCGCGCCGAGGCGAACGCCGTGGGCGTGGCGCAGCTCGAGCGCGTGCCCCTGATCACCGGAGTGTTCCGCACGCGCGGCGCCACCGCGCTGGTCTTCCGCGGCGATGACGGACTCGACGAACTCACCACCACCGGCCACAGCCGGATCTGGGAGGTCACCCGAGGAGATGTGCACGAGCACGATCTGGATCCGCGGGACCTCGGCATCCCGCTCGCCGAACTCTCGGACCTTCTCGGAGGGGCGCCGGAGCACAACGCGACCATCCTGCGTCGCACGCTCGAGGGGGAGCGGGGAGCGGTGCGCGACATCGTGCTGCTGAACGCTGCAGCGGGCATCGTCGCCTTCGAGCTCTCCCAGGACGCGGCTCAGGTGCAGCGTCCGATCCTCGAACGCCTGCGCAGCGCGTACGAGCGTGCGGCCGCCGCGATCGACGACGGGCGGGCGCTGTCGAAGCTCGACGAGTGGATCGGCGTGAGCCGGGAGCTCGCCGCAGGCTGAGGCGCATCATGGAACCGGTCGCCGCACTGCTCGAGATCGCTTCGCTGCTCGAGCGCGAGCGGGCGTCGAGATATCGGGCCAAGGCCTTCCGACAGGCGGCCGCGGTCTTCGAGTCGTTGCCCGCGGACGTGCGCACAGATCCGAACCGTCTCCGTGCGGCCCCGGGGATCGGTGCGTCGACCTTCTCGGTGATCCGTCAGGCGCAGGAGGGCATGGTCCCCGACTATCTGGTCGAGCTCCGTGGCGACGTGGAGCCGGAGCGCATCTCCGACCTGCGGCGGAAGCTGCGCGGCGATCTCCACGCGCACACCGACTGGTCGGACGGGACGACGTCGATCGCGGTGATGGCGGCCGCAGCGCGCGCACAGGGCCACGAGTATCAGGCGATCACCGATCATTCGCCGCGCCTGCGAGTGGCACGCGGGCTCTCGGCGGAGCGATTGCGCGAGCAGATCCCTCTCGTCCGGGCCGAGTCCGGCGACGGCTTCACGCTCCTGGCCGGAATCGAGGTCGACATCCTCGACGACGGCGTGCTCGACCAGGAGGACGGGCTTCTCGGCGATCTGGACATCGTCGTCGCGTCCGTGCACTCGAAGTTGCGGATGGATGCCCGCTCCATGACCCGTCGGATGCTCGCAGCGGTGGCGCACCCGCGGGTGAACGTGCTCGGCCACTGCACGGGACGCCTCGTGCAGGGTGAGCGCGGCACCCGCCCGCCGTCGGAGTTCGACGCGGCCGCCGTGTTCGCGGCCTGCGCCGAGAACGGCGTCGCCGTCGAGATCAACTCCCGCCCGGAGCGTCAGGATCCTCCGGACGAGCTGATCGCGCTCGCTCTCGAAGCCGGATGCCTCTTCTCGATCGACTCGGATGCGCATGCCCCCGGTCAGCTGTCGCTTCTCGACCACGGCGCCGAGCGAGCGGAGCGCGCGGGGGTGCCGGCATCGCGGATCGTGACGACCTGGGGGCTCGAGCGTCTGCTCGCGTGGGCGGAATGAGGGTCAGGCGGAACCGGTGACCTTCTCGATCGCGGCGATCGCGCGGTTCATCGAGGAGGTCAGATTCCACTTCGCGGCGAGAGAATCGGCCGCGTCGCGGGCGACGTCGTCGAGCGGGTGCAGCGGCGTGCCCGGCGCGGAGATGTCGAGTCCGGTGGCCACCGCGACGACCGTGGGGGCGACATCGAGGTAGTCGCTGGCGGCGAGGATCTTCGCACGGACGCCGGCGCTCATCCCCTCGCCCGCGGCGGCCTCCGCACGGATGCCGTCGAGATCGGCATGGGTCTGGAGGAGCGTCGCCGCGGTCTTCTCGCCGACGCCGGCGACGCCGGGAAGGCCGTCCGAGGCGTCGCCGCGCATCGTCGCGAAGTCGGCGTACTGGCGCGGGAGTACTCCGTACTTGGCGACGACGGTCGCGTCGGTCACGATCTCGAGGTTGCTCATGCCGCGGGCGGTGTAGATCACGCGGACGTCGCTCGCGTCGTCGACGAGTTGGAAGAGGTCGCGATCCCCGGTGACGATGTCGACGGGAAGAGCGGATGCCGTGGCGAGCGTGCCGATCACGTCATCGGCCTCGTGCGCCGCGGCGCCGATGATGGGGATGTCGAGAGCCGCGAGCGTCTGACGGATGAGAGGGATCTGCGCCTCGAGCGGATCGGGCACCTCTTCGACGTCCGGGGCGTCCGCGACGACCTCGACGACGCGGTGACCCTTGTAGCTGGGAATGAGGTCGACGCGCCACTGCGGACGCCAGTCGTCGTCCCAGCAGGCGATGACCTGGGTGGGCTCGTAGAGCGTGACGAGCTTCGCGACGATGTCGAGCAACCCACGGGCGGCGTTGATGGGGGAGCCGTCCGGTGCGGTGACCTTGTCGGGCACCCCGTAGAACGCGCGGAAGTAGAGGCTGGCGGTATCGAGCAGCATCAGGCGATCGGTCACGGGGACAGTCTCGCACGGGCATCCCGCACCCGAGCCTCCGCAGCATCCCGAGATCTGGTAATCTGAAGCGTCACTCGTGGCGTGCATACGCATGCTCTCGTGACGATCAATCCAATCCAATCGCTGTGAAGCAGGATATCGGCCGTGCGCGGTCGCTGTTCACGGCCTGAGTTCCCATTCACAAGGACAACCCACTACATGACTACCGCAACGACCGCCCCGGCCACCAAGCAGGTCGCCATCAACGACATCGGATCTGCTGAGGACTTCCTGGCCGCGGTCGAGAAGACCCTGAAGTTCTTCAACGATGGCGACATCATCGAGGGCACGATCGTCAAGATCGACCGCGACGAGGTCCTCCTCGATGTGGGCTACAAGACCGAGGGTGTCATCCCCTCGCGCGAGCTCTCCATCAAGCATGACGTCGACCCCAACGAGGTCGTCGCCGTCGGCGACCTGGTCGAGGCCCTCGTCCTCCAGAAGGAGGACAAGGAAGGCCGTCTGATCCTCTCCAAGAAGCGTGCGCAGTACGAGCGCGCCTGGGGAGACGTCGAGAAGATCAAGGAGAACGACGGCGTCGTCACCGGCACCGTCATCGAGGTCGTCAAGGGTGGCCTCATCGTCGACATCGGCCTCCGTGGCTTCCTCCCGGCTTCGCTCATCGAGCTCCGCCGCGTCCGCGACCTCACGCCGTACCTCGGCCAGGAGATCGAGGCCAAGATCCTCGAGCTCGACAAGAACCGCAACAACGTCGTGCTCAGCCGCCGCGCGCTGCTCGAGCAGACGCAGTCGGAGTCGCGCACCACGTTCCTGAACAACCTCCACAAGGGCCAGGTCCGCAAGGGTGTCGTCTCGTCGATCGTCAACTTCGGTGCGTTCGTCGACCTGGGCGGCGTGGACGGCCTCGTGCACGTCTCCGAGCTGTCCTGGAAGCACATCGAGCACGCCTCCGAGGTCGTCGAGGTCGGCCAGGAGGTCACCGTCGAGATCCTCGAGGTCGACCTCGACCGCGAGCGCGTCTCCCTGTCGCTGAAGGCGACGCAGGAGGACCCGTGGCAGGTCTTCGCCCGTACCCACGCGATCGGTCAGGTCACCCCGGGTAAGGTCACGAAGCTCGTTCCGTTCGGTGCGTTCGTGCGCGTCGCAGACGGCATCGAGGGCCTCGTCCACATCTCCGAGCTCTCCAGCAAGCACGTCGAGCTGGCCGAGCAGGTCGTCTCCGTCGGCGAAGAGGTGTTCGTCAAGGTCATCGACATCGACCTCGAGCGTCGTCGCATCTCGCTGTCGCTGAAGCAGGCCAACGAATCGGTCGACCCCAACGGCACCGAGTTCGACCCGGCCCTCTACGGAATGGTCGCCGAGTACGACGAGAACGGCGAGTACAAGTACCCGGAGGGCTTCGACGCCGAGACCGGTGCGTGGAAGGAAGGCTTCGACGCCCAGCGCGAGGCATGGGAGCAGGAGTACGCTGCTGCCCAGGCTCGCTGGGAGGCGCACAAGGCTCAGGTCACCAAGGCGGCCGAGGCCGAGGCGGCGGCCGGCGAGGACTTCGGCGGACAGTCGTTCTCGAGCGAGACCGCTGGTGCGGGCACGCTTGCCGACGACGAGGCTCTCGCGGCTCTCCGCGAGAAGCTCTCGGGTGGCAACGCCTAAGCAGCATCACGTCAGGAACGGGTCGTCACCTTCGGGTGGCGGCCCGTTCCGCGTTCTCCCGCGTGACAGGATGGAGACCATGCCCCTCATCGCGCTCACCGGCGGCATCGCGTCCGGGAAGTCGACCATCGCCCGACGACTCGCCTCGCACGGTGCGATCCTCGTCGATGCGGATCAGATCGTGCGTGACGTCCAGGCGCCGGGGAGTCCCGTGCTCCGTCGGATCGCTGAGGAGTTCGGTGACGGCGTCATCGCCGACGACGGTTCGCTGGACCGCCCGGCGTTGGGTGCGCAGGTCTTCGGAGACCCCGAGCGGCTCCTCGCCCTGAACGCGATCGTGCACCCGGCCGTTCGCGCCGAGTCCCAGCGTCGCTTCGAGGAGGCCTTCGCGGCCGACGAGGACGCCGTCGTCGTCTACGACGTCCCGCTCCTGGTGGAGGCGCGCGTCGACGACCCCTGGGATCTCATCGTCGTGGCGCACGCTCCCGAGACGGAGAGGCTGCGTCGCCTCGTCGAGATCCGCGGAATGGACCCGAAGTCGGCGAAGGAGCGCATCGACGCCCAGGTGTCCGACGATCAGCGTCTCGCGATCGCCGACGCGGTGGTCGACACGTCCGGATCACTCGACGAGACCGAAGCCCGCACCGACGCCCTGTGGGAGCGGATCCGCGCGCGGTGAGCGAACCGTTCACCGGCCATGCTCCGGGATCACGGGAGTATCGCCGACTGATCATCGGGCTCTTCTTCGCCGGCGTCGCGACATTCGCCCAGCTCTACGCCACCCAGGCCGTCCTTCCGCAGATCGCCTCCGACCTCCGGATCGGACCGGCGTCGGCGGCCCTGAGCGTGTCCGCCGCAACGCTCGGGCTGGCGGCGGCCGTCGTCCCCTGGTCGATGGTCGCCGATCGGATCGGACGGATCCCCGCGATGGCGACGGGGGTGATCATCGCCACCGTGCTCGGCATCTGCGCGCCGCTGAGCGACGGCATCCTCCCGCTCCTCGTCCTGCGGCTGGGGGAGGGCATCGCGCTGGGCGCCGTGCCCGCCGTCGCCCTCGCCTATCTGAGTGAAGAGGTCCGCTCCTCGCACGCGGCGGCGGCCGCGGGCAGCTATATCGCGGGCACCACGCTCGGCGGGCTGACGGGGCGCCTCGTGGCCGGCGGCATCGGAGAGGCGGGCGGATGGCGTGCGGGGGTCTGGGGTGTCGCCGCAGTCTGCATCGTCTGCGCCGTGCTGTTCCTCTGGCTCACGCCGCGCGCCCGCGGCTTCCTTCCTTCGGCGCGAGGCGGCGGCCCGGGGATCCTCGCGCGCCTTCTGCGTCCGCTGCGTTCCGCGCCACAGCTCGCCCTCTACGCGCAGGGTTTCCTTCTGATGGGTGCCTTCGTCGCGGTCTACAACTATCTCGGCTTCCATCTCGCGGCTCCACCGTTCCTGCTCCCGGCCTGGCTGGTGACCCTGCTGTTCGTGGCCTACCTCGCCGGCACGGTCTCCTCGCCCTGGGCGGGATCGCTCGCCAGCAGGTTCGGCCGCTACCCCGTGCTGCTGGTCTCGATCGGCGTCACCGCGTCGGGCGCGGTACTCCTGGCGATGCCGAGCACGGGATTGGTGCTCACCGGACTCGTGCT
Source organism: Microbacterium sp. NPDC087868 (assembly GCF_044900755.1). Taxonomy (NCBI): domain Bacteria; kingdom Bacillati; phylum Actinomycetota; class Actinomycetes; order Micrococcales; family Microbacteriaceae; genus Microbacterium; species Microbacterium sp. NPDC087868. The sequence continues at coordinate 100,623 of NZ_JBJDNO010000001.1, forward strand.
GTTCACCGCCGGGTTCTTCGGTGCCCATGCGATCGCCTCCGGGTGGGTGCCGACGGACGCTGATCCGGCGGTGCGCGCGCAGGCGTCGTCGCTCTACTATTTCGGCTACTACGCCGGATCGAGCCTGTTCGGATGGATCCTCGGTCTCGTCTTCGGAGGGATGGGATGGGAGTGGTTCATCGCCGGCATCCTCACGATGTGCGCCGCATCCGCGGCGATCGCGGCGCTCGCTCTGCGCGCGTCTCCTTCCGGAAGAGTGTGAGAGCCGTTCGCCCGAAGGGGAAGCGGGCCCCGATGTCGGTGGCCCCGCCTACGCTGGACGTATGGAACCCACCCGTAGCGTTCGCCCGTTCGAGGTCATCAGCGAATACGCGCCCGCCGGTGATCAGCCCCAGGCCATCGCCGAGCTCGCCGCGCGCATCAACGCCGGGGAGACGGACGTCGTGCTGCTGGGGGCGACGGGTACGGGAAAATCGGCGACGACCGCATGGCTCGTCGAGCAGGTGCAGCGCCCCACTCTCGTCCTCGCGCACAACAAGACGCTCGCGGCTCAGCTCGCGAACGAGTTCCGCGAGCTCATGCCGAACAACGCGGTCGAGTACTTCGTCTCCTACTACGACTACTACCAGCCCGAAGCGTACGTCCCGCAGACCGACACCTTCATCGAGAAGGACTCGTCCATCAACGCCGAGGTCGAACGGCTGCGGCACTCGACGACGAACTCGTTGCTCAGCCGCCGCGACGTCGTGGTGGTGTCGACCGTTTCCTGCATCTACGGACTCGGTGCTCCCGAGGAGTACCTCCGTGCGATGGTCGCCCTGCAGGTGGGGGAGCGGTACGACCGGGACGCGCTCATCCGCCAGTTCATCGCGATGCAGTACAACCGCAACGACGTCGACTTCTCGCGGGGCAACTTCCGCGTGCGGGGCGACACGATCGAGATCATCCCCGTCTACGAGGAGCACGCGATCCGCATCGAACTCTTCGGTGACGAGATCGAAGCGTTGTACTCCCTCCACCCGCTCACCGGCGAGGTGATCGAGAAGCTCGACGCCGTGCCGATCTTCCCCGCGTCGCACTACGTCGCGGGAACCGATGTGATCCAGCGCTCGATCGGCACGATCGAGACAGAGCTGGAAGAGCGCCTCGCCGAGTTCGAGAAGCAGGGGAAGCTGCTCGAGGCGCAGCGGTTGCGCATGCGCACCACCTTCGATCTCGAGATGCTGCAGCAGCTCGGATTCTGCTCGGGCATCGAGAACTACTCGCGCCACATGGACGGTCGCGCTCCGGGGGAGCCGCCGCACACGCTGCTCGACTTCTTCCCGGACGACTTCCTCCTCGTCATCGACGAGTCGCACGTCACCGTGCCCCAGATCGGTGCGATGTACGAGGGTGACGCCTCGCGCAAGCGCACGCTCGTCGACCACGGATTCCGTCTGCCGAGTGCCATGGACAACCGTCCGCTCCGATGGGACGAGTTCAAGAACCGCATCGGGCAGACCGTCTACCTCTCCGCGACGCCCGGCAAGTACGAGATGGGGATCGCCGACGGGATCGTCGAGCAGATCATCCGCCCGACGGGCCTGGTCGATCCCGAGATCATCGTGAAGCCCTCGAAGGGGCAGATCGACGACCTGCTCGAAGAGATCCGTCTGCGCGTGGAGCGCGATGAGCGCATCCTCGTCACGACCCTCACGAAGAAGATGGCCGAGGAACTGACCGACTTCCTCGGCGAGCACGGAGTTCGCGTCCGCTACCTGCACTCCGATGTCGATACCCTGCGTCGTGTCGAGCTGCTGAGCGAGCTGCGTTCCGGGGTGTACGACGTGCTGGTCGGAATCAACCTCCTGCGTGAGGGCCTCGATCTCCCCGAGGTCTCGCTCGTCGCGATCCTCGATGCCGACAAGGAGGGCTTTCTGCGCTCCGGGACGTCGCTCATCCAGACGATCGGGCGTGCGGCGCGAAACGTGTCGGGCGAGGTCCACATGTACGCCGACAAGATGACCGACTCGATGGCGAAGGCGATCGAGGAGACCGATCGTCGTCGCGAGAAGCAGGTCGCGTACAACAAGGAGCACGGGATCGACCCGCAGCCGCTGCGGAAGAAGATCGCCGACATCACCGCCGTTCTGGCACGCGAGGGGGCGGACACCGCCGAGCTGATGTCGGGGAGGGGGCGTGCGACGGGCAAGGGCAAATCGCCCACGCCGAACCTCCGACGTACGGGGATCGCCGCGGAGGGAGCACAGCAGCTGGAGGCGACGATCCAAGACCTCTCGGATCAGATGCTGGCGGCTGCCGCCGAGCTCAAGTTCGAGCTGGCAGGGCGACTCCGCGACGAGGTGCAGGACCTCAAGAAGGAACTGCGCGCCATGGAGCGGGCCGGTCACGCCTGAGCGCGTTCGGAAGGTGAAGGCGGCGCGGATGGATGCTGCGGGCGAAGAACTCGCCGACCGGATTCGCGCGATCGTCGCGCCCGCATCCGGCATCGAGGAGCGGAGGATGTTCGGGACCCGAGCATTCCTGCTCGATGGCCGGATTCTCGCGGGGGCCCGACCGGGAGGTGTGCTGCTGATCAAGGTCGCAGCCGAAGACGAGGCAGTGCTACTCCTGCGCGAGGGAGCCGAGCGCGCCGTGATGGGCCCCCGGACCATGAGCGCGCGATGGATCGACGTCGCCCCATCCGCGATCGCCGACGATGACGGACTCCTGTTCTGGATCGATGCGGCGCGGGCCGGAGCCGATTGAGGCGCGTCGACCGTTCGCGCCGGCCGCAGGCGCTTCCTTGCCTCAGGGGCAGTGGATGAGGGGCTTGGGTCCAGACCGGTCGATCTCGTGCGCCGTCATCGGCGCTCCGCACAGGGGGCACGCGCGCTCCGCGCGCTCTGCGGCGCTCGGCGGAGGCGTCTTCTCGTAGGGGCCGACGGACGCCGGCCCGGCGAAGCGGATGAGGTTGGTGTTCACCCAGGCGTACAGCCCTCCCGCCTCGCGAATGCGCGTGCGCAGGGGAGCCCGTTCCGGATCATGTGCCATGTTGATTAGTGTACTAACGATTAGGGCAGTTGTATAGTTGGCCCGATGAACGCATCCGACGAACTCCTCCGGCTCGAGAACCAGCTGTGCTTCGCGCTGGTGACCGCGGCGCGCAACGTCGTGGCGATCTACCGACCGATCCTCGAGCCGCTGGGGCTGACCCACCCGCAGTACCTGGTGATGCTGGCGCTCTGGGAACGATCGCCTCGCACCCTGAACGATCTCGCCGCCGATCTCGCGATGGAGCCGGCCACGGCGTCGCCGCTGGTCAAGCGACTGGAGTCCGACGGGCTCGTCGCGCGGGAGCGCAGCGCAGAGGACGAGCGGCGTCTCGACATCACCCTCACCGATGCGGGACGCGCTCTGCGCGAGCGGGCGCTGGAGGTGCCGGCGCAGGTGATGTCCGCGGTCGGGATGGACGTGCACGAAGTGTCGGCGCTCCGTGACGGGCTCGGGCCGTTCGCGGGGCGGCGCCTCGGAGGCGCCTGAGCATCCAGGCCCTGCGGAGCCAATGTCGGTGGCCCCTCGTAGACTTGTCCGGTGCCTATCGTCCCCGTCGCCACCCCCGGAAAACTCAGTGTTCGCGGTTCCCGCGTGCACAATCTCAAGAACGTCGACATCGACATTCCCCGTGACTCGCTCGTCGTGTTCACCGGCCTGTCCGGGTCCGGCAAGTCCAGTCTCGCGTTCGACACGATCTTCGCAGAGGGGCAGCGCCGTTATGTCGAGTCGTTGAGCGCCTACGCGCGCCAGTTCCTCGGTCAGGTGGACAGGCCCGACGTCGATTTCATCGAGGGGCTGAGTCCGGCGGTGTCGATCGACCAGAAGTCGACCAACCGGAACCCGCGCTCGACGGTCGGCACGATCACCGAGATCTACGACTACATGCGACTGCTCTGGGCGCGCATCGGCATTCCTCACTGCCCCGAGTGCGGCGAGAAGATCCAGCGGCAGACCGTGCAGCAGATCGCCGATCAGCTCATGGAGCTGCCCGAGCGTACCCGCTACCAGATCGTCGCTCCGATCGTGTCGCAGAAGAAGGGCGAGTTCGTCGACCTCTTCCGCGAGCTCGGCGCCAAGGGATACTCCCGTGCGATCGTCGACGGCGATCTCATCCAGCTCGCCGAGCCGCCCACCCTCAAGAAGAGCTACAAGCACGACATCGCCGTGGTCGTCGACCGCCTCGTCGCGTCGGATGACATCCTCGGGCGCGTGACGGATTCCGTCGAGACGGCTCTGGGCCTTGCCGGAGGCGTCGTCCAGGTCAATTTCGTCGACGAAGAGGGCGACGACGCGTGGCAGTCCTTCTCCGAGAAACTCGCCTGCCCGAACGGGCACCCGCTCAGCCTGACCGAGATCGAGCCCCGCACCTTCTCGTTCAACGCACCGTTCGGCGCCTGCCCCGCGTGCTCCGGGCTGGGCACGCGCATGTCGGTCGATGTCGACCTGATGCTCGGCGACGAGGATCTCTCGATCCGCGAAGGCGTCATCATCCCCTGGACGACGCAGGGCAAGGGTCTCTTCCAGTACTACGAGCGCCTGCTCGAAGGTCTGTCCCGCGATCTCGACTTCTCGCTCGACACCCCCTGGCGCGAGCTCCACTCCGACATCCAGGACGCGGTGCTGCGCGGCGAGAACTACAAGGTCACCGTCAAGTGGAAGAACCGGTACGGGCGCGAGATGCGGTACGCCTCCGGGTTCGAGGGCGTCGTCCCTTACATCGAGCGGCAGTACCTGCAGGCCGAGTCCGACACGCAGCGCGGTCGGTGGGGCGAGTACCTCCGCGAGGTGCCGTGCCCCGTCTGCGACGGCGATCGCTTGAAGCCGGAGGTCCTCGCGGTCCAGGTGCAGGGCCACTCCATCGCCGAGGTCTCGCACCTCAGCCTGAGCGATGCGCAGTCCTTCATGCAGACGCTGACCCTCACGGAGCGAGAGGCGAAGATCGCCGCTCAGGTCCTGCGCGAGATCCGTCTGCGACTCGATTTCCTGCTCCAGGTGGGGCTTTCCTACCTCAACCTGAGCAGGTCCGCCGGCTCTCTCTCCGGCGGTGAGGCGCAGCGCATCCGGCTGGCGACGCAGATCGGATCGGGTCTGACCGGTGTGCTCTACGTCCTCGACGAGCCGTCCATCGGCCTCCATCAGCGCGACAACCGGCGTCTGATCAACACCCTGCTCAAGCTGCGCGACCTGGGCAACACGCTCATCGTGGTGGAGCACGATGAGGAGACGATCGAGGCGGCCGACTGGGTGGTCGACATCGGCCCGGGGGCCGGTGTCAACGGTGGCGAGGTCGTGCACTCGGGTCCCTATGAGGCTCTGCTCGACGACCGGTCGTCGATGACGGGGGAGTACCTCTCCGGTCGTCGTGAGATCCCGACACCGACCAAGCGGCGCAAACTCGACCGCAAGCGCATGCTCAACGTGATCGGGGCTCGCGAGAACAACCTCAAGAACGTCGATGCGAGCTTCCCGCTGGGTGTACTCACGGCTGTCACCGGCGTCAGCGGCTCGGGCAAGTCGTCGCTGGTCAACGACATCCTCTACCAGGTGCTCGCGTCCCGGCTGAACGGTGCCCGCACCGTGCCCGGCAAGCACACCCGCGTGACCGGTCTCGACAATCTCGACAAGGTGGTGCATGTCGATCAGGCACCGATCGGACGCACGCCGCGCTCGAACCCGGCGACCTACACCGGTGTGTTCGACCGCATCCGTTCGCTCTTCAGCGAGACCCCCGAGGCCAAGGTGCGCGGTTACCAGCCGGGTCGCTTCAGCTTCAACGTCAAGGGCGGCCGCTGCGAGGCGTGCTCGGGTGACGGCACGATCAAGATCGAGATGAACTTCCTCCCCGACGTGTACGTGGACTGCGAGGTGTGCCACGGCAAGCGGTACAACCGCGACACGCTCGCCGTGCACTACAAGGGGAAGAACATCGCCGAGGTCCTCGAGATGCCGATCGAAGAGGCCGCGGAGTTCTTCGAGCCCATCCAGGCGATCCACCGCTACATGAAGACCTTGGTCGACGTGGGACTCGGATACGTGCGCCTGGGCCAGTCGGCCACGACGCTCTCGGGCGGAGAGGCGCAGCGCGTGAAACTCGCCACCGAGCTCCAGCGCCGCAGCAACGGTCGAAGCATCTACGTGCTCGACGAGCCGACCACCGGTCTGCACTTCGAAGACGTGCGCAAGCTCCTCGAGGTGCTGAACGGACTCGTCGACAAGGGCAACACCGTGATCGTCATCGAGCACAACCTCGACGTCATCAAGTCCGCCGACTGGGTCATCGACCTCGGTCCCGAGGGTGGTTCCGGCGGTGGCGAGATCCTGGCGACGGGCACCCCGGAGCAGATCGCCCGGGTGGAGGAGAGTCACACCGGGCAGTTCCTCGCCGAGATCCTCGGGGATGGGCGCGCCGCGCGCAAGGCCAGCTGATGGCCGATGTGCTTCCGTACAAGCCGCGGCCGGGAGAGATCCCGACCGATCCCGGTGTGTACCGTTTTCGTGACGCCGATGGGCGGGTGCTCTACGTCGGGAAGGCGAAGAACCTCCGCCAGCGGCTCTCGAACTACTTCGCGCCGTTGCGCACGCTCCATGAGCGCACACGGCGCATGGTCACGACCGCCTCCTCGGTCGAATGGACGGTCGTCTCGACCGATGTGGACTCACTGCAGCTCGAGTACATGTGGATCAAGGAGTTCGATCCGCCGTTCAACGTCCGCTACAAGGACGACAAGTCCTACCCGTTCATGGCGGTGACCCTCGGCGACGAGGCGCCACGCGTGCTCGTCACCCGAAATCGCAGGATTCCGGGGGCGCGGTACTTCGGCCCGTACCCGAAGGTCTGGGCGGTGCACGAGACGATCGACCTGATGATCAAGGCGTTTCCGATCCGAACCTGCAGCGACGCGAGTTACAAGCGCGCCATGCAGACGGGACGCCCCTGTTTCCCCGGGCAGATCGGCAAGTGCGGCGGGCCGTGCTCGATGACGGTGACCATCGAGGAGCACCGCGCGATGGTGAACGACTTCGTGGCGTTCATGGCCGGAGGCGACGAGCGATTCACTCGCGACCTCCGCAAGCGGATGCTCGATGCCTCCGCGGCCATGGACTACGAAGCGGCGGCCAAGTACCGCGACAAGCTCTCCGCGATCGAGGCGGTGCTCGGGAAGAGCGCCCTCGTGCTGGCATCCGATGAGGACGCCGACCTCTTCGGCATCGCCGAGGACGAGCTCGCCGCGGCGGTTCAGCACTTCGTGATCCGTGGGGGTCGTGTGCGCGGCGTCCGGGCGATGACGATCGAGAAGGAGATCGACATCTCGGGTGCCGAGTTGGTCGATCAGGTGCTCCAGCGTGCCTACGGCGATGCCGCCGACGTGCCACGGCGGATCCTAGTGCCCTCGCTGCCGGACGACGCTCCCGAGATGGAGGAGTGGCTCCGCGAGCGTCGCGGCAAGAAGGTCGAGATCGCCGTCGCCCAGCGTGGCCAGCGCGCGGATCTCATGCGCACCGCCACGCTGAACGCGCAGCAAGCGCTCATCCGTTACAAGACGCGGCGCACCAGCGACTACGTGGCTCGAACGCAGGCGCTCACCGACCTGCAGGAAGCTCTCGGCATGGACGAGGCTCCGCTGCGCATCGAGTGCTTCGACATCTCGCATCTGGGCGGGACGAACGTCGTCGCTTCGATGGTGGTCTTCGAAGACGGCCTCCCGCGCAAGGACCAGTACCGCTCCTTCGGCATCGCCGAGACCACGGATGACACCGACTCGATGTACCAGGTCCTGCGCCGTCGGCTGGCGTATCTCGACCGCCCGGACCCGGTCGTCGTGAGCGACCCGCTGCTCGACGGCGTCGAGGGAGAGGTCGAGGGCGAGCCCGGTCGCAAGAAGCCGCGCTTCGCCTATCGGCCGCAGTTGCTCCTCGTCGACGGCGGCAAACCCCAGGTCGAAGCGGCCGCGCGTGCCCTGCGCGACGCGGGGCACCCGGAGATCAGCGTGTGCGGCATCGCGAAGCGCCTCGAGGAGGTCTGGCTTCCCGGCGAGGATTTCCCCGTGATCCTCCCGCGCACGAGCGAGGCGCTCTACCTGCTCCAGCGCCTGCGCGACGAGGCGCATCGGTTCGCGATCGTCCATCAGCGCAAGAAGCGCCGCAACGACATCACCACGGTGCTCGCCGAGGTCCCCGGGCTCGGCGCCGCCCGCATCAAGGTGCTGCTCAAGCACTTCGGATCCGTGACGGCCCTGCGGGCGGCCGAGCCGGGACAGATCGAGGAGGTGCAGGGCATCGGACCGGTGCTGGCGCAGAACATCCACACGCACCTCGCCACTCGATAGGCTGGTGTCCCAGGCGAAAGGGATGAGCGAGAGATGACCGAGTCCGAGAAGGGCGAGTTCCTCATCGTCACAGGTATGTCCGGTGCAGGCCGGACGACGGTGGCGAACGCCCTCGAAGACCTCGGCTGGTATGTCGTCGACAATCTCCCGCCGCAGATCCTCCGACCGCTGATCGACCTCACCGACATGGGCGGGGATGCCCTACCCAAGGTCGCAGCCGTCGTCGACGTGCGCGGACGCAGCCTCTTCGACGACTTCCCGGAGGTCGCGCGCTTGCTCCGCTCGCGCGGCTCCGTGCGGGTGCTGTTCCTCGAAGCGTCCGATGACGTGCTCGTCCGGCGCTTCGAAGCCGTCCGCCGGCCGCACCCGCTCCAGAACGACGGCACGCTCCTCGACGGCATCCGGCGCGAACGCGCCCGACTCGCGCCGATCCACGAGTCCGCCGACATGGTGATCGATACCTCGACACTGAACATCCACCAGTTGGCGACACAGGTCTCGGAGCTGTTCTCCGAAGAGGGGCAGGCTCGTCATCGCGTGACGCTGCTCAGTTTCGGGTTCAAGTACGGCCTGCCGACCGACGTCGATCTCGTGGCCGATATGCGATTCCTGCCGAACCCGTTCTGGAACGAGGAGTTGCGCGGTCTCACCGGGCAGGACGAGCCCGTGCGCGAGTACGTGCTGTCTCGCGAGGGGGCGGGGGAGTTCCTCGAGGCCTACGCTGCGGCTCTCACTCCGGTGCTCGAGGGGTATCAGCGTGAGAACAAGAGCCACTCCACCATCGCGATCGGCTGCACCGGAGGCAAGCACCGCTCCGTCGCCATGTCGGAGGAGCTCGCTCGGCGTCTCGCGGCGATCCCCGGGGTGGCCGTCAACGTCCGTCATCGCGACCTCGGGCGCGAGTAGGGGAGCGCCCAGCCGGTAAGCTGGACGTTTGCGTCGCGACCCGACGCGTGAACGTAGAAGGAGCCCCGTGGCACTCACCACCGACGTCAAGGCCGAGCTGGTCAGCATCCGAAATGCACCCCCGACGGTGCGAGTCGCGGAGGTGACCGCCATCCTGCGGTTCGCCGGCGGCCTGCACTCGATCGCCGGCCGGGTGGCCGTCGAAGCGGAAGTGGATGCCGAGACCCTCGCGCGTCGCGTGGCCCGGGATCTCGCTGAGATCTACGGTGTTCGTCCCGAGATCGCCCAGGTGCAGTCCAGCACCGCCAATGAGGGCGCTCGATGGGCCGTGCGCGTCATCGACTCGGGGGAGACCCTCGCCCGTCAGACCGGTCTCCTGGACCAGCGTCGTCGTCCGGTGCGTGGACTCCCGAACCGCCTGACCACCGGTTCGCGCTCGGAGCTCGCCGGTCTCTGGCGCGGGGCGTTCCTCGCCGCCGGCTCGCTCAGCGAACCCGGTCGCTCCGCCATGCTCGAAGTCGTCTGCCCGTCGTCGGAGGCCGCGATGGCGCTCGTCGGTGCCGCGCATCGCCTGGGCGTCGCCGCGAAGGCCCGTGAAGTCCGCGGAATGCCGCGCGTGGTCGTGCGCGAGGGTGAAGCGATCCGTGCCATCCTCAGCGAGATGGGTGCCCACCGCACCGCCGTGGCCTGGGAGGAACTGCGCCAGCGCCGCGAGGTGCGCGCCGGCGTCAACCGTCTCGTCAACTTCGACGACGCGAACCTGCGTCGTTCGGCGCAGGCCGCCGTCGCCGCCTGCGCGCGCGTCGAGCGCGCGCTCCAGATCCTCGCCGACGAGGTCCCCGACCACCTCCGCGTGGCGGGGGAGCTGCGTCTCGCACACCGCGATGCGAGTCTCGACGAACTCGGACACCATGCCGATCCGCCGCTGACGAAGGATGCCGTCGCCGGTCGCATCCGTCGTCTTCTGGCGATGGCCGACAAGAAGGCGCAGCACGACGGGATCCCCGGGACCGAGGCGGCGGTGCCCGCCGGGCTCGACGTCTGACCCGTTCCTCGCACACAAGAGAGCCGGCCCTGTCAAGGGTCGGCTCTCTTCGTCATTCAGCGGAAGGATCCGATGCCGTCGGGCGTTGGCGTCAGTAGGATGAGTTACGTCCGCTCCTCGCCGCATCTCGGCGGCGCGGAGGATCGGCAAGCGCCGCGGCGCGGCGCGGATTGGATGAAAGCGATATGGCGACCTACACGCTCCCCGACCTCCCCTACGACTTCGCAGCTCTCGAGCCGCACATCAGTGGAAAGATCATGGAGCTGCACCATGACAAGCACCACCAGGCGTACGTGACCGGTGCGAACACCGCTCTCGAGCAGCTCGCCGAGGCGCGCGACAGCGGAAACCTCGCTAACGTCAACAAGCTCGAGAAGGACCTCGCGTTCAACCTCGGTGGGCACGTCAACCACTCGATCTTCTGGACCAACCTCTCGCCGAACGGTGGCGGCCAGCCCGAGGGCGAGCTGAAGGCTGCGATCGACGAGTACTTCGGTTCGTTCGAGAAGTTCCAGGCTCACTTCACGGCGGCGGCCACCGGCATCCAGGGTTCCGGCTGGGCCGTGCTGAGCTGGGACCCGATCGGCGCCCGCCTGATCATCCAGCAGCTGTTCGACCAGCAGGCGAACACCGCGCAGGGCACCGTGCCGCTGTTCCAGCTCGACATGTGGGAGCACGCCTTCTACCTCGACTACCTCAACGTGAAGGCCGACTACGTCAAGGCCGCGTGGAACATCGCCAACTGGGAGAACGTCGCCCAGCGCTTCGAGGTGGCCCGCGAGAAGACCGCTGGCCTGCTGGTACTGTCGTAAACAAGACGGGCGTCCCGACGGACGATTCGCCCGTCGGGACGCCGTTGTCCACGCTTCTCTAGTAGAAACCGCGCGCAAGCGCACGAGAAATCAGGAGACCTGAGTGTCTGTCAAGATCGGTATCAACGGCTTCGGCCGTATCGGACGCAACTACTTCCGCGCGGCTCTCGCGCAGGGAGCAGACATCGAAATCGTCGCGGTCAACGACCTCACCGACAACAAGACCCTGGCGCACCTGCTGAAGTACGACTCGATCACCGGTCGCCTCGACGCCGAGGTGAGCTACGACGAGAACAGCATCACCGTCAACGGCAACGTCATCAAGGCTTTCGCCGAGCGCGACCCCGCCAACCTCCCGTGGGGCGAGCTGGGTGTCGACATCGTCATCGAGTCGACCGGCTTCTTCACCAAGGCGGAGCTCGCGAAGAAGCACATCGACGCCGGCGCCAAGAAGGTTCTCATCTCGGCTCCCGCCACGGGCGACGACGCGACCATCGTGATGGGCGTGAACGAGGACACCTACAACCCGGCGACCGACCACATCATCTCGAACGCCTCCTGCACCACGAACTGCCTCGCGCCGCTCGCCAAGGTGTTCAACGACGCGTTCGGAATCGAGACCGGCCTCATGACGACGGTCCACGCCTACACGGCCGACCAGAACCTGCAGGACGGCCCGCACAGCGACCTGCGCCGTGCTCGCGCGGCAGCGATCAACATCGTCCCGACCTCCACGGGTGCGGCGAAGGCCATCGGCCTGGTCCTCCCGGAGCTCAAGGGCAAGCTCGACGGCTTCGCGCTGCGCGTGCCGGTGCCGACCGGCTCGATCACCGACCTCACGATCACGACCAAGACCCCGGTCACGGTCGACGAGATCAAGGCCGCGTACAAGGCTGCCGCCGAGGGCCCCCTCAAGGGCATCCTGAAGTACACGGAGGACGAGATCGTCTCGAGCGACATCGTCACCGACCCGCACTCGTCGATCTTCGACGCCGGCCTGCTCCGCGTCATCGGCAACCAGGTCAAGCTCTCCAGCTGGTACGACAACGAGTGGGGCTACTCCAACCGTCTCGTCGACCTGACCGAGTACGTGGCAGAGCGTCTCTGAGCATCGCCCCATGACTCTGCGCACCCTGGACTCACTGGGTTCGCTCGAGGGCAAGCGCGTCATCGTCCGTTGTGACCTGAACGTCCCCCTGCGGGACGGGGTCATAACGGACGATGGCCGTGTACGCGCCTCGTTGCCGACCCTCAACGCCCTCATCAACGCCGGCGCCCGCGTCGTCGTGTGCTCGCACCTCGGACGCCCCGACGGCGCGCCCGACCCCCAGTACAGCCTCGAGCCGGTCGCTCAGCGACTGTCCGAGCTGCTCGGCAAGCCGGTCGCCTTCGCGCGTGACACGGTCGGCGAGTCCGCGAAGGATGCCGTGGAGTCGCTCGAGAACGGCGACGTCGTCGTGATCGAGAACCTGCGTTTCAACCCGGGGGAGACCTCGAAGGACGACGCGACCCGTGCTGCGTTCGCGGCCGAGCTGGCGGAGCTGGGCGACGTCCTCGTCTCCGACGGCTTCGGTGTCGTGCACCGCAAGCAGGCGAGCGTCTACGACCTCGCAGAGATCCTGCCCTCGGCCGCCGGTCTGCTGATCGCGACCGAGCTCGACGTGCTCGATCGCCTCACGGAGAACCCCGAGCGCCCGTACGCGGTCGTGCTCGGCGGGTCGAAGGTCAGCGACAAGCTGGGCGTCATCTCGCACCTGCTGCCGCGCGTCGATCGGATCCTCGTCGGTGGCGGCATGCTGTTCACCTTCCTCAAGGCGCAGGGCCACGACGTGGCCTCGAGTCTTCTGGAAGAAGATCAGCTCGACACCGTGCGCGGCTACATCGCGGAGGCCGAGAAGCGCGGCGTGGAGCTCGTGCTCCCGACCGACGTGGTCGTGGCTGCCTCGTTCTCCGCAGACGCGGCGCACGAGATCACGGCCGCCGATGCGATCGAGTCGACGGCGTTCGGTTCGTCGGGCATCGGCCTCGACATCGGTCCCGAGACCGCTGCACGGTTCGCGGAGGTCATCCGGGGATCGAAGACGGTGTTCTGGAACGGCCCGATGGGCGTGTTCGAGTTCCCCGCTTTCGCGAACGGTACGAAGACCGTCGCGCAGGCATTGACCGAGGTGGACGGACTCAGCGTGGTCGGTGGGGGAGACTCCGCCGCGGCCGTGCGGCAGCTCGGATTCGCCGATGACCGCTTCGGCCACATCTCGACCGGCGGCGGCGCCAGCCTCGAGTTCCTCGAGGGAAAGAAACTACCCGGCCTGGAGGTGCTCGGATGGGCCTGAACGCCCGTACCCCGCTGATCGCGGGAAACTGGAAGATGAACCTCGACCACCTGCAGGCGGTCGCGTTCGTGCAGAAGCTGCACTGGACGCTGAAGGATGCCAAGCACGAGGATGGCTCCGTGGAGGTCGCGGTGTTCCCGCCCTTTACCGACATCCGCAGCGTGCAGACGCTGATCGACGCCGACAAGATCCCGTTCGCCCTGGGCGCGCAGGACGTCTCGGCGCACGACTCGGGTGCGTACACCGGTGAGATCTCCGGTGCGTTCCTCGCCAAGCTGGATGCGAAGTACGTCATCCTCGGCCACTCGGAGCGTCGTGAGTACCACGCTGAGACCGACGAGGTCGTCGCGGCCAAGGTGCAGGCGACGCTCAAGCACGGTCTCGTGCCGGTGATCTGCGTCGGCGAGACCGCGGAGGACCTCGAGAAGTTCGGGGCCAGCGCCGTTCCGGCCGGTCAGCTCGAGGTCGCGCTGCAGAACGTGCCGGCATCCGCCGACATCGTCGTGGCATATGAGCCCGTCTGGGCCATCGGCTCCGGACAGGCCGCGACGCCGCAGCAGGCGCAGGATGTCTGCGCCGCGCTGCGCGGTGTCATCGCGAAGGTCCTCGGCGACGATGCGGCCGCCCGCACGCGCATCCTCTACGGCGGTTCGGTGAAGTCCGCGAACATCGCGAGCTTCATGCGCGAGCCCGACGTCGATGGTGCACTGGTCGGCGGCGCGAGCCTCGTCGTGGACGAGTTCGCTGCGATCATCCGCTTCGAGAAGCACGTCGGAGTGTGAGTGCAGTGGGGCTTCGGCCCCGCTGCACCGTATACTTGACCGTTACGGGGGCACTCCTGCCCCAGCGAAAGGCTCTTCCTCGTGGCAATTCTCGAGTTCGTCCTGCAGGTCGTGCTGGGCATCACCAGCGTTCTGCTGACCCTTCTCATCCTTCTTCACAAGGGTCGCGGTGGCGGCCTCTCCGACATGTTCGGTGGAGGGATGTCCTCGGCTGTCGGCTCGTCCGGTCTCGCCGAGCGCAACCTGAACCGCTTCACGGTCGTTCTGGCATTGGCCTGGTTCGTGGCGATCGTCGCGCTGGGACTCATCACGAAGTTCGAGGTGATCTGATGGCTACCGGTGGCAACGCCATTCGTGGCACCCGCGTCGGCTCCGGCCCCATGGGCGAGCAGGACCACGGTTACCACGCCGACCGCATCGCGGTCTCGTACTGGGACGGCCTCGGCAACGAGACGGTTCGCTACTTCGCGGCTGGTCTGCCCGAAGAGGAGATTCCCGACACGATCGATCACCCGCAGTCCGGTCTGCCGGCCGGTCGCGATCGTGAGAACCCGCCTGCGCTGGCGAAGACGGAGCCGTACAAGACGCACCTCGCCTACGTGAAGGAGCGTCGCACCGACGAGGAGGCCGTCCAGCTCCTCGACGATGCGCTCACTCAGCTGCGCGAGCGTCGCGGGCAGTAGTTCCGCAGACAGACATCACGAAGCCCCCGCGATCGAATCGCGGGGGCTTCGTCGTCTCTCGCCCCGCGCCGCAGCGTCAGCGGCAACCGGCGGCCGCGGCGATGTAGCTCTCCGGAGGGTATCCGTAGGCCCAGACGCCGTTCGCATCATCGGAGAATCCCATGCTGATCGCCCAGGCGGTCGCCCACTTCTCGATGCTGTCCTGGGTGGAGGAGTCGTACATGTCCTCGCACTTCACGCTGATCGCGTGGCCGACCTCATGCGCGACGAGCGCCTTGCTCCGATCGGCAGGCCACTGCTCGGCGACCGAGTTCGACAGCAGGATCACGGAGCGGTCGGGCTCGTCCCACCACCAGGTCGTGTAGCCGCCCATGCTCCCGTTGTCGCCCGCACCGTTCACGATCGGGGCCCAGTCGAACTCGAGCAGCACGCCCGGGGCGAGCGAACGAGCGAACGCCTCGATCTCGAGCCGGGCGCCGAGCAGCGGGCCGGCCTTCTCCGCCATCTCCGCATCCTGAGAGACGACGACCTGGGCGGCGGACGCCTGGAGTGCGGTGAAGCGAGCCACGGCATCCTCGTCGAGCGTCGTGAGTGGAGCGATGTCCTCGGCGGCCGTGCGCATCGAGATGATGTCGAGGTTCTTCGCGGAGAGGTGCGCGGCTTCGAAAGCGGGAACGGCGGCGGCGGCACCGGTGACGATCGTGCTGGCGGCGTCGACCATCGCGGCGTCGGCCTGTTCCACCACGGGGAGCTGCGCGTCGAGGTCGGTCAGGAGCGCGTCGGCGTCGTCGGCCTGCGAATCGAGAAGATCCGCGGTGCCGAACAGCTCCCAGAACCACCCCGGCTTCTCACCGAGGCGCGGCGGGTCCTGCGCCGTCAGCTCCTGGGCGGTCGCGGTCTCGTCCTTCGCGTCGGCGATCGCCGTGGTGAGATCGTCGAGCGGGATGCCGTCCATCAACACGCCGGTGTCGGCAGCGATCAGCTGATCGGCGGAGGTGGTGGTCGCGGTCAGCCCGTCGACACCGGAGTCGAGCGCCGTGCGCGCAGAGATCGTGTCGGTGCGGATCGCCTGGTACGAATCGGCCGCATCATCGAAGCGGAGATTGGCGCCGATGTGAACCGTCGTGAACGCCCCGACGGCGAGGGCTGCTCCGACGATTCCGAAGACGAGGGCCTTCGGTGCGGAGCGGCGGCGACGGAGGACCGCCTCGGTTCCGCCGGAGAACCGGAACGGGAGATGGTGGTGGCCGTTCAGGGGGACAAGCCCGTTCGGAGGTCGATTCCCGTCGCTCACCGGCATCCCCCTCGTCGTGGCACCACGTGGATATGCCCTCGAGTCTAGGAGATGCCGCGGACGACGAAGGCCCTCGTCTCGCGACGAGGGCCTTCGTGATGTGGAGGGGCTGACGGGAATCGAACCCGCATCATTAGTTTGGAAGACTAAGGCTTTACCACTAAGCTACAGCCCCGGAAAACGAGCCCGGAAGCTCGGTTGCCGACTCATCGACTATACCGGACTCTGAGGCATGCTCCTGTCCGTTAGACTCGGTGGGGCTGAATCTGCGTGCGGATTCCCCGGGGCGTAGCTCAGTTTGGTAGAGCGCCCGCTTTGGGAGCGGGAGGTCGCAGGTTCAACTCCTGTCGCCCCGACACGGCCCCCAAGGCTCACGGCCGCGGTGCACCGCGGAAATCACAAGGAGACACACAAGCATGGCGAACAGCACCGTCGAGAAGCTGACCCCGACCCGGGTCAAGCTCACCATCACGGTCACCCCGGACGACCTCAAGCCGAGCATCGCTCACGCCTACGAGCACATCGCTCAGGACGTCCAGATCCCCGGCTTCCGCAAGGGCAAGGTCCCTGCTCCCATCATCGACCAGCGCGTCGGCCGCGGTGCCGTCATCGAGCACGCGGTCAACGAGGGTCTCGACAAGTTCTTCCGCGAGGCGAGCGCCGAGCACAAGCTGCGCATCGTCGGTCGTCCGTCGGCCGACATCACCCAGTGGCCGAGCGAGAAGGACTTCTCCGGCGACCTGCTCGTCGACGTCGAGGTCGACGTGCGCCCCGAGATCGAGCTCCCCTCCTACGAGGGCATCACCCTCACGGTCGACGCTGTCGAGGCGGATGACGCCGCTCTCGATGCCGAGCTCGAGAACATGCGCGCGCGCTTCGGCACGTTGGTCCCGGTGGACCGCCCCGCAGCGAAGGGCGACTTCGTCGAGCTCGACCTGGTCGCCACCATCGACGGCGCCGAGATCGACCGCGCCGAGGGCGTGTCCTACGAGGTCGGCTCGGGCGAGCTGCTCGAGGGCATCGACGACGCGATCGAGTCGCTCACCGCCGGTGAGGACACCACCTTCCGTTCGGCTCTCGTGGGCGGCGACCACGCCGGTTCCGAGGCAGAGGTCGCCGTGACGGTCAAGGCCGTCAAGGAGCGCGAGCTCCCCGAGGCCGACGACGACTTCGCGCAGATCGCGAGCGAGTTCGACACGATCGCCGAGCTGCGTGCCAGCCTCGCCGAGCGCGTGTCGCAGCAGGGCGTCTTCACCCAGGGGTCGGCCGCGCGCGACAAGCTCGTCGAGACGCTGCTCGAGCAGATCGAGATCCCGGTTCCGCCGCAGCTCATCGAGGATGAGGTGCACAACCACCTCGAGGGCGAGAACCGCCTCGAGGACGACGTCCACCGTGCCGAGGTCACCGAGGCGAGCGAGAAGCAGTTCCGCACGCAGGTGCTGCTCGACACGATCGCCGAGCAGGCCGACGTGCAGGTCTCGCAGGAGGAGCTCAGCCAGTACCTCGTGCAGTCCGCTGCGCAGTACGGCATGGCCCCGCAGGAGTTCGTCGAGGCTCTGCAGTCGTCGAACCAGCTCCCCGCCCTCGTCGGAGAGGTCGCGCGCAACAAGGCGCTGGCCGTCGCCCTGGGCAAGGTCAAGGTCGTCGACACCAACGGCAAGCCGGTCGATCTGTCGGACTTCATCGTGACCGATGACGAGGCAGAGGCAGCGGAAGCCGAGGAGGCTCCCGCCGAGAAGAAGGCTCCGGCGAAGAAGGCTCCGGCGAAGAAGGCTCCCGCCAAGAAGGCGGCCGACGCCGACGCCGACGAGAAGCCGGCTGCGAAGAAGCCCGCCGCCAAGAAGGCTCCGGCCAAGAAGGCGGCCGACAAGGCCGAGTGATCTCACGATCACGATGAAAGGGGCGGATGCTGCGGCATCCGCCCCTTTCTCATCAGCGAAGGAGTAACCGATGGACGACTGGGACACGCGGATCGATGCCGTGTGGGCGGACGACGCCCTGACCGATGCGGAGCGAATCACGCGTATCGACGCCCTCGCGGCGGAGCGGAGCGACGACGATGCCCGTGCTCTGTTCGAGCGGGCGGGGGCCCGTGACTCCGCCGGTATCGAGGCGGAGGCCGAGGTGCTCTACCGACGTGCTCTCGCCGAAGGTCTCGACGAGGAGCATCGGCCCCAGGCCATCATCCAGCTCGCGAGCACGCTGCGGAACCTCGGGCACACCGACGAGGCGCTGGACATGCTCCGGGCGGAGCGGGAGCGAGGCGGCGCGTTCGGCGATGCGGCGTCGGCCTTCTACGCCCTCGCACTGGTGTCGAGCGGCGATCCCGTGCGCGGCGCCGCCATCGCGCTGGAGGCGCTCGCGCCGCACCTGCCGCGGTACACGCGCTCGGTCACCGGATACGCCCGCGAACTGGTCGATCCGCCACGCTGATATGCCGACGGCGAACAACGGCCTGGAGGCTGCGCGGTCGCCGGTAGATTCGAAGCACGAACACGGAAACAGGAGCTGAAATGGCTGCAGAACCCCTTGTCGCGACGAGCGTCTTCGACAGGCTGCTGAAGGATCGCATCATCTGGCTGGGCTCAGAGGTGCGTGACCAGAACGCCAACGAGATCTGCGCGAAGATCCTTCTTCTCGCCGCAGAGGACTCGGAAAAGGACATCTACCTCTACATCAACTCGCCCGGTGGCTCGATCACCGCGGGAATGGCGATCTACGACACGATGCAGTTCGTGCCGAACGACATCGTCACCGTCGGCATCGGCATGGCCGCTTCCATGGGACAGCTGCTGCTCACCAGCGGCACCAAGGGCAAGCGCTACATCACCCCGAACGCACGCGTGCTGCTGCACCAGCCGCACGGCGGCTTCGGCGGAACCTCGAGCGACATCCAGACCCAGGCGCAGCTCATCCTCTCGATGAAGAAGCGCCTCGCCGAGATCACCGCCGGCCAGACGGGCAAGTCCGTCGAGCAGATCAACGCCGATGGCGACCGCGACCGCTGGTTCACGGCCGAGGAGGCGCTCGAGTACGGCTTCGTCGATCACATCCGCGAGCACGCCAGCGACGTCACCGGTGGCGGCGGCACGGCCGACGACGCCGCGTAATCCGGATTCGAAAGGACACCATGTACACGCCCACTTTCCAATCCGCAGGCAACCTGCCCTCCAGCCGCTACGTGCTCCCGCAGTTCGAGGAGCGCACGGCCTACGGCTTCAAGCGCCAGGACCCGTACAACAAGCTGTTCGAAGATCGCGTGATCTTCCTCGGCGTGCAGGTCGACGACGCATCCGCCGATGACGTGATGGCGCAGCTCCTCGTGCTCGAGAGCCAGGACTCCGAACGCGACATCACGATGTACATCAACTCGCCCGGTGGCTCGTTCACCGCGATGACGGCGATCTACGACACGATGCAGTACGTCGCGCCGCAGATCCAGACCGTCGTCCTCGGCCAGGCGGCTTCCGCGGCATCCGTGCTGCTCGCCGCCGGCGCGCCGGGCAAGCGTCTCGCGCTTCCGAACGCTCGGGTTCTGATCCACCAGCCCGCGATGGGCGAGGCGGGCCAGGGGCAGGCGTCCGACATCGAGATCCAGGCGGCGGAGATCCTCCGCATGCGCACCTGGCTCGAGGAGACCATGGCGAAGCACACCGGCAAGCCGGTCGAGCAGATCAACCGCGACATCGATCGCGACAACATCCTCTCGGCCGAGCAGGCTCGGGAGTACGGGATCGTCGATCAGGTGCTCACCTCGCGCAAGCGCGCCTGAGTCACTCTCTTCGAAGGGGTGTCGGTCATCTGACCGACGCCCCTTCGTCGTACCCGGCAGATGTGCGGACGGATGCCTCTCACTGCTCATATGAGCATGAGTGTGCACCAACGCGGGAAGCGTCGTACGCTGGATCACGGAAGGAGGATGCCGTGGAAGACGAACTGCTCATGGTCCGGGTCGCCGAGCTGTACTACGACGAGGACAAGACGCAAGACGAGATCGGCGGACTCCTCAAGATCTCGCGCTGGAAGGTCGGCCGTCTGCTGACCCAGGCGCGCGAGCGCGGCATCGTCCGCATCGAGATCATCCACCCGCGCGCCCGGCGTCTCGGCCTCGAGCGGGAACTCGTCGAGCGCTTCGGATTGAGCGACGCGGTCGTGGTGCCCGCCCCCGAGGGCGATGACGGCACGCTGGAACGCGTCGCCCAAGCAGCGGCAGACTTCCTCACCGCGCTCCGTCCCGTGCCCCGCACACTCGGAGTGAGCTGGGGGCGCACTCTCCGCGCGGTGGCCGAAGCTCTTCCCGACGGGTGGGCGAACGGCGTCACCGTCGTCCAGCTCAACGGGGGAGTGAGCCTGAACCGCCGCTCGGGCGGGGCCGCAGGGCTCGCCGTGACGATCGCGCAGCGCGCGAACGGGCAGGTGTCGCTGCTGCCGAGCCCCGCGATCCTCGAGCGCGTCGAGACCAAGCAGGCGATCGAGTCCGATCGCACCGTCGCCGGCATCCTGGAGGAGGCCGCCGACGCGCAGGCCTTCCTGTTCACGGCCGGTCCGTGCGACGCCTCCTCGGCGCACGTCGAGAACGGCTACCTCAGCGCCGAGGACGTCGATGAGCTCGCCCGACGCGGAGCCGTCGGAGACGTGCTCGGCCGCTACGTCGACGCCGAAGGAAACATCGTCGACGCGCAGCTCGACGCCCGTACGGTCGGCGTGAGCCTCGACCGCCTGCGCGGAGCGAAGAAGGCGATCTTCGTCACCGCCGGCCCCGCGAAGCATGACATCGCCCGCACCGTCGTCACCAGCGGCCTGTGCGGGGTACTGGTGACAGATGAGACCACAGCACGAGCATTGTTGGAGGAACGATGACGACCAATGAACTGACCCGCAGAACGGCGGTGGACGTGCTCGGCGGAGATCCCGACGACGCGACGCTCCGCCGCTTCCTGCACGGCCTCCCCGGCGTCGACGCCGTCGGCCTCGAGCAGCGCGCCGCGGGCCTGGGCACGCGATCGATCAAGACGACGTCGAAGGCCTGGGCTCTCGACACCATCATCAAGCTGATCGACCTCACCACTCTCGAGGGGGCCGACACCCCCGGCAAGGTGCGTTCACTGGTCGCCAAGGCCAAGAACCCGGATGCTGCGGACCCCACGACCCCGAAGGTCGCAGCGGTGTGCGTCTACGGCGACATGGTCGGAGATGCGGTGACCGCACTCGGTGCCCTGCACGGCGATCCCGACGAGGGGCTGATCTCGGTCGCCGCCGTCGCGACGGCGTTCCCGAGCGGCCGTTCGTCGCTCGAGATCAAGCTCGCCGACACGGCCGAGGCCGTCGCCGCCGGAGCCGACGAGATCGACATGGTCATCGACCGGGGCGCATTCCTCTCCGGGCGCTACGGGCTCGTGTTCGACCAGATCGCGCGCGTGAAGGAAGCCTGCCGCCGCGAGGACGGCAGCTACGCCTCGCTCAAGGTCATCCTCGAGACCGGTGAGCTGAACACCTACGACAACATCAAGCGGGCGTCGTGGCTCGGCATCCTCGCCGGAGGCGACTTCATCAAGACCTCGACCGGAAAGGTGCAGCCGGCGGCGACTCTCCCGACGACGCTGCTCATGCTCGAGACGGTGCGCGATTGGCACCGCGCGACCGGCGAGAAGATCGGTGTGAAGCCGGCCGGCGGCATCCGCTCCTCGAAGGACGCGATCAAGTATCTCGTCACCGTCGCCGAGACCGTGGGGGAGGAGTGGCTCCAGCCGCACCTGTTCCGCTTCGGCGCCTCGAGCCTCCTCAACGACGTGCTGCTGCAGCGTCAGAAGCTCACCACCGGCCACTACTCCGGCCCCGACTACGTCACGATCGACTGACTGGGATACGCAAAATGTCATTTCTGGAATACGCCCCCGCGCCGGAATCCACGGCGCTGCTGAACCTCAAGGACAGCTACGGCCTCTTCATCGACGGTGAGTTCGTCGAGGGATCAGGCAACAGCTTCACCACCATCTCGCCCGCGACCGAGAAGCGCATCGCCGAGATCGCGACCGCGAGCGATGACGACGTCGACCGCGCCGTCGCCGCTGCACGCCGTGCCTACGAGAAGACGTGGTCGCGGATGAGTGGTCGCGACCGCGGCAAGTACCTCTTCCGCATCGCCCGTCTCGTGCAGGAGCGCGCCCGCGAGCTCGCCGTGGCCGAGAGCCTCGACAACGGCAAGCCGATCAAGGAGAGCCGCGACGTCGACGTGCCCCTCGTCGCCGCCTGGTTCTTCTACTACGCCGGATGGGCCGACAAGCTCGATCACGCCGGCCTCGGCGCGAACCCGCGTGCGCTCGGTGTGGCCGGACAGGTCATCCCGTGGAACTTCCCGCTGCTGATGCTCGCGTGGAAGCTCGCCCCTGCCCTTGCAGCCGGGAACACGGTCGTGCTGAAGCCCGCCGAGACGACGCCGCTCACCGCGCTGATCTTCGCGGAGATCCTGCAGCAGGCGGACCTGCCCGCCGGTGTCGTCAACATCATCACCGGTGCCGGGTCCACGGGCGCGGCCCTCGTGCGTCACCCCGACGTCGACAAGGTCGCCTTCACCGGTTCGACCGGCGTCGGCCGCGACATCGCGAAGGCGGTGGCCGGCACGAACAAGAAGCTCACGCTCGAGCTCGGCGGCAAGGCCGCGAACATCGTGTTCGACGACGCGCCGATCGACCAGGCGGTCGAGGGGATCGTCAACGGCATCTTCTTCAACCAGGGGCACGTGTGCTGCGCCGGAAGCCGCCTGCTCGTGCAGGAGTCGATCCACGACGAGGTCATCGACCGGCTCAAGACGCGCCTGTCGACGCTGCGTCTGGGCGACCCGCTCGACAAGAACACCGACATCGGCGCCATCAACTCCGCAGCCCAGCTGGCGCGCATCCGTGAGCTCAGCGACATCGGCGAGGCGGAGGGCGCCGAGCGCTGGACCGCGGACTGCGCGATCCCGGAGAAGGGCTTCTGGTTCGCCCCGACGATCTTCACCGGCGTCGAGGCCTCGCACCGCATCGCGCGTGACGAGGTGTTCGGCCCGGTGCTCTCGGTGCTGACCTTCCGCACGCCGGCCGAGGCGATCGCCAAGGCCAACAACACCCCCTACGGCCTCTCCGCGGGCATCTGGTCGGACAAGGGATCGCGCATCCTCGCCGTCGCCGACCGCCTGCGCGCGGGCGTGGTGTGGGCGAACACGTTCAACCGTTTCGACCCGTCGAGCCCGTTCGGCGGATACAAGGAGTCCGGTTACGGCCGCGAGGGCGGCCGCCAGGGTCTCACCGCCTACCTGAAGGGATCGGCAGCATGAGCAAGCGACTGACCGTGCCGAAGACGTACAAGCTGGCGATCGGCGGCGCCTTCCCGCGCAGCGAGTCGGGACGCACCTATGAGGTCGTCTCGCCCAAGGGAGCCTTCCTCGCGAACGCGGCGCAGGGTTCGCGCAAGGACGCCAGGGATGCCGTCGTCGCGGCGCGTTCCGCGGTGAAGGGCTGGTCGGGCGCCACCGCGTACAACCGCGGCCAGGTGCTCTACCGCGTCGCCGAGGTGCTCGAGGGCCGTCGCGCGCAGTTCATCGACGAGATCGTCGCCCAGGAAGGGCTGTCGGCATCGGCCGCAGCCTCGCAGGTCGACGAGGCGATCGACCTCTGGGTCTGGTACGCGGGATGGTGCGACAAGTACGCGCAGGTCGCCGGCAACGCCAACCCCGTGGCGGGTCCGTACTTCAACATCACCGTTCCCGAGCCGACGGGTGTCGTCGCGATCGTCGCACCGCAGGACTCGGCACTGCTCGGTCTCGTCTCGGTCGTGGCACCGGCGCTCGTCGCGGGCAACACGGTCGTCGTGATCGCGAGTGAACGGCATCCGCTCTCTGCCATCAGCCTCGCCGAGGTGCTCGCGACCAGCGACGTGCCCGGGGGCGTGGTGAACGTGCTCACCGGCTCGCCGGCCGAGATCGCACCGTGGCTCGCCTCGCACCAGGACGTGAACGCGCTCGACCTCGCGGGTGCCGGTGCGCTGGAGTGGGTCGACCTGCAGATCGCGGCCGCCGAGACGCTCAAGCGCGTGATCGCACCGGGTGAGGTCGTCGCCTCGCCCGAGCGCATCGCGGCGTTCACCGAAGTCAAGACCGTGTGGCACACCAAGAGCATGATCTGATCCGACCTGATCCGATCGCTCGACGAAGGGCCGGTTCGCAGGATGCTGCGGGCCGGCCCTTCGTCGTGTCGAGCGCTCCGAACCGAGGCTCTCTGACACGGCCCCCGTCCCAATGCGTCCCGGTGTCCGATGCAGAGGTTAGGCTCGAAGCACGATCTCTGGATCCCCCATAGGAGGACGCGCATGGCCCGTATCGGTGAAAGCGCTGACCTGTTCAAGTGCTCGTTCTGCGGAAAGAGCCAGAAGCAGGTGCAGCAGCTCATCGCTGGCCCCGGTGTGTACATCTGCGACGAGTGCGTCGAGCTGTGCAACGAGATCATCGAGGAGCGGATGGCCGAGTCCTCCGCCGAGGGAGTGACGGACTTCGATCTGCCCAAGCCCCGCGAGATCTTCTCGTTCCTCGAGGAGTACGTCGTCGGTCAGGAGCCCGCCAAGAAGGCGCTCGCCGTCGCCGTCTACAACCACTACAAGCGCACCCGCGCGCACAGCACGCTGCAGCCGGCGGAGCAGAAGGCCGACGAGGTCGAGATCGCGAAGAGCAACATCATGCTCATCGGGCCGACCGGGTGCGGCAAGACCTATCTCGCCCAGACGCTCGCCAAGCGGCTCAACGTGCCGTTCGCCGTCGCCGATGCGACCGCGTTGACCGAGGCCGGCTACGTCGGTGAAGACGTCGAGAACATCCTCCTCAAGCTCATCCAGGCGGCGGACTACGACGTCAAGCGCGCCGAGCAGGGCATCATCTACATCGACGAGATCGACAAGGTGGCCCGCAAGGCCGAGAACCCGTCGATCACCCGCGACGTCTCGGGCGAGGGCGTGCAGCAGGCGCTGCTCAAGATCCTCGAGGGCACGGTCGCCTCGGTGCCGCCTCAGGGCGGACGCAAGCATCCGCACCAGGAGTTCCTGCAGATCGACACCACGAACGTCCTGTTCATCGTCGCCGGAGCATTCGCGGGTCTCGAAGACATCGTCTCGGCACGCGTCGGCAAGCACGGCATCGGCTTCGGCGCCCCGCTGCACGACAAGGGCAAGGACCTCGATCTCTTCAGTGAGGTGCTGCCCGACGACCTGCACAAGTTCGGTCTGATCCCCGAGTTCATCGGCCGTCTGCCCGTGATCGCCTCGGTGTCTCCGCTCGACCAGGATGCCCTGATCGACATCCTCACCGGCCCGCGCAACGCGCTCGTGAAGCAGTACCAGCGCATGTTCGAGCTCGACGGCGTGCAGCTCGAGTTCGAAGACGACGCGCTCCGCTCGATCGCCGACCTCGCCGTCGAGCGCAAGACCGGCGCTCGGGGCCTGCGCGCGATCCTCGAAGACGTGCTCGGTCCGATTATGTTCGAGATCCCCTCGGCCGAAGACGTCGCCAAGGTGATCGTGACCCGCGCCGCCGTCGATGAAGGCGCGCCTCCCACCATCGTGATGGAGCGCAAGCGCAAGAGCGCGTGACGTCGGAGCGGGCGTCGTCGCCCGAACCCTGGGAGACCCGCCGGTCCGAAACCATCGTCTCCGATCGGCGGATCTCGGTGCGTGCCGATGACTGCGTCGATGCCCGAGGGCGGACGATCGCGCCGTACTACGTTCTCGAATACGGCGATTGGGTGTCCGTGCTCGCCA
Source organism: Microbacterium sp. NPDC087868 (assembly GCF_044900755.1). Taxonomy (NCBI): domain Bacteria; kingdom Bacillati; phylum Actinomycetota; class Actinomycetes; order Micrococcales; family Microbacteriaceae; genus Microbacterium; species Microbacterium sp. NPDC087868. The sequence continues at coordinate 126,624 of NZ_JBJDNO010000001.1, forward strand.
TCGACACCGTCGGCGACGCCGTCATCGTCGAGGAATATCGTCACGGGGCCGGCATCGTCGCGTGGGGCACGATCGGCGGTGGCGTAGCCGAGGGCGAAGACGTGGCCGTCGCAGCCGCCCGCGAACTCCGAGAAGAGACCGGATACGAGGCGGCGTCGATGACCGCGCTCGGTGCGACGTGGGCGAACTTCGGCAACCACACGAACCGCGTCCATCATTTCGTGGCGCTCGGCTGTCAACCGACGTCCGAGCAGTCGCTCGACGAGAACGAGGACATCAGAGTCCATGTGGTTCCGTTCGAGGACCTCGCCGAGCACCTGCATCAGAGCTATCACCAGCTCACCTGGTACAAGGCGGAGGAGTTCCTCCGGACGACGGGACCTCAGGCGACCGGCAGGATGAGGTCGGTGCGCAGCTCTTCGGGATCCTCGGTCGGGTCGGAGACGTAGACCTCGATCCAGATCCCCCGGTGGTGCAGGCCCTCCGCGCCGGCTCTCTCGGCGAGGCCCATCCACGCCCGCCCGAGACCGTCGTACGATCCGATGTGCGTCGTCGCGGCGGCGTCGCCGGATGGAAGGGTGGACGCCTGCACCGACGCGCCGCTCGCGGTGATCAGTGGATCCGTCGGCGCTGTCGTGACGGGGAAGCCGAGTTCCAGGTCGAAAACGCCCATGGGGTCCCCGTGGTAGATCGCCACGGCGGGCCCCGCCGGCACGAGCGTGCCGTCGTGGAAGAAGGCGGCGATCGCGCCGTAGCCGGTGTCGAAGGCGTCGCGCAGGTCTGCGATGCGGATGCCCTCGTGCCGGATCACCGCCAGAGGAGCGGGATCGAGGGTGAGGCGCTCCATCGCGCCGAACGGACTGTCAGGAAAGGCGGTCATGCCCACATCGTCGGGGCTTCCCGCGGAAACCGCAAGAGGCCCCTCCGCCGGTGGGCGGAGGGGCCTCTCACGATGACTGCAGGGCGTCAGTCCTCGAACGGGCGGGCGATGACCTCCCCCGTTGCCGACTGCATGACCTCCCAGCCGGCGTCGAGCTCGGCGATCGCACGCCCCTCGAGCCAGGTGAGTGTCCAGTGACCGGTGGCTCCGCGCGACTCGACCTCGGCGATCGCGGGACGGAGAGCCGCGGGAACCGATGCGGGAGCCTCGGAACCGGTCGCCCAGCGCGTGCCCAGCTGCATCAGGAGGCCTCGGTCGGTGCGAGCTCGATGGCGGTGACGGCGAAGGCATCCGCCTCCACGAACTCCAGCTCGGCGATCCGGCCCACGGCCCGCAGGTCGTCGGCGGCGGCTTCGAGAGCGACGAGCTTCGCGGCAGGCGCGGCGATCACCGCACGTGACACCGGAGTCTTCTGCGACGCCTTGGCCTCGGTCTTCGCACGGCGGATACCGATCAGCGCCTCGCTCGCGGCCGACAATACGGCGGTGTCGCCCTCGATGCCGAGAGCCTCGGGCCAGGCTGCGGTGTGCACCGAGCCCTCCTCGAACCACGACCACGCCTCTTCGGTCGCGAACGACAGCACGGGCGCGAGCAGCCGCAGCAGGGTCGACAGGGCGAGGCGCAGCGCGAGGGCAGCGGATGCCTGCCCCACGTCGTTCTGGTTGTAGGCACGTTCCTTCACCAGCTCGAGGTAGTCGTCGCAGAACGTCCAGAAGAACGCCTCGGTGATCTCGAGCGCGCGGGCCTGGTCGTAGTTCTCGAACGCGGCGGTGGCCTCGGCGATCACTCCGTCGAGCGCGCTGAGCATCGAAGCGTCGAGCGCGTGCGTGACCTGGGCGCCCTCGGGCACCGGGAACGACAGCACGAACTTCGCCGCGTTCAGCACCTTGATCGCGAGGCGACGACCGATCTTGACCTGCGTCGGGCTCTGCGGGTCGAAGGCGGCATCGGCGCCGAGGCGGCTCGATGCGGACCAGTAGCGCACGGCATCCGATCCGTGCGTCTCGAGGATGTCGGCGGGCGTGACCACATTGCCCTTGGACTTCGACATCTTCTTGCGGTCGGGGTCGACGATGAAACCGCTGATCGCGGCATTGCGCCACGGCGAGCGGCCGTCTTCGAGCACGGATCGCAGCATGGTCGAGAAGAGCCAGGTGCGGATGATGTCCTGGCCCTGCGGGCGCAGGTCGAACGGGGCCGTGAGGTTCCACAGCTCCTCGTCGCGCTGCCACCCTCCGGCGAGCTGCGGGGTGAGCGACGAGGTCGCCCAGGTGTCGAAGATGTCGGCCTCGGCGTCGAAGCCCCCCGCGACGCCGCGCTGGTCCTCGGTGTAACCGTCGGGCACGTCGGTGGTCGGGTCGATCGGAAGCGACGCGGCATCCGGCACGATCACGCGCTCGTAGTCGCGTTCGCCGTTCTCGTCGAGTCCGTACCAGAGCGGGATCGGCACGCCGAAGAAGCGCTGACGCGAAACGAGCCAGTCGCCCGTGAGCCCGCCGACCCAGTTCTCGTAGCGCACGCGCATGAAGTCCGGGTACCAGTTCAGCTCGGTGCCGTGCGAGAGCAGCTGCTCGCGCAGGTCGCCGTCGCGGGCGCCGTTGCGGATGTACCACTGGCGCGTCGACACGATCTCGAGCGGGCGGTCGCCCTTCTCGAAGAACTTCACCGCGTGGCTGAAGGGCTTGCCGACCGCGGTCATGTCGCCGGTCTCCTGCAGCTTCTCGACGATCGCCTTGCGGGCGCTGAACACCGTCTTGCCGGCGACCTCCTCGGCGTACCAGGTGCGGGCGTCGGCGTCGGCGACGGTCGACGGCGCCTCCGGCAGGAAGCGACCGTCCAGGCCGATCGTCGTCATGTTCGGCAGCGACTCGCCGGCGGCGGTGCGCAGTTCGCGCCACCAGATGATGTCGGTCACGTCGCCGAAGGTGCAGACCATCGCGGCCCCCGTGCCCTTGTCGGGCTGAGCGAGGTGATGACCGTGGATCTCGATCTCGGCGCCGAAGAAGGGCGTGCGCACCTTCGTGCCGATCAGGTGCTTGTGCGGTCCCTCGGGGTGCGTCACGATCGCGATGCATGCGGGGAGCAGTTCCGGGCGGGTGGTGTCGATGGCGATCGACCCCGATCCGTCCGCGAAGGGGAATTCGATCGTGTGATAGGCCGCCTGCTGCTCGCGGTCCTCGAGCTCGGCCTGCGCGATCGCGGATCGGAAGTCGATGTCCCAGAGCGTCGGCGCGAGGGCCTGATACGCCTCACCGCGCTCGATGTTGCGCAGGAAGGCGAGCTGGCTCTGGCGGATCGTGTCGTCCGAGATCGTGCGGTACGTCTGCGTCCAGTCCACGCTCAGGCCGAGCTGGCGGAACAGCGCCTCGAACTGCTTCTCGTCCTCGAGGGTGAGGCGTTCGCACAGCTCGATGAAGTTGCGGCGGCTGATCGGCAGCTGGTCGGCGGCGCGGCTCGACTTGTTGTCGCCGCCCTCGAACGGGGGAGTGAAGTCGGGGGTGTACGGCAGCGACGGGTCGCAGCGCACTCCGTAGTAGTTCTGCACGCGGCGTTCGGTCGGGAGGCCGTTGTCGTCCCAGCCCATCGGGTAGAACACCGTCTTGCCGCGCATGCGCTCGAAGCGCGCCTTGACGTCGGTGTGCGTGTACGAGAACACGTGACCGATGTGCAGGCTGCCGGATGCCGTCGGCGGCGGGGTGTCGATCGAGTACACGCCGTCGCGGCCGGACTGCGCGGCGCGCAGGCGATCGAACAGGTAGGTGCCCTGCTCCGCCCAGGCGGCGTCCCACTTCGCTTCGAGACCTTCGAGTGCGGGCTTGTCGGGAATCTGGTTCTGCGCGATTTCGGAAGCAGGCATGAAGGGTCTCCTCGAGCGATGTATGCGGCACTGTGTGAGCGTGCCTGAGTGTGGGTGTGCCCACCAGTCTAGCGAGGGCGCGCGCGAGCGGATGCCGCCGCAAATCGACCCAGTCCAAGAATCGGTCCTAGACTGATCTCACCCCCATTTTTCGTTCTGAGGAATCGTCATGCCCGCAGCATCCGTGCGCCGTCTTCTCCCCGCCGCAGCGATCGTCGCCGTGACCACCCTGGCGCTCAGCGCCTGCGCCACCCCCGGTGGGCAGGACGGTGACGGCGAGGTGGTGTGGTCGATCGAGGGTGCGAACCTCTCCGCCGGTCACATGGACCCGCAGGTCAGCCAGCTCGACGTGTCGGGCACGGTGCAGCGCGCGGTGCTCGACTCGCTCGTCTTCCAGGAGGAGGACGGCACGTTCTCCCCGTGGCTCGCGACCGACTGGACCGTGTCGGACGACAGCACGGAGTACACCTTCACGCTGCGCGACGACGTCACCTTCACCGACGGCGAGCCCTTCGACGCGGCGGCGGTCAAGGCGAACTTCGACCGCATCGTCGACCCGGAGACCGCATCCGCGCAGGCGGCGAGCATGCTCGGCGCCGACTTCTACGCGGGTACCGAGGTCGTCGACGACCACACGGTGACGGTGAGCTTCACCCAGCCCTACGCTCCCTTCCTGCAAGCGGCCAGCACGCCCCAGCTCGGGTTCTACTCGCCGGCCGTCCTCGCCGACTCCGCCGATCAGCTCAAGGCCGGTGGCCCCGGGATCACGGTCGGCACCGGGCCGTTCGAGCTCACCGAGTACACGCCCGACCAAGAGCTCGTGTACACGCGCAACGACGACTACGCCTGGGGTCCGCACGGGGAGGGGGCCCCGAAGTTCGAGACGCTGCGCGTCGAGATCCAGCCCGAGGCATCCGTCCGTGCGGGCGTCGTGACCAGCGGCGAGGCCGACCTCGCGAGCAACATCCCGCCGAACCTCGCCGGAGACCTCGGCGACGGTGTGAGCGTCGACTCCGTCGAGTACCCGGGCCTCCCGTACTCGCTCTACCTCAACGAGAAGTACGGCGTGTTCGCCGACGAGAAGGTGCGCCAGGCGTTCGCCCGCGGCATCGACATCGACCCCGCGGTCGAGGAGATCTTCTTCGGCCAGTTCCCCCGCGCCTGGAGCGTGTTGAGCTCGACGACGCCGGGTTACGACGCCGCCATCGAGGGCACCTGGGCTTTCGACCCCGACGAGGCGAACCGCCTCCTCGACGAAGCCGGCTGGACCGAGCGCGACACCGACGGCATCCGCATGAAGGACGGCGCGCGTCTCTCCGCACGCTGGATCGCCTGGACGCCGGTGCCCGACGACCGCGCGGCCCTCGCGAACGCGATCCAGTCCGACCTGAAGAAGATCGGCTTCGAGATCGAGCGCGAGGTGCTCGAGCCGGGCGCCTACAACGAGCAGTACGGACCGAAGACGTTCGACCTCACCGACTGGGGCTTCTCGGGCGTCGACCCCGACTTCCTGCGCGCGCACCTGCACACCGACGGATTCCAGAACGCCTCGCAAGTGACCGATCCCGAGGTCGACGGGCTGCTCGAGCAGGCCGTGGCCACCAGCGACCAGAACCAGCGCAATGCGATCTACACGCAGCTGCAGGAATGGAACGCCACCTACACGGCGATCGTGCCGCTCTACAGCCCGTCGGCGATCACCGCGGTCGGCGAGCGCATCGACGGACTCTCGTACGACCTCTACGGTCGGCCGCTGTTCTACGATGTGACGGTCGGCTGACCCGGGTCGACGCACGGCGGTGAGAGGAGAGCGGTGAAGGCTGCGCTCGCGAAGATCGCCGGTCTCGTCGCATCCGTGGTGGTCGTGCTGTGGGGCGCCGCGACGGTGGCGTTCCTGGCCTTCCGCGTGATCCCCGGCGATCCGGTGTCGGTGATGCTCGGCCCCCAGGCGCAGGTCAGCGAAGCGGTGAAGGACGGCATCCGAGAAGACCTCGGTCTGAACCGTCCACCGTTCGAGCAGTACGTCGACTATCTCGGCCGGCTGGTGCGCGGGGACCTGGGGGAGTCGTATCAGTTGCGGATGCCGGTGGCGGAGGTCATCGGTCGGCAGCTCGGGGCGACCCTGCAGCTCTCGGCGCTCGCATTGCTCATCGCCGTCGTGATCGCCCTCTCCGTCGCGCTGCTCGTGCGCGGGGAGACAGCGCGTGCGGTCGCGACGGGTGTCGAGCTGGTCGTGCTCTCGTCACCGGTGTTCTGGATCGGGCTGGTGCTGTTGAGCGTGTTCGCGTTCGGGCTCGGTTGGTTCCCCGTGTCGGGCGCGAGCAACCCCGCCACCATCGTGCTTCCGGCGATCACGCTCGCCCTGCCCGTCGCGGCACTGCTCGGGCAGGTGCTGCGCGACGGCCTCGTGCAGGCCGAGCGGATGCCGTTCGCCGAGACCGTGCGCGCTCGGGGTGCGAGTGCGGGGTGGTTCACGCTGCGGCACGGTCTGCGCCATGGGGCAGCGGGAGCCGTGACGCTGACCGCCTACCTCACCGGATCGGTGCTCGGCGGGGCGGTGCTGGTCGAGACCGTCTTCGCGCGGCCGGGACTCGGACGGGTGACGCTCGCCGCGATCAGCGACCGCGACCTCCCCGTGATCTCGGGCATCATCCTGCTCAGTGCGCTCGTGTTCGTGATCGTGAACGTCATCGTGGAGCTGGTGCATCCGCTCATCGACCCGCGCGTGCGCACGGTCGACCGTGGGGCGAGCCGATGAGCCGCGCGCAGCGGGTGCTGCTGTGGGCGGCCGTCGGGGTGCTGTGCCTCATCGCGTTCGCCGCAGCCTTTCCCGGAGTCCTCGCGACGCACGACCCCGTGCTCACCGATGTGCGGGGAGCATTGCTCCCGCCGAGTGCCGACCACCTCTTCGGCACGGACCAGAGCGGCCGCGACGTGTACTCCCGGGTCGTGTTCGGCGCCGCGCGTTCGGTCGGTATCGGGCTGCTCGCCACGGCGATCGCGCTGGTGGCCGGGCTCGCCATCGGAGCGGTCGCCGGTCTCGCACCCCGTTGGGTCGACGTGTCGCTGATGCGGGTGAACGACGTGCTCATGGCATTTCCCGAGTTCCTGGTCGCGCTCGTCGTGATCGCCGTCCTCGGGCCGGGGCCGGTGAACGTCGCGATCGCCGTGACGCTCGCCGCGGTGCCCGTGTACATCAGACTCGCCCGCGTGCAGACGCGCACCCTCCGCGTCGCCGAGCACGTGGAGGCCGCCCGCATCCTCGGCGTGCCGCGCCTGGTGGCGTTCTGGCGGCATGTCCTCCCCGGCGTGCTCGGATCGCTGAGCGTGCTGGCGACGATCGGCATCGGGTCGAGCATCCTCGCCGCCTCCGGACTCAGCTTCCTCGGACTCGGGCCGGCGGAGCCGACACCGGAGTGGGGCCTCATGCTCGCGGGCGGTCGGAACGTGCTCGGCCAGGCCTGGTGGATCTCGGTGTTCCCCGGTATCGCCATCACCGTCACGGTGGTCGCGGCGACGATCGTCGGTCGCGTGCTGCGGGCTCGCGCGGAGGGGAACGGGCGATGAGCGAGAACAGCGTGCCGGTCATCGAGGTGGAGTGCCTGCGCATCACGATCGACGGTGCCGCGGTCGTGGACGGGGTGTCGCTCACCGTGGCACCCGGCGAGTGCGTCGCGATCGTGGGCGAGTCCGGAGCGGGGAAGTCCCTCACCGCCCGGGCGCTTCTCGGACTCGCTCCCCGCCGAGCCGCCGTCACCGTCGACGCGATGCGCGTCGGCGGCACGGACGTGCGCGGCCTCGACGAGCGCGGATGGCGAAGTGTGCGCGGCGCGCGCGTCGCCCTGGTGGCGCAGGACGCCCTCGTGGCCCTCGACCCGCTGCAGCGCATCGGATCGGAGATCGCGGAGCCTCTGCGCCTGCACGCGCGGGCGGGCGGCGCCCTGCGGGATCGGGTGCTCGCGCTGCTGCGCCGGGTCTGGATGCCGGACCCCGAGCGTCGCGTGCGCCAGTATCCGCACGAACTCTCGGGCGGTCTGCGCCAGCGGGCGCTCATCGCCTCGGCGCTCGCAGCCGGGCCCGCCGCACTCGTCGCCGATGAGCCGACCACGGCGCTCGACGCCACCGTGCAGGCGAAGATCCTCGGTCTGCTGCGGGAGATCGCGGATGCCGGTACCGCCGTTCTCTTCATCAGCCACGACTTCGCCGCCGTGCGCCTGCTCGCGGACCGGGTGCTGGTGATGCGCGACGGAGAGATCGTGGAGGAGGGCGCCGTCGCCGAGGTGCTCGAGGAGCCGCAGCATCCGTACACGCGGCAACTCATCGCCGCGACCCTGCACGAGCCCCGTGAGGCGAGAGATGGCGGCGGTGAAACGGTCGCCTCGGTCGAGCGGATCTCGGTGGCGTTCGCGGGGGTTCCCGCCCTCGTCGATGCCTCGTTCGACGTGCGTCAGGGAACGACACTCGGGATCGTCGGGGAATCCGGATCGGGCAAGACCACGCTCGCACGGGTGCTGTTGGGGGTGCAGGCGCCGGATACCGGGAGCATCCGCTGGAACGGGGCGCACCGGGTGCAGTTCGTTCACCAGAATCCGCTCGGCGCCTTCGATCCGCGCTGGAGCGTCGGCCGCTCCCTGCACGAGGCGCTCGCGGCGGGCGGCGTACCGCGTGCCGAACGTCGGGAGCGCGTCTCGGCCCTTCTCGGTGAAGTCGATCTCGATCCGTCCTTGGCCCGGCGTCGCCCGTCGGAACTCTCCGGCGGGCAGAGGCAGCGCGCGGCGATCGCCCGCGCGCTCGCGGCGAATCCCGACGTGCTCGTGCTCGACGAGCCGGTCTCGGCGCTCGATCCCTCGGTGCGGGAGCGCGTGCTGCGTCTGCTCCACCGGCTGCAGCGCGAAAGGCGGTTGACGATGGTCTTCGTCTCCCACGACCTCGACGTCGTGGCAGCGGTCGCCGACGACGTCCTGGTGATGCAGGGCGGCCGGATCGTGGAGCAGGGGGCGGTCGCCGAGGTGTTCGCGGCTCCGCAGCATCCGTTCACCCGGGAGCTGCTCGCGGCGAGCGGCGTGCGCCGACCCTGATCGGGTCGCTCAGTCGGTGACGTGGATGCCGAGCCCCGCGGCGAACACGGGGGCGAGCTGCTGCACCTGGAAAGCCGTGAGCGTCGTGCCGCGCAGGCTGTTCGCGTCGAGGAAGGCGAGAGCGTCGAGTCCGCGCAGATCGACATCGGTCGCCCGCATGCCGCGGGTGTCGACCTCGTCGCTCGCCGAATCGGTGAAGCGCACCCGGGTGAGCTCCGCCTGGGGCATGTCGAGAGCGCGGATGCGGCATCCGATCACGTCGATGTCTTCGACGCGGGCCGCTCCCAGGTTGAGGTAGTCGATGCGGAGATCGCGGAGTTCGAGCTCGGACACCCGGGTGGTGCTGAGATCGAGCGTGCCGATGCGGCCGCCGGTCACCCGCAGGCGGCGGATGCCGGCGCCGCGGAGCTTGACCGACGCGGCGCGGATGCCGGTGACGTCGACGTCGAGCACGGTGGCCCCCGTGAGGTCGATCGTGTCGGCATCCGCGGTCACGACGCACTGCTCGAGCGAGGCGTAGGCGAGGTCGGCGTCGCCTGCGAGCTCGATACGTGCGGCGATGAGGTCGGCGTTGCGCGCGGCGACGGCGGCGTCGAGGTGATCGGGGAGGTCGGGAGGCGAGACGCGAGGTGCGACGGGGGTCTCGGGGGAGCGGGCCATTCCTCGAGCGTAGGGCGGAGCGCCGACACTCACGGGATCCCGCAGGCCCGCCGGGGCGCGTACACTGGAAGGACGAGCATCGATCCGGCATCACCGGGGAGCTCTCGGAAGAACGGCCCGGCGACGGGCTCAGTAGAACCGAGCGGGGCAGGCCCGTCACAGCCGCAGTGAGAGTGGCGTGAACGCACCGAGAGGGGCGGGAACGCACGCGAGGTGGTACCGCGGCCCGGCAGGGTCGTCCTCGCAGGAGCATCCGCCACGACGACCACTGCGAGACACGATGACCTACCCGCGTTCCTCCTTCGGCCCCGCCGCCGACGCCTCTGTCGCGCCCAGCCCCCGCTTCCCCCGGATCGAGGAGGAGGTGCTCGAGTTCTGGAAGACGGACGACACCTTCCGCGCCTCGATCGAGCAGCGCGAGGGCTCGCCCGAGTGGGTGTTCTACGACGGCCCTCCGTTCGCCAACGGCCTGCCGCACTACGGCCACCTGCTCACCGGCTACGCCAAGGACGTGTTCCCGCGCTTCCAGACGATGACCGGTCACAAGGTCGACCGCGTGTTCGGGTGGGACACCCACGGGCTCCCCGCCGAGCTCGAGGCGATGAAGCAGCTCGGCATCACCGAGAAGAGCGAGATCGAGTCGATGGGCATCGACGTCTTCAACGACAAGGCGAAGAGCTCGGTGCTCGCCTACACGCGCGAGTGGCAGGACTACGTCACCCGCCAGGCCCGCTGGGTCGACTTCGACCGTGGGTACAAGACGCTCGACCTCGGGTACATGGAGAGCGTGCTCTGGGCGTTCAAGACCCTGTACGACAAGGGCCTCGCCTACGAGGGCTATCGCGTGCTCCCGTACTGCTGGCGTGACGAGACGCCGCTCAGCGCCCACGAGCTGCGTATGGACGACGACGTGTACCAGATGCGTCAGGACCCGTCCGTCACCGTCACCTTCCCGCTCACGGGCGCGAAGGCGGAAGCACTCGGCCTCACCGCCGTGCGCGCCCTCGCGTGGACGACCACGCCGTGGACCCTCCCGACCAACCTCGCGCTCGCCGTGGGTCCCGACATCGAGTACGTCGTCGTGCCGGCCGGCCCGAACGGCGCGGCCGACGTGCACCAGGTCGCAGGATCCGCGGATGCCGCGGTCGAGGCCTCCGCCCACCGCTACCTTCTCGCCCGCGAACTGCTCGGCGGCTACGCGAAGGATCTCGGCTACGAGAGCGCCGAGGAGGCGCTCGCCGCGGTCGAGGCATCCGTCCGCGGATCCGAGCTGCAGGACGTCACGTACGACCGGCTCTTCGACTACTACGCGGATGCCGAGGTCTGGGGCACCGAGAACTCCTGGCGCATCCTGGTCGACGACTACGTGACGACGAGCGACGGCACCGGCATCGTCCACCAGGCCCCGGCCTACGGTGAGGACGACCAGCGGGTCGCGGGTGCCGCCGGCATCCCCACGATCCTGTCGCTCGACGATGGCGGGCGCTTCCTGCCGAGCGTGACCGACGTCGCCGGTGAGCTCTGGATGGACGCGAACACCCCGCTCGTGCGTCTGGTGCGCGAGAACGGCCGCCTCGTGCGTCTGCAGAGCTACGAGCACTCGTACCCGCACTGCTGGCGCTGCCGGAACCCCCTGATCTACAAGGCCGTGTCGAGCTGGTTCATCCGCGTGACGGACATCAAGGACGACATGCTCGCGAACAACGAGCAGATCACCTGGGTGCCCGAGAACGTCAAGCAGGGACAGTTCGGCAAGTGGCTCGAGGGCGCGCGCGACTGGTCGATCAGCCGTAACCGCTACTGGGGATCGCCGATCCCGATCTGGAAGAGCGACGACCCCGAGTACCCGCGCGTCGATGCCTACGGTTCGCTCGAGGACCTCGAGCGCGACTTCGGTACGCTGCCGCGCAATCCCGAGGGTGAGATCGACCTGCACCGCCCGTACATCGACGACCTGACGCGTCCGAACCCCGACGACCCCACCGGCAAGAGCACGATGCGGCGCATCGAGGACGTGTTCGACGTGTGGTTCGACTCGGGCTCGATGCCGTACGCCCAGGTGCACTACCCGTTCGAGAACCAGGAGTGGTTCGACACGCACGCACCCGCCGACTTCATCGTCGAGTACATCGGGCAGACCCGCGGGTGGTTCTACGTGATGCACGTGCTGTCGACCGCGCTCTTCGACCGCCCGGCCTTCACCGGCGTCAGCTGCCACGGCATCGTGCTCGGCAGCGACGGCTACAAGATGTCGAAGTCGCTGCGCAACTACCCGGACGTCTCCGAGGTGCTCGATCGAGACGGTTCCGACGCGATGCGCTGGTTCCTCATGTCGAGCTCGGTGCTGCGCGGTGGCAACCTCGCGGTGACGGAGGAGGGCATCCGCTCGGGCGTGCGGGAGTTCCTGCTGCCGCTGTGGAACTCGTGGTACTTCTTCGCCACCTACGCGAATGCGTCGGGTGACGGGTACGAGGCGTCGTGGCGCACCGATTCGACCGACGTGCTCGACCGGTACATCCTCGCGCGCCTCGGTGACCTCGTGCGCGAGGTGCGCGCCGACCTCGAAGGACTCGACTCGACCACCGCAGCCGGTCGCCTGCGCGACTTCGCCGAGGTGCTGACGAACTGGTACATCCGCCGCTCGCGCGACCGCTTCTGGGTGGGTGTGAGCGAGGACCCGAAGAGCCGCGAGGCCTTCGACACCCTCTACACCGTGCTCGAGACGCTCACCCGCGTCGCCGCGCCCCTCGTGCCGCTGATCAGCGAGCGCGTCTGGCAGGGACTCACGGGCGGGCGCAGCGTTCACCTGCAGGACTGGCCGGATGCCGCGGCGTTCCCCGCCGCCGACGAGATCCGCGACGCGATGGATGCCGTCCGCGAACTCTCGAGCGTCGGCAACGCGCTGCGCAAGAAGGAGAAGCTGCGCGTGCGTCTTCCGCTCGCGCGCCTCACCGTCGTGTCGCCGCTCGCCTCGACGCTGGGGCAGTTCGAGGACATCCTGCGCGAGGAGCTGAACGTGAAGTCGGTGGAGCTGGTGGCACTCGCCGACACCACCGCCCACGACTACGGCATCGACCACCGCCTCAGCGTGAACGCGCGAGCGGCCGGACCGCGCCTCGGCAAAGAGGTGCAGAAGGCCATCCAGGCCGCGCGCTCCGGCGACTGGTCGGAGGTCGACGGTGTGGTCACGGCCGGAGGCATCGCCCTGGAACCGGCCGAGTACGAGCTGGTGCTCGAGACGACGGGTCGCCCCGAGGGCGAGGCCCTCGCGATCGTGCCCACCGGAGGCTTCGTGCTGCTCGACACGCAGACGACCCCGGAGCTCGAGGCCGAGGGGTTGGCGCGCGACGTGATCCGCGCCGTGCAGGAGACGCGCAAGAACGCCGGCTTCGACGTGAGCGACCGCATCCGCCTGGACCTGCGGTTCGCGAGCGAGGAGGACGCGGATGCCGTCGCCTCCGCGTTCGAGATCGCGGATGTGGCGGGGGAGACGCTGGCCGTCGAGCACTCGCTGCACCGGGAGGACCGCCCCGTCGCAGGGGCCGAGTTCATCGCCGACATCGCGAAGGGCACGTACGCGAACCGTGCGGCCTTCACGATCGCCGTCTCCCGGATCGGCGGTGCCGCATGAGTGCTCGCGAACGGGCGGATGCCGTCTACGAGACCCTTCTGGGGCGCGCGGGGGAGCGCTGGGTGCAGCCGCGCAAGGAGCGCACCGCGCGCATCCTCGCCTTCCTCGACGACCCGCAGCGCACCTACCGCGTCGTGCACATCACCGGGACGAACGGTAAGACGTCGACCGCGCGGATGATCGAGAGCCTGCTGCGCGCGCACGGTCTGCGCACGGGACTCTTCACGAGCCCGCATCTGGAGCGTTTCACCGAGCGCATCATGATCGACGGCGAGCCGATCGACGACGCCGCCGTGGCCGACGCCTGGGACGAGATCGCCCCGTTCGTCGAGATCGTCGACGCCGAGCTCGAGGCCGCGGGCGACGCGCCGCTGACGTTCTTCGAGCTGCTGACGGTGCTCGCCTTCGTCGCCGTGGCGGATGCTCCGGTCGACGTGCTCGTGCTCGAAGTGGGCATGGGCGGCGAATGGGATTCGACCAACACGGCCGACGGCGACGTCGCCGTGTTCTCGCCCATCGACATCGATCACGCGGACCGCCTCGGCGACACGATCGCGAAGATCGCCGAGGTCAAGGCCGGCATCATCAAGGACGGCGCAGCCGTCGTCTCGGCGCAGCAGCCGGCCGAGGCAGCCGAGGTGCTGCGCCGAGTCGCCGCCGAGCGGGGAGCGACGATCGCCTTCGAGGGCGACGACTTCGGCCTCGCCGAGCAGAAGCTGGCGGTCGGCGGGCAGCTGCTCACGATACGCGGCCTGGCCGGCGATTACGTCGAGGAGTACCTGCCGATCTACGGCGCCCACCAGGGCCACAACGCGGCCCTGGCCGTCGCGGCGGTCGAGTCGCTCATCGGTGGAGCGTCGCAGCGGATCGCCGACGACATCATGTCGGAGGGTCTGCAGGGCGCCACGTCGCCCGGCCGCCTGCAGCTGCTGGGTGTCGCCCCGACCGTCGTCGTCGACGCCGCCCACAACCCGCACGGCGCGAAAGCGCTCGTGCAGGCGCTGGACGACAGCTTCGACTTCGACGAGTGGGGTGTGGTGCTCGGGGTCCTGGCCGACAAGGATGCCGCGGGCATCGTCGCGCAGCTCGCTCCTGCGGCGGCGCATGTCTTCGCCACGGCCCCCGAATCCGATCGCGCGTCGGACGCCGATGTGATCGCCGACCTCGTCGAACAGACGGGACAGCGCGCCACCGTGCATCCGACCCTCGCCGATGCGGCCGATGCCGCGCGGGAGTGGGCCGCGTCCAACGACCGCCGAGCGGTCGTCATCGCCGGATCGGTCGTGCTCGCGGGCGAGGCGATCGCCCTCGCCGAGGAAGAGGACTGGAAGTCCGGGTGGCGCGCATGACCTCCAGCGCCGCCGGCGGACGCGCTCCACGGCCGCCACGGCCACCTCGTACCCTCGTGCAGAAGCTCGCGCCGGTCGTGCTCGGCTTCGAGTCGATCGTCGTGTTCCTCGTCGGACTCACGATCTTCGGCCTGCGCTCGCTCCCGCCGGCCATCCCGCAGTGGTGGGGGATCGTGGGCGGCATCGTGATGGCGCTGGTCTGCATCGCCATCGCCGGGATGATCACCCGGCCCTGGGCCATCACCGCAGGGTGGATCGTGCAGGTCATCATCGCCCTGTCCGCGATCCTGGTTCCGTCCATCCTGTTCGTCGTCCTGATTTTCGGCGGCATGTGGGCGTATGCGACCATCAAGGGGGCGCGGGTGGATGCACAACGCCCGACCGAGCCCTCGACCGAGACTCAGACAGAGAGTGAATGACATGGCCACCGAAGAAACCCTCGTCCTCGTCAAGCCCGACGGCGTCGCTCGCGGCCTCACCGGCGCGATCCTCGCCCGCATCGAGGCGAAGGGCTACGCGCTCGTCGACATCCGCCTCGTCGAGCCCGACCGCGACCTGCTCGCCGCGCACTACGCCGAGCACGAGGGAAAGCCGTTCTACGAGCCGCTCCTCGAGTTCATGCTGTCCGGGCCGTCGGTCGCGATCCGCCTCGCCGGCAACCGCGTGATCGAGGGGTTCCGTTCCCTCGCCGGCACGACCGACCCGACGACCGCAGCCCCCGGCACGATCCGCGGCGACTTCGGCCGAGACTGGGGCCTCAAGGTCCAGCAGAACCTCGTGCACGGCTCGGACAGCCCCGAGAGCGCCGCACGCGAGCTCGGCATCTGGTTCGACTGAGTCGCACTCCATGAGAAAGGCCCGTCCGCTGCGGAAGCGGACGGGCCTTTCTCCTGCGCGGAGTCAGCCGCCGGTGATGATGCGCACCATCTCGCCGAGGAAGTCGATGCCCTTGGTCTGCGCCATCAGCACGATGATCGCGTAGGCGATGACCGTGGCCAGCGGCACCCACGCCATGAGCTTGTCGGCCCGCTGCTGCGCCCCTTCGTGGCGGGTGAAGGTGCCGTTGCGGGTGAGATGCAGCATGGTGGCGAAGAACGTCGGGATCGTCACGGCCCACGTGACCATGCACCACGGGCACAGGACGATGAGGTCGTAGATGCTCTGCGAGATGAGCCAGCAGACGAAGCCGAAGGCGAAGGTGATGCCGACGCCGAAGAGGGCCCAGAACCAGCGCGGGAAGCGGGCGCCGGCGAGGATCGCGACACCGACGACGAGCGGTGCCATCCACCCGGTGAGGCCGAGGATCGGGTTCGGGAAGCCGAACACCGATCCCTGCCAGGACTCGAGGTTCTTGCCGCACTGGATGAAGGCGCTCAGATCGCACGACAGTGCGGCGTCCGGGTCGGCGAGGAGCACGAACTTCTCGACCGTGAGCTGGAAGGCGGCGAACCAGCCGATCACGCTCGCGATGATCAGCCAGACGGCGAAGATGACGGGGCGGGTGCGCTGCTCGCTCATCTGAGGATTATCTCAGCGACGGCTATGGATCGGGCGAGAACGGGGCCGGAGAAAATCTCCGGACGTGCACGGATGCCGCATTCTGCGGAACTTGGTGCGATAATGGCCTGTGACGCGATGAGCGGCCCAGCCGTGACACGTGTCGACGCAGACTTCGGGGCCCATGCCCCACGCGACCAGAGCTACGAGCCGGCCGCAGATCGAGTGAGTTCGCGGCACCCGCGGGTGCCGCATGAGTTTCGCGGAACACTCCGGTGATCCGCGCAGGGAGCAAGCCAGAGATGGCCGATGAGAACAATGACAACAACACCCCTACCCTCGACTTCCCGGCTGACGCCGCGGAGGAGCTGACGGAGTCCCCGACTCCCGAGGGCGAGACTCCGGAAGACGAGGCCCCGGCCGAGTCGGATGCTCCCGCAGAGGTCGCGCAGGTCGAGGAGACCGTCGTGGCCGCGGAAGAGCCCGCGGCCGAGGAAGAGTCCACGGTCGAGGAGCCCTCGGCTGAGGAGAAGCCCGTCGCCGAGGAGTCTTCGGTCGAGGAGCCTGCCGCTCCCGAGGCACCTGCCGCTCCCGAGGAGCACGCCGCGGTCACCGCCGTGTCGCTGGGTCTGCTCCCCGAGGTGTTCGTGTCGCAGGTCTCCACCCAGCTGCACTTCTACGCCCCCGAGATCGTGCCGCTGCCGGCACGCCCCGGTCGTGGCCCGGCTCCCGAGCGCGAGCTCGACGATGCCGACGGCGGTCGTCGCGGACGCCGCCGTCGTGGCGGATCCGAGGGCGACGACCAGCGCGATGCTCCCCGTCAGCGCCAGCGCGTCGTCGAGTACATCACCGAGCCGAAGGCGATCAAGGGCTCCACGCGTCTCGAGGCCAAGAAGCAGCGCCGCCGTGACGGACGCGACGCCGGTCGCCGTCGTCCGGTCGTCACCGAGGCCGAGTTCCTCGCCCGCCGCGAATCCGTCGACCGCAAGATGGTCGTCCGATCGAAGAACGGCCGCACGCAGATCGGCGTCCTCGAGGACGGGGTCCTCGTCGAGCACTACGTCGCGCGCAACCAGGACGCCTCCCTCATCGGCAACGTCTACCTCGGTCGTGTGCAGAACGTGCTCCCGAGCATGGAGGCCGCCTTCGTCGACATCGGCCGTGGCCGCAACGCCGTGCTCTACTCCGGCGAGGTCGACTGGGACGGCGTCGAGACCGGCAACCAGCCCCGTCGTATCGAGCTCGCCCTCAAGCCGGGCGACCGCGTGCTCGTGCAGGTCACCAAGGACCCGGTCGGCCACAAGGGCGCGCGCCTGACCAGCCAGATCTCGCTCCCCGGCCGCTACCTCGTGTACGTCCCCGGCGGTTCGATGAACGGCATCAGCCGCAAGCTGCCCGACAACGAGCGCGCGCGTCTCAAGCGCATCCTCAAGGAGGTGCTGCCGGAGTCGTCCGGCGTCATCGTGCGCACGGCCGCCGAGGGTGCGACGGAGGACCAGCTCACGCGCGACGTGCAGCGTCTGACCTCGCAGTGGGAGCACATCCAGAAGCAGGTCGAGAGCCAGCAGGCTCCCGCGCTGCTGCACGCCGAACCCGACCTTCTGGTCAAGATCGTCCGCGACGTCTTCAACGAGGACTTCACGAAGATGCTCATCCAGGGCGAGGAGTCGCAGCGCACGATCCGCTCCTACCTCGAGAGCGTCGCCCCCGACCTCCTCGAGCGCGTCGAGTCGTACGAAGACGCCGCCGACCCCTTCGACGCGTTCCGGATCACGGAGCAGATCGAGAAGGCGCTCGACCGCAAGGTCTGGCTGCCGTCGGGCGGTTCGCTCGTGATCGACCGCACCGAGGCCATGACCGTCGTCGACGTCAACACCGGGAAGTTCGTCGGCTCCGGCGGCAACCTCGAGGAGACGGTCACCAAGAACAACCTCGAGGCCGCCGAGGAGATCGTCCGCCAGCTGCGCCTGCGCGACATCGGCGGCATCATCGTGGTCGACTTCATCGACATGGTGCTCGAGTCCAACCGCGACCTCGTGCTGCGCCGTCTCATCGAGTGCCTCAGCCGCGACCGCACCAAGCACCAGGTCGCCGAGGTCACCTCGCTCGGTCTCGTGCAGATGACCCGCAAGAAGCTCGGCCTCGGCCTCCTCGAGACCTTCAGCGAGGCGTGCGAGGTCTGCGCCGGCCGCGGTGTGATCGTGCACCACGACCCCGTCGTCAAGCACCGCTCCAACGGAAACGGTGGGAACGGCAACGGGGGCAACGGCAACAACCAGAGCGGCCGCCGTCAGCGCGGTGGCAACGGTGGCGGACAGAGTCAGAGCGCCCCGCCCGCTGCGAACGTGACGCACAGCATCCCCGAGGGTGCGAAGTCGGCCCTGGCGCAGATCGCGGCATCCACGAAGGCTCCCGCCGAGGGTGACGGCGACGCGGTCGTCGTCGACGAGGCGCCGGTCGAGGCGCCGGAGCGCGCGAAGAAGCCCCGCAAGAAGCGTGGGGCGGATCGCAAGCCCGCGCCGCGCAGCCAGGCCGAGCAGCTGCTCGACTCGGTGCTCGACGCACTCCCGGAGCCGAAGGCACCGGGACAGGGTCGTGGACGCCGTCGTGTCAGCACCGCGGCGCTCACCGGCACCCCGGTATCGGTGAACGGCGAGGCGTCAGCGCCGGTCGCGAGCGGGGATCCTGAGGCCTGAGGCGATCAGCCGTCGGACGAGCTCCTTGCCGCCGACGTGCTGGGCGCCGCCGGCGACGAGCCGGGGGATGCTCTCCTCCGGCACGTCGTAGTGGTCCAGATCGAAGGCGCGCGGGGGGAGATCGTGGCTCAGCGCGAACGCGTGCAGCTCGTCGAGGCTCTCGTCGCTGACGAGGTGCGCCCACAGGCGTCCGTGCGCGGGCCAGAGCGGGTCGTCGACGAGAACGGTCATCCCGCAAGCCTATGACCGGACACACCCCTCGGCTCACTTTGCGAGTGGCTCCGGCATCCGGTAAAGTAGTCCCTTGGTGCGTATGCCGCGTCGTCCTCGTCGGTCGAAGCGGAGAGTCTTGCATTCGCACCCGTCGCCCCGCGGCGCATGCAAGCAACAGTCTTCCCGTGAGATTCTCGGAGCCGCGAGCTCCCCAACGAAACAGGTATGAAGTGGTTTACGCAGTAGTGCGCGCCGGTGGGCGGCAGGAGAAGGTCGAGGTCGGCACGATCGTTCAGCTCGACCGTGTGCAGGCTGCCCAGGGCGAGAAGATCGAGCTTGCCGCTGTGCTGCTCGTCGACGGCGCTACGGTGACCACCGACGCCGACAAGCTGGCCAAGGTCAAGGTCACCGCCGAGGTCATCGGCAACCTCCGCGGCCCGAAGATCATCATCCAGAAGTACAAGAACAAGACCGGCTACAAGAAGCGCCAGGGCCACCGTCAGGAGCTCACGCGCGTCAAGATCACCGGCATCAAGTAAGACCGAGGAGACCAGGACATGGCACACAAAAAGGGCGCAAGCTCCACCCGTAACGGTCGTGATTCCAACGCTCAGCGCCTCGGCGTCAAGCGCTTCGGCGGCCAGCAGGTCAGCGCCGGCGAGATCATCGTCCGTCAGCGCGGCACCCACTTCCACCCCGGCGTGAACGTCGGCCGTGGCGGCGACGACACGTTGTTCGCGCTGTCCGCCGGTGCGGTGCAGTTCGGCGCGAAGGGCGGCCGCAAGGTCGTCAACATCGTCGCTGCAGGCGAGTAATCGCCGCACAGCAACAGACATCCGGTTCGGGGCGGGCTTCGGCTCGCCCCGTCCGTGTATCTGCCCACCGATTCCGATGGGCAACAGCTACCACCTGAGGAGACCGACACATGGTCACGTTCGTCGATACCGTGACGCTGCACCTGCGCGCGGGTAAGGGCGGCAACGGCTGTGTCTCGGTGCACCGCGAGAAGTTCAAGCCTCTCGGTGGCCCGGACGGCGGCAACGGCGGAAACGGCGGCGACATCGTGCTCGTCGCCGACCCGCAGACCGGCACGCTGCTCTCGTACCACCACTCTCCGCACCGCTCGTCGCCCAACGGCGGGTTCGGCATGGGCGATCACCGTGCCGGGTTCATGGGGGAGGATCTCGAGCTCCCGGTGCCCGTCGGAACCGTCGTGAAGAACACCGACGGCGACGTGCTGATCGACATGATCATCCCGGGCGAGCGTTTCGTGGTGGCGAAGGGCGGCCTGGGCGGCCTGGGCAACGCTGCTCTCTCGTCGCCCAAGCGCAAGGCTCCGGGCTTCGCGCTGCTGGGTACGCCGGGGTACGAGGGCGATGTCGTCCTCGAGCTCAAGACCGTCGCCGACGTGGCGCTCGTGGGATACCCCTCGGCCGGCAAGTCGAGCCTGATCGGCGCGATCTCGGCCGCACGGCCGAAGATCGCCGACTACCCGTTCACGACGCTGCACCCGAATCTCGGTGTCGTGCAGGCCGGCGACGCGCGCTACACCGTCGCCGATGTGCCCGGGTTGATCGAGGGCGCCAGCGAGGGGCGCGGTCTCGGACTGGAGTTCCTGCGCCACGTCGAGCGCTGCTCCGCGCTGCTGCACGTGCTCGATTGCGCCACGCTTGAGCCGGGGCGCGACCCGCTCTCCGATCTCGACGTCATCCTCGCCGAACTGGCCGCCTACGAGGTGCCCGAGGGGCAGACCCCTCTGCTGGAGCGCCCGCAGTTCGTCGCCCTGAACAAGATCGACGTGCCCGAGGCGCGTGATCTCGCCGAGCTCGTCCGCCCCGATCTCGAGGAGCGCGGATTCCGCGTCTTCGAGATCTCCACCGTCTCGCACGAGGGTCTGCGTCCGCTGACCTTCGCTCTCGGTGAGCTCGTCGAGAAGGTGCGCGCCGAGCAGGCCGCCGTCGAGGTGCCCCGTGAGCGCGTCGTCATCCGTCCGCGCGGCTCCAAGAAGGAGTTCACGATCCGGGTCGAGGGCGGCACCTACGGCAACGTCTACCGCATCATCGGCGAGAAGCCCGTGCGGTGGGTGCAGCAGACCGACTTCCAGAACGAGGAGGCCGTCGGCTATCTCGCGGACCGGCTCGAGAAGCTGGGCGTCGAGGACGAGCTCTTCCGCCTCGGCGCGGTGCAGGGATCGACCGTCGTCATCGGCGAGGGCGACAGCATCGTCTTCGACTGGGAGCCGACGATGACCTCGGCCGCCGAACTCATGACGGCCCCGCGAGGGACCGACCCGCGTCTCGCGCCGAACGCCCGACGCACGACGTCGGAGCGTCGTGAGAACTACTACGAGCGAATGGATGCCAAGGCCGCGGCGCGCGCGGAGGTCGAGGCCCAGCGCCTCGCCGCCTATCGCGAAGAGGGCGAGTGACCGCACGCTCGCGTGCAGACCTCGCCACGGCTGCGCGCATCGTCGTCAAGGTCGGATCGTCGTCGATCAGCGGTGAGGCGTCCTGGCGCATCCCCGTTCTCGTCGAGGCCCTCGCGGCCGCGCACGGGCGGGGCACCGAGGTCGTCCTCGTCTCGTCCGGTGCGATCGCGTCCGGCATCCCGTTCCTGCGTCTCGACGCCCGCCCCACCGATCTCGCGACCCAGCAGGCGGCCGCGGCCGTCGGTCAGAACATCCTCGTCTACCGGTACCAGGAGGCGCTGCGTCCGTTCGACATCGTCGCGGGCCAGGTGCTGCTGACGACCGGTGATCTCGAGAACCCCACCTCGCGCAGCAACGCCCGTCGCGCGATGGAGCGCCTTCTCGGGCTGCGCGTGCTCCCGATCGTCAACGAGAACGACACGGTGGCGACCCAGGAGATCCGTTTCGGCGACAACGACCGCCTGGGAGCCCTCGTCGCTCAGCTGATCGAAGCCGACGCTCTCGTGCTGCTCAGCGACATCGAGTCGCTCTACACGCGCCCGCCCTCCGATCCCGGTGCCGAGCCGATCGACGTGATCGCCGCGGATGCCGATCTGAGCGGACTCGAGTTCGGGGCGACGGTCGTGAACAGCGTCGGCACCGGGGGAGCGGCCACCAAGGTCTCCGCCGCCCGGCTCGCGGCCGCGTCGGGGATCGGCGTGCTGGTGACGAGTGCCGATCTGGTGGATCGGGCGCTCTCGGGCGCCGAGGTCGGCACCTGGTTCGAGCCCGCCGTCTGAGCGGGATCGGTGCGCCCTAGACTGGGCGGATGACCGATCAGACCCCGCAGGTGCGCCTCGAGCGCGCGAAGGAGGCGTCGCGCGCGACGGCCGCTCTGACCAGTGGCGACAAGGAGCGCGTTCTCGAGGAGATCGCCCTCGGACTCGAGCGCGACGCCGAGCGCATCATCGCCGCCAACGAGCTCGACATCGCGCGCGGAAACGAGAACGGGATCGGCGACTCGCTGATCGACCGTCTGCGCCTCGACGACAAGCGCGTCGCGGCTCTCGCCGCCGCTGTTCGCCAGGTCGCCGCGCTCCCGGACCCGGTGGGTCGCGTGGTGGGCGGGCATCGGATGCCGAACGGTGTCGCCCTCGAGCAGATCCGAGTGCCCTTCGGCGTGGTCGGCGCGATCTACGAAGCGCGGCCGAACGTCACGGTCGACATCGCCGCTCTCGCACTGCGTTCGGGAAACGCGGCCGTTCTCCGGGGCGGCAGCGCCGCGCGTGAGTCGAACACCGTTCTCGTCGAGGTCATGCGGGAGGCGCTGGTGCGATCGGGCGTCACCGCCGAGGCGATCCAGACCGTCGACGACTTCGGTCGGGACGGAGCCACGGCGCTCATGCACGGACGCGGCTACATCGACGTGCTCGTTCCGCGCGGGAGCGCAGGGCTCATCGAGACCGTCGTCACGGAATCGACCGTTCCGGTCATCGAGACGGGGGCCGGGAACGTGCACATCGTTCTCGACGAGTCGGCGCCGGACGACTGGGCCCGCGACATCGTGGTCAATGCGAAGGTGCAGAGGCCGAGCGTCTGCAACGCGGTCGAGACCGTTCTCGTGCATCGTCAGGCGGCGCCGCGTCTCGTGCCCCTCGTGGCCAGTGCGCTGCAGAGCGAGGGCGTGGCGATCCACGGCGACGAGATGGTCGCCGGGCTCGTGTCGAACGTCATCCCGGCCACGGAGGAGGACTGGGCGACCGAATACCTCAGCCTGGACATCGCGATCAAGGTGGTCGACGACCTCGACGAGGCCCTCGCGCACATCCGTCGCTACAGCACCGGTCACACCGAGTCGATCATCACGACCGACACCCGCAACGCCGAGCGTTTCCTCGCCGAGGTCGATTCCGCGGTCGTCATGGTCAACACCTCGACCCGCTTCACCGACGGCGGCGAGTTCGGCTTCGGCGCCGAGGTGGGTATCTCGACGCAGAAGCTGCATGCGCGGGGCCCGATGGGTCTCGCCGAGCTCACGAGCACGAAATGGCTGGCGCGTGGGTCGGGGCAGACGCGCGGCTGAGGGATAGACTGGATGGCGCTGCACTGACTCAGGTCACGAAACGGAGAAACGATGAACCTCATCGCACAGGTCGCGATGGCCGCTGCGGAAACCGAGCACCACGGCAACGTTGCCCTCGAGACCGTGATCTTCGGTGTGATCGCCGCGATCATCTTCGCCTTCCTCGGTCTCGTGACGCTGTCGTACCGCAACGTCGCCAACCGTCACTCGGCCAAGGCCGAGGCCTGGGCTGCGAAGCACGGCAAGGACGGCCACGGGGCAGGGCACGGCCACTAAGGAACTATGAAGACCGTGACCTCGCGCGCTCCGCGCATCGGTGTGATGGGTGGAACGTTCGACCCGATCCACCACGGTCACCTCGTCGCCGCCAGTGAGGTCGCGCACTCCTTCGATCTCGACGAAGTGGTCTTCGTCCCGACCGGGCGCCCCTGGCAGAAGTCGGACGTCACCCCGAGCGAGCACCGGTACCTGATGACCGTGATCGCGACGGCATCGAACCCGCAGTTCACCGTCAGCCGCGTCGACGTCGATCGCGAAGGGCCGACGTACACGATCGACACCCTGCGGGATCTGAAACGGGACCGACCGGATGCGGAGCTCTTCTTCATCTCGGGAGCGGATGCCGTGGCGCAAATTCTCAGTTGGAGGGACCATGATGAGTTGTGGGAGTTGGCCCACTTCGTCGCGGTCTCCCGGCCAGGACACGTCCTGAGCACGGACGGCCTCCCGAGCGACAACGTCAGCCAGCTGGAGGTGCCGGCCCTGTCGATCTCGTCGACCGCCTGCCGAGAGCGGGTCCGGGACGACCAGCCGGTCTGGTATCTCGTTCCCGACGGGGTCGTCCAGTACATCGCGAAGCATCATCTGTATCGGAGCAAGTCATGACTACATCGGATCAGCACGGCCAGGGTCCGCTGACACGCAAGCAGTTGCGTGAGATCCGACTGACCGGATCGACGCCCGTCATCACCGACGAGGAGGCGGCTGCCGCGCCCGCGCAGACGCGGGAGTCCGACGCCGTCGTCGAGAAGCCCGCCGTCGAGAAGCCTGCCGCGCAGAAGCCCGCCGTCGAGAAGCCTGCCCCGCAGAAGCCCGTTGCGGCGAAGCCCGCTCCCGTCGCCGAAGAAGCAGCCGCTCCCGCATCCGCGGCCGCCCCACTCACCCGCCGCCAGGCGCGTGACCAGGAGCGCGTGCGCACGGCATCCGTTCCCGTCGTCGAACCCGAAGACGCCACGCCGCTCGCTCCGGTGGAGCCGCCGGCACCGGTGGCACAGGAGCCGGCGCCGCAGGAGCAGCCCCCGGCCGATCGGACGCCGATCGTCTCCGCCGTGCCGGAGTTCTCGGCACCGGCCGCACCGGCCGTCTCGACCGACGACGACATCGATGAAGACGACGCGGAGGTCGCGATCACGCCCGTGAGCGCCGCCGGCGCGAGCGCATCCGTGGGTGAGATGCCTCTCGACGCGGCAGCCGAGGAGCCGCAGGAGGACGTCGACGACGTCGATGCCGTTCTGGGCCTCGACCAGGAACCCGCCCTCTCGGACACCGATGACGTGCTCGCCGACGTCGGAGACGATGACGAGGTCATCGCTCCCGATGAGCGCCCCACCGTGAACCCGGCGTTCGGGGCGTCCGTGATCGACAAGACGCAGAAGCCGTTCGCACCGTCGTTCGACGAGTTGCTCACGGTCGGCGATTCGAGCGGCTCTCAGCACACGTCTCCCAGCGCGCTGATCTTCACGCCCTCGCCGGGCGAGGGATCGCTCTCGGGACCGGTCGCATCGACCGGCGAAATCCTCGTCACCGGTTCCTACGAACTCCCGCGCGGCATCGGCTCCCAGGGTCACGCCCACGGCGTCGCCGACGGCAAGGACGTCGATGCCGTCCTCATCGACGGCGAACTGCCGCCTGCTTCTTCTCCCACGCCGATCGCCGCCAGCTCGGCGGTCAGCACCATCAAGCCCGCCGGCGAGGTCATCCGACCGCCCGCCCCCGAAAAGGGCAACAAACTCATGCTCATCCTTGCGATCGTTGCGGGTGGTCTCGCCCTCGCACTGGGCGTGGTCCTCGTCGTCGCCTTCACCACGAATGTGTTCTGATGCAATCACCTGAAACCGCTGAAGCCATGCTGCAGATCGCTGCCGCAGCCGCCGTCTCGAAGGGCGGTGAAGACCTCGTCGCGCTCAACGTCTCGGAGCCGCTTCCGCTCGTCGACATCTTCCTGCTCGTCACGGGAAACAGCGAGCGCAACGTCGCCGCGATCGCCGACGAGATCGAGGACCGTCTCATCGCGGAGGGGCACAAGCGTGTCCGCCGCGAGGGTCGCGCCGAGTCGCGCTGGGTCCTCATGGACTTCGGCGACCTGATCGTGCACGTCTTCCATCAGGAGGAGCGCGTGTACTACGGGCTCGAGCGCCTGTGGAAGGACTGCCCCGTCGTGCCGATCGACCTCCCGGAGCCCGTCGCAGGGGAGTGACCCCCTGCCGCGCCCGCGAGAGCCGGGCGCGGCATCCTGCATGGATTCTGTCAAGGGTCTTCCCCGGCGGTATACCGGCGCGCACACTCTTTCTTAAGGGGAAAGAGTCTTGGAGGGCCGACATGACAGAGGATCCAGAACCGCGCTACGTGCTGCGTCGGATCACCCCGACCGAATGGGTGATCAACGACCAGCGCTTCCCTGCGAACGACCCGCGTCACATCGTCGCGTGCGTCTACGAATACGCCGAGACCGAGGTCGAGGTGGTGTGGGTCCGCGACCTGCCGCTCGCGATGCGTTATTCGAACGCCTTCGAGGTGCTCGCCGACGTCGAGCGCATGCACGGATCGAGCCGGGCCACCCGCCCGGTGCAGATTCCTCATCTCCCGCCGTTGCTGGCCAACTGAGTCGGCATCCCGTAACGGGCGGATGCGATTGTTCGCGCCCGCCCGTCGGACGTCTCGTTCACTCGCCCTCTGCGGCGATCCGATCGGCCTCGGCGCTGTCGACCTGCGTGCCGTCGATATCGGGATCGACCTCTTCCGCGCCGTCGACCTCGAGCGTGGGGACTCCGTCGCGATCATCGTCCGACTCGTCTCCGAGCGACGGGATCGGAGGGATCGGTGGGGGATTGGACATCGGATGCTCCTCTCGTCGGTGAGGGCCCCACGCTATGAGTGTGCGACCCCGGCTGGAGAGGCCGTTGACGAAGGCGTCCCAGGCGTGTAGTTCTGCCGTCATCGTCAGATTTCGCGGGCCGGCACGTTGATAGTCCGGGGAGAGAACGCGCGTTCCCGAGCGCGCCCCGGAGAGGAACGCACATGAAGCGTGCATCACGTCTTGGAACCGCAGCGATCGCGGCAGTGGCGGCAGTGGCCGTGCTGTCTGGCTGTTCGGTCATCACCGACCTGGTCGGAGGGGGCAACGCGGTTCGCGATGCCGACAGCGCGGAGATCACGGAGGGCGGTGACCTCAGCGTCTTCACACTCGAACTCGGCGACTGCTTCAACGACACGGTCGCAGAACAGGTCAGCGAGCTGCCCGTCGTGCCCTGCGCCGACCCGCATGACAACGAGGTCTACTACGAGCACGAGATGCCCGAGGGCGAGTTCCCGGGCGACGAAGCGATCTCGGCCGCTGCCGAGGAGAACTGCCTCGCGCAGTTCGAGAGCTTCGTCGGCATCGCCTACGCGGATTCGGTGTTCGAGTACAGCGCCCTCACGCCGAGCACGGGCGGCTGGGAGGACTACGACGACCGCCTGATCCAGTGCATCGTCTTCGACCCCAGCGCGCAGGTGCAGGGCTCGCTCCAGGGCGTCGCGCGCTGACGAGGAGGGGCGACGACCTCAGCGGGCCATCGCCGAGGAATTCTCGCGTGTCGGCGTAATGAACCGGCGTTCGCGGCGTCTTCCTAGTGGGGCCGGACGGTGTGGACTCCTCCGGCCCGCACGATCACGAAGGAGTTCCATGTCCCCCACTGGAGTCGTCCCCCTGCCGTCCGCCGCCGCTCGCACCGGGACGGTCCGCGTCTCGCTCGTCGTCCGCGACGAGCGCGGGTTCACCCACTACTACGAAGAGGTCGAGACCACGGCGGATGCCGTGCGCGATGCCTACGATCTCATGGCGCGCCGGTCTTCCGCCGTCGCCGGGTGACCGACGCCGGCGACGCACCGATCCGGCATCCGTCCTTCGGACTCTCGACGCACGTCGGATGCCCGGCCCATCCGGTGCCCCTAGCGTGAGGGGCACCGGATGGGAGGTATCGCCGTGGAAGATATCCGCCGCGAGGCGCTGGACGGGATCCAGCAGATGGAGCGAGAGCTCATCGTCCGCGATTTCGTCGCGGTGCTGAACGAGGGCGGCGTGGGCGAACTGCTGCCGTTCCTCACCGAGGACGTCGTCTACCGTCCTTCGCACAACCGGGGCGTGACGGGTCGCCGGGAGATGCTGGCGATGATCGAGGAGATCAGGTCGCGCTTCGCGGAATGGTCGACGGCGCTCGTCACCGTCGCGGTGGCAGGAGACACCGTGCTCACCGAGCAGGTGCTGCACCTGCGCCTCCCGGAGGGCGAGAAGTGCGAGGTGCTGGGGTTCGGGAGCTTCCGCCTCGACGGCTCGCGGATCTGCACCTGGCATCAGGTGCACGCCTGAGCGGGCACCTCGGCGTCAGGCGGTCTCGCGTTCCTCACTGGCGCTCGCGTACCAGAGGCGCAGTGCGCTGCGGGAGTTGACGCCGGTCTTCGCGTAGAGGTGTCGGATGTGCGAGACCACGGTGTGCGGCGACATGAACAGCGCGTCGGCGATCTGCTGGGTCGTGGCCCCGAGCGCCACGCGCTCGATGACCTGGCGTTCGCGGGTCGAGAGCAGTTCGGGCGCGCCGCGCCGGGCCGGCCGGCGGCGGACACCCCGCGTGCGTAGTGCGCGTAGCACTCGACTCGCGTCACGCACGGCTCCGAGGGATTCGTAGATCTCCAGCGCTTCGTCGAGCGCTCGTCGTGCCTGCTGTTCGTCGCCGCCCACGAGGGGACGCAGCTCCAGCACGCGGGCCAGCACCAGCGGACGCGACAGTTCGCGCAGGGCGGATGCTGCGGCGTCGAGTGCGGCGGGGTCTGCGCCCGTGCGTCCGACCACGGCATCGTGCACGGCGCGGGAGAAGACGCTGCCGGGGTTGAGCTCGCAGCGACGACTCGTGCGCTTCAGCACGGCGGCGATGGTCTCGGCGTCGTTCGTGCGCACGGCGAGGTCGGCGAGCACGATGTCGTCGGAGAAGTCCGACGGGGTCGTCATGGGAGGCACGGGTGCGTCGAGCCCTGCCCGGGCGAGATCGCTGGCGGAGACCGCATCGTCGAGTCGCCCCTCGTCGATGGCTTCGACGGCGAGGAGCCAGCGGCCGGCCTTCGTCACGGCGGTGCTCGTGGCGAGTGCCTCGACGATCGGCTTGGCCTGCGCGCGGATCTGCGCGTCACCGGTGTGGAGAGAGATGCGGAAGAGCACGCCCCCGGCCGTGGCGTTGGCGAAGTCTCCCAGCCCCAGCTCGGCGGACAGCGCGAGTACGGCCTCGGCCAGCACACGGGCCTCGTCGATCCGTCCGCCGTCGTAGAGCACACGGGTGCGCACCATCATCCAGAACGCCTCGGCCACCGCGCTGCCCGCTGCGCGTGCCTCGGACAGCCCGAGGTCGGCCAGCTGCAGGGCAAGCTCGGGATCGCCCATCGAGTTGTGCAGGAATGCGGGCCAGAGGCCTTCGGGGAGCCAGCGCGATGTGACGAGTCCGGCTTCCTCGGCGCGGCGGAGTGCGGCGTCGATGAGCTCCACCGCCCGATCGTGGTGGCCGCTGTTGAACTGGTAGACCGAATCGGTCGCGTCGATGGTCGCCAGGGCGAGATGATCGGTCTCGGGATCGGCGACCTCCCGCGCGAGGGCGAGCGTCTCTTCCAGACCGGCGAAGTCGGCGCGGTTCGCGCAGTTGAGCGCGCGAACGGCGAGGAGTTCGGCCCGAGTGCTGCGTGCGATCCCGCGGATGCCGAGTGCCTCGTCGCAGGTCGCGATCGCTCGATCGAACGAGAACTCGGTCTGGCGTCGGGCGACGGCCAGCAGAGCGCGGGCGCGCAGATCGGCGGAGAGATAGGGCGCCAGTGCGGTCGTGACCGCCTGGGCCTCGTCGTGGCGGCCGTCGGTCCACACGAGCGGGAGGAGTTCGGCGGCGCGAACGACCAGTCGCGGGACGTGCAGCGCGAGGCGGATCGCCGCGGCCGCCAGATCGGCGGCGAACGCGGAGTCGGTCGCCGAGATGTCCCGAGCGGCCTCGGCGACCAGGACGAAAGAGTCCTCGTCGCCGGGCTCCGCCGCCTCGATCAGAGCGGGCGCGACAGCCGATGCCGGCTCGCCCGACGACAGGCGCACCCGCACGACCTCTCGGAGCAGCGCGGGGCGAATGGGTGACGCGATCGACGCATCGGCCGCTTCCCGCAGGGTGTCGTGGGTGAAGGCGAGAGCCGCGCCGTCCCCGACGAGGATCGACTCCGCGAGAAGCTCGTCGACCGATGGCGCGGCGGCCGCCGCCGAGAGGTCCAGCACGCGGAGCACGTCGCGCAGGCGGAACCTGCGTCCGAACAGACTCGCCACCTGCGCGAATCGCCGGGCGGCCGGTGAGATCGAGGAGAGTCGTTCGCGCGCGGCCGCACCGAACCTCGCCGGCACGGCGGCATCCACCGCGTCGACGGACCCCGCGTGTCGGGCCAGGAGGTGCTCCTCGCGGAGCCCGCGCACGAGTTCGACGACGAGGAGGGGAACGTTGGCCGTCTGGTCGAGTGCCGCACGCAGCACAGGACCGGGGGTACCACCGGCGATGTCGGCGGCGATCTCCGCCGATGCCGAGGAGTCGAGCGGAGCGAGCTCGATGACGAGACCCTCCGCGGCGATGTGCGCTGCCGCACGAGCATGCGCGGAAGGGAGGACGCCGTCGCGTGCGGCGACGAGCCACGCGACGGGCTGGTCGGCGAGTCCGCGCACGAGCGCGATGAGCGTGGTCACGGAGGCGGTGTCGAGCCACTGCAGGTCGTCGATGACGATCAGGAGGGGATGCTCGGCCGCGGCCTGCTCGAGACGGTCGAGGAGCAGACGGGTGACCCAGTACCGGTGCTCGCCGCCGGAGAGCACCGGCTGCAGATCGGCGGGTGTCAGCAGCGGGGAGGATCCGCGCAGCGAGGCCTCGAGGAGGGCCGCGAGAGGCACGGTCGATTCGTCGACGTCCGGGGCGATGACCAGCGTGCGCCAGTCGGACACCGAAGCGCGGGCGAGCACTTCGGCGAGCAATCGCGTCTTACCGATGCCCGGCATGCCGCGCACCAGAACCGGACCGCCGGCGCCGTCGCGCACGGAGGTGAGCACGTCGAGGATGTCCGTCAGAGCGTCGTCGCGACCGCGGAGAGGAGCCGCGTGCGCCGCGGGGGAGCCGGCGAGGAGAGCGCGGTCGGATCCGACGGCTCCGCCATCGGATGTATCGTGCATGATCCGATTATGACGGATGCGCACGGCGAAGCTGATCACGCCGTCGAACGGACGCGGGGTCGCTCTCCGAGTGGCGGTCAGCCGTCCCCGAGAGCGGCGAGAACCTCCGGTCGCGGGGCGAAGAACACGGAGCCGGTGACGGCGGTGGAGAAATCGAGGAGGCGGTCGTGCAGTCCGGGCGGATCGCCGAGGAACATGCGCTCGAGCATCCGCTGGATGACGCTCAGATCGCGGGAGCATCCGAGGAAGTACGTGCCGAACTCATCATGGCCCGGGCGGCCGAACGGCATGTTGTCGCGCTGGATGTCGTGCTCGACGCCCTGTTCGTCGACGATGGTCGCCAGGGACTTGTGCGACTGCTGACCCGACGGTGCATCGTCGAGCTCGACGTTCTCGAGCTTCGTGCGCCCGATGATCGCCTCCTGCGTCTCGGTCGGGAGGGCACGCCAGGCGGCGAGGGGGTGAAGGTACTTCTGCGTGACGATGTACGAGCCACCGCGGTGCGCGGGGTCCTCGTCTCCGACCAGCACCGCTGCGTCGAGTTCGGCACCGATCGGATTCGCCGTCCCGTCGACGAATCCCAGGAGATCGCGCCGGTCGAAGGAGCGGAACCCCACGGTCTCGTCGACGACGCGGACGGCGTCGCCGAGCGACTCCAGCAGACGGCGTTCGAACTCGAAGCAGACGTCGGCACGCTCGGCCCGGATGTGGAAGAGCAGGTCTCCGGGGGTCGACGGGGCGGTGTGGTGCGCGCCGACCACGGGGGTGAACGGGCGCAACTGAGCCGGACGGGGGAGCGCCGTGAGCTCGTCCCAGATCGCACTCCCGATCCCGACCGTGCAGGTGAGCGCGGAATCGGAGTAGGGGAAGGCGAGGGACTTGATCGATCCGGCGAGATCGGCGAGGACGTCGCGCACCCGATCGGCTGCGCCGGGGGCGACGTCGACGACGAGGAAGACGGCATTCGCCGTGAGGGGCGATGCGACCGCCTGCACCGCACCCCGGGGGTCCTGATCCGTCATACGCGCCGATCCTTCCCATGTGGACTGTGACAGCGCCAGTCTCGCGGAACGCGGCGTGCGGCGCATCCGACAGATGACGAACGGCCACGCGACAGCGGGGAGGGGATGTGCGCCCCCGGGGCGGGTGATGTGCGCTCCCTCGCACGCGGGTAGCGTCGCAGACGCCCCATCCCCTCGACGACCGGAGCCCGCCCTGTGGACGATGCATCGACCTCTCTCGGAGAGTACCTCCGCGCCCGCCGCGCCGTCACCCAGCCCGAGGACGTGGGGATCGTTCCCACCCCCGGACGGCGGGTCGCGGGCCTCCGTCGCGACGAGGTCGCCGCCCTGGCCGGGATCAGCAGGGAGTACTACCTGCGCTTGGAGCAGGGCCGCGGGGCCCGCCCCTCCGACCAGGTGCTCCTGTCTCTCTGCCGGGCGCTCCGGCTCGACCACGAGGCGACCGCCTACGCCTTCCGCCTCGTCTCGGGACGGCTGCACACCCCCGCTCACGTTCCCCGGGACTCGGCCGACCGCATCGTGCGCGCGCTGTCCGCCTGGACGCACACGCCGGCGTACGTCACCGATCCGCACCGCGACATCGTCGCCGCCAACCCTCTCGCGACCGTATTCGGGCACGGCGGTCTCTCTGCAGGCGGAAATCAGCTGCGTCATCTGTTCGTGCCCCGCATGAAGGAGACGCTCGTGGAGTGGGAGGCGATGAGCCGCGCAGCCGTCGCCACGCTGAGACGCGACGCCGTACCGCACTCTCCTCGGTTGCGGGAGATCGTGGCCGAGCTGTCGTCGGATCCCGACTTCGTGCGCATCTGGGCGCGGCACGACGTGTCGGGCCCCGAGGATGCGACGTTCCACATCCTCGTAGAGGGAGCGGGGGAGATCCCGGTGGACGCCCAGAACTTCGCGGTGCGCAGCATGCCCGGGTACCAGCTCACGGTGCTCTCGGCACCGCCGGGCGCCGTCACCGCCGCCGTGTTCGCCCGACTGGCCGATCAACTGCCCGGCGGCATCGGCGCCGATGCGGTGGAGGCGGCGCGATGACCATGAGCGGCGGGTGGGACGACGCGGGCCTCCCAGCGCTCGCCCTCGCTCCCGTAGCGTCGGGCGCGAGGCCCGACGACGCGGGCCGGGAGGAGCAGCATGACCATCACCCCGCGGCATCCGGAGGCGACCTCCTCACCGTACCCGGACGCGTGGTGGGCATGAACCTGCAGGACCTGGTCGACGAGCTCGCCGAGACACTCGACCGCTCGATCGTCATCAACGACCCCGCATTCCGCCCCATCGTCGCCAGCGCGCAGGGCGACGAGATCGACGAGCTCCGCGCACGGGCACTCCTGCGTCGGGTCACCCCGCCGCGGGAACGGGCGTACGTCGAGAGCCTGCGCCTGACGCAGTCCCGGAGGCCGCGGACCGTGGACCTCGCGGAGTTCGGCGCCCATGAGCGCCTCGCGGTCCCGATCTGGTCGGACGACACCCTCCTGGGAATCCTGTGGCTCATCACCGGTGGGCTGCCTCCGCTGCGCGAGGAGCAGTTCCGCGCCCTGGACGCGGCCGTCGACGTCGTACGCACCGTCCTCGCCGCCCAGAGCGAGAGCACCGCACTCACGGCTCGGGACGGAGTGATGCGCTCGCTACTGGCCGCCGACCCCATCGCCCGTCGCGATGCTCTGAGCATGGCGGTGCGCGCGCACGGCGTCACCCGCGACGCCGACACCCTCGTGCGGGCCGTCGCGATCGGCCACGACACGGGCGTCGTCCAGCGCGCCGCACTCGGCCGCGCCGTCGAGAGTGCCACTCGGTCCGCGCTCGTACTGATCGGCGAGATCGGCGCTGCGTTGCTGTTCCTCGGCCGCCGCGGCGAGACCGAGCGCCTCGACGCCGCCGTCGTCGCCGAAGCAGAGCGCGCAGGGGTGCTCCTGCGCGCCATCGGCGCGGCCGGGCTCTCCGACGCCGACAACGATCTGCATCCCGTCGCCGAGCGGGCCATCGCCACCGCCACCGTCGCAGAGCTCCTCCCCGAACTCGGCAGGAGCCTGCACGCCGATGACGTCGGTCCCTGGCTGTTGATCTCCGACGTGCTCACCGACCCCCGCCGACTCTCCTGGTACTCGCCCGCCGCTTTCGCCCTTGTGCACGACGCCGACCCGCTGCGCCGGCAGACCGTCGAGGCGCTCCTCGACAACGCCGGGCACGTGCGACAGGTGTGCGAGGTGCTCCACATCCACCGCACGACGCTGTACTACCGGCTCGAGAACATGCCCCAGGTGGTGCGTGACGCCCTCGACGACGGCATGCAGCGCAGCGCCCTGCACCTCGGGCTCAAGCTCGCCGCCTACTGGGAGAACGCGGGTCACATCCGATGAGCGCTCGCCGCATCGAGGTGACCACGAGCGACGGTGTCGTGCTCCGCGCCCACGACACCGGGGGAGACGGCGTCCCCCTGCTGCTCCTGCACGGCTGGTCGCAATCGCAGGAGATGTTCCGCCACCAGCTCACCGGCTTCGGCGCGCGCCGCGTGATCAGCTTCGACATGCGCGGGCACGGAGGCTCGGAGGCGCCGACCCACGGCTACCGCATCGCCCGCTTCGCCGCCGACCTGCGGGATGTGCTGGAGGCGCTCGCCGTGGATCGTGTCGATCTGCTCGGGTGGTCGATGGGTGCATCCGTCGCCTGGTCGTACCTCGAACTCTTCGGTGACGCGCGCGTGCGCTCCCTCGTCGTCGTCGACCAGCCCGCCGCGGTCATCGCGCAGTCCTGGATGAGCGAGGAGGAGCGTGTGCGGGCGGGGAGCATCCTGCCCGTCGACGGCCTCGTGGCCCTGGCCGATGCCGTCGCCGGTCCGGAGGCCGAGAGCGCGGTGCGGGCGTTCGTGCGCGGCATGTTCTCCGGCCCGGTGGACGAGGAGCTCTGGTCCTTCGTCATGAGCGAGGTCGCCCGCACGCCGCCGCATGCCGCGGTGCCCCTGCTCATCGATCACGGCACCCAGGATTGGCGCGACGTGGTGCGCGGCATCCGCGTCCCCACCCTCGTGATCGGATGCGACGGCAGCCATGTGCCCCCGGAGTCGCAGCGGTGGCTGGCGGAACGCATCCCCGGCGCTCGCGTGCACGTCTTCCCGCGCGACATCGCCTCCTCGCACTTCCCGTTCCTCGAGAACCCCGAGGCGTTCAACGCGGTCGTCGGTGCGTTCCTCCGCGAGGTCGAGCACGGCGCACTCGACAGTCGTCCAATGCACTGACGACAAGCGGTCGGAAAGGGCCGAGCCTCCTCTGCCGTAGCGTCGGGGAAGAGAGCCGGAGATCCGGCGCAAGGGAGTGTGAGATGGCCATCAAGCCCACGGTCGTGCTGGTGCACGGAGCGTTCTCGGACGGGGCGAGCTGGTCGCCGGTCGCGATGCGGCTCCTCGGCGAGGGCCTCGAGGTACGGGTGCCGGCGATCTCGAACCGGAGCCTCGCTGCGGATGCCGCGTACGTGCGCTCCTTCGTCGAACGGATCGATGGCCCGGTGCTGCTCGTCGGGCACTCGTACGGTGCCACGGTCGCGGGTGTCGCCGGCGACGCGGCGAACGTCCGCGGCCTCGTCTTCATCGAGGGGTACGTGCTCGAGGTGGGGGAGAGCGCGCAGGACGTGCACCGCCGCTTCCCGGACCCGGAGGCGATGCCGTACTTCGACGAGGCGGCCTATCCCGTGCCCGGAGAAGCGGATGCCGCGGAGATCTCGGTGAGGATCGAGGAGTTCCCCTTCCTCACGGCCCTCGGCATCCCGGCAGACGAGGCCGCCGTGCTCGCCGTCACCCAGCGCCCGCTCGACGCGGAGGTGCTGGCGGAACCCGCGACGGTCGCCGCCTGGCTCGACCGACCGTCGTGGGGCGTCGTGGCGACCGCCGACCGCCTCATCAACCCCGAGGCGGTGCGCTTCGGACTCGACCGGGCGGGCGTGCGCGAGCTCGTGGAACTGCCCGGTCCGCATCTCGTGCTGCACACCCACCCCGGCGATGTCGCCCGGCTGATCGTCGACGCCGCCGACGCCGTGCGCTGACAGAATGAGCGCTGTGACCGATATCGAAGCTCCTGCCGGCCGAACGACCGGGTTCTGGGTCGTCGCCGTCGCCTTCCTGCTGGTGATGGCGTACTCGACCGTGCCGACGCCGCTGTATCCCCTGTACCAGCAGCTCGACGGATTCCCCGTATCGGTGGTCACGGTCGTCTTCGCCGCCTACGCGGTCGGAGTGGTCGCGAGCCTGTTCCTGCTCGGTCACGTGAGCGACTGGATGGGGCGCCGGCGGATGCTGGTGATCGCCATCCTCGTCTCGGCGCTCTCCGCCGTGCTCTTCATGATCTTCACCGACGTCGCCGGTCTCCTCGTCGCCCGCGTGGTGAACGGCGTGAGCATCGGCATCCTCACGGCGACCGCCACCGCGCACCTCGGCGAGCTGCGCGCTCGAGCCCGACCCGACGAGAACGCGATCGTCGCGGCGTCGGTGGCCGGCGGGGCCAACCTCGGGGGACTCGCGCTCGGACCGCTCATCGGAGGGGTGTTCGCGGACTACCTCCCCGATCCGCTGCATCTGCCGCACACCGTGTTCGCGATCGTGCTGATCTGTCTGGCCATCGCCGTGGCGCTCGTGCCCGAGACGGTCGCGCCGCAGCACCGGCAGTACCGGCCGCAGCGGATCGCGGTCCCCGCGTCGTCGCGCGGAGCATTCGTGGCGGCGGGGTTCGCGGCCTTCGCCGGGTTCGCCCTCTTCGGCCTGTTCACCTCGCTCG
Source organism: Microbacterium sp. NPDC087868 (assembly GCF_044900755.1). Taxonomy (NCBI): domain Bacteria; kingdom Bacillati; phylum Actinomycetota; class Actinomycetes; order Micrococcales; family Microbacteriaceae; genus Microbacterium; species Microbacterium sp. NPDC087868. The sequence continues at coordinate 163,309 of NZ_JBJDNO010000001.1, forward strand.
CCCCGACACTGCTCGTCGGCACCTTCGGCGAGACCCGTCATCTCGTCGCCGGTGTCACGGTCTTCCTCGTCTTCGGCTCCGCGGCCGCCGCCCAGGTGCTCCTCGCCCGGGTGTCACGGCGCTCGCAACTGCTCTTCGCCGCACTCGCCTGCGGGATCGGTCTCGCGGCGATCGCGCTCGGCGCCGTGCTGCCGTCGTTCGTCCTGTTCCTGGTCGGTGGCGTCGTCGCCGGTGCGGGCGTGGGGGCGCTGTTCAAGTGCGCCCTGGCCACGGCATCCGAGATCGCCGAGCCGGGTCGCCGGGGCGAGACGCTCGCCGCGATCTTCCTGGTCGCCTACTGCGGACTCGCCGTCCCGGTGCTGGCGATCGGCGCCGCCCTCACGGTGGTGCCGCAACTCGTCGTGCTGCTGGTCTTCGTCGTGCTCGTGGCGGTCGTCACGGTGGTGGCGGCGCTGCGGATGCGACGCATCGCGCGCTGAGCGCACTGCGCGGTGTGCACCGCGCGCGTCGAGACACCACGAACGCCTCGAGACATCACGTGTGCCGTGACGTCTCGAGGCGGAGATGGTGTCTCGACGCTCAGGACGCGCGCTGGACCGATGCGCGCTGCACCGCCGTGCGCAGGGCGTCCGGCAGCTCGGCCGTGCCGCCGTCGAGCCGCTCCCCGTTCAGGAAGAACGTGGGCGTGCCGTTCACGCCGCTGCGGATGCCGCCCTCCTCGTCCGTGCGGATGCGCGACAGGTAACGCTGCTCCTGTACCGCCGCGCGCAGATCGGCGACGGGGAGGGCGAGCTTCGCGCAGATCTCGGCGTAGAGCGGCGATCCGAGTCGGGACTGGTTCTCGTAAAGCATGTCGTGCACCTCCCAGAAGGCGCCGTGCGACGCGGCGAATTCCGCCACGAATGCCGCATCGACCGCTTCGGGATGCATCTCGGCGAGCGGGAAGTTGCGGAACACGAAGCGCACGCGGTCGCCCAGTTCGGCGAGGAGCTTCTTGACGACCGGGTACGCCTCGCCGCAGTAGGGGCACTGGTAGTCGCCGTATTCGACGAGCACGACGGAGGCGTCGTCCGGTCCGGTGCTGTGGTCGTCGGTCGAGACGGGAATGCGGAGCGAGGACATCATCCTCTCCTTTCATCGGGGGTGAGAGCGTCGAGCGCGTCCAGCACGCCGTCGACGCCGGGGTTGAGGGCGACGGGGGAGAGATAGCTCCAGGCGATCACACCCGCCGCGTCGATCACGAAGAGGGCTCGACGGCTCTCCCCGGTGCTGTCGTCGTAGGCGCCGTAGAGGCGGGAGACCGCGCCCTTCGGTTCGAAGTCGCTGAGGAGCGGGAAGTGCAGCCCGTGCGCGGAGGAGAACGCCTCGTGCGACCACACGTTGTCGACCGACACGGCGACGACCTGCGCGCGGCGCTCGTGGAGCATCGGCAGCGCGGCGTTGATGACGGAGAGTTCGTCCCCGCACACCGGACTCCAGTCGGCGGGGTAGAAGGCGAGGACCACCGGCGCACCGCGGAGCTCACCGAGCCGCAGCGACTGATCGGCGGTGACGCGCAGCGTGAAGTCGGGTGCCGTGGTCCAGGCGGTGAGGATCCGTTCGCGGCATTCGGTCTCAGGGGTGTCTGTCATGGCTCCACTCTCCCTTCCGCCGGTCGCCGCCGGTTAGGGCGCGCGTCCGGACTCGACCAGACAGGTGTCGAGGAGGGATGTCACGGGGTCGGCGCGTTCTGAGAGGGATCGACCGCACCGTGCGCGGAGCGGGCGACGAGGAGGAGGATGCCGAGGACCGCTGCGGCACCGATGATCGACGCGCAGGACCACGCCCGATCGAGGGCGAATCCGATGCCGCCGCCGGCCGCGAACGCCACGAGCACCGAGGTGTAGGCCGCCGCCGGACGCAGGTGGGGCTCGCCGTCGGAGGCGATCGTCCTCCCCGCGGCTCGAGCGAGAAGACTCGCGGCCATCTGAACCACCGAGGTGACGGCGATGTTGCCGTAGAGCATGCCGGTCTCGCGGTGGAAGGCATTGCCCTGCACGCCGGCGAGGAAGCTGATCGCGCCGGCGATCCACTCCGGCCCCACCGCCCCCGTGACGCTCGCGAGGGCGAGCGCGGCGAGCGCGATCACCTCGCAGAGCAGCACCTCGACCGAGTACCCGCGCCCGGTTCGCGCCCGCCACAGCACGACGAGCGTGCAGAGGAACGAACCGAGGGCGAACGACAGGACGGATGCCGCAGCCGCAAGCACCCTCGACGGGTCTCCGTCGGCCATGAAGTAGCCGATCGAGAGCAGATTGCCGGACTGCACGGTCGCGAAGGTGCCGATCTGCCCGAACGTCCAGGCATTGAGCAGGCCCGAGACCAGGGCGAGCGCGGCAGCGGCGGGCGCGCTCTCGAGCAGGGGATAGGGGCGGGGCGTGCGAACGATCGATGACGACATGAAGACCTCCAGGGATGCCCCCATGCAAGCGCCGCGCGGGATGGACCTCGTCCGACGAGAGTCGAGAACCGATTCGTCACGGGGGTGTGTACCGGCGATGGACGAAGGAGCAGACTCCTCGGTATCGTCCGGAACCATCACGAAGGAGCACCGCATGGACACGTCCGAGAACGCCGAGCTGGGGCACGAGGTCCCGACACTCGGGAACCCCGACCTGCCGCAGGAGGGCGAGGTGAACATCGCCGACCGTCCGCAGAGCAACACCATGGGCGGGCCGCAGAACGAGGTCATCGAGTCGCAGTTCCCCAATCAGATGCACGCTCCGGCGACCGACATCAGCACGCAGCCGTTCTTCTGGTCGTCGTTCAACATCTCCCCGCGACGCGTGCAGCGAGGCGGGTGGGCGCGGGAGCTCACCAAGCAGGACTTCCACATCTCTGACGAGATCGCCGGGGTGAACATGTACCTGGAGCCCGGCGGCATCCGCGAGCTGCACTGGCACCAGACCGCGGAGTGGGCCGTGATGACTCGGGGCAAGGCGCGCGTCACGACGCTGAGCCGTTCGGGTCTTCCCGCCGTCGAGGACGTGGAGGAGGGCGACCTGTGGTTCTTCCCGGCCGGCACCCCGCACTCCCTGCAGGGACTGGGCCCGGACGGCGCGGAGTTCGTGCTCGCGTTCGACGACGGCGACCAGTCCGAGTCGAACACGCTGCTGCTCACCGACTGGTTCGCGCACACGCCTCCCGAGGTGCTCGCCAAGAACTTCGGCGTGGCGCAGGAGGTGTTCTCCGACATCCCGCTGCACAACCTCTGGATCTTCCCCGGTGACGAGCCGCCGGCCCTCGAGGTCGATCAGGCCGCCGCGGGCGTCGAGTGGGGCATGGAGCCGGTGATCTTCCGCCTCTCGCGGTCGAAGCCGCTCTACGAGAACTCGGGTGGATCGATCCAGATCGCGGACTCCACCAACTACAAGTACTCGACAACGGTCGCCGCGGCGCTCGTGACGGTCGAGCCCGGTTCGATGCGTGAACTGCACTGGCACCCGAACGCCGACGAATGGCAGTACTACCTGCGCGGTTCCGCCCGTATGACCGTGTTCAACACGGGGCCGCACGCCAACACGACCGACTTCCGCGCGGGCGATGTGGGCGTCGTGCGCAAGAACTTCGGTCACTACATCGAGAACACCGGTGACGACGTGCTGCAGTTCCTCGAGGTGTTCCGCACCGACAGGTACGAGGAGATCTCGCTCGCGAACTGGCTCTCGCACGTTCCGCCGCAGCTCGTCTCGGCGCATCTCAACATCGACCCGGCGATCCTCGCGACGTTCCCGCGCGGGGCGCAGGGGATCACCCCGCTGCGCTGAGCACCGGACGAAGGGGGCGGTGCGACCGAAAGGTCACACCGCCCCCTTCGTGTGCGTCGGGGAGGCGGGAAGGCGCCGACCCGCGCGGCGGCTCAGGAGCACAGCACCGAGGACGAGCACGGCGACCACCGCTCCGATCGCCGTGTCGCCGACGCGCGCGAGCACCGATTCCAGCAGGCGGTCACGGTCTCCACCCGTGACGAGCAGGAGCGCCATGGGCGTCACCAGCATCAACGCGAAGAGCAGATTGCGTCGCACCAGCGCCACGAAGCCGAACACGAGCACGCCGACGATCGTGAGCAGCGCGAGTCTCTCCGGTGTCCAGAGGAGGAAGAGCAGCGCGAGTGCGCCGCCCAGGGCGGTGCCGAGCACGCGCTGCGCCATCCTGATCGTGCCGCGGTGCACGTCGGCATCCTTCTGAAGGATGCCGAGCACCGCGAGCAGCACCCAGGCCGCGTGGTGCAGACCGAGCGCGGCGCTGACGAGCAGGGCGAGCAGGATCCCGACCGTGAGCCGTGCGAGGATGCGCGCCGACTCCGGCGTGAAGGTGAACGTCCAGCCATGATCCGCCGGGGCGAGGGCATCGCGTCGCCGCACCGCGGGGACGAGCAGCGGAGCGACGACCGCGGCATAGCCCGCGAGGATCCCGACGACGATCGTCGCCAGGACGACGCCGGGGTCCATCGCGGCCCCACCGGACGAGGCGGGCGCCGTGAGCTGCCCCATCGACCCCGTCGTCAGGACGGGGAAGATCGCTCCGGGAGGTCCGACATCGAAGGCGAGGCTCAGGAAGGAGAACGCGATCGCGACAGCGCCGATCGCGAGCAGACTCGCGGTGAGGGAATCGCCGGTGAGGATTCCGAGCAGGGATCCCAGGACGAAGCCCGCCGCGATCACGGGGAGCTTGGCCGCGCGCTCGCGACGGCTGCGTCCGGAGAGGTACATGACGACGAGAGCGCCGAACGAGGCGAGCAGACCGAGCGATGCGGCGCCGGCGGCGGCGAACACGACGGCGGGCAGGACGACCGCGAGCGTCGCCTGGGTCGCGGCGACCCAGGAACCCGGCGAGGGGACGACGGCGGTGAGCTCGCGGAGCGTCCGGGCGGCCCGGTTCATGAGGGCGCGGCGGGGTGGGGTGGGGAGTGGTGCGCAGCGCCCGCATGATGGGCGCGGCGGGGAGTTGCGGCATCCGCCGTCTCGACCAGATGTTCGACCTCCACCGAGTTCGCGAGCGCGCCCGCCGTTTCGATCACCGTCTGGTCGTAGCGGGTCAGTCGTGCTCGGTGCTGCTGCAGGTGCTCGTCCCAGCTGCCGACGCCGAAGGCCTCGACCCAGTCGCCGTCCTCGCGGTCCTGGTAGAGCGCCCAGGTGCGTGCGCCCGTGCGCCGCCGGCTGTGCTCGACGAGGCGCATCTGAGCGCGGAAGGCATCGACGTTCTCGGGCGCGACGTCGTAGCGCACGAGAACGAGGGTGGGGCTCGTGCCATCGACGTCCACGGACGCTTCGGCGAGAGGGAGCGCGAACGTCTCGCGCTTCTTGTCGGCGGTCTCGAGCAACGGCCAGAGGAGTTGCGAGGCCGCGACCAGCAGCGTGACCACGCCCGCGGCGGCGGTCACCGCGGTGGCACCGACCCAGCCGGCGACCACACCGCTGAGAAGCCCGCCCGCCGCCATCGAGCCGTACAGCACCATCTGGTACACCGAGAGTCCCCGTGCCCGCACCCACACCGGCAGGAACGATTGCACCGCGCCGTTCAGCGTGGCGACGACGCCGATCCACGCGGCACCGGCGAGGGCGAGAAGGGGCAGGGCGAGCACGATCGTCGGCGAGAGGGCGACGCCGATGGTGGCCGCGCCGAAGAGGACGGATGCCGCGAGCACCGTGCGGTTGGCTCCCCACGAACGGAACACGGGCATGAGGAAGGCCGCGCCGATCGATCCGACGCCGATCCCGGCCAGCAGCAGACCGTAGCCGGCGGAGTCGAGCCCCAGCCGCTCGGTCGCGATGAGGGGGAGGAGCGCGTAGAGAACGCTGCCGGGCACGACGAACGCCCCGAGCCGCACGTACATGCGCCGTACGACGGCGGCGCGGGTGACGTAGCGGACTCCCGCCCGTGCCGCGTCGACGAAGCGCTCGGCCTGTCGCGCATCCGGACGGTAGCTGCGCCAGGTGACGAGCACGACGAGGAACGCGGCGAACGAGAGGAGGTTCATGCCGAACACGAAAGCGACGCCGAAACCCGACAGCAGTACTCCGGCGATCGCGGGACCGATCGCGCGGGCGATGTTGACCGAGACCGCGCTCAGCGACGCCGCCATCGGCACCAGCCGCACCGGCACGATCTCGGTCGCAAGCGCTTGGTACGCCGGCAGCTGCACCGCGGTCGCCCCGCCGAGCAGCAGAGTGATGATCAGCAGCAGGTACGGCGTCATCTCGCCGGTCGCGGTGAGAGTCACCAGAGCAGCGCTCAGAAGGACCTGCAGCGTCTGCATCCAGATGAGCAGCGATCGGCGGTTCAGGAACTCCCCGAGCACCCCGGCCGGGATGCCGAGCAGCAGCACGGGCGCGGCGGACGCCGTCTGGATGAGGGCGATGAGCAGAGGATGCGTGTGCTGCTCGACCATGAACCACTGCGCGCCGACGGTCTGCATCCAGGTGCCGATGTTGCTGACGAGCGCGGTGATCCAGAGTGCGCGGAAGATCGGGACGGCGAGCGGCGCCCAGATGCGGTCGTGCGCAGGATCGTTCGGGACGGGGCGGTCACCCGTCGCGGGCTTCGGTTCGGGCGGGCGGTCCATGCGCGTGCCGTCAGAGCCGCTCGGCGGTCGCATCGAGCACGACCTTGCCGACGGTCGTCCCGCTCTCCAGCAGCGCATGCGCGCGGCCGGCCTCGGCGAGCGGGAAGACGGCATCCACGGCGCCGCGGATCGCGCCGCTGTCGACGAGCGGGAGGACGTCGCGGACGACGCCGGCGACGATCGCTGCCTTCTGCGCGGCCGGCCGTGCACGCAGGAGCGTGGCCGAGACGCTCGCCCGGCGCGACATCAGCTCCCACAGGTCGAGCGTCGTCGGCCCGGTCGTCCCTCCGATGATCACGAGGTGGCCGTCGAGGGCGAGGCTTTCGATGTTGCGCTCGAGGTACGGAGCGCCGACGATGTCGAGGATGGCGTCGACGCCGCGTCCGTCCGTGGCGGCGAGCGTGGCCGCGGCGAAGTCCTCATCGCGGTAGTTGATGGCCATGTCGGCGCCGAACGCGCGGGCCGCCGCCGCCTTCGCGTCGCTGCCCGCCGTGGCGATGACTCTGGCGCCGATCGCTTTCGCCCACTGCACCGCGAACGAGCCGATGCCACCCGCCCCGCCGTGCACGAGAACGGTCTGCCCGGCGGTGAGACCGGCGATCATGCCGAGATTGGAATACACCGTGCAGGCGACCTCGGGGAGACCCGCTGCCTCGACCATCGTGAGCGAGCGCGGCTTCGGCATGATCTGTGTCGCCGGCACGACGACCTCCTCGGCGTAGCCTCCTCCGGCGAGCAGGGCGCACACCTCGTCGCCGATGCTCCAGCCGTCGACATCCGCCCCCACCGCGTCGATCACGCCGGCGCACTCGAGGCCGGGGCCTGCCGGCGCCCCCGGAGGGACCGGATAGTGGCCCCGGCGCTCGAGCAGGTCGGCGTTGTTGATCCCCGCCGCATGCACGCGGATGCGCACCTCGTGGGCGGTCGGCTCGGGCCGCGCGACCGGCACCAGACGCAGCACCTCGGGCGGGCCCGGGTGCGTGAAACGGATGGCGGAGGTCATGGGATGCCTTCTCTCGGATCGGGTGCGAGCGGGAACGCTCAGGCGGCGGCCGTGGCCGAGTTGCTCTTCGCGTACGCGATGATGCTCTGCGCGTAGTGCGGGGTCTCGAGCTCGCAGTGCTGACCGGAGGCCTTCTGGCGTGCCGCGGCGGCCTCTTCGAACGTCGCGCCGCTGGCCGTGATGAACTCGAGGAACTCCTCGGTCGGGTGCGAGGTGACGGTGTTGACGTAGCGCAGCTGGTCGCCCTCCAGCTGCTCCATGCCCAGCTCCCAGATCACCTGCGTGGTGGTCCAACCGGTCGGGGTGAGGATGTCGGAGATCGACACCATCTTGCAGTAGTGCTTGCTCGCGACCTCGTAGCGGTACTGCTGGATCACGAGGCCGGTGCCGATGACCTCGACGTTGATCGACATGGGCGTGCCGTCGTCGTCGACCGTGTAGCCGGCCGCCTTGTGGTCGCCGGGCGCGCAGCGCTGGTACTCGTGGGTGGGCAGGTTCTTGAGCCAGGACTCGATGTCGACGTCGTCGAAGTTGCCGGTCACATCGGAGGTGACGACGGCGTGGGAGAGCACCAGGTCGGAGCGGACGGTGACAGCCATGAGGGGATCCTTCGTTCGTGCCGGGTGGAGGGGAGAGCCGCGCAGGATTCCCGGTGTCGTCCTTGCGTTCCTCCATCTCCCCACATCGCCCGGCACGGGGCATCCGACGAAGGACGGGGACTGCTTCGTCGGCTGTCGAGGCCCGCGTCAGACGGTCTCGGACCGCTTCTTGCGGAAGGGGCGAGCAGGCGTGTGCGGTCCGTCCCACACGGTGATGATTCCCCAGGCGACCGCGGCGAGCGGTACCGAGAGCACGGCGCCGACGATGCCGCCGAGGATCGTGCCCGCGGTCAGGGCCAGCAGGATGACGAGGGCATGCAGCTTCAGCGACCGGGCCATGACGACCGGCTGCAGGAAGTTGCCCTCGAGCTGGTTGACGAGCACCACGATGCCGACCACGATCAGCGCCGCCACCGGGCCGTGCGTCACGAGGGCCACGAGAGCGGCGAGGATGCCGGCGGCCGTCGCGCCGACCAGGGGGATGAAGGCGGTGAGGAAGACGATCACGGCGAGCGGGATCGCGAGCGGGATCTGCAGGATCGCGAGGCCGATGCCGATACCCAGCGCGTCGGCCGCGGCGACGATCGACGTGCCGCGGATGTAGCCGCCGAACACGTCGACGGTCTTGTCACCGATCCGGCGCGCCCGCTCGTAGCTCTCGCCGGTGAAGGGGCGCAGCAGGAACTCCCAGATACGGGGGCCGTCCTTGAGGAAGAAGAACAGCACGACGATCATCAGCGCGAGGCCGGTGAAGAAGCTCGCGGTGGCCGAGACGCCGGCCAGGGCGCCCTGACCGAACGAGGCGCTCGTGAGGAAGTCCTGCGCGTTGGCCCAGACGTCGTCGAGGTCGATGGCGCCGAAGTCGAACGGGAGGGTGCCGAGCCAGTCGGTGACCTGTGCGATGCCGTCGGTGGCGGAGTCGACGAGGTCGTCCCACTGCGATCGCACGGTGAGCACGATCACCCAGACGACGCCGCCGAGCACGGCGAGGATGCCGATCAAGGCGATCCAGGTGGCGAGGATCGACGGCATCCCGCGACGGCGCATCAGGGCGACGAGCGGATGGATCGCACTCGCGAGGATCAGCGCGATCGTCACGGGGATGAAGACGAGGGAGAGCTGCGTGATCACGAGCACGCCGACGGCGACGAGAGCGAGCACGATCAGGGTCTGCAGGCTGCGGGTCGCGACGACACCGAACCCTCGGGACCAGAGCCCCGGCTCGGCGGGCTTCGGCATCTCCGGTCGTCGGAACAGTCCCATCGGTTTCCTCCCGTTCGCCGGCGCTCGCGCACCGTGAGTGTCCAACCTAGCAACCGCCCCTGACGCTCTGTGGCAGGTTGGAGGGATGAACACCTTCCCCGCTCACGAGACGAGGCCGGTTCGACGCACCCTGCTCGTCGGATTCGGCAAGCTCGGCGCTCGGCTGGCCCCCTCGTTGATCGCGGACGGGAGCGAGGTGTTCGCGCTTCGCCGCTCGGCATCCGACCTGCCCGCCGGCGTGATCGGTATCGAGGCAGACGTCGCGTCGCCGTTGCCCGTCGATCTCCCGGCGATCGATTCGCTGGTCGTCACCCTTCCGCCGGGAGAGGGGGTCGACGCGTACCGCGTAGCGCTCGGCCATATCGTCCACGCCCTGCCGGCGATCCCGGAGCGCACGGTGTTCGTGTCCTCGACGGGCGTCTTCGCGGGCGAGAAGCCCGACCATGTGCTGACGGAGCGCACGCTGCCGCACCCGCAGACCGAGCGCGCGCAGGCGATCCGCGATGGCGAGCTCGCCGCGCAGGAGCTGTTGTCTGCGGTCGTGCTCCGCCCTGCGGGCATCTACGGCCCGGGCAGGGACTTCTTGATCCGCCGCGTGCGGGATCACGCGGAGGTGGACTATCGGCGCTGGACCAACCGCATCCATGAGAGCGATCTCGTCCGCACGATCGACACGCTTCTGCGCATGGCCTCTCCACCCGTGCTTCTGCACGCCGTCGACGAAGAGCCGGTCCGGCTCGGCGAGGTCGTGACCTACATCGCCGATCTACTCGGTGTGGAGCCGCCGCCGGATGCCGGGGCTCACCGCGATTCGGGCCATGTGTTGGACGGTGCACTCCTTCGCAGGGTCGTCGGGCCGCTCGAGTTCCCGTCGTTCCGATCCGGGTACGACGCTATGCACCGGTGACGGAGGGGACGGAGGCGACCGACCGCGCGCGGAACCACAGCGTCAACTCGGCCAGCGCGCGCCGAGCGGTCTCGGTATCCGCCCCCTCGTCGAGATCGTCGAACGAATCCCGATACCCCTCGGGGATGCCGCCGGAGAAATCGCGGAGGGGCCGGTAACCCATGGTCCAGTCGCTGAAGCGACGCTCCGCGATCCCGTCGCGCAGAAGGATCCGGAGGTCGTGGTGGCGATGGTCGCGACGGATCGTCTCGATGAGACGATCGACGACGTCGGGCGCCCCCTCGAGGATCTGGATGAACCGCCCGTCGCGGTAGAGGAGCATGCCGGTGACACCTCTCTGCGTGTTCAGGCGTCGGCAGGTCGTCAGGAGGTCTTCGAGAGCGGAGCCGCGGAACGGCTGCGACGCGGTGCTCGTGTAGACGACGGAGATCAGGTCGGCGCTCATCTGTCACCTCCGACGAGTTCGTCGCCCGCGGTGGACAGGGGCGTGCTCGGCGTCGACGAGGCGGTGACGGCATCCGTCGCCTCGTGGAGCGACGCGAACGCGCCGATCTCCCGCGATCGCGCATCGAAAGCGGCGTAGTGCCCGTCCGTGCGGCGGTCCACGTAACCGAGGAAGTCCCCACCGCGACTGCCGACATGGAATCCGTCTTCGACGCACGCCCAGAGGACGTCGTCGGGGTGCTGATCAGGATCGTTCACAACGTGAACGTTAGGGCGTGCCGCCGACATCGTCTTCCCCCTTGCGCTCAGCACGCCCCGTACGGCAGGCAGAGTCGAAGCCCTCCTATGCTCCGCCGTCCGCGTCCGTCTCCTCCTCGGGGGAGGTGCCTTCCGGAGCGTCGGTGGTGAAGTCCGCGTCGGTGATGTTCCCTGCGGCGATGTCGGAATCCGGGCCGTCGTAGGTGCGCGGGTCGTCGGTCTCGGGCGAATCGGGGGTGCTCATCTGATCTCCTGTCTCGAGTGAAGGGCATCATCATTCCGAGTGGGCAGGCTTGCGGTCGAGGTCGTTGACTTCGGTCGGTCGTTCGTGCCCGACGAGGCATCCCGGGCATAGTGGAGGACACGAGTTCGGGAGAGTGCGATCCCGACGGACGCGGAAGGCCGCCGAATGGACGTCATCTCATGGTTCTGGCATCCCGTGGCCCTGTACATCGGTTTCTTGGGCCTCAGCTTCCTCGGAGTCGTCGGCATCGTCGCCTTCATCCTCGTGCAGGTTCTCCGGAGCAAGGGATCCCCGGCACCCCTGCCGCCCAGCGGTGATGAGCAGTTGCGTGGTGGGCGGAGCGGGCCGGCCGGACTGCCGCCGGCCTACGAGTATCCCGCGCCACCCATGCCCTCTCCCGCGCCCCTCGCCGCCGGGCGGCTCCCCACCCTCGTGCCCGGTTCCGCACACACGGCGCCGCCGCGGCCACCCGTGAGTCCCGTCCCGCCGCAGGCTCCGCCTCCGGGCTGGTACGCGAGCGGCATCCGCCGGGTCGCCCGCTGGTGGGATGGCTCGTCCTGGACATCGCACCTCTCGTACCGAGGAGCGCCCACCACGGTGGAGAAGGTGCAGCGAGCACAGCGGATTACGCAGATCGGCTGGGGGTCGCTCGCCGCCGCGGTCGCGGTCTTCGGTCTCGTCCTCTCGCTCATGGATGGCTTCAGCCTGTCCGCGGCGCTCTACACCTGGTGGTCGCCTCTCACCATCGGCGGCGGCGCAGCACTCAGCATTATCGCGACGACGCGCATCGGCAGACTGCGCATGGGGCCGTCAAGGTTCGATCCCCTCGTCTGAGAGGAAGCCGCGCGTCAGCGCTCGAACGACCCGGTGGATGCCTTCAGATCGGCGACGGTCGTCGCGCTCATCCGGCGCCCACGCGTCTCGCCGCCGAAGAAGACCGCGATCGCTCCCACGACGCACGCCGCGACGATGAACAGCGAGACCGCCCAGGTCGCACCGCCGGTCGCCGCGACGAGGGCCACGGCGATCAGCGGTGTCGTGCCCGCGCTGACGGCACCGGCGAGTTCCCGCGAGAACGCGAGGCCCGTGAATCGAGCACCGCCGGTGAAGAGCTCGGCGAAGTAGGCCGCCTGGGGGCCGAACATCGCGCCCACCCCGAGGCCCAGGCTCAGCACGATCGCCACGACGACGAGTGCCGGTGCCTCGCCGCCGCCGATGAGCCAGAAGTACGGGAACGCGAAGATCCCCGAGAAGACGATGCCGAACAGGATCACCGGACGTCGGCCGATCCGGTCGGAAAGGGCGCCGAACACGGGCAGCAGCACCATCGTCACGGCCGTGCCGATCGTGGTGGCGACGGGGCCGACGGATGCCGACAGCTGCAGGTTTCCGACCAGGTACGCGGTGATGAAGGCGAGGTTGATCGACGAGACGACGTTCTGGGGCAGTTGAGCGAGGAAGAGGGTGAGCATGCCGGTCTTCTCCTGCGCGAAGACGGTCTTCACCGGGGAGACGGGGGCGTGCTCGTCCGACTGCATCGCGACGAATGCGGGGCTCTCGGCGAGGCGGAGACGGATGATCAACGCCACGATCACAACGACGGCGCTGAGCAGGAACGGGATGCGCCAGCCCCAGGCGAGGAACTGATCCTCGGGCAGCTGGGTGACGACGGCGAAGACACCCGAAGCCATCAGCAGACCGAGGTAGACGCCGGCCGACGGCCAGGCGCCGTGCAGGCCGCGGCGTCGCGGGTCGGCGTGCTCGACCGAGAAGATGGCCGCCCCGCCGAACTCGGCTCCGGCACCGATGCCCTGCACGAGGCGGAGGACGATCAGCATGATCGGTGCCCAGATGCCGATCTGCTCGTAGGAGGGGGTGAGCCCCATCAGGAACGTCGCGACGCCCATGATCAGCAGTGTCAGCACGAGCACGCGCTTGCGGCCGAGGGTGTCGCCCATTCGGCCGAAGATGAGACCGCCCAGGGGACGGATGAGGTAACCGACAGCGAAGGTCGCGAAGGCGGCGAGCGTGGCCACGACGGGGTCGGAATTCACGAAGATGATCCGGTTGAAGACCAGCGCTGCGGCCGTGCCGTACAGGTAGAAGTCGTACCACTCGAGGGCCGAGCCGACGAGGGCTGCGGCGCCGACGCCGAGCATCGAGTTCTTCTTCGTGGGGGTGGTGGGGGAATCCGTGCGAGACATCGTCGTCCTTCGTGTCGTTGCCAGAGGGGGAGAGGGGTGGTCGTCATCGACTCAACGGAGGTGGCACCTCCTTCGTGCGGCGCCGACCGCTCAGCCCGAGAAGGGCGATGACGTTCGGGAGCGGGCAGAGGAGTGAGACGGCGAGGTATCCGGTCCGGGGGACCCGCATCGACGATAGCGCCGCCGAGTGGCGTGGTCCGACCGGGGCGTGAGAGATCCGTAGCGGGGGGAGCGGCTCGGCGTTCATGGCAGATCCTGCATCGTTGCGAGGGGCATGGTGAGCCAAATCCTACAGGAAACAGGATCTATGCAGACTCTTTCGCGAGGATCGTTCCGTCGCTATCGTGGCGACGATGACATCCGTGATCCCTTTCCGTGAGCTTCCCGTCGACCTCGCCGACGTGCGTTATGCGTACGGTCCCGACAGTCAGCGGAGCGCCCGGACCGCCCCTGGCGAGGTCATCGAGTTCACGATCGACGAGAGCACCGTCTTCCCCGGAACCGTGCGACGATGCTGGATCCACGTGCCGAGCGCGTACGACGGTGAGCGCGATGCGGCACTGATGGTGTTCAACGATGGCTGGTGGTACTTGGATCCCGAGGGGGAGATTCGCGCCGGAACAGTGCTCGACAATCTGATCGAGCACGGGGAGATACCTGTGACCATCAGTCTCTTCATCGACCCCGGGGTCGTGCGCGACTCGGGACACCCGAAGAACCGCAACGTCGAGTACGACGCCTTCGACGGGCGTTACGCGACATTTCTGACGACGGAGGTTCTTCCGATCGTCGAATCGCGCTTCCGGATCTCCGTGGATCCGGGATGGCGCGGGATCTGCGGTGGCAGCTCGGGTGGGAACGCCGCGTTCACGGCCGCTTGGCAGCGGCCCGACGCGTTCTCGCGCGTCATCGCGTTCGTATCGAGCTTCGCGCAGATCCCCGGGGGCAATCCGTTTCCGCATCTGATCGCGACCGAGCCGCGGAGGAACGTGCGGTTCTTCCTTCAGGCGGCCCATCGTGACGACGGATGGGATCAGCCGCAGATGAATCAGCTCGCGGAGAATCTCGAGGTCACGGCCGGGCTTGCACGTGGGGGTTACGACTTCCGGCTCGTGCTGGGTGATGGCGGGCACAGCCCGAACCACGCGGGCGTCCTGCTGCCGGATGCGCTTCGCTGGCTCTGGCGTGATGCGGTGCACGGCAGCATCCCTGAGCTGGCTGCATTGTGACAGACATGCCGGACAAGAGCGGGGGTCTAGCGCGGTTCGGAACGGCAACCACGCGCCTGGTCGTCTTGCGGGGTGACTCGGCGTCGGGAAAGACGACGACGGCGCTGGCGTTACGTCGGCAACTCGGCGGGCGCACCGCCCTGATCCATCAGGACTACTTTCGTCGTGAGCTGCTCTCCGACGCCGATCGAGGTTCAGTGTCCGCTGATGCTGCGCCGCTCATCTACGCAGTCGCGCGTGAGTCGATCGACCTCGGCTACGACGTGATCCTCGAAGGAGTGCTGAACCTGCGTGATTACGATTCGATGCTCGATCGGCTACGGCGGGATCACCGCGGCGTCACGCGCTTCTATCAGTTCGATGTGGGGTTCGAGGAGACGGTTCGGCGCCATGAGACGCGCGCGCTTCGAAGCGCGTTCGGCGCTGGCCAAATGCGCGAATGGTATGACGGGTGGGCTCCACTGACCGGGATCGACGAAGAGCGCGTCGGGCCGCACGAGTCGCCGGATGACATCGTCGCGAGGGTTCTCTGCGATCTGAGGGAGGCATGAGAAAAGCCCCGCGATGTCTCGCGGGGCTTCCCATCTTCGGTGGACCTGAGGGGACTCGAACCCCTGACCCCCTGCATGCCATGCAGGTGCGCTACCAGCTGCGCCACAGGCCCAGAATCGCTCCGGACTGACCGGGGCAACTCGAAAAGCGTACTACAGGTCGCGAGCTCAACACCAATCGGCGCGAGCCGCCCGGGCGCGTCGTGATGCGGAACAGGTACGAGAGCCCCGGGGGAACAACGGCGGGTGCCCGCACGTTCACGTCAGCGTGAGCATCCTCGACAGCATCGTGATCGGCGCGGGTCAGGCCGGACTGTCGGCGTCGTACCACCTGACGCGGCTCGGCATCTCGCACGTGGTGCTCGATTCCGACGCCGAGCCGGGCGGAGCCTGGCAGCACCGATGGGATGCCCTGACGATGCGCGACGTGCACGGGGTCGCAGAGCTCCCGGGCGACACTCCGCCCCCGCGTGACGGCCAGCGCGCGAACATCGTCGTCCCCGCCTACTTCGCCGCCTACGAGCGAACCCATGTCCTTCCGATCATCCGCCCCGTCACGGTCGATCGCGTGGACGACGAGGACGGCGTGCTCGTGACACGAGCAGGGGAGCGGGAGTGGCGCTCGCGCACCCTGGTGAACGCGACCGGCACCTGGACGCATCCGTTCCTGCCGCATTACCCGGGCATGGAGACGTTCCTCGGCGAGCAGCTGCACACGATCGATTACCCCGGTCCCGAGCACTTCCGAGGGAAGCGCGTTCTCGTGGTCGGGGGCGGGGCATCCGCTGTCCAGTTCCTCGGCGCGCTCGCCCCGATCACCGACACCCTCTGGGTGACGCGGCGCGAGCCGGTCTGGCGCACCGACGACTTCACGCCCGAGGCGGGCGCGGCAGCAGTCGCACTCGTCGAGCAGCGCGTCGCGCAGGGGCTGCCGCCGCAGAGCGTCGTGAGCGTCACCGGGCTCATGCTCCGCGAACAGGAGCGAGAAGCCGAGCGCCTGGGAGCATACTCTGCACGGCGACCCATGTTCACGCGTATCGAACCCGACGGCGTGCGCTGGGCCGACGGATCGTTCGAGCGCGTCGACGTGATCCTGTGGGCGACCGGGTTCCGGCCCGCGATCGGTCACCTCGCCCCGCTGCATCTGCGCAGCGCCGCGGGAGGCATCCAGCTCGATCGTGGCGGACGAGGAACGACGGCCGTCGCCGATCCCCGGATCCAGCTCGTGGGTTACGGGCCCTCGGCGAGCACGATCGGGGCGAACCGTGCAGGGCGCTCTGCCGCGACCGGAGTGCGGCGAGCGCTGGCGAACGTTCCCTCGATACGCTGAAGGCATGCTTCGCCTCGCACTGCTGATCGTTTGGTTGCTGCTCACCGCCTGGCTGGTGATCTGGACGGGCGAGGGGCTCTTCGGAATCGATCAGCGGCAGTCGATCCTCCCTTTCGGGGGCGACAGCCTCGGTGCCCCGATCATGATCGGCGTGGCCTGGGGGCTTCTCCTCACCTTCGGGGGCGTGATGCTCGGCCCTGCCCGCCGACGACTCGCACGCGCGGGTGACGCACGGATCGGTATCGGACGCATCGTCGAGGTCGAGACCACGGGAACGACCATCAACGACGTGCCTCAGTACGACATCTTCCTCCGCGTGACCCCGACCGATGGCGACGACTTCGTGGCACAGCTGCGCACCCTCGTGCCGCTCGCCGACGTGGGGGCGCTGCAGGTCGGCCAACCGCTCGCGGTGCGGTACCGGCCCGGCGACCACGACGCCCTCGAACTCGTGGATCCGTCCGATCCGGCGGTGAGCGAGGCGTTGCTGCAGTGGCGCATCGACCGCGGACTGATCGACCCGCGCCAGGTGCGGGCGCGCACGACCGGTACGCAGGTTCCGGCATCCGTTCTCGAGATCCGGCCCACCGGGCGCCGTCGCGAGGGCCAGTCCGAACTCGCGCTGCGGGTGCTGCTCGCGCCCGAGGGAGGGGAGACCTGGGAGGCCGACACCACGGTGTTCGTGTACCCGCAGGCGATCCCGCATCTGCAGGTCGGCGCCCCGATCTGGGCGTTCTACCGCCGGGAGGATCCGCAGACCGTGGCCGTGACGATCGAGAAGGAGGCCGGGCGATGAACCCCCTCGACACCCTGTTCTGGCTGCTGAACTTCCCTGCGTCCCACGCCTACGCGATTGTCTTCATCGCCGGCTTCTCGATCCTCGGACTGTTCGCGATCTCGGCGAAACGCACGAGTCCGCGTGTGGCGCTGCGCCGTGTGCGGGAGCGCGAGGGTCTCCTCCCGGAGGGCGGCGCGACGCGCCGCGACATCGGCGGAACGACCGTGCGCGTGCTGTTCCGCATCCTCGCCTTCGTGATGCTCGCGAACCTCGTCATCGGCATCCTGAGCCTGACCGGTGTGCCGGTCACGCGCGCGTACATCTACGACAACGGCCGCCCGACCATCGGAACGCTCGACGGCGACTGGGTCACCTTCACCACGGGCGACGGGGTGGAATACACCCTCGAGAGCAACTTCTTCAGCCCGGCCGTCTTCCCCGACCGTGACGCGTACATACCGGGCGGTCAGGGAGTGGTCGTACGCTACCTTCCGAGCCATCCGCAAGCTTTCGTGATCGACAGCTCTCAGCTGCCGGAGTGAGGAGAATCGCATGTCCCGCATCATCGTCTTCGGAGGGCACGGCCGTATCGCCCTGCTGCTCGCCCCGCTCCTGGTCGCCCGCGGCGACGAGGTGACCGCCGTCATCCGAAACCCCCAGCACATCGCCGATGTCGAGGCCACGGGCGCGCGTCCGCTCGTGGCCGACATCGAGTCGCTCGATGTCGCGGGGATCGCCGATCTGATCCGCGGTCACGACGCGGTCGTCTGGTCGGCCGGCGCCGGTGGGGGAGACGCGCAGCGCACCTATGCGGTCGACCGCGATGCCGCGATCCGCTCGATGGACGCAGCCGAGGTCGCGGGAGTCCGCCGCTACGTGATGGTGTCGTGGATCGGCTCGACCGCCGACCACGGCGTGCCCGAGAGCGACGGCTTCTTCGCCTACGCCGACGCGAAGTGGGCGGCCGACGAGCACCTGCGCTCCACCGATCTCGATGGCACGATCCTCGGCCCCGGCACCCTCACGTTCGACGACCCGACCGGTCGCATCGTGCTCGACCCCGAGGGCAAGGGCGAGGTGTCGCGTGCGGATGTCGCCGCGGTCATCGCTGCCGCGCTCGTCGAGCCGTCGACGTTCGGGCGCACCATCCGGTTCGGCAACGGAGCGGCCGACGCCGCCCTGCCCATCGCCGAGGCGCTGAGCTGATCGGATGAGAGCGCTGCGTCGCTGGATGCTCGCGACCGTCGCCGCCCTCGCGGTGGCGGCGGTCGCGGCACCCGCGGCGGCGCAGACGCCGTCGTATGATCCGCGGCCGACCGCTCTTCGTCTGCAGACGGATGCCGCGACCCCGGCGGCTCTCGGACCCGCTGCGCGCGCGGAGGCAGAGGTGCGCGGCATGAGCGTCGCCGAGCAGGCGGCGAGCGTCGTGATGGGACACATCCCGGTGGCGGATCCCGCGGCTCTCCACGCGTACATGCAGCAGGGACTCGGCGGCTTCATCCTGATGGGCTCGAACATCCCCGCCACCGAGCCGGAGCTGCGCGCGCTCACCTCCGCGTTGACGGTCGACGAGTCGCTTCCTCCGCTGATCGCGATCGACCAGGAGGGCGGGATCGTCTCGCGTCTGCCGTCCGACGCGTTCGCGGCATCGACGACCCTGAAGTCCGCGCCGGTGGCAGACACGACGGATGCCTTCACGGCGCGGGCCTCACTGGTCGCCCGCCCCGGGGTCAATGTCAACTTCGGCACCGTCGCCGACGTCGCCGCGGATTCCGCATCCTTCATCTACGGGCGGGCTCTCGGCACCGACCCGTCATCGGCCTCGGAGCGCGTCGCGGCGGCGACGACGGCGCAGGAGGAGTTCCTCGCTTCGACCCTCAAGCACTTCCCGGGACACGGAGCGGCGGAGGGGGATTCGCATCACGCGATCCCGACGACGCCGATGTCGAAGGAGCAGTGGCGCACGGCCGACGAGCCCCCGTTCGCCGCCGGGATCGATGCGGGTGCCTCGCTGCTGTTGTTCGGACACCTCGCCTACACCGCGGTCGACCCCGCGCCCGCGTCGATGTCGGCCGAGTGGCATCGGATCGCTCGCGAGGAACTCGGTTTCGACGGCGTCATGGTGACCGACGATCTGGGCATGCTGCTCTCGTCGGGCGACCCCGCCTACGCGGATCCGGTGGCGAACGGCGTCGCCGCGATCGCCGCGGGCAACGACCTCGTGCTCATGATCGCGGGGTCCACTCCCGAGACCGCCGGTCGGATGGTCGCGGGACTGGTCGCCGCCGTGCAGTCCGGCGACCTGCCGGCAGAGCGACTCGCCGATGCGGCGACGCGCGTCAGGGAGCTGCGCCTCGAGCTGGCCGCCGACACCGCCGACTGGTCGGTGTGCGCGGACTGCACGCCCGCCGGCTGAGCTCGCCTTACGCGGCCGCGGTCTCCGCGTCTCCGAGCCAGGCATCGAGCAGCGAGGTGCGCAACGCCGCACCACGATCGGCGAAGACCCGCTGGCGGCGCACGTACTCCGCCTTGCCCTCGCTCGTCTCGATCGGCACCGGCTCGACGTTCCAGGCCGAGAGGTCGTAGGGGGCGGCCTGCATGTCGAGCAGGCGGATGTCGCGTGCGAGCTCGAACGCATCGAGCAGCAGGTCGCCGGGAACGAGGGGACCGAGCTTGGTCGCCCACTTGTAGAGGTCCATCCCCGCGTGCAGGCAGCCCGGCTGCTCGAACAGCGGCTGCTCCTCGCGCGTGAGCGCCGAGCGGTTGAGGGGCACGGCCTCGGGAGTGAAGAAGCGGAAGGCATCGAAGTGGGTGCAGCGCAGATCGTGCGCCTCGACCACCGCGTCGGTGCCGTCTCGTCCCAGCCGGAGCGGCACGGGATGGCGGTGCTCGTCCGCCTGGTAGACCATGGCCCACTCGTGCAGACCGAAGCAGCCGAACTGTCCGGGCCGTGAAGCGGTGCGGCGCAGCATCCGTTCGACGAGTCCCGCGAGTTCCGGCTTCTCGCGCGCGAAAGCCGGAGCGTCGGGCACGACGCTGCCGGGAGCCGATCCCGCGGCGTACCAACGCCAGCCCGCGCGTTCCGCAGCGTCGGCGAGCTCGACGCCCGCGCCGGGATGCCAGCGACGCAACTGCGCGGGCTTGTACGAGTAGTAGGTGAAGAGGAAGTCCCACACGGGGTGCTTCTCCCCGGCCGCGGCGCGCGAGCGGTGCTCGGCGGTCAGGGCGTCGGCGCGCTCCTGGTGGGCGTGCTCCCGCACGCGCCAGTCGACCTCGTCCAGGGGGAGGGGCATGTCAGTCCAGGATGCCGGCGTCGCCGAGCCGGTCGCGGAGTCCGGCGCCGTCTTCGGCGCTGACCCACGGCACGTCCTCGTCGCCGTGCGGCTCGGCATCCGTGCGCCCACCGGCGAGAACGGCCTCCGCGGGGAGCAGACGACGGATCGCCACGCCGGCGACGGACTCGGGATGCTCCTCGAGGAAGGTCGAGTAGATGGCCTCGTCATGCTGCCCGTCGTCGCCGATGAGCAGCCAGCGCACGTGCGGGAACTCGTCGGCGAGCCGACGCAGGTTGGTGAGCTTGTGCTCACGGCCGCTGCGGAACCAGCGGTCGTGCGTGGGGCCCCAGTCGGTGAGGAGCATGGAACCCGCGGGGAAGAGGTGGCGGCTCAGGAAGCGACGGAGCGTCGGCGCGATGTTCCATGCGCCGGTCGACAGGTACACCATCGGAGCGCCGGGGTGCTGGCGCAGCAACTGGTCGAGGAGCACTCCCATGCCGGGCACGGGGATGCGGGCGTGCTCGTCGAGCACGAAAGAGTTCCAGAACGCGATGAACGGACGCGGCAGAGCGGTCACCATCACGGTGTCGTCGACGTCGGAGACGACCCCGAACGTGGTGGACTCGCCGACGACGAAGGTGGTCGCCTCGACCGGCTCCTGCTCTTCCGTCGACACGCGGAACGTCTGCCATCCGGCGTCGAGATCCGCGTGGATCACGGCGTCCACGACGCCGCCGCGATCGGCGACGACCTGGTGAACCGTGTCGCCGACGTGCACCGAGACCTTCGCGAAGCTCACCGGGATCCCGACGAAGCTTCGCCAGCCGCGGATGCTCGCGAGCTCCCCGTCCTTGCCGCGTCGCTGCGGCGGCACGATCAGGACGCGCCCGACGACGCGCACCCAGCCGGGTCCGCCATAGCCCGGGAACGGCACGACCGTCGCGGTGCGACCCCGCTTGCGCGCACGAACTTCACGCCACACATGGAAGCGGTGTTCGAGTCGGGCGAACCAGTGGATCCGGGGCGCCGGGGGTGCGGAAGCCATTGGCTCAGTCTTTCACGTCCGCCTCGGGTTCCGCGTCGTGGGCCTCGAGGTGGCGGGCTTCCGAGCGCTCGAGGAGCTTCTTGCCGAGGTAGACCACGACGAGGAAGACGACGATGATGCCGACGAAGACATATCCGGCATAGTGCACGCGATCGACCATCTCGTCGAAGGTCAGCGCGGCGAGAGAGGTGACACTGACGTACGCGACCGCCCAGATCACGCAGGCGGGAGCCGTCCACGCCAGGAAACGCCGGTACGAGTAGGCGCTCATGCCGACCGTGAGGGGCACGAGGGAGTGCAGTACGGGCAGGAATCGCGAGAGGAAGATCGCGATTCCGCCGCGGCGTTGCAGATATCGCTCGGCACGCACCCAGTTCTTCTCGCCGATCCGGCGCCCGAGCCACGACGTCCGGATGCGGGGGCCGAGCCAGCGACCCAGGGCGAAACCGATGCTCTCGCCGATCAGCGCGCCGATGACCACGGCGATCACCATCGCGGTCGCCTCGACCGGACCTCGGACGCCGATCGAGGCCATGATCACGACGGTGTCGCCGGGCACGAGGAGTCCGATGAGGACGCTGGTCTCGAGCATGACGGCGACGCCGGCGATGAGAGTGCGGGTGACGGGGTCGATCGAACGGATGAATTCGAACAGCCAGGTCAAGAGGTCATCCACAGCACGAGAATACGGGAGCGGCCAGGTTCTAGGCTGACAAGGTGCCCCATCGTCCACCCGCTCGTCCCCTTTCCGTCTGGGTCGAGCCCGTCGACGTCTTCCGTGTTCTCGAGGCCTCGTCGCCGGAGGTGTTCTGGCTCGACGCGGGTCCCGATACGGCGAACGGGTGGAGCTTCGTCGGCGTCGGCGAGCCGTCGGCGCTGCCCGCTGATGTGGCGCTCGGGGAGGTCCGCGGCGCTCCCGCCGACGGGGGAGCGGCCGACGATGAACGACCGCCGTTCCGCGGCGGATGGGTGGGCTGGCACGATTACGAGACCGGGGCGGTCGCGGCCGGTGCCCCGACCGACGGCGGCGACGCGGATGACCGGGCGTCGTGGATGCGTGTGCAGCGTTTCGCCGCGTTCGACCATGCGCGTCGGCGGGTGTGGGTGCAGACCGATGGAGACTTCGCTCAGTGGGAGTCCTTCGTCGAGGAGGCGGCGGTCGCGGCATCCGCTCTTCCCGACCTGCCGAAGGCGCCGGTCGCCGGTGTCGTGGCCGAGGCCCGGCACGAACCGGCGGAGTACGCGGGCCTCATCGAGCGCTGCCGTGACCTGATCCGGCAGGGGATCGCGTATCAGCTCTGCCTCACGACGCGCTTCTCGGCTTCCGGTGTCGGCGATGCGGTCGCGGTCTACGCGCGACTGCGCGCCGCGACGCCCGCGCACCACGGAGGTTTCGTTCGGATCCAGGGGCGTGCGCTGCTGAGCGCGAGCCCCGAGCAGTTCCTCCTCGCCGCGGACGGCGTCATCCGCACGCGGCCCATCAAGGGCACGCGGCCGCGATCCGCGGATCCGATCGAGGATGCCGCTCTCGCCGCCGAGCTCGCCGTCAACCCCAAGGAACGCGCCGAGAACGTCATGATCGTCGACCTCATGCGCAACGATCTCTCCCGCGTCTGCGTCGCAGGGTCCATCCGCGTGGAGGGGCTGTGGGTCGTGGAGAGCTATCCCGCGGTGCACCAGCTCGTGAGCACGGTCAGCGGCACGGCGGCGCCCGGTGCGACCGTCGGTTCACTCCTCGACGCCGCTTTCCCCGCGGGCAGCATGACCGGGGCCCCGAAGCTCTCGGCCATGACGCGCCTGCACGCGCTCGAAGGCGGCCCGCGCGGGATCTACGCCGGCTGCTTCGGCTACGTCGGAGTCGACGGTGCCGTCGACTTCGCGATGGTCATCCGCAGCATCGTGATCGACGAGGACAGGGCGACCATCGGCGCCGGTGGCGGGATCACCTGGGGATCGGATGCCGCGGCCGAGGTCGCCGAGGTCGCGACCAAGGCGCGTGCGCCGCTCGCGGCGCTGGGCGCTGTCCTGCCCGGGGCCTGGGGTTCCGATATCCTGAACTGATCCCGATTTTCCTTTCAGATTGGTCGTGCGTTCGTTGTCTGAGAACCTGTCCACCGCTCCCGCCGAGGACGAGACGTCGTCGGCTCATGCCATCCAGGCCAAGTGGCAGAAGTACTGGGCGGAGAACGAGACGTTCCTCACCGGCGGTGATGACGACACGCGCCCCCGGCGTTACGTGCTCGCGATGTTCCCGTACCCGTCCGGCGACCTGCACATGGGACACGCTGAGAACTACCTGTACTCCGACATCGTGGCGCGCTTCTGGCGTCACCGCGGGCACAACGTCCTGAACCCGATCGGGTGGGACTCCTTCGGGCTGCCCGCCGAGAACGCGGCGATCCGTCAGGGCGCCGACCCGCGCGAGTGGACGTATCAGAACATCGCGCAGCAGAAGGTCGGATTCCAGGCGTACGGCGTCTCGTTCGACTGGTCGCGCGTGCTGCACACGTCCGACCCCGAGTACTACCGCTGGAACCAGTGGCTGTTCCTGAAGATGCACGAGCGCGGTCTCGCCTACCGCAAGAAGAGCGCCGTCAACTGGTGCCCCAACGACCAGACGGTGCTGGCGAACGAGCAGGTCGTCGACGGTCGCTGCGACCGTTGCGGCTACGAGGTCGTCAAGAAGAAGCTGACGCAGTGGTACTTCCGCATCACCGACTACGCCGACCGTCTGCTCGACGACCTCAACCAGCTCGAGGGCTTCTGGCCGCACAAGGTGCTGCAGATGCAGCGCAACTGGATCGGCCGCTCGGTCGGCGCCGACGTCGACTTCCGTATCGAGGGCCGTGACGAGCCTGTCACCGTGTTCTCGACGCGCCCCGACACGCTGCACGGCGCCACGTTCTTCGTCGTGGCGCCCGATTCCGACCTGGCCGCCGAGCTGGCGGCGGATGCTCCGGCCGAGGTGCGCGAGCGCTTCCAGACGTACCTCGAAGGGGTGCAGAAGGAGACCGACATCGCCCGCCAGGCGACGGATCGCCCCAAGACGGGCGTCTTCCTCGAGCGCTACGCGATCAACCCGGTCAACGGCGAGAAGCTGCCGATCTGGGCTGCCGACTACGTACTGGCCGACTACGGTCACGGTGCGGTCATGGCGGTTCCCGCGCACGACCAGCGCGACCTCGACTTCGCCCGCGCGTTCGACCTGCCGGTCAAGGTCGTCGTCGATACGACGGCGCCCATCACGGGAGCGATGCCGGTCATCGAGGTCGACGACGAGGGCGTGCCGATCGACACCGGCGCGCTCGACGACCAGAACCCCGCGTCGACGGGCATCGCGCTCACGGGTGAGGGGCGTCTGATCAACTCGGGCGAGCTCAACGGCCTGTCGAAGCGCAACGCGATCGCCCGCGCGATCGAGCAGCTCGAGGCATCGGGCACCGGTCGCGCCGCGAAGAACTACCGTCTGCGCGACTGGCTGATCTCGCGTCAGCGGTTCTGGGGAACGCCGATCCCGATGCTGCACGCCGAAGACGGCAGCATCATCCCGGTCGCGGAGGACAAGCTGCCGGTTCGTCTGCCGAGCATCGAGGGCCTGGATCTCAAGCCGAAGGGCACCTCGCCCCTGGGCGGTGCCGAGGGCTGGGTGCGCACGGTCGATCCGGCCACCGGTGAGCCCGTGCTGCGCGACCCCGACACGATGGACACCTTCGTCGACAGCTCGTGGTACTTCCTGCGCTTCCTGTCGCCGAACAGCGATCAGGTCGCCTTCGACCCTGCCCAGGCCGCACGATGGGCTCCGGTCGACTCCTACATCGGAGGAGTCGAGCACGCGATCCTGCACCTGCTGTACGCACGCTTCATCACGAAGGTGCTGTTCGACATGGGGCTGATCGACTTCACCGAGCCGTTCTCGAACCTGATCAACCAGGGCATGGTTCTCCTCGACGGCCAGAAGATGTCGAAGAGCAAGGGCAACCTCGTGCTCTTCCAGGAGGAGCTCGACGCGCACGGCGCCGACGCGCTGCGCGTGGGCCTGGCGTTCGCGGGACCCGTGGAGGACGACAAGGACTGGGCCGACGTCTCGACGACGGGTGCCCAGAAGTTCCTGTCGCGGGCGCTGCGCATCGCGCGCGAGGTCTCGAGCCCGATCGACGTCGTCTTCGACGGTGGTGATGCGGCGCTGCGCCGCACGACGCACAAGCTCCTGTCCGAGGCCCCGGCGCTCGTCGAGCAGACCAAGTTCAACGTGCTCGTCGCCCGCCTGATGGAGCTGGTGAACACCATCCGCAAGACGATCGACAACGGTGCGAACGGTGCTGCCGACCCGGCGGTGCGCGAAGCCACCGAGACCGTCGCCGTGATGCTCGACCTCATCGCCCCGCACACGGCGGAGGAGATGTGGGAGATCCTCGGACACGAGCCCTCCGTGGGTCTCGTCACGTGGCGTTCGGCGAACCCGGCGCTGCTGGTCGAAGACACCATCACCGCCGTCGCGCAGGTCAACGGCAAGGTGCGCGCTCAGCTCGAGGTCTCCGCACGCATCGGCGAGGCGGAGCTCGAAACTCTCGCCCGCGGCGATGAGCGCGTGATCCGAGCGATCGGTGACAAGGAGATCGTCAAGGTCATCGTGCGCGCGCCCAAGATCGTGAGTTTCGTCGTCAAGGGCTGATCCGCTCGCTCGATCGAGACCGCCGTCCGGATGCCGGGCGGCGGTCTCGGCGTTCCGGCGGGTGTGGTTCTGCACGGCGCGCGATCGGTCGGAGTTATCCACTGCGCGCGGAAAGTGGCGCGGAAAGGCGGAATCGGGCGGCCTAGCGTGGGCGGATGCCGCCGACCGAAGCACCTCTCGATGACGCCCTGCCCGTGGATGCTGCGCTCGTGGATCCTCCGTCTGCGCCCCGGCGCCTGCGTCTGAGCACCGGAGCGGCGGTCGTGCTCGCCCTCGTCGTGCTCTCGGTCGCGGTCGGGCTCGGGATCCTCCGCGGGCAGGCCGCGCCCGTCGAGACGGTCTCGATCGGAGACGAGTCGACCGGTGCGACCGATGCCGCGGGAGCAACCGCGCCGGGCGGGGAGCTCTACGTGCACGTCCTCGGCGCCGTCGAGAAGCCGGGCCTGTACGTGCTCGCGATCGATGCCCGGATCGTCGACGCCCTCGCTGCGGCCGGCGGCACGACCGAGGAGGCCGACCTCGCCGCGATCAACCTCGCCCGCATCGTGACCGACGGTGAGCAGGTGGTCGTGCCCGTCGTCGGCGCGGGCGCTCTCGTACCGGGTTCCGGGACGACTCCGGGCTCGGGGACGACGACTCCGGGCGACGACCGAATCGACCTGAACTCCGCGGATCAGGCGGCGCTCGAGACCCTTCCGCGCATCGGCCCCGCGCTGGCCGAGCGCATCATCTCGTGGCGCGACGAGAACGGGCGTTTCCAGACCGTCGATGACCTTCTCGCCGTGCCGGGCATCGGCGAGAAGCTGCTCGAGGGTCTGCGCGACGGCGTGCGGGTGTGAGGAGACGCGACCTCCGACTGCTGCCGATCGCCGGGGGAACATGGGCCACGGGGCTGCTGTGCGTGTTCCTCCCGCAGATCGCGGGCGCGGTGGCTGCCTTCTGCGTGCTGGCCGCTGTCGTCGCCGGGGCAATCGTCGGGCGCTCCCGTGCGCGTGGCGTGGAGCGCGGGGGCCTCATGATCGTGGTGCTCGCGGCGGCGGCCGCGGTGGCGACGACAGCCTGCCTCGCGATGCCGGCACGCGAGGCGGTTCGTGAGCGAGAGGCGTATGCGGTCGACGTGGTCGCGGACGTGTCGTCGTCGGCGTCGGTCGGGAAGGACGGGCGTCTCTGGTTCGAGGCGCAGTCGAGCTCCGTCGGTTCGTCGGACGAGAAGGTGGCGGTCTCGGCGCCGGTGCGCATCGGTATCGAGCCGGCCGAAGGCTTCGATCTCGGCGCGACGATCCGTGTGACGGGGCAGATGGAGGCGACGGATGCGGGCGAGCGCGCCACGGTCGTCGTCTTCGCGAGCGAGGCGGAGATCGTGCGCCCGGCTTCGGGGGTCTTCGCGGTTGCGGCTGGCGCGCGCAGCGCGTTCATCGAGCGAGCGACGCGCCTGCCCGAGCCGGGTGCGGGGTTGCTGCCCGGTCTCGCTGTCGGTGACACCCGGGCGGTCTCCGACGCGCTGAACGACGACATGCGCACGAGCGGCCTCAGTCACCTCACGGCCGTGTCCGGCGCCAACTGCGCGATCGTGGTCGCGGCGGCGTTCTTTCTCGTGGCCCTGTGCGGGGGTGGGCGCCGTCTGCGGATCGTCGTCGCGGCCCTCGCACTGGCGGGGTTCGTGGTGCTGGTGACCCCCGAACCCAGCGTGATCCGCGCGGCGGTGATGGCCGGGGTCGCGATGCTCACGGTGCTCCTCGGCCGTCCGAGCGCGGGCGCGGGGATGCTCGCGCTGTGCGCCACCGGCATCCTCATCGCCGACCCCTGGCTGGCCGCGACGGCCGGGTTCGCCCTGTCGGTCGCGGCGTCGGGAGCGCTCATCCTGCTGGCGCCTCCGCTCGCGCGCGGGCTCGCTCGGTGGATGCCGCAGCCGCTCGCTCTCGCGATCTCGGTGCCCCTCGCCGCCCAACTGGCCTGCGGCCCGATCATCGCGCTGTTCGCCGAGCAGCAGTCCCTGGTGGGGATCGCCGCCAACCTGCTCGCCGCTCCCGCGGCGCCGATCGCGACCGTGATCGGTCTTCTCGCCTGCCTCGCCGCGCCGATCCCGATGCTCGCCGATCTTCTCGCGGCATCCGCCTGGTTGCCCGCGGCATGGATCTCGGTGACCGCGACGGTGAGCGCGCGATTGCCGCTCGCGCAGGCATCCCTGGTTCCCGGCATCGGCAGTGCCGTGCTCGTCGCGATGCTCAGCGCCGCCCTGGGATCATCGTGCGCGGGCGGCGAGGAACGAGCGACGTCGGCGGCCGCCGAGGCCGGTGGTTCTCCTGGACGTACCGCGTCGCGGCGGTGGTGCTCATCGTGGCGCTCTCGCTCGGCGGCGCGCATCTCGCTCTGCAGGGGCCGCTCGCGGCGATGTCGGCGCCATCCGGCTGGTCGATCGCGGCGTGCGACGTGGGGCAGGGGGATGCGCTGCTCGTGCGATCGGAAGGAGAAGTCGCACTGATCGACACCGGTCCGGAGCCGGGCCCGCTCGGCGACTGCCTGCGGTCGCTCGGCATCGACCGCATCGACCTCCTCGTGGTGACGCACTTCGACCTCGATCATGTCGGGGGAGTGGACGCCGTGCGCGGACGGGTCGACGCGGTGCTCCACGGACCTGTCGTCGAGGCGGAGGAACAGCGGATCCTCGACGGGCTGGGGGCCGGTGGTGCGACTGTCACCGAGGCGACGGCGGGGATGCGCGGCACGCTCGGTGCATCGACCTGGCGGGTGCTCTGGCCGCTCCGCGAGTCGGCGGTGTTCCCCTCCGGCAACGACGCGAGCGTCGTGATGGAGGTCTCCGGGGGTGGCGTGCCGCGCTCGCTCTACCTCGGCGACCTGTCGGCCGAAGCGCAGCGGATGCTCGCGCGCAACGCCCGTCTGGCGGGACGCTATGACGTGGTCAAGGTCGCCCATCATGGCAGTGCCGATCAGGATCCCGCGATCTACGAGGCGGTCCGTCCGGCGATCGCGGTCTTCAGCGCGGGCATCGACAACGACTACGGCCATCCGCGCGCGGAGACGCTCGACCTGCTCACGGCGGTCGGGGCGCACGTTCTACGCACCGATCGACAGGGACGCATCCTGCTGGGGATCGACGACGGCAGGATCGCGGTCTGGACGGAGTCCGACGTCGGTGCCCGCGAGTAGGCTGGATCCATGGCAGCTCCGCGATCCTCTTCCCGCACCGCCGCCAAGCAGCCGTCGAAGATCCCCCAGGTCTCCTGGCGAGAACCGCGTCCCGCCCCGCTCGTGCTGGTGTCCGGGCCCGAGGAGATCTGCGCCGAGCGTGCGATCGCCGGCATCCGCGACTATCTGCGCGCGGAGGACCCGGCCCTCGAGGTCAGCGACATCCGCGCCGACGACTACGCACCCGGCACCCTGCTCGCCATGACGTCGCCGTCGCTCTTCGGCGAGCCGCGGCTCGTGAGGGTCTCGGGCGTCGAGCGCTGCTCCGATGCCTTCCTGCAGGAGGCCGTGTCGTACCTCGACCAGCCGCAGGACGGTGCCACCGTGATCCTCCGGCACACCGGAGCCAGCGTGCGCGGTAAGAAGCTTCTCGACGCTCTGCGCGCCGGAACGGGGGAGGGCATCGAGATCGCCTGCCCCGCCATCAAGCGCGACGGTGACCGCGTCGATTTCGCCGCCGGTGAGTTCAAGGCCGCGAAGAAGCGCATCCAGCCCTCGGCGCTGCGGGCGCTCGTCTCGGCCTTCGCCGACGACCTCACCGAGCTCGCCGCCGCTTGCCAGCAGCTCATCGGCGATGTCGAGGGCGATGTGACCGACGACATCGTCACCAAGTACTACGGCGGCCGCGTCGAGGTCTCCGCCTTCGTCGTCGCCGACACGGCGATCGCCGGTCGCTACGGCGAGGCGCTCATCTCGCTGAGGCACGCGCTGTCGTCGGGCGCCGATCCGGTGCCGATGGTGGCGGCCTTCGCGATGAAGCTGCGCACCATGGCGCGTGTCGCGGGAAACCGGGAACCGAGCCGTCAGCTCGCCCAGCGCCTCGGCATGAAGGACTGGCAGGTCGATCGTGCACGACGCGATCTCGCCGGGTGGAACGAGCGCTCGCTCGGGCTCGCGATCCAGGCGACGGCACGGGCTGATGCCGAGGTGAAGGGCGCATCGCGCGACCCGATCTTCGCGCTCGAGCGCATGGTGACGGTCATCGCCACCCGTCGCCCGTTCGGCGAGGAGTAGTCCGCCACTCCGCTCCGTCGCGTCAGGGGAAAAGCCTGCACGCGTCACCGACACGAAGAAGGCCCGCCCCGCGAACGGGACGGGCCTTTCTCAGCGGTGCTGGCTCAGAGAGCGGCGACCGACTTGGCGATGGCCGACTTGCGGTTCGACGCCTGGTTCTTGTGCAGGACACCCTTGCTGACGGCCTTGTCGAGCTTGACGGCGGCCTTCTTGAGGGTGGCCTCGGCGGCTGCCTTGTCGCCTGCGGCGACGGCTGCCTTGGTCTGACGAACGAGGGTCTTGAGCTCGCTCTTCACGGCCTTGTTGCGCTCGTGAGCCTTCTCGTTGGTCTTGTTGCGCTTGATCTGCGACTTGATGTTTGCCACGTGTGGACGCTTTCTGTACAGGAGTGATTCGGAGTGCCGGCAGCAGAAGAGGGCTGCTGCACGACGGTCGTGAGGGAAGAACCCACACGCAAGCCAAGAAGCAACTCTACCAGCAGTCGGGCGGATCACGCGAAACGACGCCTCTCGGGTGGCGTCCGGAGTCCGACACGACGAGCCGATCGCGGAACTCGGTCGCGCGAAACGCGGTACCGGGTGCAGAATCAGGATCACCCGACACAGACGCCAAGGAGCGACATGAGTTCTGCTTCCCGCGATACCGTTCTGCCCTCAGGTCTCCGCTGGTCCGCGGCGACGTCCGCCATCCAGATCGAAGGCTCTCCCTCCGACGACGGGGGAGGACGCTCGATCTGGGACGATTTCGTCGATGTGCCGGGTGCGGTGCGAGACGCCTCGACGCCGCAACGCGCGTGCGACAGCTATCGGCATCCGGAGGCGGATGTCGCCCTGGTGGCGGACCTCGGCATCGACCGCTATCGCTTCTCGATTCCGTGGGCGCGGGTGCAGCCGGACGGGCGCGGCCCGGCCAGCACCGCCGCGCTCGATCACTACTCCCGCTTCGTCGATGCCCTGCTCGAGGTCGGCGCGACCCCGTTCCCGACGCTGTACCACTGGGAGATGCCGAGCGCGGTGGAGTCCGACGGCGGCTGGCTCGTCCGCGATACGGCCGAACGCTTCGCGGACTATGCCGCGATCGTGGCGGATCGGCTCGGCGATCGGGTGACCCACTGGTACACGCTCAACGAACCGGCGATGACCACGCTGCAGGGGTACGGCACCGGGGCGCTCGCCCCCGCACGACCGCTGCTCTTCCACGCCCTGCCGACCGTCCACCATCAGCTCCTGGCGCACGCGTACGCCGCCGAGGCGCTGCGTTCGCGGGGCGCGACGGCCGTCGGACTCGTCAACAATCACACCCGCGTGCTGCCGCTCACCGCATCGCGGGAAGACCTCGTGGCGGCGACCATGTACGACACGCTCCACAACGGGCTGTTCAGCGAACCCCTGCTCGCGGGTGAGTACCCCGACCTCGAGGCGTTCGGCCTGCCGCCGATGCCCGTGCTCGACGGTGAACTCGCGCGCATCGCGGCGTCGATCGACTTCTACGGCATCAACTTCTACAACCCGACGACGGTGACCGTCGCCGATCCGGCGGGACCACTGCCGTTCGAGATCGTGCCGACGCCCGGGGCGCCCGTCACCGGTTTCGGCCCGGAGTGGCCGATCGTGCCCGAGGCGCTCCGCGATCTGCTCATCGACCTCCATCGCCGGCATCCGCACATGCCGCCGGTGATCATCGGCGAGAACGGCGCCTCGTTCCCCGAGCCCGACGGCGCGGTCCGCATCGACGACGCCGAACGCATCGACTACCTCGCCGCGCACATCGCGGCGGTGGGCGAGGCGATGGCCGCGGGCGTTCCCGTCGAGGAGTACACGGTCTGGTCGCTCCTGGACAACTGGGAGTGGGCCGACGGATTCACCCAGTGCTTCGGCCTCGTGCACGTCGATTTCACCACGGGGGAGCGCACACCCAAGGCTTCGTACGACTGGTACCGCGACGCCATCGCCCGCACGCGCACCGCGGTGGCGATCGAGCGGAGCGCGCAATGACCGCGGCGACGCGGGTCGGCGCGCGATGGATGTCGCTGTTCACCCTCGCCTGGCTCGCCATCTGGACCGTGCAGCTCACGCCCGTGCAGCTCCTCCTGCCGCTGCAGCTCGACACCCCCGAAGACGATTGGATCCGGGGAGTGGTCTCCTCGGGGCTCGTCCTCGGCATCGGCGGACTCGCGGGCATCGTCGCCGGACCGCTCGCCGGGGCGCTGTCGGATCGTGCTCGACCGGGGCGCCCTCGACGGCGTCCGTGGGCGCTGGCGGGCGTGTGGACGACCGCGGCCTTCCTGGTGCTCACCGGTTTCTCCGAGGGGCCCTGGGCGGTCGGTGGGGCGTGGGTCGGTGTATCGATCGGTGTCGCGGTGTCGTCGGCGGCCTTCACCGCGATGATCGCGGACCAACTGCCCACGACCCAGCGGGGCGCGGCATCCGCGGCCGTCGGGTCGAGCCAGGCCGTCGGGATCGTGCTGGGCGTCGGTCTCGTCGTTCTCCTCGGGCTCGACATCGTCTCGGGGTATCTGCTCCTCGCCGCCGTGATCGCGGCGGTCGGCAGTGCGGTGGCCCTGGTGCTCCCCGATCCCTCCGCGTCGGAGGCCGTGCGGCCGACGACCCGCGACCGTCGGCCCCTCGCCTCGCTGCGCGATCGCGACTTCGCGTGGATGCTCGCCGGGCGCCTCGTGACCAATATCGGCAACGCGTTGGGGACCGCGCTTTTCCTCTTCTTCCTGCTGCACGGACTCGGTCAGCCGTCGTCGACGGCGCAGGACAACCTGCTGCTGCTCATCGTCGTCTACACGCTGTTCGTGGTCGCGGCATCCGTTCTCACCGGCATCCTGTCGGACCGCACGGGCGACCGGCGCCGGCTCGCCGTGATCGCCACGGTCGTGCAGGCGGCATCCGGTGTGGCGATCGCGCTCGTGCCGACCTTCGAGATGACGATGGTCGCCGCCGCCCTCATGGGGCTCGGCTACGGCGCGTTCTCGACCGTCGGCCTCGCGTTCGCGGCCGATCTGCTGCCCGATGAGAAGGACCACGCCCGCGATCTCGGCATCGTGAACGTCACGGCCGCTCTCGGCCAGCTGATCGGTCCGGTGCTCGGGGCGGGACTCGTGGCGCTGGTGGGAGGATTCTGGCTCGTCTTCGCCGCCGCCGCGGTGCTGTCGCTCGCAGGCGGAGTGCTCACCGGCCTCGCGAGGCAGCCGCAGAGGTCATGAGCTCTTTTTCTCGAGGGTCGCGATCGCGAGCTGCAGCACGGCGTTGAAGACGCGAGGTCGCATCGCCGTGACGAGATGCGTGGTGCGCGGTACCACGATGAGTTCGGCCTGGGGGGCCAGCGAGCAGAAGAGCGTCTCGTGGCGACGCAGCTGGTCGTACTGACCGTTGACGAACCAGAGCGGCAGTCGGATGCGGGCGACCGCCGCGGCGAGGTCGAGCGCCGCGAGGCTGCCCAGGGCGATGTCCTGCGCGTCGAGCGCGTAGCCGCCTGCGCCGAAGTCTTCGCGGGTATCCGGGGGGATCGTCGCGTCGAGCACACGATCCGAGAGCCAGCGTCCGCGGTCGGGTAGTGAATCCATCGCGCGCGCGAGCCAGCGATAGGCGGCGAGCCCGGCACCGACGGGCAACGCGGTGCACGACGCCGCGACGAGGCCCGCGACCGGTGTCGTCTCCCCGCCTCCGGTGTAGGCGAGAGACAGGATTCCGCCCATGGAGTGCCCGACCAGCAGCACCGGTCCGCGCGTCGCCGCATCGCGGACGGCGGCATCGATCGTGTGCAGGGCCTCGTGGAGCGTGAAGTCCTCGGCGATGCGCGTGCCGTGCCCCGGCAGGTCGACCGCGGTGTGTGCGTACCCCCGCGCGTCGAGGAACGCTTGTTGCGAACGCCACATGGTGGCCGACGTGCGGATGCCGTGCACGAAGACGATCTGGACGCTCACGCTCTCAGCCTAGGTGCGCAGCCCGCGCACCGCACGAGAAAGCGGGACCGGTGGAAGACCACCGACCCCGCCTGCTCGTCGCGGGATGCGTCAACGCGGTCCGGGGCAGTATTTGATGCACTTGATGGGCCAAGGACCCGCACCGCCCCCACCTCCGCCGTCACCGGGATGCGTGATGTCGACGACAGCACCTGCGGGGATCGCCGACCCCAGGGTGAGCATCAAAGCCGCCGCGACCCCGACGATCGAGTTCCGGACAGTCGTCTTCTTGTCTTTCAGCTTCTTGTCTTTCAGCATGAGCGCCCTCCTTTGGACTCCGTCTGTGCGTGTGCGAGAAATTAATCCGAATGCGCAGCCTCGTCCAGGGGGGGTGCGCAGTACGGATTCCCTGGGTAGACGCGTGTGGGGGCCGGCGATCTCTCGCCGACCCCCACACTATGGGTGAGTGCTAGATCACTTCTCCCAGCCCACGTTCTCGACGGGCAGGAGCCCGAAGAGGTCGAGACCCGTGTAGGTCTCGGGGGTGAGGTTGGCGAGTCCCTTGGTCACCGTGCGGATCTCGGGGCCGGAGTACAGAGGCAGGATGCCCCACGTCTCCTTGATGACCTCGGTCTCGACCTTGGTGCCCTCGGCGATCTGCTCCTCCGCGGTGGGGAGGTCCGCGACGCCCGCGATCTTCTCGTCGAGCTCCGGGGTGCCGGTGGCCGACAGGTTCAGGCCGCTGTCGGAGCAGTAGACCTGGCAGAAGTACGCGAACCCGTAGGGGTCGCTCGACGAGAAGCCCATGAGGATGATGTCCCAGTCCTTCGTCGTCACCGTCGTCGAGAACTCCGACGTCGGACGCACGTCGACCGTGACCTCGACGCCGATCGCCTTGAGCTGCGCCTGGATGACCTTTCCGCGCGTCTCGACGATCGGGTCGTCACCGAACACCGGGAGGTTGACGGCGAGTCGCACGCCGTCCTTCTCACGGATGCCGTCGCTACCCGCGACCCAGCCCGCCTCGTCGAGAAGGCCGTTCGCCTCGTCGTCGTCGAACTTCCAGCCGGCCTCGCTGAGCGAGTCGACGAAACCGTCCTGGAACGGGAAGAGGATGAGCGAGCCGGCCGGCTCCTCGGTGTAGCCCAGGCCGTTCCAGACGACCTCCTTGAGCTGCTCACGGTCGATCGCCTTCATGATCGCCTCGCGCACCTTGATGTCGGCGAGCTGAGGGCGCTCGGCATTCAGCTGCATGAGGTTGGTGGCGGTGCGCTGGGCCTTGTAGGTGACGACGTCATCCATGTCGGCGACCTGCGCGAGGCGGTCGGACGTGCCGGTCGACGCCATGTTGATCTCGCCGGCCTTGAACGCGTTGATCTCGGCGGTGTCGTCGAGCTGACGGAAGGTGACCTTGTCGAGCAGCGGCTTGTCGCCCCACCAGTCCGGGTTCGGCTCGAAGATGACCGTGCCGCCCTTGGGGTCGAACTCGGTCATCTCATAGGGGCCTGCACCCCAGTCGGGGTTCGCCTCGTTGAGGTAGCCCTCGTTGAAGAGCTCCGGGGTGTTGATGTTCGGGTTGACGAGGTGCCAGAACAGGCCGTTCGTCCAGGGGTAGACCTGGGTGAACGTCACGACGGCCTGGCGGTCGTCGGTGCCCTGCTCGACGCTCTCGATCAGCGAGTAACCGTCGGTGGAGTTGGGGACGTAGCCCTCATCCGTCGACCGCAGCGCCTTCCAGGTCTGCTCGTAGGCGGTCCAGTCGATCGGCGTCCCGTCGTTCCACACGGCGTCGGGATTGATCGTGTAGGTGACGACGGTCTTGTCGTCCACGACCTCGGTGGTCCAGTCGGTCAGGTAGTTCGGGTTGGCGTATGCCTCGCCCTCCGGCGTCATGAGGATCGTCTGAGGGTTGTACCACTCCCAGAGCGTCGCGGTGTCGACCGTGGCGTCGGAGTGGTTGGCGTTCATCTGCGGGGTGATCTCACCGATGGGGAAGGTGACCTCGCCGCCCTCCTGCAGATTCTCGCGGGGCTGCGGGTTGTAGTCCGCGCCCGTGACGGTTTCGGCTTCGCCGCCGTTGTCGGTGCTACCGCCGTCGCCGCCCGATGCGCAACCGCTCATGACGAGTGCGAGGGCGCCGCTGAGGGCGAGAGCGCCCAGCAGCTTCTGATGCCTTTTCATGGTTTGGTGCTCCTTCTTGTGCCGTGTCGGCCTGTGGGGATGGGGAGAGGTTAAGCCTGTCGTGCGTCGAGGTCGATTAATCGTTGTTAACCGTTACCGGAAGTGGCACGCGTTCATGTGCGCGGACGACGCACCCGTCAATGCGGGCACCTCGCCCTCGCACCGCGCCTGCTGCTCCGGCGCGAGCGTCGGGTAGAGGGGGCACCGGCTGACGAACGAGCAGCCGCGCACCTCCTCGGTCGGGCTGGGGAGATCGCCCGAGAGGACGATCCGCTCGCGAGCGCGCTCGATGTCGGGATCGGGAACGGGGATCGCCGACAGCAGTGCCTGCGTGTACGGATGCTGCGGATCGTCGAACACACTGTCGACGTCGCCCTCCTCGACGAAGGCGCCGAGGTACATCACCGCGACGCGATCGGCGATGTGGCGGACGACGGCGAGGTCGTGCGCCACGAAGAGGTAGGAGATCCCGAGCTTCACCTTGAGCTCGTCGAGAAGGTTGATCACGCCGGCCTGGATCGACACGTCGAGCGCCGAGACGGGCTCGTCGAGCACGATGATCTTGGGGTTGGTGGCGAGGGCGCGGGCGATTCCGATGCGCTGTCGCTGTCCACCCGAGAAGGCTCCGGGGAACCGATCCGAGTGCGCCGGATCGAGACCGACGAGATCCATGAGCTCGTCGACGCGGTTGTCGGCCTCGTCTCCCTTGACGCCGATGGCGTGCAGCGGTTCGGCGATGATGTCGGCGACGGTCATGCGCGGGTCGAGGGCGCCCATCGGGTCTTGGAACACGATCTGGATGTCGCGCCGCAGGTGGCGCTCCTCGGCGCCGCGCTTGACGTCGGAGACGCTCTTGCCGCCGATGCGGATGTCGCCGTTCTCCTGCGGCACGAAGTCCATGATCTGCAGGAGGGTCGTGGACTTACCGCTGCCGGACTCCCCGACGATCGCCATCGTCTCACCCTTGCGCACGTCGAAGGTGACGCCCTTGACCGCGTGGACCGAACCCACGCGGCGCTTGACGAAGGCGCCCTTGAGCAGCGGGAACGTCTTTGTGAGGTTGGTGACCTCGAGTGCGATCGGGCGTTCCTCCCGCGGGGTGCGGGTCAGCGCGCTCTCCGGGATCGGCGGCACGGGGTAGACGGGCAGCCCGCCGAGCATGCCGCCGTCGTCGATCTCGTGCGATCGGATGCACGCGGCGCGATGCTCGCTGGACGTGCTGGTCGGCACCGGGAGCAGTTCGGGCTCCGACGCGCGGCACGCGTCGATCGCGATCGGGCATCGGGCCGCGAACGGGCAGGCGTCCGGAAGGTCGATCAGCAGTGGGGGATTGCCGTGGATCGGGATGAGCGGTACCTTCTCGGCGGCGTCGACCCGGGGCATCGCGCCGAGGAGGCCGATCGAGTACGGCATCCGCGTGTGGTGGAAGAGCTCGCGCACCGGCGCCTGCTCGACGGCGCGTCCCGCGTACATGACGAGGACGTCGTCGGCCGTCTTGGCGACGACCCCCATGTCGTGGGTGATGAGGATCACCGCGGCGCCGGTCTCGCGCTGCGCCGTGCCGAGCAGGTCGAGGATCTGCGCCTGGATCGTGACGTCGAGGGCGGTCGTGGGCTCGTCGGCGATGATCAGTTTGGGGTTGTTCGCCATGGCGATGGCGATGACCACGCGCTGGCGCATACCGCCCGAGAACTCGTGCGGGAACGCCTTCAGGCGCCGCTCCGGATTCGGGATGCCGACGAGACGGAGGAGCTCGATCGCGCGGGCCTGGGCCTCTTTCTTGCCCATGCTCTTGTGCACGGTGAGCGCTTCGACCAGCTGATCGCCGATCGTGAAGACGGGCGTCAGAGATGTGAGCGGATCCTGGAAGACCATGGACAGGCCGTTCCCACGGATCATCGACAGCTGGGCATCCGTCTTGCCGATCAGTTCCTGGCCGTCGAAGACGATCGATCCTTCGACCTTCGCGTTCTCGGTCAGCAGGCCCATGATCGCCAGCGAGGTGACGGACTTGCCCGAGCCGGACTCGCCCACGATGCTCAGCGTGCGGCCGGCTTCGAGGTCGAACGAGATGCCGCGCACCGCGTCGACGCGACCGGCCTCCGAGGGAAAACTGACGCGCAGGTCGCGGACGGAGAGGATGGGAGCGGTCATGCGCGGCCTCCCGCGGCAGAGGTCGGGTCGAGGGCATCGCGCAGACCGTCGGCGATCAGAGCCATCGAGATGGTGAGGAGGGTGAGCGCGGCCGCGGGGAAGTAGAACAGCCAGGGTGCGCTCGTGATGGTCGCCGAGCCGGAGCCGATGAGCGAGCCGAGAGACACGTCCGGCGCCTTCACACCGAAGCCGAGGAACGACAGGCTGGTCTCGGTCTGCACCGCGCCGACCACGCCGAGCGTGAAGTTGATGACCAGCAGCGATCCGATGTTGGGGAGCATGTGGCGCAGCACGATCCGGAATCCGGGCACGCCCATGTACTTCGCGGCGGAGATGTATTCGCGTTCGCGCAGGGAGAGGGAGAGCGTCCAGATCACGCGGGCGGGGAAGAACCAGTTGATCGCGATCATGATGACCGCGATGATCCGCCAATCGCCGCCGGCGCTGTTCGAGATCATCGCGAGGATGAGGAACGTCGGCACGACCATGAGGAAGTGGATGACGACGAGCACTCCGCGCTCGAACACGCCACCGAAGTACGCGGCTGCCGCGCCGATGAGCGCGGAGAGCACGGTCGTTCCGATCGACACGGCCAGGGCGATCATGAGCGACCGCTGCAGGCCGACGACGACCTGGGCGTAGAGGTCGTTGCCCGCGCCGTTCGTACCGAACCAGTGCTCGGCCGACGGGGGCTTCGTCAGTGCGAGGAAGTCCAGTTCGATGTGGTCGTACTGCTGGAAGAGGGGGCCGATGAGGGCGAACAGCACGATGATGACGAAGATCACCGCGCCCGCGACGGCACCGCGGTTGCGCAGGAAGCGGCGACCGTAGAGTTCGAACTTCGACATCCGCTTGCGCGGTGTGCGCACCGGGGTCGCCGGCGGGTCGT
Source organism: Microbacterium sp. NPDC087868 (assembly GCF_044900755.1). Classification (NCBI taxonomy): domain Bacteria; kingdom Bacillati; phylum Actinomycetota; class Actinomycetes; order Micrococcales; family Microbacteriaceae; genus Microbacterium; species Microbacterium sp. NPDC087868. Next base: position 203,070 of record NZ_JBJDNO010000001.1, read on the forward strand.
CGCCGTGGCGGAGGGGATCGGAGAGGTCTGCGATGCTCATGGTTCAGCTCACCCGCACTCGTGGATCGAGGATGACCACGGCGATGTCCGAGAGGACGGCGCCGATCGCGGTCATCACTGCGCCGAAGGCCGCGACGGCGACGACGCCGTGGATGTCGTTCGTCGCGATGGTCTGTGTGAAGTACTTGCCCATGCCGTTCCAGCCGAAGATCGATTCGGTCAGGACGGCGCCGGTGAAGACCGCCGGGATGGAGAAGGCCACCTGGGTCGTCACGGGGATCAGCGAGGTGCGCAGCGCGTGGCGGCGGATCGCCTGGGACTTGGTCAACCCCTTGGCGCGCGCGGTGCGCACGTAGTCGGCGTTGATGTTGTCGAGCAGCAGCGAGCGCTGCAGGAAGTGGATGCCGGCGTAGCTGACGAGGATCAGCGCGATCGTCGGGAGTATCAGATGTTGCAGCGCATCGATGAGCACGGGGAAGAACCCGCTCACCCCCGGACTCGCTGCGCCCGTGACGAAGAAGATCCGCGTCCCGGTCGCGCTGTTCGCCTGGATCGCGAGCAGCACGATTCCCAGCGACGCGACGACGATCGGGATGTTCATCGTGATGATCGAGGTCGCCTGGCCGATCCGGTCGGCGAGCTTGTACTGGCGGGAGGCGGTGTAGACGCCGAGCGCGATGCCGATCACGGTGAACAGGATGGTGGCCCCGAGGACGAGTTCGGCGCTGACCCAGACTCGGTACGCGACCTGGTCGTTCACCGAGTCGCCCGTGGGGCTGAGCCCCCAGTTCCAGTGGAAGAGGATGTTGCTGAACCACGTCCACCAGCGCTCGAGGAGGGGGACCGTGTCGTCGAGGTTGCGGGGGCGGAGCAGCGCTTCGATCTGCTCCTCGTTGAGAGGGGGGCGGCGCCCGACGTAGTTGCTGCGCGGGTCCAGATAGAGCCAGGCGAGGAAGTACGTGAGGTTCGTCGCCACGACGATCATGAGCAGCCAGCCCAGTGCTCGACGCAGCAGGTACTTGATCAAGGTCGGTATCTCTCTCTTCACCAGAGCCGAACGGGATCACCGTTGCGGATCCGATCAATGTGCTTCACTCCGGACGCGCCTCTTCGCACGTTCCGGTATACCAAAAAGATGTTACGGGGTCGTTTCCTCCGTGGAACTCGGTTCCACGCCGGAGACCTGGGCGACGTTACCACCGGATCGGCGGAATCGGGCATTAGGCCTCCCTCACCGTAGAATCGACGCAACATGTCCCCACGCGCTCTCACTCCGCTTCAGCCTGCCGCGACGCCCGCGACGCAGATCCGAAATTTCTGCATCATCGCGCACATCGATCACGGCAAGTCGACCCTCGCCGACCGCATGCTGCAGATCACCGGTGTCGTCTCCGACCGAGACATGCGCGCTCAGTACCTGGACCGCATGGACATCGAGCGTGAGCGCGGCATCACGATCAAGAGCCAGGCCGTGCGCATGCCCTGGGAGATCGAGGGCGAGACGTTCGCGCTCAACATGATCGACACCCCGGGCCACGTCGACTTCACGTACGAGGTCTCCCGCTCGCTGGCCGCGTGCGAGGGAGCGATCCTGCTCGTCGACGCGGCGCAGGGCATCGAGGCGCAGACCCTCGCGAACCTCTACCTCGCGCTCGAGAACGATCTGCACATCATCCCGGTGCTGAACAAGATCGACCTCCCGGCCGCCGACCCCGACAAGTACGCCAAGGAGCTCGCTTCGCTCATCGGCGGCAAGCCGGAAGACGTCCTCCGCGTCTCCGGCAAGACCGGCGTGGGCGTCGAGGCGCTTCTCGATCGACTCGTCAAGGAGATCCCCGCTCCGGTGGGTGACGCGGATGCTCCGGCGCGCGCGATGATCTTCGACTCGGTCTACGACGCCTACCGCGGCGTGGTCACTTACGTCCGCATGGTCGACGGCAGTCTGTCGCCGCGCGAGCGCATCCAGATGATGTCGACCGGCGCGAACCACGAGGCGCTCGAAGTCGGCGTGTCGAGCCCCGAGCCGATCCCGACCAAGGGACTCGGGGTCGGCGAGGTGGGGTACCTCATCACGGGCGTGAAGGATGTGCGACTGTCGAAGGTCGGTGACACCGTCACGTCGGCACGCAAGCCCGCGACCGACGCGCTGTCCGGATACACCGACCCGAAGCCGATGGTCTTCTCGGGTATCTATCCCATCGACGGCAGCGACTACGCCGAACTCCGCGAAGCCCTCGACAAGCTCAAGCTCTCGGATGCCTCCCTGCAGTACGAGCCGGAGACGTCGGTGGCTCTCGGTTTCGGTTTCCGCTGCGGCTTCCTCGGCCTGCTGCACCTCGAGATCATCACCGAGCGGCTCTCGCGCGAGTTCGGACTCGACCTCATCACCACGGCGCCGAGCGTGATCTACGAGGTGCTGACCTCCGACACCGGCGAGACCGTGACGGTCACGAATCCGAGTGAGTACCCCGACGGCCGCATCGGCTCCGTGTCGGAACCGATCGTCAAGACCGCGATCCTGCTCCCGAAGGACTACGTCGGCACGGTCATGGAGCTCTGCCAGTCGCGTCGCGGCTCGCTGCTCGGCATGGAGTACTTCTCGGAGGAGCGCGTCGAGCTGCGCTACATGATGCCGCTCGGCGAAATCGTCTTCGACTTCTTCGACCAGCTCAAGTCCAAGACGCAGGGCTATGCCTCGCTCGACTACGAGCCCGCGGGGCAGCAGGAGGCCGACCTCGTGAAGGTCGACATCCTGCTCCAGGGCGAGAAGGTCGACGCGTTCAGCTCGATCGTCCACCGCGACAAGGCCTACGCCTACGGCACGATGATGGCCGAGCGTCTGCGCAAGCTCATCCCTCGCCAGCAGTTCGAGGTGCCGATCCAGGCGGCGATCGGTGCACGCATCATCGCTCGCGAGACGATCCGCGCCATCCGCAAGGACGTGCTCGCCAAGTGCTACGGCGGTGACATCACCCGCAAGCGCAAGCTCCTCGAGAAGCAGAAGGAGGGCAAGAAGCGCATGAAGATGGTCGGCCGCGTCGAGGTCCCCCAGGAGGCGTTCATCGCCGCGCTGTCGGGCGACGTCGAGGGCAAGGACAAGAAGTAGTGAGGCCGCTCCCGCCGTACACGCGCGGGATGACGCGGCATCCGATCGTCGACGTGCCGGCGGGGATGCGCCTGTCCGAGCGCAGCATCGCGGTCGCTCCGGAGGATCAGGATGCCGTGCGCACGCTGATCCGCTCCTGGGAGTTCAAGCGGCGGGCGGGTTTCGACGGCCCGGCGTCCGCGCCGGTCGCGAACGCCGAGGGCGTGCTGGCCAAGCGTGTGCTCGGTATCCGATTCTCCGAACCGATCCGGGTGGTGTGGGCGGATGAGCGGGGTTTCGGGTACGAGACGCGCCCGGGTCATCCGATCTACGGAGAGGAATCGTTCGTGCTCGACGACGGTGTGTTCACCGCCCGTTCGATCTCGCGCCCCGCGACCCTCGTGTGGTGGTTGCTGTCGCCCGCGCTGAGGCTGATCCAGCGCCGCACCCACGCGCGGTACACCCGCATCGTCGCCGCCGAGGCGCGCGAGTGGGGTGTTCGTCCAGGCAACCGCCAGTAGGCTGGATCTCATGCGGCGCGGGAACTTCCGAGACGACACGGTGGACTATGCGGCCGTGGGTGCCACCCACGCGCCCGATCTGATGCAGTACCCGCCGGAGCGCAGCTTCCCGGCGGAGGAGTCCTGGCGGATCGGATCTGGAGCGGAGCGGTTCCAGACCGCCGGCGAAGCTCTGCTGTCGTGGACGGCGCAGCGCGCGGCCGGCCTCGCGATCGAAGACGTGCGACCCGCGCCCGGCCCGGCGTACGCGGGCGTGAGCTTCGATGCCGAGGGCAACCCGATCGCCCCCAGCAAGCGCGACGTCGAGCCCCGTTACGATGCCGAAGGGACTCCGTTCGTGGGCCCGGGCATGACGCTGCGCGTGCGCGGTCGTCTGTCGGGCATGCGCGCGGATGCCGAGTTGCGTGTGATCTCGGTCACCGAGGAGGCTCGACGCATCGGTTTCGTGCTCGGCACCGTCGGCGGCTCGGTCGTCAGCGGCGAGGAGTCCTTCGACGTCGACTGGCGCGAGGACAACGACGAGGTCTGGTTCACGGTGCGCGCGTTCGACGCCCCCAACTCCCTGCTCTACCGCACGGTGCCGCCGCTCGTGAAGCGTCGCCGTCGCGAGCTCTTCGCCCGCTATCTCCGGGCGATCTCCCCGCTCTACGCGACCCCCCTCTGATGGCGGGGCCCCTTCCTCTCGGCGATCCCGCACCGTCCGACGGCCGCCTGCCGGCCGATCTGCCGATCGATCCCTCGGTTCCCTTCTCGGCGTACCTCCACATCCCGTTCTGCCGCGTGCGGTGCGGATACTGCGACTTCAACACCTACACCTCGAGCGAACTGCGCGGCGCCCGTCAGGAGGACTACGCCTCCACGCTGCTCGCCGAGATCGATCTCGCGCGAAACGTGCTCGACGAGGCGGGTGCGCTGCGCCCGATGGACACGGTCTTCTTCGGCGGGGGAACACCCACGCTCCTCCCCGCCGGCGATCTCGCGCTGATGCTCGGTGCCGCGGTCTCGGCCTTCGGCCTCGCCGAGGGCGCGGAGGTCACGGTCGAGGCCAACCCCGACACCGTCACGCCGGAGGTCGCCCGCACGCTCGCGGATGCCGGCGTGACGCGTCTCTCGATCGGCATGCAGTCGGCGGTGCCGCACGTGCTCGCCGCGCTCGACCGCACGCACGACCCCGACAACGTGCGCACGGCCGTCGCCGCGGCGAAGGAAGCCGGGCTCGCCGTCAGCGTCGATCTGATCTACGGCGCGCCGGGCGAGTCCCTCGCCGACTGGGAGGCGTCGCTGGATGCGGCCCTCGAACTCGACTCCGACCACATCTCGGCGTACGCGCTCATCATCGAGGACGGCACGAAGCTCGCCCGCCAGATCCGGCGTGGCGAGGTGCCGACGCCCGACGACGATCTGCAGGCCGACATGTACGAGCTGGCCGATCGCCGCCTCGCCGCGGCGGGCTTCGAGTGGTACGAGGTGAGCAACTGGGCCCGCAGCGACGCACAGCGCTCGCGTCACAACCTCGCCTACTGGCGGGGGAGCGACTGGTGGGGCTTCGGGCCGGGGGCGCACAGCCACGTCGCCGGACTCCGCTGGTGGAACGTCAAGCATCCAGCGGCGTACGCGCAGCGGCTGTCGGCATCCGATTCTCCGGCGGCCGGCACCGAGCGTCCGGACGAGGGCGCACGGATGCTCGAACGGGTGCTGCTGCAGAGCCGCCTCGTCGAGGGCATCGCGGTGGCCGACCTGCCGGCCGGCAATCGCGCGAACGTCGCGGGTCTCATCGCCGACGGCCTCGTCGACGCCCGCGCCGCGGTGCAGGGTCGGGTGCAGTTGACGCTGCGCGGACGGCTCCTGGCCGATGCCGTCGTGCGCGAGCTCACCGACTGACGCGGGAGCGAAGCGGTCAGCTCCGGGTCGGGAGCAGATCCATTCCGGCGGTGCGCCGCTGGGGGAGCGTGCCGCTCGTCGTGTCGAACACCCGTGTCGTGCGGTCGGCGCCGTACGCCGCCCAGCCGGGCGAACCTGTCGTGACGAAGGAGATCCAGGCGGCGTGCATCTCGTCGGCGAGAGCCTGGGGTGCATCGGCGCCCGCGAGGCGCTGCGCCTCGGCATCCGCCAGACGGTCGAAGACGAATCCGAGCTCGAGAGCGTGTGCGGCACGCAGATCGCGCACCGGGCTCGGCCACGCGAACTCGTAGACGAACGTGAGCGCGGGGCGGGCGCGCGCCGCGCGCGAGAGTGGCGCGCGCAGCATCACGTCGGTCGCCAACTGTCCGAAGATCTCGCCGGTGGAGGCCTTCGGGAACGCCTTCCGGTACTCCGATACGGCTCGGCGCGGGATTCCCAGGGCCAGACGCGCGATGAAGAGCTTGAGCGGGCGGATCTCGGCGAGGGTCTCGGGTGTGAACCAGAGCCGGTACTCATCGGTGTTGCTGCCGATGAGCAGCGGCGTGTCGATGGTCGGCAGGACCTCGTGAGGCGAGCGCGGAAGGCTGTCCGGATCGATCGCGAATTGGAACCCCGGCGCTCCGCCCAGCGGCGACGAGCCCGCGGACTGCGCGCGACGCGCCTCGAGCAGCTTCTCGGGAGGGACGGACGCGAACGACGCACGATCGGCGCGGATGCCGAGCCGCTTCGCGAGAACCGCGGTCACCCGCCCCGCCTTCTGCGGCGGTTGCGCCTCCAACGGACCGGACTCGATGATCGCGCGCGCGACGAGGGTGCGGGAGTCGTCGCGCGTGAGAAGGCCCGCGACGATCGCGCCTCCGGCCGATTCCCCCATGAGGGTGATGCGTGCGGGGTCGCCGCCGAACGCGCCGATCTCGCGATGCACCCACTCGAGAGCTGCGGCCGCGTCCCGGAGGCCGAGATTGCGCGGTGCGTCGTCGAGCATCGAGAAACCCTCCGAGCCGAGGCGGTAGTTGATCGACACGAAGACGATCCCTGCGGCGGCGAAGCCGGCCCCGTCGTAGAGCGGAAGCGCCGCGGTGCCGCGCTCGAGCGCTCCGCCGTGGATCCACAGCAGCACCGGGGCGCGCTCGGCATCCGTCGGCGCCCAGACGTTGGCGGTCAGGATGTCGTCACCGTCGATCCTGACCGATCCGAGCAGCTCGCCGATCGCGCCGGGATACGGCGACTGCGGGGCCGTGGGCCCGAAGGCCGTGGCGGGACGCACGCCGGTCCACGGAGTCGCCGGCCGCGGTTCCCGGAACCGGTTCTCGCCGAAGGGAGGGGCGGCGTAGGGGATGCCGAGGAACCGGGATACCCCGCCCTCGCTCGATCCCTCGACGATTCCGGTGGACAGCTCGGCGGTGGGGGCGGTCATGGTCGTCATCCTAGGGCGGAGCCCGACCTCCGACGAGACGAGCCGCGGGCGGGGTAGGATTGGCACTCTGAACGTCCGAGTGCCAACGGAAGGGAAGGGCGATGGTCACAGAGCGAGGACTCCAGGTTCTCCGCGCGATCGTGCAGGACTACGTCGAGACCCACGAACCCGTCGGCAGCCGTTCCATCGTGGACCGCCACTCCTTCGGGGTCTCCGCAGCCACGATCCGCAACGACATGGCGCTCCTCGAGGACGAGGAGCTCATCACCGCGCCGCACACCTCGTCGGGCCGCGTGCCCACCGACAAGGGGTACCGCGTCTTCGTCAATCATCTCGCCCAGCTGCGCCCGCTCTCGTCCGCTCAGCGAACGGCGATCGAGTCGTTCCTGGCGGCGCCGAGCGATCTCGACGACCTGATGGTGCGCACCGTGCGCGTGCTGACGCAGCTGACGGGTCAGGTCGCGCTCGCGCAGTACCCGTCGTTCGCCCGTGCGCACCTCACCCACATCGAACTCGTGCCGCTCGCCCCGACCCGCATGCTTGTCGTGCTCGTCACCGACGCCGGCGGCGTCTCGCAGCGGATGGCCCCGTTGCCGATCGAGATCGACGACGGTGATGCGATCATGCTTCGCGCGCGGCTCTCCGCCCTGCTCACGGGGCAGGCGGTCAGTGACGCGGCCGACCGTCTGCAGACGCTGCTGGCGGCGCCCGAGGCCGCTCCCGGCGATGCCGCACTGCGGGCTCTCGCCACCGTGATCGTCGACGAGCTGGGTACGTTCCGTCAGGAGCGCCTGGTGATGGCGGGGGCCGCGACGCTCGCGCGTCGCGAGCAGGACTTCCGCGGAAGCATCCATCCGCTGCTCGAGGCGATCGAGGAGCAGGTGACGCTCCTGCGGCTCATGAGCGAGATGGTCACCGACGAGCACGGCCTCGCGGCCAGCATCGGCACCGAGAACGCCCCGTTCGGGCTGGGCGAGGCGTCGATCGTCGCGAGCAACTACGCCGCCCCCAGCGGAACGGCGCGGGTCGGCGTAATGGGCCCGACGCGCATGGACTATCCGAGCAATCTCGCGGCGGCGCGGGCCGTGGCCCGCTACCTGACGCGGATGCTCGACGAAGACGAGACGAGCCGCTGAGCGGCCGTCGACGAAGAACAACGCAGAAAGGCGATCGTGGCGGACCACTATGAGGTTCTCGGGGTGTCCCGGGACGCTTCCACCGACGAGATCAAGAAGGCGTATCGGCGCCTCGCGCGTCAGCTGCACCCGGATGTGAATCCGGGTGAGGACGCGGCGGAGAAGTTCAAGCTCGTCACGCACGCGTACGACGTGCTCAGCGACGACGATTCCCGCCGCCGCTACGACATGGGCGGGGGAGACGGCGCGGCCGGGAACTTCGGCGGAGGGTTCGGCGGATTCGGCGACATCTTCGAGACGTTCTTCGGCGCGGGACAGGGTGGAGGGCGTGCGCGCCCGCGTTCCCGCCGTGAGCGGGGGCAGGACGCGCTGGTGCGGGTCACTCTCGACCTCGGCGACGTCGTCTTCGGTGCGCATCGCGACATCGAGGTCGACACCGCGGTGCTCTGCGAGACGTGCCAGGGTTCCTGCTGTCAGGAGGGCACGTCGCCCGTCACCTGCGACATCTGCGGCGGTTCCGGACACGTCCAGCGCACGGTGCGCAGCCTGCTCGGCAACGTCGTCACCTCGCAGCCCTGCGGCACGTGCGAGGGCTACGGCACGACCATCCCGTACCCGTGCGGTACCTGCGGCGGTCAGGGGCGCGTGCGCTCTCGTCGTACCGTCTCGCTCGACATCCCCGCCGGCGTCGAGACCGGTCTGCGCCTGCAGCTGCCCGGCTCCGGTGAGGTCGGCAAGGCCGGCGGCCCGAACGGCGACCTGTACGTCGAGGTCACGGTCAACCCGCACGCGGCGTTCAGCCGTGACGGAGACGACCTGCTCGCGACGCTCGAGGTGTCGATGACCGATGCGATCCTCGGCACCGAGACCTCGATCCAGGGCCTCGACGGTGCGGTGGATCTCGAGGTGCGCGCGGGCGTGCAGTCCGGCGACGTGCTCACGATCAAGGGACGCGGCATCACGCCGCTGCGCGGTTCGCAGCGGGGTGACCTGCGCGTCGGCGTGCAGGTGGTGACTCCGACCAAGCTCGACTCCGCGCAGCGGGCGCTCATCGAGGACTTCGCGAAGAAGGCGAAGGCTCCGGGGCCGCAGCTGGCGCAGTTCCAGCAGGGTCTCTTCTCCAAGCTCCGCGACCGCTTCCGCACGCACTGAGCCATGGCGCTGCATTTCCTCGTCGAAACGTCGTCGGATGCCGAGCCCGGCGATCTCGTGTCGCTGACCGGTGCCGAGGCGAAGCATGCGGCGGTCGTCCGTCGCCTCCGTGTGGGGGAGCAGGTGACGATCGGTGACGGTCGGGGCATCTGGCTCCAGGGCGTCGCCGAGGAGGTCGCTCCCGCACGAGTGGACGTGCGGATCTCCGATCGGGCCGTGCACTCGTCGCCGACCCCGCGCATCGTTCTCGCGCAGGCGCTCGCGAAGGGTGACCGCGACGAGCTCGCGGTGCAGGCCGCCTGCGAGTTGGGCGTCGACGAGATCGTGCCCTGGCAGGCGAGCCGGAGCGTCTCCCGCTGGGAGGGGCCCAAGGCCGTGAAGGGCCGTGAGCGGTGGGCGACGATCGTTCGCGAGGCCGCCAAACAGGCTCATCGGCCGTGGGTCCCCGAGGTGGCGGCTCCCGCGAGCACGGGGGAGCTGGCGACCCGTGCGAGCGCGGAGCGCGTGCTGATCCTCGACCCGTCGGCGACGACCCGACTGTCGGAGATCACCGCGGACGACCGCGACATCGTGCTGGTCGTCGGACCCGAAGGTGGCGTCTCGGACGACGAGATCGCCCGGTTGACCGCGGCGGGCGCCGAGCGCGTGCTCTTGGGAGACACGGTGCTGCGCACCTCGACGGCCGGACCCGCGGCGATCGCGGTGCTCTCCGTCGCCCTCCGCCGCTGGTGAGCGCACCGCCGTGCCGGCGGACCCCGCCGCTAGACTGGGAACATGAGCGAACCCTCGATCTTCACGCGCATCCTGAACGGTGAGATCCCCGCAGAGGTCCTCGGTGAGACCGAACGCGTGTTCGCCATCCGTGACATCGCGCCCCAGGCGCCGGTCCACCTCCTGGTGATCCCGAAGACCGCGGAGTACCGCGACGTCGCCGAGATCGCGGCGGGTGACCCGACGCTGCTCGCCGAGATGGTCTCCTTCGCAAAGGAACTCGCCGCGCAGCACACCGACGACGGCGACTACCGCCTCGTCTTCAACTCCGGCCCGAACGCCGGACAGACCGTGTTCCACGTCCACGCCCACGTGCTGGGCGGGGGACTGAACGAGAAGAGTGTCGGTGCCTGAAAACCACGACCAGAGTCCTGAGATCCCGGAACGCCGCAGCGGAGCATCCGCTCCGGAGTCCGTCGAGAAGATCTACGCCGACGGCGTCGCGATGGTGCAGCTGCTCGGTCCGCAGGACCGGCTCCTGCGGATGCTCGAGAAGGAGCACCGCGATGTGCAGGTCCTCGTGCGCGGCAACGAGATCACGCTCAGCGGTTCGGCATCGGCGGTCGCCGCGGCGAAGACGCTCGTCGAGGAGCTGCTCCAGATGACCCGGGGCGGCGCCGATCTGGCTCCGAGCGACGTCACCAGCTCCGCCCGGATGCTCCGCGACGGGGGACCTCGTCCGAGCGAGGTGCTCGGCGAGGCGATCCTGTCGACCCGTGGCAAGGTCATCCGCCCGAAGACTCTCGGGCAGAAGGAGTACGTCGACGCGATCGAGGAGAACACGATCGTCTTCGGCATCGGTCCCGCCGGAACGGGCAAGACCTACCTGGCGATGGCCAAAGCGGTGCAGGCACTGCAGCGCAAGGAGGTCACGCGGATCATCCTCACCCGCCCCGCCGTCGAGGCGGGCGAGCGCCTGGGCTTCCTGCCCGGCACCCTGACCGACAAGATCGACCCCTACCTGCGACCGCTCTACGACGCGCTCAACGAGATGATGGACCCGGAGATCGTGCCGCGGCTCATGGCGACGGGAACGATCGAGGTCGCGCCTCTCGCCTACATGCGCGGTCGCACGCTCAACGACTCGTTCGTGGTGCTCGACGAGGCGCAGAACACCACCCCCGAGCAGATGAAGATGTTCCTGACGCGTCTCGGCTTCGGCACGAAGATGGTCGTCACCGGCGACATCACCCAGGTCGACCTCCCGCAGGGCTCGTCCGGTCTGCGCATGGTGACCCGCGTGCTCGGCGACATCGACGACATCCATTTCTCCCGACTGACCAGCGACGACGTGGTGCGCCACTCGCTCGTCGGCCGCATCGTCGACGCCTACAGCGAGTACGACGAGAAGCGCACGGCGCAGCGGTTCGAGCGCGAGCAGGCCGCCGAGTTCGCGAACCGCGCCGATCGACGTGGCGCGCAACGACCCGGTCCCCGTGACCGCATGCCGAAACGAGGACTCTCATGATCGAGATCAACAACGAGTCGGCGATCGACGTCGACGAGACCGTGCTGCAGCGGTTGACCGACCACAACCTCGCTCAACTGCACGTGAGTGCGGATGCCGAGGTCGCGATCGTCCTCGTCGACGAGGGCGCCATGGAAGCGCTGCACGTGCAATGGATGGACGAGCCCGGTCCCACCGACGTGCTCAGCTTCCCGATGGACGAACTGCGCCCCGGCACCGAGGATCGTCCGACCGCTCCCGGTCTGCTCGGAGACATCGTTCTCTGCCCGCAGGTCGCCGAGACTCAGGCCCAGGCCGCCGGGCACACCCTGATGGACGAGCTCATCCTGCTCACCACGCACGGCCTGCTCCACCTGCTCGGCTACGACCACGCCGAGCCCGATGAGGAGCGTGAGATGTTCGGCCTGCAGAAGGAGCTCATCCAGAGCTTCGCCGCGGCCGAGCGTCGGCGATGACGCTCGTCGCCGTCTCCCTCCTCGCCGCCGCCGTCCTCCTCGTCGCCTTCGGCGGCTTGATGTCGGCGATCGACGCCGCGTTCAGCGTGCGGTCGCGCGCCGACCTCGAGGAGATGGGCACCGAGGGGCGCAACGCCGCTCAGCTCGCGCGCATCGCCGCCGATCCCGACGCCCACGTCAACTCCGTCGCCTTCATCCGCGTGCTCGCCGAGGTGACGGCGGCCGTGCTCGTCACGGTCGCGTTCACCTCGCTGTTCGACAACATCTGGTGGGCGATGCTCGCCGCCGCCGTGCTCATGACCGGCATCACGTTCGTGCTGGTCGGTGCGAGCCCGCGCACGGTCGGACGTCACCGCGCCGACGGTCTGCTGCGTGCGAACGCTCCGATCGTGCGCGGCCTGCGCATCATCCTGGGCCCGATCGCGCAGGGGCTCGTCCTCCTCGGCAACCGCGTGACGCCGGGCGCCGGACGCAGCTCCTTCTCGTCCGAGGAGCAACTGCTCAGCATGGTCGACGAGGCGGCGTCGAACGACCTCATCGAGGCCGACGACCGCGACCTCATCCACTCCGTGTTCGACTTCACCGACCAGTTCGTGCGCGCCGTCATGGTGCCGCGCACCGAGATGGTCACCGTCGATGCCACGGCGTCGACCAGCGAGGCGATGGAACTCTTCCTCAACCGAGGGGTATCGCGCATGCCCGTGGTCGACGACGAGGCGGACGACGTCGTGGGTGTGCTCTACCTCAAGGACCTCGTGCAGTTCGCCTACCGCGACGAGGGTGCCTGGCGCGGAGCGTCCATCCGCCCCATCTCGCGGCCTGCGACCTTCGTTCCCGAGTCGATGCGCGCCGAGACGCTCCTGCAGCAGATGAAGCGCGATGCGGTGCACGTCTGCCTGGTGATCGACGAGCATGGCGGGATCTCTGGACTCGTGACGCTCGAGGACCTCATCGAGGAACTCGTCGGCGAGATATCGGACGAGTACGATCGGGTATCCGCCGAATTCTTCGACCTGGGCGACGGGCGTTACCGCGTGAGCTCCCGCCTCTCGCTCGAGGACGTGGGCGATCTGTTCGGGCTCGAACTGGAGGACGAGGACGTCGACTCGATCGGCGGCCTCCTCGGCAAGGCGCTCGGGCAGGTTCCGCAGCCCGGTGCGACGGCCGTCGTCGACGGGCTGGTCCTGACGGGCGGCGCGTCCCGAGGACGCGGCAGAGGGATCGCCACGGTGTTCGTGGAGAGAGCAGCGCGTGGCGAGGATGCTGCGGACGACGAAGGAGAACGACACGATGACTGAGCAGAACCGAAGCGGGTTCGTGACCTTCGTCGGCCGACCGAACGTCGGGAAGTCGACTCTCACGAACGCCCTGGTCGGCGAGAAGATCGCGATCACCAGTGAGAAGCCGCAGACGACCCGGCGGGCGATCCGCGGCATCCTCAACCGCCCCGACGGCCAGCTCGTGATCGTCGACACCCCCGGCATCCACAAGCCGCGGACGCTCCTCGGCGAGCGTCTGAACGATCTCGTCGAGCAGGTGCTCGGCGACGTCGACGTGATCGGCTTCTGCGTCCCGGCCACCGAGAAGATCGGCCCGGGCGATCGGCGGATCGCCGCCTCGCTCGACGGATACCCGCGCGCGAAGAAGGTCGCGATCGTCACGAAGACGGATGCCGCGGGACGCGACGAGATCACCGAGCGCCTTCTCGAGGTCGATGCGTTGCGCGAGGACTGGGCCGCCGTGGTCCCGCTCTCGGCGCTCACGCGCGATCAGCTCGACGTGCTCTCGGATCAGATCCTGGCCCTCATGCCCACGGGGCCGGCACTGTACCCCGAGGGCATCACGACCGACGAGTCGCAGGACGACCGGATCGCGGAGTACATCCGCGAGGCCGCGCTCGAGGGCGTGCGCGATGAACTGCCGCACTCGATCGCGGTGGTCGTCGACGAGGTGGCCCCGCGTGAGGGCAGCGACCTCACCGATGTGCACGCATCGATCATCGTCGAGCGAGACAGTCAGAAGGCGATCATCATCGGGCACAAGGGCAAGCGCCTGCGTGACGTGGGGGCGCGCGCCCGCGCGCAGGTCGAGGAGCTCCTCGGCACCCGCGTGTTCCTCGCCCTCCACGTGAAGGTCGCGAAGGAGTGGCAGCGCGACCCGAAGCAGCTGGGCCGGCTCGGGTTCTGACATGACTTCCCGAGGGACTCAGGCGGCGTACGCGGGACCGCCACCCCCGAGCGCATGATCACCGGCAGCGACGACCCGAGATCGCTGCGGGACGAGGTCTTCTCCACGGTCTTCGACGCTCATTGGGCGGCGATCCGTCACCACATCGAAGGCGTCGTCGTCGATGACGGCGAGGTGACCCAGATCGTCTCGGAGGTCTTCGTGACGGCCTGGGCGCGACTGAATCCGCGCAAGCCGATGGGGCGCGTGTGGCTTCTGCGCGCCGCCGATCGTGCGCTGCGCGCGCGCTCGCACGCCGCGAGCACCCGGTGGAGCACGGCGGCAGCGGTGCACGAGGGGATCCGCGGTCCGCAAGACGAGGCGGATGCGACCGAGCAGGCGGCCGTTCTGCGTGCTCTCTCTGTACTCCCGGCCCGCGAGAGGCGTATCATCGTGCTCACGTACTGGGATGGGTTGTCGGTGGGGGAGATCGCCGAACTCGCGCGGATCTCCGTGGCCCGTGTGCGCAAGACGTTGCTTCGCGCACAGGAACACGTGCGCGAAGCGCTGAGATCGGAGGGGGTGATCGTCGATGACTGACAGTGCTCTGCTCGAGCGCGTGCTCACCGACGCCGACCCGGCGCGCACACCACGGGAATCCGCACCCGACCTGCGAGCCATCGCGTTGCGGGATCGGATCCTGCGCGATACGCGTGCCCCGCGCCAGCGCCGCGCGGTCGTCGCCGGGTGGGCGTCGGGGCTCACCGTCGCTGCGGCATCCGCCGTCGTCGCGGTCGCCGTCATGGTTCCGCAGAACGCGGCCGTGGCCGGCACACCCCTCCCGCTCGAGTTCGATGCCGGCGGAACGACCGCTCAGATCCTCGACGACGCGCAGGCCGCGCTCGCGACGAGCGACGGACCCGCCGGAGCCGAACGCGCTGTCCAGTCCGCATCGTGGTCGTTCGCGGTGGACATGGGTACCCGCGAGACCGAGGTCGTGCCGCAGCTCGTGACGACGACCTGGAATCCGGATCTGTCCGGCCGAACGGTCGCGATCGAGGGCGTGCCTTACGATCCCGCGGATGCCGCCGCGAACGTCGGCTCCGAGATCTCGAGCAGCGGCGAGGTCGCGTGGGAGCTCGATATGGCGCCGGGCGAGTTCGCCGCGCCCGTCGTCGACATGCCCGCTGCCACACCGGACAACATGCGGGCGGTGCTCGAGGCCTACTGGTTGCCGAGCGATCCGACCGGCTTCGACGTCGTCGCCGCGATCAGCTCGGCCAAGGGGCAGTGGACGCTCACGAACGCCCAGGAGTCCGAGATGCTCGGGATCCTGGAGCAGGTGCCGGGGGTCGAGGCGTTGGGCACCTCGACCGATCGACTGGAGCGACCCGTGACCGCGCTGCGCGTCCCGTCACCGGACGGCACCTCGAGCGATGTCGTCCTGCTCTCCGTCGACACCGGGCGCATCGTCGGTGTCGAGCGCACCAACCTCCTCGACAACGAGGCGTTCGCCGCGGGCGCCATCATCTCGTACCAGCTCTGGGACATCGAAGGGATTCTGTGATGAGGCCTCCCCGTGCCGTGTTCTCGGCCCTGATCGTCGCCGGCCTGCTCGTGGTAGCCACCCCCGCTGCGGCTTCCGCCGCGACCGGGGGAGACGAGGTCGATCCGCAGATCGCGCAGATGCTCGACGAGATTCCCGGGGGCGTGCTCATCGACGCGCATCGCGCGGTCTGGCCGGCGCTCGACATGGAGGTCACGGTTCCGTCGGGCCCGGGTGGGCTCTTCGCCCGCGCCGCCGTGGGAAACTGCGCGTCCGGACGGATCTGCGCCTTCAGCGCCGGCTCGCTGTCGGGGACGAGCGTGTCCTGGGGCACGTGCGGAACGCTCACGGTACCGAGCGGTTTCGTGCCCCGATCCCTCGCCAATGCCCGGAGCTCCGGCTACGCCCAGGCGCGCAACAGCGCGGGCGGCGTGCTCGCGACGGCGAACGCCGGTGGATGGGTGAACGTCGGCGGGACGGCGAAGACGGTCCGCTGCGTCCTCTGAGCCCATCGTCCTCCTAGGACGCGTCGAACTCGTTCAGAGCGGGGAGGACGATGACCGTGCCGTCACCGTACTCCGCGTCGACCGCCCGCTGGAGCTGTCCGTCGTCCCAGACGACCTGCACCCAGACGAAGCCGCGCTCGGTCCAGAGGGTCAGTGCGTCGCTGCCGAGGCGTGAGCTCAGATCGTCCTGGATCTCCGTCAGCTCGGCGGCGGTCGCATCTCCCTCGATGCCTCCGGTCGGATCGTCGGGTCGCACCGGGTCGTACAGCGCCAGCAGCACGGGCGGGTCGGTGACGGTGATGCTCTCGCCGTCGTACCGTCCGGTCACCGCGTAGGCGCCCCAGGTCGTCTTACCGCTGGTCTCGCTCCCGTCGATGCCGTCCCAGCTCCATCCGATGAGCGGCACACCCGTGCACTGCGGCGGGTACGACTCGGCGACGCCGCCGAGGCACAGTTGCACCTCTCCGTCGACGTCGAGCACCGTGCCGGTGCCGCGCACGCGTCCCGTCGGCGGCTCGGAGACGATGCCTGAGAAGTCCTGCGCCTGAGGGTCGGCGCTGCTCGTCGGTGACCCACCCGCGCCGGGACCCGTCGCGCAGGCGGCCAGGGTCGACGCGAGCGCCGTCGCGAGGGCAGCGGACCAGAGGAGACGGCGACGCAGTGGTGTGCTCATACCCACCAGTGTCGTCGAGACGGCGTTCGTCTCACGTGCACGGCGGACGGGGCATCCTGCTAGCATGACCACATGCCTTTCGGCGGTCTGCTTCTTCTTAGCTGCCGCGACGAGTCCTAAGAGCTAGGGCCTTCCTCGTCGCGGCGCTTGTGTTGGCCCGTACATTCTGACGAAGAGAAGAAGCCCATCATGCAGAACACGCAGCGCCCCTCCGGGATGCCGATCCACAAGTACCGGCCGTTCCACGAGCAGATCACCGTCGACCTCCCGGACCGCACCTGGCCCGATGCCCGCATCACGACCGCGCCGCGCTGGTGCGCCGTCGACCTCCGTGACGGCAACCAGGCTCTCATCGACCCGATGTCGCCCGAGCGCAAGCGCGTGATGTTCGAGCTCCTGGTGAACATGGGATACAAGGAGATCGAGGTCGGCTTCCCGTCGGCCAGCCAGACGGACTTCGATTTCGTCCGCCAGTTGATCGAAGAGAACCTGATCCCCGACGACGTCACGATCCAGGTGCTGACCCAGGCGCGCGAGCACCTGATCGAGCGCACCTACGAGTCGATCGCCGGTGCGAAGCAGGCCATCGTCCACCTGTACAACTCGACGAGCGTGCTGCAGCGCGAGGTCGTCTTCCGCACCGACAAGCAGGGCATCATCGACATCGCCCTCGAGGGCGCACGACTCTGCCGCGAGTTCGAGAAGCGCATCCCCGAGACGCAGGTCTACTACGAGTACTCGCCCGAGAGCTACACGGGTACCGAACTCGAGTTCGCCGCCGACATCTGCAACCAGGTGATCGAGGTCTTCGAGCCGACGCCCGACCGCAAGGTCATCATCAACCTGCCCGCCACGGTCGAGATGGCATCGCCGAACGTGTACGCCGACTCGATCGAGTGGATGAGCCGGCACCTGAACCACCGCGAGAACGTGATCCTCTCGCTGCACCCGCACAACGATCGCGGGACCGCGATCGCCGCGGCCGAGCTCGGCTACATGGCCGGTGCCGACCGCATCGAGGGATGCCTGTTCGGTAACGGGGAGCGCACGGGAAACGTCGACATCGTCGCACTCGGCATCAACCTGTTCACGCAGGGGATCGACCCGCAGATCGACTTCAGTGACATCGACCAGGTCAAGCGCACGGTCGAGTACTGCAACCAGCTGCCGGTGCCCGAGCGCAACCCCTGGGCGGGAGACCTGGTCTTCACCGCGTTCAGCGGGTCGCACCAGGACGCGATCAAGAAGGGCTTCGAGGCCATGGCCGTGCGGGCCGACGCCGAGGGCGTCACGGTCGATGACATTGAGTGGGCGGTGCCCTACCTGCCGGTCGATCCGAAGGATCTGGGTCGTTCCTACGAGGCCGTCATCCGCGTCAACTCGCAGTCCGGAAAGGGTGGCGTCGCCTACCTGTTGAAGGCCGACCACGCGATCGACCTGCCGCGCAAGCTGCAGATCGAGTTCTCGGGCGTCGTGCAGACGAAGACGGATGCCGAGGGCGGCGAGGTCACGAGCGACCAGATCTGGTCGATCTTCAACGACGAGTACCTGCCGGCCGCATCGAGCGAGGACAAGTGGGGGCGCTTCGAACTGCTCGCCACGCAGACCCGCAGCGACATGTCGGGTGACGTGGTGCTCGACGTCACTCTCCGTGACGACGACCAGCAGGTGGCTGTCGCGGGAAACGGCAATGGACCGATCGCCGCCTTCATCGAGGTGCTGCGCGCGCAGGGCTTCGACATCACTCTGTACGACTACGTCGAGCACGCTCTCAGCGCCGGCGGCGACGCGCAGGCCGCGGCCTATGTTGAGCTGCAGATCGGCGATCAGCGCCTGTGGGGCGTCGGCATCGACGGCGACATCTCGACCGCGTCGCTCAAGGCGATCGTGTCGGGTGTGAACCGCTCGATCCGCGCTCGGCAGGGCGAGCTCGCCGCCGTCTGAACGGCTTTCCAGGTCGCTGACCTGCACTGGGTCGCTGAGCCTGTCGAAGCGTCCCCCACGACGAGCCGTTGCGCGTGGTGGGGCCCTTCGACGAGCTCAGGGACCCAGTTAGAACGTGTCAGGGCTTGACGATCGGGATCGCCCCGGTCTCGGCGGCGACCTTGCGGCGGTAGAGGCGCCGTTGCTCGGGCAACGAGACGTCGAAGCTCACCGCGAGCACGCGGATCACCGCGGTGACGGCGATGCCGATGACCGCCGCGAGGGGGATCGACATGCCCAGGGCGTGCGCGATGACGATGAATGCGCATCCGCCACCGGCGGCCACGGCGTACAGCGAGCCGACGTGCATGATCGCGGTCGGCAGGCCCATGAGCATGTCGCGCAGCACGCTGCCGCCGACCGCTGCGCAGACGCCGATGAAGACGGCGGGAACCTCGGGGATGCCGAGGGCGAGGGCTTTGCTCGTGCCGAAAGCGCCGAACATGCCGATGACGATCGCGTCGAGCCCGACGATCACCTTGTTCAGACGTGTGAAGAGCCCGGCGAGCAGCATTCCGAAGAGCGCGGCCCCGGTCGCCGTCACGAGATACCACTGGTTCTGCAGTGTCGCCGGGGTCTGCCCGAGCAGGATGTCGCGGATGAGACCGCCACCCATCCCGATCATGATCCCGATGATCGCGACGCCGAGCCAGTCGAGGCGTCGCTGACCCTGGAAACCGGAGGCGAACAGGGCTCCCTGGACGCCGCCGAGCCCCACGCCCAGCAGATCCGCCCAGAACGGGATGATGAAGAGCGGTTCGGTCACCCGTCCATTGTCTCGCACGGAGGATAATCGAGGGATGCCCACCTATCGAGACGAAGCGGTGATCCTGCGCACCCACAAGCTGGGGGAGGCGGATCGCATCGTCACGATGCTGTCGCGGCAGCACGGCAAGATCCGCGCGGTCGCGAAGGGTGTGCGGCGCACGTCGTCGAAGTTCGGCTCGCGGCTCGAGCCGTTCATGGTCGCGGACGTGCAGCTCTATCAGGGGCGCTCGCTCGACATCGTGCAGCAGGCGGAGTCGCTCGGCTCCTACGGCGCCGACATCGTCGCGCACTACGAGCGTTTCACCGCCGCCAACGCGATGGTCGAGACGGCAGATCGGTTGAGCGATGCCGAGGCGACTCCCGATCAGTACCTGCTGCTCGTCGGCGGTCTGCGCGCGCTGTCACGAGGTGAACACGCCCCCCGCAGCATCCTCGATTCCTACCTCCTGCGCGTCATGGCCCTGTCGGGGTGGGCGCCCTCGTTCGGCGAGTGCGCCCGATGCGGTACTCCCGGCCCGCACTCGACCTTCGTCGTCCAACTGGGTGGCCTGGTGTGCACGTCGTGCGCACCGGCGGGCAGTCCGCGCATCGGCGAGAAGGCGCTGGGTCTGCTGCGCGCGCTCATGGCGGGCGAGTGGGATGCCGTCGACGCGGCGTCCGCCGCCGACACCGCCGCCGCATCGGGCCTCATCAGCGCCTACGCCCAATGGCACCTCGAGCGGGGCATCCGCTCGCTCGCGCACGTATCCGACATCCCCGGAGGAGCACGGTGACCCCGAAGCCCTACACGCACAAGGACGCCGTCGCGTACCGTCCCCTCGACTGGACGGGGGTGCACCCGCCGGCGTTCCGCGCGGTCCCCGAGCACGTGGCGATCGTCATGGACGGCAACGGGCGCTGGGCGAACCGTCGGGGACTGAGCCGTGTCGAGGGCCACAAGGCCGGCGAGGAGGTGCTCCTCGATGTCGTCGCCGGTGCCATCCAGGCGGGGGTCAAGCACCTTTCGGTCTATGCTTTCTCGACCGAGAACTGGGCACGCTCGCCCGAGGAGGTGCGCTTCCTCATGGGATACAACCGCGACGTGCTGCACCGGCGCCGCGATCAGCTCAACGAGTGGGGTGTGCGCGTGCGCTGGGCGGGGCGCAAGCCGCGGCTGTGGGGCAGCGTCATCAAGGAGCTGCAGTACGCCGAGCAGCTGACGCGCGGCAACGACGTCCTGACGCTCACGATGTGCGTGAACTACGGCGGACGCGTGGAACTCGTCGATGCGATGCGCTCGATCGCGGCGGATGTCGCGGCCGGCCGGGTGAAGCCGAACGCGATCACCGAGAAGATGATCCGTCGCAACCTCTACGTGCCGGACATGCCGGACGTCGACCTGTTCCTGCGCAGCTCGGGTGAGCAGCGCACGTCGAACTTCCTGCTCTGGGAGTCGGCCTACGCCGAGATGGTCTTCCTCGACACGCTGTGGCCGGACTTCTCCCGCGATGAGCTCTGGCGGGCGATCGGGATCTACCTCTCGCGCGACCGTCGCTTCGGCGGAGCGATCGACGCGCCCGACGCCTCGGCCTGAGCGCGGAGCCACCGCTCCGCCTCGCGCGGATGCCGCAGACGCACGATCGTGAGATGCGGGAACGCGGCGGCGGCCACGGGCATCCGCTCCGTCCATTTGTCGAGCGTCGCGATCTGCCAGGCGAGGATGCTCTCCTCGGGCGAACCGCGGAACATGCGCCAGATCGGCTTCTCGACGTTGCCGTTCCACATCTTGGTGCGCAGGATGCTGCGACCGATCGTGCGACGCAGCAGTCGCGAGCGCACGACTCGGTAGGGGTAGTCGAGCCAGATCACGAGCTCCGCGCGCGGGGCGAGGATGCGATCGGTGCCCTTGCTCGTGTACTGCCACTCGGTGACCCACCGGTCCTCGCCGGCGAAGGCCCGCACATCGTCGAGGAACTCCGGCCGCGGGGTCCAGTCCGGGCCGTGGAACAGCCCGTCGATCTCGACGTGGCGCAGCCCCCAGAGCCGAGCGACACGGCCGGCGAGGGTCGTCTTGCCCGAACCCGTGACCCCCGCCACCAGCACGCGCTGCGGCACCCGGGCGAGCGGATCGTCGGCGGACAGCATCCGTCGATCCTAGCGACGCCGGAATACGGAGTGGAGTGATGGGGTTGGATGAGGGTGTGAGCGAACCCATCTCCATCGACATCTGGTCCGACATCGCCTGCCCGTGGTGCTACATCGGCAAGCGCAATCTCGAGAAGGGGCTCGAAGCCGTCGCCGGTGATGACGACGCCCCGCAGGTGAACGTCACCTTCCACTCGTTCGAACTCTCGCCCGACACCCCCGTCGACTTCGACGGCGACGAGATCGACTTCCTCGCAGGCCATAAGGGAATGCCGCGCGACCAGGTCGAGCAGATGCTCGCCAACGTCACCGGCGTCGCCGAGAAGGCGGGCCTCCAGTACCGCTTCGATCTGCTGCAGCACACGAACACCGTCAAGGCGCACGAGCTGCTGCACTTCGCCAAGGCGCACGGCCTCCAGCACGAGCTGGAGGAGCGACTGATGTCGGCCTACTTCACCGAGGGCAAGCACGTCGGTCGCATCGACGACCTCGTCGCCCTCGCGGTGGAGGTCGGACTCGACGCCGACGCCGCGCGGGAGGCGCTCGAGACGGAGCAGTACCTTCCCGCCGTCCGTCAGGACCAGGCGCAGGCGCGCGCCTACGGCATCCAGGGTGTGCCGTTCTTCGTGATCGACGGGCAGTACGGGATCAGCGGCGCCCAGCCGCCGGCCGCATTCGAGAACGTCCTGCGCGACCTGTGGTCCAAGCGCGGAGACGCCGAGCTCGAGGGTGACGCGGAGGCCGAAGCCGCCGCCGTCTAACGCGTGAGCGCGCCTTCGATTGCGCTCACGATCGCGGGGTCGTCCGGCTTCTGCTTCGGCCGGAACCGGAGGACCTCGCCGTCGGGCAGCACCAGGAACTTCTCGAAGTTCCACTCCACGCGTCCGGCCTTGCCGTTCGCGTCGGGCGTCTCCTTGAGAGCCTTGAAGAGTTCGGCGGCGTTCCGCCCGTTGACCTTCACCTTGTCGTTCACCGGGAAGGTGACGCCGTAGGTGGTCGAGCAGAACTCGGTGATCTGCTCCACGGAACCGGGCTCCTGCAGGAACTGGTTGCTCGGGAAGCCCACCACGCTGAAGCCACGATCACCGTACAGACGCTGCAACTCCTCGAGCTGCTCGTACTGCGGGGTGAGTCCGCACTTCGACGCGACGTTCACCACCAGCAGCACATCGGCGCCGAGGTCATCGAGAGTCTTCTCGTTGCCCTGCGCATCGGTGAAGGGGATCGAACGGAGCGCGGAATCGGTCATACTCCACAGCTTAGGTCGATGGGGCACCACAGGCTCCGCGTCTGGGAGAATGGTCAGGACATGACTCTCGCCACCGCATCCGCGCGCACGCTTCGCATCGGTCCCATCGACCTCGACGTGCCGGTGGTCCTCGCGCCCATGGCCGGGATCACGAACACCGCCTTCCGCCGTCTGTGCCGTGAGTACGGCGCCGGCCTCTACGTCAGCGAGATGATCACCTCGCGCGCGCTCGTCGAGCGCAACGAGACGACGATGCGTCTGATCCGCCATCACGAGAGCGAGACACCCCGGTCGATCCAGCTCTACGGCGTCGATCCGAAGACCATCGCCGAGGCCGTGCGCATCATCGTCGCCGAGGATCACGCCGACCACATCGACCTGAACTTCGGATGCCCCGTTCCCAAGGTGACGCGCAAGGGCGGGGGAGCGGCCCTTCCCTGGAAGAGCTCTCTCTTCGCCGACATCGTCACGCAGGCCGTCAAGGCCGCGGGCGACGTGCCGCTCACGGTGAAGATGCGCAAGGGCATCGATCCCGACCACCTCACGTTCCTCGACGCCGGGCGCGCAGCCGAAGACGCGGGTGTCGCCGCGGTCGCCCTGCACGCCCGCACCGCCAGCGAGTTCTACTCGGGCAACGCCGACTGGAACGCGATCGGCGAACTCAAGCAGGCCGTCACCAGCATCCCGGTGCTCGGCAACGGCGACATCTGGTCGGCCGACGACGCCGTGCGCATGATGGCCGAGACCGACTGCGACGGCGTGGTCGTCGGACGCGGATGCCTCGGTCGCCCCTGGCTCTTCGGCGAACTGGCCGCCGCCTTCGGCGCCGAGAGCCACCCGGTCGACGCGACCCTCGGATTCGTGGCCGATGCCTTCCGCCGGCATGCCGAGCTGCTCGTCGAGTTCTTCGAGGACGAGGACCGCGGGTGTCGCGACGTGCGCAAGCACGTGGCCTGGTACTTCAAGGGGTACCCGGTGGGAGGCGACATCCGCACCGGACTCGCGACGGCGTCGAGCCTCGCCGAGATCGACGACCTGCTCGGACGCCTCGATCACACCGCGCCCTATCCCGGAGCGGATGCCGAGGGCCAGCGCGGACGCGCCGGCCGTCCCAAGCGCCCGGCGCTTCCGGACAAGTGGCTCGACTCGCGTGAGATCGCCGCATCTGCCTCGGAGATGATGCGCGGAGCAGAGATCGAGAACAGCGGTGGGTGACGCGGTCACACCGGCGCGCGCACCCCGCGGCGACGGATACGACCCGCGCGACGCCGAGCGTTTCTTCGCCGAGACCCATCGTTCGGAGCGCGACGACTTCGCCCGCGACCGGGCCCGCGTCCTGCACTCGGCGGCCCTGCGCCGCCTCGCCGCCAAGACGCAGGTGCTGAGCCCCGCGAGCACGGCCGACTTCGCCCGCAACCGCCTCACCCACTCGCTCGAGGTGGCGCAGGTGGGGCGCGAACTCGCCACCGCCCTGGGCGTCTCGGCCGATGTCGTCGACACCGCCTGCCTCAGTCACGATCTCGGGCATCCGCCCTTCGGCCACAACGGTGAGCGTGCGCTCAACGAATGGGCGGCGGACATCGGCGGATTCGAGGGCAACGCGCAGTCGCTGCGCATCCTCACCCGTCTCGAGGCGAAGGTGCTCGACGACGACGAGCGCTCCGTCGGACTCAACCTCACGCGCGCGAGTCTCGACGCCACGTGCAAGTACCCGTGGACGGTCGACAGCCCGGTGCCCGACCCCGGTGGCCGGCTCAAGTTCGGCGTGTACCCCGAGGACGAGGCGGTCTTCCGCTGGATGCGCGAGGGTGCGCCCGGGCGTCTGCGCTGCATCGAGGCCGAGATCATGGATCTCTCCGACGACATCGGCTATTCGGTGCACGACTTCGAGGATGCGATCGTCAACGGCTACCTCGACGTCGCCCAGCTCTCGGATCCGGCAGAGCACGAGGCCCTGCTCGGACGCATCCAGCAGTGGGTGGGGTACGACTTCACGCGCGAGGAGCTGGCCGACGCGCTCTACCGTCTCTCGTCGCAGTCGATGTGGCTCTCGTCGTTCGACCGCAGCCGCCAGTCGCTCGCGCGTCTGAAGAACCTGACGAGCGACCTGATCGGGCGCTTCGCCCGCGCGGCCGTCTCGGCGACCCGCGAGGCCTATGGCAGCAAGGCGCTGGTGCGCTACAACGCACACGTCGTCGTGCCGCGCGTGGTCGAGGCCGAGATCGCCGTGCTCAAGGGCATCATGGGCCAGGCCATCGTGACGATCGAGGCGCGCAAGGGCGTCTACAAGGAGCAGCGCCGGGTGCTCACCCGTCTCGCCGACGCACTCTGGCAGACCGACACGCTGTGGTCGGCCGGTGCCGATGTGCTCGAACCGGCGTTCGCCGCGGACTTCCACGACGCCGACACCGATGATCAGCGCGCCCGCGTCATCGTCGACCAGATCGCCAGCCTCACCGACCAGAGCGCGATCGACTGGCACAACCGACTCGTGGGCGAGATCGACCCGGCCGAGGTCGGCATCTGGACCCCCCGTCACGCACGCCCCGGGGCGCGCGCGCACGCCGAGAGGTCGACCGTCGTCGAAGGGGCCCGCTGATGCCCCGCATCCGGCAGACCGACGTCGACGAGGTCAAGTCGCGCACGAACATCGCCGACATCGTGGGGGAGCGCGTCGCGCTGAAATCCGCCGGTGTCGGATCGCTCAAGGGACTCTGCCCGTTCCACGACGAAAAGAGCCCGAGCTTCCACGTGCGCCCGCAGGTGGGGTACTACCACTGCTTCGGGTGCGGCGAGTCGGGAGACGTCTACTCGTTCCTGCGCGAGATGGACCACGTGAGCTTCACCGAGGCGGTGGAGCGCCTCGCGGGCCGCATCGGTTACACCCTCCACTACGAGGACGGCGGTGCGGCTCCAGAGACGAGCGGTCGGAGCCGGCTCTATGCCGCGAACACCGCGGCGGCCGAGTTCTTCCGGGCGCAGTTGCTGTCGGCGGATGCCGAGGCGGGGCGACGGTTCCTCGGCGAGCGCGGCTTCGACGCGGGTGCCGCCGCGCACTTCGGCGTGGGCTTCGCGCCGCGCGGATGGGACGGCATGCTCAAGGCGCTGACGGCCCAGGGCTTCACGCGCGAGGAACTCAGCACCGCGGGCCTGGTCTCCACCGGGCAGCGCGGCGTGTACGACCGGTTCCGCGGGCGCCTGGTCTGGCCGATCCGCGATGTGTCGGGCCAGACGATCGGGTTCGGCGCGCGCAAGCTCTTCGACGACGACCAGGGGCCGAAGTATCTCAACACCCCCGAGACGCCGATCTACAAGAAGGCGCAGGTGCTCTACGGTCTCGATCTCGCCAAGCGCGACATCTCCCGCGGAGATCCGCGGCGCGTCGTGGTCGTCGAGGGATACACCGATGTCATGGCGTGCCATCTCGCCGGCCTGACGACCGCGGTGGCGACCTGTGGAACGGCCTTCGGCGCCGAGCACATCAAGGTGCTGCGCCGGGTGATGGGCGACGACAACGCCTCGGGTGAGGTCGTGTTCACGTTCGACGGCGACGAGGCGGGACAGAAGGCGGCGCTGCGCGCGTTCACCGAGGACGACCGCTTCAACGCGCAGACGTTCGTGGCCGTGGCGCCCGACAGCCTCGACCCCTGCGACCTGCGGCTGCAGCGCGGTGATGCCGCGGTGCGCGGCCTCATGGATGCCAAGGTGCCGATGTTCGAGTTCGCGATCGACCGCAAGCTCGCCGGCTTCGACCTGGCGACGGTGGAGGGGCGCGTCGGTGCTCTGCGCGCGGCCGCCCCGATCGTGGCCGAGATCCGCGATCGCCTGTTGCGTCCCGGATACGAGCGCGTGCTCGCCCGCCGTCTGGGCATGGATCCGACCGAGGTGCACACCGAGGTGGAGCGCTCGGCGCGGGGCGGCTCGCAGAGTGCCCCGTCGCGGCGCGAGACGGTACCGTCCGGCGGGGGTGAGGGAGCGGCATCCGGAATCGCACCGGTCACGCTCGCGAGCCTGCCGCGCTCGGCCGATGTCGCCGTGGAGCGCGATGCGCTGATGGGAGCGCTGCAGTACGGTCACCAGATCGACCAGCCGCTGCTCTCGCGGGCGCTCGGCGC
Source organism: Microbacterium sp. NPDC087868 (assembly GCF_044900755.1). Classification (NCBI taxonomy): domain Bacteria; kingdom Bacillati; phylum Actinomycetota; class Actinomycetes; order Micrococcales; family Microbacteriaceae; genus Microbacterium; species Microbacterium sp. NPDC087868. Next base: position 230,107 of record NZ_JBJDNO010000001.1, read on the forward strand.
CCCCCTGCGCACCCCGGCCCTCGATGCCGTGCGCGAGGCCGTGGCCGCCGCTGCCGACCGCACGCGGGCGGGGTGGGCGACGGATGCCGTCAACAGCGTGCGCGAGCCGTACCGCACGCTCGCGGGTGAACTGCTCATGATGCCCTTCCCCGCGCGCAACGAGGAGGGCGCTGTGGCCAGCACCACCGATCTCGCGCGACGCCTCATCATGCGGCAGCTCGAGAGCGAGAAGCAGGAGCTCCTGGGCGCGGTCCAGCGGGTGCCCGCCGACTCCGACGGCGGTCGTGCGCTCCGCATGCGATTGCGCGATATCGACATCGAGCGTCAGCGGTTCGTCGAGTCGTAACCCCGCACGGCCGTCGGGGGAGGGCAGGATGGGATGCATGTCCCGCAGGCACGCCTCCACCCACGCCATCGACTGCTCCGATCTGGTCATCGACCGGATCGGGCACGGCTCTCCGACGCGTGCGGTCGACGGGGTCTCGTTCTCGCTCGCCCCGGGCGCGCTCCTCTGCATCGCCGGTCCCACGGGATCGGGTAAGTCGAGCCTCGTGGCGGCGCTGGCCGGATCCACCGATCCCTCGGTGAAGGTCGTCGGCGGGCGTGCGGAGGTCTGCGGCGTCGACGCGCGGCGTCCCGGTCGCAAGCACCGCGTGCTCACATACCGCACGGGTTTCGTGCCGCAGGGCGCCGGCGCCGATCTGCCGCCCCGGCTCACGGTCAACGAGGTGATTGCCGAACCCATCCTGATGCGCGAGAAGCGCGTGAACAGCAAGGCGCTCTCGATTCGCGTCGCCACGCTGCTCGACGAGCTGCATCTGCCCCTCGGCACCGCGGCGAAGTTCCCCTACGAGCTGAGCGCGGGAATGCGCCAGCGCGTCGCGATCGCCCGTTCGTTCGTGCTCGAACCGCAGGTGCTCATCGCCGACGAGATCCTCGCGAACCTCGATCTCGAGGTGCGTCCGGTGGTCTTCGATGCGATCACGCGCCGCCGTAAGGAGCAGTCGATGGCGGCTCTGCTCGTCACGAACGACGCCGACTTCATCCGTGAGCTCAACGCCGAGACGCTCATGCTGCGCGCCGGGCACGTGGTCGCGCGCGGCGTCGGTAAGGACCTGCTCTGGGTGCCGAACGCAGAGGCGGATTCCCGGCGCTGAGCGCGACACGCCCGAGAGCGCGATAACCGCCTCCGGTGTCACGTGCACCGCTCGGAGTTTGCTAAGCTTGTCGAGTTGCCCGCGCAGCGGAGCACATTCCTCGGTAGCTCAATTGGCAGAGCAGCCGGCTGTTAACCGGCAGGTTCTTGGTTCGAGTCCAAGCCGGGGAGCCAATGAAAAGCCCCTCTTCGGAGGGGCTTTTCCCTTTTCTCGGTCGGCCCTCCTCGTCTCGCCGCTCGGGCGTTCGGCGACGGCGTCCGGCCGCTTTCGCGTGCGCTCGGGGAATACGAGGGGTAGAGTGGCGTTGCACCTAATACCCCCAGGGGGTATCCACGAACACTCCGAAGGAGTTCCCATGAGCGACACCACCGCCGACTACCGGGTGACCGGGATGACCTGCGGCCACTGCGAGATGTCGGTCCGCGAGGAGGTCGAGCAGATCGAGGGCGTCGAGATCGTCGACGTCAGCGCGCAGACCGGGATGCTGCGCATCACCGCTGCGGACGTCGACGATGCGCAGATCCTCTCGGCCGTATCCGAGGCCGGGTACTCGGCCGTCCGCGTCTGATGACCGCCGGGGCGATCGGCGTCGACCTCGAGATCGGCGGGATGACGTGCGCGTCGTGCGCGACGCGGATCGAGAAGAAGCTGAATCGGCTCGACGGGGTGACCGCCACGGTCAACTACGCGACCGAGAAGGCGTCGGTCGCGGCGCCGAAGGGCTACGACCCGGCCGTCCTGATCGCCGAGATCGAGAAGGCCGGGTACACGGCGGCGCTGCCCGTCCGCGCCCAGGATGCCGACCCCGATGCCGCGGGCGAACCCGAGCTCGACGGCCTGCGCACCCGGCTCTGGGTCTCCGTGGCGCTGACCGTCCCCGTCATCGCGATGGCGATGATCCCGGCGCTGCAGTTCACCTACTGGCAGTGGGCATCGTTGACGCTCGCGGCTCCCGTCGTGGTGTGGGGCGGGTGGCCGTTCCACCGAGCGGCCTGGGTGAACCTCCGACACGGTGCGGCGACCATGGACACGCTCGTGTCGATGGGAACGATCGCGGCGTTCCTCTGGTCGCTCTACGCGCTGTTCTTCGGCATGGCGGGCATGCCGGGCATGACCCATCCGTTCGAATTCGTCCTGACGCCGTCCGACGGCGCCGATGCGATCTACCTCGAGGTCGCGGCGGGCGTGACGATGTTCATCCTCGCCGGTCGCAACTTCGAGAAGCGGTCGAAGCGTCGTGCGGGGGCGGCGCTGCGCGCTCTGCTGGAGCTCGGAGCGAAGGACGTCGCGGTGCTCCGGGGAGGTGTCGAGCAACGCGTCCCGGCGGACGATCTACGGATCGGTGACGAGTTCGTGGTGCGCCCCGGTGAGAAGATCGCGACCGACGGCATCGTCGTCTCGGGTACATCGGCCGTCGACGCCTCGATGATGACGGGCGAGTCCGTGCCCGTCGAGGTCGCCGTGGGAGACTCCGTCACCGGCGCGACCATGAACGCCGGCGGCCGCCTCGTCGTCCGGGCGACACGGATCGGGGCCGACACCCAGCTCGCGCAGATGGCGCGACTGGTGGAGGAGGCGCAGACCGGGAAGGCTGAGGTGCAGCGCCTGGCCGATCGGATCTCGGGTGTCTTCGTGCCGATCGTTCTGGTGATCGCGCTCGGCACGCTCGTCACCTGGTTCGCCGTCGGTGCCTCGGCCACGATGGCATTCACGGCGGCCGTCGCGGTGCTGGTCATCGCCTGCCCGTGCGCCCTCGGCCTGGCGACGCCGACCGCGCTGCTCGTGGGTACCGGTCGCGGAGCCCAGCTGGGGATCCTCATCAAGGGCCCCGAAGTGCTCGAATCCACGCGCGCGGTCGACACAGTCGTGCTCGACAAGACGGGAACGGTCACCCGGGGCGCGATGAGCCTCGTGGACGTGATCGTCGAGCCGGGAGCGGATCGCACACGACTGCTCCGCCTCGCCGGTGCCCTCGAGGCCGCCTCCGAGCATCCGATCGGACGGGCGATCGCGCAGGCGGCGGAGGCCGAAGCGGGCACGCTTCCGGCGGTCGACGGCTTCGTCAACCACCCGGGTATCGGAGTGGAGGGCGTCGTGGACGGGCATCGCGTGCGCGTCGGCCGCGCGGCGATGTTCGCCGGAGCGACGAGCACGCGCGACCACGCCATCCACGGTTCCCATGAGGAGGCGGGGCGCACGGTCGTGACGGTCGACTGGGACGGAGCGGTCCGAGGCGTGCTCGTCGTGGCGGACGCCGTGCGGCCGACGAGCGCCGCAGCGGTCGTGCAGCTGAAGGCGCTCGGCCTCACTCCGGTGCTGCTGACGGGCGACAACGCGGCCGTCGCGCGTCATATCGCTCGCGAGGTCGGCATCGACGAGGTCATCGCCGAGGTGCTCCCCGCGCAGAAGGCCGAGGTCGTCGCGCGGCTGCAGGGCGAGGGACGAACGGTCGCGATGGTCGGCGACGGCGTCAACGATGCGCCTGCGCTCGCGCGTGCCGACCTCGGCATCGCGATGGGAACGGGAACGGATGCCGCGATCGAGGCATCCGACATCACGCTGGTCCGCGGGGATCTGCGCAGCGCCGTCGACGCGATCCGCCTGTCGCGCCGCACCCTGCGCACGATCCGGACGAACCTGTTCTGGGCCTTCGCGTACAACGTGGCGGCGATCCCGGTCGCCGCCCTCGGACTGCTGAACCCGATGCTGGCCGGCGCCGCGATGGCGTTGTCGAGCGTGTTCGTGGTCGGCAACAGTCTGCGCCTGCGCGGATTCCGCAGTGGCGCACGCGACGAGCGGAGAGATCGATGAGCGAGACGCACCCACACGCGCACCCGGAGAACGAGCACGAGGTGCCACCCCACGGAGGCCAGGCGAAAGTCGACGACCATTCCGGACACCCCGAGCACGCCGGACACTCCGGCCACGCCGGTCATTCCGGCCACGGCGACCACGTGGGCCAGTTCCGGCGACTCTTCTGGATCAACCTGGTGCTCGCGGTCCCCGTCGTGCTGCTCTCCCCGATGTTCGCGATGATCATCGGCTACGAGATCCCCGACGGCCCGGTGCGTTTCGTCGCCCCGGTGATCGGTTCGGTGATGTACGTGTGGGGCGGCAGGCCGTTCCTCCAGGGCGCCGTCGGCGAACTGCGCGCGCGACGCCCCGGCATGATGCTGTTGATCGCCCTCGCGATCACGGTCGCCTTCTTCGCCTCGTGGGGAGCGACGCTCGGGGTGCTGCATCACGAGCTGGAGTTCTGGTGGGAGCTCGCCCTCCTCATCGTGATCATGCTGCTCGGTCACTGGATCGAGATGCGCTCACTCGCGCAGACGACGTCGGCGCTCGACTCGCTGGCCGCGCTCCTGCCGGACGAGGCCGAACGCATCGAGGGCGAGCGCACCGTGCGCGTGCCGCCCGACGAACTCCGCGTGGGCGATCTCGTCGTCGTGCGTCCCGGCGCGCGGGTACCCGCCGACGGCCGGATCGTCGACGGCAGCGCGGCGATGGACGAGTCGATGATCACCGGGGAGTCGCGTCCCGTGACCCGTACGCCCGGCGACATCGTCACGGCGGGCACCGTGGCGACCGATTCGGGCCTCCGCGTCGAGATCACGGCGGTCGGTGACGACACGGCGCTGGCCGGCATCCGTCGACTCGTCGAGGATGCGCAGAACTCCACCTCGCACGCTCAGCGGCTCGCCGACCGTGCGGCGGCGCTGCTCTTCTGGTTCGCCCTGATCTCGGCGGCGGTGACCGCCGTGGTATGGTCGGCCGTCGGCGACGTCGATGCCGCCGTCGTGCGCTCGATCACGGTCCTCGTGATCGCCTGCCCGCACGCCCTGGGTCTGGCGATCCCACTCGTGGTCTCGATCGCGACCGAACGGGCCGCTCGCGCGGGCATCCTGGTGAAGGACCGGTTGGCGCTCGAGCGCATGCGCACCGTCGACACGGTGCTGTTCGACAAGACCGGAACGCTGACGCGCGGCGAGCCGGTCGTCACCGACATCGCGGCGGCCGACGGAGTCGATCCGGCCCGTGTGCTCGCAGTGGCGGCGTCGGCGGAGGGTGACAGCGAGCACCCCCTCGCCCGGGCGATCGTCCGCGCGGCGGAGGAGCGTGGACTCGACACCCCGTCGGCCGTCGGCTTCTCGTCGTCGCCGGCGGTCGGGGTCCGGGCGACCGTCGACGGTGCCGATGTGCGCGTGGGCGGTCCGAAGCTGCTCGATGAGATCGGAGCGCACGAGCTGCCCGTCGCCGAGACATGGCGGGCGACGGGCGCGATCATCCTGCACGCGGTGGTCGACGGTACGGTGATCGGCGCATTCGCGCTGGCCGATGAGGTGCGCGCCGAGTCCCGTACCGCGGTCGACGACCTGCGTCGTCGCGGCGTGGAGGTCGTCATGATCACCGGAGATGCGCAGGCGGTCGCGGATGCCGTCGCCGCGGAGCTCGGCATCCGACGTGTGTTCGCGGGGGTGCGTCCGGAGGACAAGTCGGCGAAGGTCGCGGAGCTGCAGCGGGAGGGCAGGATCGTCGCGATGGTGGGCGACGGCGTGAACGATGCTCCCGCGCTGGCACAGGCGGACGTCGGGATCGCGATCGGCGCGGGCACCGACGTGGCGATCGCTTCGGCCGGGGTGATCCTGGCCAGCTCCGATCCCCGCGCCGTCATGTCCGTGATCGAGCTGTCGCGTGCGACCTACCGCAAGATGTCGCAGAACCTCTGGTGGGCGGCCGGATACAACCTGCTCTCCGTGCCTCTGGCCGCGGGTGTGCTGGCGCCGATCGGGTTCGTGCTGCCGATGTCGGTGGGTGCGGTGCTGATGTCGCTGTCGACGGTCGTCGTCGCGCTCAACGCCCAGCTCCTGCGCCGGCTCGACCTCCGACCCGACGACCGCGACGTTCTAGCGGGAAGCTCCCGCGAGCGTGCCGGTCACGGGGCCTGAGGGGTCGAAGATCACGCACTGGATGGTCCGGTCGTCGTGCTCGTCCCACGAGGTCTCGCTCGGGATGAGGGGGAACACCTCGAACACCGACTCGGCCTTCTCGAGACCGATGAACGCCGTGTAGGGCTCTCCGATGCACTCCATGCTCGCCGCGTCGATGTCGGTCTCCGAGAAGTCGCCGTCGGGCATGGTGATCTCGTGGAAGACCTCCTGGTCGTGCGGCTCCGTGCAGGGAACCACGTCGATGTCTTCGCGCAGCCCGCTGGGGGCGTCCATCATGCAGTCGCCGAGCTCGAGGGCGACGATGTCGATGGTGGCCTCCTCCGTCACCTGACCCGTCCCGGAATCGCGTTCGCGTTCGTCCGAACTGCTGCATCCGAGCAGGGTGAGCGAGAGAGTCGCCGTGAGTGCGAGCGCGGCGAGGCCGCGGTGTGTACGCCGGATCATGTGCGCCCTCAGCCTTCCAGGTCGTCGACGCCGGGCAGCCAGCTGGCGCCGGGACGGCCCCAGCCGCGCTTACGGGCGATCTTCTGCGCGGTCTTCCAGTCGCCGTCCGACAGGCGGTCCACGTAGAGGATGCCGTCGAGGTGGTCGAACTCGTGCTGCATGATGCGTGCGCGCCATCCGTCGACCGCGATCGACACCGGTGCGCCCTCGAGGTCGATGCCGGTGACCCGGACGTGCTCGGAGCGGCGCAGCGGGAAGCGCTCGCCCGGGAACGACAGGCATCCCTCGGACTCCAGGTCGGGATCGGGGGAGCCGGGCTCGATCGGAGTGATCCAGAGCTCCGGATTGATGATCACGCCGCGCCAGGGCTGATCGTCGTCATCGACGTACGAGTAGGTGTAGATGCGCAGGGCGACGCCGACCTGCGGTGCGGCCAAGCCGACACCCGGAGCGATGTCCATCGTCTCGAACATGTCGGCGACGAGGGTGCGGATCTCATCGGTGATCTCGTCGACGGGAGAAGCGGGGGAGTGCAGGACGGGGTCGCCCATGATGCGAATCGGAAGTACAGCCACGTCACAACCCTACTGGGCGCACTGCGACGGGTAGGGTCGTAGGGTGAGCGCAGGGGTGTGGAAGTGAACTCGGTAGAAGACGTCGGCGAGCAGCTCGTCGGTGTCTTCCAGAACCCCGGGCTGCTCCTCGGCATCCCGCTCGCGCTGGCCGGTGCGGTGTTCATGTCGCTCGGCGCGCAGTACCAGCACCGCGGCGTCGAGAAGGTCGAGCGCCTGAGCGGTTCGCAGGGGACGTCGGGCCTCAGCTTCGACCAGCTCCGCCGGCTGCTCACACGCCCCTCCTGGATCATCGGCACCCTGATGCTGGGCCTGGCGATCGTGTGCCAGCTCGCCGCTCTCGTGCGCGCTCCGCTCATGGTCGTGCAGCCGCTCGGCGCCATCGCGCTGGTGATCACGACACTGCTGAACGCCCGCATCTCCGGGCACTCGCCGACGAAGAAGTCCATCACCGCGATCATCTGCTGTGTCGGCGGCATCTTCCTGTTCGTCTTCTTCGCCGCGCTGTTCGCCACCGAGCGCGAGGTGCAGGATCGCGAACTGTTCGTGATCCTCGCGATCCTCCTCGTCGTGATCATCGTGCTCGGCGCCTGCTGGCTCGTATTGCGGCACCGCATGCGCGCCCTGTTCTACGTGATCGGCGCCGGTGTTCTCTACGGCTTCGTCGCCACCCTGGCGAAGGTCGTCATCAAGCGCATCGAGGCGGGGCAGTTCGAGTGGATCACCGCGATCTGCGTCATCGCCCTCGTCGCGGCCGCGGCGGTCGGGGCGTACTTCGTGCAGACCGCCTACAGCTCCGGCCCGCCCGACCTCGTCATCGCCGGCCTCACGGTCGTCGACCCGCTCATCGCCGTGCTCATCGGAATGGTGATCCTCGGCGAGGCGGCCGCTGCACCGCCATGGGCGCTCGTGATCTACGGCGTCGCCGGGGCCATCGCGGTCTACGGCGTGGTCAACCTCGCCCGCTACCACCCGCAGGTGCTCAGCGAGAGCCAGGAGATCGGCATCACGCGCGGCAGCGACGGCGGTACCGCAACGACGAACCCCGGCGCCGAGCAGGCACCGGGGTCCGAGGAGACGGATCGTCCGTAGAGCGGTTCTCGGTCCGCCCGATCAGTACGCCTGATCGATGAGATCCGGCGAGACCTCGGAGGCCGCGGCCTCGTCGACGAAGAACACCGTGCGCTTGCGCCCGCGGGCACCGGCGACCGGAACACTCGTGTAGCTCGCACCGGCGAGGGCCAGGCCCAGCGCCGACGCCTTGTCGGCGCCCGTGAGCACCAACCAGACGCGCTTCGAGGTGTTGATGACCGGACGCGTCAGCGTGACGCGCTCGGGCGGAGGCTTCGGCGAGTTGCGCACGGGGAGAGCGGCCGCATCCGTCACCGTGACCTCTTCGCGATCGGGGAAGAGCGAGGCGATGTGTCCGTCGGGCCCGACCCCCAGGAAGCACACCGCGAACGCGGGCCACGGGTTCTCGTCGGTGCCGAAGCGCGCGAGCTCGGCGGCGTACGCGGCCGCCGCCTCGTCGAGGGTGAGGCCGTCATCGGAGCCGGCGACCTCGTGGATGTTCTCGGGCGGTACCGGGATGTGGTCGAGCAGCGCGTTGCGCGACTGGAGTGCGTTGCGATCGGCGTCGTCGCGCGGCACGAAGCGCTCGTCGCCCCACCAGAAGTGCACGAGCGACCAGTCGATCGACGCGGCCCGCGGGTCCTCGCGCGTCGCCGTCAGGACCGCGCCGCCCATCGAACCGCCCGTGAGGGCGACGTGGGCGACGCGACCGTTGACGGTACGGGCGCGCAGGCGCGTCAGGAAACGGTCGGCGACCCGTGCGGCCACGTCGGTGGGGGTGGCCTCGACCACGACCCGCTTCTCTGCGGACGTTGCGTCGCTCACGTCGTCACTCTCCTGTCTCGGGCGGGCCCAGCTTCTCCCAGCCCTCGGTGATCACTCGACCGTACAGGAGGTCGGGATCCAGGCGGCGCAGCTCCTCGGCGAGGCATTCGCGAAGGGTGCGCCGGGGGAGGTGCAGGTCATGGTTCGGCTGATCGGGCTGCGTGAGCTGGGCGACGCCGGGCGACGGGCGTTCGAGCAGGATGTCGCCCGACTCGCGGGTCAGCCGCACGGAACGGATGCCGTCGTGCCAGATCTCCGGCTGTTCGGAGAACCAGCGGACCGGAACCTCGAGAGCGAGCTGCAGCCAGGCGGCCAGCAGCGCGGTCGACGGGGAGGCGGCGGCGCCGCGGACCTCGATCGCGGTGATCGGCTCGAACGGCGGCTGATCGAGCACGGCCGCGAGCTGCTCGCGCCAGTGCGTCAGACGGGTCCACGCGAGGTCGGTGTCACCCGGGGCGTGGGTCTTGCCGAGCAGCGCGAGGCGGTCGCGCACGTCGTGCGCGGTCGCGGCATCCGTGATCCGGCGCTGGGCGATCCGGCCCAGCGGCGACGACGACGGAGAGGTCGGTGCCTCTTCCGGCCACCAGGCCACGACCGGAGCATCCGGCAGCAGCAGGCCCGTGATGAGGCTCTCCTCGTTGCTCGCGGCGTCGCCGTAAGCGTGCAGGACGACGACCTCGCTCGCTCCGGCATCCCCGCCGACGCGGATCTGGGCGTCGAGACGGGACTCGCCCTCGCCCGTGGTGAGCACGATGACGCGCATCGGGTGCTCGCGCGATGCGTCGTTGGCCGCGTCGATGGCCGCCTCGGCGACGCCGTTGCGGGCCGAGATCACGAGGGTCAGCACGCGGCCGAGGGCGACGGCGCCGCCCTCTTCGCGCACCTTCACGAGTTGCTTGGCGACCTGGCTGACGGTCGTGTCGGGAAGGTCGATGATCACGGTCGTCTCCAGACTCGTCCGTCGCGGGCCAGCAGGGCGTCGGCGGATGCCGGACCCCACGAACCGGGTGCGTACTGCTCAACCGGGCCGCCCTCGGACGCCCAGAACTTCTCGACGGGGTCGAGGATCTTCCACGAGAGTTCGACCTCCTCGTGCCGCGGGAACAGCGGCGGATCGCCCAGCAGGACGTCGAGGATGAGGCGCTCGTAGGCCTCGGGGCTGGCCTCGGTGAAGGCGTGGCCGTATCCGAAGTCCATCGTCACGTCGCGCACGTTCGACCCGCTGCCCGGCACCTTCGAGCCGAAGCGGATCGTGACGCCCTCGTCGGGCTGCACGCGGATGACCAGTGCGTTCTGACCGAGCTCCGAGGCGTTGCCGCGTCCGAACAGGTGCTGCGGAGCGCGGTTGAAGACCACGGCGATCTCGGTGACGCGGCGGCCCAGACGCTTGCCGGTGCGCAGGTAGAACGGCACACCCGACCAGCGGCGCGTGTCGATCTCGAGCTTGATCGCGGCGTACGTCTCGGTGGTCGACTCGGGGTTCATGCCCTCCTCGTCGAGGAAGCCGGTGACCTTCTCGCCGCCCTGCCATCCACCCGCGTACTGGCCGCGCGCGGTCGCCTGCGAGAGGTCGTCCGGTACGTGCACCGCCGCGAGGACCTTCTCCTTCTCGGCGCGCAGATGCTCGGCGGAGAGGCTGATGGGCTCCTCCATCGCAGTGAGCGCGAGCAGCTGGAGCAGGTGGTTCTGGATGACGTCGCGCGCGGCGCCGATCCCGTCGTAGTACCCCGCACGGCCGCCGACGCCGATGTCCTCGGCCATCGTGATCTGCACGTGGTCGACGTAGTTGCGGTTCCAGATCGGCTCGTAGAGTTCGTTGGCGAAGCGCAGAGCGAGGATGTTCTGCACCGTCTCCTTGCCCAAGTAGTGGTCGATGCGGAAGATCGAGTCGGCAGGGAACGCGACCTCGAGCGCGGCGTTGAGTGCACGCGCGGAGTCCAGGTCGTGCCCGAACGGCTTCTCGATCACCACGCGCCGCCAGCGCGAATCCTCGTCGGCATCCTCCCCGACCAGTCCCGAGTCCTTCAGCTGCTTCGCGACGAGCGGGAAGTCCTTCGGCGGGATCGACAGGTAGTAGGCGTGGTTGCCCATGGTGCCGCGTTCGACGTCGAGCTGGTCGACGGTGTCCTTCAGCTTCTGGAACGACTCGGGGTTGTCGAACTCGCCCGAGACGAACCGGATGCCCTGCAGCAGCTGCGCCCACGTCTCCTCTCGGAACGGCGTGCGCGCGTGCTGCTTGACGGCCTCGTAGACGACCTGGGCGAAGTCCTGGTCCTCCCAATCGCGTCGGGCGAACCCGACGAGTGCGAAGCCGGGCGGGAGCAGACCGCGGTTGGCGAGGTCGTAGACCGCCGGCATGAGCTTCTTGCGAGACAGATCTCCGGTGACGCCGAAGATCACCAGGGCGCTGGGCCCGGCGATCCTGTTGAGACGGCGGTCATCGGGATCGCGCAGCGGGTTGTGCCCGCGCGAGAGGGGAACAGACATCGGTGGGGGATTCTCCTGCTGACTACTTCTGTGCGGCTTCGAAGAGGGTGAGCACGTCGGCCGACGAGTCGGTGATCGTCAGGGAGACGACGGGGCGACCGTGCTCGGCCAGGACTGCGGCGTCGCCGGCAGCCTGAGCCTCGATGAGCTGGCCGAACGTGAACGGTCGCTCCGGGATCTCGAGATCGACGTCGGTGCGCTCGAGGATCTGCAGGAAGACGCCCTGGGCGGGGCCTCCCTTGTGGTACTGACCGGTGGAGTGCAGGAAACGCGGTCCCCAGCCGAACGTCGTCGGGCGACCGGAGTCGGCGGCGACGAGCTCGCGGAGACCCTGCAGCTGCGGGACCTCGAGGCGGTTGACGTAGGCCTGGATCGAGACGTAGCCGTCTTCGGCGAGCTGCGCCCACAGGGCGTCCAGCACACCTTCGACGGTGCCCGAGACGGCGAGAGCCGGGTCGGACACGCGCACCTCGACGCCGTTCTCGGTGAACGCCGGAGCGGTCGGCTCCGGGCGCGCGTCGAGAAGACCGCGGGCCGCGACCTTCGCCGACTCGACATCGGGCTGGTCGAACGGGTTGATCCGCAGCAGATGGCCGGCGATCGCGGTGGCGTACTCCCAGACGATGAGCTGCGCGCCGAGCGAGCCGCTGACGAGGATCTCGCCCTCGTGACGCTCGTGCAGGTGGAACTCGTTGGCGTCGTCGACGAGACGGACGATCTGGAGGTCGGCGGGCTTCGAATCGAGCTCGGGGGAGACCGGCAGCAGCACGACGGGGAGGATTCCCGTGCCGTCCTTGCCCGTGGACTCGGCGATCAGCTGCTCGATCCAGTCCGGCAGGCCCTTGATGTGGGTGCCGTCGGTGATGAGGCCGAGCTTGTCGCGGCGGGGATTGGTCGCGGCGATGGCCGCGCCGAGGCGCAGTGCAGGGTTCTCGGCCGAGTCGACCGCGACCTCGAGCAGCGAGGCCTCGGCCTCGTTCAGGAGCTCGTCGATGTCGACGCCCGCGAGGCCGGACGGCACGAGGCCGAACGCGGTCAGCGCGGAGTAGCGTCCGCCGACGTTCGGGTCGGCGTTGAACACGCGGTAGCCGGTCTCGCGCGCCGAGACGTCGAGCGGGGAGCCCGGGTCGGTGACGACGACGATGCGCTCCAGCGGGTCGATGCCGAGGTCGCGGAAGGCGGCCTCGAACGTGCGGCGCTGGGAGTCGGTCTCGACGGTCGAGCCCGACTTCGAGGAGACGACGAGCACGGTGTCGGCGAGTCCTTCGTCGAGGGCCGCGAGCACCTGGCCCGGGGCCGTCGAGTCGAGGATAGTGAGCGGCTTGCCCGCGGTCTGAGCGATCACCTCGGGGGCGAGCGACGATCCGCCCATGCCCGCGAGGACGACGCGGTCGACGCCCTTCGAGGCGAGCTGTTCGCGGAGTGCGACGATCTCGTCGACGAGCGGACGCGAGACCGAGACGGCCTCGACCCAGCCCAGACGGATGGAGGCCTCGGCCTCGGCCGCCGGGCCCCAGAGGGTCGGGTCTCCGCCGGTGATCCGCGAGGCGACCAGGTCGCGCACGAGTGCGGGGACGACCTCGTCGATCGCGACGCGAGCGTCGCCGGAGGCGTGGATGCCGAAGGTCATCGCTGTGCCTCCAGCGTCTCGGCGACCTGTGCGAGCAGGTCGTGCCAGGAGTCGATGAACTTCGCGACGCCCTCGTCCTCCAGCACCTGGGTGACGTCGACGAGGTCGATTCCGACCTCCGCCAGTGCGTCGAAGACGGCGTGCGCCTCGGCGTAACCGCCCGTGATGGTGTCACCGGTGACGACGGCGTGGTCGAAGGTCGCCTCGAGCGTCTTCTCCGGCATCGTGTTCACGACGCCGGCCGCGACGAGCTCGGTCACGTAGAGCGTGTCGGGCAGCGAGGGGTCCTTGACGCCGGTGGAGGCCCAGAGGGGGCGCTGCAGGTTCGCGCCGGCGGCGAGGAGATCCTGCGCGCGCTTCTCGGCGAACTTCTTCTCGAACAGCTCGTAAGCCAGACGCGCGTTGGCGAGGCCGGCCTTGCTCTTGAGGGCCTTCGCCTGATCGGTGCCGATCGCGTCGAGGCGCTTGTCGGTCTCGGTGTCGACGCGCGACACGAAGAACGAGGCGACCGAGTGGATTCCGGCGAGGTCGATGTCCGCCGCCTGCGCGCGCTCGAGGCCCGCGAGGTAGGCGTCGATGACCTCTTCGTAGCGCTCGAGGCTGAAGATCAGGGTGACGTTGACGCTGATGCCCGCGGCGATCGCCTCGGTGATCGCCGGCAGGCCCGCCTTCGTCGCGGGGATCTTGACGAGGAGGTTGGGGCGGTCGATCTTGCTCCACAGCTCCTTGGCCGACGCGACGGTGCCGTCGGTGTCGTGAGCGAGGTCGGGGGAGACCTCGATCGACACGCGGCCGTCGACGTGGTTCGAGGCCTCCCACACCGGACGGAACACGTCGAGTGCGGCGGCGACGTCCTGCGTGGTGGCCGCGAACACGGCCTCCTCGGCGGAGGCGCCGGAGGCGGCGAGCTCGGTGACCTGGGCGTCGTACGACGTGTTGCTCTTGTCGGTGAGCGCGTTGGCGAAGATCGTCGGGTTCGTGGTGACACCGACGACGTTGCGCGTCTCGATCAGCTCGGCGAGGTTGCCGGAGGAGATGCGGGTGCGCGAGAGGTCGTCGAGCCAGATGCTGACGCCGGCGGCGGCGAGCTGTGCGGTGGGGGTGCTCATGCGTTCTCCTTGGTGCTGTGTGCGGCGATGGTCTCGCGAGCGGCCGCGATCACGGCCTCCGTGGTGATACCGAACTTCTGGAACAGGGTCTTGTAGTCGGCGGATGCGCCGAAGTGGTCGATGCCGACCGAACGTCCGCGGTCGCCGACGATGCCGCGCCACGTGAGCACGGAGCCGGCCTCGACCGACACGCGCGCGGTGACGGCGGCGGGGAGCACGCTCTCGCGGTACGCCTCGTCCTGCTCGTCGAACCACTCGAGCGAGGGGGCCGACACGACGCGCACGCCGATTCCCTCGGAGGCGAGTGCGGAGCGGGCCTCGACGGCGAGCTGCACCTCGGATCCGGTGGCGACGATGATGACGTCCGGCGTGCCGTTCGCGGCTTCCGCCAGCACGTAGGCACCGCGGGCGGTGCGGTCGGCCGAGGCGAAGACCTCGCCTTCCGCGTCACCCTCGCCGCGCTCGAACACCGGGATGTTCTGACGGGTGAGGGCGATGCCGGCCGGACCCGCCTGGCGACGCAGGATCTCGAGCCAGGCGGCCGAGGTCTCGTTCGCGTCGGCGGGGCGCACCACCGCGAGGTTCGGGATGGCGCGCAGTGTCGCGAGCTGCTCGATCGGCTGGTGCGTCGGTCCGTCCTCGCCGAGCGCGACGGAGTCGTGGGTCCAGACGAAGACGCTGGGCACGTTCATGAGCGCGGCCAGACGCACGGCGGGGCGCATGTAGTCGCTGAAGATGAGGAACGTACCGCCGAAGGCGCGCGTCTTCCCATGCAGCACGATGCCGTTGACGATCGCGCCCATGGCGTGCTCGCGGATGCCGAAGTGCAGCACGCGGCCGTACGGGCTGCCCGACCACTCGTGGGTGGACCACTCGGCCGGGATGAACGACGGGGCGCCCTTGATCGTCGTGAGGTTCGACTCGGCGAGGTCGGCCGATCCGCCCCAGAGCTCGGGGAGTTCGGCGGCGAGGGCGTTGATGACCTGGCCGGAGGCCGCACGGGTCGAGACGTCCTTGCCGGCCTCGAAGACCGGCAGGGCGTTCTGGATGTCGGTGGGCAGTTCTCCCGCCTCGAGGCGGTCGAGGAGCTGCTTGCGCTCGGGGTTCGCCGCGGCCCAGGCGTCGAAGGACTCCTGCCACTCGGCACGGATGCCGGCGGCGCGGTCGGCGAGACCGCGGGTGTGCGCGAGGACGTCGTCGGCGACGACGAACGTCTCCTCGGCGTCGAAGCCGAGGACCTTCTTGGTGGCGGCGAGCTCGTCGGCGCCGAGTGCCGAACCGTGGATCTTGCCGGAGTTCTGCTTGCCGGGCGACGGCCAGCCGATGATCGTCTTGAGGATGATGAGCGAGGGCTTGGAGGTCTCGCCCTTCGCGGCGTCGATGGCCGCGTTCAGCTCGGCGACGTCCTCGACGTACTCGCCGGTCTTCTTCCAGTCGACCGTCTGCACCTGCCAGCCGTAAGCCTCGTAGCGCTTCGCGACGTCTTCCGTGAAGGCGACGTTGGTGTCGTCCTCGATGGAGATCTGGTTCGAGTCGTAGATGGCGATGAGGTTGCCGAGCTGCTGGTGGCCCGCGAGCGAGGAGGCCTCGCTCGTGACGCCTTCCTGCAGGTCGCCGTCACCGGCGATGACGTAGACGAAGTGGTCGAACGGGCTGGTGCCCGCTGCCGCCTCGGGGTCGAACAGGCCGCGCTCGTAACGGGCGGCGTAGGCGAAGCCCACGGCCGACGCGAGGCCCTGACCCAGGGGACCGGTGGTGATCTCGACGCCCTTGGTGTGACCGTACTCGGGGTGTCCCGGCGTGAGCGAGCCCCAGGTGCGGAGCGCCTTCAGGTCGTCGAGCTCGAGGCCGAAGCCGCCGAGGTAGAGCTGCACGTACTGCGTGAGCGAGGAGTGTCCGACCGAGAGGATGAAGCGGTCGCGACCGAGCCAGTCGGTGTCGGTCGGGTCGTGCCGCAGCACGCGCTGGTAGAGGAGGTAGGCGGCAGGAGCGAGGCTCATGGCCGTGCCGGGGTGCCCGTTTCCGACCTTCTCCACGGCGTCCGCCGCCAGGAGGCGAGCGGTGTCCACCGCGCGCCGATCGATCTCATCCCACTGCAATTCCGACACGTTCATGCCCTTTCCGACAGTTTCGAGGGCGCCCGTATTCCCTGCGCCTCCGCATCGTCACGGAGAGTGTGCACAGCGCCGGGCGCGAGTGTTTTCAGCATAGCGGGGTGGGTCCGACCCCAGACCCCGTCTTACGCTCCGAGTCCGCCCCGCCGCGTGCCCTAGACTGGAAGGGTTGTCATGACGCGTGTGGAGGAGGCGATCGAGATCTCGACGATGTCTGATCAGACCGTGGGGAAGCGGTCCATCGGTCGCACGGTGAAGGCGTACGTCGCCCTCACCAAGCCGCGCGTCCTCGAGCTGCTCCTCGTGTCGACCGTGCCGGTGATGTTCCTGGCGTACGGCGGCATGCCCGATCTGTGGCTGGTGCTGGCGACCGTGATCGGCGGCGCGATGAGCGCCGGCTCCGCCGCGGCGTTCAACATGTACCTCGACCGCGACATCGACGCGCACATGCACCGTACCGAGAACCGCCCGCTCGTGACGGGCGAGGTCACGCCGCGCGGCGCGCTGGTGTTCTCCTGGACCCTCGCGGTGCTCTCGACGGTCTGGCTGCTGGTCACCACGAACTGGCTCGCGGCCGCCCTCTCGGCCTTCGCGATCTTCTTCTACGTCGTGATCTACACGATGCTCCTCAAGCGCCGCACCGAGCAGAACATCGTCTGGGGCGGGATCGCCGGGTGCTTCCCGGTGCTGATCGGCTGGGCGGCCGTGACCGGATCGCTCGACTGGCCCGCGTTCATCCTGTTCCTGCTGATCTTCCTGTGGACTCCGCCGCACTACTGGCCGCTGTCGATGAAGTACCGCGATGACTACGACGACGTCGACGTGCCCATGCTCGGCGTGACGCGCAACGCCTCGCAGGTCGGACTCCAGGTCATCCTCTACGCCTGGGCGACGCTGGCCTGTTCTCTGTTGCTGGTGCCGATCGCGAACATGGGCCTCGTCTACACGGTGTCGGCCCTGGTCTTCGGAGGATGGTTCATCTACGAGTCGCACCGCCTGTACAACCGTGCGGTGCGGGGGACCGAGGCGCGGCCGATGCGAGTCTTCCACGCCTCGATCACCTACTTGACGTTGATCTTCGTCGCGGTCGCGGTCGACCCGCTGCTGCCCTTCTGATCGTCGGTCTCGGCATCCGCCTCGACGTCGTCGTTCACCGGAGTGCCGAGGGTCCCATCCGCTGAGGTCTCTTCGTCGACGGCCGTGACCGTCGCGTCGCCCACCGGAGCGGTCGTGTCATCGGCCTCGGCCGTCCAGTCGATCGGCTCGACGACGACGGGCGTCGCCGCGGGGATCAGCGACTGCACGGCGACGAGGGCGACGGCGAGGAGGATGCCGAGCACGCCCGCGCCGAGCAGGGCGGAGCCGACGACGACCAGCGACTGACCGACGTAGACGTCGACGCCCGTCGCGGTGTTGTCGAGGAGCGTCGTGGTCATCGTCCCGATCTGCCCGGAGATGAGCCACCCACCCACCGCGGTCGAGGCGAGTGCGAGCACGAGGAGCAGCCAGAATCCGATGCTGCGTGTCAGTGACTTGTTCATGCCGACCACGATCACGGACGCGCCGATGACTCCGGTATGCGCAGCCTATGGATCGGCTGTCCGCGGACTCTGAGACGTCCGTTCAGCCGGCGGAGGGGGCGCTGACCTCGTCGGCTGCCGGGCGCTTCAGCTTCAGCACGACGACGGTGTAGGTCGCTGCCGAGAGCGAGGCGAGCACCATGTGGATGCCGACCAGCAGAGGCGGGAGTCCCGCGCGCGCCTGCCAGACCCCGACGCCGACCTGGACCGCGATGGCCAGGACCAGGACGACGAGCCACTTCCGCGGCGGGAGGCGCAGCGCCCACGCGGCGATCGTCAGGGCGAGCACGAGAGCGGCGAGGATGTACCCGGGCCAGGAGTGCACGTGCGCGAGCACGGTCGCGTCGAATCCGTGCCGCAGCACGTCCTGGTCGCCGGAGTGCGGGCCGGATCCGGTCGTCAGCACGCCGAACAGGATGGTGACCGCGAGCGCCAGCCCGGTGACGTGGCTGAGGATCATGAACCAGGTCGGCACCGCGCGCTCGCGCGGTCCCGGAGCCGCGTACAGGCGCACCAGGAATGCGGCCGTGACGCACACCAGGAGCAGGGACGACGTGTAGTGGAATCCGACGATGAACGGGTTCAGGCCGGTGAGCACCGTGATGCCGCCGACGAGCGCCTGCGCCATGACGCCGGCGAACACGACCCAGGCCAGGACGAGGAGATCGCGGCGCGCCGAGGCGCGACGCGTCGTGTGGATCGCGGCGGCGATCACCGCGAGGAGCAGGACCGCGGACGCCACGGGGAACGGGGGCACCGGAAGGCCGGTGAGGGTGACGAGGGCGAACGCGGCCGCGGCCGCCACGATGCCGCCCGCCGCATAGCGGAGCGCGCGGAAGACCGAGCGCGATCCGTCGGTCAGGTGCAGCACGAGCAGCACGACCACCAGCGCGATGACGCCCACGACGCCGGTCATCAGCCGGTTGCCGAACTCGATCGCGCCGTGGATGCCCTGGTCCGCCAGGATCGGCACGAGGGACTCCGGTGTGCAGAGCGGCCACTCCGAGCATCCGAGTCCGGAGCCCGTCAGGCGCACGGCCCCACCGGTGCCGATGATGATCGTCTCGGTGAGGAACGACAGCCACGCGAACACGCGGAGGACGCGTCCCCACGGCGAAGTGAATGCTGCGGGTCGCAGATCGAGCTCCGCGGCGGTGGTGCGGGCGGGCGTGGCGGTGTCGGGCATGGGGCCTCCGGCGCGCTTCGCGCAGGACGGGCGGCCCGTCCGCGAAGCGGAGCCTGTAGAATCGGATTGTTGCGATGCGCGCTCGAGGGCGCGGAAGCATCGATAACAGTTTAGGCGCGAAGGATGCGCCGGTGATGAGGGCCCACCAGCGGCACCCGCTCCCCGCAGACTCGACGGGGATCAGGTGTGTCGGGGCGGATGACACCGTTGAGGCCCAATGAGGAGAGTGTGATGTCGGATGTGCTGATCGACCGCCCGGAGCTCGATGGCCTGGGGGTGTACGAGTTCGGCTGGCACGACGCTGACGCCGCCGGCGCCGTCGCGAAACGCGGGATCTCCGAAGAGGTCGTCCGCGGTATCTCGGCGCTCAAGAGCGAACCCGAATGGATGCTGAAGACCCGTCTCAAGGGCTATCAGCTGTTCGGCCGCAAGCCGATGCCGACCTGGGGCGCCGACCTCAGCGACATCGACTTCGACAACATCAAGTACTTCGTGCGCTCGACCGAGAAGCAGGCGCAGTCGTGGGAGGACCTCCCCGCCGAGATCCGCGAGACCTACGAGCGCCTCGGCATCCCGGAGGCCGAGCGCCAGCGTCTCGTCGCCGGCGTCGCCGCGCAGTACGAGTCCGAGGTCGTCTACCACCAGATCCGCGAGGACCTGGAGCAGCAGGGCGTCATCTTCATGGACACCGACACCGCTCTCCGCGAGCACCCCGAGTTCTTCGAGGAGTACTTCGGCTCGGTCATCCCCGCCGGCGACAACAAGTTCGCCGCCCTCAACACGGCCGTCTGGTCGGGCGGCTCCTTCGTCTACGTCCCCAAGGGCGTGCACGTCGAGATCCCGCTCCAGGCGTACTTCCGCATCAACACCGAGAACATGGGGCAGTTCGAGCGCACCCTGATCATCGCGGACGAGGACAGCTACGTGCACTACATCGAGGGCTGCACCGCTCCGATCTACAAGTCCGACTCGCTGCACTCGGCCGTCGTCGAGATCATCGTGAAGAAGAACGCCCGCGTCCGGTACACGACGATCCAGAACTGGTCGAACAACGTCTACAACCTCGTCACCAAGCGCGCGGTCGCGCACGAGGGAGCGACGATGGAGTGGGTCGACGGCAACATCGGCTCGAAGGTGACGATGAAGTACCCGTCGATCTACCTCATGGGCGAGCACGCCAAGGGCGAGACGCTCTCGGTCGCCTTCGCCGGCCCCGGCCAGCACCAGGATGCCGGCGCGAAGATGATCCACATGGCTCCGTACACGCAGTCGTCGATCGTTTCGAAGTCGATCGCCCGTGGGGGCGGTCGTGCGGGATATCGCGGCGAGGTCCGCGTCGATGCGAACGCCCACCACTCGGCGAACACCGTGCGATGCGACGCGCTGCTCGTCGACACCAAGTCGCGCTCCGACACCTACCCGGCGATCGACATCCGCGTCGACGACGTGCAGCTCGGTCACGAGGCCACCGTCTCCAAGGTCAGCGAGGAGCAGCTCTTCTACCTGCAGTCGCGCGGCATGCCGGAGGACGAGGCCATGGCGATGATCGTGCGCGGCTTCATCGAGCCGATCGCGCGCGAGCTGCCGATGGAGTACGCGATGGAGTTGAACAAGCTCATCGAGATGGGCATGGAAGGATCGGTCGGCTGAGATGACCTCCCAGACGACGACGCCCACGGCGTCGCACTATTCGAGCGCGCACGTCGACCCGGCGGCGCAGGTGGCGGACGCCGGCTTCGTGCCGGTGCAGACCCGCTCCGAACGCCCGCACTCCTTCGAGCCCGCCGACTTCGGCGTGCCGACGGGGCGCGAGGTGAACTGGAAGCACACCCCTGTCGCGAAGCTGACGGCGCTCTTCGAGACCGCCGCGCAGAACGACGGCGTCTCCTACGAGTTCTCCGCCGGCGAGCAGTACCTCGCGGCACCGCTCGCGATCGGCGCGGCTCCTCGCGGCGAGTTCTTCCGCGGCGAGGACATCACCGGCGCGGTTGCCTGGCGGGGTGCCTCGGAGGCGATGCACATCCGCATCCCGCGTGAGGAAGAGGTCGCGGAGCCGATCCTCCTCACCATCGAGGGTCGCGGTGCCGAGAAGCGCGCCGACGCCCATATCGTGATCGAGGCTCTCGAGCACAGCTCGGCGACCGTCGTGCTGAACCACATCGGTGCCGCGCAGTACGCGCAGAACGTCGAGATCATCGCCCGCGCCGGGTCGCGTCTCACCGTGGTGACTCTCCAGCAGTGGCAGGATGCCGCGGTGCACACCGCGGCGCATCAGGCCCGTGTCGATGCGGATGCCGTGCTCAAGCACTTCGTCATCAGCTTCGGTGGCGGTGTGGTGCGTGTGAACCCCAACGTGGAGCTCGCGGGTGCAGGCTCGGAGGGCTACCTCTACGGTCTGTCGTACGCCGACGCCGGCCAGCACCTCGAGAGCCAGGTCTACCTGCACCACAAGGGCCCGCACACCAAGGGCGACGTCCTGTACAAGGGCGCGCTGCAGGGCGAGAGCGCCCACAGCGTCTGGATCGGCGATGTGCTGATCGGCCCGGATGCCACCGGCACCGACTCCTACGAGGCGAACCGCAACCTCGTGCTCACCGAGGGCGCCCGCGCCGACTCGATCCCGAACCTCGAGATCGAGACGGGCGACATCCTCGGCGCCGGACACGCGAGCGCGACGGGTCGTTTCGACGACGAGCAGCTCTTCTACCTGCAGGCTCGTGGCATCACCGAGGAAGAGGCACGCCGTCTCGTCGTGCTCGGCTTCCTCACCGACATCGTCCAGCGCCTCGGCATCCCGGCGCTCGAGTCCGAACTCCTCGCTGCGATCGAGGCGGAGCTCGCGGCGGTCTCGGCATGAGCGCTCAGCGCGTGTGCGGTGTCGCGGAGCTCGAGCAGGACATGCCGATCCGCGTCGAGCCCGATGGCGTCCCGATCACCGTGATCAAGGACGGCGAGGGCGTGATCCACGCGATCGGCGACACCTGCACCCACGGCGACATCTCCCTTTCCGAGGGCTTCGTCGAAGGTGACACGGTCGAGTGCTGGGCCCACGGCTCGGCGTTCTCCCTGCTCACCGGCAAGCCCCAGAACCTCCCTGCTTACGAGCCCGTCCCCGTCTACGTCGTCGAGATCGACGGCGACGACGTGCTCATCGACCCGACTGTGACGAAGGAAATCTGAATGTCTGTTCTCGAGATCCGCGACCTCCACGTGACGGTCGAGACCGAGGCGGGGGCCACCCCGATCCTCAACGGAATCACCCTGACCATGAACACGGGTGAGACCCACGCCATCATGGGCCCCAACGGCTCGGGCAAGTCCACGCTGGCCTACACGATCGCCGGCCACCCCAAGTACACCGTCACCGGTGGTTCGATCACCTTCGACGGTGAGGACGTGCTCGAGATGAGCGTCGACGAGCGCGCACGCGCCGGTCTGTTCCTCGCGATGCAGTACCCCGTCGAGATCCCCGGCGTGACGGTCACCAACTTCCTGCGCACCGCCAAGACCGCGCTCGACGGCGAGGCCCCCGCGATCCGCGCGTGGACCAAGGACGTCAAGGCGGCCATGGCGAACCTGCGCATGGACCCGAAGTTCGCTCAGCGCAACGTCAACGAGGGGTTCTCCGGCGGCGAGAAGAAGCGTCACGAGATCCTCCAGCTCGAGGTCCTGCAGCCGAAGTTCGCGATCCTCGACGAGACCGACTCCGGCCTCGACGTCGACGCGCTGAAGATCGTCTCCGAGGGCGTCAACCGCGCCAAGGAGGCCACCGGCCTCGGCGTGCTCCTCATCACGCACTACACGCGCATCCTCCGCTACATCCGCCCCGACTTCGTGCACGTGGTCGTCGCCGGCAAGATCGTGGAAGAGGGCGGCCCCGAGCTCGCCGACCGGCTGGAAGACGAGGGATACGACCGTTTCCTCGACCCCGCCGCTCCCATCGAAGCGTAGGCTGACCGCATGACCGCGACCGCGACGCTGACCGACGAGAAGTACGACGAGGTCACCGAGGCTCTGAAGGACGTCATGGATCCCGAGCTCGGGATCAACGTCGTCGACCTCGGACTCATCTACGACCTGGCGTGGGATGACGAGAACGACGCTCTCGTCATCCACATGACGCTGACGAGCGCCGGATGCCCGCTGACGGACGTGCTCGAGGAGCAGACCGCGCAGGCCCTGGACAAGGTCGTCGACCGCTTCCGCATCAACTGGGTATGGATGCCGCCGTGGGGTCCCGAGCGGATCACCGACGACGGCCGCGACATGATGCGAGCACTCGGCTTCGCCATCTGATGCTCGAGGTGAAGGCGCTGCCTCTCTCCGAGCTGCGCCGACGCACGAGCGAGAAGTGGCGCGAGTACCCCGAGGACGTCCTGCCGCTGTTCGTGGCGGAGACGGATTTCCCGCTCGCACCGGAGATCACGGCGTCACTCCAGCGTGCGCTCGATCTCGGTGACACGGGGTACATCGCGTCGCGGACTCCTCTGAAGGAGGCCTACGCGGCGTTCGCCGAGCGCAGGCTCGGGTGGGCGCCCGACCCGTCGCTCATGCGCAGCACGGCAGATGTGAGCATGGGCATCGTCGAGATCCTCCGCCGGGTCACCCAACCGGGGGAGCGCGTCGTCGTCACCCCTCCGGTGTACCCGCCCTTCTACGACCTCGTCGCGGAGGCCGGCGCGGAGGTCGAGCGCGTGCCCCTGCGAGACACCGGTACGCGCTGGGAACTCGATCTCGACGGCATCCGGGCGGCTTTCGACGACGGCGCCACCGCCATCCTGCTCTGCAACCCGCACAACCCGACCGGAACGGTGCACGATCGCGACGCCCTGGCAGCCCTCGCGGATCTCGCCGCCGAGTTCGGTGCGGCGGTGGTCTCCGACGAG
Source organism: Microbacterium sp. NPDC087868 (assembly GCF_044900755.1). Classification (NCBI taxonomy): domain Bacteria; kingdom Bacillati; phylum Actinomycetota; class Actinomycetes; order Micrococcales; family Microbacteriaceae; genus Microbacterium; species Microbacterium sp. NPDC087868. The sequence goes on from NZ_JBJDNO010000001.1 coordinate 254,117, forward strand.
ATCCACGCACCGCTCGCGCAGCCCGGCACGGGATTCACTCCGTTCCTCGCCGTGAACGATGCCGCCCGCCGGGTCGGCTATGCCGTGGTCAGTGCGAGCAAGGCGTTCAATCTCGCCGGCCTCAAGTGCGCGCTCATGGTGGCAGCCGATGAGACGACGTACGCCGTGCTGCGCGACCTGCCCATCGAGGTGGTCTGGCGCACGGGACAGTTCGGTCTGATCGCTGCCGTCGCCGCATTCTCGGAAGAGAGCGACCCCTGGCTCGACGGTCTGCTCCGCACGCTCGACCAGAACCGCATCCTTCTCGAGGATCTCCTCGTGCGGCATCTTCCGGGGGCGCGTTACCGCCTGCCGGATGCCGGATACCTCGCCTGGATCGACCTGCGACCCCTGGGGTGGGGCGACAATCCCTCGCGACGCATCCTGCGCGAGGCCAAGGTCGCCCTCCACAACGGTTCGGCGTTCGGCGACGAGGGCACGGGGTTCGCGCGCCTGAACTTCGGCACGAGTCCCGAGATCCTCACCGAGGCCATCGAGCGCATCGCGGCGCTCGTCGGGCGATGACGGCCCCGTCGCCCGTCGCGTCGATCTGGGACCGGAGCCGCATCTGGGTCACGACCGGCGCGATCGCGCTGATCTTCCTCGCCGCGATCGAGGCCCTCGCGGTGACGACGGTGATGCCGATCGTCAGCGAGGCCCTCGACGGCGGAGCGCTGTATGCGGTCGCCTTCTCGGGTACCCTCGCGACCGGTGTCATCGGCATGGTCGCCGCGGGCGCCTGGTCGGACGCCCGCGGGCCGCGGGGTGCGCTCTACGTCGCGGTCACGCTGTTCCTGGTGGGACTCCTGATCTCGGGCTTCGCCGTCACGATGCACCAGTTCCTCGTCGGGCGACTCGTGCAGGGGCTGGGCGCCGGTGGCCAGACCGTCGCGCTCTACGTCGTCGTCGCGCGGCTGTATCCGCCGCACCTGCACGGGCGGATCTTCGCGGCGTTCGCCGCGGCCTGGGTCGTGCCGTCGATGATCGGCCCCTTCCTCGCCGGAGCGGTGGCCGAGCACATCGATTGGCGTTGGACGTTCCTCGGGGTCGCCGTGCTCACCGGTATCGCGTTCACGGTGATCGCGGTGCGCCTGAGCGGAGTCGATCTCGGCCACGGTGAGCCGCAGGACCGGCGGACGATCGCGACCCGACTGCTGCTCGCGGTCGTCGTCGCCGTTCTCGCCGTCGTGATCGGCTTCACCGCCGACACGGTGCCGCAGGTGCGCTGGCCGGTCGCGATCGGCGCGCTGGCGGTCATCGGGATCGCCATTCTCCCGCTGCTGCCCCGAGGTGCGCTCCGGGCCGGGCGGGGGCTGCCGAGCGTCGTGCTCATGCGCGGCATCGTCGCCGGTGCCTTCTTCGCCGCGGAGGCGTACATCCCGTACCTGCTCATGGAGCGCTTCGAATTCACGGCGACCTGGGCCGGCATCGCCCTCATGTTCGCCGCGCTCGCGTGGGCCGGGGCATCCGCACTGCAGGGGAAGTACGGCGAACGGCTCGGAAACCACCGCATCACCATGATCAGCCTCTCGCTGCTGCTGATGGCCCTGCTGTGCGTGCTCCTCGCCGCCCTGTTCGGGATCTCGCCGCTCGTGGTCGTGATCGGATGGGGCCTCGCCGGCGGCGGAATGGGCCTGCTGTACCCACGGCTGACCGTGCTCACGCTCGCGTACTCCGATGAGAGCAACCAGGGATTCAACTCCTCGGCACTCTCGATCTCGGACTCGACGGGCTCGGCGGTCACGATCGCCTTCGCCGGTCTCGCCGTCGCGACGCTCGGAGGCGGAGCGAGCACGTTCTGGGTCGTGTTCGTGTTCTGCCTCGCGCTCGTCGGTGCAGCGGCGATCCCGGGTCTCAGGCTCGGGCACGCGGCCGAACGCTCCTGAGAGCCGACCGGGGGCTCCATCGGCCGTGTACCGGCGCAGCCGCCAGGCGGAGAGCGACGAGGAGCAGGCCGACCGCGATCATCGCCGTGACGGGTGTCGTGCCGGTCACGAGCAGCAGCACCACGCCGATCAGACCGCTCAGCACCGAGAGCGCGATGCGCCGGGTCGCGTCGGTCGCCATCGGCGGACGACGCGTCTCGATGCGCGTGAACGGGACGGCCACGAGGGCGGTGAGCGTCAGTGCCGTCGCGAGCCAGAGCGGACGATCCGCCCACCACGCGGCGCTTCCCGCCACCGGGAGCGTGCTGCCGTCGCTGATCGCGACGATCGCCGTCACGCCCGCCATGGCGAGCAGTACCGGCATGTGCCAGAGGTAGATCGTCATCGTCCGTCGGCCGATGAAGCCGCTCACGACCGCGACAAGAGGGCGAGCGCTGAGGGCGGACAGGCGGGGGCGGTTCAGCGACAGGGCGCAGGTGTGCACGATACCGACGAGGATCAGCGCGGAGGTCGGCGGGTTGATGTGCGCGATCAGGTCGGGGGAGCAGAGGCCGGTGGCGAAACCGAGAAGGAGGGTGAGCGCCGCGCCCACGCCGATGCGCACCCGGGTGCGACGGGGCAGGGAGTCGATGCTGCCGTCGGCGAGGAAGAACCCGATCTGCTGGAGCGCGAGCCAGACGAACGCCAGGTTGAGGAACCCGAGGGCGTCGACTCCGCTGATCGCCCTCGCCGCGTCGACGGCGGCTGCGGCTGCGACCAGCATGGCGAGGATCAGGAGCGGCCGAGTCCGGTGCAGGTGCACGAGCGCGGGCAGGAGTGCCTGGCACAGCAGGAAGACCGCGAGGAACCACAGCGGCTGCCCGTACCGGTAACCCGCGACGGCGATGAGGTCCGCGGGGATCCCGAAAAGCGTCAATGCCCACAGCGCGACGCCGATCACGGCGATCGTGACCACGGCGGGCCGCAGCAGTCGGTGCACCCGCCCCGCGATGAAGCTCCGCGCGTCGCCCCCGCGGGCGACCGCCGAACGATAGGCGAGCAGTCCGGAGAACCCGCCGATGACGAAGAACAGGGGCATGACCTGCAGAGCCCAGCTGACGGGCACGATCCACCACGTGCCGGTGCTGGCGTTGTCGAAGGCGGGGCGTCCGTCGACCACGGAGACGCCGACCATGATCGCGTGCAGCAGCACCACGCCGATCACGCAGAGCGAGCGGACGAGGTCGATGCCGGTGTCGCGAGTGCCGCGAGCCTCGGCGCTCGGGATGTCTCGGACGGGGGGTGCCTGCACGATGGCCATGAATCCTCCTGGGGAACGGTCTTCCCGGAGGTTATGGACGCGGTGCGGCGGAGGACATCACCCCGCGGTGCCGTTCGACCCCGTACCGAGGGGTGAGGGCGCCGCCGTCGCCGAGGTGCACTGCCAGGAGGGTGCGGTCAGGACGGTTCGACGAGTCCGGTGTCGTAGGCCAGGATCACTGCGTGCACACGGTCGCGGAGTCCGAGCTTCGCGAGCACCTTGCCGACGTGCGTCTTCACCGTCTGCTCGGCGATGAAGAGTTCGGCGGCGATCTCGCCGTTGGACCGCCCACGGCCGATCAGCACGAGCACCTCGCGCTCACGGTCGGTGAGCTCGGCGAGGGCGGAAGCCGCGCGGGGCGTACGGGGGCGACGTCCGGCGAACTGCGCGATCACCCGGCGGGTCACGCTCGGGGCGAGCAGCGCGTCGCCCCCGGCGACGACGCGCACGGCGTGCACCAGTTCCTCCGGGAGCGCATCCTTGAGCAGGAACCCGCTCGCCCCCGCCTCGAGAGCGTCGTAGACGTAGTCGTCGATGTCGAAGGTGGTGAGCATGAGGATGCGGGGCACATGCGCCGCGGGGTACGAGGAGCCGAGGATGCGGCGGGTCGCCTCGATCCCGTCGAGGTCGGGCATCCGCACGTCCATGAGGATCACGTCGGGGTCGAGCCGTGCGGCGAGCGACACGGCTTCGTTTCCCGTGGAAGCCTGTCCGGTGACGCGGATGCCGTCGTGCGCGTCGAGGAGCGCGGCGAAGCCTGCGCGCACCATGGCCTGATCGTCGGCGATGAGGACGCTGATGGTCACGGGTTCTCCTTCGGAGGGGCGGATGCCGGGGACGGCGAATCGTCGCGCCCTCCGGCCAGGGGGAGGGCGGCCTCGACGAGCCAGGCGCCGTCGGGAGCGGGGCCCGCCGAGAGACTGCCGCCGAGCACCTCGGCGCGCTCGCGCATTCCACGCAGGCCATGCCCGGCGCCGCGATCCTGCGCCTCCGCGGGGGCGGCGTTGCGCACGCGGATGCGGAGAGTGCCGGCATCCGCCTGCAGCCGAACGGTCACCGCGTTGCCGGACGCATGCCGCACCGCGTTGCTGAGGCTCTCCTGCACGATCCGGTAGGCCGCGATCTGGACGGCCGGGGGAGCGGATGTCGCGGCATCCATTCCCACGAGCGAGAGACCGGCGTCGACGCCGGCGCGGCGGATGGTGTCGACCAGCGCGGGGATGTCCTCGATGCCGTTCTGCGGAGCGAGTTCCACGGCCTGATCCTCGGTGCGCAGCACCCCGAGCATCCGTCGCATCTCGCTCAGCGACGTGCGCGCGGTCGCGGCGATGTCGTCGAACTCGGCCGCGGCGGTGTCGTCGATCGATGGCAGGCGGTATCGCGCCGTCGACGCCTGCACCTGGATGACCGACATGCTGTGCGCGATGACGTCGTGGAGTTCGCGGGCGATCCGGGTGCGTTCCTCGATCAGGGCGCGCCGCGACTCCTCGAGGGCGGAATGCTCGCGCTCGCGCGTGAGCTCGACGCCGATGCGCAGGCGGCTGGCGATCAGCAGCGCGAGGAGGAAAGCGGCCACGGCGACGGACGCGGTGACGATGAGATCGGCCGTCGCGGTCGCCGAGACGTTCGCCGTCTCGATGATGTCGGGGCGCAGCAGAGGGGCGGTGAGCGATGCGACGAGCGCGAGCACGAGGAGAAGGAGTCCCGGCCGCAGCCCGTGGATACCGGTGACGAGCCCGACGAGGCCGACGAACGCGAGCGTGGCGGGGACCGACCACGGCCAGGGCGCGGTCGCAGCGAGGTCGGTGTCGGTCACGAGCGGGACGATGAGGACCGCTGTGCAGAACACGACGATCGCCGTGCGCGGGCGGGCGATCGAGAGGGGGAGGGCGCCGCAGACCGCAGCGCCGAGCAGGAACGCCAGTGCGACCGGGGTTCCGTAGAGGGCGGCGTGGACCGGGACGAACACCGAGTAGAGGCCGACGGTCACCGTCCAGAGCCCGACGAACGCGATCGTCCGCCGGGAGTGACGGGGAGCACGCCGGACACGGGTCATGATCTTCATCCTGCCAGGTGGGCGGGCGCGCTCCGGCGGCGTCGGACGGCAGACACGCGGTCGATCACGATGCCGATCAGCAGGGCGATGACGATGCCGACGCCGGCGCTCAGGAGCGGCTGATCCTTGATCCAGCTGCCGGCGAGCAGACCGATCGCGAGACTGAGCGCACTCCAGCTCGCGCCCGCGACGAGGCTGAGCGGCAGGAACCGGCGCCAGGGGAAGCGCAGGGCCCCGGCCGTCATGTTCACCGCCACACGACCGACCGGGATGTAGCGGGCGCCGAGGATCAGCGCGGCGCTGCGGGTCTCCAGCGCGCGCTCGGCATGGGCGAACGCGGCGTTGACGCGCGGCCGTCGCATCCAGCCCGCGCGGGACGTACCGAGACGCCGACCGATGAGGAACGCGATGTTGTCGCCCAGTGCGGCGCCGAGCGCAGCCACGACGCCGAGGAGGAGCAGGTTCGGCCCTCCGCCCGAGACCGACGCGGCCGCGGCGGCGACGAGCACCGTCTCGCTCGGCACGGGAGGGAAGAAGCCGTCGATCACCGTGACGGCGAAGAGCACGAGCACGAGCCACGGCGAGGCCACGGCCTGGAGAATGAGGTCATTGATCACGTCCACCCTCGAACGTTACGAACCGGGTGGCAGGACGGTCATCCCTCTGCGGTATCGACCGCGTCACACCGGGGAGTGATCTTCCTGGGATGGCCGTCCCGTCGGGGCGCTTATACTGGGAGGCTGGCCGCTCGGCCACCTTCCTCCCGAACGAACGGACATCCCGCTGTGCTTGCCGTGCACGAACTCGAGATCCGCGTGGGCGCTCGCCTCCTGATGGAGAACGTGTCGTTCCGCGTGGGCGACGGTGACAAGATCGGTCTCGTCGGCCGCAACGGAGCGGGCAAGACCACCCTCACCAAGGTGCTCGCCGGCGACGTCCTGCCCTCCGGCGGCAGCGTGACGCGTTCGGGGGAGCTCGGCTATCTGCCGCAGGACCCGCGCTCGGGCAACCCGGAGGACCTGGCGCGCACGCGCATCCTCGACGCCCGTGGTCTCGGCCAGCTCAATCTCGGCATGACCGAGGCGTCGCTCGCGATGGGATCGGACGACCCCGCCGTCGCTGCGAAGGCCATGAAGCGCTACGCGGCGCTGACCGAGCAGTTCGAGGCGCAGGGCGGCTACGCCGCCGAGGCGCAGGCGGCATCCATCGCCCACAACCTCTCGCTTCCCGACCGCATCCTCGACCAGCCGCTGTCGACGCTGTCGGGTGGTCAGCGTCGTCGCATCGAGCTCGCCCGCATCCTCTTCTCGGATGCCGAGACGATGATCCTCGACGAGCCGACCAACCACCTCGACGCCGACAGCGTGGTGTGGCTGCGCGAGTTCCTCAAGACCTACAAGGGCGGGCTGATCGTGATCAGCCACGACGTCGAACTGGTCGGCGAGACCGTCAACCGCGTGTTCTACCTCGATGCCAACCGCCAGGTCATCGACACGTACAACATGAACTGGAAGAACTACCTGCGTCAGCGCGTGGCCGACGAGGAGCGCCGCAAGAAGGAGCGCGCCAACGCCGAGAAGAAGGCGACGACGCTGCAGCTGCAGGCCGCGCGGTTCGGGGCGAAGGCGTCGAAGGCCGCGGCCGCGCACCAGATGGTCGCGCGCGCCGAGAAGCTCCTCGCCGGACTCGACGACGTGCGGCAGCAGGATCGGGTCGCGAAGCTGCGCTTCCCGAAGCCCGCGCCCTGCGGCAAGACGCCCCTCATGGCGTCGGGGCTGTCGAAGTCGTACGGTTCGCTCGAGATCTTCACCGATGTCGACCTGGCGATCGATCGCGGTTCGAAGGTCGTCGTGCTGGGTCTGAACGGTGCCGGCAAGACGACGCTCCTGCGAATGCTCGCGGGCGTCGATCAGCCCGACACGGGACAGCTCGAGCCCGGCCACGGCCTCAAGGTCGGGTACTACGCGCAGGAGCACGAGAACCTCGACGTGAATCGTTCGGTGCTCGAGAACATGGTCTCGGCGGCCCCGCACATCACCGAGACGGAAGCGCGCCGCGTGCTCGGCTCCTTCCTGTTCACGGGGGACGACGTGCTGAAGCCGGCGGGTGTGCTCTCCGGTGGGGAGAAGACCCGTCTCTCGCTCGCGACCCTCGTCGTGTCGTCGGCGAACCTGCTGCTCCTCGACGAGCCCACGAACAACCTCGACCCCGCGTCGCGCGAGGAGATCCTCGACGCCCTCGCGCACTACGAGGGGGCCGTCGTGCTGGTCTCGCACGACCCGGGCGCCGTGCAGTCGCTGAATCCCGAGCGCGTGCTCATCCTCCCGGACGGCGTGGAGGACATCTGGAACCAGGAGTACCAGGACCTGATCGAGCTCGCCTGACGCGAGCGCGAGGGATCGGTGGCATAGTCGAGAGCATGCCGACCCCGCCGAGCACGATCTCCTCCTGGTTGCGGGCGCAACCCACTCTGATCGGCGACGCGCCGATCTGGGACGCGACGCTGCTGCCGGATTCTCCGCTCGAGCTGTTCCGCGACTGGATCGGTGCGGCCGTGGATGCCGGAGTGGCCGAGCCTCACGTGGCGACGCTGGCGACGGTCGGCCCGGACGGCATCCCGGACGCGCGGGCGCTGATCCTCAAGGACGTCGACGAACGGGGCTGGGCGTTCGCCGGTCCTCGAGCGTCGCGCAAGGGCGATCAGCTGTCGGCGCATCCTGCTGCCGCGCTCAATTTCTGGTGGCAGCCCCTGGTGCGTTCGGTCCGCGTGCGCGGGCGGGTCGTCGAAGCCGCGAGGGAGGAGAGCGCCGCCGATCTCTCCGCGCGCTCGGCTGCCGCCCGAGCGGGAATCGAGCCGGGTGGCTGGGTGCTGTGGCGCCTCGTGCCCGAACGCATCGAGTTCTGGCAGGGCTCGCAGGATCGTCGGCACACCCGCGTCGTCTACGAGCGCGACGGCCGCGCATGGGGACGAACGGATGCCGGGGCGGCGGGGAGCTGACCTCAGCGGGCGTCGAGAAGTTCGTCCTCGACGTCGGCGTCCTTGTCCCGGCGACGCTTCTCCTTGACGGGGGCCGGTCGGCCCTCGACCTCCTCGCGGTGCTTCACGATCTCGGTGCGGATGATGTAGCCGATGAAGATGAAACCCATGATCGCGAAGAGGATCCACTGGATCGCGTATGACAGGTGGGGCCCCGGATCGTCGGTGGGCGACGTGAAGCCTCCGAGCGGCGTACCCGCGGGATCTTCGCTGATGAGCTGTCCGTAGGCGGCGGTGATGACATCGCCCTCCACGAGGCCGGCGATCGTCGGCAGGTTGATGGTCGGCACCTGCCCTTCGGGGGCACCGCGCCCGGAGGCCGGGACCTGCTCGCTCGGGCGGAGTCGCGCGACGACCTCGACGGTACCGCTCGGGGCCTCGGGAACCGCATCCGGGGTGTCGCCGTCGCCCGGGGGAACCCAGCCGCGGTCGACGATGAACACGCGACCGTCGACGTCACGGAACGGCACGAGGACCTCGAAGGCGCTGGTGCCGCCGTGCGGCCGGTTGCGCACGAGCAGTTGCTGGTCGGAGAGGTACTCGCCGCGGAGCAGCACCGGATGCCACTCATCGCCGGGCTGGAGGAGGTCGTCGTCGCCGATCAGGTCTCCGAGCGGGACCGGGTCGGCATCGTAGTTCTGCTCGACCAGTTCGATCTGCTCGGCGCGGGACTCGTTCCTCTCGAACTGCCAATTGGAGAGGAACGCGCAGGCGACCGCGAAGCCGATCGCGATGAGGACGTAGACCATCCAACGGGTCAGGCGCTTGCTCACGCGGGTACTCCGTTTCGGACGGTCACCGGGAAGTCGCGGGCCGCCAGGTAGTCGTGCAGGTAGTCCACGTGCTCGTCGCACGCCAACCAGATCTTCTCGCGGTCCGCAGCGTGGATGCGGGGATTGCGCCAGACGACCTGCTTCGTCGCCGCGCTCCGGCAGTCGGCGCGCGAGCAGATGAGATCGGTCACGTGCGATCCTGCGGCTTCTCGTGGATCGTGATGATGCCGGGAGCTTCCTCGATCGGCTCCGGGGCGACCGCCGGTGTCGCCTCGATCTCCTGCCGAGGGGACTCCGCCCCCGATTCGGTGCTGTCGCTGCCGGCGTTCGCGAAGACCACGGCGATGTACGGGAGCACCGCGGCCGCGGCGGCGAAGACCCATGTGTACCAGCCGTAAGGCTGCACGAAGACCATGAGGCCGAAGCACACGATGCGGATCGTCATCGTGATCGCATAGCGGCGCACGCGGTGATCGGACTCGGCTGCCGGCGACTGCGGCAGAGAGGTCACGGCGGGGACGGTGTGCTTGCGGTTCACGATGCCTCCAGCCTACGCCGGTGGGCGGGGGCGGGAGTGCCTTCGTGCAGCGATCAGCTGTTATAGAGGAAGGGGAGGGTGAACGCTCCGAACGCGAGGAGGCTGATGAGCGAGATCGCGATCGTCAGCACGCCGATACCGAGCACGACGTACCCCAGGATGAGACCGGCGAACGCCATTCCGCGTCCGCCGACGGTCGGGTCGTTCTTCGTCTTCTTCAGCGCCATGTGCCCGGTGATCACCGCGGCGATGGACGCGAGCGCCGGGACGAAGAGCCAGCTGAACAGAAAGCTCACGATGCCGCAGACGAGCGAGGTGATCGCGAGTCCGCTGGTCGGACGCGGTGCCGGGTAGACGGGATAGGGATTCTGCGCGTAGCCGTACGGCTGGTGGGGCGCGCCGTAGCCGGGCTGGACCGGCGACTGAGGCTGCTGCCCATAGCCGGGGGCGGCAGGTGCGCCGTAGACGGGAGCGGCTCCCGGGTACGCCTGGGTGGGCTGCACGGGAGGGGCGGGCGGCGGAGTGTACGGCGTTCCGCCGGCTGGAGGGGGAGTGGTGTTGTCGCTCACGCGGAGACCCTTTCGTCGAGATCAGGCTCCCAGCCCGCTGCGCGGGTGTCAAACGCCGCGCGCCCGACTCGGGGGAGCATCCTCGGTAGGATCGGTGTCGGTTCGGATGCCGGATCGTCGTGAACAGCGGGAGTGAATGAACATGAGTGAGCAGCGCGTCGTCCTCGTCACCGGAGGCAACCGGGGCATCGGCCGATCGATCGCCGAGCGATTCGTGCGCGAGGGCTATCGCGTCGCCGTCACCGCGCGCAGCGGCGAGGGCCCCGAGGGCACGCTCACGGTGCGCGCGGATGTGACGGATGCCGCCGCGATCGACGCCGCTTTCACCGAGGTCGAGGAGAAGCTCGGCCCGATCGAGATCGTCGTGGCGAACGCCGGCATCACCAAGGACACCCTGCTCCTGCGCATGAGCGAGGACGACTTCGACAGCGTCATCGCCACCAACCTGGGAGGCACCTTCCGCGTGGTCAAGCGCGCGTCGAAGGGGATGCTGCGTGCCCGCTTCGGCCGCGTCATCCTGATCTCGAGCGTCGTCGGGCTGTACGGCTCGGCCGGCCAGATCAACTACTCGGCGTCGAAGAGCGCCCTCGTCGGTTTCGCACGTTCGCTGACGCGCGAACTCGGCAGCCGCGGCATCACGGCCAACGTCGTCGCTCCCGGCTTCATCGAGACCGACATGACCGCCGAGCTGCCCGAAGACACCCAGAAGCAGTACAAGGCCAACATCCCCGCGGGACGATTCGCGAGCCCCGACGAGGTCGCGGGCGTCGTGACCTGGCTCGCGGGTGACGACGCGGCCTACATCTCGGGCGCCGTCATCCCCGTCGACGGCGGCCTCGGAATGGGCCACTGACGCCCGTCGCGCGGATCACCCCTCGATTCTCCGAGTGGTCTCGCCGCTGACCGCGCCCCGACGGTCGGTCAGCGGGCGACGGCGGCGAGGATCAGTTCGCCGAGGCGCTGGGGCACCGTGAACTGCGGCCAGTGACCGGAGCCGACTCGCACGACCTCGACGTCGTCGATCGCGCTGTACTCGTCGCCGTAGGGACCCCAGTCGGAGATCTCCGACTCGAGCGTCTCCTGGTCGAGTCCGCCCATCAGCATCGTCACCGGCACTCCGAAGCGCGCATCGCCCTCGAAGGCGATCGCGTCGGTCGGCACGCGCGCGGGGACGCTCTTCGCGGTCGGCGCGGTGCGCGCACGCGTGTCGGCATCGAGATCGAACACGTCTTCATCGGGAAAGAAGTCCCATCCCGGGAACGGCACTACACCGTCGACGACCTCGAACTCGCTGATGCCGTGACCGGGCGGCGGCGGAACGGTGTCGACGAAGACCACGCGGGAGACGCGGTCGGCGCGGGCGTTCGCCGCGCCCCAGGCCACGTTTCCCCCGCCGCTGTGTCCGACGACGACCACCCGCTCTCCGGGGAGCTCGTCGATCTTCTGCGTGACGGCGTCGACCCAGTCGGCGATGCCGATGTCGGCGGATCGCGTCGCGGGTGCTCCGACGCCCGGCAGGGTCAGAGGGTGCACGCGATGGCCCGCGCGCGTCAGCACGGGTGTCACGTCGTTCCAGCTCTCGGCATCGAGCCACAGGCCCGGGATGAGGATGATGTCCATGGGCCGACGTTAGCGCCGGCCTCCGACATCCGCGAGGGGTCGCAGAACATCGCCGAACTCCGCGGGGCCGATCAGGGGAGAAGAGCGATGACCTCGGCGAGGTCCTGCGGTCCGACCACGAGGCTCGCCGCGTTGCGCACGGCGGGCTTGGCGTTGAAAGCGAGTCCGAGGCCGGCCGCCGCCATCATCTTCAGGTCGTTCGCCCCGTCTCCGATCGCGATCGTCGCGTGCCGGGCGACACCCAGCTCGGCGGCCCACTCGAGGAGCGACTCGGCTTTGGCTGCGGCGTCGACGATCGCGCCGTCGACCTCGCCGGTCAGCGCCCCGTCGGACACGCGGAGCCGATTGGCCCGCCAGCGATCGACGCCGAGGGTCGGGGCCACGTCGTCGAGGATCTCGTGGAACCCTCCGGACACGACGCCCACGACTCCGCCGCGTGCGTGCACCGCGGCGGTCAGCTCGCGCACGCCCGGCGTGGGCTCGATGCGCGCGAGAACGCGGGGGAAGGCATCGACCGAGACGCCGCGGAGCGCCGCGACACGGGTGCGCAGGCTCTCGGCGAAGTCGACCTCGCCGCGCATCGCGGCCTCGGTCGCGGCCTGCACCTCGTCGCGGCGCCCGGCCTCGTCGGCGAGCAGCTCGATCACCTCGTTGCGGATGAGGGTCGAATCGGCATCGAGGACGACGAGGAAGCGCGCAGGGGTCACGACGTCGAGCCTACCGAGCGCGGACGTCGCCGCCGGACGGATGACGCTCAGCGCTCGATGTACAGTCCCTTGCCGACAACCGTGATGCCCGTCTCGGTGACCGTGAACCCGCGGGCGAGATCGCGTTCCCGATCGACACCGACGGTCGCACCGTCGGCGAGCACCACGTTCTTGTCGAGGATCGCCCGATGCACGCGGGATCCGGCTCCGACGTGCACGTGGTCGAACACGACGGAATCGGTGATCGTCGATCCGCCCCCGGCGAGAGTCCACGGACCCACCACGCTGCGTTCGAGGTGCGTTCCCGACAGCACGGACCCCAGCGAGACGATCGAATCGATCGCGTTGCCGATGCGGCCGACCGAGTCGCGCACGAACTTCGCGGGGGGCGAGTTCACGGTCTGCGAGTGGATCGGCCAGTCGGTGTTGTACAGGTTGAACACGGGCAGGGTCGAGATCAGGTCCATGTGGGCGTCGAAGAACGACTCGATCGTTCCGACGTCGCGCCAGTAGGAGCGATCTCGCGGCGAGGAACCGGGCACCTCGTTGCGCTTCATGTCGTAGACACCGGCCTCGCCGCGCCCGACGAAGTAGGGGATGATGTCGCCGCCCATGTCGTGGCCGGAGGTCGGGGACTCGCCGTCGGTCTCGACAGCCGCGATCAGAGCGTCGGCGTCGAAGACGTAGTTGCCCATCGAGGCGAGCACCTCGTGCGGTGCGTCCGGCAGACCGGTGGCATCGGTCGGCTTCTCGAGGAACGCACGGATCCGGCCCTGATCCTCGGGATCGGTGTCGATGACGCCGAACTGCGACGCGAGAGCGAGGGGCTGGCGGATGCCGGCGACGGTGGCCTTCGCGCCCGAGGCGATGTGCGCGTCGATCATCTGCCGGAAGTCCATGCGGTACACGTGGTCCGCGCCGATCACGACGACGATGTCGGGCTTCTCGTCGTTGAGCAGGTTCATGCTCTGCAGGATCGCGTCGGCCGAGCCCGAGAACCACCGCTTGCCGAGGCGCTGCTGCGCCGGAACGGAGGTGACGTACGAGTCGAGCAGCGCCGACATGCGCCACGTCTGCGAGATGTGGCGGTCGAGGCTGTGCGACTTGTACTGCGTGAGCACGACGACCTGCCGCAGGCCCGAGTTGATGAGGTTGGAGATCGCGAAGTCGATCAATCGGTACTGTCCGCCGAAGGGCACCGCGGGTTTCGCGCGATCGGCCGTGAGCGGCATGAGTCGCTTGCCCTCGCCGCCGGCGAGGATGATGCCGAAGATCTTCTTTGGAGCGGACATGGCTCCACCTTAGGTGCGATCCGGCCCGCTGTACTAGCGTTCAGACATGCGAGTCGAAATGATCACGAAGGAGTATCCGCCGGAGATCTACGGCGGCGCCGGGGTGCACGTGGCCGAGCTCGTGGCGGCGCTCCGCGAAAGCATCGGCGTGAGCGTCCGCGCCTTCGGTGCGCCGCGCGACGAGCGGGGTACTGCCGCGTACTCCACGCCCTCCGAACTCGCCTCCGCGAACGCCGCGCTGCAGACGCTCGGAACGGATCTCGAGATCGTCGCCGCGATCGAGCGCGCCGACGTCGTGCACAGTCACACCTGGTACGCGAACTTCGCGGGACACCTCGCCGCGCAGCTGCACGGCATCCCGCACGTGCTCACCGCGCACAGCCTCGAGCCGCTGCGCCCGTGGAAGGCCGAACAGCTCGGCGGCGGCTACGCCGTGTCGAGCGGCATCGAGAAGCTCGCCTACGAGAACGCCGCGGCCGTGATCGCCGTGAGCGCGGGCATGCGGGCGGACATCCTGCGCAGCTACCCGCAGGTCGACCCCGCGAAGGTCCGGGTGATCCACAACGGAATCGACGTCGAACGCTGGCGCCCCGTGCAGAACCCGGAGTTCCTCGCATCCGTCGGCATGGACCCGAACCGTCCGTCGGTGGTCTTCGTCGGGCGCATCACCCGCCAGAAGGGACTCACGTATCTGCTGCAGGCCGCGCGGCTGCTGCCGCCCGAGGTGCAGTTGATCCTCTGCGCCGGAGCTCCCGACACCCCCGAGATCATGGCCGAGGTTCAGGAGGGCGTGCGGTTGCTCCAGCAGACCCGCGACGGCGTGATCTGGATCGAGCGGATGCTGCCGCGCGACGAGCTCTCGGCGATCCTCACCGCCGCCACGACCTTCGTGTGCCCCTCGGTGTACGAACCGCTGGGCATCGTCAACCTTGAGGCCATGGCCTGCGGTGCGGCCGTGGTCGGCACTGCGACCGGAGGCATCCCCGAAGTGGTCGCCGACCGCGTGACGGGTCGCCTCGTGCCGATCGAGCAGGTGCAGGACGGCACCGGTACCCCGGTCGACCCCGATCGGTACGTCGCCGACCTCGCGGCCGTGCTCACCGAGGTGGCCATGGATCCGGCGCAGGCGCGGGTCTACGGCGATGCCGGACGGGACCGGGCCACGCGCGAGTTCAGCTGGTCGTCGATCGCCGACGCGACCCGCGCGCTCTACGCGGAGCTCACCGCCTGAGCCGATAGGCTGGTCGCATGCCGATCGCTCTGGATTTCACCGATGTCGTCGTGCGCCGCGACGGGCGAAACATCATCGACCACGTGACCTGGCAGGTCGCGGACGACCAGCGCTGGGTGGTCCTCGGACCCAACGGCGCGGGCAAGACCACGCTGCTGCAGCTCGCCGACACGCTGATGCACCCGACCTCGGGAACCGTGACGGTGCTGGGCGAGACCCTCGGTCGCACCGACGTGTTCGAGGTGCGCCCGCGCATCGGCTTCGCCTCGTCGGCGATGGCCAAGCGGGTTCCGCGCGACGAGACCGTTCTCAACACAGTGCTCACCGCCGCGTACTCCGTGCTCGGGCGCTGGAACGAGGACTACGAGGACATCGACGAGCGCCGCGCGCTGCGCGTGCTGGGGGAGTGGAAGCTCGACCACCTCGCCGATCGCACCTTCGGCACTCTCAGCGACGGCGAGCAGAAGCGCGTCCAGATCGCCCGCGCCGTGATGACCGACCCCGAACTCCTCCTGCTCGACGAGCCGACCGCCTCGCTCGACCTCGGATCGCGCGAGGAGCTCCTCGCGCTCCTCAGCGGCTACGCCTCGTCGCCGACGACTCCGGCCATGCTCATGGTCACGCACCACGTCGAGGAGATCCCGGTGGGATTCACGCACGTCATGCTGCTGCGTGAAGGGCGCGTGGTCTCGGCCGGTCCGATCCGCGAGACGCTCACGGCCGAAGCGCTCACGGAGGCGTTCGGCATGCCGATCACGCTCAGCAGCGAGGACGGACGCTACGCGGCTCGCGCGGCATCCTGATCCGTCATCTGATAAGATCGACCCTTGGTGCACTCTGCACCGCAGACTTCCCTCGTCCCTGGCACAATCCAGGGCAGCAACTAAGGAATCCCATGAAGACTGACATCCACCCCGAGTACAAGGCAGTCGTGTTCCGCGACCTCGGTTCGGGCGAGACCTTCCTCACCCGCTCCACCGTCTCGAGCGACAAGACCATCGAGCTGGACGGCGTGGAGTACCCCGTCATCGACGTCGAGATCTCCTCGGCCTCGCACCCGTTCTACACGGGCAAGCAGCGCATCATGGACTCGGCCGGCCGCGTCGAGAAGTTCAACCAGCGCTTCAAGGGCTTCGGCGGATCGTCCAAGTAAGGACCCCCGCCTCGAAGGCCCCGTTCTCCTCGGAGAGCGGGGCCTTCGTCGTACTCGCGACGACGTGCGTTCACGTCGTCGGCATCCGCCGAGCGACGGACATGCTCAGCGGATGCGTCGACCGTGCGCGAGGTCGATGAGACGGCTGAGCACGGGGCCCGATCGCAGCCCGTTGTGCTCGTGCTCGCTCGTCTGCCACAGGTGGACGCCCGGCAGCAGCTTCGCGGTCTCGAGCGAGAACTCGTAGGGCACGTACACGTCGTTCACATAGACGGCGGCGGCGCCGGTCGCCTCGGACGCGGCGATCGCCGAGGCGTCGTACACCGAGGGCCACTCGAACTCGGCGAGCTCGAGGGCGACATCCCGCCAGGGCTGGAAGGCCGGCACCGTCTCGGTCCAATCGCGGCGGATGTGCTCGCCGGTGAACAGCGTCGGATCGTCGCGGAAGTCCGCGGGCTCGGTGCGCTCGGCCGACCACCGCGTGGCGTGGCCATCGGCGTAGCTGGACTCGTGGAAGGCGAAGTAGAGCGGGTTGCGTCCGCCGTAGGGCATCGCATTCATGAGGTCGTAGCGGAACGCGTTCTTCGTCGGATCCGATTCGAGAAGCGACCACACCGTCTGCCATCCGGCATCCGTTCCGAGGGCCGACCCGAAGGAGCGGAGGCGGGAGACCGAGACGACCTCGCCGTCGGGGAGCACGATGTCACCGGCGGCCGCACGATCGACCAGGCGCCGCATCGCGTCGCGGTGCTCGGGAAAGCGCCGGTAGTAGCGCTCCGAGGCATCGCGCATCTTGTCGTAGCAGAGGGCGTAGACGTCGTCGGGGTGGCGGCCGATCGCGCTCAACCCTCCCGTGATGAACACGTCGGTCAGGGAGTCGGCGTCGGTGGAGAGGTAGGCGAGGGTCGTGAAGCCGCCGAAGGACTGGCCGAGCACGCTCCACTGCTCGGCGCCGAGGTGCTGGCGCATCGCCTCGCAGTCGCGCACGATCGCGTCGGCCCGCAGATGGGTGAGGTGCTCGGCGACGACCGAGGAACCGAGTGCCAGGTCGCCATCGGAGACGGGAGTCGAGCGCCCCGTGCCGCGCTGATCGAGCAGCACGACCTGATAGTGCGCGAGTGCCTCGTCGAGCCAGGCCGGCGAGGTGGCGGCGTGGAACGGGCGGGGCGCCTCGCTGCCCGGGCCGCCCTGGAGGAACACCAGGTAGGGGAGCGTCTCGCCGCCGGGACGCGAGACGACGGCGGCGAACACCTCGATGGTGCGGCTGTCGGCGGGATCACCCCAGACGAGCGGGACGGTGAGCGTGTGCTCTTCGACGGTCAGATCCAGCAGGCGGCGCACGACGGTAGTCACGTCTTCGATCCTATCGAGCAGCGGCCCAGGGCGAAGGTGCAGCCGGCGCTACATCACGTTGCCGATGTAGGAGTACTTGACGAACACCTCGGCGGCGATGCCGGCCTCCTCGAGCACCCCCTGCACGGCGCTCATCATGTAGTTCGAGTCCCAGCCCATGTAGAGGTGGTGGCCGTCGGTGAGTTCGTCCCACTGCCCCTTCCAGGCCATGCCGTCGTAGATGGGGCCGCCGTGCGCTGCCGAGTACGACAGGGCGGCGGCACGGGTGTCGGTCCAGGCGCGACGCAGGACCCGGTTGAAGAGATGCTTGACGTCGTACACCTCCCACCGCTCGCCGCGGTACTCGACGTAGTCGAACTCGCGCTCCCAACCGGCGGGCCAGCCGCGACGGCGGACGGCGTCGAGGATCGGGGTCAGTCCGTCGTCGTCGATCTCGGGCAGGGCCGGTCGCGCCCAGACCTGCAGCAGCTCGGCGGTGAGGCGCACGGTGCGGGCCGTGATCGCCGCGGTGTTCCACTGGTCGATGGCATCCAGCTCCCGAGTCGCGGCGACGCTGCTCCGCGCGTAGGCATCCGCGCGCTTGACCGGGAACGAGGCGCCGAAGACGCTCTCGGTGAGGTGCTGTTCCAGCAGCGTGAGGTTGCCCAGCGTGGGGGCGAGCGCGCGGTGGCTGTTCTGCTCGTCCTCGCTGTATTCGCTCCACGTGCGCGCCCCGTCCCCCGACCAGGCGTCGCCGGGGACGGTGGGCACGATGTGCTCGACGTCGAATTCGAGGGGATCCTCGACGCCTTCGAGACGGCCGAGCACGTAGGCGGCGTAGGGGAGCTCACTGTACTTCAGCACCGCGCTGACCCGCTCGTCGGAGGGGGTGATGCGTGCGAAGGCGCGAGCCAGCGCCTCCCGCCCCTGCGAGCGGGCGCGGCAGAGCCGGGCGACCAGGCGCTCGTTGGGCAGGTTCACGAGGGTGCGGCGCAGGTAGAGCGCCTGGATCCATTCGAGCGTCTCGATCAGTTCGTCGCGCTCGATGACCCCGCGGGAGTGGTCGCTGTAGGCGCTGAGCACGAGCGGGTAGGCCGCGCGACCGAAGGTGTTCACGAAGCGCAGTTGTCGGGCGATCTCCGGATCGCTCTCGAGCGAGGGGTCGAGGAGGATGCCGTAGATCTCGGCGTAGTGGCGCCAGACCTCGGCATCCGCCTGCAGCCGCTCCGCATCGACCCGGGGGAACGAGTGGCGGAAGGCGCTGTAGACGCCGTGCTCGCCGTTCGCCGCGAGTTCGCGCCCGGTCGTCATCACGAGGTAGTGCCGCCAGAAGGCGCCGATCGTCTCACCCGTGTGGCGTTCGATCGGCAGCCAGAACCGGGCCTCCACGTCGAGCTGCTCGGCGTGGGTGAGCCCCATCAGGATGTAGTTGTGGATGAGCTCGTGGTCGCGCAGGGGTTCACCCGTCGAGTTCAGGCTCTCGAAGATCTGCTGCGCGTTCGCCTGCGCGCCGAGCGTGATCGACACGTGCTCGAGTCGCTGCAGCCCGCGCCAGATGCGTGCGACCTCGTCGGCGTGCACCTGACTCCGGAAGAACGCGTAGTTGTCATCGAAGCGGGATTCCCGGTCGGCGTCGTCGCGCCGATCGAGCACGACCGATTCGTACAGCCCGGCCCAGGCGTCGTGCGGGCGCAGCTTGGTGCGGGACGGATCGTCGGCGCGCACGAGAACCCTCTCGAGGTCGGCGGCGAGCTGCGGGTCGGTGCCTCGCACGCTGTGGTGCAGAGCGGCGATGAGGAGGGTGAGCGTCGTGATGCGCTGCTGCCCGTCGATGAGGATCAGGTCGTCGTCGGTCGCGCCGTCCTGCGCGGAGAGGATCGAGCCGATGAAGTGGCGGTGGGATTCGTCGGCGTCCGCCACGGAGCGGATGTCGGAGAGCAGTCTCTCGCA
Organism: Microbacterium sp. NPDC087868; assembly: GCF_044900755.1. NCBI lineage: Bacteria > Bacillati > Actinomycetota > Actinomycetes > Micrococcales > Microbacteriaceae > Microbacterium > Microbacterium sp. NPDC087868. The sequence continues at coordinate 273,600 of NZ_JBJDNO010000001.1, forward strand.
CCCGCCGATGTCCCACCGGTACTGCCGCTGGTACACGGGGACGACGATGGTGGTCGACCCCGCCGCGAGCCACTCGATCGTGTTGACTGCTGTCGCCTCGACGTTGGTGGCGGTGCTCATACTGGTGTCTCGTCCTCCCGTAGCGCGCGATGTCGAGGGTGAACCCGGCACCGTTTTCAGTCTATTCGGTTATTCACGGCCGCATCCGAAGCGCACGCACCGCTCGCTGTTAGGCTTGCCTTATCAGGGCCTGTTAAAACGTGCTGGCCCCCGATGAAAGGAACATGACTCGATCATGGGATACATCAAGTCCAAAGCGCTGGAGGAGAAGGGCTTCGTCGTCCTCGACAGCTACAACCAGGAACTCGACCCCAAAGAGTGGCTGGACATCGAGTACAACGACTGGAAGTCCTCGGGCGACACGCGATTCGCGCCGCTCGCCAGCGCCTTCGGAGACATCGAGTGCAACGGCTTCTGGAACCACAAGCCGCCCCGCACCGACAAGGACGGCGTCTGGATCGATTCGCAGACCGCCAAGGCCCCGAACCTCACGCGCCGCGCGCAGGAGCCCGGTGCCAACGTCGGGCGTTGCCGGGTCATCGAACTGCAGCCGACCCCGTACGGCGACTGCCTCTACAACCTGCACCAGGATGACAACAACCGTCTGAACCCGGACGGCACGGGGTGGGTGGTTCGCGGCTTCTTCAACCTCACCGACGACAAGGACAGCTACTTCGTCCTGCGCGAGAACCGCACCGACCCGAGCATCGAGTACCGCATCGCGCTTCCGGCCGGCGCGCAGCTCATCGTGGACACGCAGCGCCTGTGGCACGCCGCGACGCACAACGGCACCGAGCCGCGTTACTGCCTCATCACCTCGTGGACCTCGGGCCCGGAGCTCGACGCGTACATCGAGAAGTACCACGGCACCGATGACGTTCCCAACGTCGAGGTTCCGCAGGAGGTGCTCGAGCACGGCTACGCCGAGCAGGCCCGCAAGGATGCCGCGCGCGCCGCGTACTACGCCGCCAAGGGCCAGCAGGTCAAGCAGGCGATGAGCGAGGCCTGATCCTCTGCACCTCGGAGACCCGTCTCCACGAAAGGCCCCGGTCGTCGCGACCGGGGCCTTTCCCGTGGAATCACATGCTTGTGGTTTCCAGGATCGTGGGCGAGAATGGGCGCATAACCGCATATCGTCGCTGATTTCAGTTCAGGTCGTTGGGGAAGACGCACCTGATGAAACGGAGAGATCATGGCGACGGCTTACGCACGCGGAGTGGTGTACATCCACTCGGCACCTCGCGCGCTCTGCCCGCACCTCGAATGGGCGGTGGGTCGCGCTATCGGGCGTGCGGTGAACTTCGACTGGGCCGACCAGCCCGTGCTCGACGGCGCCCGCCGCGCCGAGTTCTACTGGGATGGCCCGGTGGGTACCGGCGCCGCTCTCGCGACCGCGATCCGCGGGTGGGAGCACCTGCGTTTCGAGGTGACCGAGGATCCGACTCCCCGTAGCGACGGTGGACGCTGGCTGCACACCCCGGACCTCGGCATCCACTACGCCCAGACGGATGCCGCCGGCAACATCGTCATCGGCGAGGATCGCATCCGGTATGCGATGGAGATCGCCGCCGGCAGTGCGATCGAGCTGCAGCGCGAGCTCGACGTCGCCCTCGGCTCCGCGTGGGACGACGAGCTCGAGCCGTTCCGCCACGCGAGCGACGACGCCCGCGTCGTGTGGCTGCACAAGGTCGGCTGACGTGTCGCCGACCCACAGACCTGGAGCGCGGGAGGCGTGAGTATCGGATGCCGGTGATTCGTCCCGGACGCTGAGAAGACGTCCCCCGCTCCATAGACGAAGACCCCGCCCCTGTTCGCAACGGCGGGGTCTTCGTCGTCGGAGGTGCCGTCGTCGGAGAGGCAGTGGCCCGGTCAGATCACCGCGGCGTGGCGGAGGTCGTCGCCGTGGGAAGCCGCCCCGCCCTGCACATGCGCCCAGGACTCGGCGACGCGCGTCATCGCCTCGGCCGTCCGCTCCGGGGGCAGCGTGATGGGGATGCGCAGCCGGCGCTCCAGCACGCCTCCGGTGGTGAACCGCGGCCCGGGCGGCAGGATGAGCTGCCGCTCGCGCGCCGCGAGCGACAGCGCCGTCGAGACCGGAACTTCGAGATCGACCCACGCCGAGAGACCGCCGGGCGTCGACGGCATCCGGATGCCGGGAAGCGCGGCGAGTCCCGCCTCGACCGCCGCGCGTCCTGCCCGCAAGCGCGTGCGCACGTGTGCGGTGAGGGCCGGCATGTCGGCGAGCAGCTCGACGGCGATGCACTGCTCGAGCAGGGCCGTGCCGAGCTCGAACGAGGGGCGCACCGCGAGGAGTCGAGTGATGAGGGACCGTTCGGCGCGGATCCAGCCGATGCGCATGCCGCCCCAGGCGATCTTCGACATCGAGCCGACGGTCACGACGCGGGGGTCGTACGCCGCCATCGGTGTGGGCGCCCACCCGCGGTCGATGTCGAGTTCCGTGGTCGTCTCGTCGACGATCAGCGTGGTCCCGGCGCTGCGCGCGGTGGCGACGAGGCGCGATCGTTCGTCATCGGGGAGCGTCGCGCCCGTCGGGTTGTGGAAGTCCGGGATCAGGTAGGCGAGATGCGGTCGCACGCTCAGGAGCGTCTCGGCGAGGTGTCGGGCATCCCAGCCCTCGACGTCGACGGGGGTCGGCACCAGGCGGTAGCCGTGACGATGAAGCGCCTCGAGCGCGTGTGGGAAGGTCGGTTGCTCGACGAGCGCGCGCTCTCCCCGTCGTCCGATCGTCGCGAGCACCAGGTTGAGGGCGTTCAGAGCGCCCGAGGTGATCATGATCTCGTCGGCCGAGGTCTCGACGCCGCGCTCGGAGAAGCGAGCAGCGACGGCCTCGCGGAGCTCGGGGAGGCCGCGCAACGAATAGCCGCTCGTGCCCCGCATCGCGGCGAGGCGCGGGAGGGAGCGCACGGTGGCGTCGTACAGGCCGGGGGTGGAGTCCATCGAGGCGATCGACAGGTCGATGGCCGAGTCGTCGTCGGTCGGGATGGTCACGATGTCGGCGTGCGGAAGGGTGATGCGGGTGCTCCCGCCGTGCAGCCGGGCGACATAGCCCTCTGCCTCGAGGAGCCCGTACGCGCGGGTGATCGTCGACCGGGAGCGGCGCAACTCCAGGGCGAGCGCACGTTCGCTCGGAAGCCGCTCGCCGACGGTCAGGCGACCGTCGAGTACGAGCGCGCGGATCTGGTCGGCGAGGGCGGACGCCGTGGCGCCGGCGGCGTTCTGCGCTCCGAGCTGTTCGACGAGTCGTGATCCCATGCCTCCAGCATGGCGCAGAAGTGGACTGATTTCTGCAGGCCACTTCTGGGGGAGTGGACTCGGATTCGGAGCATGACCGACATCCACCATGGAGAGATGCACCTGCGCGCCGTCTTCCTGCCCGTCACCGCCACGAGTCGGCGCGACCTCGTCGAGCGCCTCGGGCAGCTCGTGCTCGGTCTCTTCCTCTACGGCGTGGCGCTCGGGTTCATGGTGCGGGGCGGGATCGGCGTCGCTCCCTGGGATGTCCTCGCACTCGGCGTCTCGGGGAGTTCGGGCATCGGCTACGGCACCGTGACCGTGCTCGTCTCGATCGTCGTGCTGCTGCTGTGGATCCCCCTGCGGCAGCGAGTCGGCCTCGGCACGCTGCTGAACGCACTGATGGTCGGCCCCGCCGCCGACCTCACGCTGCTCGTGCTGCCCGCTCCGCCGACCGTCTGGATCGGAGCGCCGATGTTCATCTTCGGTCTGCTGCTGCTCGCCTTCGCGACCGGACTCTACATCGCCGCCGACTTCGGCCCGGGACCGCGCGACGGACTCATGACCGGACTCGTGCGCCGCACCGGCTGGAAGGTGTGGATCGTGCGGACGTTGATCGAGGGGAGCGTCCTGCTGGTCGGGTTCGTGCTCGGTGGGCCGGTCGGCGTGGGCACGGTGCTCTTCGCCTTCGGCGTCGGTCCGCTGATCGGCTGGTTCCTGCCGCGGATCACCCGGATGCGCGTAGCACGGTCCCAGCGGCTCGCCCCGCCCGCGGCGTCCGTGCCGAGCTGAACGCCCCCCGACACACGACGACGGCCCCCGGAGTGATCTCCGGGGGCCGTCGTCGTGTGCGCGACTCAGTCGTTGTCGGCCGCTGCGAACACTGCAACGGCGTTGTGACCGCCGAAGCCGAAGGAGTTGCTGATCGCGTACTGCGGGCCGTCACCCAGTGGCGTCGGCTCGCCGGAGAGGCGGAACGGCACGGCGGGGTCGGGCTCGGTCATGTTGATGGTGGGCGGGGCGACGCGGTCGCGCAGCGCGAGCAGCGCGAAGATCGCCTCGAGTGCGCCGGTGCCACCGAGCAAATGACCGGTCGATGCCTTGGTCGCCGACACGGGGATCTCGTCGATGCGGTCGCCGAAGACCTTCTTGAGCGCGACGTACTCGTTCGGGTCTCCGACCGGGGTCGACGTCGCGTGCGCGTTGATGTGCGTGACCTGATCGGCGGTGATGCCCGCCTCCTCGAGCGCCTGGGTGACGGCGCGCGCCGCTCCCGTGCCCTCGGGGTCGTTGCCGGTGATGTGGTAGGCGTCGGCCGTCACGCCGCCGCCGAGCACGTAGCCGTAGATCTTCGCACCACGGGCCTTCGCGTGCTCCTCGGTCTCGAGGATGAGCGCTGCCGCACCCTCGCCCATGACGAAGCCGTCACGGTCGATCGCGCCGGGACGGGAAGCGGTCGCGGGGTCGTCGTTGCGACGCGACAGGGCCTGCGCCGAGGCGAAGGAGGCCATCGTGATCGGGTGGATCGCCGATTCGGTGCCACCGGCGATGACGACGTCGGCCAGCCCCTCCTGCAGGTGGTGGAACGCGTGGATGATCGACTCGGTGCTCGAGGCGCAGGCGCTCACGACGGTCTGCGCGTAGGCGCGGGCGCCGAACTGGAGCGAGAGGTTGCCGGCCGCGGCGTTGGGCATGAGCATCGGGACGGTGAGCGGCATGACGCGGCGGGGTCCCTTCTCACGCAGGGTGTCCCATGCGTCGAGGAGGGTCCAGAGACCGCCGATGCCGGTGGCGAAGTCGATGCCGAGGCGTTCGGGGGCGACCTCGGGGGAGCCCGCGTCGGCCCAGGCCTCACGGGCGGCGATCAGGGCGAACTGGGAAGAAGGGTCGAGGCGCTTGGCCTCATGGCGCGGGAGGACTTCCTCGGGCCGCACGATCGCCTCGGCGGCGAAGGTGACGGGGAGCTCGTACTGGGCGACCCAGTCGTGCTCGAGTGCGCGGGTGCCGGAGGCGCCTGCGAGGAGGTTGGTCCAGTTCTCCGGAGCTGTCCCGCCGATGGCGGACGTGGCGCCGATGCCGGTGACGACGATGCGCTTGGTCATGGTGTGGTTCCTTGTCGGACGGGATTCAGAGCAGGGTGGGGGGCAGGACGGAGGATGCCACGCCCCGACGATGCGGGGGTGGCATCCCTCGTGGATTACTCCTGGCCCGCGACGATGAAGTTGACGGCGTCGCCGACGGTCTTCAGGTTCTTGACCTCGTCGTCGGGGATGGTGACGCCGAACTTCTCCTCGGCGTTGACGACGATCGTCATCATCGAGATCGAGTCGATGTCGAGGTCGTCGGTGAACGACTTCTCGAGAGCGACCTCGGAGGCGTTGATGCCGGTCTCGTCGGTGATGAGCTCTGCGAGGCCGGCGAGGACCTCATCGTTGGTGAAAGCCATGTGGTCTTCCTCTTTCTTACGGGTTGTTTTCGGAACCGTGGAACAGTCTAGGGAAAGTCGGGCCCCGGTCAGGGGAGCACGACGACCTGAGCCGCGAACACGAGGCCCGCGCCGAAGCCGATCTGCAGGGCGAGTCCGCCCGAGAGCTCGGGGTGCTCGGCCATCAGACGGTGGCTGGCCAGCGGGATCGATGCAGCCGAGGTGTTTCCCGTCGTCTCGATGTCGCGGGCGATCACCGTGGTCTCCGGGAGCTTCAACTGCTTGGCGAATTCGTCGATGATCCGCATGTTCGCCTGGTGGGGGATGAAGGCAGCGATGTCTGATGCCTCGACGCCGGCGCGGTCCAGCGCCTCGCGGGCGACCTTCGCCATCTCCCAGACCGCCCAGCGGAAAACCGTCTGACCTTCCTGGCGGAGGGTCGGCCACGGCACCTCGCCGTCGCGGAACTGCGTCAGGGTGCCGTTCATGCCCACGGCATCCGCCTTCGAGCCGTCGGAACCCCACACTGCCGGAGCGATGCCGGGGGTGTCGCTCGGGCCGATCACGGCGGCGCCGGCACCGTCACCGAGCAGGAACGAGATGCTCCGATCGGCGGGATCGACGATGTCGGACAGCTTCTCGGCGCCGATCACCAGCGCGTAGCGCGCGGCCCCCGCTTTGATGAGGGCATCGGCCTGGGCCACGGCGTAGGCGTATCCCGCGCAGGCGGCGTTGATGTCGTAGGCCGCTGCGGGGTTCGCACCCACGCGGTCGGCGACGATCGCGGAGACCGAGGGGGACTGCTTCGGGTTGCTGATGGTCGCGACGATGACGAGGTCGATCTGGTCGGCCGGGATCCCGGCCTTCTCGATCGCCTCGGCGGCGGCTTCGGACGCGAGGTCGATCGCGTCCGTGCCCTTGTCGGCGCGCACACGCGTGATGATTCCCGTGCGCTGGCGGATCCACTCGTCGCTCGAGTCGATCGGACCGATCAGGTCGTCGTTGGGCACGGCGTTCTCGCCGCGCGCGGCGCCGTACGAGTAGATGCGGGTGAAAGCGGGGCCCGTGGCCTGCGTCAGGGTGGCGCTCATGCGGCTTCTCCGTTCAGCAGCGCGACGGCCGCATCGAGGTCTTCGGGGGTTTTGACGGCGACGCTCGGAACGCCGCGCAGACCGCGCTTGGCGAGTCCGGTGAGCGCACCGGCGGGAGCGAGCTCGATCAGGCCGGTGATGCCCTGATCGGCGAACGACGCCATGCAGAGGTCCCAGCGCACGGGCGACGAGACCTGGTCGACCAGGTAGTCGAGGGCCTGCGCGCCGCGGGTCACGACCGATCCGTCGCGGTTCGTCCAGAGGGTCAGCGTCGGGTCGGCGGGGGCGACCTCGGCGACGGCGTCCCGCAGCACGGCCACGGCGGGAGCCATGAAGGTGGTGTGGAAGGCACCGGCCACCTGCAGCGGGATCACCCGGGTGCCCTTGACGGGTTCTGCGGCGAGGGCCTCGAGCGCGGGGAGCTCGCCCGCGACGACGATCTGGCCGCCGCCGTTGTAGTTCGCGGGCGACAGACCGAGGTCGTCGAGTCGAGAGAGGACGGCCGCCTCATCGCCACCGAGGACCGCGCTCATGCCCGTGGGGGTCTGCGCCGCGGCATCCGCCATCGCCCGTCCGCGGATGCCGACCAGGCGCATGCCCGTCTCGGCATCGATCACGTCGCTGCCCACCAGGGCGGCGATCTCGCCGACCGAGTGGCCGGCGATGCCGTCGGCCCGGCGCCCGGCGCGGGCGTTCAGCGCGTCGGCCGCGATGAGCGATGCGGCCACGATCAGCGGCTGCGCGATGCGCGTGTCGCGGATGGTGTCGGCATCCGATTCTGTGCCGTGGAGGCGGAGATCTACCTCTGCTGCGTCGGAGTACGACGCGAGGCGCTCGGCCACCCCGTCGAGCTCGAGCCAAGGGGCGAGGAAACCGGGGGTCTGCGAGCCCTGACCAGGGCATACGACGACAATCACATCCCCAGTCTGCCAATGATCGGAGGCAAGCGGTGGATGATTCATCACAAGATTCCGAAGAACGCTTGTGTGTGGCGCACAGCGCCGCGGGAAACGCGGGTCAGCGCGGCACCCGACGCTGCGACGGGCGGCGTCGGGACTGGTCGGCGGCGCCGATCGAACCGAGGATCAGGGCCGTCTGCAGGATCAACGCCTCGCGCGGGCCGGTGGCATCCCAGCCGATGACCTCGCTGACGCGCTTGAGCCGGTAGCGCACGGTGTTCGGATGCACGAAGAGCTCGCGGGCCGTCGCCTCGAGCGAGCGGCCGTTGTCGAGATAGCTCCAGAGCGTCGTGACCAGGTCGGTCGAATGCGCCTGCAGCGGGCGGTAGATCCGCTCGATGAGCGTCTGCTTGGCCAGCGGATCACCGGCGAGTGCCCGCTCCGGAAGCAGATCGTCGGCCTCGACCGGCCGCGGGGCGCTGCGCCAGGCGCGGGCGACCGCGAAACCGGCGAGTGCTGCGCGGGCGCTCTGGCTGGCGTCGACGAGCGCGACGACGGCGGGACCGAGCACGACGTAGCCCGGGCCGAACGAGGGCTCCAGTCGAGACGCGATCTCGAGGAACGTGAGCTCGTCGTCGTCGGTCTCCTGCTCCTCGTCACGGGCGCGGCCGAGCACGAGGACGAGTCGTGACCCCTGCACGCCGATCAGTACGTCGACCGCCAGCTTGCGGGCGGTGCGCCGCACCTGGTCGACGTCGAACTGCGGGGGAGTCGTGCCCACGAGCACGGCGACCTCACCGTGACCGTGCCACCCGAGGGCGGCGATCCGGCTGGGGAGCTCCTCGTCGGCCTCGCCCGTGAGGATCGAGTCGACCACGAGCGCCTCGAGTCGGGCATCCCAGAGTCCCCGGGCCTCCGCCGCGCGAGCGTAGACGTCGGCGGCCGCGAAGGCGACGTCGCGGGAGTAGAGCAGGATCGCCTCGCGGATGTTCTCACCCTTGCCGGCGACGCGCTCCTCGGTGACCTCGACGGTCACGCGGATCAGCTGCAGGGTCTGCTGCAGACTCACGCTGCGCAGCAGCTCCCGCGGAGCGGCGGCGAAGATGTCGGCCGCGATCCACGGCGTCGAGGTGGGGTCGTCGTACCACTGGATGAACGATGTGATGCCCGCCTGGGCCACCAGCCCGACCGCAGAGCGGCGGGCTGGTGGCATGTCGGCGTACCAGGGCAGCGTGTCTTCCAGGCGCTTGATCGTCACCGAGGCGATGTCACCGGAGATCCGGCGCAGCCAGGCGAGGGTCGCGGCCTTGTCCATGCCGGCGGGAGACGAACCTGTCACCGATGACTCAGCTTTCGCCACCCGCGTTGCCGCTGGTTCCGGCGTTGACATCGTGAAGGCTGTACTTCGCGATGGCCTGCGCGGCCAGCGAGCGGTCGACGACGCCGTCCTCGGCGAGCGACTGCAGCGTGCGCACCACGATCGACGGGCCGTCGATCTTGAAGAAGCGACGTGCCGCGGCGCGGGTGTCGGAGAAACCGAAGCCATCGGCGCCGAGCGTCGCGAAACGCTGCGGGACCCACGGGCGGATCTGGTCCTGGACGGCGTGCATGAAGTCGCTCACCGCGATGACCGGACCCTCGGCGCCCTGCAGCTTCTGGGTGAGGTAGGCCGTGCGGGGCTCCTCCTCCGGGTGCAGGAAGTTGTGCTCGTCGGCGGCGAGGCCGTCGCGGCGCAGCTCGGTCCACGAGGTGACCGACCAAACATCGGCGATCACGCCCCAGTCGTTCTTCAGCAGTTCCTGCGCCTCGAGGGCCCAGGGGAGTCCGACGCCGGAGGCGAAGAGCTGGGCGCGGTGACCCTCGCCCTCGCCGACCGAGATGCGGTGGATGCCGCGCACGATGCCGTCGACGTCCACGTTCTCGGGCTCGGCGGGCATCACGATGGGCTCGTTGTAGAGCGTGATGTAGTACATCACGTTCGGGTCCTCGTGTTCGCCGCCGTACATGCGCTCGATACCCGACCGCACGATGTGCGCGATCTCGTAGCCGTACGCGGGGTCGTACGAGATCGTCGCGGGGTTGGTCGCGGCCAACAGGTGCGAATGCCCGTCGGCGTGCTGCAGGCCCTCACCCGTCAGGGTGGTGCGACCGGCGGTGGCGCCCATGATGAAACCGCGCGCCATCTGGTCGCCCGCCGCCCACTGGGCGTCGCCCGTGCGCTGGAAGCCGAACATCGAGTAGAAGAGGTAGATCGGGATCAGCGGTTCGCCGTGCGTGGCGTACGACGTGCCGGCAGCGGTGAACGCCGCGAGGGCGCCCGCCTCGTTGATGCCGACGTGCACGATCTGGCCCTGCGGGCTCTCCTTGTAGGCGAGGAGGAGCTCGCGGTCGACCGAGGTGTAGTGCTGGCCGTTCGGGTTGTAGATCTTCGCCGTCGGGAAGTACGCGTCCATACCGAAGGTGCGTGCCTCGTCGGGGATGATCGGCACGATGCGGTGGCCGAAGTCCTTCGAGCGCAGCAGGTCCTTCAGCAGTCGGACGAACGCCATCGTCGTGGCGATCTCCTGCGTGCCGGAGCCCTTCTTCGGGAGCGCGTAGGCGGTGTCGTCGGGCAGCGAGAGACCGACGTGCGTCGAACGACGCTCGGGCAGGAAGCCGCCGAGGTTGTTGCGGCGCTCCAGCATGTACTGGATGGTCTCGTCCTGGGGGCCCGGGTTGTAGTACGGGGGCAGGTACGGGTTCTCCTCGAGCTGCGCGTCCGTGATCGGGATGTGCATGGCGTCGCGGAACGTCTTGAGGTTGTCCAGCGTCATCTTCTTCATCTGGTGGGTCGCGTTGCGCCCCTCGAAGTGCGGACCGAGGCCGTAGCCCTTGACGGTCTTCGCGAGGATGACGGTGGGCTTGCCCTTGTGCTCGGTCGCGGCCTTGAACGCGGCGTAGACCTTACGGTAGTCGTGGCCACCGCGCTTGAGGTTCCAGATGTCGTCGTCGGAGTAGTTCTCGACGAGGGCGGCGGCGCGCTCGTCGCGTCCGAAGAAGTGCTCGCGGATGTATCCGCCGGACTCGGCCTTGAACGTCTGGAAGTCGCCGTCGGGCGTGACGTTCATGAGGTTGAGCAGCGCACCCTCGGTGTCGCGGGCGAGGAGGTCGTCCCACTCACGGCCCCAGACGACCTTGATGACGTTCCAGCCGGCGCCGCGGAAGAACGACTCGAGCTCCTGAACGATCTTGCCGTTGCCGCGCACCGGGCCGTCGAGACGCTGGAGGTTGCAGTTGACGACGAAGGTCAGGTTGTCGAGTCCCTCGTTCGCCGCGACCTGGAGCTGTCCGCGGCTCTCGACCTCGTCCATCTCGCCGTCGCCGAGGAAGGCCCAGACGTGCGACTGCGAGGTGTCCTTGATGCCGCGGTTCTCGAGGTACTTGTTCGACATCGCCTGGTAGATCGCGTTGATCGGGCCGAGGCCCATCGACACGGTCGGGAACTGCCAGTACTCCGGCATCAGGCGCGGGTGCGGGTAGGAGGGCAGGCCGTGCGGGGCGTGCGACTTCTCCTGGCGGAAGCCGTCGAGCTGGTCCTCGCTCAGTCGGCCCTCGAGGAAGGAGCGGGCGTAGGTGCCGGGCGAGGCGTGGCCCTGGATGAAGATCTGGTCGGCGCCGCCGGGGTTGTCGGCGCCCTTGAAGAAGTGGTTGAAGCCCACCTCGTAGAGCGCGGCCGACGACGCGTAGGTCGAGATGTGCCCGCCGACGCTGATGCCGGGGCGCTGGGCGCGGTGCACCGTGATGGCGGCGTTCCAGCGGATCCACGCGCGGTAGCGGCGCTCCACCTCTTCGTCACCGGGGAACTCGGGCTCGTTCTCGGGTGCGATCGTGTTGATGTAGTCGGTGGTCGGAACCATCGGCACGCCCAGGTGCAGCTCCTTCGAGCGCTTCAGCAGGCTGAGCATGATCTCGCGCCCACGGCCGTGGCCCTTGGCATCGACGAGCTCATCGAGCGACTGCTGCCACTCACCCGTCTCTTCCGGGTCGCTGTCGAGAGAGTCCTGAGAGTACGGATCCTGGTCGTGGACGGTCACGGGGAGCCTTTCGTCAAGCTGGCAGGTCATGCCAAGGAAACGGGAAGCGACGCGGGCAGCCTTGTCGGCTGTGCACAACGCGCGCCGTCCTCAGCCTAGCCCTCTTCCACCATGCGGGTGCGCATCCGCATACGGATACACTGGACGCACCAGGGCCTTTAGCTCAGCTGGTAGAGCGCCACGTTTACACCGTGGATGTCGTCGGTTCGATCCCGGCAGGGCCCACCACTTCGCCGTCCACCCATTCGATGGTCGTCAGACCGTCGATGCGGAGCGTCCTTCGCCCCTCGCTGCGCAGGTATGTCAGCAGTGTGCGGCGGCATCCGCGGCAGAGCAGGATGACGCAGGCGCCGTCGATCTCGGCGACGGCATCCGCGATCACGGCCGCTCGCGCGCAGTGCCCGCAGGTGGCGCGCGCGCCGGTCATGTCCCTGCCGAAGATCTCGAGCAGATACCCGCCGGCGGCGTTGCCGTCGACGCGCCGGACGGTCCGGGGTTCGGGAGTGTGTTCCATCAGGCTCCTCCGAAGCGCTCGGTGCGGATGCGGTCGGGGGCGTGCCCCGCCAGGACGAGGAGATCGGCGACGGCCTCGACGAAACCGGTCGGGCCGCACACATAGACCGACGGTTCGAGCGATGAGGCGAACGTCGAAGCGACGATGGTCGCGGCATCCACCCGTCCGGCGGGTCGTGCGAAGCCGGGCGGGGCGACGCGCGAATAGGCCCAGTCGACGACGAGGCCGTTGCCGACGAGGCGGTCGATGTCGTCGAGGTAGAAGGCGTCCGACGCCGAGCGCACGGCGTACAGCAGCCGCATGGGCGCGCTGCTGCCGGAACGCTCGTGCGCACGGGCGATGGCGATGAGGGGAACGATGCCCGATCCGCCGGCGATCAGCTGAACGGGCTCGGGGCGATCGGGGGTCCAGACGAAGTAGCCGCCGATCGGTCCGCGGATCTCCAATTGATCGCCGGGCCGCACGTCTTCGACCAGGTAGGGGGAGACCTCGCCGTCGGGAACCTCGTCGACCGCGAGTTCGAGAACCTCGCCGGGGCCGGAGGAGGCGAGCGAGTACGACCGCACGGCCTGGTAGCCGTCCTCGGCCGTGAGGCGCACGTCCACGTGCTGCCCGGCGAGATTGCCCGGCCAGCCGTCGACCTGCAGTCCGAGGATGCGCCCGTGGCTGCCGGCGCTGCGTGTCGTGACGACGGTCGCCGGGCGCCACAGCGGTGCGGTCGTCACCAGTACCGTTCCTCCTTCCAGGGGTCGCCGTGCATGTTGTAGCCGTTCTGCTCCCAGAATCCCGGTGCATCGTGCTCGCGCAGGTTCAGCCCATGCACCCACTTCGCCGACTTCCAGAAGTAGAGGTGCGGAACGAGCAGGCGTGCGGGCCCGCCGTGTTCGGGGGCGAGGGGCTCGCCGTCGAACTCCAGCGCGATCCATGCGCGCCCTCCGACGAGGTCGTCGCGGGAGAGGTTGGTCGTGTACCCGCCGTAGGAGAAGACCTCGGCGAATGCCGCATCGTCGCCGACTGCGTCGAGGAGGCGTTCGACCGCGACGCCGCGCCACTGCGTGCCGAGCTTGGACCAGCGGGTCACGCAGTGGATGTCGGTGGTGATCGTCTCGATCGGGAGCGCGTGCAACTCCTCCCACGTCCAGGCGTGCCGAATCCCGTCGCGACCGACGACGACGAACTCCCAGGACTCGGTCGGGATCCGGGGCGTCGGTCCGGCCGACAGCACGGGGAAGTCCCCGGTCAGATACTGACCGGGAGGGAGCCGCTCATCGGACTCTCGTCTGCGCGCTCCGAATCCGCGGGAGATGACACTCATGCTCGCCTGCCTTCGCTCGTGTGGGGTCATTCAAGCGGATGGGCGACGGCCGCGCTACGACATCTGTCGAACGTCCGCGCATCGCCACGAGTGGCGAAGTCGATCCGACACTCCTGCGAAATCAATTATTTACTTGTCTACGTGTAAAACCTGCTAGCTTCACACGTAAATCAGTTGATAACTCAAGGAGCCACGTTGCTGCAGGATTCTGCTTCCTCTGCTGTCTCCGGATCGCGCGCGACGGCCCCGGCCACCGCCGAGCGGCTCGCGCGCGACAACATGGCGTTGGCGACGTTCCTCGCGCTGGAGAAGGCCCGTACGGCGGAGCACGTCGACCTCGACGACCTCATGTCGGCAGCTCGACTCGGGCTCGCCCGCGCCGCGATGACCTACGAACCCGAGCGCGGCATCCCCTTCGGCGCCTTCGCCCGCACGCAGATCACCTGGGCGATGCTCTCGGAGATGCGTCGCGCCGACCCCGCCGGGGAGCGCGGACGCGACAAGATCGAGCTCATCCGCGCCGCCGGCGACGCCGTGCTTGCTCGCACGGGTCGTGCCGGCACCCCCGCCGAGGTCGCGAAGGAAGCGGGCCTCGACATCGCGGCGGTCGCCGAGATGCTGCACCTGGATGCGATGGTGCGCACGGCCACGAGCTTCGAGGAGCACTTCGATCCCGAATCGGGCCGACAGGCGGTCGACCTCACGGACAGCATCGTGCTCCCCGAGTTCGCCGCGGAGCAGAACGAGACGCGTGACATGGTCGTGCGCGTGCTCGATGCGCTGCCGGACGCGATGCGCCGGGTGATCCGCGGGATCTACCTCGACGATCGCATGGTCAAGGACCTCGCCGACGAGATGGAGGTGAGCCACGCGTACGTGTCGAAGCTGCGCTCGCGCGGTCTCGCTCTCATGCGTGAGGCGATGGAGGCCTGGGAGCAGGGGACCGCCGGTGACCGCACCAGCCCCGCGAAGGCCGAGTTCTTCGGAGCGCTCTTCGGACCGGAGAAGCCCGCGAGCGCGCACCGCAGCGAGGACCTCCTTCCCGCGATCTGACTTTCCCGTCGGTCACCGGTTACGGACCGCGCGAGGTGTCGCGAATGTGGGATGTGCAGGTCCACGGATGGACCCGCTTCCAGTCCCATAACCACGGAGGATACTCATGGGTCTTCAGATCGCAACCAACGTCAGCGCGCTCAACTCGTACCGCAACCTGTCGAGCAACCAGAACGACGTCTCGAAGTCGCTCGAGAAGCTCTCGAGCGGCCTGCGCATCAACCGCGCGGCAGACGACGCCGCCGGCCTCGCCATCTCCGAGGGCCTGCGCTCGCAGGTCAACGGCCTGAACGTCGCAGCCCGCAACGCTCAGGACGGCATCTCGGTCATCCAGACCGCAGAAGGCCAGCTCACCGAGGTCCACTCCATCCTGCAGCGCGTGCGCGACCTCGCGGTGCAGGCCGGTAACGACTCGAACAACGCGGACTCGCGCAAGGCGATCACCACCGAGGTGACGCAGCTCGTGGACGAACTCGACCGCATCGCCGAGAGCGCCAACTTCAACGGCATCCAGCTGCTCGACGGCACCGCCGGCGCGGCGGGCAACGGTGTGCTGAGCTTCCAGGTCGGCGCCGACGGTTCCGCCTCGAGCCAGATCACCGTGAACCTCGGCACGGCGAACATCGCCACGCTGGCGGCAGACCTGCGCGACGACATCCTCACCACTGCGGATGGCTTCGCCAACCCGACCGTCGCCGCCACAACGATCGACACGGTCGATGCCGCGATCAAGAGCGTCTCGTCGGCCCGCGCCGACCTCGGTGCGGTGCAGAACCGCTTCGAGTCGACGATCAACTCGCTGCAGGTCTCGGCCGAGAACCTCTCGGCGGCCAAGAGCCGCATCGCCGACACCGACATGGCGGCCGAGATGGTCAAGTACACGGCTGCGAACATCCTGCAGCAGGCGGGCACCGCGATGCTCGCGCAGGCGAACCAGTCCGGCCAGGGCGTTCTCCAGCTGCTCCGTTGAGCCGCCGCGCCTGAGGCGCACCGGGCGCCCGGGCGGGGGACACTCCGCCCGGGCGCCTTCCCCTAAGACCTGCGACACGCCCCGAGGGAAGGCATCCGAGGATGAAACTGGACGGATTGGTCTCCGGACTGAAGACCGGCGAGCTCATCGACGCGCTCATGGACGTGTCGGCGATCCCGAAGAAGCTGATCACCACCAAGATCACCGACCGCACCTCGATCATCACGAACCTGCAGTCGTTGAACACCTCGCTGCAGGCGCTGGTCGAGAAGGCCAAGACCGCGGCGTCCGCCACCTCGCTGGCCGCCTTCACCGCCACGTCGTCGTCCGAGAGCGTCACCGTGAACGCGGGGCCGAAGGCGAGCGCATTCTCGACGAGCATCGTCGTCGACGCCGTCGCCACCGCGCACTCGGTCGTCACCGCGGCCGGGGGCGCGAGCTCCTGGGGAGGAGCGTTCACGCTGGTGGCCGCCGACGGCACCCGCACCGAGATCGCGCCCGCCGGTGCATCGCCCCACGATCTCGCCAAAGCCATCAACGCCGCGAAGGCGGGGGTGACGGCGACCGTCGTGCCCGCCGGGACGGATGCCGACGGCGCCCCGCTCTCGCGCATCCAACTGAACGCCGCAGAGACCGGTGCCGAGAACACCTTCACGCTGCACCGCGGCAACGGCGACGATCTCGACGCGGGCACCGCGATCGACCTCGGCACGGAGCCGGGGGCCGCCGTGCTGACGGCCGGTGCCGACGCCCGCATCCGCCTCTTCGCGGGGACCTCGGCCGAGCAGGTGCTGACGAGCGCGAGCAACACGATCACCGTCGGCGACGACGTCACCGTCACGGTCACGAAGCCCAGCGCCGACCCGGTCACGGTCACCGTCGCCCTCGATGCGAAGGCGCAGACGGCCACGGCCGAGGCGTTCATCAAGGAGATCGCCGGTCTCCTCACCCGCATCGACAACGGTTCGAAGGCCACGGTCGGCGCGGTGGGGGAGAAGACCACCCTCGGCGTGTTCACCGGCGACAGCACCGTGCGCAACCTCCGCACAGCCCTGGCCAACGCCGTGCAGCATCCGATCGACGGGGTCTCGCCCTCGAGCATCGGCATCTCGATCAACGAGAAGGGCGTGCTGTCGTTCGACGCCGAGAAGTTCGCCCAGGCACTCGCCGACGATCCCGAGAAGACCCAGGAGCTGTTCTCGGGCGTCGCCGGTCGCCTCGAGGGCGTGGCCGACACCTACTCCGACAAGTACGACGGTCTGCTCACGCAGCGCATCACCGGGCAGGAGTCCGAGGTCAAGACCCTCAAGACGCAGGTCGAGCGGTGGGACGTCCGTCTCGAGCAGCGTCGGGCGACCCTGGAGCGCACGTACTCGCAGCTCGAGGTGCAGCTGTCGAAGCTCGAATCCCAGTCGTCGTGGCTCACCGGGCAGCTCGCCGCCCTCACCGCCACCAAGTCCTGATCGCCGAGGAGAGACAAGCGATGCCCCTGACATCCCTGGAACGCGCCAAGCAGCAGTACCTCGAGCAGCAGGTCGCCTCGGCCTCGCCCGAGCGTCTGCTCACCCTGCTGTACGACCGCCTGCTCGTCGACATCGATCGAGCCGGGGCCGCGCAGGATGCCGAGGACTGGGCGGCCGCGGGCACCCACCTCACCCACGCCCAGCAGATCGTCGCCGAGCTGAGCGGGTCGCTCACCGACGCCTGGGACGGCGCGGCCGACCTGCGCGCGGTGTACACCTACGTCAGCGGGCGCCTGATCACCGCGAACATCGGCCGCGATCGGCTGGCCACTGCGGAGTGCCGCGAACTCGTCGCGCCGCTCCGCGAAGCGTGGCACCAGGCCGCAGCGGTGACCTCGGCCGCGGCTCCCGCCCCGGCATCCGCGCTGGGCTGAGCCGCATGACCGACAACCTCGCGTCGTGGCTGGCCGTGCTCGATACGTTCGAGCGGGCGCTCGATGCCGCCGACGACCAGCTCGACCCGACCTTCGAGCCGCCTCCCGGACCCGTGCCCGAAGAGCTGCGCGAACGCGCGGAGGCGGTGCTGGCGCGTCAGCAGATGATGATCCGCGGACTCACCGCCTCGCGGGCGAACGTGGCGCGTGAACTCGCCGCGCTCCGTCGGGTGCCGACGGGGTCGCCCGACGCTCCCGCGTACCTCGACGTCGAAGGATGAGCGGCGGCGGTTACGCCGGCACCGCACTGTCGCGATAGTCGGCCACGAGCACGGATCGCTCGACGCAGGCCACGGATCGGCTTCTCCACCACACATCCGGGGTGCCGCCGTGCTCGAATCCGTAACATCCTCCGCGCTGATCAGCGCGCTCGACGGTCTGGCCCTGCGCCAGCGTTCCATCGCCGAGAACATCGCGAACGTCAACACGCCCGGCTACCAGGCGAAGCGGGTGCAGTTCGAGGACGAGCTGCGTCGCGCGGTCGACGGCGGATCGGGGTCGGTCGCCGCGACCGTCGAGCGCTCGCTCGAGCCCACCCGCCTGAACGGCAACAATGTGAACCTCGACACCGAGACGCTGTCGAACATCGACACCGTGCTCCGGTTCCAGTTCGCCAGCCAGGCGATCGGCGGCCAGGCGGCCTCGATCACCAAGGCGATCGGCCAGGCATCCGCATGACCTTCGACGCGATCGGCATCGCCGGCACCGGACTGAACGTGCACCGCAAATGGCTCGACGCGCTCAGCGACAACATCGCGAACGTCAACACCGCCACACCGGCCGGTGAAGAGGCGTTCCGGGAGAAGTTCGTCACGGTGCAGGCGGGTACCGAGAGCCCGGGCGTCTTCGTCGCCGGGGTCGTCGAATCGGAGGCCGAGGCGAAGCTCGTCTACGACCCCGAGCATCCGTATGCGAACGAGGACGGGTACGTCCAGTACCCGAACGTCGAACTCGGCGACCAGATGAGCATGCTGATCCTCGCCCAGCGCGGCTACGAGGCGAACGCCGCCGTCGTCGACCGCGCCAAGACCACCTACGAGGCCGCCCTGCAGATCGGACGCAACTGATGTCGACCCCCATCGACGCGATCTCCGCCGCCGGCGTCAGTCCGATGTCGGCCCTCAGCTTCGAATCCGGTGCCGACGGCACCGGATCGTCCGCCTCGGCGGGCGCCTTCGCGACCTCGATGTCCGGCGCGATCGAGAACCTGCAGCAGTTGCAGTCGACCTCGAACGAGCTCGCCGTGCAGGCCGTCACCGGTGACCTGCAGGACATCCACCAGGCCATGATCGCCTCCGCCCGCGCCGGCGTGACGCTCGACCTCGTGGTCGCGATCCGTGACCGCAGCGTCTCGGCGTTCAACGAGATCATGCGGATGCAGGCCTGATCATGCCGAAGGTGATCACGAACTCCTTCGAACGCGTGAAGCTGATCGTCTCGGGCTTCAGCGTCGCTCAGCGCACGATCGCGATCATCGGCGTCGCGCTGCTGGTGATGGGGGCCGTCGCACTCGGGGCCTGGCTCACCAAGCCGCAGATGAGCCCGCTCTTCACCGGACTCAGCGCCGGCGACGCCTCGGCGGTCGTCGACCAGCTCAAGTCGGCGGGGGTCGGCTACGAGCTCGCCGAGGGCGGCGCCACGATCCTCGTGCCCGACGACCAGGTCTACGCGCAGCGGCTGGCGGCAGCATCCGCGGGGCTCCCCGGTGACACGAGCGAGGGATACACCCTGCTCGACAAGATGGGCGTCACCGCGAGCGAGTTCCAGCAGTCGGTCACCTACAAGCGCGCGATCGAGGGCGAGCTCGCGAGCACGATCGGCGCGATGGACGGCATCAGCACGGCGTCGGTGCAGCTGGCCATCCCCGAGGAGAGCGTGTTCGTCTCGGAGCAGCAGACCCCCACCGCATCGGTGTTCGTGAAGACCCGCAACGGGTCGACGCTCAGCGACGAGAAGATCGAGGCGATCATCCACCTCACGAGCGCGTCGGTTCCGGGCATGACGCCGGAGGACGTCGCGGTCACCGACCAGAACGGCACGGTGCTCTCGGCCGTCGGCTCGGGCGTGGCCGGAAACTCGTCGAAGCAGGCGACCGAGCACGAAGCCCGGGTGGCCGCGTCGGTGAACCGGATGCTGGAGACGATCGTCGGACCGGGGAACGCGACCGTGACGGTGTCGGCGGACGTCGCGAACTCGACCTCCGAGCGGATGGACGAGACCTACTCGGCCCCCGAGGGCGACCTGAGCGCCTCGGAGCAGACGAAGACCGAGACCTACACCGGCGGGCAGGGCGGGGGCACCGGTGTGCTCGGCCCCGACAACATCGCGGTGCCCAACGGTGCGGACGGCGACGGCGCGTACGAGTTCGAGGAGACCTCGCGCAACAACGCCGTCAACAAGTCGACCGAGAAGACGATCACCCCCGCCGGCGAGGTGACCCGGCAGACCGTGAGCATCGCGCTCAACCGCGGCACTGTGACGGGCGTGACCGCCGCGCAGATCGAGACCCTCGTCGCCTCGGCCGCCGGCATCGATGTCGAGCGCGGCGACACGATCGCCGTCGAGTTCGTGGAGTTCGCCGGCGCCGGCGCGAACGCCGCGCAGACCGCACTGGCGGCCGCCGAGGCCGAGCAGGCCGCGCAGTTCCAGCAGGAGCTCGTGCGGTCGGCGATCATCGGCGGCTCGATCCTGCTCGCCGTGATCATCCTCGTCGTCTTCCTGTCGATCCGCCTGCGCATGAAGCGTCGCATCGCCTACACCGACGAGGGCCCGATCGAGTACCTCGCGACCCTGACCGAGAGCGAGGAGCAGAAGCTCAAGTCGCTCAAGGGCCTGCAGGACCGCGAAGCCCTGACGGCACCGCTGCTGCCGCAGGTCTCACCGACCCTCCTCGACGTCGAGGAGGAGCCCGAGCGGGAGCAGATCCTCGTCGAGCGTCGTCGCCGTGAGATCGACGACATCGCCCGCCGCGAACCCCAAACCACCGCGACCGCGCTGGCGAGCCTGATGGACGAGTCGACCGTATGAGCATGCAGATCGAATCCCCGGATGCCCCGACCGAGCAGATCACGGAGGCCGTCGTCGCCGCGTCCGGTCAGGCGATCGCTCCGATGAGCGGGCTGCGGCAGGCGGCCATCGTGCTCCTGAACATGGACCGGGAGGCGAGCGCCGAGGTGCTCCGTCTGCTCGGCGAGGACCGGTCGGAGCTGCTCGCCGCGGAGCTCACGCAGCTCGGCGGCGTCGATCTCGCCGCCACGGCCCGCGCTCTTGCCGCTTTCACCCGCATCGCGACGGGCGGATCGGTGCCCTCCCGTGGCGGGCAGGAGCTCGCGACCGGACTGCTGGAGACCGCCTTCGGCCGGGAGAAGGCCGTCGGCATGGTCGGCAGGGTGATGTCGCAGGGCGCGGTGTCGTTCGACTTCCTGAACGCGGCCGATCCCGCCCAGCTCGCCACCATCCTCGAGGGAGAGCTGCCGACCACGGTCGCGGTCGTGCTCGCGAACCTGCGGGCGGATCGTGCCGCCGCCGTGCTCGCCGCCCTGCAGGATCCGCTGCGCACCGACGTCGCGCAGGCGATCGCCACGATGGGCACCGCCACGCAGGAGGCCATCTCGATCGTCGCCGACTCCCTGCGCTCGCGCACCGGGGTCTTCGCGATGCGCGACAATCACGAGTCCATCGGCGGCGTGCAGCCCCTGGTCGAGATCATCAGCCGCTCAGACACCGCACTCGAGAAGTCGCTGCTGGCGAGCCTCGAGGGACGCGACCTCGCCCTGGCCGAGGACATCCGCAGCCGCATGGTGACGTTCGCCGACTTCACGCGTCTCGAGGACCGGGATGCGCAGCGCGTGCTGCGCGGGATCGACCTGCGGGTCCTGGCTCTCGCTCTCAAGGGGGCGGACGAGCAGATCGCTCTCAAGGTCACGAGCAACATGACCGAGCGGAACAAGGAGAACCTCGCCGAGGAGGCGCGGGTGCTCGGATCGGTGCGCGTGCGTCAGGTCGACGAGGCGCGGGCCGAGGTCGTGCGCATCATCCGCGAGCTCGAGGCGGCGGAGGAGATCACGATCTCCCGCGAGGACGAGGACGAGCTGATCGAATGACGCTCTCCGACACCGCCTTCACCCCGCTCGTCGTGCCGCGCGTGGGGGAGACCCCGACCGACGTGCGCGACGAGGCCGCTCGGGCGCGCACGCGCGGCTATGCGGAAGGGTTCGCGGAGGGGCGCCGGATCGCGCTCGACGAGGCGCGGGCGCAGCGGGCCGCCGAGGCCGAGCGGCTCCAGCAGGAGCGCGATGCGCAGGCGGTGCGGTACGAGAGCGCCCTGACCGCACTCGACGATGCGCGATCGGCGGTGGCGGATCGCGTCCGCACGACAAGCGCTCTCTCGGCGGACCGAATCGAGGAGCTCGCGGTGGAGCTCGCGGCCGCGATCCTCGGCGCGGAGTTGTCGGACCCGGCGCGCTCGGCCGCGCACGCGCTCCGCCGGGCTCTCGCCGAGATGCCCGTGGACCGGTGGACGCGCGTCGCCGTGCATCCACGGGACGGCGAGATCCTGCGTGCGGATGCGGATGCCGTGGCCGCGTTGCACGGCGTCGAGATGATCGACGATGCATCCGTATCGCCCGGTGGCGCCATCGTGCAGATCGCCGATGGCGCGGTCGACGTGCGCGTCGCGGAGGCACTGCGTCGGGCGAGCGATGCCCTGAGCGGCGGAGACCGCGATGCCGATGTCGATCGCGAGGCCATCGCATGAGTGCGCGCACGGCGTCGTGGGAGCGCGTGCTCCACGCCGCGCGCCCCGAGCGTTCGGGCACGGTGAAGTCCGTGCTCGGCCTCGGAGCGGAGGTCGTGGGCATCGATGCCGCGGTCGGCGACCGCGTGCGGATCGACGTGGCGGACGGACGCCGCGTGGATGCCGAGGTCGTCGCGGTCGATGGCGGATCGGCGCGGTGCATGCCGCTCGGACCGCTGGACGGGATCACCGCGCGGGCCCGCGTGCTGCACACCGGCGAGCGCCTGCGCGTGCCGACCGGTCGCTCACTGCTCGGTCGGGTGCTCGACGGTCTCGGCCGCCCGATCGACGGGAAGGGCCCGCTCGGCCGCGACACCGCGTTCGTCCCCCTCGATCACGAGGCTCCGAGCATCCTGAACCGTCAGCGGATCGACCGCCAACTCGGACTGGGCGTCCGCGTGCTCGACACGCTGACCCCGGTCGGCACGGGACAGCGCCTCGGTCTGTTCGCAGGATCGGGGGTGGGCAAGTCATCGCTGATGTCGATGATCGCCCGCGGCTCGACGGCCGACGTCACCGTGATCGCTCTGGTGGGCGAGCGCGGTCGAGAGGTGCGGGAGTTCCTCGAGGACGACCTCGGGCCCGAGGGCCTGGCGCGCTCGGTGGTGGTCGTCGCGACCTCCGACCAGCCGGCGATGGTGCGCATGCGCTCGGCGTTCGTCGCCACCCGCATCGCCGAGGGCTTCCGGGCGGAGGGGAACGACGTCGTGCTCATGATGGACTCCCTCACGCGTGTCGCGATGGCTCAGCGTGAGATCGGGCTGAGCGCAGGCGAGCCACCGGCGACCCGCGGATATCCACCGTCGACCTTCTCCGTTCTCGCCCGCCTGCTCGAACGCGCCGGCACGGGGCCGGTCGGATCCGTCACCGGCCTGTACACCGTGCTCGTCGACGGGGACGACCACAACGAGCCGATCGCCGACGCGGCCCGTGGCATCCTCGACGGGCACGTCGTGCTCGACCGCGCCCTCGCGGTGCGCGGCCACTTCCCGGCCGTCGACGCGCTGGGGTCGATCTCGCGCGTCGTCTCGAAGATCACGACCTCCGAGCAGCGAGCGCATGCGGTGGCGCTGCGCAGCGTGCTCGCCGCGCGTCGCAGCGCGAACGACCTCATCGACATCGGTGCGTACCGGCCAGGGGCGAATCCACTGGTCGATGCCGCCCTCGCGAACGAGCAGGCCATCGCCGCGTTCCTGACGCAGCGCATGGACGATCTGACCACAACCGAGGATTCCTGGCGGCTCCTCGCCGCCCTCACCACCGAGTTCGGAGGACTGACGCCATGACGTTCCCCCTCGCCGGCCTCCTGCGCGTGCGCGACGCGCAGGAGCGCGTCGCCGCGGAGCAGTTGTCCCGCACATCATCCGCCCGGCTGCAGGCCGAGACCGCCGAACAGGGAGCGGTCGTGAGTCTCGCCGAGATCAGCGCACAGGTCGACGACGCGCCGACCCTGCTCGCGATGGCCGCGGCTCGCGCCGCCGGCCGCAGTGCCCTGAGCGACGTGCAGGCGCTCACCGAGATGCGCCGTGCCGAGGAGGCGGAGGCGAAAGCGGCCCACGTCGAGGCCCGCCGGGAGCTCCGCGGCCTCGAACGCCTCGAGGACGCCCACCGGGTCGAGAGCGCCCGGATCGCGCAGCATGCGGAACAGACGGCTCTCGACGAGATCGCCGTCGTGCGCAGCCGGCGCGAGGAGCGCACCGCATGAGGGCGGGGATCGCCGCGGGAACGGCGTCGTCCGACCCGTTCGCCGCGCTCGTCGCCGGGGGCGCGGCCCCGACCGGACGCGGGATGCCCGCGGAGACGAGGTCGTTCGGGGCCGCGCTGGAACTCGCGGAACGGATGCTCGACGCCCCGACCGGCGCGGACGGATCGGTGCGCCTCGCGCCGACCGTGACGACGGAGCTCACGGAAGCTCCGAGTGACGGAGAGCACGCCACGGATGCGACGGAGTCGGCGCCGCGCGAGACATCGGTGAGTGCGGTCCCCGTCGACGCCGTCTCGATGATCAGCGCGATGGCCGCGGCTCCCGCTCCGACGCCGGCCCCGACCACGGTTCTCGCCGATGCGCCGACGGTCACGACGTTCGCCGCCGATGATGGATCGACGCCCGGAACGACGGAGACCGCTTCCGCCTCCCGCTCCGACGCGACGGCCGACGACGGGATCGATTCCACGCTCTTCGCGCCGCCGACGTCGGCGACCGGGGGAGAGGATGCCGATGCCCCGCTCGACCGCGCCGCAGCTCCCGCTCGCGCATCCGCGGCCCCGGACCCCACCGTTTCCGTGCCGTCGACGGGCCCGTCGTCCGCCGCTGGGCCGGTGCACGGTGCCCCGCCGGTCATGACTGCACCGACGACCCTCACTCCCGCGCCTGCCGCGACGCGAGTGGAGGCATCCGCTCCTCCCGCCGCTGCGCCATCCGCACCATCGTCGACCGGGGCATCCGGGGTCACGGCGGCTGCCGCACCTGCGCCCAGCACCGTCGCAGACCCCTCGGATCGGCCCGCCGGCCCCGCGGCCGCGACGCCGTCCGCCCCGGTCGTCGCACCTGCGGCGAGCGCGTCGGCACCCGCCGTCGCGGTCGTCTCGCCGCCGGAGCCCCCGGCATCCGCCCGATCCGTCGCCACCCAGGTGTCCCCGGTCGTCGTCAACATCGCCCAGCGCCCGGCCGGCAGCCACCAACTCACGATGACGGTGAGTCCCGACACCCTCGGCCCCGTGACCGTGCGGGCGCACATCGGCCAGAACGGGGACGTGCGCGTCGAACTCGTCGGAGCGACCGACGCCGGGCGCGAAGCGCTGCGCGCGATCGTCTCCGATCTGCGTCGCGACCTCGCCGCCGTGCTGCCCCACGCGAACCTCTCGCTGACCTCGTCATCCGCATCGTCGACGGATGCCGGAGGTTCCGATCGGTTCGCGCAGCCCGGAACCGATCCCGGCGCCGGGGGACAGGCGGGCGACAGGCGCGACAGCGGCCCCGTGGTCGCCCCGGGTCTTCGTGTCGATGCGCCCGATCGACGTTCCGTCCCGACTTCCGCCCTCGCCGTCGCCGGCGCGGGTCTCGACACCTTCGCCTGAGAGGACACCCCGTGACCGTCGACGCCGTGAGCGCACCCACCGCGATCCACACCGGAAGCACCACCGATCCCGCCGCCCGAAAGCAGGTGCTCGACGGCGAGGTCTTCCTCAAGCTGCTCGTCACCCAGCTCACCCACCAGGACCCCTCGAGTCCGATGGACACCAACGAGATGATCTCGCAGACCACGCAGCTCGCCATGATGGAGCAGCTCACGGCCCTCGCCGACAACGGCGCCGAGGCCTTCGCACTCGACATGCGCCAGGCCGCCGCCGCCCTCATCGGGCAGGAGGCGAGCTACGAGGACGCCGACGGCAAGGCCGTCACCGGCATCGTCACGAAGGTCTCGTTCGACGGCCCCGTGCCGCAGGTGACCATCGGCGACAAGACCATCGCACTCGACGCCATCACGGGCGTCGCCACCCCGACCGCACCGACCACCTGACACACAGGAAGAGAGAACACCATGCTCCGCTCGCTCTACTCCGGCATCTCCGGACTCCGCTCGCACCAGACCATGCTCGACGTGACCGGAAACAACATCGCCAACGTCAACACCGCGGGCTTCAAGGGCTCGTCCGTGGTCTTCCAGGACTCCCTCTCGCAGCTCATCGGCAACGCCGGCATCCCCGACGACCAGGTCGGCGGGCGCAACCCCGCCCAGGTCGGTCTCGGCGTGCAGGTCGCGGGCGTGCGCACCAACTTCGCCCAGGGTTCCGCACAGGCCACCGGACGCGGCGGCGACCTCATGATCTCGGGCGACGGCTTCTTCGCCGTTCGCGCGGGCGGCGAGACGCTGTACACCCGTGCGGGAGGATTCTCGTTCGACCCGACCGGCAAGATGGTCACCGCGGACGGGGCGATCGTGCAGGGCTGGTCGGCGCAGAACGGCGTCGTCAACACCGGCCAGGCCGTCGGCAACATCGTGCTGCCCCTCGATGCCGTCTCGCCCGCTCGGGCCACGACCGGAGCGACGGTCACCGGGAACCTGCCCTCGACCGCCGCCGCCGGTGACGAGGTCGTGCGCGACGTCACGGTCTTCGACGCCCAGGGCACGCCGACCACGCTGAGCCTCACGTTCACGCGCACGGCCGCGGGCTGGGACGTCTCCGAGCCCGTGAGCGGCGCGACGGGCGCCCTCGCGTTCACGGACGGCAAGCAGACGGGCCCGGGGCTCACCCTCACCGCGGGCGCGGTGACCGTCGACCTCACCGCGGTCACCGGGTACGCGAGCCTGTCGACGGTCGCCGTCACCGATCAGAACGGCGCAGCAGCCGGCACGCTCAAGTCGTACAGCATCACGGGCGACGGGTCGATCGTCGGTACGTTCAGCAACGGCGCGACCCAGACCCTCGGCAAGATCGCGATGGCGACCTTCGCCAACCCCGAGGGGCTCGAGAAGGCCGGCGGATCGTCGTACCGCCTGTCGGTCAACTCGGGCCCCGCGCAGATCGGCGAGGCGGGCCAGGCCGGATTCGGCAGCCTCGTCTCCGGCGCGCTCGAGATGAGCAATGTGGATCTCTCGCAGGAGTTCACGAATCTGATCGTCGCGCAGCGCGGCTTCCAGGCGAACGCCCGCATCATCACCACGAGCGACGAGGTGCTGCAGGAGCTCACCCAGCTCAAGCGCTGATCCCGCATCGCACGTGGCCCGCCCTGGTTACCCGGGGCGGGCCACGTCGCGATAGTCGGGGCTGAACCGCCTCTCACCCGACGCCCCTCGCCCGGAGACTCCTCGATGATCATCGTCACCCGCCTCGACCGCACACGGTTCGCGGTGAACCCCGATCTCATCGAGCGCGTGTACTCCTCGCCCGACACGACCCTGCACATGATCGACGGCGGGGTGTACGTGGTCGAGGAGAGCCTCGACACGGTCGTCGAGCTGATCGTCGCCTATCGTGCCCGCGTGCTCGACGCCGCCCAGGCGCTCGGCCGGAAGTCGGGGGACTGACGGTGGATCCCGCATTCCTCATCGGCGTCGTCCTCGCGTTCGGCGCTCTCGTCGCGATGATCACCATGGAGGGCGCGAGCTTCGAGGCGCTGCTCATCCCAGCACCGATGATCCTCGTGCTGGGCTCGACGATCGGCGTGGGCATCGCCAGCCACACGCTGCGCGACACGCGCCTGGCCGTGCAGAGCCTGGGCAGGATGGTGCGCGGGCCCCGCTCGACGCCCGAAGCCGTGATCCCGTTCCTCGTCGGCTACGCCGAGAAGGCCCGCGGCGACGGCCTGCTGGCCCTCGAGCAGGAGCTCGATTCGGCTCCCGACCAGTTCACCCGGCAGGCTCTCCAGGCACTCGCCGACGGGACGGATGCCGACGACCTGCGCCTCATGATGGACGACGAGATCACGGCGGCCTCGTCGCGGACGCGGATCGCCGCGAAGTTCTTCTCGTCGCTCGGCGGCTACGCGCCCACGATCGGCATCGTCGGCACGGTGGTGTCGCTGACCCACGTGCTCGAGAAGCTCGACGAGCCCGATCACCTGGGCCCGATGATCGCGGCGGCGTTCGTCGCGACGCTGTGGGGGCTCCTCTCGGCCAACTTCATCTGGAACCCGATCGCCGGGCGCCTGAACCGCATCGGGGCCGTCGAGCTCGAGCGCATGATGATCGTCAGCGAGGGGATGCTCGCCATCCAGGCGGGCAGCGCGCCGCATCTGCTGCAGGAGCGCCTCGAGGCGCTGTCGACCGTCAAGCCGAAGCGACGGGCTCCCAAGGAGACGAAGGGCGCGGAGGCGCAGGGCTCGGAGGAGGGCCTGTGAGCACGGCCCGCCGCGCGGGCGGGCGCGGCCACGAGGACGAATCGCACGACGAGCCGGACGAGCGCTGGGCCGTGTCCTACGCCGACATGGTCACGGTGCTGATGTGCCTGTTCATCGTGCTGTTCGCCGTCTCGAACGTCGACAAGACCAAGTTCGAGCTGCTGGCGAACAGCCTCGCGACCGGCTTCGGGCAGGAGGAGACGACCACCGGCGGTGCCGACATCTCCGAGGGGCTGGTGATCCCGCCGGAGATGCTCGACGAGGAGGGCGAGCCCGACCTCACCCAGCGCGCTGCGGCGGAGTACGAGTCGCTCGAGGAACTGCGGGAGCGCATGCGGGCATCGCTCGCCGCCCAGGGGCTGCAGGACACGGTCGAGTTCGTGATCGACGACCGGGGGCTCAAGGTCGGTCTGGTCGGCGCGGAGACGTTCTTCGGCGACAACAGCACGGATCTCTCGGCCAAGGCCGACGCCGTGCTCGACGCGATCGGCGACGTGCTGACGACCGTCGACAATCAGGTGAGCGTCGAGGGGCATGCCGATCGGCGTCTCTCGGCCGCGCCCTTCCCGACGAACTGGGAGCTGTCGGGAGGTCGCGCCACGCAGGTGGCGCGCTTCCTGGTCGAGCACGAACTCGTCGGCGGTGCGCGGGTGAAGGCGACCGCGTTCTCCGACACGCGTCCGCTCGTCGAGGGCGACAGCCCGGAGGCGCTCGCGAGCAACCGACGGGTCGACATCGTCGTCGAGTCCACCGAGGAAGACCAGGTGCGGGCGCTGCTCCCCGCACTCGCCGACGCGGCCGGGAAGGGCTGAGACGTGTCCACCATCTCCGAGGAGACCGCCATGACCGCGCACGCCGTGCCGGACGACCCCGCCGGGCGCTATCCGGCGTACGACTTCGGTCGCCCCGCGCAGCTCGGGCGCGACAGCATCCGCCGGCTGGAGGCGTCGTTCGAGTCCTTCGCCCGCCTGTGGTCGTCGCAGCTGACCGCGAAGATCCGCGTGCGCACGCACCTCACCCTCGACGACGTCGAACTCGTGTCGTACGAGGAGTACGCGCAGACGCTGCCGAGCACCACGGCCATGGTCGCCGGCGCCTTCGCCGATCGCGACGAGCCGTGCGTCGTGCAGTTCGGGCTCGACAGCGCACTGCTCTGGGTCGTGCAGATGATGGGAGGGCGCAGCACCTCCCTCCCGGATGCCCGCACGTTCACGCCGATCGAGCTCGCCCTGGTGCGCAACCTCATGGAGGGCACGTTCGAGCACCTGTCCGCGAGCCTCGGTCCGCTGCTCCCCGGCGAGCCCGTCTTCGGCGGTGTGCACTACAACCCGCAGTACCTCCAGGTCATCTCGGCGTCGGCCGCCGTGATCGTCGCCCGATACACGATGCGCCTGGGCGACACACGCACGGTCGCCTCGATCATGCTGCCGGCCTCCGCGGTCGTCGACCATCTCGCCGAGGCGGGGGCGGATGCCGCGGCGACGCGCGGCGCGGGTCATACGCGCGACCAGGTGCACAGCACTCCGCTCGAGATCACGCTGCGTCTCGCTCCGATCACGATCGGAGCGGGGGAGGTGCTCGACCTCGCCCCGGGCGATCTGCTGCGCCTGCCCCACCCCGAGACGATGCCCTACGAACTGATGGCGGGCGACACGGCAATCGCGCGCGCGACGCCCGGCAGCCGCGGATCGCGCCTCGCCTGCACGATCACGACCACCCACGAGGAGAACCACTGATGAGCACCTTCCACGAGACCGCCATCGCCGCGGCGATCGCCGGCAAGCTGCCGTTCGGCTTCCCCGTCATCCCGACGCCGTCGACCGACCCCGGCGCGGTGGGAGAGGCGATCGCCGTGACCTTCACCGGCACACCGGGGGCCCGGCTCGCCATCCAGGTCATCGATCCCGCGCAGCTGGAGGACGGATCGAAGAAGGCCGATCTCGCCGACCGGCTGCATCCGATCTTCGAGGCGGCGTCGATCGTGCTCGGGCCCGGGGCTCTCGGCTCCGGGGAGACCGTCGCGGCGACCGAGGTGTTCGCCGCTCCGGGCACGCAGGTGTTCGACCTGGTCGATTCGACCGGTGCGATCGCCGCGCGCGCCTCGGTGCGCATCGACGGCGACCGTACGGGCTCGGGCTCCACGGGACCGCAGCGCATCAATCGCATCGCCGGCGTCGAGATGGAGCTCGTGGTCGAGATCGGCCGCACGCGGATGCCGGTGCGCGACGTCCTCGCGCTCGAGCCGGGCAACGTGGTCGAGCTCGACCGTGCTGCGGGTTCTCCCGCCGACATCAAGCTCAACGGGCGTCTGATCGGTCATGGAACCGTGGTCGTGGCCGACGGCGACTTCGCGATCCGCGTCGAACGCATCCTCGACGGCGCCGAGAGCGTCTGAACATGGACGACGTCCTCGTCGCGCTGCGGATGATCGTGGCACTGGCCGCGGTGCTCGGGTTGCTGCTGTTCCTCAGCCGACGTCTGCAGAAGGCCGGTGCGAAGGGCGGAAGCCCGCTGGACGGACTCCTGCCGAAGAAGCTCGGGCGGCTGTCCGTGCTCCGTCCGCCGCGATCCTCGGCGTCGAAGTCCGCGCGGCCGCGTCCCGAGAAGATCACCGTCGTCGCCCGCACCGGGATCGGTGCCAAGGCCCAGCTGGTGGTGGCCGAGTTCGGGGGCATCCGCTACGTGCTCGGCGTCACCGAGGGCGGTGTGAGCGTGGTCGACACGCAGGAGGCTCCGGCCGAGATCGACGAGACGATCGACGACGAGACGATCGACGACGAGCGCGGCGACGACACGGAACGCCCGCCGCTCACCTCCGTCGCCTGATCGGCGTCCTCACCCCTTCGCGCGGTTACGCGGGAGAACCCCTGTCGCGATAGTCGCGTGTGAGCACGGATCGCTCGTCCCCCTGGCTACGGATCGGCCACGACACCCATCTTCGGAGTGCCGCCGTGCCCGCATCAGCCCTCGCCGCCGCGCCGATGGCGCACGCGCGGCGAGCCCGCGGTCGGATCGGGGTCCTCGCCGCCGTCGTCCTCGTGCTCGTGGCGGTGTTCGTGCTCTGGGGCGCCGCGGGCGCCCACGCCGCGGCATCCGTCGTCCCCGCGCAGTCGGGAGACGGCGAGGGAGTGACGATCAACGGCATCAACGGCACGCCGTCCGACAGCATCGTGACGCTGCTCGGCATCACGGTGCTCAGCGTGGCACCCGCGCTGCTGCTGATGATGTCGAGCTTCACGAAGATCTTCGTGGTGCTCGCCCTCACCCGCAACGCCCTGTCGCTGCCGTCGATCCCGCCGAACCAGGTGCTCGCCGGCCTCAGCCTCTTCCTGACCCTGTTCATCATGTGGCCGGTGCTAACCGACATCAACACGGTCGCCGTCGCCCCGTTCACCGAGGGGCAGATCGACTTCGGCCGGGCGTTCGAACTCGCCCAGGAACCGCTGCGGCAGTGGATGCTCGCCTACACGCGCGAAGAGGACATCGCGCTGATGCACCGCGCCGCGCAGATGGACAACCCCAGCGACCCGTCCAGCATCCCCCTGCAGACGCTCGTGCCCGCGTTCATGCTCAGCGAGCTGCGTGCGGCCTTCCTCATCGGCTTCATCATCTTCGTGCCGTTCCTCGTCATCGACCTCGTCGTCGCGAGCGCCCTGATGTCGATGGGCATGATGATGCTCCCGCCCGTCATGATCTCGCTGCCGTTCAAGATCCTGCTGTTCCTGCTCATCGACGGGTGGGGGATGGTCATCACCGCCCTCGTGCAGTCCTACGCCGGAGGTGGGGGATGAATCCCGAAGCGGTCATCGACATCGGCCAGGCGGCGCTCATCCTCGCGGCGAAGCTGTGCGCCCCGCTCCTGATCACGGCACTCGTGGTCGGCTTCGCGATCTCGCTGCTGCAGTCCATCACCCAGGTGCAGGAGATGACGATCTCCTTCGTGCCCAAGCTCGTGGCCGTCGGAATCGCGCTGCTGGTGAGCGGGCACTGGATGATCTCCGAGATGATCGCGTTCTCGAACGAACTGTTCGCACGCATACCGTCGCTGCTGAACGGCGGCTGATGTACATCCCGATCGATTTCACCTGGCTCGAGGCGACGGCTCTGGCCTGTGTGCGGATCACGGCGTTCCTCGTGATCGCGCCGCCGTTCAGTCACGGCACGGTGCCGATGCGCATTCGCGCGATGCTCGGCGTCGGGCTCGCGCTCGCGGTGTCACCGGTCGTCACAGCGGGTTACGAGCGTCTGGACACCGGAGGATTCCTGCTCGCACTGGTCGGGCAGGCCCTCACGGGCGCGCTTCTCGGCTTCCTCGTGATGGTGCTCTTCAGTGCGATCCAGAGCTCCGGCTACCTCGTCGACACCTTCGGCGGCTTCCAGCTCGCGCAGGCGTTCGACCCCGGCATGGCGGTGAACGGCGCCCAGTTCACCCGCCTGTTCCAGATGACCGCGATCGTGCTGCTGTTCGCCTCCGACGGCTACCAGCTCGTTCTCGGCGGACTCTTCCGCTCGTTCGACGCGGTGCCGGTCACGGGGATGATCGATCTCGCCCATCCCGCCGAAGCGCTCGTGGGAGCGGCGGGGCAGATGATGCTCAGCGCCGTGCAGATCGCCGGCCCCCTGCTGATCGTGCTCTTCCTCGCCGACGTCGGACTCGGCCTCGTGACCCGCGTCGCCCCGGCCCTCAACGCCTTCGCGATGGGCTTCCCGATCAAGATCGGGCTCACCCTCCTGCTCGTGGGCTTCGTGTACGCGGCGCTCCCCGGCGTGGTCGCGGCGATCGCCGACGACGCCGCCCGGCTGCTCCTGGAGGTGACCCGATGAGCGAGACCGATACCGGAGAACGCACCGAGAAGGCGACCGATCGTCGCCTGAAGGAGGCGCGGAAGAAGGGCCAGATCGGTCGCAGCCAGGACTTCACGGCCTGGGTCTGCATCGCAGCGGCGGCGATCATGTCGCTCCCGGCGATCGCCTCGGCGACCCAGGTGCTCACCGAGCTCTTCCTGCGGGTGGCGCCGGTGGCGGGTCATCCGACCGCCGACGCCGCGGTCGAGGTGCTGGGGGCGGCGTTGACGTCGATGGGCGGCATCCTGCTGCCGATGCTGGTCGTCGTGCTCCTCGCGACGACCGCGACCGCCGTCGCACAGGGCGGCATCCACCTGCGCGGTGTGACGATGCGCACCGAGCAGTTCAACCTCGTCACCGGGCTGAAGCGCGTCGTCGGACGGCAGGCGCTCTGGGAGGGTGCGAAGGCGCTGCTCAAGACGACGGCCATCGGTCTCGCGCTCTGGATCGTGGTGTCCGGCCTGGTCCCCGTGCTCATGGCCAGCGGCAGCCACAACATCACCTGGCTCCTCGAGCAGGCGGCCGGGGGAGTGATGGCCCTCCTGCAGGTCGCCGTCGTCGTCGGCATCCTGCTCGCCGCCATCGACGTCGCCGTCGTGCTGCGCCGCAACCGCAAGCACACGCACATGACGAAGAAGGAGGCGAAGGACGAGCACAAGAAGAGCGAGGGCGACCCGCTCGTGCGTTCTCAGCGGCGATCGCGCCAGATCGCCCTCAGTCGCAACCGCATGATCGCGGCGGTCGGCGACAGCGACGTCGTGCTCGTCAACCCCACCCACGTCGCCGTCGCGCTGCGGTACGAGCCCGGGAAGTCCGCCCCGCGCGTCGTCGCGAAGGGCGCCGGCATCGTGGCGCAGAAGATCCGCGAGCGGGCCGAGGAGTCGGGGGTGCCGCTGGTGCGTGACATCCCGCTCGCCCGCGCCCTGCATGCGGCCTGCGAGATCGGCCGCGAGATCCCCGAGGAGCTCTACACCGCGGTGGCCCAGGTGCTGGCGTTCATCGAGCACCTCAAGCGGCGCGGCTCGGCGCGCGGTACCCACACCATGCCGTTCGCGAGCACCCGCGACCGCGGGCTCTGACCCGAACCCCAGACACGGAAAACGAGAAGGTAGGACGCATGATCGGTCAGCTGCTGTCGAAGGGAGCCGTCCCCGTCGGGGTGGTCGGGATCATCCTCCTGCTCATCGTGCCGATCCCGACGCCGCTGCTCGACGTGCTCATCGTCGTGAACATCTCGTTCGCGCTCCTGATCCTGCTCACGGCCATGTTCGTGAAGAAGCCGCTGGACTTCTCGGTGTTCCCGAGCCTGCTGCTCGTCGCCACGCTGTTCCGCCTCGGACTCAACGTGGCGTCCACGCGCCTGGTGCTCAGTGAGGCGCACGCGGGCCAGGTGATCCAGGCGTTCGGGCAGATCACGATCAGCGGGTCGCTCGTGATCGGTGCGGTGATCTTCCTGATCCTCACCGTCATCCAATTCGTGGTGGTCACCAAGGGCGCGGAGCGCGTCGCGGAGGTCGGCGCGCGCTTCACCCTCGACGCGATGCCCGGCAAGCAGATGGCGATCGACGCCGACCTCAACGCCGGGCTCATCACCGACGCCGAGGCGCGCAGGCGCCGGGCCGAGGTCGCCGCGGAGGCCGACTTCTACGGGGCGATGGACGGCGCGTCGAAGTTCGTCAAGGGCGATGCCATCGCCGGCATCGTGATCGTCGTCATCAACTTCGTCGGCGGCATCATCATCGGCATGGCGCAGCACGGCATGGAGATGGGGGAGGCGCTCGAGACGTACAGCATCCTGACCATCGGCGACGGGCTCGTGACGCAGATCCCCGCGCTGCTGATGGCGGTGTCGACGGGCATGATCGTCACGCGTGAGAACGTCGAGGCAGAGATGGGGCAGGCCGCGGCGCGACAGCTGCTGCAGTCGCGCAACGCCCTCGTCATCACCGGGCTGGCGGCGGTCGCGATGGGATTCATCCCCGGGATGCCGCTGCTCGTGTTCGCGAGCATCGGCGCCGTGCTGCTCTTCGCCGCGTCGCGCGTGAAGGCGAGCGAGGATCGGGATGCCGCGCGCGAGGCCGATGCGCTGGAGCAGGAAGCCGCCGAGGCCGGTGCGGAGGGACCGGACGACCTCATGGACCGGATGCGGGTGCACGCGCTCGAGATCTCGCTCTCCACCGACATCGTCGACCTCGCCGCCGGTGGCTCGGGGGATCTGCTCACCCGGGTCAAGTCCCTCCGTCGCAAGCTCGCCCTCGACATCGGCATCCTCATGCCTCCCGTGCGCACCCGCGACAACATCGATCTGCCGGCGCAGACCTACGCGATCCTCATCGCCGGTGTCGAGGTCGGTCGCGGAGCAGTGCCCCGCGGTCACGTGCTGGCGATCGGCACGGGGCTCGAGCAGCTCCCCGGCGAGGCCGCGGTCGACCCGGTGTTCGGGCTCGAGGGCAAGTGGGTGCCGGCCGAGATGTCGCACGCGGCCGACATGGCGGGGGCAACGGTGATCGATCGCGCGAGCGTCATCATCACCCACCTGTCCGACATCGTGCAGAGCCAGGCGCACCGCCTCCTCTCGCTCGAAGACGTGCGCCAGCTGACCGAGCACCTGAAGCAGACGAGCCCCACGACGGTCGAGGAGCTCACTCCCGCGGTGCTCTCGCTGGCGGCGATCCAGCGGGTGCTCGCCGGACTGCTGGCGGAGCGCGTGCCGATCAACGACCTCGCGCGCATCTACGAGGCGCTCGTGCTCCGGGGAAAGACGTCGACCGAGATCCCCGGACTCATCGATGCCGCGCGTGCGGCGCTCGGACCCGCGATCGCCGCACGTTTCGCCGAGGACGGGCGCATCCGGGTCGTCATGTTCGATCCCATGCTGGAGCAGCAGATGCTCGAGGGAATGCGCGTCGTCGACGGCAATCCCCAGATCGTTCTCACGCCGGAGGCGACGCTGCAGGTGCTCGAAAGCGTGCGCCGCACGGTGTCGGAGCTCACGCAGGCGGGGCCCGAACCGGTGCTCGTCTGCGCGCCGTCGCTGCGTCAGGCCGTGCGGCGGATGCTCGCACCGCAGGTCGAGTCTCTCCCCGTGCTCTCCTACGACGAGGCCGGGGCGGCGGGTCACGCGACCGACGTCGTCGGGGTCGTGCGCATCGCTCCGTCCGCTCTCCCCAGCGCGGCGGGCTGATCTGCAGATTCCGCTCGTTTACGAGGGCATGCACTACCTTGGGGAAGAGGATGGCGCGAGTGCGCCGCAGCCAGGGAAGGCGGACGGACATGCTGGTTCTGACGAGGCGCGCGAACGAGAGCATCGTGATCGGCGACGACATCACGGTGACGATCCTGGCGGTCACCCCGAGCGGCGTCCGGGTCGGGATCGACGCCCCTCGCGACACCCGCATCAACCGTGCGGAGATCGTGCTCGCGGTCGGAGATGCCAACCAGCAGGCGGCGCAGACCGCGGGTGACGAGTCGGCGGAGAGCGCGCTCCTCGGTGCCCTGCGACGCTTGAGTGGAGCTTCCTGACGGGTGTCAATGGGGAGTTCTCCCCATCCGTGTCGAGTTACTCGCCTCCGCGATGTCGCGATAGTCGTAGATGTGACGGGGATTCCCGTCATCGACGACCCGACCCGACGAGGTGACGCCCTGTGGCCGCTCACGACCTGAGCATGCACCTGCTGCGCGAGCGCGAGCTGCTCGAGACGCTGCTGTTCAAACTGGACGAGCAGCAGATGCTGCTCGCGACCGGCCGCAACCGGTGGATCCGGCACGCGTCGACCGAGATCGAGCGCGTGCTCGCCGCCATGCCGACCGTCGCGCTCTCGCGTGATGCACTCGTCGTGGCCGTGGCCGACGAGTGGGGTGCACCCGAGGCGACGACTCTGCGGCAGCTGATCGCCGCGGCGCCCTCCGACGGATGGCGGGAGGTGCTCGAGGGTCACCTCTCCGCGATGACCGCGCTGGCCGAGGAGATCGAGCAGATGAAGCAGGTCAACGAGCAGCGTCTGCGCACGGCGATCCGCATGACCCAGGAGACCATCGCCGGGCTCGGCGAGCCGACCGGCGAGTACACGCCCAGCGGCGACGTCGTCCGCGGCGGCGACGCCCGACTTCTCGACACCCGGATGTGAGGTGACCATGTCTTCGTTCTCAGGTCTTCGTCTGGCGGAATCCGCCCTCTCCGCCGCCCGCGCGGGGATGACCGTGACGGGTCAGAACATCGCCAATCAGACGACCACCGGGTACACCCGGCAGAGGGTCGATCAGGCTCCGCTCTCCGGCGTGGGTCAGACCGGACTGTGGAAGAGCGGCCTCGGCATCGGCGGAGGCGTCTCCGTCACCGGTGTCGCACGCCTCGGGGATGCCGTGCTCGACGCGCGGGTGCGCGATGCCCTCTCGACCTCCGGATTCTGGAGCGCGCGGGCGACCGCGGCCGCCCGCGCCGAGAGCACGATGGCGGAGCCGACCGCGGACGGCCTCGCCGCGAACCTCGACCGCTTCTGGGCCGGATGGTCGGATCTCGCGAACACCCCGGAACCGGCGGCGGCGCAGGTCGTGCTCACCAACGCTCAGGTGCTCGTCGGCCAGATCGCGGCGGGCTATCAGGCCGTCGCGGGCCAGTGGGGCGATCTGCGCGGACAGGTCGATCGCGATATCGCCGACGTGAACGCGGTGGCGGGTCAGGTCGCGACGCTGAACGGTCAGATCCGCGACGCGCTGCACGCCGGACGCAACGCCAACGAACTGATCGATCAGCGGAATGTGCTCGCCCAGCAGTTGTCCTCGGCGATCGGGGCGACGGGCGTCGTCGAGTCGGACGGCACTCTCACCCTCCGTGTCGACGGGAATGCGCTGGTCTCGGGCGACAGCAGCCGATCGCTCCAGGTGAGCGGTCCGCGCGAGATCTCGGATGCCGGTCGGATCGTCGTGTCGTGGGCCGATCGGCCGGACGTTCCCGTCGCCGTCGGCGGCGGCGTGATCGGCGGCACCATCAGCGCGCTCGCCCCGGCGGCGGACGGTGGCACGCTCGCCGGCGTCGCCGCCGCGTACAACGACACCGCAGCCGCCCTCGCCGCGGCGGTCAACGACGTGCACCGCACCGGGGTGACCGCCGGCGGCGCGGCCGGGGGCGACTTCTTCGCCCTCGACACGACGGGGCCCGCGGCGCTCGGACTGAGCGTCGTGCCCACCGGGCTCGATCAGCTCGCGCTGGCGGCGCCGGGAGCCGGAGCGAAGGACACCACGATCGCCGACCGCATCAGTGCTCTCGGTGCCTCCGCCACGGGGCCGAGCAAGACCTGGGCGACGTTCGTCACCGGTTTCGCGGTCGCGGTCGCCGGTGATCTGCAGCGGGCCGACATCGCCGACATGGGCGCCGTGGCCGCGGTCACCGCGCAGCAGTCGAACGCCTCGGTCGACGGCGACGAGGAGACCATCAACCTGCTGACCTACCAGACCGCCTACCAGGCCGCCGCCCGCGTGCTGACGGCGATGGACGAGGCGCTGGACCTGCTCATCAACCGCACCGGCCTGGTCGGCCGCTGACCCGGGAGTCGACCATGATCGGACGCATCACGAGCAGCACCATGACGCAGCAGTCGCTGCGCACGCTGCAGACCAACCTCGCGGACCGCGAGCGCCTGCAGAATCAGGCCGCCTCGCAGCGCGCCTTCCGCTCACCGAGCGAGGATCCCGCCGCCGCGGCGACGACGCTCGGCGTGCACGGCGAACAGGCGCGGGTCGCACAGTTCGCACGGAATCTGAGCGACGGTATGGCCTGGGTCACCACGGTCGACACGGCGCTCGGAGCGAGCACCGACCTGCTCAACCGGGCCCGCGATCTGACGGCGCAGGGAGCGAACTCCGGGGCGCTGAGCCCGACGGCGAGGGAATCCATCGCGCAGGAGCTCGAGACGATCAGCGCGGAGCTGCTCGCTCAGGCGAACACGACGGTGCTGGGCCGCAGCGTCTTCGCCGGGACCGGCGATGCCGGTGCCGCGTTCGACCCCGACACCTTCGCGTTCCACGGCAGCCCGGGAGACGGCGTGCAGCGACGTATCAGCGACAACGAGACGGTTCGCGTCGACTTCGACGGCTCGCAGGCCTTCGGCGAGGGAGCGAACAGCGCTTTCGCGCTTCTGAGGGACATCGCGGCCGAACTGCGCAGCGGCGCGAACGTCGGCCCGCGCCTCGACGACATCGACGCGCGCCTGAAGGGCGTCATCGCCGCGCGCGGCACGACCGGTGCCCGGCAGGTGCAGATCGAGCGCGCGGCTTCGCAGAACCTCGCCACCTCCACCGACCTCGAGGCGCGTCGTGCCGAGGTCGAGAACGTCGACAGCCTCGAGGTCCTCGTGCGGTTGCAGTCCGCCGAGCTCGTCTTCCAATCCGCCCTGCAGGTGACCGCCAAGTCGCTGCAGACCAACCTCCTGGAGTTCCTGCGATGACCGCGACGACCGCCCGAGCGAACATCGAGTCGGCAGCCCGCGTGATCGAGTTCACCTCGCCGATGCTCGGCCTGGCCCCGTACACGACGTTCACCCTCGAGAGCATCGAGGGGGCCGACGGTCTGTACGCGCTCCGGGCGACGGATGCCGAGGTGCGCCTGTTCGTGGTGGAGGCGCCGTTCGTCGATCGTGCGTACGCGCCGAAGGTTCCGGCATCCGTCCGCGCCGAGGTCGGAGCATCCGCGGACGATGCGCTCCGGATGCTGGTCGTGGCCAACCCCGGGGACGAGGGTGTGCACGTGAATCTGCGCGCGCCGATCGTCGTCCACCCCGGAAACGGGCGCGCGGTGCAGGTGATCCTCGAGGATCAGACCTACCCGATCCGTTCGCTTCTCGGCGGACGGTGACGGATGGTCGATCTTCGCTCTCGTACGCACGGTCCCGGTGCGACGAAGGGGGTCAACCTCGTGGTCCTCGCCTACGATGACCGCCTCATCGTCGGCGACGATGCAGACGGCGCCGTCCACCACCTCGATGCGCGGGTGCACCCCGGCGACCGTCGGGCACCGGGGCAGACCGAACTCGCACTCGTCCCCTCGAAGGAGGAGTCGTCCGATGCGGAGTTCGAGAACTCGGCCCGGTACACCGCGGCCCAACTCGCCGCGATCGCCGAGGCCGCCGGCGAGAACACCGCGTCGCTGCTCGATGCGCGCGGGACGATCGTCGGCCGCGCCTACGGTGTGAAGGCTGATCTGCTGATCAACGACGGCGACGTGGTGGTGAACACCAAGACGCTCGAGCCGACCGAGCTCTCGGTGAGCGCCGACGAACGCGGCCTCGACATCCGTACGCAGATCGACATGTCGACCGCCGCCGCACGCTCGGCCCGAGAAATCGCGAAAACACGGAAGAATCAGGTGAAACCGGAGTTCACCGCGTATACCAAGGAAGAGGCACTATCCTCTGAGGGGTAAGGGCTGGGGCCTCGCTGATCCCGGTTCGTCGCAGGGGGGCCTTCGACGAATCACCGGTGCAGCTGTCAGGGGCGCAGCGCAAGACGCTCGGCGACGAGCGAACACACCAGGGGACGGTACAGAGCATGAGCACATCCAAGACGCTCGAGGCCAATCGCGTGAGCAAGCGCGAATTCGTACAGCGATTCGCGCGACGCGGAGGGATCTCGGTCTTCGCGGCTCAGACGGCGTACAACGCGATGATCGACGAACTCCTCGATCTCGTCAGCCAGGGCAACACCGTCACCCTCACCAACTTCGGCAAGTTCTATCCGCAGACCCACAAGGGGCACCGCGTGCAGTTCGGCAAGGACGAGGGCACCGGCGAGGTCACCGACTACACGGTGCTGAAGTTCTCCGCGACCCGCGAGGTCAATCGTCGCGTCAAGGTCACCGACTGACCGACGTCACCGACTGAACGACACGGGCCCGGACGTCAGAGTCCGAATCCGTAGGTCGCCGGGGCGACGAGCGCGAGGCTGACGGTCGTCGGATAGACCTCCGGTTCCTCGTCGTCGTCACCGAGCAGATCGAGTCGATCGATCGGCACGAAGATGCTGCCGTCGGGTTCGAAGATCAGGTCGCGCGGCACGAACGACGCGAAGAGCGAACGGGTGCCGTTGCGCAGCTCGAACGTGCGCCCGACGTCTCCGCGTTCGAACAGGTTCATCTCGACCTCGTCGAACCAGACCTTGCCGTCGGGGAAGCGCGCCTCGATGCGATACGTGCCGGGCTCGACCGATTTGATGTTGAGATCGTCGACGATCTCGGCGAACAGCGTGTCGGGCTGCTGCAGCTCGAAGGCGATCGCCCGCAGATGGTCGTAGTTCAGCCGCGCCCGCCGCGAGAACAACGCCACGTTCTCGATCTCGTCGGGGTGCGCGTTCGGTGCCTGATCGAGAAGGTACTGCCGCACCTCGTCGGGCCCCGGATAGTCGAAGCGCAGGTGGTAGTGGAACCGGCCGGGGCGGTTGACCAGATAGGTGCTCACGTCGGCGATCGCGTTCACCGAGAGGCAGTAGACGCGCTTCACCGAGGAGAGTCCGTCGAACAGCGACAGGAACTGGTTCTGCCGATTCAACCCGTCGGTGATTCCTCGGCGGCCCGCCGGGAAGATCTTCTCGAACTCGTCGAAGACGATGAGGCACTCGTCGAGGCTGTCGAGAAACTCCACGATGCCGTCGTGGTCCTCGGAGACGACCACCACGGGAAGGCCCTGCTCGCGCGCGGCCTCGGCGACCATGCGCAGGAACAGCGACTTGCCGATGCCCTTGTCGCCCGAGAGCATGACCCCGAGGCTGCGGTCGGAGAGAGCGTAGGAGCGGAAGATCTTGGCGACTTTGCGATCGCGGCCGCCGTAGACGCGCTCCGCTCCGACGGTCAGATCATCGATGCGCACGAGGCTGAAGCCCTCTTTCGAGGTGAAGCTGACCCGATAGGTCCCCAGGGGGAACGCCTGGTGGGTGCGCACGGCGTCGTCGTACACCCGCACGTGACCGCCGGTCTCGATGTAAGTGCTGGCCACACCCTCCTCCTTCGCTCCCCGATGGTCGATCGGTGGGGTTTCGTGGCTCGCTCGGTGACTCGCTCTGCCCGCGGTGGGCGGAGCGGCACGGATGGAGCACGAGGTCCCGACGAGTAGGGGAGTCACGCAGGAACCGGAGGACGAGCGGTGGGGGATCCGCCCGGGATACCATTTCACGTCTGCGGGTCGGACGACAAGCGAGAAACGGCGTGTCGGGGCCGAAATCTCTTCGTTTACGTGCACTCGGGTCGCTCGACAGGGTGCGCGCGAACCGTCAGCCGGCGAACCGCGGCACCCAGCAGGTGACTCGGCGGCGGTAGTCGGCATAGTCGTCGCCGAACCGCTCCGCGAGATCGGCTTCCTCGATCGGACGCACGGCGGTGTTCCACACCAGCGAGCCGCACAGCGCGTAGACGACGACCAGCCAGGAGCCGAGCATCAACCCGACCGCGATGCCCTGGGCGATGCCGGCGACGGCCATCGGGTTGCGCACGAAGCGGTACGGACCGGCGATGACGAGACGGCGCGCCATCTCGGAGGGGAGCGGCGTTCCCTCGCCGAGAAGCGACATCGTGATCGCCGACCAGAGGCCCAGGGCGGTCGCGGCGAGGAACAGCGCGACACCGGTCAGACGGAGCGCGGGAGGCAGCTCGAGATGAAGCCCCCACCGAGCCTCAACCATGGCGATGAGCAGCGGGAGGAGCCCGAGGAACACGCCCCAGAAGAACAGGGTCTGAAGTCCCGTGCGCGCCATCACCCGGGCGCGCCCCTGGGTGCGGGAGGTACGGAAGGCGAACGGTCCACGAGCGATCCACTCGAAGGGTGCCCGGCCGACGATGATCACGATGCCGGCGGCGAGACTCCCCGCCGCGGCGGCCACCATGAGCAGCGCACCCCATCCGGCCAGACCGGTGACGGTCGCGTGCACGACCATCCCGCCCGCCACGAGCACGGTCCAGGAGGTGACGACCCAGACCGCCGCCCGCACGCCGCACGCGGCGAGCGCCGACCCTCCGACGAAGAGAGGGATGTCGGCGATCGCGATCGGGAGAACGGGGAGTCCGTCGAGCGTCGCCGTGCGGATCGCGGGGATCAGGAGCACTCCGAGCCACCAGCATCCGCCGGCCACGGCCTGCAGTGAGAAGTACGCGCGTGCCGCCGGGGGAGCGATGCGGATGCTGGCGAACACCGCCCCATGCTATCCACCCGGCCACCTGCCACACTGGGCGGATGGAGATCATCGAGAACTCGAAGCTCACGGTCGTCGGCGCGGGCAGCGTCGGATCGAGCGTGGCCTATGCAGCGCTGATCCGGGGGTCCGCGCGGCACATCGCCCTCTACGACATCGCGACCGAGAAGGTCGAGGCCGAGGTGCTCGACCTCGCGCACGGTACGCAGTTCACGGGAACGAGCGACATCATCGGTGGCAGCGACGTCTCCGTCGCCGCAGGCTCCCACGTGGTCGTGATCACCGCCGGGGCGAAGCAGAAGCCCGGTCAGACGCGGATCGAGCTCGCGGACGTGAACGCGGGGATCATCCGACGCATGATGCCGGAACTCCTCGAGGTGGCCCCGAACGCCGTGTACGTGATCGTCACCAATCCCTGTGACGTGCTCACCGTCATCGCCCAGCAGGAGACGGGTCTGCCGCCCGAGCGCATCTTCGCGTCCGGTACCGTGCTGGACACCTCGCGGTTGCGCTGGAAGCTGGCGCAGCGAGCGGGCGTCTCGACGGCGAGCGTGCATGCGCACATCGTGGGCGAGCACGGCGACACCGAATTCCCCCTGTGGTCGCGGGCCACGATCGGAACAGCGCCGATCCTCGAATGGGAGACCCCCGAGCATCCCCGTTTCACACTCGCCGAGCTCGACGAGATCGCCGTCGACGTCCGCGACGCGGCCTACAAGGTCATCCGCGGCAAAGGAGCGACGAACTACGCGATCGGTCTCTCGAGCGCACGCATCGTCGAGGCGATCCTGCACGACGAGCACGCCGTGATGCCGGTGAGCACGGTGCTCGACGACTTCCACGGGATCGACGGCGTCGCACTCTCGGTGCCGTCGATCGTCAGCGCCTCGGGTGCCGTGCCGATCCGGAACACGTCGTTCTCCGACTCCGAGCTGGCGTTGCTGCGCGGATCCGCCGACGCGCTCCGCTCGGCCGCGGCGACCCTGCGCTCCTGACCGTATCTGCCCCCGGAAATGTGGCCCGGGGCACCGGAGCCGGTGCCCCGGCCGCTCTCATTTCCCGTGCGGGTCGGTGCTGTTGAGTGCGGCGACCACCTGTGCGTAGTCCCCGCGTGCCTCGCCGTAGCGGAGGAACTTCACTCGCTCGACCTGCACCTCCGAGGCGTCGGGCCGGGTTTCGAGCAGTGTCATGACCTCCGCGATGAACTCGTCGAGCGGCATCGCCGCGT
Organism: Microbacterium sp. NPDC087868; assembly: GCF_044900755.1. Classification (NCBI taxonomy): domain Bacteria; kingdom Bacillati; phylum Actinomycetota; class Actinomycetes; order Micrococcales; family Microbacteriaceae; genus Microbacterium; species Microbacterium sp. NPDC087868. Next base: position 318,089 of record NZ_JBJDNO010000001.1, read on the forward strand.
CGTTCTCGGCGTGTCCGGGCATGAGGTCGGTGCGCACGGCCGGGGGCTCGAGCTCGATGACCGAGACGCTCGATCCCTCGAACTGGAGACGCAGCGATTCGCTGAGCATGTGGATCGCCGCCTTGCTCGCGTTGTACGTCGGCGTGACCCGCAGTGGAGCGAAGGCGAGCCCGGAGGACACCGTCATGATCGTGGCGTCGGGCAGACGGCGCAGGTGCTCGACGAACGCCGCGATGAGGCGGATCGGCCCCAGGACGTTCGTGGTGACGATCTCCTCGGCCGTGGCGAGGAAGCCGTCCGGCGTGCGCCAGTCCTCCGTGCGCATGATGCCCGCCATCGTCACGAGCACGTTGAGGGAGGGATGCTCGGCGAGCACCGTGCGGGCGGCGTCCTCGATGCTCCCGGCATCCGCGGTGTCGATCCGCACGGTGCCGAGATCCGGGTGCTCGGCGGCGATCGCCTCCAGACGGTCGGTGCGCCGGCCGCCGACGATCACGGCGTTGCCGCGATCGCGCAGGGCAAGGGCGAGGGCGAGGCCGATGCCGCTCGTCGCTCCGGGGATGAAGATGGTGTTTCCGCTGATGTTCATGCGTCCAGCCTCCGTCGATCGCATGGACCGCTCCAGAGACGGCTGATCCAGGGAGCGGCGATCCCTGGATCGGGTCGGCGACTCGCGGGATACTCGGGGGGTGGATCGTGATGCGCTGGCCGACTTCCTCCTCCGTCGCCGGGAGGCGTTGACCCCCGACGACGTGGGGTTGTCGCCGGGGCCGCGTCGGCGTACGGCCGGGCTGCGCCGCGAGGAGGTCGCTCAGCTCGCGACGATGTCGACGGACTACTACACGCGCCTCGAGCAGCGCCGTGGACCGCAGCCCAGCGCGCAGATCCTCTCATCGCTCGCTCGTGCGCTCCGGCTCAGCGAAGACGAGCGCGACTACCTCTACCGCTTGTGCGGCTACAGCGCCCCCGATCGCGCGCACGTCACGGAGTACGTGCGGCCCGGCATCCTGCGCGTGCTCGACCGCCTGCACGACACCCCGGCGTTCGTGGTCTCGGTCCTCGACGAGGTGCTCGTGCAGAACGACGCCGCTCGGGCCCTCCTCGGCGACGCCAGCGCGCTGACGGGACTCGCACGCAGCGGCATCTACCGGTGGTTCGCGATGCCCGAGACCGAGCGGCGGCGCTATCCCGAGGCCGACCACGCTCGCCAGAGCCGCGCCCTGGTGGCCTCGTTGCGCGCCGCGCACGGCGTGATGGGGGCGCGCTCGCGGGCCGGCGAGATCGCCGGAGAACTCTCGGCGCGCAGCGACGAGTTCATCGGGCTCTGGGAGAACCACGAGGTGAGCAGGCGCTTCGAGCAGCACAAGACGATGATCCATCCCGAGCTCGGTGAGATCGAGGTCGACTGTCAGGCGCTGTTCACCGAGGACGAGTCCCAGGCGCTCATCGTGCTCACCGCGGCGCCGGGCAGCGAGGCGGCGAGCAAGCTCGAGTTCCTGCGCGTGCTGGGGACGCAGAAGGTCTGATCCTCGGTCAGGACTCCTCGTGGTGCGCGGGATCGGCGTCGAAGAGTCGCCCGTCCGCACGCCCGAGGCCCGTGATCGCCAGCACCTCCGCCTCGTCGAGCGCGACCTCTGCGGCGGCGAGGTTCGCGACCTGGTGCTCGAGCGACGAGGCCTTCGGGATCGAGACCGTGCCGCGGGCGACGTGCCAGGCGAGAACCGTCTGTGCCGGAGTGATGCCGTGCGAGGCCGCGACCTCGCGGATCACGTCTTCGTCGAGCAGTTCCTTCGCCCGGCCGAGCGGGCTCCACGCCTCGGTGAGGATGCCGTGCTCCCGGTGGTACGCGAGCTGCTCGCTCTGCGGGAAGTAGGGGTGCACCTCGATCTGGTTCACGACGGGACGCACCCCGGTCTCGCGCTCGACGCGCTCGAGGTGCTCGGCCAGGAAGTTCGAGACGCCGATCTGGCGCACGACCCCGCGCTGCTGGGCGTCGACGAGCGCCGCCCACGCCTGCACGTACTCGTCCTGGCTCGGGTTGGGCCAGTGGATGAGGTGCAGGTCGGTGATGTCGAGGCCGAGACGCGACCGGCTCTCCTCGATGCTCGTCCGGGCCTTCTCGGCGGGGTGATGGCGACCGGGAAGTTTCGTGGTCACGATGATCTCGTCGCGATCGATGTCGGACGCCGCGACCCCGCGTCCGACGGAACCCTCGTTCTCGTAGTTGAAGGCGGAGTCGATGAGGCGGTACCCGGCACCGATGGCGCCGGTCACGGCATCCGCCCCGGCATCGCCGTTGAGCGCGTACGTCCCCAGGCCGATCGCCGGCAGGGCGAATCCGTTGTGGGCGGTGAACGTGGGGATGGCGGGCTGAGTGCTCACGGTGCTCCTTCTCGGTCGGTGTCTCGAGCGTACGCTGGAGGGATGACACCCGAGGCGGAGATGGCGCCGCATGACGCAGCGATCACGGATTCCGCCCGGTGCCCCTGCGGATCGGGCGACCTCTTCGGCGGATGCTGCGGTCCGATCCTTCGGGCCGAGACCACCGCCCCGACGGCCGAGCGGCTGATGCGGTCGCGCTACACGGCGTTCGTGATCGGCGACGTCGCCCACCTGCGCGCGACCTGGCACGCCGCCACGCGACCGGCATCGATCGAGATCGAACCGGACCTGCGCTGGCGGCGACTCGTGGTGCTCGACCGGGAGGCGGGCGGCCCCTTCGATCGTGACGGGGTCGTGGAGTTCGCGGCGCACTGGCTCCAGAACGGAGCCCGCGGCGTGCTGCACGAACGCAGCAGGTTCGTTCGCGAGGAGCGCCGGTGGCTGTACGTCGACGGCGACCTGCTGTGATGGCGGCCCCCGCCAGACGATAGATTGGACAGCGTGAACGCCAGCTCCGAACATCAGCGCATCCTGCTCGACATCGCCGACCTCGACCGGCGCATCGCGCAGGCCGATCGTGCCCGCACCCATCCCTCGCAGGCCGCGCGCATCAACGAGCTGGTGTCGATCCGTCAGGAGCAGCTGCGCGAGCTCACCGCGCTCACCGGCACCTGCGACGACGCACGCACCGAGCTGACCCGTCTCGAGTCCGACGTGAAGCTCGTCGAGCAGCGCCGGGCACGTGACGCCGAGCGCCTCGCGGTCGCGACCGACCCCAAGCAGGCGCAGGCCCTCGAGCACGAGATCGCGAGTCTCACCCGCCGCCAGAACGACCTCGAAGACGCCGAGCTCGACGTCATGGGGCGGGTCGAAGAGGCCGAGGCTGCCGTCGCCGCTCAGCAGGCACTCATCGACATCACGACCGCCGAGGGCTCGACGCTCAGCGCGCAGGGCAAGGCCGACGTCGCCGCCGCTGCCGAGCTCGGCGTCCAGCTCGCCCGCGATCGTGCAGCCGTGGCCGAGAGCATCCCCGCGCCGCTGCTGGCCGAGTACACGCGTCGCGCCGCGAACAGTGCGGGTGCGGCCCTGCTGACCCGTGGCACGTGCGAGGGGTGCCGCATGATGCTCCCCAGCACCGACATCGCCGAGATCCGTCGCGCCGCCGATGACGCGGTCGTGTACTGCCCCGAGTGCGGCTGCATCCTGGTGCGCGCGGAGGAATCGGGACTGTGATGCACGCGGCGCTCTCGTCGTGAGCGCGTCGCCCGCATCGTCCGAGCGACGCATTCTGCTGGTCGCCGACGGCAGCGGCGCATACGTCGCCGTCGATCTCGATGCCGCGGACGTCGAGATCCGCCGAGAGAGCCTGAGTGAGCGCGATCTGCCGGGCTGGGTGGCCGAGTCCGAGCAGCGCGACGCGCCGCGCTGGGTGATCCGCAGCGCGCGCGAGACCTATGCACCGCTGCTCGCCGACGGCGTGCGGGTCGGACGCACCCATGATCTGGTCCTGTGCCACGCGATCCTCCGCGACACGGCATCCGTCCCACACCCTCTGGAGCCGTCCGAGGACTGGATGCGCCGCGAGGCGCCCGATGCGGCACCCGGGCTGTTCGATCTCTTCGACACGGACTCGACGCGCGGGGATCCGGTCGCCGACGCCCTGGAGCAGTACCGCGCGCAGCGCCGGGTGATCGCCGCGGCATCCGACGGCCGGCTCGCCCTGCTCTGCGCCGCGGAATCCGCCGGCGGCCTGGTGGCCGAGGAGATGCGCGCGGCGGGGGTGCCCTGGAACGAGGGCGTGCACGACGAGATCCTCACCGAAACGCTCGGCGCTCGATCACTCGCCGGCGGGCTCCCGGCGAAGATGGTCGCGCTCGGCGAACAGGTGCGCGCGATCCTCGGCGACGCCACCCTCCATCTCGACAGCCAGCCGAAGCTCCTGCGGGCGCTGCATCGTTCCGGGGTCCCCGTCGAGTCGACGAGCAAATGGGAGCTCGCCCAGTACGAGCACCCGGTCGTCGAACCGCTCCTGGCCTACAAGAAGATGTCGCGTCTGCTCAGCGCCAACGGGTGGGTCTGGCTCGCCGACTGGGTGCACCGCGGGCGGTTCCGCCCGGTGTACATCCCCGGTGGCGTCGTGACCGGGCGCTGGGCATCGGCCGGCGGGGGAGCGCTGCAACTGCCGCGCAGTCTGCGCCCCGCCGTACGGGCGGACCCCGGGTGGACCCTCGTGGTCGCCGATGTCGCCCAGCTCGAGCCGCGCATGCTCGCGGCGATGGCCTCGGATGCTGCGATGGCGCGTGCGGCGCAGGGCACCGATCTGTACGCCGGAGTCGTCGACTCGGGCGCGGTGGCGACACGCGAAGAGGCCAAGTACGCCGTGCTCGGTGCCATGTACGGTGCGACGACGGGCGACAGCGGCCGGCTCGTGCCGCGACTGCGCAAGGTCTACCCGCGAGCGATGGCGCTCGTCGATGCCGCCGCACGCGCGGGGGAGGACGGCGGGGTGGTCTCGACCTGGCTCGGACGCTCGTCGCCGAAGCCGTCTCCCGAGTGGGCGGCGCTCCAGTCCGCGGCCACCGGAGCGGACGTGGACGCGGCGCTGGTCGCGCAGGCGCGGCGCAGCGCTCGCGACTGGGGGCGTTTCACCCGCAACTTCGTGGTGCAGGGCACCGCGGCGGAGTGGTCGCTGATCTGGCTGGCCGAGATCCGTCATCGATTGCGCGGCCTGCCGCCCGCTGCGACGCCGGCCTCAGCATCCGGCCCTTTCGCGGAGGCCGCGCACCTCGCGTTCTTCCTGCACGACGAGGTGATCCTGCACGTCCCCGTCGAGCTCGCGGATGCCGCCGCCGACGCCGTGCGCGAGGCGGCGGCCGTCGCGACCACACGCCTGTTCGGTACGTTCCCGATCGACGTGCCACTGGATCTGCGCATCACCGAGTCCGCCGAGAAATGAGGCGCGGCCGGGCGTCGTAGACTGGCAGATGCGAATGGGTCGACTGGACGGTCGCGTGGCGGGCAACCGCACCGAGGAACGTCCGGGCTCCACAGGGCAGGGCGGTGGGTAACACCCACCCGGAGTGATCCGCGAGACAGTGCCACAGAGAGCAGACCGCCCCCGGTTCGCCGGGGGTAAGGGTGAAAGGGTGGTGTAAGAGACCACCGGGGGACATGGTGACATGTCCCGCCAGGTAAACCTCGCCCGGAGCAAGGTCAGACAGAGGATGTTGACGCGGCTCGCCGAGTCCTCGGGTAGACCGCTGGAGCGGCACGGCAACGTGTCGCCGAGAGAGATGGCCGTCGAAGGGGCGAAGAACCCCGGAACAGAACCCGGCGTACAGGTCGGCCCATTCGCCTCGACGTGAAAGGCCCGGTGACCATCAGGTCACCGGGCCTTCTCGCGGTCTCGAGGGTGTCAGTCGCCCGCGAGCGAGGCTGCACCGATGATGCCGGAGTTGTTGCGGTGGATCGCCGGGACGATCGGGGTCTTCAGGTCGAGGAGCGGGAGGAAGTCGCCCGCGTTCTTCGACACGCCGCCGCCGACCACGAACAGGTCGGGGCTGAAGAGGAATTCGATGTGCGAGTAGAACGCCTGCAGGCGCTCGGCCCATTCGGCCCAGGTGAGCCCCTCGCGCTCGCGCGCAGAGGTCGCGGCCCACTGCTCGACGGACTCGTACTCGCGGAAGTTGAGGTGACCGAGCTCGGTGTTGGGCAGCAGTACGCCGTCGTTGATGAAGGCCGAGCCGATGCCGGTGCCGAGGGTCGTGAGCAGGGTGAATCCACGCACGTCGCGCGCCGCACCGTGTCGTGCCTCGGCGACGCCCGCGGCATCCGCGTCGTTCACGAACACGATGTTGCGGCCGAGGCCGTCGCGGAAGAAGCGCTCGGCGTCGAAGTCGACCCACTCCTTCGACACGTTGGCGGCCGACAGCGTCTTGCCGCGCTTCACGATGGCCGGGAAGGCCACGCCGAGGGGGAGGGTCGACTCGTGCACGTCGAGGGTCTTCAGCACCGTCTGCACGGCCTGCAGCACGTCGCCGGGAGCCGCGCCCTCGGGCGTGGGCACCCGTACCCGATCGGACGCCATCGTTCCGTGCTCGAGGTCGACGATTCCTGCCTTGATTCCGGTACCGCCGATGTCGACGCCGATCGCTTTTGCCATGACCCACAGCATAGCGACAGGCGTTCGCGCCAGTAGGATCGATGACATCAGACGACGAAGGGACGGGCCATGTCGGACGGCGAACACAAGTACTGGTACAACCTCGAGACCAAGCAGGTCGAATTCGGGATGATCTCGCAGTCGATCGACCGCGTGGGCCCGTTCGACACCGAGGCCGAGGCCGCGAACGCACCCGAGACGCTGAAGGCGCGCTCCCGCGCCTGGGCCGATGAAGAAGCGGCCGAATCCGGCTGGGACGAAGGAAAGGGCTGAGGCTCCGCACGATATGGACAAGCAGAGAGACTTCGTCCTCCGGACGATCGAGGAGCGCGGCGTCAAGTTCGTCCGCCTGTGGTTCACCGACGTCATCGGCACGCTCAAGTCGGTCGCCATCGCGCCGGCCGAGGTCGAGGGCGCGTTCGCCGAGGGCATCGGCTTCGACGGCTCGGCCATCGAGGGGCTCACGCGCAGCCATGAGTCCGATCTGCTCGCGCAGCCCGATCCGACGACGTTCCAGACTCTGCCGTGGCGGGGCGAGATCGATCCGACCGCCCGCATGTTCTGCGACCTGACGACGCCCGACGGCCAGCCCGCGGTCGCCGACCCGCGCCACGTGCTCAAGCGCACGCTCGCGAAGGCAGCCGATGCCGGGTTCACGTTCTACACGCACCCCGAGATCGAGTTCTACCTGCTCAAGTCGTCGCAGTACGGTCCGGAGGGACCGGTTCCGGTCGACTCCGCCGGGTACTTCGACAACGTGCCCGGCGGCACGGCGCACGACTTCCGTCGTCGTTCGGTGCGGATGCTCGAAGACCTCGGCATCTCGGTCGAGTTCAGCCACCACGAGGGCGGACCCGGTCAGAACGAGATCGACCTGCGCTACGCGGACGCCCTCACCACCGCCGACAACGTGATGACGTTCCGCACGGTGATCAAGGAGGTGGCGATCGAGCAGGGCGTGTACGCGACCTTCATGCCGAAGCCCCTCAGCGGCCACCCGGGCAGTGGCATGCACACGCACATGTCGCTGTTCGAGGGCGACCAGAACGCGTTCTACGAAGAGGGCGCGAAGTACCAGCTCTCGAAGACCGGGCGTCACTTCATCGCCGGCCTCTTGCGCCATGCGAACGAGATCTCGGCTGTCACGAACCAGTTCGTCAACTCGTACAAGCGCCTGTGGGGCGGCGACGAGGCCCCGAGCTTCGTCACGTGGGGGCACGCCAACCGTTCCGCGCTCGTGCGCGTGCCGATGTACAAGCCCAACAAGGGGCAGTCGTCGCGCGTCGAGTACCGTGCGCTGGACTCCGCCGCGAACCCGTACCTGGCGTACGCGCTCATGCTGGCCGCCGGCCTCAAGGGCATCGAGGACGAGTACGAGCTCCCGCCCGAGGCCGAGGACAACGTGTGGTCGCTCAGCGACGCCGAGCGCCGCGCGCTGGGCTACTCGTCGCTGCCCGCGAGCCTCGACCACGCCCTCGAGTACATGGAGGACTCCGAGCTCGTCGCCGAGACGCTGGGCGAGCAGGTGTTCAACTACGTGCTGCTCAACAAGCGCAAGGAGTGGGAGGCGTACCGCGGCCAGGTCACGCCGCTCGAGCTGAAAAACAACCTCGAGCTGCTCTGAGCCGTGCGCATGGCCCGTCCGGACGATTCCTTCTCGCTGTCCGCGCTGGCTCGACTCGGATTCGATGAGCTCGGCGAGGCCGCCGAGGCCCTCGCCGAGCTCGCCGAACTGCTCGGTCGCTCGCGTGCCGAGCTGCTGACGGGGGCGGATGCCGCCGATCCCGACGCGGCCGTGCGCGGGATGCTGCGGGTGGCGCGACGCGACCCCGCGCCGTTGGCGGCCCTGCTCGACGGCGGAGACACCCAGCGCCGCACCTGGCGGGTGTTCGGGGCATCCGAGGGGTTGGCGGACTTCTTCCTCCGCAACCCCGCGGAGCTCTCGGTGCTCGCCGACGAGGTCGATGCGTTGCCGACCGCAGACGAGCTCACCCGGGCGATGCTCGCCGGTGTCGGCGCCGTCGACGGCTTCGCGCGGTCCGGCAGTGACGACGAGGTCGTGGCGCTCCGGGTCGCCTACCGCCGCAGCCTCGCGGCGATCGCGGCCTACGATCTGACCCGGACCGCACCGGTCGAGGCTCTCGCCGATGTGGCGGCGGCGCTGGCGGACGCGGCCGGTGCGGCGCTCGAGGCCTCGCTGGCCGTGGCGCGCAGTCGATTGCGCGAGACCGTCGATCAGCGCGAGGTGGCGGCCGTCCGCCTCTCGATCATCGGCATGGGCAAGGCCGGTGCGCGGGAGCTCAACTACGTCAGCGACGTCGACGTGATCTTCGTCGGCGGCACGGCCGATGAGGAGATCGTCTCCGAGTCGCGTGCGATCGATCTGGCGACGAAGCTCGCCCGCGAGACCATGCGCGGCCTGAGCGGCATCGAGAAGGAGCCGCCTCTCTGGGAGGTCGACGCGAACCTGCGGCCGGAGGGCAAGCAGGGTGCTCTGGTCCGCTCGCTCGGATCCCATCTGGCCTATTACGACCGCTGGGCGAAGAGCTGGGAGTTCCAGGCCCTGCTGAAGGCGCGGCCCCTCGCCGGCGAGCCGGAGCTGGGGGCGGAGTACATCGGCGCCGTGCAGCCGAAGATCTGGTCGAGCGCGGCCCGCGAGGATTTCGTCGACAGCGTGCAGCGCATGCGCGAGCGCGTCAAGGAGCACATCGATCCGGAGGATGCCCCGTACCAGCTCAAGCTCGGCGAGGGCGGATTGCGTGACATCGAGTTCACCGTCCAGCTGCTGCAACTGGTGCACGGACTCACGGATGCCACCCTGCGCACCCGTGGCACCCTCGAGAGTTTGGAGGCCCTCGTCGAGGGCGGGTACATCGGGCGGGTCGAGGCGACGACCTTCGCCGACGACTACCGGGTCCTGCGACTGATGGAGCACCGGCTCCAGCTCAAGGAGCTCAGCCGCACCCACCTCCTGCCGCGGACGCCCGCGGGACTCCGGGTCCTCGCGCGCAGCACGGCGCTGGCCGACAGCGGTGACGGCATCTGGGCGCGCTGGGAGAGCGTGCGACGCGAAGTGCGCGAGATCCACACGCGGCTCTTCTACCGTCCCCTCCTCAGCGCGGTCGCCGCGTTGCCCGAGGGCGAGCGCTCCCTGTCGACCGCGCAGGCGCACGATCGTCTGGCGGCGATCGGCTTCCGCGATCCGGCGGGCGCGTTGCGACACATCGGCGCGCTCACGAGCGGACTCAGCCGCAAGGCCACGATCCAGCGCCACCTCATGCCGGTGATGGTGCGATGGTTCGCCGACGGCACCGATCCCGACTACGGCCTGATCGCGTTCCGCCGCATCAGCGAGCGCCTGGGCAACACGCACTGGTTCCTCCGGATGCTGCGGGACTCCTCGGGGGCGGCCGAGAGCCTCACCCGGATCCTGTCGACGTCGCGGTACATCGGCGAACTCATGGAGTGGATCCCGGAGTCCGTGGCCTGGCTCGACAGCACCGAGTCCCTGCGTCCGCGCGGCGGCGCCGCGCTGTCGGAGGAGGCCAGGGCGATCCAGACGCGGCACGAGACGATCGGCGACGCGCTGCGTGCCGTGCGCGCGTTGCGGCGTCGCGAGCTGCTGCGCACCGCGATGGGCGGGGTGCTCGACGTCCTGACGATCGAGGACGTCGCGACCGCTCTCACCGACATCACCGAGGCGACCATCCAGGCCGCGCTGCGTGCGGTGCTGCGCGATGTCGTGCCGCCCGAAGACGATGCGCTCGACTTCGCGGTGATCGCCATGGGCCGGTTCGGGGGAGCGGAGCTGGGCTTCGGATCGGATGCCGACATCCTCTACGTGTACGCGGCGAACGGCGTCGATCCCGACCGCGCGCAGACGCTCGCGACGAAGATCGTCGCCGGTCTCCGTGAACAGGTCACCGACCATCGGCTTCCGCTCGATCTCGACGCGGGACTGCGCCCGGAGGGTCGCCACGGTCCGGTGGTGCGATCGATCGAGGCGTATGCCGAGTACTACCGCCGCTGGTCGCTGTCGTGGGAGGCGCAGGCGCTCCTTCGGGCGCGTGGCGTCGCCGGCAGCGCCAAGCTGATCGCGCGCTTCACCGAGCTCGCCGACACGATCCGCTACCCCGCGTCGATCGACCTGCAGGGCACCCGCGAGATCAAGCGCATCAAAGCGCGCGTCGAGGGGGAGAGGCTTCCCCAGGGGGCCGACCCGCGTCGCCACCTCAAGCTCGGCCCCGGGACGCTCAGCGATGTGGAGTGGCTCGTACAGCTGCTCCAGTTGCAGCACGCGCACGCCGTGCCGGGCCTGCGTACGACGTCGACGTTGGGAGCGCTCGGCGCGGCGGTCGATGCCGGACTCCTCCCGGCCGAGGCCGCCGATCGCCTCCGTGAGGCCTGGTTGCTGTCCAGCCGTCTGCGTTCGGCGATCACGATCCTCACCGGAACGACCAGCGACGTGCTCCCCGCGGATCGCCGCGAGCTCGACGGGATCGCGCGGATCCTCGGCTATCCCGACCGCTCGGCCACCGAGCTCGAGGAGGAGTACCTGGGCGTCACTCGACGCGCCCGCAAGGCGTTCGAGCAGGAGTTCTACGGCTAGACCCGTGTCGACTTGCGGCGAGACGCGTTCGGCCCCAGGCTTGGCCTCATGAGCGTCTCGAGCATCGGCATCGTGTGGAATCCGTCCAAGATCGACGGAGACGAGGTGCGCGCCGCGGTCGACGAGGTCTTCGGAACGGATGCCCCGATCCGGTGGTGGGAGACGAGCATCGACGATCCGGGGCGCGGGATGGCCGCGGAGGCCGTCGCGGACGGGTGCGAGGTGGTCGTAGCGGTGGGCGGTGACGGGACGGTCCGTGCCGTCGCTGAAGCCCTGGCCGGCACGGAGGTCGCTCTGGGGATCGTTCCGCAGGGGACCGGCAACCTGCTCGCTCGCAACCTCGGAGTGCCGCTGACCGGTATGGTCGCGGCCCTCGAGCGCGTGCGCGATGCCACTCCGCAGCACATCGACCTGGGCTGGGTGGAGTTCAACGGCGAGACTCGCGCGTTCGCCGTCATGGTGGGGTTCGGGATCGATGCGCAGATGCTGGTCGAGACGAACGACGACCTCAAGGACCGGGCGGGATGGCTCGCGTACGTCGAAGCCATGGGGCGCGCGCTGGCGGGCACGGAGATGACCGACATCACCGTGACCGTGGATGATCGCGAACCCGAGGAGGTGCGCGGGCACACGATGCTCATCGGCAACTGCGGCATGCTCCAGGGCGGACTCCGCCTGCTCCCCGATGCGCAGCTCGACGACGGGTTGCTCGACATCCTCCTCATCAGCTCGGAGGGCGCGCTCCAGTGGATGAACACCCTGCGTTCGGTGGTGTGGGACAACGGCATCCGGCGGCTGCTCACCGGTGGCGACGAGGCGGTCAGCACCGATTCGGCGCAGCATCTCGCCGTGGAGAGGATCGCGGTCTCGCTCGCCCAGCCGCTCGTCTTCGAGATCGACGGTGAGGAGATGGGCGAGATCACTCAGTTCGCGGTGCGGGTGCAGCCGGGCGCTCTCACGGTGCGGTGAGCGCCGGCGGCACCTGCTTGCGGTCCTGAGCGGGGAACACGACCTTCTGCACGATGATGATGATGCTCGCGGCCACGGGGATCGCGACCAGGGCGCCGAGGATGCCGCCGAGCGCACCGCCGGCGACGGCGGCGATCACGACGAGCGCGCCGGGGACGGCGACGGCCTTGTTCATGATGCGCGGGGAGAGCACGTAGGCCTCGACCTGCATGTACACCAGGTAGTAGATGATGGCGATGAGCGCGGTCACGGGGCTGATGAACAGGCAGATCAGCGAGTTGATGATCGACGCGGCCAGGGTGCCGACCAGAGGGATCATCGATCCGATGAAGGCGATGAGGGCGAGCAGTGCCGGCACCGGCGCACCGATGATGCTGAGGAAAATCAGGCTCAGGATGCCGTTGACGAGGGCGAGGCTCGCCTGACCCATGACGTAGCGCCCGACGGCGCCGGAGACGTCTTCCAGCAGGCCGCTGAACGTGTCGCGCTGGTAGGCGGGCACGAAGCGCGTTGCGACCTTCTTCATGCTGCGCAGCGATGCCATGAAGTAGAGGGTGAGGATGAGCACGATCGTCACGCCCGTGAAGCCGCCGGCGATACCCGCGCCGACCGCGAACACCCCGCCGCTGATGTTGAGGATGTTGCCGGGATCCTGCACGAAGCTCAGAACCCCCTGGGCCGCGTCTTCGAAGGTCGATCCGAACTGCGCCGTCACGTCCTTGAACCAGGCGCTGGCCATGAAGTCTTCGACCATCTGCGGGCCGTCGTTGACGAGGTTGGTGATCTGCTCCACGAGGATCGGGACGATCGCGAGGATGATGCCCGCGAAGGCGAGCACCACGACGGCGACGACGATCGCGACGGCGGCGGGCCGCGGGAGCTTGCGCTCGATGAACGAGACGATGGGGTCGAGTCCGAGGGCGAGGAAGATCGCGACGCCGATGTAGACGAACACCGTCGCCAGCTGGCCGACCATCCCGCCGATCGCGAGGGCCACCAGAACGCCGAGTGCGCCGAGCAGTCCGAACATGAAGGGATTCGTGCGGGCCGCGGCCGTGACCGAGCTGACCTGCCGCGAGGTGCGGCCCGTCGCGGGGCCCGATTCGATGGTCTCGGTCCTCGTGACTGATTTTCTGCGGCGCATGATGGATCCCCTCGTAGTGCAGACCTCTCAGTTGACCACCGCGTCCGACCCGGGTCAAGCAAGGACACGCGGGCTTGCGCAGGCCACTGTTCTGTGCCTGTGGATGGCGGGTCAGCGCAGGATGCCGCGGTGCCGGGCTTCCGATACCGCGGCCGTGCGCGACGTCGCGTCGAGCTTCGTGTAGATGTGCGCGAGATGCGACTTGACCGTCGTCTCACTCACGAAGAGCTCGCTCGCGATCTCGGTGTTGGTGCGGCCGGCTTCGACGAGTTCGAGCACCTGGATCTCGCGCGCGCTCAGGCTCGCTTTCGGGGCGCGCATCCGCTGCAGCAGCCGGGTGGCGATCACGGGCGCGAGTGCGCTCTCCCCGGCCGCGGCCGCACGGACCGCCGCGGAGAGCTCATGCGGCGGCGCGTCCTTCAGCAGGTAGCCGCTCGCGCCCGCCTCCACCGCTCCGAGGATGTCGGCGTCGGAGTCGTAGTTCGTGAGGACGAGCACGTAGGGCGGTGCGTCGAGTGCCCGGATCCTCCGCGTGGCCTCGGCACCGGATCCGGCCGTTCCCGCGCCGAACTGCAGATCCATGAGCACGACATCGGGGTTCGCGCGTTCCGCGACGGCGACGGCCTCGTCGGGGGTCGAGGCTTCCGCTATGACCTCGATGTCGTCGTCGAGGGCGAACAGGGCGACCAGTCCGGCGCGGACGATGGGGTGGTCGTCGACGACCAGGAGACGGATCATGCGCGGCCCTCGAGAGCCAAGGAGACGCGCAGCGTGGTCCCCTCACCCGGAAGGGAACGGACGTCGAGGGTGCCGCCGAGCTGATCCACGCGCTCGCGCGTCGCGCGCAGTCCGAACGAGTCCGAACGGGCGGGGCGGTCGGCGTCCAGGCCGGCGTCGAACCCGCGGCCGTCGTCGGAGATCACGAACTCCAGGTCGCCGGGACTCAGGGTGAGGGCGATCGTCGCGGTGCGCGCATCGGCGTGCTGCACGACGTTCGACATCGCTCCCTGGGCGATCCGCAGCAGCGCGGTCTGCACGTGCATGGGGAGATCGACCGCCTCCGAGACGCGCACGTCGACGTCGAGTCCCTGCGTCGACCACTGGTCGTCGGCCAGACGGCGGAGTGCCCCGGCGAGACCGTGGTCATCGAGGTCCGGGGGAGCGAGTTCGCGAATGAACCGGCGCGCCTCGCCGAGGTTGTCTGCGGCGGTCTCACGGGCGAGGCGGAGGTGCTCGATCCCCGGGCGCTCCGGATCCGTCCGCTCGGCGGCATGGAGCAGCATCTGGATGCTCGACAGGCCCTGCGCGAGCGTGTCGTGGATCTCCCGTGCGAGACGTGCGCGCTCCGCCAGCACTCCCGACTCGTGCTCGGTGGTCGCCAATCGGTCGCGGGTCGCGAGCAGTTCGCGCATGAGATCTTCCCGCTGCCGTGCCTCCTGAGCGAGGGCTTCGTAGCCGAGGCCGATCAGCAGGGCGACGCCGGCGCCGACGAGGGGCCCCACGACCCCGCCGACGGTCCATCCGCTGTGGAGACCGAGCGTGCAGATCGCCACCCCGGTCGCCAGGAGCAGGGCGAGCGTGCCCCATCGGCGCCCGAGCACGTGCAGGTAGAGGAAGAACAGGGGGAAGACCAGATACGCGGCCTCGGCGGTGAGGAAGACCAGGAGCACCCATTCGACGCTGACCGCCGCGAGCCACACACCCGTGAGCCAGCTCGAGCGAGAGGTCGAGCGAGCCAGCGCAGCCCCGCACCCGTATGTCGCCAGAAGCGCGACGGTGAGGGCGATCGCGGGGATGCTCGTCGGGGTTGGAGCGAGGAAGGCCCGCACGATGACGAGTCCGCACAGCGCGACGAAGAGCAGGTGCAATCCCGTCCGCAACCCCGTGAAGACGGGTGTGAGCGGGGTGTGGGCCATGCCTCGAATCCTACGCTTCGGGGTGCGCACCGCATCGTCCGAAAGGACGATTCCGTCCCCCACCGAACGGCCGGTCAGGACCGTGCACACGGCCGATGAGCGCGGACCACCGAGACAGGAGAGTGGAAGCGTCGTCATTCCGACGGCAGGAGAGGAACCCCGCATGTACATCGCCCTCCGCGACCTGCGCTTCGCCCGCGGACGATTCGTCCTGATCGGCACCGTCGTCGCGCTCATCACCGTCCTGGTCGGATTCCTCAGCGGACTGACCGGCGGCCTCGCCGTCCAGAACATCTCCGCCGTGGTCGGCATCCCCGGGGACCGCGTGGTCTTCGCCGATCCCGGTGCCGACGACGGACCGAGCTTCGCCGAGTCACGAGTGACCGCGGAGCAGGCATCCGAGTGGGAATCCACCGCCGGTGTCGAATCCGTGCACCCCCTCGGCATCAGTCAGACCAGAGCGGAGTCGGAAGACACCGTCGCATCGATCGCCGTCTTCGGCGTGCAGCCCGACTTCGCGCCGCAGTCGCCGGTCGCCTCCGGAGAGCTCGTGCTCTCGCGTCCCGCAGCGGACGAGCTCGGCGCGCACCTCGGCGACCCGGTCACGATCGCGGGCACCGCGTACACGGTCGTGGGTATCGGGGGAGACGACTGGTACAGTCACACGCCCGTCGTGCGGATGACCCTCGCGGATTGGCAGGCGTACGCGGAAGCGACCGGTGATCCGGATGCCTTCGCCACGGTGCTCGCGGTCACCGGTTCACCCGAGTGGGACGCGGCGGACAGCCGGATCGGCACTCGATCGACGACCATCGTCGGCTCTCTGACGGCGCTGAGCGCCTTCCGTTCGGAGATCGGGTCCCTGCTCCTCATGGTCGCGATGCTCTTCGGCATCTCGGCGCTGGTCATCGGCGCGTTCTTCACCGTGTGGACGATGCAGCGCACACCCGACATCGCGATCCTGAAGGCCCTCGGCGCCCGCACCTCGGTGCTCGTGCGCGATGCGCTCGGACAGGCGGCGCTGGTGCTCGTGGCGGGCATCGGCGCCGGGATCGGCGTCGTGTCGATCCTCGGGGCTCTTGCGGGTGCCGCGCTGCCGTTCCTCCTGAGTCCGCTCACCACCGTGCTTCCGGCCGTGCTCATGATCGTTCTCGGTCTCGCTGGCGCCGCGTTCGCCCTCCGTTCCGTCACCTCCGCCGACCCCCTCACCGCACTCGGGAGCAACCGATGATCCGCCTCGAAGACATCACCCTCACCTTCCCCGACGGAAGCGATCGCATCACCGCCGTCGACCACGTCACGCTCTCGTCGTCCCCGGGCGAGGTGACGGCGATCACCGGGCCGAGCGGCTCGGGCAAGTCGAGCCTGCTGGCGGTCGCGGCCACGCTGATCCGGCCGGACTCCGGTCGTGTCGTGATCGACGGCGTCGATGCCACGACCCTGACGGCAGATCGGGCGTCCGAACTGCGCCGCACGTCCATCGGGATCGTCTTCCAGCAATCGAATCTTCTCCCGTCCCTGACCGCTCACGAGCAACTCGTGGTCATGA
Source organism: Microbacterium sp. NPDC087868 (assembly GCF_044900755.1). Lineage (NCBI taxonomy): Bacteria > Bacillati > Actinomycetota > Actinomycetes > Micrococcales > Microbacteriaceae > Microbacterium > Microbacterium sp. NPDC087868. The sequence continues at coordinate 334,820 of NZ_JBJDNO010000001.1, forward strand.
ACGAGCTCGGTGGCGATCGTCCGCGGCGACGCCGTGCGGCCGCGACCCGACGTGCCGAATCGCTCCTCAGGGATGTCGGCCTCGCGGAGCACCTCGACAAGCGTCCGCACCAGCTCTCGGGAGGACAGCGTCAGCGCGTGAACATCGCGCGTGCGCTGATGAACGAACCGAGCGTGCTCCTCATCGACGAACCGACCAGCGCACTCGACCAGGAGCGCGGCGCGAGCATCATCGACCTCCTGCTGCGTCTGACCGACGAGCGGCGCACGTCGACGCTGCTCGTCACCCACGATCTCGTCCATCTGCCACGGATGCACTCCGTGGTCCAGCTCGTCGACGGACGTATCGATCACCCCGCCGCGGTCACGCGCTGACTCGCTCTTGCGCACTCCCGTCCCGCGACGCACCATCGGAGCATGACCAAGTACCTGATCTCCTTCCCCGCCGAAGCGATGGATCTGACGGAGGAGGAGTTCCCGGAAGTCGTCGAGACCTCGCACGCCGTGATCGACGAGGCCAAGGCCGCGGGCGTCTACGTCTTCGGCGGCGGGATCGACGAGGACGTGGCTCCGGTGCTCGTGACCGGTCGCGGTGCCGTGAGCGACGAGACGTACCCCGGGTCGCGGATCACCGGAGGATTCCTCGTCCTCGAGCTGCCCACGCGAGCGGATGCCGTCGACTGGGCGGCGCGCGTCGCGCACGCATGCCGGTGCCCTCAGGAGCTCCGGGAGTTCGGGTACGACCCGGCGAGCTGACGAGCCTCGGCCCGGGCGTGACAGGCTGGGACCATGAACTCCGCGGTCGATCCCCTCTCCTACGATCTCGACGGCGTGCGCGACCGGGCGCTGCGCGAGCGAGGGGGCGCCGTCGACGACAGCATCCCGGAACTCGCCGATGCCGACCCCGACCTGCTGGGCATCGCGCTCGTCACGCTCGACGGCGAGACGAGGGCGACCGCTCAGGCCGACGTGCAGATCAGCATCCAATCCGCCGTCAAGCCGTTCCTCTTCGCCCTGGCGCTCCAGGACCATGGACCCGCGGCTCTCGATCGTCTGGGCATCGAGCCGACCGGGGAGGCCTTCGACGCGATCAAGCTGGAGAGCGGCACCGGCCGCCCGCCCAACCCGATGGTCAACGCCGGCGCGCTGCTCACCTCGGCGCTGGTGGACGGCGCGGATGCCGCCGCCAGGAGTCGACGGATCCTCGTGGGACTGTCGGCTTTCGCGGGTCGTGACCTGAGCGTCTCCGAGAGCGTCGCCGAGAGCGAGCACCTGCTCGGTGATCGCAATCACGCGCTCGCTCACCTGATGCGTTCGGAGGGCACGCTGCAGGTCGGCGCCGACGAGGCGGTCGCCGTCTACGCCCGCGCGTGCGCCGTTCTCGTCGACGCGCGCGATCTGGCGGCCATGGGCGCCACGCTCGCCGCCGGAGGGCGGAACCCGCTCACCGGGGTGCAGGTCGTCGGCTCCGACGTCGCACGCGACGTCGTCTCGGTCATGGCGACCTGCGGCGTGTACGACGGGTCGGGGAGGTGGATGCGCCAGGTCGGTGTGCCGGCGAAGTCGAGCGTGTCCGGCGCGATCGTCCTCGCGGTGCCGGCGGCGCTGGGAGCGGCCGTGGTGAGTCCGCCACTCGACGAGCAGGGGACCAGCGTGCGCGGACATCACGTGAGCGAGGTCCTGAGCCGGGAGCTCGGCCTCCACGCGTTCGCGATGCCGCGCGGGTGACGCCGCTGCAGAACGAAAGAGCGCCCCGCCGGCCGAAGCCGGTGGGGCGCTCTTCTCGATCCGGGATCAGACGCCGAAGTACAGCTCGTACTTTCCGTGGGTGCATGTCGGCGCGTGCCCGTTCGGGAATCCCCGTAGTTCCGGGCTTCTCCATGGTGGGGAGTGGTGTCGATGCGCGGGCATATCTGGGGCTTCTGCGGACTTTCTGCGGACTCGCGGTGACTCTCGCGGACACCCCCGCTTACGTCGAGCTCGAGACGCTACTCGAGTGGTGGCGCCGCAAAATGGCAGAGTCACCCGTGCATCAGAACCGGATCCGACGCCGAATCCTCGACGCCGGGAAGAGGCCCCGCCACTCTCGGCGGAGGTACTCGCTCAGCGGGTGCGTGCCGCGGCTACACGCAACGAGACGGCTACCCGACTCGCCGTCAGCGCGGAGGACGTTGACACCGCCACGGAGGCCGCGGTGTCCTGGGAGGACGTGCTGCGCGAGCTCGCGACTTCCGTGGCCAGGCGGAGCACGCGGCGCTCATGCGGACGATGGAAGACACTGCCCCGGTATGCGACGGCCTCGAGACGTTCACCCGTGACAAGTTCGTCGACCCGGAGGAACTCGCGATGATGCGCGGCGTCTGCGCGGAATGCCCACTGTCCGATGTCTGCGCCGCGTTCGCCGCGGCGGGTCGGCCGGCCTCGGAGATGTGGGCCGGGGTGCTGCCGTCGGAACGAAACGGCGGCACCCCGGGAATCTTCACCCGCTAGAGCGAATTAGTAGCCCCGTGGGTTCGAATCCACTCCACCTGCTCGGGCGTCAGATGAGCCGGCACGGGTGGCTGAGCCTCCCATCGGGTCAGTGTCGGCCCTACACCTGCTGCGTGCGTTATAGCGATCACCAGATCGGCCGTCAGATTACGCTGGGGATCTTCGACGAGAGCGCTGCGTGCGCTCTCGGGGAGTTTGAACCACCAATCGGCGATGCTCATCGTTCAGTCGATCGGCTCGGCGAGGATGTATTCCAGATCCTCGCGAGTGACCGGGACGCTGAGAGTGACAGTGATCGTTCGCGAGGCGTTCGAGGTCGGAAGGGATAGATCAACGTCGGTTACCCGAGCCCCCTCGAAGCTCAAGTCGCGCTTCCGCTCGAGAAGCCGATCGGCCAGATCCTTGTCGCTGTACTGCCGTGAGATGAATGCCATGGCCCACACCATAACGTGGACATCGGACATGCATGGCCCGCGAGGAACGCTGGCGCAGGTGACGGACAGACTGCCAGACTCCCGACTATGAGCTCGCAAGATATCGGCAACCTGATCCAAATAGCGGTTGTCCTGGCAGCAGTCGGGGCAGCGGTCGTCGCTCTCATCGTCTCGGCGAAAGACCGCAAGAATGCTCAAAAGATCGCTGAGGACGATCGTTCCGCAGCTGCTGCCGTCGCGGCGGAAGACCGCCGCGAGGCGCTGCGTCAGGCACACCTCATGTTCGAGTTAGAGACACTCACGAGGCTGCTCGAGAACCTCAACAAGGGCGGATCGAGCGATCGGGAGGAGTCCAAGCGACTCGGATCGGAAGCGCTGACCCTCATCGGAGCCCTGGGCCGTGAGCGCATTCCGAAGCTGTGGGATGAACGGGTCGGCGACGACGCTAAACTGCAGGGCTTGCTCGGAGCCGACGACGTGCCGGCCTACCGCAAGCCGGCGATCGAGACGCAACTCGCGGTCAACGAGGTGCTGCGCGAGATCAGGGGCGTCCAGCGCTCTTGATCAGTGTCGGCCGGGCTTTGGTCGCGGGAAGTTCGTCGCGTTCGGCGCATCGTCGATCGCCGCGGCCGTCACCGCCCTTTCGCGTCACACCGGTCTCGGAGCGGCGTCCGTCAGTCAGTAGCCCTTGCTGAGCTTCCGTAACTGGTCGACGAGGACGGATGCGTCGGCGTTCACGTTCGACGAGTACACGCGTTGCATCAGACCCGTACTGAAAGTGACTTTCGGCTGGCCAACCCCGAGGACGCGCACTCCCGGCTCGGCATGCTGAAACAGCGCGCGAGTGAGAATATGACCGGCATCACTTAGCGCGTCCGTCTCGACATCGACCTGCTCCTGCGCGAGCTCATACCACTCGGCGCCGAAGACAACGCGGCACCGTCGGTGAATGAGCCTGCGCCGCCACGCGGGGAGATCCTCCGCGATCCTTAGGACGGCGAGTGCGCGCACGCCGTCTTCGGCATCGGATGTGCGTACCTCGCGCTGCAGGTTCCTGCCCCTTCCAGCGGCACGCTCTCGAGCGGCGCGCAACCAGGGCGCCACCGCCTTCCTGAGTTCTCTGCGCGCGACATCTGCGCGTTCGGCGCGGATCTTCGCGCCTGTGAAATAGCGCACACCGACGTAAGCGACGATGAGACTGCCGCTGATGCTGGCCACGAAAGTTAGAGGCTCGAATGAGGTCACGAAAGACAAGCTAGTGGGTGGGCTCAATACGAAGAGCCCGCCCCAGCAAGATGCTGAGACGGGCTCTATCAGAGATTCTGCGGACTCCCTGCGGACTAACCCCTGGAATCCCGCGAGATCTGGCTACACGCCGAAGTACAGCTCGTACTCGAACGGGTGCGGGCGCTGCGCCATCGGGAGGATCTCGTTCTCGTACTTGTACGAGATCCAGGTCTCGATGAGCTCCTTGGTGAACACGCCGCCCTCGAGGAGGAACTGGTGGTCGGCCGCGAGAGCGTCGAGCGAGTCGAGCAGCGAGTTCGGCACCTGCGGGATGCCCTTGGCCTCCTCGGGCGGAAGCTCGTAGAGGTCCTTGTCGACGGGCTCGTGCGGCTCGGTGCGGTTCTTGATGCCGTCGAGGCCGGCCATGAGCTGCGCGGCGAAGGCCAGGTACGGGTTACCCGAGGCATCCGGCGCGCGGAACTCGATGCGCTTGGCCTTGGGGTTGGAGCCGGTGATCGGGATGCGGATCGCGGCGGAGCGGTTGCCGGCCGAGTAGACCAGGTTGACCGGCGCCTCGAAGCCCTTGACCAGACGGTGGTAGCTGTTCAGCGTCGGGTTGGTGAAGGCGAGCAGGGCCGGCGCGTGCGCCAGGATGCCACCGATGTACCAGCGCGCGATGTCGCTGAGCTGGCCGTAGCCCGCCTCGTCGTAGAACAGCGGCTTGCCGTCGTTCCAGAGCGACTGGTGCGTGTGCATGCCGGAGCCGTTGTCGCCGTAGAGCGGCTTGGGCATGAAGGTCGCGACCTTGCCCCACTCGTTGGCGGTGTTCTTGACGATGTACTTGAACTTCAGGATATCGTCGGCCGCGTGCACCATCGTGTCGAAGCGGTAGTTGATCTCCTGCTGACCCGCGGTGCCCACCTCGTGGTGCGAGCGCTCGAGGATGAAGCCGGCGTCGATCAGCTTGAGCGTGATGTCGTCGCGCAGGTCGGCCGTCTTGTCGACCGGGCTGACGGGGAAGTAGCCGCCCTTGTACGGGGTCTTGTTGGCGAGGTTGCCGCCCTCTTCCTCGCGACCGGTGTTCCACGCGGCCTCTTCGGAGTCGACCTTGTAGAAGCTCTCACCGGCGGTGACGGAGTAGCGCACGTCGTCGAAGATGTAGAACTCGGCCTCGGGGGCGAAGAACGCGGTGTCGGCGATGCCGGTGGAGGCGAGGTACTTCTCGGCCTTCTTGGCGACCTGGCGCGGGTCCTTCGAGTAGATCTCACCCGTGCGCGGGTTGTAGATGTCGAAGATCATCACGAGGGTGCTCGCCTCGCGGAAGGGGTCGATGTACGCGGTGGTGACATCGGGGATGAGCTGCATGTCGGACTCGTGGATGCTGGCGAAGCCGCGGATCGAGGAGCCGTCGAACAGCTGCCCCTCGGTGAAGAACGCCTCGTCGACCGTCGATGCAGGAATGTTGAAGTGCTGCTGCACACCGGGGAGATCGGTGAAACGGATGTCAAGGAACTTGACGTCGTTCTCCTTGATGTAGCTCAGAACCTCGGACGAATCTTTGAACATGTACGACTCCTGTAAGACGGATCGATGGCTTCGGGGCCACTCGCAGAGTACGGTCGGGGGATTTCTCCACGGTATCGACTTTGTTTCGGGCGTGTTACAGCGCCTCGCCGGTCGGAGCGCATATCGGCCCTCGGTAGGCTGGGATGGTGACGGATGCTGTGAACGCTTACCCCGGTGAACGCCTCGGACTGCCCGCGTCGGGCACGGGGAGCGTCGGTCGCCTCGGACGACGCATCGGAGCGCTCCTGATCGATTACGTCGCGGCGACGATCATCGCCACCGCGTTCCTCGGTTTCGACCAGTTCGCCCTGCCCGCCGAGGCGGGACTCAGCCAGTTCGGCCCGATGGCCGTGTTCGCCCTGCTGCAGATCCTCTTCATCCCCACGGCGGGAGGAAGCCCCGGGCACCGCATCCTCGGGATGCGCGTGGTGCGCCTCGACGGCGGCTGGGTGGGCCTGTGGCGACCGATCGTGCGCACGCTGCTGCTCATCGTCGTGATCCCCGCGGTGATCTTCGATGCCGACCAGCGCGGACTCCACGACAAGGTCGTCGGCACGGTGCTGATCCGCACCTGAGCGGTCAGATCCTGCCGCGGTTCCGGCGACGGGCCTCACGCGGCGCCCGGCCCCCGAGGAACGATCGCGCGGGGTCGACCGAGAATCCCTGACGGAGCGCCTCCCGGCCGATGAGCATGCGGAAGCCCATCTCGTCGCGGTTGCTCAGCGTGACCTCCGCCAGCACCTCGCGGTCGACCAGGCGGATGAGGAGCTCCACCACGAGGCGCTCCTGCGCGTGGCCGGAGGAGCTGCGCACCGCGCGACGGTCGTGCACGGGGGACTCGACGACGACGGCATCCGCCTGACTGTCCTGCCAGGGCTTGACCTTGAATCTGACCCACGGCGCGCCGTCCTGATCGAACTCGTGGATGTCGAACGCGTGGAGCGATGAAGTACGTGCGCCGGTGTCGATCTTGGCCTTGATCCAGTCCACGCCGAGATCGGGCAGGCTCACCCATTCTCGCCACCCCGTAAGAGTGTTTGAATGGGATGTCTTCGTCACCCGACCATCCTGGCAGGAAATCTTCGTGAAGCTCGCAGTGCTCTCCCGTGCGCCCCAGGCGTACTCCACCCAGCGCCTCCGTGCCGCCGCGCTCCAGCGCGGGCACAACGTCAAGGTGCTGAACACGTTGCGCTTCGCGATCGACCTCACCGCGGACGAACCCGACCTGCACTATCGGGGGCGTCAGCTCAGCGATTACGACGCGATCCTGCCCCGCATCGGCAACTCGATCACGTACTTCGGCACCGCCGTGGTGCGGCAGTTCGAGCAGATGGACGTCTACACGCCGAACACCGCCAACGGAATCTCGAGCGCCCGTGACAAGCTGCGCGCGAACCAGATCCTGTCGCGGCACAACATCGCCATGCCGCCCACCGCCTTCGTGCGCAACCGCGCCGACGTGCGCCCGGCCATCGAGCGCGTCGGCGGGGCTCCCGTCGTCATCAAGCTCCTGGAGGGCACGCAGGGGATCGGCGTGATCCTCGCCCCGCAGGTCAAGGTGGCGGAGGCGATCATCGAGACGCTGCACTCCACGAAGCAGAACGTGCTGATCCAGAAGTTCATCGCCGAGAGCCGGGGTCGCGACATCCGCGCGCTCGTCGTCGGTGATCGCGTCGTCGCGGCGATGCGACGTTCGGCGGCCGGCGACGAGTTCCGATCGAACGTGCACCGCGGCGGATCGGTCGAGGCGGTCGAGCTCGATCCGGTGTACGAGCGCGCCGCCGTCCGGTCTGCTCAGATCATGGGCCTGCGGGTCGCCGGCGTCGACATGCTCGAGGGTGATGACGGCCCTCTCGTGATGGAGGTGAACTCCTCGCCGGGTCTCCAGGGCATCGAGACGGCGACCAAGCTCGACGTCGCGGGAGCGATCATCGACTACATCGCCGGGCAGGTCGCGTTCCCCGAGATCGATGTGCGTCAGCGTCTCACGGTCTCGACCGGGTACGGCGTCGCCGAGCTCATGGTGCACGGTGCCGTCGACCTCGTGGGCAAGACGCTCGGCGAGGCGGGTCTGTGGGAGCGCGACATCACGGTGCTGACGCTGCACCGCGGGGTGACGGTGATCCCCAACCCGCGCAAGCACGTCGTGCTCGAGGCCGATGACCGGCTGTTCTGCTTCGGGAAGCTCGACGAGATGCGCTCGATGGTGCCCGAGCGTCGCCGCCGGCGCGCCAAGGTGCGGCGCCTGCCTCGCCAGCCCCTCTCGGAGTGAGAGAAGCGCGGCCGTCCCCCGAGGGGAACGGCCGCGCTTCGTCTTTCTTCGGCTGTCGGCGCTCAGCGCGGACGCTGGGCGCGCACCTTGGTCGGGTCGATCCCCTTCGGGATCGGCAGCGACGACAGCGACTGCGACACCGACTCGATGCGGCGGATGACGGCGGCCATCGTGGCCTTGTCGATCGCCTTCGGGATCTTCTTGATCGTCTTGGCAAGGTCGGAGATCGCGACCTCGTCATCGCCGTGTCCGACGTAGAGCACCGTGACGGGCACGCCGTTGGCGACGCGCTGGGCTTTGCTGCGCTCCTCGTTGATCAGACGGGTGAGGCGTCCGCGCGCGCCCTCGCCGACGACGACGATGCCGCCGCGGCCGACCGCGCGGTAGACGGCCTCCTGGGTCTTGGGGTTGATGCCGACCGGGGTGTCGGATGCCTGCCAGCGGGGTCCGAGGCTGGTGCTGATGACGTGGCCGGTGGCGCCGGGCATGCCGTCGATCTTCGTGTACATCGCCGAGGTCGACAGGCGCGTCATGAGGAACATCGCGGCGAGGACGCCGAGCATGAGTCCGGTGATGCCCCAGAGCAGAAGAGTCCACCACTGCAGCGGGGGGATCAGGTACCCGACGACGAGTCCGATGAGGATGCCGCCGATGAGGATCGCGAGCTGCGCCCAGGGCAGCCAGGGGTACGCCTCCTTGGTGAACCTGAAGAGGGACTTGATCTGGGAGAAGAACCCAGGACGCTTCTCGGGTTCGGGAGTCTTTGCCATAGGGACAAGCCTACCGAGTCCCCGGTGCCGCTGATGCCGTCGTTCGCGCCGAGCGGAGCGCGATCGTCAGGGCGTCGACCGCTCCTGCACAGAGCGCGGATCGTGCGGATCCATCCCCATCAGCCCGTTTCCCGCTCTCGAGCCCTGGGCAGTGCGCTGTCATGGGGACATGACAGATGACGCAGCCGGCACCCCGACGCCACCGCTCGTGCCGGATGCGCACCGGGTCGTCCGCTCGCTCGACGCGGCGGAGACTCCGTTCGGCGGACTGCTCGTCACCCGCGGGGAGGGCGTGGCGGTGCAGGTGGATGCCGGGGCGCTGGCGGGATGGGCCGGCTGGGGTTTCGCCGGCGCCGAGCACATCGCCGCACCGCTCGACGTCGTGCGGCGTCGCGACGGGCACGACGTGCTGCTGCCGTGGTGCACGGAGAGGGTGACGAGCCTTCTCGCGCGTCGACACGTCGTCGACGAGCATCTGTCGCTGGGGGAGTGCAGCACGCTCGTGGCGAGCGTGCTGCGGGGGATCGACGAACTCGGGGAGCCGGGGGCACGCGAGAGCGGCACCTGGTGGGTCACCGGGGAGGGACGCCCCGTGTTCGTCGTCGGGGAGGGGGAGGCCGCGTGCGCGGGCGCGGCGCGTGTGGTCGAGCTCGTCGCGGAGGGGTGCCGCGACAGGGGAATGGGGCGCGTCCTCGCCCAGGTGCAGATGGGGCTGCATCTGGGTGAGGCGCAGCCACGCGTACCACAACGTCGGATCGAGGAGTGGGAGGAGGCTCTCCTGCAGATCGCGTCACCGCGCCCGTTGCGGTGCGACGTGCTCACGCCCGAGCGCGCGCGAGACGTCGCCCGAGCGGCGAACGCCCGTCCGAGCGAGCGGCAGGCACTGGGGCGCCGAGGAATCGCGTGGACCGGATCGGTGGAGTCGCGTCGGGCGAGAAGGGCGGAGCGGCCCAGCCTCGTCGGTGAGGCGCTCGGAGCGCTCCGGGGGAGCGTCGCGGAGGCGGTGCGGCGCGTCGCTCGTGCGCTACCGGATCGGGACCCGCAGTCCTTGGCCAGACGCTCGGCCTCTCCGTCAGCGAGTGGCACACGGAATCGAACCGACGAGCGGGTCGGGCCCCGCTCACGTCGTCGGAGCCTTCTGATCGCCGCTGCGGCGGCGGTCGCGGTGCTGGCGGGCGGCCTGCTGTGGCCCGGCGGCGAGTCGGGGGAGGCTGCCGAAGGGCACGGCGCTCCGTCTCGGACGGCGTCCGAGAGCGCGACGGCCACGGAGCCGGCGACCGCAGACGAGACGTCGGGGTCTCCGAGCCCGACGCCGGCGGCCGAGGATCTCGGAACGACTGCCCCCGCGTCCGACGAGACGGCGGTTACGGCGGCTGCATCGCTGCTCATCGGAGCAGCCTCCTGCGCCGAAGCCGGGGCCTCATCGTGTCCGGACGTGATCGCCGAGGGATCGACGGTCGATGTCGTGGAGCTGGGCGAGATCGCCGGCACCGAACCCGCCATCTCTCCCGTCGACGAGTACGGTGACGTCGCGGTGATCCGTGCGGAGTCTCCGGCGGCACCGCGCATTCTCGTCCTCGTGCGGATGAACGAGAAATGGCTGGTCCGCGACGTGTACGACGTCGCGGACCAGCCATCATGAGGCGTCGGTCGTCAGGCTCCGAGCTGAGCGGCGAACTGCGCCGACTCGAGGCGGGCCTTCACCGCACCGAGGAAGCGGGCTGCGTCCGCGCCATCGATGATGCGGTGGTCGTACGAGAGCGCGAGGTACACGTACGAGCGGATCGCGATCGCGTCCGAACCGCCGACCTTGACCAGGCCGGGGCGCTTGACGACCGTTCCGGTTCCGAGGATCGCCGACTGCGGCAGGAAGACGACGGGGGTGTCGAAGAGCGCGCCGCGCGAACCGGTGTTCGTCAGCGTGAACGTGCCGCCGGCGAGCTCGTCGGGCTTCAGCTTGTTGTCGCGCGTGCGGGCGGCGAGATCGGCGATCTCGTGCGCGATCTCCGCGATGTTCTTCGACGCGGCGTCGCGCAGAACCGGGGTCAGCAGGCCACGCTCGGTGTCGACGGCGATCGAGAGGTTCTCGGTCGCCGGGTACACGATCTGGTCGCCGTCGACCGTGGAGTTCACGATCGGGAAGGCGCGCAGCGCCTCAGCGGCGGCCAGAGCGAAGAACGGCAGGAACGAGAGCTTGTCACCGGTCTTCTGCAGGAACGACGCCTTCACGCTGTCGCGGTAATCCGCGAGAGCCGTGACGTCGACCTCCACGACGGTGGTCAGCTGCGCCGTCTGCTGCATCGAGGCGACAGCGCGCTCCGCCAGCACCTTGCGCAGGCGCGACATGGGCTGGGTCGTGCCGCGCAGCGGCGACACCTCCAGAGGAGCGGGTGCGGCGGGAGCCGCGGCGGCCGGAGCGGAGCCGACCGACTCGGCGGCCTTCAGCACGTCTTCCTTGCGGATACGTCCGCCGACGCCGGTGCCGGTCACGGAGGCGAGGTCGACACCCTGCTGCGAAGCCAGGCGGCGCACCAGCGGGGTGACGTACAGGTTGTCGTTCTCGGCGGCCGGAGCCGGGGCCGCAGCCGGTGCCGGAGCGGCAGCCGGTGCCGGAGCGGCAGCAGGTGCCGGAGCGGCAGCAGGTGCGGGGGCAGCGACCGGTGCCGGTGCAGCCGCGGGCGCCGGGGCGGCGGCCTCGGGTGCGGGAGCGGCGGCCTCGGGTGCGGCCGGCGCAGCGGTGGGAGCGGCGCCCGATCCGATGCGGGCGAGCACGGCACCGACAGAGATCGTCTCGTCCTCTGCGGCGAGGATCTCCTGCAGAACACCGGCGACGGGCGACGGGATCTCGGTGTCGACCTTGTCGGTCGAGATCTCGAGAAGGGCCTCATCGACGGCGACCTCGTCGCCGACCTGCTTCAGCCAGCGGGTGACGGTGCCCTCGGTCACGCTCTCGCCGAGTTCGGGCAGGACGATGTCCTTGGCGTCACCGGCCGGAGCAGCGGCGGCGGGAGCGGCCTCTGCGGCCGGAGCGGCCTCCGCGGCGGGAGCGGGCTCTGCGGCGGGAGCGGCGGCCTCGGCCGGAGCGGCCTCGGCAGCGGGAGCTGCGGCTTCGGGGGCGTCGGCCGCCGGTGCGGACGTGCTGCCGTCGCCGATGCGGGCGAGCAGGGCGCCGACCTCGACGGTCTCGTCCTCGGCGACCAGGATCTCCTCGATCACGCCGGTGACCGGCGAGGGGATCTCGGTGTCGACCTTGTCGGTCGAGATCTCGAGCAGGCCCTCGTCCGCCTGCACAGTGTCACCCACCTGCTTGAGCCAGCGGGTGACCGTACCCTCTGTAACGCTCTCTCCGAGCGGGGGGAGGATAACGGATGTGCTCATGACGGAGTCTCCTTCAGAAAGTTGTTCAAACGCTTGTCTAGCTTAGTGACCCTGGGCACCGGTTGGTGTTCAGAGGGCGTGCAGGGGTTTGCCCGCGAGGGCGAGGAAGGCTTCTCCGAGCGCTTCGCTCTGCGTCGGATGCGCGTGGATGAGGGGTGCGATGTCCTCGGGGTGGGCCTCCCACGCGACGGCCAGCTGGCCCTCGGTGATCAGCTCGCCGACGCGATCTCCCAGCAGGTGCACGCCGAGTACGGGCCCGTCCTTTCGGCGCACGACCTTGACCAGGCCACCGGTGCCGATGATCTCGCTCTTGCCGTTGCCGGCGAGGTTGTACTCGTACGAGACGATCCCATCCGCACCGTGCTCGGCGATCGCGGCCTCCTCCGTCACGCCCACCGAGGCGACCTCGGGGCTGGAGTAGGTGACCTTGGGGATCTGGCTGTCGGGGACGTTCACGGGTGACAGGCCCGCGATCCGCTCCGCGACCGCGATTCCCTGCTGGAATCCGCGGTGCGCGAGCTGCAGGCCCGGCACGATGTCGCCGACGGCCCACACGCCCGGAACGCCGGTGCGTAGGTCGTGGTCGACGGTGACGAAACCGCGATCGAGCACCACACCGGCTTCTTCGAAACCGAGATCGGCGGTCACCGGGCCGCGGCCGACCGCGACGAGCAGGTAGTCCGCGGTGAACTCCTTGCCATCCTCAAGGGTCACGGTCACGGAGGCGTCGTCCTGGGTCGCGGTCTGGAAGCGGATGCCGAGCGAGTACTGGATCCCGCGGCGCCGGAACGCACGCTCGAGACCCTTGCTCATCGCGATGTCCTCGTTCGGGACGAGATGGGGCAGAGCTTCGATGATGGTCACGTCGGCGCCGAACGAGCGCCACACGCTCGCGAACTCGACGCCGATGACGCCACCGCCGAGGATGAGAACGCTCTTCGGAACCTCGTCGAGGGCGAGTGCGTGCTCGCTCGTGAGGATGCGCCCGCCGATCTCGAGCCCGGGGAGCGTGCGGCTGTACGAGCCCGTCGCGAGAACGACGTCAGCGCCGACGTAGACATCGTCCCCGACGCTCACGCTGCGATCGGCGTTCAGCCGCCCCGTGCCCGCCACGGTCGTGATGCCCCGGGCCTTGACGAGGCCTTCGAGGCCCTTGAACTTCTTCGCGACGATGCCTTCACGGTAGGCGCGGACGCCCGCGGTGTCGATTCCGTCGAACGACGCCGTCACACCGACTGCGGCCGCGTCGCGCACGTGCTCCGCGACCTCGGCGGCGTGCAGCAGCGCCTTGGTCGGGATGCATCCGCGGTGCAGGCAGGTGCCGCCGACCTTGTCCTTCTCGATCAGGGCGACGGACTTGCCGAGCTCGCTCGCGCGCAGCGCGGCCGCATAGCCGCCGCTGCCGCCGCCCAGGACCACGATGTCGAAGGTGTGCGTCGTCATGTCAGGCCTCCTGTGCCGATGCGGCCGCGAAGGCGACGATCGACCGGACCATCGCCCCGGTCGGGCCCTTCTCGGTGAATCCGAACGGCGCGCTGCCGTTCTCGCCGGAACCGGCGATGTCGAGGTGCACCCAGGGGATGCGCGGAGCGTCCGCATCGTCGGAGACGCGTCCGACGAATCGACGGAGGAACAGCCCCGCGAACGAGGCGCCCGCGGCGCGGTCGCTCATGTTCGCATTGATGAGATCGGCGATGGGCGAGTCGAGGGAATCCTCCATGTAGTCCGGCAGCGGCATCCGCCAGGCCGGCTCGTCGACGGACGCGGCCGCCGCGAGGAATCGCGTCACGGCGTCGTCGTCGCCCATGACGCCGGTGTGGCGGTGCCCGAGAGCCATGACGATCGCACCGGTGAGGGTGGCGACGTCGATGATCACGTCGGGGTTCTCCCGGCTCGCGGCGACGAGCCCGTCGGCCATGACCAGGCGTCCCTCGGCGTCCGTGTTGAGCACCTCGACCGTGGTGCCGTCGAGCATCCGCAGCACGTCACCGGGGCGCGTCGCCCGGCCGGAGGGCATGTTGTCGGCGATGCAGAGCCACGCGGTGACCCGCACGGGGAGCTCCCGCGTCGCGATCGCGCGGAGCGCCGCGAGGCTGGTGGCGGCACCCGCCATGTCGAACTTCATCCCGACCATCGATGCGGCGGGCTTCAGCGAGAGGCCGCCCGTGTCGAAGGTGATGCCCTTGCCGACCAGGGCGATGTGCTGCGTCGCGCCGGCGGGGGAGTAGTCGAGGCGCACGAGGCGCGGCGGGCGGTCGGACCCCTGTCCGACGCCCAGGATGCCGCCGTAGCCCTGCTCCGTCAGAGCCGACTCGTCGAGGATCTCGACGGTGACGTCGAGGTCGGCGACGCTGTCGACCGCGCTCTGGGCGAGATCGGCCGGGCTCTGCCACTCGGCCGGGACGTTCACGAGATCCTTGACCAGCGCCACGGCATCGCCCGTGGCCTGGATCCGGGCGACCGACGCGTCGTCGAGCGCACCGTGCAGGACGACGGCGGAGGCCCGGACGGCGGGCTTCTTGGAGCGGTAGCCGTCGAAGCGGTGGCCGCCCAGAACGGCGCCTTCCGCCGCCGCCTCGGTGTACTCCTCCAGGCCGGGTGCCAGCGCCAGCGAGACCGTTTCGAACCCGGTCAGCGAACGCAGGGCGGCGCCCGCGGCGTTCCGCACGGCTTCGGCCGACGGGGTGGCCCCGATGCCGACCACGGCGAACGGCAGGCTCGTCACCTCGGGGGCGTGCACCCGTACGAAGGCGGACGCCGAACCGGTGAAGCCCACCGCCGCGAGGGCCTCGGCGAGTCCGGGATACGACTCGAGCGACGTCGCCGCATCGGCGAGATCGGGCACGACGAGCACTGCGGCATCGGCAGCGCTTCCGGGGAACTGATCGGGGGTGTGCGAGAGCACGGGAAGCGTCATGTCCTCCATCCTAGGCAAGCTGCAGGCGGCGCGGGCGCGGACGGGCGGGGGTGTGTTCGCTCTCAGCAAGACCCCGCCAGCCCCTGCGCGCCGCCGTGCTCGTAGCATGGAGGAATGCCCTTCTCCGGTGAGATCCACGAACGAGTCGCGAACGCTCCGGCGGTGCCGCCCGGACTTCCGCTGGTCATGCTGCTGACCGGCTTCACCGATGCGGGCAACGCCGTCTCCGGACTCATCGAGCACCTCCGCGAGACCGCCGACCCGCAGCCCGTCGTGGTGTTCGACAACGACGTGCTGCTCGACTACCGCGCCCGCCGTCCGGTGATCTCGTTCGATCAGGATCACCTGACGCAGTTCCGCCCCGCCAAGCTCGAGCTCTCCCTCGCGACCGACGCCCTCGGGCAGCCGTTCCTGCTGCTCGCCGGGTACGAGCCCGACTTCGCGTGGAACGCCTTCGCCCGCACGGTGCTCGACCTCGCCACAGAGTTCGAGGTCTCCGGACTGAACTGGGTGCACTCGATCGCGATGCCGGTGCCGCACACGCGCCCGATCGGCACCACCGTCAGCGGCAACCGTCGCGACCTCAGCGTCGTGCACTCGGTGTGGCGCCCGCGCACCCAGGTGCCGGCGACGGCCGGCCACCTCCTGGAGTTCCGTTTCGCGGAGCGCGGCGATCGCGCCGTCGGGTTCGTGCTGCTCGTGCCGCACTACCTCGCCGAGACCGAGAACCCGAACGCCGTGATCGCGGCGGCCGAGAAGCTCATGGCCTCGACCGGGCTCGTGCTCATGCTCGACGAGATCCAGGAACGCCGCGAGGACTACCTCGCCAAGATCGACGAGCAGGTGATCGGCAACGAGGAACTGCAGCAGATGGTGCACAACCTCGAGCGTCGCTACGACGCCTACATGGCCGGCCGCAACCCCGAGGACGGCAGCTACGACGAGGGCGGCTTCAACGAGCGCGACCTCCCCAGCGCCGACGAGCTCGCCGCCGAACTCGAGCGCTACCTCGCCTCTCGGCCGTCGGGAGACGACGACAAGTCGGGGCGCGGGTGACGTTCGACGCGACGATCTCGGCGCGAATGCACCCGCATCCTTCTGCGTGTGCGATACTGGGTGTCTGACCCGTTGTCAATCGTTCCTTCCGGGGAGCGGACTTGACAAGGGTCTTACTAGTGTCCGAAATGTCCCGGAGGGGCTCTGCCGCTCCGTGAAAGGCGAAACGTGACTCCTGCCACGACCAACAAATCCCGGACGAAGAAGACTGCCGACGACGCCGACCTCGACGTGAAGGCCGAGGTCGAAGAGAAGGCTGCTCCGAAGACCGCCGCCAAGCGCGCGGCCGCGAAGCGCGCTCCGGTCAAGAAGAAGAAGGCGGACGACGTCGTCGAAGAAGACGAGGCCCCCACCGCCGCGAACGACGATGCCTCGGGCGACGACGAGGACGACGACGACAGCAAGCCGAAGTTCACCGAGCCGCTGCCGACCGGCGCGATCGTCATCTCGTCGAACGACGACGAGGACGTCCCGGTCTACTCGACGCAGATCACCGGTGCGACGGCCGACCCTGTCAAGGACTACCTCAAGCAGATCGGAAAGGTCGCGCTGCTGAACGCGGCCGAAGAGGTCGAGCTCGCGATGCGCATCGAGGCGGGTCTCTTCGCCGAAGAGAAGCTGTCGGCGATGACCGCTGCCGAGAAGACGAGCCAGCTCGGACTCGACCTGCAGTGGGTCGCCCGCGACGGTCAGCGCGCGAAGAGCCACTTGCTCGGCGCCAACCTCCGTCTCGTCGTCTCGCTCGCCAAGCGCTACACCGGCCGCGGCATGCAGTTCCTGGATCTCATCCAAGAGGGCAACCTGGGTCTCATCCGCGCGGTCGAGAAGTTCGACTACACCAAGGGCTTCAAGTTCTCGACGTACGCCACCTGGTGGATCCGTCAGGCGATCACCCGTGCCATGGCCGACCAGGCCCGCACCATCCGCATCCCGGTGCACATGGTCGAGGTCATCAACAAGCTCGCCCGCGTCCAGCGCCAGATGCTGCAGGATCTCGGACGCGAACCCACCCCCGAAGAGCTCAGCCGCGAACTCGACATGACGCCCGAGAAGGTCGTCGAGGTGCAGAAGTACGGGCGCGAGCCCATCTCGCTGCACACCCCGCTGGGTGAAGACGGCGACAGCGAGTTCGGTGACCTCATCGAGGACACCGAGGCCGTGGTCCCCGCCGACGCGGTGGGCTTCACGATGCTGCAGCGCCAGCTGGAGCAGCTGCTCGACTCGCTGTCCGAGCGTGAGGCGGGTGTCATCCGCATGCGCTTCGGCCTCGGCGACGGTCAGCCCAAGACGCTCGACCAGATCGGCGACACCTTCGGCGTGACGCGTGAGCGCATCCGTCAGATCGAGTCCAAGACGATGGCGAAGCTGCGCCACCCGAGCCGCTCGCAGTCGCTGCGGGACTACCTCGAGTGATGCAGGCGAACGAGGGCAAGGCGCTCGAGACCAGCGTCGACGGGAAGACGTTCGCGCGCATTCCGCTGCGCACGCGCGTCGTGATGCCGAACGACGACATCGACCAGGTCATCACGGAGTACGCGGCGTCCGCCGTGCAGCCGGGTGATCTGCTCTTCGTCACCGAGAAGATCGTGGCGATCACGCAGGGGCGCTCGTACCGTCTCGACGAGATCCAGCCGCGCAAGCTCGCACTCTTCCTGTCGAAGTACGTCACCCGCACCCCCTATGGGATCGGACTCGGCATGCCGGAGACGATGGAGATGGCACTGCGCGAATGCGGAACTCCGCGCATCCTCTTCGCCGCCGCGGTGTCCGCAGTGACGAAGGCGTTCGGCCGACGCGGTGACTTCTACCGCATCGCCGGCGACAAGGCGCGCGCGATCGACGGCCCCACCAAGCACACGATCCCGCCCTACAACCAGGCGGTCGTGCTCGGGCCGAAGAACCCGCGAGAGGTCGCTGCGCGCCTCAAGACGCTGCTGGGCGGCACGGCGGAGGTCGCCGTCGTCGACATCAACGACATCGGCGGGAACATCCTCGGATCGACCCTCGACAAGGACGGCGAACGTCGGCTCGTCAAGATCCTCGGCGACAACCCGCTCGGCCAGGGCGTGGAGTCCACGCCGTTGGGCATCGTCCGCGAGATCTGACCGGTCGCGAGAACGACACGGGAAAGTGCCCCGGATGCTTCGCGGCATCCGGGGCCCTTTCGTCTGCGTCTCAGAAGCCGATGACCTCGCGGTAGCGCGGCTTGTGTCCGGTGCGGATGCCGGTGACGCTCGGCTTGTTCTCGTACACGCCGGCACCCCAGTTGCCCTCGACGAGCACGGGGCCGTCGGGGGAGACGACGATGTCCCAGCCCACGTACTGCACCTGCGGGACGACGCGCGCGACCTGATCGATGAAGGCGCGCACCTCGTCCATGTAGGGGAGCTGGAAGTCGGCGATCCGGAAGCCCGAGTCGGGGTGCGTCTCGTGCACATGGCCGTGCGAGTCGTAGCCGGCGCCCACGGCGTGGCCGTTCTCGTCGAGCATCGTGTAGAAGCCGCCGAAGGTCATCTGATCGCTGACCGCCCCGCGGCCGAACTTCTGCGCCATCGCGAGGATGTGCGCCTTCTCGCCGTCGAAGAACGCCGTGATCCGCGTGGTGTTGACGGTGCCGGGGCAGACCGCGGCGAGGGCGTCGTGCTGGCGGATGACCTCTTCGATGAGGAGTTCGCCCCTGTTGAGGAGTCCGCGGTGGAACTCGTCCCAGTCCTCGATGTCGGCCGCGTGGTAGCGGTGCACACCGGTTCCGGCCTGGCCGACCGGCTCCTTGGTGACGATCGTGCCGAGACGCTGCGTGAGTTCGCGCACGGCGTCGGCGTTACCCTCCTCGACCACCAGCCACTCCCGGTGCAGGTGGGCGGAGAAGTGCTTGTCGAACTCGACCTTGTCCTGGAAGATCCATCGGAAGTCCGGGTGGTCGTAGCGCTGCGAGAGCTGGTTGGAGACGGGGTGGGTCATGTACGTCTCGCGCTCCGCGCGGGTCAGCATCGCGAAGTCGTAGTCGATGTAGTCCTGGAACCCGACGTTGTGCCGTGCTGCCGACCAGAGCATGTCGACGACGATCGCGGGCACGGCCTTGTGGTGCTGCTCCGACGCCTCTTTCGCGCGTTCGACGACCGATCCGACGTCGATGCGTCGTGCGCGCCCGATCAGGTAGCGGATGCGGGGCGCGAGGGAAAGACGTGACATGTGACTCCGAAGGTGAGAGGGGGTTCTCCCCAGTCTACGGTGGGCACCGATCGTCTCCTGGGAGACACCGATAGGCTGGAAACCGTGCGTGAGACGACTTCGAGTGCCCGGCCGCGGGCGATGATCTCCCGCTCCGCTCTGGCCTCCGGCGCTGCCGCCGCGCTCCACGCGGGCGGGCACGTCGCCGACCTGCGACGCGATGCCTGGGGGCACGGCGTGCTGGCGGTCGCGCACGCGGTGACGGCGGTCGGCGCCGAGCGCGTGCTCGTCGATTCGCCGGGCGTGCTCGAGGCGCTCGCTCTCGAGGGAATCGCGGCGACGCTCGACGGCGAGGCCGATATCGACTCGACACTGCTCTACGGCCTTCCCGATCGCGACGGCGTGATGCCGGTGCGCGCGGTGATGCGCCTGCACGGTCTCGTGCTCTCGACCAAGCGCCTGCGGGCAGGCGATGCGGTGTCGTACGGCTACACGTTCCGGGCCGAGAGCGACACCACGGTGGCGCTGATCACGGGCGGCTACGCCCAGGGGATCATGCGGGCGCTCGGCAACCGCGCGTCCGTCGAGATCGACGGACGCGAACGACCGATCGTCGGGCGTGTCGCGATGGATGTCTGCGTGGTCGACCTCGGCGGGGCGGATGCCGCGGTCGGAACCGAGGCGACCTACTTCGGCGGCACGGGTCCCGCTGCCCCCGGACTGGCGCGATGGGCGGAGGTCACCGGGCTCACGATGCCCGAGCTGATCACCGTCGCCGGCATCCACGCGGATCGGGGGTGGGAGGCGTGACGCGTCCCGAACTGCGGCTCGACGGAAACGTTCTGCGCGCCAACATCGCGGCGGTGCAGCGGCGCATCGCGCCGTCCGAGCTCATGATCGTCGTGAAGGACGACGCGTACGGCCATGGGCTGCCCTGGGCGGTCGAGACGGCGATCGAGTCCGGCGTGACCTGGATCGGCAGCTTCGACGTGCGCAGCGCCATCGATGTGCGGCGGGTCGCTGGCGGCGGCGCGCGTATCTTCGCCTGGGTCACGTCCACCGACGCGGAGATCGACGAGGCGCTGCTGCACGATGTCGATCTGGGCATCGGCACGGCGGACTACCTCGACCGGGTGATCGCCCGGGCGACGGCGATCGAGGTGCGTGCGCGCGTGCACCTCAAGATCGACAGCGGGCTGCATCGCAACGGCATCCTGCCGGAGGACTGGGCGGATGCCGTCGCCACCGCGCGGGCGGCCGAGGCGGCAGGCGTGCTGGAACTCGTCGGCATCTGGAGCCACATCGCCGAAGCGAGCGATGCCGAGGACGACGAGGCTCAGGCGGTCTTCCTGGAGGCAGTGCGGCAGGTGGGCGACACCGGTGCCGCTCCGACCTTCCTCCATCTGACGGCGTCTGCGGCCTCGTGGTGGCGGCCCGAACTGCGCGGCACGCTGTCGCGCATCGGCGCGTTCTGCTACGGGGTCCGCTCGGCCGACGGCCCCGAGCTCGACGGCATCCGTCCGGTCGCGACGCTGACCGCCTCGGTGGTCGACGTCGTCGACGGCGATGCGGTCGTCGCGATCGGGAGCTTCGACGGCATCCCCTCGACGCTCGCGGGGGTCGCCGTCGGCACACCCCAGGGAGCGCGGGAGCTGCGCCGCATCGATCACACCCGGAGCGTCGTCGCCGGGTGGCCGGGCGCTGTGGTGGGCGACGTCGTGCGCGTCTTCGGAGCGGGCGAGTGGGGGGAGTCGTCCGCGACGACTCTCGCCGAGCGGATCGACACCGTGGGCGAGGAGATCCTCACCCGGCTGACCTCGCGCGTGCGCCGCGTCGTCGTCTGACGCCGAGACGCGGAACCGCGGGAGGGTATGCAGAAGGCCCTCGACGCGTCACCGCGGGAGGGCCTTCGTGGAGTCGGGGTCAGACGGCCTCGACGAGACGCGCGGTCTCATCGTGCCAGCTCGTTGCGATGGCGCGGAGCTTCTCTTCGTACTTGCGTCCGTGGTGGGCGCAGAACAGGAGCTCGGAGCCGTTGACCTCGGCTGCGATGTAGGCCTGCGCGCCGCACGAGTCGCAGCGGTCTGCTGCGGTCAGGCGGAACTCGACCACGGAGGTCTCACGTTCGGTCGTTGCGTTCATCTCGGTGCCTCCTCGATTCGGGTTCGCTGGGGAGCGTGCTCAATACAACCACGGAGTGGGTGGGAGCATGCCCGGATCACGGCGTGTTTCGCTCACCGCGTACGCGCGCGGCACGCGGTGGGCCGGTCCGGGGAGTGTCGGCGGGCCGTGCGGGGTATTCGAACATAGAATCGGAGATTGTGACCGCCGAGTATTCCGCCCATCATCTCCAGGTGCTCGAAGGCCTCGAGGCTGTCCGCAAGCGTCCCGGTATGTACATCGGCTCGAACGGATCGCCCGGGCTCATGCACTGCCTCTGGGAGATCATCGACAACGCCGTCGACGAAGCCGTCGCCGGCAACGGCGCGAAGATCGATGTCATCCTGCACCCGGACGGCAGCGTCGAGGTGCACGACAACGGCCGCGGCATCCCGGTCGATGTCGAGCCGCGCACCGGTCTGACCGGTGTCGAAGTCGTCTTCACCAAGCTGCACGCCGGTGGCAAGTTCGGCGGAGGGTCGTACGCGGCCTCCGGCGGTCTGCACGGTGTCGGAGCCTCCGTCGTGAACGCGCTCTCCGAACGTCTCGACGTCGAAGTCGATCGCGGCGGCAAGACCTACGCGATGTCGTTCCACCGCGGCGAACCGGGTCTCTTCGACGACCGCGACGGCAAGCGGCCGGATGCGGCCTTCACCCCGTTCGAGCAGAAGAGCGAGCTGCGGGTCGTCGGCAAGGCTCCGCGAGGCGTCACGGGCACGCGTATCCGCTATTGGGCCGACCGTCAGATCTTCACCAAGGACGCCGCCTTCCAGCTCGGTGACCTCGAGACGCGCGCTCGGCAGACCGCGTTCCTCGTGCCGGGGCTCGAGATCGTGGTGCGCGACGAGCGCGCGGAGGAGAACGTCGAGACGAGCTACCACTACGAGGGCGGCATCTCGGAGTTCGTCGACTACCTCGCCAGTGACCCGCCCGTGACCGACACCTGGCGCGTGCAGGGCGAGGGGACGTTCAAGGAGACGGTTCCCGTGCTGCAAGCCGACGGCCACATGGTGGCGACCGAGGTCGAGCGCGTGTGCAAGGTCGACATCGCGATGCGGTGGGGGACGGGTTACGAGACCACGACCCGGTCGTTCGTCAACATCATCGCGACGCCCAAGGGCGGTACGCACCAGCAGGGCTTCGATCAGGAGCTGCTGAAGGTGCTGCGCGCACAGGTGGAGCAGAACGCCCGTCGGCTCAAGGTCGGCAACGACAAACTCGAGAAGGACGACGTGCTCGCCGGGCTCACCGCCGTGCTCACGGTCAACGTGCCCGAACCGCAGTTCGAGGGGCAGACCAAGGAGGTGCTCGGCACGCCCGCCGTGCGCCAGATCGTGGCCCAGGTGATCCGCAAGGATCTCGCGGCGCGTTTCAGCTCGACGAAGCGCGACGACAAGAGTCAGGCGACGCAGCTGCTCGACAAGATCGTCGCCGAGATGAAGGCCCGCGTCTCGGCGCGCGCCCACAAGGAGACGCAGCGTCGTAAGAACGCTCTCGAGTCGTCGACGCTGCCGACCAAGCTCGTCGATTGCCGTACGAACGAGGTCGAGCGCAGTGAGCTCTTCATCGTCGAGGGCGACTCGGCCCTGGGGACGGCGAAGAACGCGCGCAACAGCGAGTTCCAGGCGCTGCTCCCCATCCGCGGCAAGATCCTCAACGTGCAGAAGGCGTCGATCGGCGACATGCTGTCGAACGCGGAGTGCGCATCGATCATCCAGGTGATCGGTGCCGGCTCGGGGCGCAGCTTCGACATCGACGCCGCGAGGTACGGCAAGGTGATCCTGATGAGCGATGCCGACGTCGACGGCGCCCACATCCGCACCCTGCTGCTCACCCTCTTCTTCCGCTACATGCGGCCGCTCATCGAGCACGGGCGTGTGTTCGCCGCAGTGCCGCCGCTGCACCGTGTCGTGGTCATGAACCCGGGCTCCAAGCCGAACGAGACGATCTACACGTACAGCGAGCAGGAGATGCACGCGTTGCTGGCCAAGCTCCGCAAGGCCGGCAAGCGCTGGCAGGAGCCGATCCAGCGGTACAAGGGTCTGGGTGAGATGGATGCCGAGCAGTTGGCGAACACCACGATGGACCGCTCGGGGCGTCTGCTCCGACGCGTGCGCATGGAGGATGCCGAAGCCGCCGGTCGTGTCTTCGAACTGTTGATGGGCAACGAGGTCGCTCCGCGTCGCGAGTTCATCATCGACTCCTCCGACCGTCTGTCGCGCGAGGCGATCGACGCCTAGGTCGCGTTTCCGCGAGCAACGCTCATCGAGAGGGGCCGACCTCGTCCGTTCGATCTGCGTCCGCGCGGAACACGACGCGAGCGATCAATGCGGCACCACCGAGGAGGCAGAGCAACGCGAGGCCCCAGGCAACGAAGCCGAGCCACGGATTCGGATCGATCCACGCCTGAGCCTCGTCCGTTCCCTTGGCGAGCATCCAGGCGAGAAAGACTCCGATGAGAACGCTGCCCGCAAGAATGAGTCCGATCTTCTTTCCCACCCTCCGAGGCTCCCCGAGAGGCCTTGCCGCGATACGATGAGCGCGGTGGAGATCAGACCAGCGTGCGTCCGATACTGCCGATGACACCATCCGTCGGCTGACCCGAGGCGTCGCGTCGAGCTCCGGACTCGGGCAGCTTCCGCACGGCGCCGGTGGGGTCGACGGCCTGCGCGGGGCTGGCCCCGACCCAGGCCACCGTCAGCCGGTCCTCACCCTTCAGGAAGGCGTGCGCGCGCACGCCGCCCGTGGCGCGACCCTTCGCCGGGTACTCCTCGAACGACGACACCTTCGCGCGCCCCGCATCGGTGCCGGGAAGGATGCTGTCGGAGCCCGAGACCGTCGCCACGACGGCATCCGATCCCGCGCCGACGACGCCGAAGAAGAGCACGGATGCGCCCGCCCCGAGCTTCACGCCGGCCATGCCGCCTGCGGGGGCGCCCTGCGGGCGCACGGCCGAGGCCGAGAAGCGCAGCAGTTGGGCGTCGGTGGTGACGAACACCGCCTCGGAGTCGTCGGGTGCGTCCGCGGCACCCACGACGGAGTCCCCGGCCTTCATCCCGATGACCTCGACGTCCGGACGCACCGGAATCGAGGTCGGGACGATGCGCTTCACCGTTCCCTGCGCCGTCCCCAGCGCGATCGGGGTCTCACTGTCGAAGCGAACGAATCCGAGGATGCGTTCCCCGCGGGTCGTGATCCCGAGGTAGTCGCGCAGCGGCGTGCCTGCGGCGAGCTGCACCGAGCTGGACGGCACCGAGGGCAGGTCGACGGGGGAGAAGCGCACCACGCGCCCGGCACTCGTCAGCGCGCCGATCTCCGCCCGCACCGTCGTCTCGACCGTCGCGAGGATCGCATCGTGCTTGCTGCGGCGCGCGGGAACCGTGAGCTCCTGCCCGTCGACGAGGTCGACCCGCACCGCGCGCCCGGTCGTCGACAGCACGAGGACGGTCGGCGCATCCGCGATCTGCAGGTCGACGGCGCCCTTCGTCGCGCGGGGCTTCGGCGGTGCGGCGTTCATGAGCAGCGTGCGGCGGGGGGTGCCGTAGGCGTCCGCGGCGGCGTCGAGTTCGGTGGCGACCGCCTGACGCAGCAGCGCGTCGCTGCCGAGGAGCTCGCGGAGCGCCGCGATGTCGGCGAGGAGCGCGTCGCGCTCGGCTTCGAGTTCGATGCGCGAGAACTTGGTGAGTCGACGCAGCCGAAGCTCGAGGATGTACTCGGCCTGGAGCTCGCTGAGATCGAACACGTCGCGCAGCTTGGTGCGGGCCTGCTCGGAGTCGTCGGACGATCGGATGACCTGGATGACCTCGTCGATGTCGAGGATCGCGATCAGGAGGCCCTCGACGAGGTGCAG
Source organism: Microbacterium sp. NPDC087868 (assembly GCF_044900755.1). Lineage (NCBI taxonomy): Bacteria > Bacillati > Actinomycetota > Actinomycetes > Micrococcales > Microbacteriaceae > Microbacterium > Microbacterium sp. NPDC087868. The sequence goes on from NZ_JBJDNO010000001.1 coordinate 360,110, forward strand.
GCGCTCCTCGCGCCGGGCCAGACGGTAACGGCTGCGGCGGGTGATGACCTCGAGCCGGTGGGCCACGTAGACGCTGAGCATCTCCTTGAGGCCGAGCGTGCGGGGCTGGCCGCCCACGAGGGCGACGTTGTTGATGTTGAACGAGTCCTCGAGCGGGGTGAGGCGATAGAGCTGCTCGAGCACGGCGTTCGGATCGAACCCGGTCTTGATGCCGATCGCGACGCGCAGGCCGTGATTGCGGTCGGTGAGGTCGGTGACGTCGCTGATGCCCTGGAGCTTCTTGGCCTGGACGGCATCGCGGATCTTCTCGATCAGCCGCTCGGGGCCGACCATGTAGGGCAGCTCCGAGACGATGATGCCGGTGCGACGCGGGCCCAGGGGCTCGATCGAGACCTTCCCGCGCACCTTGAGCGCGCCGCGACCGGTCGTGTAGGCGTCCTTCACACCGTCGAGGCCCATGAGGACCCCGCCGGAGGGGAAGTCCGGTCCCGGCACGTACTCCATGAGCTCTTCGGTCGTCGCGTCCGGGTTCTCGAGCAGGTGCGTCGCGGCGGCCACGACCTCGATCAGGTTGTGCGGCGCCATGTTGGTCGCCATACCCACGGCGATACCGCTCGCGCCGTTGACCAGGAGGTTGGGGAACGCGGCGGGCAGCACGGCCGGCTGCTGGAACTGCCCGTCGTAGTTGGGGACGAAGTCGACGACGTCTTCATCGAGGTTCTCGGTGAGGGCGAGGGCGGAAGCGGCGAGGCGCGCCTCCGTGTAGCGGGCGGCCGCGGGCCCGTCGTCCAGGGAGCCGAAGTTGCCGTGCCCGTCGACGAGCGGCACGCGGAGGGCGAAGTCCTGGGCGAGACGCACCAGCGCGTCGTAGATCGCCGAGTCACCGTGCGGGTGCAGCTTTCCCATCACCTCGCCGACGACACGGGCGCTCTTGACGTGTCCGCGGTCGGGGCGCAGCCCCATCTCGGCCATCTGGTACAGGATTCGGCGCTGCACCGGCTTGAGGCCGTCGCGGGCGTCGGGGAGGGCGCGCGAGTAGATCACGGAGTACGCGTACTCGAGGAAGGACCCCTGCATCTCGCTGGAGAGATCGATGTCCTGGATGCGCTCCTCGACGGGCTCGGGCGGCGGCGTTTTCGGCATGGGGTTCCTGAGGGCGTGCGGGAGCCTGTGTCAGACTGGCTCGGGTGTCCCTCATGCTACCGTCCGAGTCCGCGTCAGCCCGGAGCATCGTCGGGGTGGCGGACGACGTGTTCTCCGCGTTGAGCGGCGATGCCGGGCGTCTTCCCCGAGCCGCGTCGGTCGTGCTCGTCGTGATCGACGGCCTCGGTGCCATCGGACTGCGCGCGCACGCCGGTCATGCGCGCAACCTGACGGCGCAGATGACCAAGCGCGACGTCGCGACATCGGTGTTCCCCTCGACGACCGCCTCCGCATTGACGAGCATCCTCACCGGTGTCTGGCCGGGCGAGCACGGTCTGATGGGCTACCGCGTCGTCGACCCGGATCGCGACCTTCTCGTCAATCAGCTCACGGGATGGGAGAGTGAGGGGCTCGACCCCGCGACTTGGCAGATGGCTCCGACGATCTTCGAGCGTGCGGCAGCGACCGGGCACGGGGCGTTCGCGGTCGGACTCGCCGCCTATGCGCAGAGCGGATTCACCCGAGCGACGATGCGCGGCGCCGCCTTCGCTGCGGAGGCGCGTGCGGCCGATCGCGTGCGTCTCGCCTACGCCCTCGCCGAACAGAACCCCGGTTCCCTGGTCTACTGCTACTTGCCCGAGGTCGACAAGGCGGGGCACAAGCACGGGATGGCCTCCGCGGAGTGGCTGGCCGCGCTCGAGGACGTCGATGCCGCACTCTCCGCGCGCGTGCCGTCCGGCGTGGGAGTGCTGGTCACGTCGGATCACGGCATGATCGATGTTCCCGAACGGCGGCAGATCGTTCTCGACGAGGCTCATCTGACGGGTGTACGGCACGTCGGGGGAGAGCCGCGCATGATCCACGCCTATCTCGACCCCGCAGCCGACCCCGACGAGGTCATCGCCCGGTGGCGCTCCGACCTCGCGGGCCTCGCCGACGTCGCCTCACGGGATGAGGCGATCGCCGCGGGCCTGTTCGGACCGCGGGTCGCGGATGCCGCGGCGGCGCGCATCGGCGACCTGCTCGCCGTCCCACGGGGGAACGGGGCGATCTACGACGGCACTGCCGCCGATCAACGCGGTCGCGGCATGGTGGGACAGCACGGCGGACTCACTCCCGAGGAGCGTCAGGTTCCGCTGATCGGGCTCGGTGCGTTCGCGCACTGAACCCACGAGCGTCACTCGTCGGTGCGCGCTCCGAAGACGATCTCGTCCCAGGAGGGCATCGCGTTCCGGCGCCGCTTCCGCGTGGAGGATTCGTTCGAATCGGAGGGGTCGCGCGGGGACGGGGGAGCATCCGTGCGGGGCTCGTCGGACTGCTCCGGCTCGAAGGCGTCCTCGAAGAGCGCGATCAGGTTGCGATCCGGCTCGTCGTCGGTGGTTGCGGCCGGCGGGCTCTGCTCGGCAGTCGGCGCGTCGTCGATGGCCGGCGAAGCCTCGCGCTGTCCGCGGCGACGACGGAGCGCCTCCAGCAGATCGGCCGTCTCGGGATTCGTGCTCTGCGTCTCGGGCGCGCGATTGATCGCCGCGGCCTGCGCCGCCGCGTTCGATCGTTCGGGAGCGGACGGCTCCTCGACGGAGACCTCGGGGGCCGGCACGAGACGCGGGCCGAACGCTCCGGAGTCGAACCGGCTGTCGTCCTTGTAGGGCGAGGAGGTGCGGTCGGACTCCACGGCGCGCAGACGCGGGATGAGCCCGTCGGGGAGGGACCCCTGGCGGGAGAGCTGGGTGGCGTCGGCGTTCAGGGGCGACAGGGCGCTGCGGCGGGGATCGAAGCTCCACCGCGCGTCGTGATCGACCTCGTTCGCCGTGAACTCCAGCTTGATGATCCAGCCGGACTCCTCTTTCCAGCTCGCCCAACGCTCGGCGGTCGCCGCGACGTCGGAGAGCTTGGCGCGGATGGCCGTGCCGAACGTGGGCTGCGCGTCGGGTTCGACTTCGCTGCCGATCAGCACGGGGACGGCGAGCGCCTGTCCGATGACGTGCTCGCGCTCGGCGAGCACCGGCGCCTCGAAGCGCACGACGTCGTCGACGCTGATTCCGAGCAGCGCGGACACCTCGGATGCCGTGAGACCGGCGCGGATCTGCGCCTGGATGTCGCGCGGGCTGGCGGCGAGCTTCTGGGCGGCCGGTTCGGCCTGCCGGGTCGCCCTGCGCAGCTCCCGCTGCAGCACGTCGTCGATGGCCAGCGCGAACCGCTCGCCAGACTCGGTCGCGAGCACGAGGACTCCTGCCTCGGTGCCGACGATGGTGACGTTTTCCATGCGAATGCCCCTCTGATGGGTGTGCATTCATGGTGTCACGCGTGGCCCGGTCCGGGCGGGAATACCGTGGGCGCGCCGCGAGTTTGCTCTGTCGATCGCACCGGCATTTGCGAAATGCCTCTCGGTCATGCAAACTATGGCCGCCGAATACCCGACGGCGCACCACCACTCGCACCATGAATGTGGAGATCTAACCGCATGGCAACCGACTACGACGCCCCCCGTAAGAGCGAAGACGACTCCGAGTCGATCGAAGCCCTGAAGGAGCGCGTTCCCGACAAGCTCTCCGGATCGACCGGAGACGAGGACGCCGACAACCCGTCCAGCTTCGACCTCCCCGGAGCCGACCTCTCCGACCTCGAGCTGGACGTCGTCGTGCTGCCCGCGCAGCAGGACGAGTTCACGTGCATGAGCTGTTTCCTCGTGAAGCACCGCTCGCAGCTCGACCACGAAGAGGCCGCAGGCCCGATCTGCAAGGAATGCGCGGCCTGACGGCTCAGCGCGACGAATCACGCGCCCCGACCCTCGCGGTCAGGGGCGCGTTGTCGTTTGTGCCTGGTACTCGATCGCGGGCGGCGCGCTCAGCGCTGCGCGGTGCGGATGGCCGCGGCGAGGCGGTCGGGAGTGCGGGTAGAGACCGTCCAGGCGGTCACCGGGTCGGCGGGATCGTCGTTCGGGACGACCACGATGCCGTCGATGCCGCCGCGGATCAGGTGCCATCCGCGAGCGGGCAGTCCCGTTCCTCGGGCGTCCTTCGCATCGTTGCCCGTGAGCGCGAGCGGAGCACCCAGATGGGCGACGTCGATGTGTGCACGGCCGGCGCGGAGCACCCCGTCCTCGACCGAGACGACCGGGGTGATGAGGATGAAGAGCGCCACGAGGAGCGCCGAGACGACTGCTCCGGCGACGAGCGCGATCGTCGCGCCGACCGGGACGAAGATGAGCGCCACCATGGGGCCGGCGAGCGCGACCGTGACCAGGAGCCACAGGCTCGGCGAGAGCCGCTCGCGGTAGCGCGATCGTGCGTCGGTGGTGGGGTTCTGCATTAGCCTCATGGGGTGACCGATTCCGTTGATGTCCCCATTATCGCCGCTCAGCCGCCGGTCTATGCGCATCCCGGCGATGCCGGCGCGGACCTGACGGCCGCGGAGGCCGTGCACCTCGAGCCGGGCGAGCGCGCGCTGGTGGCCACGGGTGTGCGCATCGCGCTGCCGGACGGCTACGCCGCCTTCGTCGTGCCGCGCAGCGGACTCGCGGCGAAGCACGGCATCTCGATCGTGAACTCGCCGGGAACCGTCGACGCCGGCTACCGGGGTGAGATCAAGGTGAGTCTGATCAACACCGACACCCGGAGCGCGTACGATGTGGCGGTCGGCGATCGTATCGCGCAGCTGATCATCATGCCGGTGACGCGTGCCGTGTTCCACCCGGTTGACGAACTGCCCGAGAGCGTTCGCGGCGAGGGCGGATTCGGATCCACCGGATATCAGGCAGGGAAGAGCAATGACTGACAACACCCCCACTCCCCAGGAGTCCGCACCGCTGAACCGTGCCGTCGACGGCCCCTTCGACGACTCCGAGGCGAATCCGGTCCGGCCCTACATCGACCTCGGCGGCATCAAGATCCTGCCGCGCGAGGGCCTCAACCTCCGCCTCGAGGTCGAGGAGCAGTCCAAGCGCATCGTCGCCGTCGGTCTCGACTACGCGGATTCCTCGCTGCAGGTGCAGCCCTTCGCAGCGCCTCGCTCCGGCGGACTCTGGGACGAGACCCGGGTCCAGCTCCGCGACCAGGTCAAGGCCCAGGGCGGCCGCGTTGAAGAGCGCGAAGGCTCTCTCGGCAAGGAGCTGCTGGCGGAGGTGCCCGCCGCCGCGAACGAGGGCAGTGGGCTCCGCCTCGCGCGCTTCATCGGAATCGACGGTCCGCGGTGGTTCCTGCGCGGCGTGATCGGCGGTGCCGCGGCATCCGACCCCGACGCCGCCGCGAAGGTCGAGGATCTCTTCCGTTCGATCGTCGTCGTGCGCGGCGGCTCGCCCATGCCGCCTCGCGACCTCATTCCGCTGAAGATGCCGGCCACGCCGGGATCGGCGTGAGCGGGGCGGCCCCGCAGGGCGACCGCGAGCAGTCGGCCTCGGAGATCCTCGGCGCGGCGCTCAGCGGAGCGGCGCGCCGCGCCGGTGTCGACCCCGCCGAGGGTGCGAACACGCACACGGTCGTCTGGTCGGCGATCGGCGGATGGCGCGGGATCCTCGAGTCCGTCCTGCCCAGTCTGGCGTTCGTCGTTCTGTTCACGATCCGCCCCGAGCCGCTCATCCTCGCCCTCGGGGTGTCGGTGGGGCTCGCCGCCGTGTTCACGATCGTCCGTCTCGTGCAGAAGTCGCCGCCGTCCGCGGCGATCGGCGGGCTGGTGGCCGCGGGTGCGGCCGCCGCGCTGGCGCTGATCACCGGGCGCGGGCAGGACAACTTCGTGCCCGGGCTGATCACGAACGCCGCGTACGGCACGGTCCTGCTCGTCACCGCACTCATCGGCTGGTCGCTCATCGGCATCGCCGCGGGCTTCCTCATGGGGGAGGGGATGGCGTGGCGTCAGGATCGTCGCAAGCGTCGCGCGTTCCTCTGGCTCGGCGTGGCCTGGTCGGCCCTCTTCTTCGCGCGCCTCGCCGTGCAGCTCCCGCTGTACCTCGCGGGCGAGGTGACGGCGCTGGGCACGCTCAAGCTGATCATGGGGCTGCCGCTGTTCGCCCCGATGGTCGCCGTGACGTGGCTCGTCGTGCGCGCGCTGTACCCGCCGGAGAAGCGCGAGGCGCAGGCGGCGGAGACGACGTCCGAGGCGTGATAGATTTATCTTGACATCAAGATAAATTGCAGGGCTTCTGCCTGGAGGGTCGAAGGCGCAGACTGGTTAGGTCCGCCTTGCTAGCCCCGGCCCCTCCCAGGCGAGCAAGATGGAATCGCCTGTCGCTTCCATCAGATCAGAAGGAGACGGAATCGTGTCCACGGTGAACAGCTTCGGTGCCCAGAGCACCCTGACGGTCGGCAGCACCGACTACGAGATCTTCCGCATCGACACGGTGCCCGGTTTCGACAAGCTCCCCTTCAGCCTCAAGGTGCTGCTGGAGAACCTCCTTCGAACCGAGGACGGCGCGAACGTCACGAAGGCGCAGATCGAGGCGCTCGGATCGTGGGATGCCGCGGCCGAGCCGAACACCGAGATCCAGTTCACGCCGGCGCGCGTCGTGATGCAGGACTTCACCGGTGTGCCCTGCATCGTCGACCTCGCCACGATGCGCGAGGCCGTCACGGCCCTGGGCGGCGACGCGAACAAGATCAACCCGCTCTCGCCGGCCGAGATGGTCATCGACCACTCGGTGATCGCCGACCTGTTCGGCTCCGAGAACGCCCTCGAGCGCAACGTCGAGATCGAGTACGAGCGCAACGGCGAGCGCTACCAGTTCCTCCGCTGGGGTCAGACGGCCTTCAGCGATTTCAAGGTCGTGCCGCCCGGAACGGGCATCGTGCACCAGGTGAACATCGAGCACCTGGCGAAGGTCATCTACGACCGCGAGGTGGGCGGCGTGCTGCGCGCGTACCCCGACACGTGCGTCGGCACCGACTCGCACACCACGATGGTCAACGGTCTCGGCGTGCTCGGCTGGGGCGTCGGCGGTATCGAGGCCGAGGCCGCGATGCTCGGTCAGCCCGTGTCGATGCTCATCCCGCGCGTCGTCGGCTTCAAGCTCAGCGGTGAGATCCCCGCCGGCGTCACGGCGACCGACGTCGTCCTCACGATCACCGACCAGCTGCGCAAGCACGGCGTCGTCGGCAAGTTCGTCGAGTTCTACGGCGAGGGAGTGGCCTCCGTGCCGCTCGCCAACCGTGCCACGATCGGCAACATGAGCCCCGAGTTCGGGTCGACCGCCGCGATCTTCCCGATCGACGACGTCACGCTCGACTACCTGCGCCTCACGGGCCGCAGCGAAGAGGCCGTCGCGCTCGTCGAGGCGTACGCCAAGACGCAGAAGCTGTGGCACGACCCCTCGCAGGAGCCCGTGTTCAGCGAGTACCTCGAGCTCGACCTCGCGACCGTGGTCCCGTCGATCGCCGGCCCGAAGCGCCCGCAGGACCGCATCCTCCTGTCGGAGGCCAAGTCGCAGTTCGAGCAGGACATCCTCGGATACGCGACCCCGTCGACCTCCGACTCGATCGTCGACCTCGAGTCCAAGCACTCGTTCCCGGCGTCCGACCCCGGTCAGGCCCCCGGCGACGAGGAGCCGACCACGCGTCCGGTCCACATCAACAGCGGAGCACCGGCGAACGCCTCCAAGCCGGTTCCGGTGACGACCCCCGACGGCGAGAAGTACATCCTCGACAACGGCGCCGTCACGCTCGCGGCCATCACCTCGTGCACCAACACGTCGAACCCGTCGGTCATGATCGCCGCCGGTCTCGTCGCTCGCAAGGCGCTCGAGAAGGGTCTCAAGCAGAAGCCGTGGGTCAAGACCACGCTCGGCCCCGGTTCGAAGGTCGTCACCGACTACTACGAGAAGTCCGGTCTCGACAAGGACCTCGAGGGTCTCGGCTTCTACACCGTCGGCTACGGCTGCACGATCTGCATCGGAAACTCCGGTCCGCTGATCGAGGAGGTCTCCGAGGCCATCAACTCGCACGACCTGGCCGTCACCGCGGTGCTCTCGGGCAACCGCAACTTCGAAGGTCGCATCAGCCCCGACGTGAAGATGAACTACCTCGCGAGCCCGCCGCTCGTGATCGCCTACGCGCTGGCCGGCTCGATGCACTTCGACTTCGAGAACGACTCCCTGGGCAAGGGCAGTGACGGCAACGACGTCTTCCTCAAGGACATCTGGCCGTCGCCCGACGAGGTGCAGGAGATCGTCGACTCGTCGATCTCGCGCGAGCAGTTCATCAAGCAGTACGCGACCGTGTTCGACGGTGACGAGCGCTGGCGCAGCCTGCCCACTCCCGAAGACGCGATCTTCCAGTGGGACGAGGACTCGACCTACGTGCGCAAGGCGCCGTACTTCGAGGGCATGACGATGGAGCTCACCCCGGTGAAGGACATCCAGGGTGCTCGTGTCATGGCGACCCTCGGCGACTCGGTCACCACCGACCACATCTCGCCCGCCGGAAACATCAAGCCGGGCACGCCGGCCGCGCAGTACCTGACCGAGCACGGCGTCGACCGCAAGGACTTCAACTCCTTCGGCTCGCGCCGCGGAAACCACGAGGTGATGATCCGCGGTACGTTCGCGAACATCCGCCTGAAGAACCTCATGGTGTCGGCGGTCAACGACGGTGCCGTGGTCGAGGGTGGCTTCACCCGCGACTTCACGCAGCCGGGCGGCCCGCAGTCGTACATCTACGACGCGAGCATGAACTACCAGGAGCAGGGCACCCCGCTCGTCATCTTCGGTGGCAAGGAGTACGGTTCCGGCTCGTCGCGCGACTGGGCGGCGAAGGGCACCAGCCTGCTGGGCGTCAAGGCGGTCATCACCGAGAGCTTCGAGCGCATCCACCGCTCGAACCTGATCGGCATGGGCGTCGTCCCGCTGCAGTTCCCCGCCGGTGAGAGCTGGGAGTCGCTGGGCCTCGACGGTACCGAGATCGTCTCGATCGAGGGCCTGGAAGAGCTCAACAACGGCGTGACCCCCAAGACGGTGCGCGTCACGGCCACGCCGAGCGAGCACTCGCCCGAGGGCAAGCAGGCCGTCGAGTTCGACGCGGTCGTGCGCATCGACACCCCCGGTGAGGCGGACTACTACCGCAACGGAGGCATCCTGCAGTACGTTCTGCGTTCGCTCGTCTGAGCACTCCGACAGGGGACCCGGCGCATCGTAGCCGGGTCCCCTTCGTCATGCCAGGGGGTGCGCCTCCCGGGGGATTCTCCGGGGTTGGCGGTACCATCGATGAGGCCCCGGATACCGAGTCCGCGACCGATGACACAGCAGGTGAGGAGGTGCCGATGCCCATTCTTCCGAGCATCTCAGGACCCAGGGACCTCGACGGTCTGAGCGCCGAGCAGTTGGCCGATCTGGCGCAGGAGATCCGCGATTTCCTCGTCGAGAACGTCTCCCGCACGGGCGGGCATCTCGGTCCGAACCTCGGCGTCGTCGAGCTGACGATCGCGCTGCATCGCACGTTCTCCTCGCCGGACGATCCGTTCATCTTCGACACCGGACACCAATCGTACGTGCACAAGCTGCTCACCGGGCGCCAGGACTTCTCGGGTCTCCGCGTGCGCGGCGGTCTCGCCGGCTATCCGCAACGCGGAGAGAGCCCGCACGACGTCGTGGAGTCCTCGCACGCGTCCAGTTCGCTGAGCTGGGCAGACGGCGTCTCCCGCGCCCTCACGGCCACCGGACGCGCCGACCGCCATGTGGTGGCGGTCGTCGGCGACGGGTCGCTCACGGGGGGCATGACCTGGGAAGCGCTCAACAACATCTCCGACGACAACGACCGCAACCTCGTGATCGTCGTCAACGACAACGGGCGCTCCTACGCCCCGACCATCGGCGGCATGTCGCGCTTCCTCAACCGCGTGCGCACCGCCGCCGCGTACAAGGACCTGCACCACAAGTCCGATCGGCTCTTCCGCGCCTTCGGTCCCGTGGGGCGCGCCGTGTTCCGCGGCGTCCGCGGCGGAACGCACGGCTTCCTCTCGCGCTTCACGAACAACGAGGCCCTGTACTCGAACCTCGACATCAAGTACCTCGGGCCCGTCGATGGGCACGACCTCCCCGCCCTCCTCGAGACTCTCGAGCTCGCAAAGTCCTACGGCGCTCCGGTGATCGTTCATGCGATCACCGAGAAGGGGCGCGGCTATCAGCCGGCGCGCGACGACGACGCCGACCAGTTCCACGCCGTCGGCAAGATCGACCCCGCGACCGGCGAGACACTCTCGTCGGGCGGTCGCGGATGGACAGATGTCTTCTCCGATGCGCTCGTCGACATCGGCTCGCGCCGCGAAGACGTCATCGGGATCACGGCCGCGATGCTCCGCCCCACCGGTCTGGCGCCGTTCGCCGAGCGATTCCCCGAGCGCGTGTACGACGTCGGTATCGCCGAGCAGCACGCCGTCGCGTCAGCGGCGGGTCTCGCATACGGGGGACTGCACCCCGTGGTCGCGGTGTACGCGACCTTCATGGGGCGTGCGTTCGACCAGGTGCTCATGGATGTCGCGCTGCACCGCGCAGGCGTGACGTTCGTGCTCGACCGTGCCGGGGTGACCGGTCCCGACGGACCCAGCCATCACGGCATGTGGGATCTGGCGATGCTGCAGATCGTGCCCCACATCCGTATCGCGGCTCCGCGCGACGGCGTCCGGCTCACGGAGGCGTTGGAAGAGGCCGTCCTGGTCGACGACGCGCCCACGGTCATCCGCTTCCCGAAGGGCGAGGTCGCCGCCGAACTGCCCGCGCTCGACCGCCTCCACGACGGCGTGGATGTGCTCGCGCGAGGCGAGAGCGAAGACGTGCTGATCGTGGCGATCGGCCCGTTCGCGGCGATGGCCATGGACGTGGCGGAGCGGTTGCGCGCCCAGGGGATCGGAGCCACGGTGATCGATCCGCGCTGGGCGATCCCGGTGCAGCCGTCGATCGTCGCTCTGGCGGCACGTCATCGTCTCGTCATCACGATGGAGGACGGCATCCGCGTCGGCGGGATCGGCACGCGCGTGCGTCAGGTGCTGCGCGAGGCAGGAACCGATACGGCGGTCGACGAGCTCGGTCTGCCCGACGAGTTCCTCGACCACGCGTCACGGGAGCAGATCCTGGCGGACGCCGGTCTCACCGCGTCGAAGATCGCGCAGGACGTCGTCGCGCAGGTGCTGGGAACACGTATCCCCGTCGCACGGAGCGCCGGGGAGACCGGCACGATCGATCTCCCGCTGCACGAGAAGCGCTGACACCCGCGCTGATCAGTTGAGCGCGTGGAGCGCGGCGACCGCCTGCGCGTCGCGATCGGTGTCGCGGAGCGCCGTCGACAGCAGGTAGCCGTCGGTGAGCGCATCGCCGGTGACCATGACGCGCACGAGCTCGACGCCGCAGGCTCGCCGTACCTCGTCGGCACTCGCGGCGATGACTCGGGTGTTGATCTCGTCGTTGTGCGGGAGTTCCGCACCGTCGAAGCCGCGGATCACGTCACGCAAGGCTGCGCCGACGATGTTCGACGCGCGCTCCTTCACGTTCACGACGTCGAGCTCGAACACCCGGAGATCGCGGCCGGTGGGGATCGGTCTCCACTCGAACGACGCGTGGACGCGATGTTGGTGCCCCTTCGCTCCCGTCATCTCGCGGGCGGGCAGGTCGGTCGCGCGGCAACGCACGTCGACGAGCCTGTACCAGTAGAACAGCGGGAACGCGCCGTGCGATCCGGGATGGAGCACGACCACTTCGCCGACAGCACCGCCGCGACTGTTCGGACGCCGCTGTGGGCGGTTCCGGATGATCGGCTTGCCGTTGCGGGTGCGGATCGCTGCCCAGCCCTCGTCCACCGTCACGATGAAGATCTTCAGGAGCGCCGGAACGACCAGCAGAATCGTGAGGATCGCGGTCCCGGTCTTGAGCAGACCCGAGAGTCCCTTGCCACCCAGCATCGAGAGGAGCATGTCCATGCACACCACTGTGCCCCCTCGTCCGCGATCGGAGTGCTGTGAACGGGCGTGAAGGCGCGCTGTTCATGCGCTGTTCGGTGCGTGTTCGCCCGACCGCCGCCGGACGGATACGGGGCGGGGTCGGAACGACCGACCGTCAGCCGAGCGCGTGGAGAACGACGGAGGGGGCCGTGCGCGCTGCACGACCCCCTCCGCTGCGCGTGATCAGCGGTTCTCGACGCCCCGGATCTGCGGGGTGTGGAACGATCCTCCGAAGGCACGATCCGACGCGCCCTCCCGATCGAGGTACGGCGACGCGCCGCCGTCGATGAACGGCCAGCCCGCGCCGAGGATCAGGCAGAGATCGATGTCCTCCACCTCCGGGACGACGCCCTCGTCGAGCATCCGCTTGATCTCGTCGGCCAGGCCGTCCTGCACGCGCTGCAGGATCGTCGCGGCCGATGCCGGCGTGGAACCGACGGCGGGCTTCAGCAGCTTCTCGGCTTGCTTCGTCCAGCCGGTGACCCGGCCGCCCTTGTCCTTCTCGACGATCGCGTCCAGCTCTGCGAGGGCGTGGAAGTTCTCGTTCGCGTAGAAACGCTCGGGGAATGCCGTCGCCATCGTGTCCTGGACGTGCGCGGCTACCTTCCAGCCGACGAGGTCGATCAACTGGAACGGACCCATCGGCAGGCCGAGCGGACCGAACGCCTTCTCGACGTCGACGATCGGGGTGCCCTCGTACACGGCGCGGGCCGCTTCCCCCATGACCTTCGCCAGCAGGCGGTTCACGACGAATCCGGGAGCGTCGGCGGTGAGCACCGCGTTCTTGCCGAGATTGCGAGCGACCACGAAGGCCGTCGACAGCGCGGCATCCGACGTGCTCGGCGTCTTCACGATCTCGATCAGCGGCATGACCGCGACCGGGTTGAAGAAGTGGAAGCCGACGAGACGCTCCGGGTGCTCCAGCTTCGCGCCGATCTCCGCGACCGACAGCGACGAGGTGTTCGTCGCCAGGATCGCATCCTCGGCGATGATCTTCTCGATCTCGCCGAACACCTGCTGCTTGACGCCGACCTCTTCGAACACGGCCTCGATCACGAAATCGCAGTCCGCGTAGAGGCTCTTGTCGGTGGTGCCGGTGACCAGCGCGCGCAGCTTGTTCGCGGAGTCCGCGTCGAGGCGGCCCTTGGCCTCGAGCTTGCCGATCTCCTCGTGGATGTACGCCACGCCCTTGTCGACGCGCGCCTGGTCCAGGTCGGTGATGAGCACCGGCACCTGCAGTTTGCGCACGAACAGCAGGGCGAACTGGCTGGCCATGAGGCCGGCCCCGATGATGCCGACCTTGGTGACCTTCTTGGCGAGGGCCTTGTCCGGCGCGCCGACGGGGCGCTTCGCACGCTTCTGAACGAGGTCGAACGCGTACATGGATGCCGCGAACTGGTCACCCGTGACGAGTTCGGCGAGGGCCTCGTCCTCACGGGCGAACCCCTCGGCCTTGGTGCCGCTCTTGGCCTTGTCGAGCAGGTCGAGCGCCGCATAGGGCGACTTCGGCACGGTGCCGATCTTGGACTCGAGCATGCCGCGCGCCATCTTGATCGCGATCGGCCACTTGGTGAGCCGCTCGAGCTTGCCGGGCTCGTTCTTCCGCTCGACCTTCTTGCCGCCGAGGACCGCGTCGGCCCAGGCCAGTGAATTCTCGAGGTAGTTCGCCGCGGGGAAGATCGCGTCGAAGATGCCGAGATCGAACGCCTGCTGCGGCTTGAGCATCCGATTCTGCTTGAGCGGGTTCGAGATGACGACCTCGAGCGCGTTCTCGATGCCAATCAGGTTCGGCAGCAGGTAGGCGCCACCCCAGCCGGGGATGATGCCGAGGAAGACCTCGGGCAGCGCGACCGCCGCGGCAGAGGAGTCGACCGTGCGGTAGGTCGAGTTCAACGCGATCTCGAGTCCGCCTCCCAGTGCGAGACCGTTCACGAAGGCGAACGAGGGCACGCCGAGCTCGCCGAACTTGCCCAGCACCTTGTGGCCGAGCTGCGCGATGAGGCGGGCGTTGTCGCGCGATCCGACCTTGCCGATGTCGGAGAGATCCGCGCCCGCGGCGAGGATGTACTGCTTGCCCGTGATACCGACCGCCTGGATCTCTCCGGCAGCCGCTCGCGCGGTGAGAGCGTCGAGCGTCTCGCCGAGCTGCGTGAGCGTCGCGGGCCCGAGGGTGTTCGGGCGGGTGTGGTCGCGACCGTTGTCGAGCGTGATGAGCGCGAGCACCTTTCCCGACGCCAGGCGGATGTCGCGGACGGGCGACTGCGTGATCACCTCGCCGTCGGTGAGCGCCCGGATCGGTGCGAAGTCGACGTTCGCGTACTGTTCGGAAACCGTGTTCGCCATGCCTGCCATCACTTCCGCTTCTTGCCGTCGTAGTGCGGGTTCTCCCAGATGACCGAACCGCCCTGTCCGAGGCCGACGCACATCGCGGTCAGGCCGTAGCGGACGTCGGGGCGCTCGGCGAACTGGGCCGCGAGCTGGATCATCAGGCGCACACCGGAGGCTGCGAGCGGGTGGCCGAGCGCGATGGCCCCGCCCCACTGGTTGACGCGGGGGTCGTCGTCTGCGATGCCGAAGTGATCGAGCAACGAGATGACCTGGATGGCGAACGCCTCGTTGAGCTCGAAGAGCCCGATGTCGGAGATCGACAGGCCGGCCTTCTTCAGCGCCTTCTCGGTCGACGGGATCGGACCGATACCCATGATCTCGGGCTGGACGCCCGCGAACGCGAACGAGACCATGCGCATCTTCGGGGCGAGACCCAGTTCCTTGACCGCGCCGCCACCGGCGAGCAGCGACATCGTCGCGCCGTCGGTGAGGGGCGAGGAGGTGCCGGCGGTGACGCGACCGTGCGGGCGGAACGGCGTCTTCAGGGCGGCCAGATCCTCCATCGTGGTCTGGGGGCGGCGCCCCTCGTCCTCGGTCGCGAGTCCCCAGGCGCCCTCGGCATCCTTGATCGCCACCGAGACGAGGTCGGGCTGGATCTTGCCCGCGTCGTAGGCGGCCTGCACCTTGTGCTGGCTGAGCATGCCGAACCGGTCGGAGCGCTCCTTGGTGAGGTGCGGGAAGCGATCGAAGATGCGCTCGGCGGTGACGCCCATGTTGAGAGCTCCGGGGTCGACCATCTTCTCGGCGACGAATCGCGGGTTCGGGTCGGCGTTGCCGCCGATCGGGTGATGACCCATGTGCTCCACGCCACCGGCGAGGGCCAGGTCGTACATGCCCACCCCGATCGAGGCGCCCATGGTCGTCACGCTCGTCATCGCTCCCGCGCACATCCGCTCGACCGCGAGGCCGGGAACGGTCTGGGGGAGTCCGGCGAGGATCGCCACGGATCGACCGAGCGTGAGTCCCTGATCCCCGGTCTGCGAGGTCGCGGCGATCGCGACGTCGTCGATGCGGTCGGCCGGGACGGCCTGATTCCGCTCCATGAGACCGATGGTCGCCTTCACGGCGAGGTCGTCTGCGCGGGTGTTCCAGTACATGCCCTTTTCGCCGGCGCGCCCGAAGGGGGTGCGCACTCCATCGACGAAGAAGACGTCCGAGATCTCGGCCACTTTGCCTCCAAGTTTGTGCGGTGGCCTCAGTCTAGGGAGGCCCCGAAACGGGGAGGAATCGGTTGGATCGAACCTACGAAGCCGTGGCGGGAGCCTCGTCGGGCTGTTGCGCTGCTTCTACAAAAGCGGCGGCGATCTTCTGTGCGGTTTGTTCAACCTGCCAGGTGCGCGCGCCCAGCGCCGTCAGTGCGCCGCCGATGGCTTCCGGGGTGTCTCCCGCGGGCGCCCACGCGACGCGTCGGAGGTACTCGGGCGTCAACAGGTTCTCCGTCGGCATGTGCAGTTCCTCGGCGATCGCCTCGACCACGGGGCGCGCGGCTTTCAGGCGTGCATCAGCCTCGGGGTTGCGATCCGCCCAGGCGCGCGGGGGCGGCAGAGCGTCGCTCGGAACCCGTTCGCGCGGCAGCTCCTCGGTCGCCCGTCCGTCGACGATGGCCTGCCACCAGCGGTCGAGCTGCGTGCGGCTCGCACGCCCCTGGAACTCCTTGATACCGGCGAGCGCCTGCTTGCTCTGCGGATTCGCCATGACCGCCGCCACCAGCGAACGGTCGGGGATGAGGCGTCCGGGGGAGACGTCCTGGGCCTGCGCATATGCTTCGCGTGCCTGCCAGAGGGAGCGCGCCACGGCGAGATTGCGGGCACCGCGCACCTGGTGCAGTCCGCTCAGACGGCGCCAGGGGTCTTCGCGGGGCGGCTTGGGTGCGCGACTCAGGGTCGCCGCGAACTCCTCGGCGGCGAATGCCGTCTTCTCCTGCTCCTCGAGTTCGAGGGCGAGCGCATCGCGCACGTCGATCAGGTGCAGCACGTCGAGGGCCGCGTATTCGAGCCAGGCATCCGGCAGCGGGCGCGTCGACCAGTCCGCGGCCGAGTGCTCCTTCTTCAGCGTGATGCCGAGCGTGTGCTCGACGACGGCGGCGAGACCCACGCGCTCGTGCCCGAGCAGGCGCGAGGCGAGCTCGGTGTCGAAGATCGTGTGCGGGTCGAGATCGAGTTCGCGCAGCGAGGGGAGATCCTGACTCGCGGCGTGGAAGACCCATTCGACGTCGCCGATCGCCGCGTTCAGCGGCGTGAGGTCGCCGATGGCGGGCGGGTCGAAGAGGAACACGCCGGCGTCCCGGCGGAAGACCTGCACGAGGTAGGCGCGCTGGGAGTAGCGGAAGCCGGAGGCGCGCTCGACATCGACGGCGACCGGTCCGGTGCCGTTCGCGAGCACGGCGCAGGCGGCGCGGAACTCCTCGGCATCCGAGATCACGGAGTATTCAGTCACGTACAGCCTTTCGCGCGCCGAGAACGGCGATGCCCTCGGAACCGGGCGGAAGACCCGCCAGCATTCCGACCAGTTCGGCCCATGCCTCGACGTGCGGACGGAACGGGCCCTGCGGAGTCCAGGACGCCCGCAATTCTATCTGTGCGCCGTCGCCTTCGAGGGCGAGGCCCCCGAATCCCTTCGACAGCGTCTTGGTGGAGGTGCCCGACGCTGCGCCGTACCGGGCCTCCCGGGAGTCGAGGGCATCGACGAGCCACGACCAGGTGACGTCGGCGAGCAGCGGATCCGTGCCGATCTCCGTCTCGAGGGGTGCCTGCGCGAAGATGACGATCCGCCACGATCCTCCCCAGCCCGCCGGTTCGTCCGGATCGTGCAGCAGCACGAAACGACCCGTTCCGTACACGGAGTCGCCGTCGTCGTCGGGGCGGACATCGGCGGCGAGCGCCAGAGCGAAGGGCGCGAGGCCGGTCGGGGTCGGAATCTCGCGCACGGTGATGTCGTCACGGAACGCCGTCTCGCGCAGTTCTGCGGCGGCGTTCTCGAAGAGGGTCCCGGCATCGGGGGGTGCGGTCACGGCAACAGGCTAGAGTCAGGAAGCGATGAAGAGTCTCAGGCACGCCGTTGCACTCCTTCTCCCTGTCCTGCTCGCACTCGGAGCGGCGTCCGCGCTGCTCGTGCTGAGCATCGCCCGCCGGGTCGTGATGCCGACCCGGAGCGGACCCAACACGAAGATCCTCGCGGTCGACACGGGAGCGCAGACCATCGAGCTCGCTCGCACGCTCGACACCGAGCTTCCCGGGCGTTACGGGCTCTACACGACGGGAACGTACGGATACGTCAAGCTGGGTGCGGTGCTCAGCGCCGACAGCACGACCGTGCGGCGCAAGCTCCTCACCCAGATCGAGCCGGGTGCGCGCGTCGATCGCGACGCCGGTTTCAGCGGCTGGTACTACTCCGCCCCGTCGGAGCTGCATCTGCCCTGGAGCAACGTCCTCATCGGTTCGCCCGCCGGACCCTGCCCCGCGTGGTTCTTCCCCGCGGAGTCGAGCACCTGGGTCATTCAGGTGCACGGGCGTGGAACGACCAGGGCCGAGTGCCTGCGTGCGGTGCCCGTCCTCCACGCCGCAGGGCTGCCGAACCTCATGGTCTCGTACCGCAACGACGGCGAGGCCCCGCGAAGCCGCGGCGGAGCGTATGCACTCGGAGCCGCGGAATGGCGTGACGTGGATGCCGCGATCGCCTATGCCCTCCGGCACGGAGCCGAGCGGGTGATCCTGATGGGCTGGTCGATGGGCGGTGCCGTCTCGCTGCAGACGGCCGTGAACTCCGGCAACCGCGACCGCATCGCCGGGCTCATCCTCGAGTCGCCGGTGGTCGACTGGCGCACCGTACTGCGTTATCAGGCACGAGAGGCGGGGCTCCGCGCACCGCTTCCGGCACTGGCGATGGGGGCGCTGTCCCTTCCGGTGACCGCGCGACTGAGCGGGGCGGAGGACGCGATAGCGTTCGACCGCCTCGACATGGTCGCGCGCGCCGAGGAGCTCGCCGCCCCCACGCTCATCCTGCACAGCGACGACGACGGCTTCGTGCCGGCGGACGCCTCGCATGCCCTGCGGGACGCGCGCCCGGACCTCGTCACGATGCCGGTCTTCTCGGGGGCGCGCCACACCAAGATCTGGAACTACGACGAGACCGGGTGGACCGCAGCGATCCGCGACTGGCTCGCCGCGCAGGGATTCAGCGCTTCTGCCTGACCTGCTTCTTCGCTCGCATGAGCATGCCCGTCATACCGCCGATGCGCAGGGGTGAGACGGCCTTGGTCAGACCGATCGCCTGCGGGTAGTCCTCGGGGATCGCCAGCACCTCGTCGGGCGTGAGTCCCGTGATGCCCTGCACAAGGATGCTCGCGAACCCCCGAGTCGTCGGTGCCTCCGGCGGTGCGGTGGCGTGCATGACGACGCGGCCATCGACGATCTCGACGTAGATGTACACGGGGGACTGGCACTCGGCGACACGTTCGCACATCTCCGGATGGTTCGCGACCTCCTCGGACACCGCGGGGAGCTCGTCCGCGAACTCCAGAAGGAGCAGCAGCCGATCGCTCTCGGGCGTGTCGAGGAAGGCGTCTCGGATCTCGGCGAGGGTCTCAGGAACGTGCGTTTCGCTCATCCCTGTCATTGTCACACGCTCAGAGCGCTCCGGGCTCCGAGCCGGTCACGATCGGAACGCGCACCGCGCTGCCCCACTCGGTCCACGAGCCGTCGTAGTTGCGCACGTTCTCGAAGCCGAGGAGGTGCTTGAGCACGAACCACGTGTGGCTGGACCGCTCACCGATGCGGCAGTACGCGACGACCTCGTCGCCATCGGCGAGACCGGCGCCGTCGCGGTAGATGGCGTCGAGTTCGGCGCGGGACTTGAACCCGCCGTCCTCCGCGACCGCCTTCGCCCACGGCACGCTCTGCGCGGTGGGGATGTGGCCGGCGCGCAGAGTGCCCTCCTCGGGGTAGGCGGGGGCGGTCGTGCGCTCTCCGCTGTACTCCTCGGGCGAGCGCACGTCGATGAGCGGCTTGCCGATGTGGGCGAGCACGTCCTCCTTGTAGGCGCGAAGGAGCGTGTCGTCGCGCTCGACGATCGGGTACTCGACCGCGGGGCGGTTCGTCGCCTCGCGCGTGATCTCGCGGCCCTCGGAGATCCAGCGGTCGCGGCCGCCGTCGAGCAGACGGACGTCCTCGTGACCGAACAGCGAGAACACCCACAGTGCGTACGCCGCCCACCAGTTGTTCTTGTCGCCGTAGATGACCACCGTGTCGTCACGGGCGATGCCCTTGCGGCTCAGCAGCTCGGCGAAGCCTTCGCCGTCGACGTAGTCGCGCACGACCGGGTCGTTGAGTTCGGTGTGCCAATCGACCTTCACCGCGCCCGGGATGTGTCCGGTCTCGTACAGGAGCACGTCCTCGTCGGACTCCACCACGACCAGCCCCGGCTCTCCCAGGTGAGCGGCGAGCCACTCCGTGGTGACGAGCCGGCCGGGCTCGGAGTACTCGGCGAACTTTGCGGACGACGTGTCGAACTCGATGGTCACGGGATGCTCCTCGGGGGTGTGCGAGTGAAGGGGGCGGGCGGCGACGGCGTAGTGTTGTTCCGTCGCTTCGACGATAGTTCCCCGCGGTGCCGCAGGCGCCGGATTCGTAAGACTTCGACACAGGAAACGAATGACCGACACGCAGAGCACCACGGGCGTCGTGCGCCTCAGCGACCGCCAGCCGACCGTCACCGGTCCCGAGATGCTCGCGAGCCTCGTCCCGCCGCCGCAGTTCGACGGTGCGACGTTCGACAGCTACCGCGCGGATGAGGCGTACCCCTCCCAGGAGGAGGCGAAGGAGACGCTCCTGCGTTTCGCCGGGCGCGGTGCGCCGGTCAAGAAGGCGTCGTTCTTCAGCCGACCGAAGAAGGAGCCGGCGGTCAAGCCCGGCGTCTACCTCGACGGCGGTTTCGGCGTCGGGAAGACGCACCTCCTCGCGTCGATCTATCACGCCATGCCTGCCCGACGGAAGTACTTCGGATCCTTCATCGAGTACACCGCCCTGGTCGGGGCCCTCGGATACAAGAACACGGTGGATCTGCTGCGCGGAGCCGACCTCCTCTGCATCGACGAGTTCGAGCTCGACGACCCGGGCGACACGATGGTCATGACGCGTCTGCTGGGCGAGCTCGTCACCTCGGGCACGAAGCTCGCGGCCACATCGAACACCCCTCCGAATGCTCTGGGCGAGGGCCGCTTCGCCGCGCAGGATTTCCTCCGCGAGATCCATCAGATGTCTGACAGCTTCCAGACGATGCGGATCGACGGAGTCGACTTCCGTCAGCGGGCGATCGACGGGCACTCGATCGTGCTCTCCGATGAGGACTACGCCTCGGCGATCGCCTCGGCATCCGAGTCCGGGATGGTCTCCGACGACGCGTTCGACGAGGTCGTCGCGCACCTGGCGCGCGTGCACCCCTCTCGGTACATCCGCCTGATCGACGGCCTCCGACTCGTCGGGCTGCGCGATGTGCGCGTGCTCACCGATCAGTCCGAGGCGCTGCGGTTCGTCGCCTTCGTCGATCGCGTCTACGACGCGCAGATCCCGATCGCCGCGACCGGAGTATCGCTGGACCAGGTCTTCGCCGAGGAGATGCTCGGCGGCGGGTACCGCAAGAAGTACCTGCGCGCCATCTCGCGGCTGAATGCACTGACGCATTCCAGCCGCGCGTAACGCGATGGTTACACACCGACGCCGGGTGTAACCGGAGCGAAACACTCCTCGCGCCTTCCCGAAACCGGGCATCGCCACACTGGTGCTCTCAGTTACTCGGATGTGAGGTATTCCATGGATGCTCCCGGCAACATCTCCTGGGCGATCACCGCGACCGCCCTCGTTCTTCTCATGACCCCCGGTGTCGCCTTCTTCTACGGCGGCCTGGTCAAGGCGAAGAGCGTGGTCAGCATGATGATGATGAGCTTCGGCTCCATCGGACTGGTGGCCGTGCTCTGGATCCTGTTCGGCTACTCGATGAGCGCGGTCGACAGCCCCACGCAGTTCGCGGGCAACCCGTTCGCCGACTTCGGTCTCTCGGCGCTGTCCGAGGGCCCCGACGCGAACGTCGCCCTTCTCGGTGTCGCGTACGGCGCGACCTTCGCGATCATCACGGTCGCCCTGATCTCCGGCGCCATCGCCGACCGCGCCAAGTTCGGCTCCTGGCTGATCTTCGCCGGCATCTTCGCCACGGTCGGGTACTTCCCGATCGCCGCGTGGGTCTGGGGCGGCGGCTGGATCATGAACCTCGGCACCACGCTCTTCGGCGAGGACAGCGGCATCGCCGTCATCGACTACGCCGGTGGTACCGCGGTGCACATCAACGCGGGTGCCGCGGCCCTCGCCCTCGCTCTCGTCCTCGGCAAGCGCATCGGCTTCCAGAAGGGCATCCTCAAGCCGCACAACGTGCCGCTGACGCTGCTCGGTGCGGCTCTGCTGTGGTTCGGTTGGTTCGGTTTCAACGCCGGTGCGGAGTGGCTGTCGGAGGACATGGGCGGTGTCGGACTCATCGGCATCAACACCCTCGGCGCCACGGCTGCGGCCATCCTCGGTTGGATCGTCATCGAGAAGATCAAGGACGGCAAGCCCACCTCGGTCGGCGCCGCCTCGGGTGCCGTCGCCGGTCTCGTCGCCATCACCCCCGCCTGCGCCAACCTGACGCCCGGCTGGGCACTGGTCCTCGGCCTCGTCGCCGGTGTCGTCTGCGCCCTGGCGGTCGAGCTGAAGTTCCGTCTCGGCTTCGACGACTCGCTCGACGTCGTCGGCATCCACCTCGTCGGTGGCCTCATCGGTACCCTCTACCTCGGCTTCTTCGCCACCGGACAGGGCATGTTCACCGGTGGTGACTGGCGCCTGCTGGCCGTCCAGGCCATCGCTGCAGGTGGCGTGCTGATCTACTCCTTCGTCGTCGCCTTCATCATCGGCTTCGCGATCGAGAAGACGATCGGCTTCCGCATCACCAGCGAAGACGAGATCGCCGGTGTCGACTCCGTCGTCCACGGCGAGGAGGGCTACGCGCTCACCAACGCCTGATCGCCCGAGCGCGAGCGACGTAGTGTGAACGTGTGAGTTCATCCAGGAGCATCCTCGTCACGATCGCGCAAGCGCTGCTCGACGCACTGACACCCCGAACGTCCCGGCCCCGCAAGGAGCCGGGACGTTCGGCCGTGCTGAAGGCGTCGAGAACGGATGCCGGGCGCACCCGCGGCGTCGAGACCGTGCGGCTCGATCCCGCGCACCTCGACGACGTCGTCATCAGCTACGCGCCCGATCGCGACGGCGCTCCCGATGCCGGGGAGATCATCTGGACCTGGGTGCCCTACGAGGAGGGCGACGGGCGGGGCAAGGACCGCCCGGTGCTCGTGATCGGCCGGGAATCGTCGGATCGGGTGTTCGCCGTGCGGATGACCAGCCGCTCCCACGACGGCGATCGCGACTACCTGTCGATCGGGTCGGGGGAGTGGGACTCCCAGGGGCGGGAGTCCTGGGTCGACGTCGAGCAGCTCTACAGCGTCCACGAGGCGGGCATGCGCCGCGAGGCCGCCGTGCTCGCGCGTGCGCGCTTCGACCGGGTCGCCGCCGCCCTCCAGCGGCGCTACGGCTGGCGCACCGACCGGTAGGAGATTCCTCCAATCCGTTTGCGCCGGGGTGTCGAACTCCTTGCATGAGCCGCTCCCGCGGTTCCCGCACAAGGAGGCATCATGCGTTTCATCCCCACGAAGGTCCACGGAGTCCTCGACTACGTCGTCGGCATCGCACTCATCGCGGCACCGTGGCTGTTCGGATTCGCCGCCGTCGGTGGCGCAGCGGTCATCATCCCGATCGTGCTCGGTGTCGGCCTCATCGTCTACAGCCTGTTCACGAAGTACGAATGGGGACCCTTCGGGTTCATCCCCATGCCCGTGCACCTCGTCTTCGACATCGTCGCGAGCCTGTTCCTCGCCCTCTCGCCGTGGATCTTCGGCTTCTCCGGAGAAGCGCTCAACGTCTGGCTGCCGCACGTCGTCGTGGGCGTGACGGTCATCATCGTCGTGCTGTTCTCGCAGCCGCAGCCCCAGACCACGCCGCGGGCCGCCCGAGCCTGACGCGCGGACGACGGCGCCCCTCCTGTTCTGAGCGGGAGGGGCGCTCTCGTGCGCGGCGGAGGAACGGCCCTCAGCCGCCGTGAACGAGCAGACCGCTCTCGTAGGCGAGGATCACGAGTTGGGCACGGTCGTGCGCTCCGACCTTGGTCATGATGCGGTTCACGTGGGTCTTGGCGGTGTGCGGCGAGATGAACAGCTCTTCCGCGATCTCCTGGTTGGAGCGACCCCGAGCGACCATCAGCAGCACTTCCCGCTCGCGTTCGGTGAGCGAATCGAGCTCGGCGACTCCCGGTGCCGGCGCTCCTCGGACCGGCATCGCGACGAAGCGGTCGATGAGTGCGCGGGTCGCCAACGGGGAGAGCAGGGCGTCGCCGGCGTGCACGGAGCGCACGGCGCGCGGGATGTCGTCGGGCTCGGCGCCCTTGCCGATGAAGCCGCTGGCGCCCGCACGAAGCGCCTGGACGAGGTACTCGTCCTCCTCGAAGGTGGTCAGGATGAGCACGCGGACGCCCTCGAGACCCGGCGCCCGGCAGATCTGCGCGGTCGCCTCGATGCCGTCGAGCACGGGCATCCGGATGTCCATGATCACGATGTCCGGCCGATGCGCCGACACGAAGTCGATCGCCTCCCGCCCGTTCGCGGCAAGCCCGATGACGTCGATGTCGTCCTGCGCGCCGAGGATGTCGGCGACCGCCTGTCGGATCAGTGCCTGGTCGTCGACGATGAGAACGCGGATCACGACTGCTCCTTCGACCGCGGCATCCAGGCGCGGATCTTCCAGCTGCCGCCGTCGGGTCCTGCGTCGACCGTGCCTCGCACGGAGGTCACGCGCTCGCGAAGGCCGAGGAGACCGAGACCGGGGGACTCGCTGCCGCCGGGTGAGGGCGACGCGGTCGTCGGATTGGTGACCGTGATCGCGAGGCCGTCGTCGTCGGCGCGGAGCAGGAGGTGGGCGCGATGCTCGGTGCCGTGCTTGTGCGCGTTCGTGAGTGCCTCCTGGACGACGCGGTAGGCGACGAGCCCGGTCGCACCGGTGACGCGGTCGAGGTCGCCCTCGGTGCGCACCGTCACCTCCAATCCGGACGACGCGAACTGGGCGACGAGCTCGTCGATGCGGTCGGTGCCGGCCTGGGGGCCGGTGCTCCCGTCGCCGACGTCGGCCGTGCGCAGCATCGACATGAGGTCTCCGATCTCGCCGAGCACGCTGCGCGCGGCGCCGCGGATCGTCGCCAATGCCTGCTTGGCCTTCTCCGGGCGATCGTCGATCACCGAGGTCGCGACTCCCGCCTGCAGACTGATGACCGCGATCTGGTGCGCGACCGCGTCGTGCAGATCCCGGGCGATCCGCAGCCGTTCCTCGCTCACGCGCCGCTGGGCTTCGGATTCTCGGCTGCGCACCGCGCGTTCCGCCCGCTCGGTGATGGCGGAGATGTAGTCGCGCCGCGAGCGCGCCGCGTCGCCGAGGGCGGTCGAGAGCGCCACGATCAGCCCGAACTGGAACGCCCGCGGGTCGTATACGGAGCCGATCGCCGAGAGCAGGGACAACAGCATCACGGCGACGACGGCGCACGCCGCGATCAGCAGCGCGCGTCGACGGATGGTGCGCAGGGTGACCTGGTACATCGCGAGGCCGATCGCGATGCCGATACCGGGCGACAGGATGCCGGTGGCGGCTGCGGCGCCGAAGTTGACCAGGAGCGCGGCGAGCGTCAGGAGCGGCCAGCGCCGTCGCCAGGGGACGATCGCGAGGGGGAGGAGCACGAGGACGAGGGAGAGCACGCTCGTCGGTCGGAAGTCGGGGATCGGAGTCGGTGCCAGGGCGAAGACGAGCACGACGACAGCGACGAGCACGTCGGGGAGCCATACCGGCATCCGGGGGCGCGGATCCGCGGGCGCCTCGGGAACGTCGGTGTGCTCTGCCATCCCCTCAGTCTGCCGTGGAACGGCCGCCGTCGCGTCGGTCGCCCGGGTCATCGGGAGTACCGCGGACGCGGTACACATGGAACACGATCGAGGGATGTGCGGACCCCGGCGCGAGAGGGACGCTGATATCCGTCGATCCGAACGGAGTTCTCCGATGCCCGCACCCCTTCTTCAGATCAGGGATGTCCACAAGTCCTACGGGCGTGGCCCGACCCGCTTCGATGCGCTCAAGGGGGTGAGCTTCGACGTCGGCGAAGGGGAATCGATCGCGATCGTCGGCAAGAGCGGATCGGGAAAGTCGACCCTCATGCACCTGCTCGCCCTGCTCGATGCCCCGGACACCGGAACGATCGCTCTGGAGGGTGTGCAGACGGCTCGCCTGCGGGGTGCACAGCTCAACCGCACGCGCAACAAGACGTTCGGTTTCGTCTTCCAGCAGTTCTTCCTCACCGGCGGCAACAGCGTGCTCGAGAACGTCGTGCTGCCGCTCAAGATCGCGGGCGTCCGGGCGGGCGAGCGTCGCCGACGCGGCATGGCCGCGCTCGAGCAGCTCGACCTCGCCGACAAGGCGCGCAACCGGGCGGTGGACCTCTCCGGAGGTCAGAAGCAGCGCGTCGTGATCGCGCGCGCACTGGTGAACAATCCGCGCATCATCTTCGCCGACGAGCCGACCGGCAACCTCGACAGTGCGACGGGCGCAGTGGTCGAGGACATCCTGTTCGGACTCAACCGCGAGCACGGCATCACGCTGATCGTCGTCACCCACGACGAGGATCTCGCGGCGCGCTGCGATCGCCGGATCGTCATCCGCGACGGGCGCATCGTCGACGAGAGCGAAGAGCAGGTCGCCGCATGAGGGCCGCGGACCTCGTCGGATCGGCGATCTCGAACACGTTCCGAGCGAAGACCCGCACGATCCTCACCATCCTGGCGATCTTCGTCGGAGCCTTCACGCTCGCTCTGACCGGCGGCCTCGGCACCGGGATCAATCGGTACATCGACGACACGGTCTCGGGGGTCGGCGCCGCCGACGCGATGAGCGTCACGCGGGCGGCGGACGATGCGACGACGGTGCCGGGCGCGACCGGCGGGGAACCGCGCGAGTACGACCCGGACGAGGTCTCGAGCGGCATCCCCGGGCAGACGGTGATCGCGCTCGATCCCGATGACGTCGCCGAGATCGAGGGGATCGATGGCGTCGTGCGCGTGGATCCCACGCGCACGATCACCCCCGATTTCATCCGGGCCGGCGACGGCACGCCGTTCGTCGCCTCGGTCGGGAGCCTCATCCCGGGGCAGACGACCGTGCTCGCCGCCGGAACGGATCCCGACGACGACGCGTCGGAGACGGAGGTCGCGCTGCCCGCCGCCTACGTCGAGGCCCTCGGGTTCGCGGACGACGACGATGCGCTCGGCTCCACGGTCACGCTGGGGATCACGGATTCGGCGCGCACCTCGCACACGATCGACGCGACCGTCGTCGGTATCACCGAGGAGGCGCTCGCGAGCCCGACCGGTTCGAGCATTCTCGTGAACCGGTCGATGAGCGACGCGCTCGTCGAGGCCCAGACGACCGGCCTGCCCGCGGATCAGGTCGACCGCTTCGCATCGGCGACGGTGTGGTTCGCACCCGACGCGACGGACGACGAGATCCAGGCGCTGAAGGACCGTCTGGCCGATGCCGGGTTCACCGGGACGACCGTGGCCGACCAGCTCGGCACCATCACCACCGTCATCGACGGAATCGTGCTCGTGCTCAACGCCTTCGCGATCATCGCCCTGCTGGCCGCGGCGTTCGGCATCGTGAACACGTTGTACATGTCGGTTCAGGAGCGCACGCGCGAGATCGGTCTGATGAAGGCGATGGGCATGGGCTCGGGACGCGTGTTCGGTCTGTTCAGCCTCGAAGCCGCCTTCCTCGGATTCCTCGGGAGCGCGATCGGCGTCGGGATCGCGATGCTCGCCGGCGCGGGGATCAGCGCGGTCCTGGCCGACGGCCTCCTCGCGGACCTGCCGGGGTTGACCCTCATCGCCTTCGATCCGGTCTCGGTCCTGTCGATCATCGCCCTCGTGATGGTGATCGCCTTCCTCGCCGGGACCCTGCCCGCCGCCCGGGCAGCGCGAGCCGACCCCGTCGAGTCCCTGCGCTACGAGTGAGGTGCGGTCGGTGGCTGCGGTCCGGAGTTCACGGCCGGGACCACAGCCGCTCGACCGCGACC
The DNA here is from genome assembly GCF_044900755.1 of Microbacterium sp. NPDC087868. Taxonomy (NCBI): domain Bacteria; kingdom Bacillati; phylum Actinomycetota; class Actinomycetes; order Micrococcales; family Microbacteriaceae; genus Microbacterium; species Microbacterium sp. NPDC087868. The sequence goes on from NZ_JBJDNO010000001.1 coordinate 387,791, forward strand.
TCGCGCCCGAGGACCCGGGCCGCCGCGCGGTGCCCCGACAGGAGCGCGGCGGGCACGGTCGCCGGGTCATCGGTCCAGGTCGCCTCTCCGGCGATGTGCAGCACGCCTCCGATCGGGGTCGCCAGGTCGTCGTGATCGGCGGTCGTCGAGCCGAGCGTCATGTACGCGTAGGCACCGTGGGCGAACGGATCGTCCTGCCAGTGCGTGCGATTCACCGCAACGGGGGCCGGCACGTCGGCGCCGAACAGCCGGCGCAGCTGCGCGAGCACCGATTCCACGACCTGATCGTCATCCCAGTCCCGCGTCTCCTGCGCCGCAGGCCCCGCGGCGAAGGTGAGCAGCGTCGGCTCGTCGTCGAGGGCGGTGAGGTCGTACCAGGAGTGCCACCATCGGCCCTCCGGCCCCTGTTGGCGGATCGCATAGACGCCGTCGTCCCAGAACCGCGCGGGGAAGCGGAGGAAGATCTTCTCGAACGCATTCATGCGCAGGCGCGACAGCGCGCCGGCGTTAAGCTCGGGCAGCGCAGGGTCGATCACCAATGCGGGGGACTGCAGCACCCCGACCGGCACCGTGAGTACCGCCGCCGTCGCGCGGAAGACCTCGTGCGGTGTGGTGGCGACGACGCCCTCCGCCGACCACTCGACACGGGAGACGGGGTGGTCGAGCCGTACGTCGAGCCCCTCCGCCAGGTGCGTGGCGAGGCTGTCGTACCCGTCGGGGAAGACGACCTCGTCGCCGTCGATCGTGTCGTCGTCGAGCCCGTGAGCGGCGAGGTCCTCGATCCACGCGCCGTACTGCTCCTCGGCGCGGTGCTCGAGGTACTCGCGCACCCGCTGCGTGCGGTCGGCGTTCCATCCCTGCATCGCGAGGGCGGCCTCCGTCACATCGCGATACGACGCATCGGCCGCCGACACGGCGATGGCGTCGCGGAGCGCCGCATCCACCGCACGGATGTCGGCGACGTAGGCACGGGCATCCGCGTCGGACAGACGGATGCCGTCGGGGCCGTAGTGAGCGATCGGACGACTGTCGGGCTGGTAGCCCCCGACCGTGAACTCCTGCGTGCGCATGCCGAAGGCCGTCGCCGCGGCCGCGACCGGGCTGCCGTCGATGCCGTGGATCCAGGAGGCGCCGAGATCCGTGACCCGGCCGGCGGAGCGATCGGTCGTCACACGGCCGCCGATGCGGTCCCGCGCCTCGAGGACGACGACGCTCAAGCCCTCCGCCCGAAGAAGTCGCGCGGCAGAGAGGCCGGCGATTCCCGCACCGATCACGATCGCGTCAGAGGTGTGCATGAGGGCTCCTTCGCCGGAGGGCATCGCAGGGGGTGATCCCGACGTTAGTCAGTCGGACCCCACCGATGGAAGAGCTCAGGGCGATGGCCGGGACCGATCGCGTCGGGTCCCGGCCATCGCCCTGAGGTGCGCGTCAGTTCGACTGGACGAGGATCTTCGCCCCGGCGCCGCCACGGAGAGCGTGGATCGCATCCACGACGCCATCCAGCGGCACGTCCTTCACCCATCCGGTCGTGTCGTACACGCCTGCGGCCATCGCGGCGATGACCGCGTCGAAGTCCTCGGGGAGATACGCCAGCGCGCCGGCGATCTCGGTCTCGGCCATCACCAGCTGGGTCGGCAGGAAGTCCATCGTGCGCTCGTGGATCGCGACGACGACGACACGGCCACCCGGCACGAGGCTCGCGAGCGAGGAGGTGATGGCGGGGCCGGCGCCGGCGGCATCGAACGCCACGTCCACGCCGTCGCCGTCGGTCAGAGCGGTGACGGCCGCGCCGAGGTCCTCCGTCACCGGGTCGACGACCGTGGCGCCGAGGGCCGCGATGATCGCGCGTCGATCGGCGCTGGGCTCGGACACGAGCACCTTCTCGATGCCACGTGCTTTGAGGGCGAACCACACGCCGATGCCGATGGGGCCGGCCCCGGCGATGAGGGCGGTTCCCCCCGACTCCACGCCGCTGCGCGAGACGGCGTGCCATGCGACCGCCATCGGCTCGACCAGGGCGCCGAGACGCAGGTCGACGTTCTCGGGAAGCACGTGCAGCTTCGACGCGTCGACGGTCGTGAACTCGGCCATGCCGCCGCCGTCCGAGCTCAGGCCGTGGAATCCGATCTTTTGGCAAGCGTTGTACATGCCGCGGCGGCATGCAGCGCAGTCACCGCAGTAGTAGATCGGCCAGACGGCCACTCGGTCTCCGACCGAGATTCCGTCGACGCCCTCGCCGAGCTCGACGACCGTGCCCGAGAATTCGTGTCCGAGGATCTGGGGGAGGGTCGACCCGGTCAGCGGATGCGGGTGTTCGAAGTCGAGGCCCGCTGCCTCCGGCGTGTAGTAGACGTGCAGGTCGGAGCCGCAGATGCCCGCGAAGGCGTTGCGTAGCTTGACCTGCCCGGGTCCGGGGGAGGGATCTGCGACCTCCTCGATGCGGAGGTCCTCCTGCGCGTGGAAAACTGCGGCCTTCATGTTTCTCTCCTTTTCCGGCGGCCGTCAGCGCAGCCACCACTCCGGGGACGCCGCGAGGATGAGCCTCACGGCGCGGTCGATGTCGTCGTCGCCGCTGCGCAGCCACTCCTCGATGGAACCCACGGTGCCGGCGGCGGCGTAGGCGAACGCGATCGCCATCGCCGCGGGATCGTCGCGGAAGTCCGGGGGAACGATGTCGGGGTGAAGGTGCACCCAGAGTTCGAGGCCCGACCGGATGGACCGCTCGAGGTTGCTGCGCACGGGAGCGGCGAGCAGGGGGTGCATCGCGCCGCGGTAGACGTCCGCGCGGTGGAGGACGTGCTCGAGCAGTGCCCGCTCGCCGTCACCGATCGCGTCGGTGCGCGGGAGAATCTCCATCGCTTCGGCGATCTCGGACGAGAGGGCATCGGCGAGAAGATCGACGGGGCTCTCGGCATGGCGATAGAAGGTGTCGCGGGTCACGCCCGCCGCGGTGCAGATCGCGGAGGCGGTCACGTCGGCGATCGGCATCCGTCCAGCCAGATCCAGGACGGCGTCGCGGAGGTGCTCCCGTGAACGTCGCGCCCGTGCATCCATGTCGCCCAGTTTATCCGACATGTGTCAGATAAGGCGTAACGTGGCGGGAAGGACGGCACCACGACGGTGCCGCAGAGAGGAAGTCATGTCAGGGTTCGAGAACAGCGTCGCGGTCGTCACCGGCGGAGTGTCGGGGATCGGAGCGGCGATCACGCGCCGCCTGGTCGATCGGGGTGCGAAGGTGTTCGTCGCCGACATCAACGCGGATGCCGTGGCCGCCGCCACCGAGACGTTCGGCGAGAACGTGGCGGGCCTGCGCACCGATGTCACCGACGAGCAGTCGATGGAGGCGCTCTTCGCCGCCGCCGTCGAACGATTCGGCCGGATCGATGCGGTGTACAACGTCGCCGGCGGCTCGAAGCCGGGCCGCGTCATCGACATGGATCTCGCGACCTGGGACTTCAACATCAAGCTGAACCTCTACGGCGCGTTCCTGGGCACGAAGCTCGGCGCGAAGCAGTTCCTCGCCCAGGGCGGCGCGGGTTCGATCGTGAACATCGCATCGTTGAACTCCCAGGTGCCGATGCATTCCGGTGCCGGGTACTCGACCGCGAAGGCCGGTGTCGTGATGCTCACGAAGAACGCCGCGCTCGAGCTCGCCGAGCAGGGCATCCGAGTGAACGCGATCTCGCCCGGCCTGGTCGCCACGCCGCTCACGGGCGGACTGCTGGCCGTCCCGGGAGTCATGGACACCTACCTGGATCGCATCCCCGCGAAGCGCGCCGCCGATCCCGACGAGATCGCGGGCGTCGCGCTGTTCCTCGCGTCGGCCGACGCGTCGTACGTCAACGGCGAGAACATCGTCGTCGACGGTGCATGGGCGACGACCGGCTACCCGGACCTGCGCGCCTTCATGGGCTGAGCCGACGGCTCACAGCGGCACGACCAGGGGCGTCCCGGCGTGCGGGTCGGGGATCACGGAGCAGGCGAGTCCGAAGACCTCCTCGACCCGCTCGGCCGTGACGATCGTCGACGGATCCCCGGAGGCCACGATCTCGCCATCGCGCATCATGATCATGTGATCGGCGAAGCGCGCGGCCTGGTTGAGATCGTGGAGCACGGCGACGACCGTGCGTCCCTCGGCGTGGAGGCCGTGGAACAGGCGCAACAGGTCGTACTGGTGCGCGATGTCGAGGAACGTCGTCGGCTCGTCCAACAGCATCGTCGGCGACTCCTGCGCGAGCAGCATCGCCACCCAGACGCGCTGGCGTTGTCCGCCGGAGAGCTCGTCGACCAGACGCCCCGCGAGCTCGGTCGTGCCCGTCGCCGCGAGGGCGGCGGCCACGGCGGCCTGGTCGGTGTGCGACCACTGGCGGAGGATCGTCTGGTGGGGGTGTCGACCGCGGGCGACGAGGTCGGAGACGCGGATGCCGTCCGGGGCGAGCGACGTCTGGGGGAGCAACCCGAGTCGCCGCGCGATCTCCTTCGTCGGCAGGTCCGAGATCGCTCGACCGTCGAGCAGCACCTGCCCGGTCGTGGGGCGCAGCAGACGCGCGAGCGCACGCAGCAGCGTCGACTTGCCGCAGGCGTTCGGGCCGACGATGACCGTGAACGAGCCCGCGGGGATCTCGACGTCGAGATGCGCAGACACCACGCGGCCGTCGTAGCCGATCGTGAGGTCGGCGCCCTGCAAGCGGGCTCGGGTGAGGGTCTCGGTCATCGTCTTCTCGGTCATCGTCTTCTCGGTCATCGTCTTCTCGGTCATCGGCTTCTCGCTCATCGGCTTCTCGCTTCCTGGATGAGCAGCCAGACCAGGTAGACGCCGCCGAGGCAGACGGTGACGAGGCCGACCGGGATCTGCGTCGGGGCGAACAGCCGCTGCGCGAGCACATCGCTCGCGACCAGCAGCAGTGCGCCGAGAGCGGCGGATGCCGTGAGCGTGACGCTCGCCGAACCGGTGAGGCGGCGGGCGATCTGGGGTGCCGCGAGCGAGATGAAGGCGATCGGTCCCGCCATCGCCGTGACGACCGCGGTGAGTCCCACGCCGAGGATCACGAGCGTCAGACGCACCCCTCCGGTGCGCACCCCGAGGGCGGTCGCCGCGTCGTCGCCGAGCTCGAGCATGTGGAGACGATCGGCGAGCATCGCGACCGCGATCGCGATCGGGATGATCACGCACGCGGCGATGCCGACCTGCTCTGCCGTGATGAGGTTGAGCGAGCCGGCGCCCCAGGCGCCGGCGAGCAGGGCGACGTTCAGGTTCGCGTTGAGGATGATCCAGGTGTTCACCGAGGCGAGCATCGACGCGATTCCGATGCCGACGATGATGAGCCGGAACCCGGTGAACCCGCGGCGGAACGCCAGCAGGTATACGACCAGTGCCGTCGCGGAGCCGCCGACGAGCGCGGCGGCGGCGGTCGATGCGACGCTGACGCCGAACGTCGTGATCACGATCAACGCGCCGGTGTAGGCCCCGGCGTCGAAGCCGATCACGTCGGGGCTGCCCAGAGGGTTGCGCGTGAGCGATTGGAAGATCGCGCCGCCGATGCCGAGGGCGGCGCCGAAGACGAGTGCGCCCAGCACTCGCGGGAGCCGCCACTCGATGATCACGAGCTCGGCCCGGGGTTCCCCGAAGCCGAGGAGCGTCGCGACGACCTCGCCCGGACTGAAGACCGCGTCGCCCAGGGTGAGCGCGAACACGCCCACCGCGATCGCGAGCGCCGTGGAGGCGAGGGCGACGATCGTCGCCCGCACACCGATGCGTCGGGAGAAGAAGGACATCTGCGGCGTGAAGACACGACGGCCGGCATCCACCGGCGTGGTCAGGAGGTCGGCGCTCACAGCCCCCTCACCTTCCGGCGACGCACGAGGGCGATGAGGACCGGGGCGCCGATGACGGCCGTCACGACCGAGACGGGCAGTTCGCCCGTGCGGAGCACGAGTCGACCCGCCACGTCTGCGGTGAGAAGCAGCAGCGGTGCGGCGAAGACGGTGCCGAGGAGGATCCAGCCCTGATGGGGCCCGACGAACCAGCGCACGGCGTGCGGCACCATCAGGCCGACGAAGGCGATCGGACCGGCCGCGGCGGTGGCCGCACCGCAGAGCAGGGTCACCGCCACGATCGAGAGCACACGCGTGAGGGCGACCCGGGATCCGAGGGCGGTCGCGAGATCGTCGCCCAGCGCGAGAGCGTTGAGTGACGGCGCGAGGCAGAAGGCGAGGACGAGGCCGATGAACACGAAGGGCAGCACGGCGTAGACGTCCGGGGTGAGCGAGGTGAGCGAGCCCGCGTTCCAGCTGCGCATCCGGTCGAAGACGCTCGGGTTGAGGAGACCGATCGCCGCCACGACGCCGCCCATCACGGCGCCGAGCGCGACACCGGACAAGGTCATCCGCAACGGATCCGGGGCGGTGCGGCCTGCCGAACCGATCAGGTACACGAGGACCGTCGCCGCGATCGCGCCGGCGAACGAGAACCAGATGTATCCACTCGCGGCGCTCACGCCGAAGAAGGCGACGCCGATCACGACGCCCAGGCTCGCTCCCGCATTCACCCCCAGGATGCCGGGATCGGCCAACGGGTTGCGGGTGAAGCCCTGGATCAGTGCTCCGGCGATGCCCAGCGCCGCGCCGACCGCGAGGCCCACGATCGTGCGCGGGACGCGCATGCCCTGCACGATGGCCCCGGCGTCACCCGTGCCGACCGTGAGGCCGTGCCAGACGTCGACCGGAGAGATCCGCTGCGAGCCGAACAGCACGCTCGCCACGCAGACGAGCGCGAGCGCGCCGGCGAGGAGGAGCACCACCAGGCCGCGGCGTGCCCCCGAAACCTGCGGTGCTCTCTCCTCGACGAGCGTCGAGGTCATACCGCGCACCTCACAGCCCGAGCTTCTCCAGCTCGGCGTCGTAGGCGTCCTCGATCTCCTCCTCGGAGCGGCCGTCGTCATTCCACATGGCCATGAGTCGCGCGTGGGTGCCCTCGTCGAGGGATTCGTAGCGCTCGCGCCAGGCTTCGGCGTTCTCGGTCCAGTAGCCGAGGACCTTGTAGTCGGTCGCCGGGAGCTTCAGGTCGTGACGGAGGTGCTTGCGCACGCCGCGCGTGGCCTTCGTCTCACCGGCGACCCAGACGTACCCGCGCCCCGTCGGAAGCTCGGATGCGCGCAGGATCTCCTCGATGCGCGTGGGACCGTGCCCGTTGCCACCGTGCACCCAGTGCAGCTCCACTCCGTCCGGGGTGGTCAGGGACAGCTCGTCCTCGGCCGTCGCGACCTCGACGACCACACGGGTGCGGACGCCGCTCGGCGCGTTCTCAGCGAGGCGAGCGGCTGCCGGCAGGCCGGTGGCGTCGGCGATCAGCAGCTGCCACTCGATGTCGGCGGGCGCCGCGTAGAGCGCCTTCGGCGTGTTGACCCCGAGCACGTCCCCCGGCTGGGCGCGCAGGGTCCACGCCGCCGCGATCCCCCCGTCGTGCACGACGAAGTCGATGGTGAGCTCGCGCGCCGCGGCATCCCAGTCCCGCACCGTGTACGTGCGCATCGGGGCCGGATCCACACCCTCCGGGAAGTCCCAGTAGCCGTCGTCGGTCGGGAACGGCAGGTTCGGCTCGATCTGCCCCTCGGTCGGGAAGAAGACGCGGAAGTACTCATCGCCCACCCCGGTGGTCACGAATCCATCGAGACCTTCGCCGCCGAAGACGACCCGCATCATGCCCGGGCTCAGCCGTTCGACGCGCTGCACCACGATGCGGTGCACGAGGTTGACGGTCATCCGAGGAGCGCCTTCTCGACGACGGTGAGGAACGCGTCCATGCCGCTGGGGGAGCCGTAGATCATCTCGTAGTTGTAGGGGTAGTACTCGCCGCTCTGGACGAACGAGAGGTTCTGCCAGATCGCGTTCTGCTGCAGGGCCTCGTCCTCCTCGACCCAGACGGTGCCATCCTCTTCGGCTCCGGTGAACACGACGTCGATGCCCTCGAGCTGTCCGAGCTGCTCGGGGCTCAGTTCCGCGTACTCGTCGCTCGCGGGCAGGCCGTCCTCCGTCGCGTTCATCAGGGGCGCCATCTCCAGACCGAGGTCGGCGAAGACGAGGCAGGGCACGCCGTAGCAGGACGTCGTGACCTGACCGTCCCAGTAGCCGACGTCTGCGACGACGGGGTGGATGTCGGCGGCGTCGAGGCGGGAGCGGATGTCGGCGATGCGGGCCTCGTACTGGTCGACCCACTCCTGCCACTGCTCCTCGCGTCCGAGATCGGTCGCGGCCTTCGCGACGACGTCTCGCCAGTCGCCGCCGTCGAATGCGTTGTACGTGTAGGTCGGTGCGATCTTCTGGAGCTGCCCGTCGAGGTCCTCCTCGTAGCCGAGGCCGCTGAGGATGAAGTCCGGTTCGGCCTCGAGCACGGCCTCCAGGTTGAATTCCGGGAAGTTCCCGAAGGTCTCCAGCCCCTCCAATTCCTCCTGAGGGAAGAAGTCGGGGAAGGCCGTGAAGTCGTCGCGGATCGGCTGTGTGCCGGCGAGGTCGAAACCGAGCGTGATGAGGATGTCGAGGTCGGTCGTGTAGAAGCCGAGCGCCGCCGTCGGCTCGGCCGGGATCGTGATGTCGACGCCGGTCGGAGTCGTGAGCTCCACCGTGTCGTCCGCGGTGGAGGAGCCGCCGGCGGAGGAGGCGGCGCACGAAGTCAGGAGGAGGCAGGTCGCTGCGAGCGCGACGAGGGACACGGGCGTAGAGCGCATGGGAGGGTCTTCCGGAAGAGGATCGGGGAGCCGGGGCTTAGGTAAGGCTCGGCTTACCCAGTATGGATCCGTCCGATGTCGCGGAGATGCCACACCGTGTCGAGGTCACGCCGACTTCGCGGAATCCTCGTCGCGTCGCGCGGCGTACTCGCCGGGCGTGCGCCCGACTTCCCGGCGGAAGGCTTGCACGAACGCACTCGGCGTCGCGTAGCCGGAGCGCCGGCTCACGTGCGCGACCGTGTAGTCGGCGGAGAGCCATTCGATGGCGCGGCGCATGCGTGCTCGGGTGCGCCAGGTGGAGAAGCTCAGGCCGGTCTCGGCGACGAACAGGCGTGAGAGGTTCCGCGCGCTGGCGCCCACGTGATGTCCCCACTCCTCGATCGAGCGATCGTCGGCGGGGTCGGAGAGCAGCGCCTCGGCGATCGCTCGGGTACGCAGGTCGAGGGGGAGGGGAAGGTCGACGACGGATGCTTCGACGGGTTCGAGCAGGCTGACCACGAGTTCCTCCGCATGCAGGCGCGGTGCCGCAGCGAGGTACGGCGGAGCCTCGAGTCGGTCGAGCACGGCGCGCATCACGTCGGGCAGGGCGACCGCGGTCGTGCGCGGCGAGGGGGAGGCGATGTCGCCGTCGATGAAGGTGCAGCGGAACGAGGTGCCGGCCGCGGCGATCACGCGATGGGACGTCTCGGCGGGAATCCAGAGACCCTGCGTGGCGGGGATGGCGAAGTGTCCGTGCTCGGTCTCGGCGGTGAGAACGCCCCGCGCCCCCCAGAGCAGTTCGTGACGGTCGGGGTGGGTGTGGGTGTCCCAAGCGGCCCCGTCGACCACGTCGAACTCGTTCGTTCCGATGCGCCAGGCGACGCTCTCCTCGGAGTCGGTGTCGGTGAGCGACATGGAGCCTCCGCTTGCCTTCCCGTGGGTAGATTAGGACACCCTAAGTTAGCACGCGCGCTCGTCTCGCCGAGGGATGGGGCGGAACGAAGAAGCCCCGCTCCGTCGAGGCGACGTGCGGGGCTCTGATGTGTGGGCGATACCGGACTCGAACCGATGACCTCTTCCGTGTGAAGGAAGCGCGCTACCAACTGCGCCAATCGCCCATGACCCAGGGGGTCGAGAAACGATACTACCGGACGCGCGCGGGCCGTGATGACCATCCGGCGAGACACGCGCGAGATTCGCTTCCGGTTTGGACAGTCGCGAATCATCGGCTAATGTTTCATAAGTGCCCGGGACAACCGGGAACGAAATGCGGATGTAGCGCAGTTGGTAGCGCACAACCTTGCCAAGGTTGGGGTCGCGAGTTCGAGTCTCGTCATCCGCTCGAGTGCAGAGGGTCTTCTTCGGAAGGCCTTCCGCACGTGGGGTCAATCCACACGGTGGCGTGGCCGAGCGGCTAGGCACCGGCCTGCAAAGCCGTTTACACGGGTTCGAATCCCGTCGCCACCTCACTGAGAACTGAATAGCCTTCATAGGCGCGATTGGCGCAGCGGTAGCGCGCTTCCCTGACACGGAAGAGGTCACTGGTTCGATCCCAGTATCGCGCACAGACGAAACCCCCGGTCCAGCCGGGGGTTTTTGCGTTTCCGGCCGTCGAAGTGCTCGCCCGAGAGACTACTGGACTTCAGTGACTCTCGTGGCCGAAGTACGCGAAGAGCCAGACGACCACCCCGACCACCGCCGCTGCGACGAATCCGAGTGCCGTCGGGAAGGCGCTGCTTCCGTACATCCACGTGGGGAAGAGCGCGCATCCCGCGGGAGAATCGCTCTCCCACGCACCCGCGAGCCAGCCCGTCCGGCAGTAGTCCTGAATGGCGGGCGCGACGATGATCCCGGCGGCGAGACCCCCGACCGGGCTCGTGATGGCGGTCCAGACCGCTGCGAACTGCGCGTCGGCGTGCGAATCGGCTTCGCCCATTTCGGTACCCTTTCCCCAGTGGTACCCCTCCGCCCACAGCAAACCACGCCGAGCCGCCCAGCGGAAGAGCTCGGGAGCATTCCACAGGTCAGCGGGCGCTGAGCGCGGCTGCGATCCGGCGCACCGCCTCCTCGAGGAGCGGCCGAGGCAGGGCGAAGACGAACCGGGTGAAACCGATCGCGGCGACCCCGCAGGCGGCGCCGTCCGTCATCGCGACGCCAGCGTTCTCGCGGAACCACTCGCCCAGATCGCCCGTCAGCCCGGTCTCCCGGAAGTCGAGGAGCGCGATGTAGGTTCCCTCCGGAACGGTCATCCGCACCTGGGGAAGGTGCTCGGCGACCAGGGCGGCCAGTGCTCGGCGATTACCGTCGAGATAGGCGACCGTCTCGTGCAGCCACTCGCCCCCATCGGCGTACGCGGCGACGTTGGCGACCGCTCCGATCGTCGAGGTGCCGTGCCCCGACCACGCTCCTTCGCGTTCCCAGAGCTCCGCATCCCGCTCGTTCGAGACGATGATCTGCGCGCACTTGAGCCCGGCGAGGTTCCACGCCTTGGACGCGGAGGTGGCGGTGAGGGTGTGACCTGCGGCGACATCGGAGATCGAGGCGTAGGGGATGTGCTGGGCGGGGGCGTAGACGATCGGCGCGTGGATCTCGTCCGAGAACACGCGTCCGCCGGCGTCGTGCACGGTCTCCGCCACCCGTTCGAGTTCTTCGCGCGTCGCGACCGTTCCGAGCGGGTTGTGCGGATTGCACAGCACGAGCAGCTCGCCGCCCTCGGCGAAGGCCGCGGCCACCGCGTCGTGGTCGAGCACCCAGCGCCCGTTCTCGACGATGCTCGGCACCTCGATGACCCGTCGCCCGTGCATCGGGGGAACCATGAGGAACGGCATGTACGCCGGCGTCGGGACGATCACGGCGGCCCCCGGAGCCGTGTATTGCTCGATCGCGTACTCGTAAGCGGTGATCACGTCGGGGACCTGCTTCACCTGCGCTGACGAGATCTCCCAGCCGTAGCGAGCGGCGTACCAGGTGGCCGTCGCGGCGGCGAGCTCGTCGGCGAGATGCTGTGGAAGGTAGCCCGTGAGGCCCTGCTCGAGGGCATCGCCCACCGCGTCCTTCACCGCGGGCGCGACCCCGAAATCCATCTCGGCGACGAAGGCGCCGATCGTGTCGGGGAAGGTCGTCCACTTGACGCTCCCCGCCTCTCGCAGATCGTTCTCGGTGAGGGTGTCGATGCGGTCGACGGACATACGGGGATCCTTCACGGCAGGGGAGAGGGGGCTCCCTCGATCGTACGGGGAGCGCGCCCTGCCGGGGCCGGAGGGTCGACCCCGCGGCGGGTCACCGATCGCGGGGTGCGCGTTTGACGATGTCGTACGCGGCGAGCGCCGCCTTCCGCGTCTCCCCGAGGTCGACGATCGGCTCGGCGGGGGCATCCGATGCCCATTGCGAGATGTACAGGTGGTTCGGATCGAATTTCTTGGCCTGGAGCTCGGGGTTGAAGATGCGGAAGTAGGGCGCGGCATCCGCACCGGAGCCCGCGACCCACTGCCAGTTGAACGGGTTGTTCGCCCCATCGGCATCGACGAGGGTGTCCCAGAACCACTCCTCGCCGCGGTGCCAGTCGATGAGGAGGTTCTTCACGAGGAACGACGCAGTGACCATCCGCACCCGGTTGTGCATGTACCCGGTGCGCCAGAGTTCGCGCATTCCGGCGTCGACCAGGGGCACGCCGGTCTCGCCGCGCTGCCACGCGTCGAGGTGCGACGGCTTCAGCCGCGGCCACGGGAAGGCGTCGAACTCGGGGCGCAGGTTCTTCGTCGCGAGGTCGGGGAAGTGGAAGAGCGTGTGCCACGCGAACTCGCGCCACCCGAGCTCCGAGAGGAACCCGCCCGCGTCGTCCGCGGAGACCGCCTCGTGCCAGACCGTGAACGGGCTGATCTCTCCCCAGCGCAGGCGGGGGGACAGGAGCGAGGTGGCTCCGGCCGAAGGCTCGTCGCGTGCGCGGTCGTACGATCCGAGGTCCTCGTCGAGGAAGGAGCGCAGTCGACGTCGAGCGGCGGGTTCCCCGGGTTCCCAGGTCTCGCGCAGTCCCTCCGCCCAGTCCGGACGGGTGGGCAGCAGAGCCCAGTCGTCGAGGTCGTCCGATGCCGGAGCCGAGCGGATGCCGTCGATCTCGCGTGGCTCGGGGAGGGGGAGTCGCGGTGCGGGCAGCGAGAGGCATGCCCGCCAGAAGGGGGTGAACACGGAGAAGTGCGTGCCGGCCCCCGTCGTCACCGTCCAGGGCTCGTGGAGAAGGGATCCCGCGAAGGAGGCGACCTCGACGCCGTCGTTCCGCAGAGCGGTCTTCAGCTCGGCGTCGATGTCGCGCTCGGGTCGGCCGTACCGGCGATTCCAGAAGACGGCGCCGGCGTCGGTATCCGCCACGACCTGGGGGATCACGCGGGCGGCGGGACCGCGGCGCAGCACCAGTGCGCCCCCACGCTCCCGCAGCCGTTCGCTCAGCGAGGCGAGTGAGTGATGCAACCACCAGCGGGCCGCTCCGCCGAGCGGTCGGATGCCGGGGGATTCCTCGTCGAGCACGTAGACGGCGAGGATCGGCTCCCCGCGATCGATCGCGGCGCGCAACGCGGGGTTGTCGGCGAGACGCAGATCATCACGGAACCACACGATCGAGGGGGAGGACATCGCCCCATTCTGGCGCTCGTCGTGCGATCGGAGAAATGTCAGCGTCGGCCTTGACTTCGACCCTCGGCGCTGGTGGCCCACACCGCCCACGCCATGAGGAGCGGCTGCAGGAACAGCCGCCCGAATCGACGGCGGTCGGTGTCGAGCCCGGGCGTGGAACGGCCGGTGCGCCACTGGTGCACGTTGCCGGGCAGCACGGCGGCGAAGAACAGCGCAGTGGCCCATCCGATCCGCGCGCGCTCCCGAGGAAGGGCGACCAACCCCGCGGCGAGCCCGATCTCGACCGCACCGGAGGCGACCACGATCGTCTCCTTGTCGAGCCCGGACATGCGCGTCGCCCAGTCCGGCACGACCACGCGGAAGCCGCGCGTCTGGACGAAGTGCAGGACGCCGATCGCGCCGAGTCCTGCGGCGAGGATCCACCGGGCGATCGTACGGGTCATCCGCTCACGCTACCCCGGTTCACTGCGGAAACGGCATCCGTTCGGCCGCCCAGCTCCGGAATGCGTCCGCGATCTCCGCCGCATGCGTGTGATGGAGATAGTGATCGCCGTCGACGGGTATCACCGTGCCGTCGGCGACGCTCGCCGCCTGCGCCTCGTGCAGGGCGACCCAGTCCGGATTCTTCTCGTTGTCGGCTACGGCGAACAGCAGCACGGGGAGATCATCGGGAAAGGTGCGTCCCTCGGCCTGCGCGAAGTTCGGGGCGATGTGCGCCATCTCGTCGAGGTACGTGGGCGCCATCGACGTGCGGTTGGAGATCATCGCGATCTGCTCCCGGTCATGATCGGAGTAGGCCCCACCCTCATGCCCGACCCCGCCCACCGCGAGCAACAGCCGTGCGAGTCCCAGAGTTCGGGCGGCGCCCATGAGTCCTGTCGGGAACTCGGTGTCCATGTGCGGCTGCCCCGGCACGCTGGAGTCGATCCCGACGAACCCCTGGAGCTCCTCGGGGTGCGTCGCGGCCAGCTCGAGTGCGTAGATGCCCGCGATGGAGTGCCCCATGAGCACGTACGAGTCGATGTCGAGCTGCTCGAGGGCGTCGTGCACCTCCGCGACGATGTTCTCGGTCGTCCGCGCGCGATCGGTGCCGTCGCTCAATCCGTACCCGAGGGGCTCGATCACGACGACGCGATGATCTGTCGCGAGGTCGTCGACGAGGGGGGAGAAGTCGATCGCGGGTGAGGCCGTGCCGAATCCGGGGAGGAGCACGACATCCGTGGGACCGGAGCCGGTGATCACGACGTTCATCCGATGACCGTCGACGATGACGAAGGTCCCGTACGGCTCGATCGCCTCCTTCTCGATCTCCGATGCGACGACGTTCACGACGGTCGTCGTCGCCAGCCCCAGGGTGATCGTCGCGGTGACGGCCACGAGGGTGACGAACCCTCTCTTCACGAACTTCTTCATCGCCAGCCTCTCCGGGCGCGCTCTGCGCCGCAGATCCAGCGTCGCGCGACGGCGCGTGCGCGCACATCGACCGGACGCGGACTCCGGCGTACCGCATCGGCGGTAGCGGACGCTCGTGCCCGGTGGTACGCGACTGCCAGACTGGCCGCATGACCGTGTTCCGCATCATCGTGCTCTTCGTGCTGGCCGCCGTCGCGGAGATCGGCGGAGCATGGCTGATCTGGCAGGCGGTCAAGGAGGAGCGCGGCTGGATCCTCGCCGTGCTCGGGGTGATGGCCCTCGGCGCCTACGGATTCATCGCGGCACTCCAGCCGGACGCCAACTTCGGCCGGGTGCTGGCCGCGTACGGTGGGGTCTTCATCGCGGGATCGCTCGCGTGGGGCATCATCGTCGACGGCTTCAAGCCGACCGTCTGGGACTGGGTGGGGTCATCCATCGCCCTCGTGGGAGCCGCGATCATCATCCTCGCTCCGGTCGTCGCGCAGACGGCCACCGAGCCGGGGGCGTGACGGTCAGCACGACCCGGCCATGCGAGTAGCCTAGATCCAGACCCAGATGGAGTGATCAGTGCCTGAAAACGCCCAGCCGAAAGACGGCTTCGCCCTGTTCTCTGACCGATCCGTCGTCGCCATGCGCGTCAACGGCATCCTCAAGGACCTCGCGACCACAGTGACCGACGCCGACGAGGTCGAGGCGGTTACGATCGACAGCCCCGACGGCCTCGGTATCCTGCGCCACTCGACCGCGCACGTGCTCGCCCAGGCGGTGCAGCGCATCAATCCGCAGGCGAACCTCGGCATCGGCCCGCCCATCACCGACGGCTTCTACTACGACTTCGGCGTCGATTCGCCGTTCACGCCCGAGGACCTCAAGGCAATCACCAAGGAGATGCAGCGCATCGTCCGCGAGGGCCAGCGCTTCGTTCGCCGCGTGGTGACCGATGACGAGGCCCGCGCCGAACTCGCCGACGAGCCGTTCAAGCTCGAGCTCATCGGGCTCAAGGGCGGCAAGGAAGCGGCGGAGGGCGCCTCGGTCGAGGTCGGCGAGGGCGAACTCACGATCTACGACAACACCACCCGCGACGGCGAGGTGGTCTGGAAGGACCTCTGCCGCGGCCCGCATCTGCCGAACACGCGCATGATCGGCAACGGCTGGGACCTCACCCGCATCGCCGCCGCCTACTGGCGCGGCAGTGAGAAGAACCCGCAGCTGCAGCGCATCTACGGCACCGCCTGGCCGTCGAAGGACGAGCTGCGGGCATATCAGCACCGCCTCGAAGAGGCCGCGAAGCGCGACCACCGTCGCCTCGGCAAGGAGCTCGACCTGTTCTCCTTCCCGGAGGAGATCGGATCCGGGCTCTCGGTCTGGCACCCGCGCGGCGGCATGATCCGCGGCGAGATGGAGCAGCACGCGCGCAAGCGTCACATCGAGGGCGGCTACACCTACGTGTACACCCCGCACATCTCGAAGGAAGACCTCTTCCTGACCTCGAACCACCTCGTCACCTACAAGGACGGCATGTTCCCGCCGATCGTCATGGACGAGGAGCGCGACGACGAGGGCAACATCACCAAGCAGGGCCAGGACTACTACCTGAAGCCGATGAACTGCCCGATGCACATCCTGATCTACAAGGAGCGCGCGCGCAGCTACCGCGATCTGCCGCTGCGGTTCGCCGAGAACGGCACGGTCTACCGCAACGAGCTCTCGGGGGCGCTGCACGGTCTCACCCGTGTGCGCGGGTTCACTCAGGACGACTCGCACCTCTTCGTCACGCCCGACCAGCTCGAGGGAGAGGTCGCGAAGGTCCTCGACTTCATCCTCTCGATGCTGCGGGACTTCGGCCTCACCGATTTCGAGCTCGAGCTGTCGATGAAGGACGACGAGAAGTCGAAGTGGATCGGTTCTGACGAGTTCTGGGAGTCGTCGACCGACGCCCTGCGTCGCGTCGCCGTCGCCTCGGGACTCAAGCTCACCGAGGTCCCGGGTGAGGCCGCGTTCTACGGCCCGAAGATCGACCTCAAGACCCGCGATGCGATCGGTCGCACCTGGCAGTTGTCGACCGTCCAGGTCGACCCGAACCTGCCGGAGCGCTTCGATCTCGAGTTCATGGACAAGGACGGGCAGAAGAAGCGCCCGATCATGATCCACCGCGCGCTCTTCGGTTCGATCGAGCGTTTCTTCGCGATCCTGCTCGAGCACTACGCCGGCGACTTCCCGGTGTGGCTCTCGCCGGTGCAGGTGGTCGGCATCCCCGTGGCCGAGGACTACGCCGACTACCTCGGCGAGGTCATCACGACGCTCCGCGACTCGGGCGTGCGCGCCGAGCTCGACACGTCGGACGACCGGATGCAGAAGAAGATCCGCACGCACACGACCGGCAAGGTTCCGCTGCTGCTCATCGCCGGTGAGCAGGACCGCGCCGCCGGCACGGTCTCGTTCCGCTACCGCGACGGCACCCAGGAGAACGGTGTCCCGATCGCGGATGCCGTGGCCCGCATCCGCACCGCGATCGCCGAGCACGCGCTCGTGCAGACGGCGGGGGACCTGGCGTGACCCCGGAGGAGCCGCTGGAGCCGGCGTCGGACTTCGCCGGAGTCCCCGACGAGTTCCAGCGGCTCTGGACCCCGCACCGGATGGCCTACATCCAGGCGGGGCCCGAGCCGCTGCGCGAGGAGTGCCCCTTCTGCGAGGCGCCGAAGCACCCGGATGCCGAGCGGCTGATCGTCGCGCGCGGTGAGACGGCATACGTGCTGCTGAACCTGTTCCCGTACAACTCGGGTCACCTGCTCGTGTGCCCGTACCGCCACATCGCGACGTACGACCAGGCCACCCCGGAGGAGGTCGCCGAGATCGGCGCTCTGACGCAGACGGCGATGCGCGTCCTGACGGAGGTGTCGCGCTGCGACGGCTTCAACATCGGGATGAATCAGGGTGCCGTCGCCGGCGCGGGTGTCGACGGGCACCTGCACCAGCACGTCGTGCCGCGGTGGCGCTCCGATGCGAACTTCTTCCCGATCATCGCGAAGACGAAGGCACTCCCGCAGCTGCTCGGTGAGGTGCGGGAGGCCGTCGCGAACGCCTGGCCTGCGGCCTGAGTTCAGCGCACCTGACGGGCGCTGAACTGCATGCGCGGGTGCGCGTAGAACTCCTGCGCCTCGACGAGCTGCAGCTCGCGCTCCCCGGAGTCGAGCGTCGCCTTCAGCAGGTCGTAGACGCTCGATGCGGTGCGCTCGAGGGCGACCTGCGCACTGCCGGTCTCGACGTAGTGCGCGGTGAAGAGCGCAGCGGTCACATCGCCCGACCCGTTGGCCTTCATCGGAAGGTGCGGCGTCTGCACGATCCAGGCACCCTCCTCGTCGACCGCGAGCATCTCGATGGTTCCCTCCTCGCGGTCCGGCCGCTCGACGCTCGTGACGAGCACCGTGCGCGGTCCCATCGCGCGCGCCAGGTCGACCGAGGCCAGCGTGGACTCGAGCGTGTCGGGCTCGGTCTCGGTGAGGAAGCCGAGCTCGAACTGGTTCGGGGTGATGATGTCCGCCACCGGCACGACCCGCTCCCGCAGCAGCACGGGGATCGCGGGCGCCACGAAGCAGCCGGACTTGGCGTTGCCCATCACGGGGTCGCACGCGTAGATCGCATTCGGGTTCTCCGCCTTGACCCGGGCGACGGCGTCGATGATCACGTCGCCGATGCCCTCACCGCCCTGGTATCCGCTGAGCACCGCATCGATGCCGCCGAAGACGCCACGGTCCTGGATGCCGGTGATGACCTCGCGCACCTCGGCGGGATCGATCATCGGGCCGCGCCAGGCGCCGTACCCGGTGTGGTTCGAGAAGTTCACGGTGTAGACCGGGAGGACCTCGACGCCGATGCGCTGCAGCGGGAACACCGCGGCGGAGTTGCCGACGTGACCGTAGGCGACAGCGGACTGGATGGAGAGGATCTTCATCTCCCGATCCTTTCTTTCAGTGCGGGTGCGTTCCCGCTTCGGGTGGTCATCGGGAAGCCGCGACGAGGTCGGCGACGAAGGCCGCGGCATCCGCGTCGGACAGATCATGGACGGTCAGCCGCAGATGCCGCGATGGCTCGGCCTTCTCGTCGAGGGCGAACTCGTCGCCGGTGCGGGCCAGCCAGCCGCGGCGCATGAGCTTCTCGGCGACGGCGCGCGCAGGCCGCGGGAGCTCGACCCAGAGACTGAGACCGTCGGAGTCGGGGGCATCGATTCCGTGAGTGCGCAGGAGCTGTGCGAAAGCGGCGTTGCGCTCGGCGTAGTGCGCGGCCGCCGTACCGATCGTCGCGAGCGCGGAAGGGTCGGTCAGCTGGGCGTGGGTGAGTCGCTGGAGGAGATGGCTCACCCAGGTCGTCCCCGGGCTGAGCCGCATCGACAGACGCTCGGCCGTCTCGGGGTCGGTGGCCGCGAGCGCCAGGCACATGTCGGGGCCGAGGAACTTCGAGACGGAGCGCACGAGGGCGAACCGCCGGTGCCCCGGTCCGATCAAGGTCTCGTAGGGGCGCTGCGAGAGCATCGAGAAGTGGTCGTCCTCGATGATCAGCACGTAGGGGTGGTCGGCGAGCACGGCGCGGAGCTCGGCCGCGCGCGCAGCCGTCAGGCTGCTGCCGGTGGGGTTCTGCGCGCGCGGAGTGCAGATGATGGCGCGGATGCCGGCGTCGAGCGCCGCGCGGAGGCCGACGACCGTCATCCCCTCGCCGTCGACCGGGACGGGCACGGCGCGGTACCCTCCGAGTCGCACCGTGTGGATGCTCGCGAGGAAGCAGGGGTCCTCGAGCGCGACCGCGTCATCGCGGGTGAGCGCCTGGGCGAGGAGTCGCTCGACGGCATCGACCGCGCCGCTGGTGACGGTGACGCGGAAGTCGGACTGGTCGAGGTCGGTGGCGATCCACTCGTGCGCCCAGGAGTCGAGGCCGCGGTCGATCACGGGCTCGCCGTACAGCACCGGTCGCCCCGTGACGCGGGCGAGCGCGGGGGACGGGTCGGGGATGAGCCGGGGGTCGGGGTTGCCCGTGCCGACGTCGCGGAGGACCGTGTCCGCCGCGTAGCCCTCCTGGGCGACCGCCTCGACGCCGGCGATCGTGGTGCCGGCGCGCCCGCGCGAGACGACGAGCCCCGCCTGCGCGAGCTGGCGGTAGGCGGCCACCGCGGTGTTGCGGTTCACGCCGAGAGTGGCGGCGAGTTCGCGCACAGGGGGGAGCGCATCGCCGGGGCGGAGTGTTCCGCGGTCGCGCAGGGCGCGCACGCTGTCGGCGATGTCTGCTGCGGTCGTTCCGGTGATCTCGGCGCTCATGGGTCCTCGACACCGATTCTAGAACGTCCGGGACGATGCTACGGTTTGACATAGATCAAACGAGTCATTGGCTCAGCCGAGAGGAATGCGATGAACGACCAGGCAACCACCGGATCCGCGCGGGTCAAGCGAGGTCTCGCCGAGATGCTAAAGGGCGGCGTCATCATGGACGTCGTCACGGCCGAGCAGGCCAAGATCGCCGAGGACGCCGGCGCCGTCGCCGTGATGGCTCTCGAGCGGGTCCCCGCCGACATCCGTGCGCAGGGCGGTGTCTCGCGCATGAGCGACCCCGACATGATCGACAGCATCATCGACGCCGTCTCGATCCCCGTGATGGCGAAGGCGCGCATCGGCCACTTCGTCGAGGCGCAGATCCTGCAGGAGCTCGGAGTCGACTACATCGACGAGTCCGAGGTGCTGTCGCCGGCGGACTACGTCAACCACATCGACAAGTTCGGCTTCACCGTGCCCTTCGTGTGCGGGGCGACGAACCTCGGCGAGGCCCTGCGCCGCATCAACGAGGGCGCCGCGATGATCCGGTCGAAGGGCGAGGCCGGCACCGGTGACGTCTCGGAGGCGACCAAGCACATCCGCAAGATCACGAGCGAGATCAACGTGCTGCGTTCGATGACCAAGGACGAGCTCTACGTGGCGGCCAAGGAGCTGCAGGCGCCCTACGACCTCGTCGTCGAGGTCGCGGCGACGGGCAAGCTGCCGGTCGTGCTGTTCGTCGCGGGAGGCGTGGCAACACCCGCGGACGCCGCGATGATGATGCAGATGGGAGCGGACGGTGTGTTCGTCGGCTCCGGCATCTTCAAGTCGGGCAACCCCGCCCAGCGCGCCGCGGCGATCGTGAAGGCCACCACGTTCCACGACGATCCGAGTGTGATCGCCGAGGTCTCGCGCGGGCTGGGCGAGGCGATGGTGGGGATCAACGTGTCCGACCTCCCCGCGCCGCACCGGCTGTCCGAGCGTGGCTGGTAGTCCGACCGTCGGCGTCCTCGCGCTGCAGGGCGACGTGCGCGAGCATGCCGCCCTGCTCGCGGAGCTCGGTGCGGAGGTGGTGCTCGTGCGCCGCCCGGAAGAACTCGACGCGATCGATGGGCTCGTCCTGCCGGGTGGAGAGTCCAGCGTCATCGACAAGCTGGCGCGACTGTTCGGGCTCCAGCAGCCGATTCGCGCGGCGATCCGCGCGGGGATGCCGATGTACGGCACGTGCGCGGGGCTCATCCTCCTGGCCGATACCGTGCTCGACGCGATCGAGGGACAGCAGTCCTTCGGCGGCCTCGACGTCGACGTGCGGCGCAACGCCTTCGGTCGTCAGTCCGAATCGTTCGAGATCGACCTCGACGTGCCGGTGCTCGGCGATGCCCCGGTGTCTGCGACGTTCATCCGGGCGCCGATCGTGGAACGCTCGGGGGCCGCGGTGGAGGTGCTCGCCGCCCTGCCCGACGGCGCGGTGGTCGCGGTGCGCCAGGGGCCGTTGCTCGGCACGAGCTTCCATCCCGAGATGGACGGTGAGCCCGGATTCCACGCGCTCTTCCTCGACGAGGCACGACGCTACGCGAGCGCACCCCGGTAGGCGACGTCTCGATTCGTTAGACTGGACGATGCCCTGGGCCGTGCCCACGGGCGGATACGACGAGTGGAGACTTATGTCCGGGCATTCCAAGTGGGCCACCACGAAGCACAAGAAGGCCATCATCGACTCCAGGCGCGCCAAGTCCTGGGCCAAGCTCATCAAGAACATCGAGGTCGCGGCCAAGCTCGGCGGCGCCGACCTCGCGGGCAACCCCACGCTGTTCGACGCGGTGCAGAAGGCGAAGAAGACCTCCGTCCCGAAGGACAACATCGACCGCGCGGTCAAGCGTGGAGCCGGAATCGGCGGCGAGGCCGTCGAGTACACCTCGATCATGTACGAGGGATACGGACCGAACGGCGTGGCGCTCATGATCGAGTGTCTGACCGACAACAAGAACCGTGCCGCCGCCGAGGTGCGCACGGCTCTCAGCCGCAACGGGGGAACGCTGGCCGACCCGGGCAGCGTCGCTTACAACTTCTCGCGCAAGGGCGTCATCGTCGTCGGTGCCGAGGGGACCACCGAGGACGACGTCATGATGGCGGCGCTCGAGGCGGGTGCCGAGGAGATCGAGCCGCACTCCGAGGGCTTCGAGATCATCACCGAGGCGACCGACCTGGTCACCGTGCGCAGCGCGCTGCAGGAGGCGGGCATCGACTACGAATCCGCCGACGTCGAGTTCGTGCCGAACCTCAAGGTCGAGATCGACGCCGACACCGCGCGCAAGGTCTTCCGCCTCATCGACGCGCTCGAGGACAGCGAGGACGTGCAGAACGTCTTCAGCAACTTCGACCTCTCGTCCGAGGTGCAGGCCGAGCTCGAGAACGACGACAGCTAGGCGCGCCACGCGCCCGACGTCGACGGTGCCGCCTAGCCTGGGGGAGTGACCTCCTCCTCGCTGCGCGTTCTCGGGATCGACCCGGGCCTCACGCGATGCGGTGTGGGCATCGTCGACGTCGACGGATCGCGTCGCGGCACGCTCGTGCACGTCGGGGTGATCCGTTCGTCTCCGGATGCGCCGATCGGCGAGCGTCTCGCGATCGTCGCCGCCGGCATCCGTGAGGTCATCAGCGCGCATTCTCCGCAGGCGGTCGCGGTCGAGCGCGTGTTCGCGCAGCAGAACACGCACACGGTGATGGGCACGGCTCAGGCCAGCGGAGTCGCGCTGCTGCTCGCGGCAGAGGCGGGTCTTCCCGCCGCGACCCACACGCCGAGCGAGGTCAAGGCCGCCGTGACCGGTTACGGTTCTGCCGACAAGCGCCAGGTGCAGGCGATGATCGCCCGGATCCTGCGCCTCGACGCGCCTCCGCAGCCGGCGGATGCCGCGGATGCCATCGCCATCGCCCTCTGCCACGCCTGGCGCCGAGGCGGCGCGGGGGCGGCATCCGCAGCGGGCGGGCTCACGCCGGCCCAGCGCGCCTGGGCGGACGCGGAGCGTGTCGCTCGAACATACGTACGACGCGGGGCCTAGGCTGGGAGGATGATCTCCTCCCTGCACGGCACAGTGCTGCACTCGACCTCCGACCAGGTCGTCGTCGAGGTGGGCGGCGTCGGCTTCTCCGTCGCCGTCCCGGCCGACGTCGCGCACACCGCGACGGTGGGGGAGCAGTTGCGGTTGCACACGAGCCTGATCGTGCGCGAGGACGCGCTCTCGCTCTTCGGGTTCGCCGAGCGCGACGAGCTCGAGGTCTTCGGGCTCCTCATCAGCGTGACGGGCGTCGGGCCGAAATCCGCCCTGGGGGTGCTGTCGCACCTGACCGTCGACCAGATCGCAGAGGCGGTGAACGCCGAGGACGACGCGCCTTTCCGTCGCGTGTCCGGAATCGGTCCCAAGACCGCGAAGCTCATCGTCGTGCAGCTCGCCGGTAAGGTGCAGCCGACGGTCGCGGCAGCGCCGAGTCCCTCGGGCGCCGTGGACGTGGTGGGTCAGGTCGCGGCCGCCCTCGTCGGACTCGGATGGTCGGAGAAGGTCGCCGCCGAAGCCGCCGCGCAGACGGCCGCAGAGGCATCCGATGCCGAGCGTTCGGCCGTCGCACCGCTCCTCCGCCGCACTCTTGCCCTGCTGGGGCCGGCACGTGGCTGACGCACTCGATGCCTCCGAGCCCGTCGACGAGACCGAGCTCGCGATCGAGGGCGCCCTGCGTCCGACGAGTCTCGGCGAGTTCGTCGGACAGCAGAAGGTGCGCGGCCAGCTCCAGCTCCTCCTCGAGGCCGCACGCATCCAGAGCCGACCCGCCGATCACATCCTTCTCGCGGGCCCGCCCGGACTCGGCAAGACGACGCTGGCGATGATCGTCGCGCACGAGAGCGATCGCCCCCTGCGCCTGTCGAGCGGACCGGCCATCCAGCACGCCGGCGATCTCGCTGCGCTCCTGTCGAGCCTCGTTCCCGGCGAGGTGCTCTTCATCGACGAGATCCACCGGATGGCGCGCTCCGCCGAGGAGATGCTCTATCTCGCGATGGAGGATTTCCGCATCGACATCATGGTGGGCAAGGGGGCGGGGGCCACCAGCATCCCGCTCGAACTCGCACCGTTCACCCTGGTGGGAGCGACGACGCGGTCGGGCCTGCTACCGAATCCGCTGCGCGATCGATTCGGGTTCACCGGTCATCTGGAGTTCTACGAGGAGGGCGAGCTCGAGCGGGTGATCGCGCGATCCGCGGCGGTCCTCGGCGTCGATCTGCCGTCCGATTCGCTGTCCGAGATCGCCCGCCGATCGCGCGGGACGCCCCGCATCGCGAACCGCCTTCTCCGACGCGTGCGCGACTACGCGCTCGTGCACGGTGGGGGAGCGGCGACCATCGCCGACGTCCGCGCCGCTCTCGAACTGTACGACGTCGACCCCATCGGGCTGGACCGCCTCGACCGCGCCGTTCTCGAAGCGCTCGTGCGGCGGTTCCGTGGGGGGCCGGTGGGACTGAGCACCCTCGCCGTCGCCGTCGGCGAAGAAGCCGAGACCGTCGAGAGCGTCGTCGAGCCCTATCTCGTCCGGATCGGTTTCCTCGGTCGCACTCCGCGGGGGCGCGTCGCCATGCCTGAGGCGTATGCGCATCTGGGTGTGGCGCATCCCGACGGAGCGCTTCGCTTCGATGACCTATAATCACAGAAGACTTCCCCCGAAACTTCTGTGCGCCCGTTGATGGTGCGTGCACCTCAGAAAGGCGCTCCGCCCCATGGAAATCATCCTCTTCGGTCTCCTGGCCGTCCTCCTCGTCTTCATGATCTTCAACACGCGCAAGCGTCAGAAGCAGATGAAGGCCGAGCAGGAGGAGAAGGCGACGAAGACGGTTCCCGGCGTGCGTGTGCTCCTGCAGGGCGGCATCTACGGCACGATCGTCTCCTACGACCCCGATGACCTCGACCACCCCGCGTCGGTCGAGGTCGCCCCCGGTGTCGTGATCGAGGTGCACAGCCAGGCGATCCTCCGCATCGTCGAGCCCAAGGACATCGTCGCCGACGACACCGAGCTCGCTGACGACGACCTGGTCGTCGAAGCCGACGCTCCGATCGCCGAGACCCCGGAAGAGACGCGCGCGCGCCTCGACCGCGACGCCGACGACAAGTAAGTCCGCGGCGTTCGACCGCACCCCGGAATCCGGCCTCTCAGAAAGCTGAACTCACGTGGCTTCATCCTCTCCTGTCCGTCACGCCTGGCGGGTCCTTCTCGGCCTGCTCCTCGTGACGGGTGTCCTCTTCGGCATCAACGCGGCCGGGGTGTACGTCTTCGGGAAGAGCTCGTGGGCTCCGGAGCTCGCGCTCGACCTCCAGGGCGGCACCCAGATCGTGCTGCAGGCCGAGACCGACGAGGGAGCAGCGCCGTCCGCGGAACAGCTCGACCAGGCAGCCTCGATCATCCGCCAGCGCGTCGATGCCTCGGGCGTGGCGGAGGCCGACATCACCACCGAGGGCGGACGGAACATCGTCGTCCAGATCCCGGGTGTCGCCGACGACCAGACGCGCGAGCGGATCACCAGCAGCGCGCAGCTCGAGTTCCGGGCGGTGCTGGCCACGACCGCCGCGACGACGTCCTTCGTCGGTGACGACGGTAACGAGACGCCGTACCCCAGCCCCGACCCCTCGCTCGAGGCGACGCCGACGGCCGAGCCGACCGACGGCAGCGACCTCAACTGGGCCACGCCCAAGCTGCAGGCCGAGTTCCTCGCCTACGACTGCGCGAACCCCGACAACCCCACCAACGTGCCGAGCGAGCAGCCGATGATCGCCTGCGACGAGACCGGTCAGGCCAAGTTCCTGCTCGGCCCGACCGAGCTCGACGGGACGGCGATCGACGACGCCGCGAGCGGTCGTGACCCGCAGAACGGCGCGTGGCTCGTGCAGCTCACGATGAACCCGGATGGGGCCGACAAGTTCGGCAAGGTCAGCACCCGCCTCAACCAGAACCGCATCGACGGCCTGTCGCCGCGCGACCAGTTCGCTTTCGTGCTCGACGGCGTCGTCATCTCGGCGCCCCGCATGAACGGTGTGATCCTCGATGGCCGGCCGAGCATCTCGGGCAGCTTCACGCAGGAGTCGGCCACGACTCTCGCCGATCAGCTCAAGTACGGAGCGCTGCCGCTGAGCTTCACCGTGCAGAGCTCCGACACCGTGTCGGCGACGCTCGGTACGCAGCAGCTGCAGATCGGTCTCATCGCCGGTCTCATCGGCCTGATCCTCGTCGCGATCTATTCGCTCATCGTCTACCGAGCCCTCGGGACGGTGATCATCGCGTCCATCGCGGTGATGGGTGTGCTGACCTACATCGTCATCTGCATCCTGGCGTGGCGCCTCGGCTTCCGCCTCTCGCTGGCCGGTGTGGCCGGTCTGATCGTGTCGATCGGATTCACCGCCGACTCCTTCATCGTCTACTTCGAGAGAATCCGAGACGAACTGCGAGACGGCAAGTCGATCACCTCCGCGGTCGAAGACGGATGGGGTCGCGCCAAGCGCACGATCTACATCTCGAAGTCGATCAACATCCTCGCCGCGCTCGTGCTGTACATCCTGGCCGACTCGACGGTGAAGGGGTTCGCGTTCACGCTCGGCCTCACGACCATCATCGACGTGTTCATCTTCGTGATCTTCACGCACCCGGTGATGCAACTGCTCGCTCGCACGCGCTTCTTCGGAGGCGGCCACAAGCTCTCGGGGCTCGACCCCGAAGCACTGGGCGCCGTCTACCGCAATCGGTCGCAGTTCCGCGAGGTCGCGACGGCATCCGCCGGCCGTGGCGCGCGCAACTCGCGTTCGCGCGGCGAGGCGGAGCGTCGTCAGACCATCGCCGAGCGCAAGCGCGCGGAGGCTCTCGCGGGTGACAGACCCACCAACGCCGGAAGTGAGGGAGACGCCTGATGCCTTCCATGAATGAGTTCGGCAACAACCTGTACACGGGGAAGACCTCTTTCCCGTTCGTCGGTCGCCGCCGCCTGTGGTTCATCATCGCGATCATCCTGGTCGTGGGCTCGGCTCTGGTGCCGCTGATCCGTCCGATCCAGTTCTCGATCGAGTTCACCGGCGGGTCGCAGTTCACCGTCGCGGCGCCCGACAGCACCGATCAGCAGATCGCCACCGACGCGGTCAAGTCGGTCGTGCCCGAATCGGCGACCAAGGTCGTCGTGGTGAACGGCGACGACATCCGCGTCCAGACCGACCAGATGACGGCCGATGAGACGCAGCAGGTCACCGCGGCACTCGCCGACGCGTACGGCGTCGACACTGCGGAGGTGACGTCGTCGTTCATCGGTCCGGCCTGGGGCGAGAGCGTCACGCGTCAATCGCTGTGGGGCCTGGCGATCTTCCTCGCCCTCACCTTCCTGATCCTGGCGATCTACTTCCGAACCTGGAAGATGTCGGCCGCGGCGATCATCGGTCTGCTCGACGTGCTCGTGATCACCGTCGGCGTGTACGCGCTGGCCGGCTTCGAGATCTCGCCGGCGGCGGTGATCGGATTCCTCACGATCTTGGCGTACTCCTTGTACGACACGACGGTCGTCTTCGACAAGATCCGAGAGAACACACATGAAGACGGCGAGAAATCGGCGCGTCTGTTCGGGGAGTCCGTCAACCTGGCGGTGAACCAGACCCTCGTGCGATCGATCAACACCTCGGTGGTCGCGGCGCTCCCGGTCGGAGCGATCCTCTTCATCGGATCGCTGTGGCTCGGTGCCGAGACCCTCACCGACATCTCGCTGTCGATCTTCGTCGGCATCCTCGTGGCGACGTATTCGACACTGTTCGTCGCCGCTCCGCTCTACTCGCTCTTCCGCGAGAACGAGCCGCAGATCCGCGAGCGCGACGCCCGGATCCGCGAAGCGCGCCTGCGCGCGACGGTCGAAGCCTGACGTATCCGTCCGGTGGGAGCCGCTCCCGCCGGACGGACGTAGGATTGTCTGATGTTCTGATTCGGAGGTGAGCGGATGGCGGAAGCGCAGTCGCCGGCGCAGGGATCGAGCCTGCGGCGTCTGGTTCCCCGCATCTTCTCGCGCGCGTCCAGGGTCAACGACCTCGACAACCTGATCCGCACCGTCCGGGCCAACCACCCCCGCGGTGATTTCTCGGTGATCGAGCGCGCGTACACGGTCGCCAAGGACAAGCACACCGGCCAGCAGCGTCAGAGCGGCGAGCCGTACATCACGCATCCGCTCGCCGTCGCGCAGATCCTCGCCGAGCTCGGTCTCGGGCCGCGCGCCATCGCGGCGGCGCTCCTGCACGACACGGTCGAAGACACCGGCTACGCGCTTACCGATCTCACCGCCGAGTTCGGCGACGAGGTCGCGATGCTGGTCGACGGCGTCACCAAGCTCGACAAGGTCAAGTACGGCGAGAGCGCCCAGGCCGAGACCGTCCGCAAGATGATCGTGGCGATGTCGAAGGACATCCGCGTGCTCCTGATCAAGCTCGCCGACCGTCTGCACAATGCTCGTACCTGGGGCTTCGTCCCGCCGGAGAAGGCGGCGAAGAAGGCCAAGGAGACGCTCGAGATCTACGCGCCCCTGGCCAATCGTCTCGGTATCCAGGCGATCAAGTCCGAGCTCGAAGACCTCTCGTTCGCGGTGCTGCACCCCAAGATCTACAACGAGATCCACAGCCTCATCGCACAGCGCACTCCGCAGCGCGAGAAGTATCTGAGCCAGGTCGTCGAGGAGATCGACGAGGATCTGCGTGATCTGCGCATCCGCGGCAAGGTCTCAGGCCGACCGAAGCAGCTCTACTCCGTGTACCAGAAGATGGTGGTGCGGGGTCGCGAGTTCGACGACATCTACGACCTGATCGGCATCCGCGTGCTCGTCGCTTCGGTGCGCGACTGCTACGCCGTGCTGGGTGCGATCCATGCGCGGTGGACGCCGCTGCCCGGTCGCTTCAAGGACTACATCGCCACCCCGAAGTTCAATCTCTATCAGTCGCTGCACACGACCGTGATCGGCCCCGCGGGGCGCACGGTCGAGATCCAGATCCGTACGCACGAGATGCACCAGCAGGCCGAGTACGGCGTTGCGGCGCACTGGATGTACAAGGAGCGGATGAACGGCGGCAAGGCCGAGGTGCGGGCATCCGACACCGACATGGCCTGGCTCGCGCACATCTCCGACTGGCAGGCCGAGACGGCCGACCCCGGGGAGTTCCTCGACTCGCTGCGGTTCGAGATCGGCGCGAAGGAGGTCTACGTCTTCACGCCGAAGGGGCGCGTCGTCGGTCTTCCGGCCGGTGCGACTCCCGTCGACTTCGCGTATGCGGTGCACACCGAGATCGGCCATCGCACGATGGGTGCGAAGGTGAACGGGCGCCTGGTGCCGCTGGAGTCCGAGCTGAAGAGCGGCGACGTCGTCGAGGTCTTCACCTCGAAGAACCCGGATGCCGGACCGAGCCAGGACTGGCTCGGATTCGTCAAGAGCACCCGTGCGCGCAACAAGATCCGTGGCTGGTTCACGAAGGAGCGGCGCGAAGAGGCCATCGAACAGGGCAAGGAGGCGATCGCGCGCGCGATGCGCCGGCAGAACCTGCCCCTGCAGCGTCTGATGAGCCAGGACTCGTTCGCCGAGGTCGCCCAGCAGCTGCGCTACGAAGACGTCTCGGCGCTGTACGCGGCCGTGGGCGAGGGGCATATCTCGACCCAGTCGGTGCTCGAGAAGGTCACGGCCAACGTCGCCGCGAACGACACCACGACCGGCGCCATCGACCTGCCGGGCAGCGTGCCGACCCGCGAACCGCGTGCGGGCGACTCCGGCGTTCTCGTCCGCGGCGCCGCCGACATCCTCGTGAAACTCGCGAAGTGCTGCACGCCGGTTCCCGGGGATCCGATCGTCGGCTTCGTCACGCGCGGCAGTGGCGTCTCGGTGCACCGCAGCGATTGCGTCAACGTCAAGGCCCTGAGCAGCGAGCAGGACCGATTCGTCGAGGTGTCGTGGGCGCCGACCACCAAGAGCGTGTTCCGCGTGCAGATCCAGGTCGAGGCCCTCGACCGCTCCGGTCTGCTGTCCGACGTCACGCGCGTACTGAGCGAGCACCACGTCAACATCCTCTCCGCCACGGTCAACACCAATGACGACCGACTGGCGATCAGTCGGTTCGTGTTCGAGATGGGCGACGCCGTGCACCTCGACCGCGTTCTCAACGCCGTGCGCAGGATCGACGCGGTGTACGACGTGTACCGCGTCACGTCCTCCTGATACCGAGTTCCTCGAGAAGTTCCAGGGCACGTCGAGAGCCTGGCACGCGCCGCAGGGTGCGGATGCGTTCCCGCGCGGTCCCGATGAGACCCGGGTCGTGCTCGATGAGCATGTGCGCCCAGCGATCCAGAGCGGGTTCCCGGTGGCTCCCGAGCGCGAGGTCGATCAGCGTGCGTTCGGGAGTCGTGATCGGGATGCCGCCGATGAAGATGAGGTCCTCGGCCGGGAGTGGCGTGTCGTGATATCGCACCCGTGGACTCTGCACGGCGCGGATGCGCCTCGCCACCGCTCGGCGAAGATGATGCGGGTTCGGCGGCGCATCGCATGCACCGTGCACCCATACCGCGCTCGGCCCGCAGACCGCGGTGCCCGGGTGCACGATCGTGGCGATCGACGCTGCCCGCACGTCGGCGCCCTCGACGAGATCTGCGGGGACGAAGGCCTCGCCGATGTCGACGACGTCGCCGTCGAGGCGGGCGGCGGTGAGCTCGGGCAGTGTCAGGCGTTGGCCGGGCAGATACAGGAAAGCGGGATGCACCAGGCCAGTGTGGCCCAGGGCATCCCGCTGTCGTGTGCTCGGACGGGAGCTGTGGAGAACTCGTCAGCCGCCGAGGGCGCTCAGCCAGGCGCGGCGCGCCTCGAGAGCGTCGGACGCTTCCTTGATCGCCTTCTTGTCACCCGACTTCTCGGCCGTGGCGAGCTCGGACTCGAGCTTCTCGATCGCCTCGAGGAGCTGCGAGCTCATGTCGTTGGCGCGCGCCTTGGTCTCGGGGTTGTTCTTCTTCCAGTCGACCTCTTCGCGGGCCTTGAGGGCCTGCTCGATGACGCGGAGCTTGTCGTCGAGCGCGCGCTCCTTGTCGCGGGGGAAGATGCGGCCGACCTCATCCCACTGCCGCTGGATTCGCGTGAGCAGGGCGCGGGCGCGCTTGATGTTGGACTCGTCGGCAACGGCCTTGGCCTCTTCCAGAAGAGCCTGACGCGCCTCGATCTTGGGAGCGGACTCGGTCTCTTCGGCGGCGGACTGCTCGGCACGCGCGGCGTAGAGCGCGTCTCCGGCGGCCTTGAACCGGGCCCAGAGGGCGTCGTCCGCCTTGCGACCTGCGCGGCCGGCGGCCTTCCAGTCGTCGAGCAGCGTGCGGTAGGCGGGAATCCCGTCGGTGCCGCGCGGGGCGAGGGCTTCGGCGCGCTCGATGAGGCGGGTCTTCGCATCGCGGGCGGCCTTGTGCGTGTCGTCGAGCTCCGAGTAGAACGCACGACGGTGCTTGTCGACGACCGAACGAGCGTCGCGGAATCGCTTCCACAGCTGCTGCGACAGGCCCTTCGACAGGCGCGGGCCGTTCTGCTGCTGAGCCTGCCACGCGTCGAAGAGCTCACCGAGCTCGGCGGTGACCTGCTTCCACTGCACCTTCGAGAGGTCGCGTGCGGCGATCGCCTCGGCGCGCTCCACCAGTGCGGTGCGCTCGGCGATGGCCTGGTCGAGCAGCTCCTTCGCACGCTGCTGCTCCTCGGCCGTGGCCTCGGAAAGGGACGCGGTTAGCGTGTGCAGGCGCTCGAGAAGACCGGCGAGGTCACCGACGGCGGCGGCATCCGTGGCTTCGTCGACCAGGTGCCCGGCCTGCTTGACCAGATCGCTGGCGGTCGCGCCGCCGGCCTGGTGACGCTGTTCGAGGGTCTGCACCTTGAACGCGATGTCCTCGTACTTGCGCACGAAGTAGGCGAGCGCCTCGTCGGGCGTGCCGTCGGGGTACTGACCGACGACGCGCCAGTTCTCACCCTCGCGCACCTCGACCGTGCCGTCCTCGCTGACGCGACCCCACTTCGCAGCATCGCTGGAGACGGGGGCGGTGGACGCGGCCGGAACGGCGGCGGCGGGGGCGGGCAGCTTGCGCGGCAGCGGCTTCGCCGGGGGAGCGGGGACGGGGGGAGTCGGCTTCGAGGACTCGTTGGCAGACACAGTGTTCTCCTTGCGCGGTTGGCCGCGGGAGGCGGAAAGGACGATGTTCAGCCTAGTACGCCGCGACGATGCGATGCGGTGACGTTCCGCTCCGCGTCGGAGCGGGCGCTGATCACTCCGCCGGGGTCTCCTCGGGAGCGGGTGCCTCGGTGGGCGCGGGGGTCTCCACCGGAGCGCTTGGCTCGACGGACGAGGAGGGAGTGGGCGTGGGCTCCGGTGCCGTGACCTGTGCGTGCGCCACCTGGCTCGCGATCGCTGCGAGCACGAGGACCGCGCCACCCACGCCGGCGATCACGTTGTCGCGCACGCGGCGACGGATCTTCTCCTGGTGCTGAGCCGTGCGCGCCGCGTAGACCCGCGCGCGCTCGGCCTGGGTGCGCTCCTGCGCGCTCTTCGAACCGCGTGCCGCCATTGCGTGCTCCTCTCATCGACGCCGCCGGGCGACGTCGTCTCAGAGCATATCGTCGCCGGTGTCGGTGGACCGCATTAGCCTGGAGGGATGACCCCTGCCGCCGCCCTGCTCTCGGGGCAGACGCCGCTCGCCGTGCGCATGCGTCCCGTCTCGCTCGACGAGGTGGCCGGTCAGCGGCACCTGCTCCGTTCCGGCTCGCCGATCGTCGCCCTCGCCGACCCCGAGGCATCGTCGCCCGGCGCGGTCTCCATCATCCTCTGGGGGCCTCCCGGTACCGGTAAGACGACGCTCGCGCAGGCCATCGCCCGTTCGTCCGGTCGCCGCTTCGTCGAGCTCTCGGCGATCACGGCGGGTGTGAAGGACGTGCGCGAGGTCATGCAGGAGGCGATCACGCAGCGCGACCTCTACGGTCAGACGACGATCCTGTTCCTCGACGAGATCCACCGCTTCACGAAGGCGCAGCAGGACGCTCTCCTGCCCGGTGTCGAGAACGGCTGGGTGATCCTGATCGCTGCGACGACCGAGAACCCGTCGTTCTCGGTGATCTCGCCGCTGCTCTCGCGATCGCTCCTACTCACCCTGCAACCTCTCACCGACGACGACATCGGTCTGCTCGTCGATCGTGCCGTCACCGATGCTCGCGGCCTGCACGGCGCGGTGACGCTCAGCGATGAGGCGCGGGCCGCGCTCATCCGTCTCGCCTCCGGCGACGCGCGCCGTGCCCTCACCGGCCTCGAGGCCGGTGCGGCCGTCGCGCTCTCGCACGGGAGCCCGCCTGACGCGGAAGACGCGGGCGACGACGATGAGGACGCTGAAGACGCCGACGACGTCGAAGCCGACATGGAGAGCGACGATACCGGGGAAGAAGCCGCCGGTGCGGCATCCGTCGTTCCGGAAGTCTCCGCCGACGACGTCGCGCAGGCCGTCGACCGAGCGCTGTTGCGCTACGACCGTCAGGGAGACGAGCACTACGACGTCATCAGTGCGTTCATCAAGTCGATTCGCGGGTCGGATGCCGATGCGGCGTTGCACTACCTCGCCCGGATGATCGAGGCGGGAGAGGATCCCCGGTTCATCGCTCGGCGGCTCGT
This sequence comes from Microbacterium sp. NPDC087868, assembly GCF_044900755.1. Taxonomy (NCBI): domain Bacteria; kingdom Bacillati; phylum Actinomycetota; class Actinomycetes; order Micrococcales; family Microbacteriaceae; genus Microbacterium; species Microbacterium sp. NPDC087868. Next base: position 421,538 of record NZ_JBJDNO010000001.1, read on the forward strand.
GATCTCCGCCTCCGAAGACGTGGGCCTCGCCGATCCGCAGGCGTTGGTGATCGCCGTCGCCGCCGCCGACGCCGTGGCCTTCATCGGGATGCCGGAGGGGCGCATCCCGCTCGCCGAGGCGACCGTCTACCTCGCGACGACGGCCAAGTCGAATGCGGCGTATGCGGGCATCGACGCCGCGATCGCCGACATCCGGAAGGGCGGCTTCGGCCGGGTCCCGCTCCACCTGCGCGATGCGCACTATCCGGGGGCGAAGCGGCTCGGTCATGGCCGCGGCTACGCGTACCCGCACGACAACGAGTTCGGCATCGTGGCCCAGCAGTACCTCCCCGACGAGTTGCAGGGGCGCCGCTACTACGCGCCGAAGGCTCTGGGGGCCGAGCGCGATGTCTCGGCGCGGCTCGAGAAGATCCGCCGCATCCTCGACGGGCGCTGACCCGCAGCCCCTGCCCGCAGCGGACGCCTGACCCTCTACAGTGTGCGGGTGACGCGTTCTCCTCTTCGCATTCCGCCCGATCGTGATCTCTCGATCGACTTCGTCCGCGCGATCTGCCTCCCGGTGGTGGTCGTGCTGCATGCGATCCAGATGGGCATCGAGGGCGATCCGCCCCGTGCCTTCAACGCACTCGCGGAGTGGACGCCGCTGGCCTGGATCACCTGGATCGGGATGATCATGCCCACGTTCTTCATCGCCGGAGGCTTCGCCGGTATCACGACCTGGCGCCGACTCGAGAAGAGAGGGGAGACGGCGGGGGAGTACATCCGCGTCCGAGCCCTCCGACTCGCGCGCCCGGTGTTCCTCGCGATGCTCGGCGTGCTCCTCACCCTCGCGGTGATGGCGGTCTGCGGAGCCGATGCCGAGTTCCTCCGGACCTTCGCGTTCCGGCTCGCCGAACCGCTCTGGTTCATCGCGGTGTACGCGATCTGCACCTCGTTCGTACCGCTGATGGCCGCGCTGCACCGCCGTGCGGCCTGGACGACGTACTTCACCCTGGCCGCGCTGGTCGTGATCGTCGATCTCGTCTCTCGTTTCGGGGGTCTGCCGATCGGCGCCCTCAATTGGCTCTTCGTCTGGCTCTTCGTGCAGCAACTCGGCTTCGGCGTGCGGGATCAGTGGTACTCGCGCCGTCCGCGGTGGTTGCTCCTGCTGCTGGCCGTCGCCGCCTACGGCCTCATGTGCGTCGCCGTCTTCGGGCTGGGCTACGACCCCGACATGATCGCCAACCTCAACCCGCCGACCGTGCTCCTGCTCCTGCTCGGTCTGGCGCAGGTCTACCTGTTCACGCTCCTTCAGCCGGCGATCCGCGCGCTCATGCGTCTGCGCCCCGCGCTCGTGATCATCGGCGCCCTCGGAATGTACGGAATGGTCATCTACCTGTGGCATACGGTCGCGATGGCGATCGTCGTCGGTGCACAGCAGGCGCTGGGGCTGCCGTTCCCGCCGGTACTCACCCCCACATGGTGGATCACACGCATCCCGTGGGTGCTCGCGATCGTGGCGGTGCTCGCCGTGCTCTGCGCGACCGTCCCCCGGATCGAACGGATCTGGCCGGTCGAGAGGGCGCGCACCATGCCGCTGCCGGCGGCGATCGCGGCGACAGCGCTTCTCGTGGCGGGCGTCGGGTGGGTGCTCACCCAGGGCTATCTCACGCTCGGAACCGCCGTGGCTCTGGCGGCGATCGCATTCGCGATCGCGTGGCTCACCGTCGGCGGGCCCGGTCCGGATCGAGAGTCGGAGCCTCTGGAGGATGCGGCGGAATCCGGCGCATCGCGGGACGCGCGGCGCCTCTGATAGACTTGAGCGGCTCGAAACCGAGTTTTCGGGCATCTCCTCGTTCACACCACACCTCGACGGCGCCCCGGCGTGCGCCCCGAGGAAGAGCGCGGGTGATACGTCCGTGAGTCGCGAGAGACGCGACCACGTTATCGGAAGGACAGCTTCGTGACCACGAAGTCCCAGGACCGCCGCAAGGTGCGTCTGAGCCGTGCCCTCGGCATCGCTCTCACCCCGAAGGCCGCCCGCTACCTCGAGAAGCGTCCCTACGCTCCGGGTGAGCACGGCCGCACCAAGCGCAAGGCTGACAGCGACTACGCCGTCCGTCTGCGTGAGAAGCAGCGTCTGCGCGAGCAGTACGGCATCCGCGAGAAGCAGATGCGCAACACCTTCAACGAAGCCCGCCGCCAGGAGGGGCTGACCGGTGAGAACCTGGTCGAGCTCCTCGAGATGCGTCTCGACGCTCTCGTGCTGCGCGCCGGTTTCGCCCGTACGACGGCGCAGGCCCGCCAGCTCGTCGTGCACCGCCACATCCTCGTCGACGGCCAGCTCGTCGACCGCCCGTCCTTCCGCGTGAAGGCCGGACAGCTCATCCACGTCAAGGCCAAGAGCGAGGGCACCGAGCCCTTCCAGGTGGCAGCAGCCGGCGGTCACGCCGAGGTCCTGCCCCCGGTTCCGGGCTACCTCGAGGTCGAGCTCGACAAGCTCCAGGCCCGCCTGGTCCGTCGTCCGAAGCGCGCCGAGGTCCCCGTGACCTGCGAAGTGCAGCTCGTCGTCGAGTACTACGCGGCTCGCTGAGCCCACAGGGCGCTGATCTCAGCGTTCGAAACGAGAGGCGTCGGGGTGACCCGACGCCTCTCGTCGTTTTTGCATACGATGGAGACACCGCGCCTTCGCGGGTCAAGGCAAGGATGACGACATGAAGAACATGGTGTGGTTCCTGATCGGCGTGATCGGCGGCTTCGTCGCTGCGCATTTCATGAACAAGGACCCCCGCGGGCACGACATCCTCGCCGAGGTCGATGCCAGGATCAACGGCTTCACCGCGCTCATCGGCGACGCGTACCGCGCGCAGGAGGCCCGGCTCACCGAGCCGGAAGACCACTGACCCCTCGCGCAACCGCGCGGAACTTCTCACCTCCGAACAAGGACACCCGGGCACCCTTATGAATTCTGCGGAAATCGCGCAGCGCTATCTCGACTTCTTCGAGAAGAACGACCACGTCATCGTCCCCTCCGCCTCGCTCGTCAGCGACGATCCGTCACTGATGTTCACGGTCGCGGGCATGGTGCCCTTCGTCCCGTACCTCACGGGCGTCGTGCCGTCGCCGCATCCGCGGATCGCCGACCTGCAGAAGTGCATCCGCACGAACGACATCGAAGAGGTCGGCAAGACCGCCCGTCACGGCACGTTCTTCCAGATGCTCGGCAACTGGTCGTTCGGCGATTACTTCAAAGAGGGCGCGATCCGCTACGCCTGGGAACTCCTCACCAGCAGCGAGGCCGATGGCGGCTTCGCATTCGACGAGAAGGACCTCTGGGTCACGGTCTACGAGACCGATGACGAGGCCGAGTCGATCTGGCGCGACATCATCGGACTGAAGCCCGAGCGCATCCAGCGCCTCGGACGCGCCGACAACTACTGGAACACGGGGCAGCCCGGCCCGGGTGGCCCCGACTCCGAGATCTTCTTCGACCGGGGACCGGCCTACGGCAAGGACGGCGGCCCCGCGGCCGACGATTCGCGGTTCCTGGAGATCTGGAACCTCGTGTTCATGCAGGACTTCATCGAGAACATCCGCGGAAAGACCGAGTTCGACATCGTGGGCGAGCTCCCGCAGAAGAACATCGACACCGGCATGGGTCTCGAGCGCGTCGCCTTCCTCAAGCAGGGCGTCGAGAACATGTACGAGATCGACCAGGTGCGCCCCGTCCTCGATCGTGCCGTCGAGCTCTCGGGCCGCACCTACGGCAAGGTCCACGAGGACGACGTGCGCTTCCGCGTCATCGCCGACCACGTGCGCTCCTCGCTCATGCTGCTCTCCGACGGCGTGCGTCCGTCGAACGAGGGCCGCGGCTACATCCTCCGTCGCCTCATGCGCCGCTCGGTGCGTGCGATGCGACTGCTCGGCGTCGACGAGCCGGTCTTCCCCGAACTCTTCGCCACCTCGCGCGACGCGATGAAGTCGTCGTACCCCGAGCTCGAGCGCGACTGGTCGACCCTCTCCGCGTCGGCGTTCGCCGAGGAGGAGACCTTCCGTCGCACGCTGGCCCAGGGATCGACGATCCTCGACCTGGCGCTCGACGAGACCAAGAAGGAGGGCAAGACGGCGCTGAGCGGCCCGGAGGCCTTCCTGCTGCACGACACCTACGGATTCCCGATCGACCTCACGCTCGAGGTCGCCGAGGAAGCCGGGCTCGAGGTCGACCGCGGCGCGTTCGACACGCTCATGCGCGAGCAGCGCGACCGCGCCAAGGCAGACGCACGCAACCGCAAGCGTCAGCTCGCGGATGTCTCCGTCTACCGGGAGCTGCGCGCTCTCGGCGAGACCGGCTTCGACGGGTACACCGAACTCGAGGTGCAGTCCCGCATCCTGGGCATCCTCGTCGACGGGCAGCCGGTGCGCAGCGCATCGGAGGGCCAGATCGCCGAGGTCGTCCTCGCCGAGACGACCCTGTACGCCGAGTCCGGAGGTCAGGTCGCCGACAAGGGAACGATCGTGGGCCCCGGCTTCGAACTCGAAGTGCTCGACGTGCAGCGTCCCGTGCCCGGGCTCATCAGCCACACGGTGCAGGTGAGCACCGGATCGGTCGCCGTCGACGACGCCGCCACCACGGTCGTCGATGCGGCCAACCGTCGCGCGGCGCGTCAGGCGCACTCCGCGACGCACCTCGTGCATGCTGCGCTCCGCGACACGCTCGGTCCGACCGCCACGCAGGCGGGCTCGTTGAACCGCGCCGGCTACATGCGCTTCGATTTCTCCTGGTCGCAGGCGCTGTCAGTCGACACGCGCACCGAGATCGAGGAGATCACGAACCGGGCCGTCCACGACGCCCTCGAGGTCACCACGCGCATCGTCTCGCTCGACGAGGCGAAGGAAGCCGGCGCCATGGCGCTGTTCGGCGAGAAATACGGCGACGTGGTGCGCATGGTCGACATCGGTGGTCCGTGGTCGCGTGAGCTCTGCGCGGGGACCCACGTCGGCTCCAGCGCCGAGGTCGGCCTCGTCAGCCTCGTCGGAGAATCGTCGGTGGGAGCATCCAACCGTCGCATCGAAGCCCTCGTCGGCGTCGACGCCTTCCGTGAGCTCGCTGCCGAGCGTGCGATCGTCTCGCAGCTCACGAGTTCGCTGAAGACGCCGCGCGATCAGCTCGCCGAGCGCATCTCCGACCTCGCTGCGAACCTCAAGGCGGCGGAGAAGCGCATCGCTCAGTTCGAGTCCAAGGAGCGCGCGGGACAGATTCCCGCGATCGCCGACGCGGCGCGCCGGATCGCCGCGTTCCACGTCGCCACGGAGTCGCTCGGTGAGCTGGCCTCGGCCGACGATCTGCGCGAACTCGTGCTCGGCGTCCGCGACCGCCTCGGCTCCGATGCTGCGGTCGTCGCACTCGGCGCCGTCGTGAACGGTCGTCCGGTCGTGGTCGTCGCCACCAACGACGCCGCTCGCACCGCAGGTGCGAAGGCGGGAGCGCTCGCGAAGCGCGCCGCCGGAGTGCTCGGCGGAGGCGGCGGCGGTCGTGACGACGTCGCGCAGGGCGGCGGAACGGATGCCGCGGCACTGCCCGCCGCTCTCGACGCCATCGTCCAGGAGCTGCACGCAGCGTGAGCGGTTTCCGACGCGGGGTGCGCCTCGGCATCGATGTCGGGCGCGCCCGCGTCGGCGTCGCGCGGTGCGATCCCGACGGAATGCTCGCCGTCCCCGTCGAGACGGTGCCGCGCTCGGAGACCTCGATCGATCGGCTCGTGGAGCTCGCGGCCGAGTACGAGCCGATGGAGTTCGTCGTCGGTCTCCCGGTGAACATGCAGGGCGCGGACACCGCGTCGACGGTGGACGCACGGGAGTTCGCCGCAGCCCTTCGCACGCGCACCGGTGTCCCGGTACGGCTCGTCGACGAACGGCTCAGCACGGTGTCCGCGCACGCGGCCCTGCGTTCTTCAGGTCGAAATCAGAAGAACTCTCGTAGCATTGTGGATCAGGTCGCCGCGGTGGTGCTGCTGCAGCAGGCGATCGACACGGAGAAGAGCACCGGAAACCCGGCCGGTGCCGCTGTCCCGTCCGACGAGGAGCATCCCTGAACATGTCCGAACGCGATGGCGCGTCCCCCGCGCCCGATGCGAACGAGCCGCTCGGCGATCTCTTCGCGAACCTCCCCGAGCCGACGCAGCAGCATCCGACGGCCGATTACAGCGGCCCGGCGCCCGGCTCCCGGCGCGCCGCCCGTGAGGCCGCGCGCCGAGGCGACGCGTCACCCGAGACGACTCCCGCCGCGCTGCCCGACGCCGTGGACCCGGTCGGCGCCCCCGTCCCGGCAGTCGAGCCCGCGACATCGGCGGTCGAACCGGTGACGTCGGCTGCCGAGCCCGTGCGTCCGTCCGCCGAAGAGGTGCGGATCGTGCCGGCAGGCAGGGAACCGGCACCCGTCGCCGCTCCCACCGCCGAAGCCGTCCAGGGAGAGGCCCCGATCGGCGGAGGCCTCGACGCTCTCTTCGTGGCTCCCGATGACGATCGCGCTCTGGCGAAGGCACCGAAGAAGCGACGTCGCGGATGTCTGATCGCGCTGCTCGTCATCCTGGTGATCGTCGGCGGTATCGCCGCCGCCGGCGCCTGGGCGATGAACACCTACGGCGAGCAGATCAACGACATCATGGGCTGGGGTGAGCCGAAGGACTACGAAGACGGCGAAGCCTCCGGCGAAGCCTTCGTCACGATCAAGGACGGCGATACCGGACGCCCGGTGTCGACGGCACTCTACGAGGCCGGTGTCACCAAAACCGAGGACGTGTTCTACGACTACCTGATCGAGGAGAACATCGCTGTCACCTTCTACCCGGGTGTGTACCGCCTGCAGAAGAAGATGACCGCCGCGGCCGCGCTTGAGGAGCTGGGCAACGAAGACAACAAGCTCGAGAACACGGCGTCGGTGTCGGAGGGCGGCACGATCGAGTCCTCCCTGGCGGCGATGGCCGAGTCGCTCGGTCTGCCGGTGGAGGACTTCGAAGCCGCCGTCGCCGATCCCTCCGCCTACGGCGTCGACGCGCCGAGCCTCGAGGGGTGGCTGTTCCCGGCCGTGTACACCTTCGATCCCGAGGTGACGGCGACGCAGGTCATCCAGCGCATGGTCGATCGCACGCGGGAGGCGTTGACCGAAGCGGGCGTTCCCGATACCGACGCCGAGCGCATCCTGACGATCGCGTCGATCATCCAGCGCGAGGGCCGCACGGCCGACTTCGCGAAGGTGAGCCGCGTGATCGAGAACCGTCTCGACATCGACATGAAGCTGCAGATGGACTCGACGGCCCAGTACGGGTACGGCTCGCTGCACGAGGGAGTCGTGTCGAGCTCGACCGAGGCTCTGGAAGACGACAACGACTGGAACACCTACGTGCGCACGGGGCTTCCGGTGACGCCGATCGCGAGTCCGAGCTTCGCCGCGATCGATGCCGCGCTGCACCCCGAGGACGGTCCCTGGCTGTACTTCGTCACGATCGACCTGTCGACGGGCGAGACGCAGTTCTCGGAGACGTACGAGGAGCACCAGGCCGGCATCGAGAAGTGGCGCGAATGGTGCCGGGCGAATCCGGATGCCGGCTGCTGACGCTCGTTCCCCCCACCGGCTCGCGGTGTGGGGGGATCCGATCGCGCACTCGAAGTCTCCGGCGCTCCATGCCGCGGCCTATCGTGTGCTCGGGCTGGACTGGGATTACGACCGCCGCCGCGTGAGCGCCGACGACCTGCCGTCGGCGCTGTCCGGTCTCGACGGATCGTGGCGTGGACTCTCGCTCACTATGCCCCTCAAGGAACAGGCGTTCCGGGCCGCGGCGGTGCGCGATCGCCATGCGACGCTCACGGGAGCCGTGAACACGCTCCTGCTCGACGGCGGGCCGGCGGGGTTCAACACCGACGTCGGGGGGATCGTCGACGCCCTGGCCGATGACGGGATGCGGGCGGCGAGCACCGTGCGCATCCTCGGTGCCGGGGCGACGGCGGCATCCGCCCTGGTCGCTGCGGCGGAGATCGGTGCCGAGCGTGCGGAGATCCGCGCGCGACGGCCGGATCGCGCTGCGGCACTGGTCGATCTCGGCGGCAGTCTCGGCGTGACTGTCTCCGTCGCCTCGTTCGATTCGCCTCCCACCCCGGTGGATCTGACGGTCGCGACGCTCCCGTCGGGTACATCGCTTCCCGCAGACGTCGCCCTGCCTTTGGCGGATGACGGGGGAGTGCTGTTCGATGCCGCCTACGCGCCCTGGCCCTCGGCGCTGGCGGCGGTGTGGAGCAACGCACCCGTCGTGTCGGGCCTCGGGATGCTGCTCCATCAGGCGATCCGTCAGATCCGCGTCTTCCTGCACGGTGACCCGGCGCACGTGCTCGACGACGAGGCATCCGTCCTGGCCGCGATGCGCGCTGCTCTCTGACTCCGCACCGCTCTGTGACACGACGCTGAAACGCGGACGGCGGGCGCGGCCGCGCATGGGAGACTAGAGGAATGCTCCGCGTGCTGACGGCCGGCGAATCGCACGGCCCCGAACTCATCGCCATCATGGAGGGCCTTCCCTCCGGTGTCCCGATCTCCTCCGAGGCGATCCAGGCCGACCTCCAGCGTCGGAAACTCGGCTACGGGCGCGGCTCGCGCATGAAGTTCGAGCAGGACGAGCTGAGCATCTCCGGCGGCGTCCGCCACGGCAGGACCCTGGGGAGTCCGATCGCGTTGCGGATCGGCAACACCGAGTGGCCGAAGTGGACCGAGGTGATGAACCCCGAGCCCGCCGAGCTCACCGACAAGTCGCGCGGCCGCGGCGCCCCGCTCACACGCCCCCGCCCGGGTCACGCCGACCTCGTGGGCATGCAGAAGTACGACTTCGACGAGGCCCGCCCGATCCTCGAGCGTGCGAGTGCTCGGGAGACCGCCGCCCGCGTCGCGCTGGGTGCCGTCGCCCGTTCCTTCCTCAGCGAGCTCGGCATCCGTCTCGTGAGCCACACCCTCTCGATCGGCCCGGTCGCCGTGCCTGCGGAGTCACCGCTGCCGACGCCGGACGACGTCGACGCCCTCGACGCCGATCCGCTCCGGTGCTTCGACGCCGCCACCTCCGCGCTGATGGTCGCCGAGGTCGACGACGCGAAGAAGGACGGTGACACCCTCGGCGGCATCGTCGAGGTGCTCGCCTACGGCCTTCCGCCGGGGCTCGGCTCGCACGTGCACTGGGACCGACGGCTCGATGCCCGCCTCGCCCAGGCGCTCATGAGCATCCAGGCCATCAAGGGGGTCGAGGTCGGCGACGGATTCGAGACCACACGTCGGCGCGGCTCAGCCGCCCACGACGAGCTCTTCGCGACCGACGGCGGCATCACCCGCGGCTCCGACCGTGCCGGCGGAACCGAGGGCGGGATGTCGACCGGCACCGTGCTGCGCGTGCGCGCCGGCATGAAGCCGATCGCCACGGTGCCGCATGCGCTGCGCACGATCGACATCGCGACCGGCGACGACGCGACGGCCCACCACCAGCGCTCCGACGTGTGCGCCGTACCCGCGGCGGGCGTCGTGGCCGAGGCGATGGTCGCCATCGAGCTCGCCCGGGCCGTGCTCGAGAAGTTCGGCGGCGACAGCGTCGGCGAGACCCGTCGCAACCTCGAGGGATACCTCGCAGCGATCCCGGCGGAGCTGCGCACCGCGCCGGCATCCGAGGCCGCGCTGCTCGCGCATGACGAACAGCACTGATCCGCTCACACTGGTGCTCGTCGGTCCCATGGCTGCGGGCAAGACCAGTGTGGGGCGGCGTGTCGCACGCCGCCTGGGCGTGCCGTTCATCGACACCGACAAGCGCATCGTCGCCGCCCACGGCCAGATCCCCGTGATCTTCGCCGAGCATGGCGAGGATCACTTCCGCGAGCTGGAACGGCTCGCGGTCGCCGACGCGCTCGCGGAGGGCGGCGTGATCTCCCTCGGCGGCGGCGCCGTGACGGATGCCGGAACCCGCGCGCTGCTGGGCGCGCATCCCGTGGTCTTCCTCACGGTGAGTCCCGAGGCGGTCGCGGATCGGATCCGCGGAGCCGGGCGCCCGCTGCTCGAGTCGGAGGATCCCCTGGAGCGATGGACCTCGATCTTCGAGGCGCGCCGGGACTGGTACGAGGAAGTGGCCACGGCGACGTTCGACACGTCGCGCCGGCCGATGCAGAAGATCGCAGACGAGATCGTCATTTGGAGGAGAGAGCAGCGATGACCACCACGACCATCAGCGTCACCGGAGACGATGCCTACGACATCGTGATCGGTCGGGACATCCTCGACCGCGTGTCGGAGGCGCTGACGCCCACGGTGCGCAAGATTCTCGTGGTGCACCCTCCGACGCTCGCCGCGCGGGCGGCCGAACTGCGCGACAGACTCCTCGCCGACACCGAGAACGGTCCGCGCGAGGTTCTGCTCGCAGAGATCCCGGATGCCGAGCAGGGCAAGCGCATCGAGGTGGCGGCCTTCTGCTGGCAGGTGATGGGTCAGGCGGACTTCACGCGCACGGATGCCGTGATCGGCTACGGCGGGGGAGCGGTGACCGACCTCGCCGGTTTCGTGGCCGCGACCTGGCTGCGCGGCATTCAGCTCGTGCAGGTGCCCACCACCGTCCTCGGTCTCGTCGACGCCTCCGTCGGGGGCAAGACCGGGATCAACACCGCGGAGGGAAAGAACCTCGTCGGGGCGTTCTGGGCGCCGCGTGCGGTGATCGGCGACCTCGACGAGCTGCGCAGCCTCAGCGCCAACGAGGCGACGGCCGGGTTCGCCGAGGTCGTGAAGGCCGGCTTCATCTGGGCGCCGGAGATCCTCGACATCGTCGAGGCTGATCCCGCACGCGCCGTGGATCCGGCCTCTGACGAGTTCCGCCGCGCCGTCGAGCTCGCGATCGGGATGAAGGCCGCCGTCGTCTCGGAGGACTTCCGAGAGGCCGGGCAGCGTGAGATCCTCAACTACGGCCACACGCTCGGACACGCCATCGAGCATGCCGAGCGCTACCGCTGGCGCCACGGCGCGGCGATCTCGGTGGGGATGCTCTTCGCCGCCGAGCTCTCCCGTCTCGCCGGGCGCCTCTCCGACGAGGCGGCGCTGCGCCACCGCGCGGTTCTCGAGTCGCTCGGGCTCCCGACCTCGTACCGCGCGGGCGCCTGGCCGCAGCTCCTGGCCACGATGCAGCGCGACAAGAAGAGCCGCGGCGGAATGCTCCGCTTCATCCTGCTCGACGACATCGCCAAGCCGACCGTTCTCCAGGCTCCCGACGAGTCGCTGCTCTTCGCCGCCTACCAGGAGGTCGGCGCGTGAGCGCTCGGATCCTGCTGGTCAACGGCCCCAACCTCAATCTGCTCGGCACGCGCGAGCCCGAGGTCTACGGCACGGCGACGCTCTCCGACGTCGAGCGTCTCGCGACCGATGCCGCCGCCGCCGCGGGCTACGAGATCCGGGCGATCCAGAGCAATCACGAGGGCGTCCTGATCGATGCGATCCAGGCCGCCCGCGAGGACTGCGCCGCGATCGTGATCAACCCCGGCGGGCTCACCCACACGTCCGTGGCGCTGCGTGACGCATTGACCGGGATCGCCCTGCCCTTCGCCGAGGTGCACATCTCGGACGTGCACGCGCGCGAGGAGTTCCGCCACCACTCCTACCTCGAGGACGTCGCCGCCGTGCGGGTGATCGGGCGCGGCGTGGAGGGGTACGCCGAGGCCGTGCGACGGCTCACCGCCCTCATCCCGTAGAATCTACTGTCGGCCGGGTCCGCGCCCTGCGAGGGCGGCCGCGAAAACCACACAGGAACGGAACTCTCAGCGCATGGCATCTACCGCAGACATCAAGAACGGCGTCGTCCTCAGCATCGACGGGCAGCTCTGGAGCGTCATCGAGTTCCAGCACGTGAAGCCCGGAAAGGGCGGTGCGTTCGTGCGCACCAAGCTCAAGAACGTCGTCTCCGGCAAGGTCGTCGACCGCACCTACAACGCGGGCGCGAAGATCGACATCGAGAACGTCGACCGCCGCGACTTCACCTATCTGTACAACGACGGCGACGGCTTCGTCTTCATGGACGCCACCGACTTCGACCAGCTCACGGTCGGCGCGGCCACGGTCGGCGATGCGAAGAACTTCCTGCTCGAGAACCAGCAGGTCACGATCGCTCTGAACAACGGCAACCCGCTGTACATCGACCTTCCGGCGTCGGTCATCCTCGAGGTGACGTACACCGAGCCCGGTCTGCAGGGCGACCGCTCGTCGGCCGGCACGAAGCCCGCCACCCTCGAGACCGGCTACGAGATGCAGGTTCCACTGTTCCTCGAGACGGGCACCAAGATCAAGGTCGACACCCGCACGGGTGAGTACCTGGGTCGCGAGAAGTAAGGCGTGAGCGCTCGGACGAAGGCGCGCAAGCGCGCACTCGACATCCTCTTCTCCGCCGACGTGCGCGGAGACGACGTCGCCATCGCCCTCGCGGCTGAGGCCAAGCGGGCGGCGAGCGAACCTGCTCGCGAGGCCTCCTGGCTGTACGCCCGTGAGATCGTCGACGGCATCATCGATCACCGCGACGAGATAGACGAGCAGATCACCACGCACAGCCGTGAGTGGAAGATCGAGCGGATGCCGGCGGTCGACCGCGCACTCCTGCGCATCGCCGTCTGGGAGATCCTGCACAACGACGAGGTCCCGACGGCCGTCGCGATCGACGAGGCCGTGGAGCTCGCCAAGGAGTTCTCGACCGATGACTCGGGCGCGTTCGTGCACGGTGTCCTCGGTCGGGTGTCCCGCGCGGCCTGAACGCTCTGATCGCACCTCCGCCGCGTGTCGGAGGTGCGGGGGAGGATGAGGTCCATGGCGCTCCCGATCGATCCCGCGCGACGCGACCCGTCGCGTCCGGACGACGGATGGCGCGCGCTGCTCGGTTCGCGCGACGACGCTGACGACGACCTCGCTCCGCTCGCCCTCGGTGTCGAGCTCCGCTACCGCGAGTCGCGCGGGGGCAACCCCTGGGCGGCCCGACCGCTCCGTGCGGCGACACCTCGCGACGTCGCCCGGCGCACGGGGGAGATACTCCTCGGCATCCGTCCTCTGGAGCGCAGCGCCGCCAGCGGTGCGTGGGTGCAGGGCGGCGCCACGTGGGACGCCGTTCGGCGGTCGTCGGCGCGGTACGGGCGTGAGCGTTCGCGCTGGTTCGCGGACCTCCTGAGCATCGCGCGCGATTCACTGCTCTCGGGCACCGCGGGTGACTGGTTGCTGGTCGACCACCTCGAATCCCGTCTGCTGTGGTCCCACCTCCGCGCGGGCGCGGCACTCGGCATCCCGCTCGTCCCGACGCAGAAGGATGTCGAGGTCGTGCTGGCCGACCGTGCGGGTGTGCGCGCGGACATCGCCAGGAACGACGAGGGCGACCTCGAGGTGTCGGCCGTGGTCGAGTTCGACGGCGAGACCATCGGCGACGCAGACATCCGCCCGATCGGACGCAGCGGCGTCTACGTCGTGACCTCCCGCGGGCACCGGGTGCGGGTGGTCCTGGCCGAGATACCGCTCAGCGACTCGGTGCACGCGCTGGTCGCCGCTCCCGGCCCCCTGGTCGTGCCGCATGCCGAAGAAGAGGCGTTCCTGCGCGAGGCGTATCCGCTGCTGGCGCGGCGCATCGAGGTGCGCGGCAGTGCGCGGGTCGATCTTCCTCCGTTGCCCCTGCCGACACCGGTGCTCCAGCTCACGTTCCGTCGCGGCGACACGATCGCCTTCGCGTTCGAATGGGAGTACCGGGGCTTCGGTCGCGTGCCTCTCGACGAGTCCACCCACGGCGTGCGCGATCGGGCGGCCGAGACGGCAATCCTCGAACCGATCCTCGCGGTCTGGCAGCGGGCGACAGGGGAGCGCTTCACATCGACGGGTGCGTTCCACGACGTCGAAGCCGCCGAGTTCGTCACGCATCTCGTCCCCCGTCTCGAGGTCGAGGGGGTGCTCGTCGGGGTGTCCGGTCGACGCAAGACGTATCACGAGCTCACCGGCGAACCGGAGGTGACGGTCTCGACGGTCGAATCCGCCGACCCCGACTGGTTCGACCTCGGCGTGCTCGTGCGCATCGACGGCCGACTGATTCCGTTCGAACCGCTCTTCACCGCTCTGACGAAGGGGCGTAGGAAACTTCTCCTCGTCGACGGGAGCTACTTCTCGCTGCAGCATCCTGCGCTGGATCGCTTGCGCGAACTGCTCGAGGAGGCCGCCGACCTCGACGAGTGGGAGACCGGGCCCCGCATCAGCCGTCATCAGACCGACCTCTGGGAGGAGTTCGAGGATCTCGCCGATCAGGCTCTCCCCGCCGTCACCTGGCGGGCCACGGCCGAAGGGCTGCGCGCTGCCACGGGTGTGCCGTCCGCACCGATGCCGCAGGGGATCACCGCCGAGCTGCGTCCGTATCAGAAGGAGGGATTCGACTGGCTCGCCTTCCTCTGGCAGCACCGGTTGGGCGGGATCCTCGCCGACGACATGGGCCTGGGGAAGACACTCCAGATCCTCACGCTGATCGCGCATGCCCGCGAGACGGGGGAGCGCCGGCCGTTCCTCGTGATCGCGCCGACGTCGGTCGCCGGAACGTGGCATTCCGAGGCGGCCAGGTTCGCCCCCGGGCTGACGGTGCAGGTGCGCGGCGCGACGCGCTCGTCCGGTCTGGCCGAGCCGTTCGGCGCCGACGTGGTCGTCACCACCTACGCGGTCGCCCGTCTCGACGCGGATGCCTTCGCCGCGGTCGAGTGGGCGGGGATCGTGCTCGATGAGGCCCAGTTCGTCAAGAATCCCGCGACCAAATTGCACCGCGCGATCGCGGGCTTCCGCTCGGACGTGACGATCGCCGTGACCGGAACCCCCCTCGAGAACAGCCTCACCGAGCTCTGGGCGCTGCTCCAGCTCACCGCACCCGGTCTCTTCCCCTCCGCCCGAAAGTTCCGTGAGCGCTACCTCCAGCCGATCGAGCTGGGCAAGGTCCCCGAGAACGAGGAGGGCGGCCCCTACCGTCAGCGTCGTCTCGCGCAGCTGCGGCGACGGATCCGCCCCCTGGTGCTGCGGCGCACCAAGGAGCACGTGGCCCCCGACCTCCCCTCGAAGCAGGAGCAGATCCTCGAAGTCGAGCTCAGCGCCTCGCATCGCGCGCTGTACCAGGCCGTGCTGCAGCGCGAGCGTCAGAAGGTGCTCGGTCTGCTGCCCGATCTCGATCGCAACCGGTTCATCGTGTTCCGTTCGCTGACGCTGCTGCGGATGCTGAGCCTGTCGCCGGCCCTCATCGATGCGAACGATCGCCGGATCGGGTCGCGCAAGCTCGACGTTCTCCTGGAGAGGGTGGCCGAACTGCAGGAGGAGGGCCACCGCGCCCTCGTCTTCAGCCAGTTCACGTCGTTCCTCGACCTCGCAGCCGAACGGCTCACCGCCGCCGGCATCCCGTATGCGCATCTCGACGGAGCGTCCCTGCGCCGACAGGAGATCGTCGACGGCTTCCGGGACGGCACGCAGCCGGTCTTCCTCATCAGCCTCAAAGCGGGTGGGTTCGGCCTGACGCTCACCGAGGCCGACTACGTCTTCCTGCTGGACCCGTGGTGGAACCCGGCGGCCGAGGCGCAGGCCGTCGACCGCACGCACCGCATCGGACAGTCCTCGCAGGTCTTCGTCTATCGCATGATCTCGGTGGGCACGATCGAGGAGAAGGTGCTCGACCTGCAGCGACGCAAGGCACGGCTCTTCTCGGCCGTGATGGACGACGAGGCCCTCTTCGCCCAGGCGCTCACCGCGGACGACATCCGCGGACTCTTCGACGACTGAGTCTCCGGCACCGGGTTATCCACGGCCCGGTCGCCGCGGACGCACAGCGGGGCGCGGGTAGAATCGGTGCCGTCCAGGAGGGCGCCCGAACAGGGGCGTCCGGGATGCACCAGGAGGAGCGCAATGCGGATCACGGGACTCGGCCACGCCGGGATGTTCATCGAGACGGTCGGCGGGAACATCATCTGCGACCCCGTGCTCGGACCGTCCTTCTTCGGCTCCTGGTTCCCCTTCCCCGACAACCGCGCGCTCGACTGGGAGCGCTTCGGGAGGGAAGCGGACTTCCTCTACATCTCGCACCGTCACCGCGACCACTTCGACCCGAAGCTGCTCGAGCGGTACATCCGCAAGGACATCGAGGTGCTGCTGCCCGAGTACCCGATCGATGACCTCGAGCAGGACATCCGCGCCCTCGGTTACACCAACATCACGTACGCGCCCGCGGGCGAGATCATCGAGCGCGGCGACCTCAAGATCATGATCACCCCGCTGCGCGCCCCCAGCGACGGCCCGATCGGCGACTCCTCGCTCAGCGTCGACGACGGCACCGGGTCGGTGCTGAACCAGAACGATTCGCACCCGCTCGACCTCGACAGCCTGCTGCACTTCGGCAAGCCCGACGCGTATTTCACCCAGGTCTCGGGCGCGATCTGGTGGCCGATGGTCTACGACCTCCCGATGGATGCGAAACAGAACTTCGCCCAGCTCAAGCGCGAGGCGCAGAACAAGCGCGCGATGTACTACATCGAGAAGGTCGATGCGCCGCACGTGTTCCCGATGGCGGGACCGCCCATGTTCCTGCGCGACGAGCTCTTCGACTTCAACGGCACGGGGCGCAGCGGCGAATCGATCTTCACCGACCAGAAGCAGTTCCTCGCGCACATGAAGGAGCTGGCGCCGCAGTACGACGGTCAGCTCTTCATCCCCGGCACGGTCGTCACGGTCGCCTCGGGTGACGTCACGACAGAGCAGACGCTGTACACGGATGCCGAGATCTCGCACATCTTCGACGAGAAGTGGGACTACCTCGAGGAGCAGCGGGCCAGCCGTCAGCAGGAGATCCGCGACGAAGAGGCCTCGCGCGCCGAGGCGCTGCCCGCGGAGGAGATCCTCGCGGCGATCAAGGACTGGTGGGAGCCGCTGCTGAAGAAGTCCCGCACGATCCGTCTCGGCGTCGGCGGCAACGTGCGGTTCCGGATCGGCGACCTCGACATGGTGGTCGACTTCCCGCGCGCCAAGGTGCGCGAGTACGCGGGGGAGGAGTGCGTCTACTGGTACACGATCCCCGCCGACCTCGTCTCGACGAACATCCGTGATCACGAGATCGACTGGTCGAACTCGATCTTCCTGTCGATGCAGTTCCAGGTCGGGCGCAGCGGCAAGTTCAACGAGTTCCTGACGACGTTCCTCAAGTGCCTGTCGGTCGACCGCATCGAGTACGTCGAGAACTGGTACCAGGAGCAGACCGACCAGACCGAGGACGCCGAGATCGGCGACTGGCTCGTGCAGCGTCGGTGCCCGCACCTGCGCGCCGACCTCACCCGCACCGGAACGGTCGACGGCGACGGCATCCTCACGTGCAGCATGCACGACTGGAAGTGGGACCTGAAGACCGGTCGCTGCCTGTCGACGAGCGGTCACCCGATCCGCTCCTCGAAGCTCGAGGAGCCGGCCGGCGACGTGCTCGCCGAGGCGAGCTGACCGCGTGACGCTCCCGGCCCTCGAGGGCGCGCGGTGGGTGGTGCGTTCGACGACCGATCGACTCCTGCGCATCGCAACGGACTTCTTCGCCGAGCAGGGTTTCGCCGTACGAGAGTCCGCGTTCGCCGATACCGCCGACGAGGCGGGATGGATCGCGGTCGCCTTCGAAGCGAGCGGACGAGGGGCGGCGGCGCACCGGCGGAGTCGCCTGGCGAGCTTCCTGGCCGGACGCCGGGAGGAATCCTCTCGGTCCGGCACGCCGCAGGTCGTCATCATCGCGACGGCACGGCGCGTGTCGAGCGGGATAGCCGAGCTCGTCGTCTATCCGCACGCCGCGCCGGAGAGTGCTCCCGCGATCGTCGAGACGGCGGCGGCTCCCATCGCAGCCGCGCTCGCGGCGATCACCTCTGCGGCCGGTGCCGAGTCGGCGATGCTTTCACACGAGCGCCTCCGCTCCGTGCCCGAGGATGAATGCCCCGCTTCGGACGCGAGGGCCCGCGACGTGCTCGGATGGCGCTGACACCCCGCTAGACTGGTGAGGAAAGCAACCTTTAACACCGTCCTGTGAGGCGGAGAAGGGAGCGGCTGATGAGTGCACGCACCGTCTTGCACGAAGCCGATATCTCGCGGGCTCTGACCCGTATCGCGCACGAGATCCTCGAATCGAATCGAGGGGCCGATGACCTCGTCCTGCTGGGCATCCCGACCCGCGGAGTGACGCTCGCCCATCGCCTCGGCGCTCTGATCAGCGACATCGCTCAGCGTCCCGTTCCGGTGGGCGCCCTCGATGTCACGCTCTTCCGCGACGATCTGGCGAAGCATCCGACGCGTTCTCCGCGTCCGACCGACATCCCCGCCGGCGGTATCGAGGGGCGCACGGTCGTGCTCGTCGACGACGTGCTCTTCTCCGGTCGGAGCATCCGTGCCGCGCTCGACGCGATCCAGTCGATCGGCCGCCCGTCCGTCGTGCGACTGGCGATCCTGGTCGACCGCGGCCACCGCGAGCTGCCGATCCGTCCCGATTTCGTCGGCAAGAACATCCCCTCCGCGCGCACCGAGCGCGTCAACGTGCGTCTCGTCGAGAACGACGGGGCCGAGGAGGTGACGATCGGCGAATGAGGCACCTCCTGGATACCCGCACCCTCGATCGCGCCACCGCCCTGCGCATCCTCGATGTCGCCGAGGACATGTCCGACACGCAGTCCCGCGAGGTCAAGAAGCTCCCGACCCTGCGGGGCAAGACCGTCGTGAACCTCTTCTTCGAGGACTCGACGCGGACGCGCATCTCGTTCGAAGCCGCGGCCAAGCGTCTCTCGGCCGATGTCATCAACTTCGCCGCCAAGGGCTCCAGCGTGTCGAAGGGCGAGAGCCTCAAGGACACGGCCCAGACCCTCGAGGCGATCGGCGCCGACGCGGTCGTCATCCGCCACCCCGGCTCCGGTGCCCCGCAGACGCTGGCGACGAGCGGATGGATCTCCGCCGGTGTCGTCAACGCCGGCGATGGAACGCACGAGCACCCCACTCAGGCGCTGCTCGACGCGTTCACGATCCGCAAGCGGCGGTTCGGTGCCGACAGCCGCGGTCGCGACCTCTCCGGCGTGCGCGTCGTGATCGTCGGCGACGTGCTGCACTCCCGGGTCGCGCGCTCGAACGTCTGGCTCCTCACGACCCTCGGCGCCGACGTCACCGTCGTCGCGCCGCCGACGCTCGTGCCGCAGAACGTATCGCTGTGGCCGATCCGCGTGGTCTACGACCTCGACGAGGCGCTGGCCGGCGAACCGGACGCGGTCATGATGCTGCGGATCCAGCTCGAACGGATGAATGCCGCGTATTTCCCCACTGAGCGGGAGTATTCACGGCGCTGGGGACTCGACGCACGGCGTGTGGCCGGTCTTCCGGACGGTAGCATTGTGATGCACCCTGGACCGATGAACCGCGGACTGGAGATCTCCTCCGAAGCGGCCGATTCGCCCCGCTCCACGGTGCTGGAGCAGGTCACCAACGGAGTATCCGTGCGCATGGCGGTGCTGTACCTGCTGCTGGCAGGGGAACGAGACGACGAACGAGGGGGAGACCTGTGAGCGAGACCCTCGTCATCACCGGTGCGAAGCTGCTCGGCACGGTCAGTGCCGACATCATCATCGAGGACGGCCTGATCGCCGAGATCGGCAGCGGTCTCAGCCGCGCCGGCGCTCGAGTCATCGACGCCGAGGGCCTGGTCGCACTGCCGGGCCTGGTCGACCTCCACACCCACCTGCGGGAGCCCGGCTACGAGGCATCCGAGACCATCCTCACCGGCACGCGGGCCGCGGCATCCGGCGGGTTCACGGCCGTCTTCGCGATGCCGAACACCTCGCCGGTCGCGGACACCGCCGGTGTCGTCGAGCAGGAGCTCGCCCTGGGCGAGGCCGCCGGCTACGCCACCGTGCAGCCGATCGGCGCGGTCACCGTCGGGCAGAAGGGCGAGCGGCTGGCCGAGCTCGGCGCGATGGCCTCCTCGCGCGCCCGGGTACGCGTCTTCAGCGACGACGGCTTCTGCGTCTTCGATCCGCTCATCATGCGGCGCGCGCTCGAGTACGTGAAGTCCTTCGACGGCGTCATCGCCCAGCACGCACAGGATCCGCGCCTCACCGAGGGCGCCCAGATGAACGAGGGCACCGTCTCGGCGGAGCTCGGGCTCACGGGTTGGCCCGCGGTCGCGGAGGAGTCGATCATCGCGCGCGACGTGCTGCTCGCCGAGCACGTCGGGTCGCGCCTGCACGTCTGCCATCTGTCGACGGCCGGGTCGGTGGATATCATCCGCTGGGCCAAGAAGCGCGGGATCGCGGTGACCGCCGAGGTCACCCCTCACCACCTGCTCCTCACCGACGAGCTCGTGCGAGGATACGACGCCCGTTACAAGGTCAACCCGCCGCTGCGCCGCGAGGAGGACGTGCTCGCCGTGCGCGAGGGCCTCGCCGACGGCACGATCGACATCGTGGCCACCGATCACGCGCCGCACCCGAGCGAGGCGAAGGCGTGCGAGTGGCAGGCCGCCGCGAACGGCATGGTGGGGCTCGAGAGCGCCCTGCGCGTCGTGCACCAGTCGATGGTGCAGACCGGACTGCTCGGCTGGGAGGACGTCGCTCGGGTGATGAGCGCGACCCCCGCCAGGATCGGTCGTCTCACCGGTCACGGCACACCGCTCCTCGCCGGGCAGCCCGCGCAGCTCGCGCTCTACGACGCCTCGGTCGAGGGCGTCTTCAGCGAGGGGGACCTGCACGGGCGCAGCACCAACTCTCCCTACCTCGGTCGGGCCCTGCCCGGTCGGGTGGAGTACACGGTGCACGGCGGACGGCTGACGGTCGACGCCGGCTCGCTGGTCGAGGGCCTGAACGCATGAGCGCACGGGACATCGCGATCGCGATCACCATCGTCGTCGCCCTCCTCGTCCTGCTGACGATGCTGCTCTCGTGGCGACGACGGCAGCGACGCGATTCGGCGATCGTCGCTCCGCTGGGAGTGCCCGAGCACGCCGAGGTCGCGTCGCGTCACGAAGTGCTCTACGTCTCGACGACCAAGCACGACCAGCCCCTCGAGCGCCTCGCGATCTCGCCGCTGGCCTACCGCGCACGCGGTGAGCTCGCGATCACGGACCGCGGCGTGGCGCTCTGCCTCGACGGGGCACCGACCGTGTTCCTCGCCTCCTCCCGCTTGGTCGACATCGGCCGCGCGACCGTCACCATCGACCGCGTGGTCGAGCCGGGCGGACTCGTGCGGATCGACTGGCGGGCCGACGACCACACCGTCGTCGACTCCTACCTGCGACTCGCCACCGGCGATCCCCAGAACCTCATCTCCGACCTGCGACGGCTCATCCCCGCCGCTCACGACACAGGAGCCACAGAATGACCGCTCTTCCCGAATCCGCCGTGCTCGTCCTCGAGGACGGCACCCGTTACACCGGCCGCGCCTACGGCGCGCGCGGCACCACCCTCGGCGAGGTCGTCTTCTCGACCGGAATGTCCGGTTACCAGGAGACGATCACCGACCCGTCGTACGCCGGCCAGATCGTGCTGCAGACCGCACCCCACATCGGCAACACGGGGATGAACGACGAGGACCCCGAGTCCCGCCGCATCTGGGTCGCCGGCTACATCGTGCGCGACCCCTCGCGCGTCGTCTCGAACTGGCGCGCGAACGCTTCGCTCGACGACGTCCTCGTGCGGGACGGGATCGTGGGCATCAGCGGTATCGACACCCGCGCCATCACGCGCCACATCCGTTCCGCCGGCTCCATGCGCGGCGGCATCTTCTCGGGAGCGGATGCCGCGCTCGACGCCGAGGAGCAGGTGCGCATCGTGCGCGAAGCGCCGCAGATGGCGGGTCAGAACCTGTCGGCCGAGGTCTCGGTCGACGCCGTCACGATCACGACGGCGCTGGGGGAGCGGGTCGGCAACCTCGCCGTCCTCGACCTCGGGGTCAAGCAGGCCACGATCGACAACCTCGCCTCCCGCGGTTTCGAGGTGCACGTGATGCCGCAGACGTCGACCATCGACGACATCCGCGCGATCGACCCCGTCGCCGTCTTCTACTCGAACGGCCCGGGTGATCCCGCGGCATCCGGCGACCACGTCGAGCTCCTGCGCGCCGTGCTCGACGACGGCCTGCCGTTCTTCGGCATCTGCTTCGGCAACCAGCTGCTGGGGCGCGCGCTCGGCCTCGGCACCTACAAGCTGCCGTTCGGGCACCGCGGCATCAACCAGCCCGTGCTCGACAAGTCCACCGGGCGCGTCGAGATCACCGCGCACAACCACGGGTTCGCGGTCGACGCTCCGCTCGACGGCGCGTTCGACAGCCCGAACGGCTACGGCAAGGTCGAGGTCAGCCACGTCGGCCTCAACGACAACGTGGTCGAGGGCCTCCGCGCTCTCGACATCCCCGCCTTCTCGGTGCAGTACCACCCGGAGGCCGCGGCAGGACCGCACGACGCCAACTACCTCTTCGACCGGTTCCGCGACCTGGTCATCGCCAGCCAGAAGGACGCCAAGTAATGCCCAAGCGCGACGACATCAACTCCGTCCTCGTCATCGGCTCCGGCCCGATCGTCATCGGCCAGGCCTGCGAGTTCGACTACTCCGGCACCCAGGCGTGCCGCGTGCTCCGCGAGGAGGGCGTGCGCGTCATCCTCGTGAACTCGAACCCCGCGACGATCATGACCGACCCGGACTTCGCCGATGCCACGTACGTCGAGCCGATCACCTGGGAGGTCATCGAGACCATCATCGCGAAGGAGCGCCCCGACGCGATCCTTCCGACCCTCGGCGGCCAGACCGCGCTCAACGCGGCGATCCAGCTCCACAACCACGGCATCCTCGAGAAGTACGACGTCGAGCTGATCGGCGCGAACTTCGAGGCGATCAACAAGGGCGAGGACCGCCAGATCTTCAAGCAGCTCGTGCTCGACGCCGGCGCCGACGTCGCCGACTCGCGCATCGCGCACACCATGGACGAGGTGCTGGCGGCCGCCGACGAGCTCGGGTACCCGCTCGTGGTGCGCCCGAGCTTCACCATGGGCGGCCTCGGCTCCGGATTCGCCTACGACGAGGAGGACCTGCGGCGCATCGCCGGCGCGGGTCTGCACGACTCGCCCACCAACGAGGTGCTCCTCGAGGAGTCGATCCTCGGCTGGAAGGAGTACGAGCTCGAGCTCATGCGCGACACGTCCGACAACACGGTCGTCGTCTGCTCGATCGAGAACGTCGACCCGGTCGGCGTGCACACCGGCGACTCGATCACCGTCGCTCCGGCGCTCACGCTCACCGACCGCGAGTACCAGAAGCTGCGCGACATCGGCATCGACATCATCCGCGCCGTCGGCGTCGACACCGGTGGCTGCAACATCCAGTTCGCGGTGAACCCCGAGAACGGGCGCATCATCGTGATCGAGATGAACCCCCGCGTCTCGCGTTCGAGCGCGCTGGCCTCGAAGGCGACCGGATTCCCGATCGCGAAGCTCGCGGCGAAGCTCGCCCTCGGCTACCGCCTCGACGAGATCCCGAACGACATCACCGGCGTGACGCCGGCGAGCTTCGAGCCCACGCTCGATTACGTCGTGGTGAAGGTGCCCCGCTTCGCGTTCGAGAAGTTCCCGGCCGCCGACGTCACCCTCACGACCACCATGAAGTCGGTCGGCGAGGCGATGGCCATCGGTCGCAACTACGCCACGGCCCTGCAGAAGGCGCTGCGTTCGCTCGAGAAGCGCGGCTCGAGCTTCCACTGGGGTCCGGAGGAGCGCTCCGTCGAAGAGCTCCTCGAGATCTCGAAGACGCCGACGGACGGTCGCATCGTGGTGCTGCAGCAGGCGCTGCGCAAGGGCGCGACGATCGAGCAGGCCTTCGACGCGACCGCGATCGACCCCTGGTTCCTGGACCAGATCGTCCTCATCAACGAGGTCGCCGAGATCGTGCGCACCGCTCCCGAGCTCGACGCCGCCACCCTGCGCTACGCGAAGGAGCACGGCTTCTCCGACGCGCAGCTGGCCGAGATCCGCGGCGAGAGCGAGGACGAGATCCGTGGCGTGCGCCGCGGCCTCGGCATCCGCCCGGTCTACAAGACCGTCGACACCTGCGCCGGCGAGTTCCCCGCCCTCACGCCGTACCACTACTCGAGCTACGACTTCGAGACCGAGGTCGAGCCCTCCGAACGCACCAAGGTCGTCATCATCGGCTCGGGACCGAACCGCATCGGACAGGGCGTCGAGTTCGACTACTCGTGCGTGCACGCGTCGTTCGCGCTGTCGGATGCCGGGTACGAGACCGTCATGGTCAACTGCAACCCGGAGACCGTGTCGACCGACTACGACACCTCGGACCGTCTGTACTTCGAGCCCCTGACGCTCGAAGACGTCCTCGAGGTCCTCGACGCCGAGGCCGCCAGCGGCACCATCCTGGGTGTCGTCTGCCAGCTCGGCGGCCAGACCCCGCTGGGGCTCGCGAAGGGCATCGAGGCGGCGGGGTACACGATCCTCGGCACGAGTCCTGCCGCGATCGACCTCGCGGAGGAGCGGGCGCTGTTCAGCGGCATCCTCGACGCCGCCGGGCTCGTGGCCCCGCGCCACGGTACCGCGATCGACGTCGACGGCGCCGTGGCGGTCGCCGAGGACATCGGCTACCCGGTGCTCGTGCGCCCGAGCTTCGTGCTCGGCGGTCGCGGCATGGAGATCGTCTACGACACCGAGAGCCTGCGCGACTACTTCGTGCGCACCGCCGGCGAGGTCGTCATCGAGGAGGGCAAGCCCCTTCTCGTCGACCGCTTCCTCGACGACGCGATCGAGATCGACGTCGACGCGCTGTTCGACGGCACCGAGCTCTACATCGGCGGCGTGATGGAGCACCTCGAGGAGGCCGGCATCCACTCCGGCGACTCGAGCTGCACCCTTCCGCCCATCTCGCTCGGACGCAGCGACATCGATCGGGTGCGCACGGCGACGCTCGCGATCGCCCAGGGCGTCGGAGTCCGCGGCCTGCTGAACGTGCAGTTCGCGATCAGCGCCGGCGTGCTCTACGTGATCGAGGCCAACCCGCGCGCCAGCCGGACTGTCCCGTTCGTCTCGAAGGCGCTGGGGATCCCGCTCGCGAAGGCGGCCAGTCGCGTCATGGCCGGCTCCACGATCGCCGAGCTGAAGTCCGAGGGAATGCTGCCCGAGAACGACGGTTCGCGGGTGCCGCTCGGCTCGCCCGTCGCGGTGAAGGAAGCCGTGCTCCCGTTCAAGCGCTTCCGCACCAAGGACGGCAAGATCGTCGACTCCGTGCTCGGACCGGAGATGCGCTCGACCGGTGAGGTCATGGGCATCGACAAGGACTTCCCGACGGCCTTCGCCAAGAGCCAGGCGGCGGCATACGGAGGCATGCCCACCTCGGGCACCGTGTTCATCTCGGTCGCCGACTCCGACAAGCGGGCGGTCATCCTGCCCGCGCACAGGCTGCAGCAGCTCGGTTTCACGATCGTCGCGACCGAGGGTACGGCGGAGATCCTCTCCCGCAACGGCATCGCGGTGCAGGTCGTGGAGAAGTTCAGCGAGACCCAGGAGTCGGGCGCGCAGAACATCGTCGACCTGATCAACGACGGAGCGATCGACATCGTCGTGAACACCCCCTCGGGTGGCACGGCGCGTGCCGACGGCTACGAGATCCGCGCGGCGGCCGTCGCCGCCGACAAGGCGCTGTTCACGACCATGGCCGTGCTCGGCGCTGCCGTGAGCGGTATGGACGCGGCCGACGAGGGCTTCCAGGTGAAGAGCCTTCAGGAGTATGCGCTCGACCGTCAGGCCACGGTGTGAGTGCAGGTTTCGGTGAGCGGGCGCGCGCGGGGATCCTCGCGCGCGGCCCGCTCTGCGTCGGTATCGATCCGCACGCGGCGCTGCTGGCGTCGTGGGGTCTGGCCGACGACGCCCGAGGCGTGCGGGAGTTCGGTCTTCGCACGGTGGATGCCGTCGCCGAGCGCGTCGCATTCGTGAAGCCGCAGGTCTCGTTCTTCGAGCGTTTCGGTTCGTCGGGCTTCGCGGCCCTCGAGGACGTGCTGGCCGCTGCACGGCGAGCAGGCCTGCTGGTGATCGCCGATGCGAAGCGCGGCGACATCGGCAGCACCATGGATGCGTACGCGGCCGCCTGGCTGACCCCGGGCTCGCCGCTCGAAGCCGACGCGCTGACGGTGAACCCGTATCTCGGTGTGGGGGCGCTCGACGGCGCTCTCGCTCTGGCGCACACGCACGGGAAGGGTCTTTTCGTCCTGGCGGCGACCAGCAACCCCGAGGCGCGGTCGCTGCAGGCGTCGACGGGTTCCGGCGGCTCGACCGTTTCCGCGCAGGTGATCGACGAGGTGTCCACGCGCAACGCCTCCGCCGTCTCCGACGGCGAGTGGGGGAGCGCGGGCTTCGTGATCGGTGCGACCGTGGACTGGACGGATGCCGCGATCGCGGCGTTCGCCCCACCCGCGCCCATCCTCGCCCCGGGGTTCGGAGCGCAGGGCGCGACCCCGCAGGATCTGCGCCCGCGTTTCGGCACCATGGCGCCCTGCGTGATCGCGAGCGAGAGCCGGAGCGTTCTCGCCGCCGGGCCGAACGGATTGGCCGATGCCGTGACCGCGCGCGTCGCAGAGTACGAGGAGTCCCTGAATGTCTGATGTCCGGGTGGTTCCCGAGGTCGACCGCGCCGCGGCGGCGCGCAAGGCGGTCGAACGCCGGCGTGCACGTGCATCGCTCAAGCGCGATCTGACCACGCGCGTGGTGACGCCGCAGGCGGTGCTGCGACGCGCGACGGAGGATGCCGACTCGGTCGAGGGTTCGTTGCGGATCACCGACTTCCTGCTGGCGCTCCCGGCGATCGGGGCGGGCAAGCGCGATCGCGTCCTCGAGGAGTTGCGGATCTCCTCGGTGAAGCGCCTCGGCGGACTGGGCGTGCGTCAGCGCGCCGCGCTCGCGGAGTGGCTCGACGGCCGCTTCCCGGTTCCGGAGCCGCGCGGGGCACGCAGCCGACTGCTCGTCCTCGCGGGCCCGACGGCTGTCGGCAAGGGCACCGTGGCGGCGCACATCCGCGAGAACCACCCCGAGATCCACCTCTCGGTCTCGGCCACGACGAGGGCTCCGCGACCGGGCGAGGTCGACGGGGTGCACTACTACTTCGTCGACGACGCCGAGTTCGATCGGCTCATCGCCGAGGGCGAGCTCCTGGAGTACGCCGTCGTGCACAACCGCTCCCGCTACGGCACGCCGCGGGCGCCGATCGACGCCGCACTGGCCGAGGGCAGGACGGTGCTGCTCGAGATCGATCTGCAGGGCGCGCGCCAGGTGCGGGCCGCCGAACCGTCGGCCACGCTCATCTTCCTGCTGCCGCCGAGCTGGGACGAACTGGTGCAGCGGCTGGTCGGACGAGGCACCGAGGGCCCCGAGGAACGGGCGCGCCGACTGCGCACCGCGAAGGTCGAACTGGCCGCGCAGAACGAGTTCGACCACCTCATCGTGAACGAGACGGTCGCCGCTGCGGCCGACGAGGTCGTAGAATTGTCTTCAAGCTCTGCGCGCTGAGTGCTCTCGCGCGCCCATCGCACCGTCTTCGCGACGATCCCGTCGCCTGATCAGGAGGTCTCATCATGGCCGGACACCACACCAAGGGCATCATCGATCCCCCCATCGACAACCTGCTCGACCGCGTCGACTCGAAGTACGAGCTTGTGATCTACGCGTCGAAGCGCGCACGTCAGATCAACGACTACTACTCCGATCTGCACGAGGGCAACCTCTTCGACAACGTCGGCCCGCTCGTCGACTCCTCGGTCGAGGACAAGCCGCTCACGATCGCGCTGCACGAGATCAACGAGGACAAGCTCCGCCTGCGTCACGCAGAGTGATATTCGCGGCCCGCGCACCCGCTCTGTCGGTGGCGCGGGCCAGAATGGGTTCATCAGCCCTTCCCCTTCCGATCCCGTTCTGGAGTCCCCGATGAGCGCCCTGCGTCTGTTCACGTCCGAGTCCGTCACCGAAGGGCACCCGGACAAGATCTGCGACCAGATCTCGGACAGCATCCTCGACGGTCTGCTCTCGAAGGACCAGGACTCCCGCGTCGCGGTCGAGACCCTCGTCACCACCGGCCTCGTGCACGTGGCCGGCGAGATCCGTACCGAGGCGTACGTCGACATCCCGACGATCGTCCGCCAGGTGGTCAACGGCATCGGCTACACCTCCAGCGAGACCGGCTTCGACGGCGACTCCTGCGGCGTCAGCGTCTCGGTGGGTGAGCAGTCCACCGACATCGCGCACGGCGTCGACAACGCGCAGGAGCACCGCGACGGCTCCTCCGTCGACCCGCTCGACGGCCTCGGAGCCGGCGATCAGGGCATCATGTTCGGGTTCGCGACGAACGAGACGCCGCAGCTCATGCCCATGGCGGCGTGGACGGCGCATCGCATCGCCGAACGCCTCACCGAGGTCCGCCGCAGCGGCGAGCTCCCCTTCCTCCGCCCCGACGGCAAGACGCAGGTCACGCTCGGCTACGACGGCTTCACCCCGAAGACCGTCGACGCGGTCGTCGTGTCGACCCAGCACCACCCCGACATCTCTCAGGACGAGCTCAAGTCCCTCGTGCGCGAGCGCGTGATCGCGCCGGTGCTCGCGACCACGGGCCTCGACCTCGATGACGTCACGTATTACATCAACCCTGCGGGCCCGTTCGTCACGGGTGGCCCCAAGGGCGACGCCGGCCTGACCGGACGCAAGATCATCATCGACACCTACGGCGGGGCTGCGCGCCACGGCGGGGGAGCGTTCAGCGGCAAGGACCCGTCCAAGGTCGATCGCTCGGGCGCGTACGCGACCCGCTGGGTCGCGAAGAACGCGGTCGCGGCCGGACTGGCGGACCGGCTCGAGGTGCAGGTCGCCTACGCGATCGGCGTCGCGCGCCCCGTGGGCCTCTACGTCGAGACCTTCGGCACCGGCAAGGTCTCCGACGAGATCATCACCCGGGCCATCAACGAGGTCTTCGATCTGCGACCGCAGGCGATCATCGAACAGCTCGACCTGCTGCGCCCGATCTACGCGCAGACCGCTGCCTACGGTCACTTCGGCCGAGAGCTGCCCGACTTCACGTGGGAGCGCACGGATCGGGTCGACGAGCTGCGCCGCGCCGCCGGCCTGTGACGGAACGCCACCTCCCATGAGCGCCGAGAGCCGGCGCATCGCGCGCGTGCTGCTCGACTCACCGCTGCCGCAGCTCGACCGTCTCTTCGACTACGCGGTTCCCGCCGAGCTCGGCGACGTCGCGCCCGGTGTGCGCGTGAAAGTGCCGCTGCGCACGGCGGGGCGGGTGATCGACGGCTACGTCGTCGAGGTCGGCACCGAGGACGACGGCGACCGGCCGCTGTCCGAGGTCGACACCGTCGTCTCTCCGGTCCAGGTGCTGCCGGAGCGATTGCACCGGCTCGCCCGAGCGGTCGCCGATCGCGCCGCGGGTTCGGCATCCGACATCCTCCGCCTCGTCATCCCGAAGCGGCAGGTGCGCGTCGAGAAGGCCTGGACCGCCGACTCCTCGCCGTTCGAGCCGTCCGCCGAGGTCGTCGCCGCAGCGGAGGCCGTCGTCTCCCTGTACGACGGACTGGGGGAGACCCTGCGCGACGGAGGACGTGCGGCGGTCGAGGCCATTCCGGGTCTCGACGACGGCCGACCGGCATGGGCCGTGCTTCTCGCCGGCGCCGCCGTGCGCACTCTCGCCGCCGGGAGATCATCGATCCTGGTCGTTCCCGATCACCGTGATCTCGATCGGGTGCTCGCCGCCCTCGCCGACCTCGTCCCGGCTGAGCAGGTGGTGCGCTACGACTCGCGCCAGACGAACCCGGATCGTTACCGCGCATTCCTCCGCTCGCTCGAGGACGCGCCCTGCATCGTGGTCGGCAACCGCTCCGCCGTCTATGCGCCCGTGCGGGCGGGACTCGTCGTGATCTGGGACGACGGCGACCCGCTGCTCGGCGAGCCGCTGGCCCCGTACGTCAACGCGCGCGATGCGGCCCTCCTCCGCCAGGGCGAAGAGGGGTCCGCTCTCCTCCTCGCCGGGCACACCCGCACGACCGACGTCGAACGTCTCGTCGCCCTCGGGTGGCTCCGCGACATCCGAGCGACACGTCGCGTCCTTCCCCGCGTCATCCTGAGCACGCCGCAGGAGATGGAGCAGCCCACCGCGCAGCGCATGCCCTCGTCGGCCTTCCTCGCCGCCCGTGAGGCGACGGCGGAGGGCCCCGTGCTCGTCCAGGTGTCGCGCCCCGGGTTCGCTCCTTCCCTGGTGTGCGCCGAGTGTCGGGCACCCGCGCGCTGTGCGCACTGCGGCGGTCCCCTCGGCGCACGCCATCGGGGCGCGGTGCCGGTGTGCGGCTGGTGCGGTCGGAGCGCACGCGCCTGGACCTGCCCGACGTGCTCGTCGACGAAGCTGCGCCTCGCGTCCTCGGGCAGTGAACGCACGGCCGATGAACTCGGTCGCGCATTCCCGGGAGTCCGAGTGATCGTGGCGGACGGTGCGCACCCCGTCGAGCGGGTCGATGCCAAGCCCGCGCTGGTCGTGGCGACGCGCGGTGCCGAACCCGCAGCCGACGGCGGGTATCGAGCGGTCGTCCTGCTCGACGGCCCGCGGATGCTGCAATCGCCGGACCTTCGTATCGGCGAGTCGTGTCTGCGCTGGTGGTCGAATGCTGCGGCTCTCGCGGCTCACGGCGCACCCATCCACCTCGTCGGCGTGAACGGCCAGGCCGCGCGCGCGCTGGCGACCTGGAACCAGAGCGGTTACGCCCGCTCCGAGCTCGAGAGCCGCGCACCCCTGCACATGCCGCCCACGACGCGGGTTGCTCTCGTCGAGGGGTCGGCGGCCGCCGTCTCGCGCGCGCTCATCGCGCTCGGAGAGCTCGCGCTGCCCTCGGATGCCGTGCTGGGCCCCGTGCCCGTCGAGTCCGACGACATCCCTGCCCGCGTGCGCGCGCTCGTACGATTCGAGTACGGCGCCGGAACACGGGTGGTGACCGCGCTGCGCGCCGCCGTCGTCGCCGAAGCGGTCGCCAGCCGCCGCGGCCGCGGGAAGAATCCGCGGAGCACCCTCACCGTCCGCCTCGATATCCTCGATCCTGAACTCTGATCCCTCCGGAGAACCTTTCATGCGCCTCGTCTTCGCCGGCACACCGGCCGCTGCCGTTCCCACGCTCCGCCGCCTGGCGACCGAGCACGATGTCGTCGGTGTCGTCACACGACCCGACGCGCCGCTCGGACGCAAGCGGGTGCTCACGCCGTCCCCGGTCGCCCAGGCCGCTGTCGAGCTCGGCATCCCCGTCATCGCCGCTGCCCGCCTCGACGCCGAGGCGACCGAACGCATCCTCGCCCTCGAGCCGGAGCTCGGCGTGATCGTCGCCTACGGTGGCCTCGTGCGGGAGCCGCTCCTCTCGGGGCCCCGCGAGGGCTGGATCAACCTGCATTTCTCGATCCTGCCCGCGTGGCGCGGCGCCGCACCGGTGCAGCGCGCGCTGATCGCCGGCGATCCCGTGCTCGGTGCGAGCGTGTTCCGGCTCGTCGCAGAGCTCGACGCGGGCGATGTGTTCGCGACGCGGGAGATCGCGCTTCCCGACTCGTCGACCGCGGACGTCGCCCTCGCGGCACTCGCCGACGACGGTGCGGCGCTCACCGCCGACGTGGTCGCCGCGATCGCCGACGGCAGCGCCCGCGCCGTTCCCCAGACGGGAGAGCCCTCCTTCGCCCCCAAACTCACGCTCGAGGACGGCGCCCTCGACTGGTCGGCCCCGGTCGAGGTCGTCTTCGCGCGGTTCCGCGGGGTCACCCCCGAACCCGGCGCGCATACGACCGTCGGCGGACAGCGGGTGAAGATCCTCGAAGCCGCTCCTGCTGCCGAGAGGGCTCAGCTCGCACCGGGGGAGATCAGCGCGACGAAGACGGCGGTGCTGATCGGCACCGCGTCGGCCCCGCTCGCCGTCACGCGCGTGCAGCCCGCGGGCAAGGGAGCGATGAACGCCGCCGACTGGTGGCGCGGACAGCGGGACGCCGAAGGGATGCGTGCAGGATCATGAGCGACGACAAGCGACGGCGCCCGGGCAAGCCCGGGCCCTCCCGTCCCCGGACCGATGCCACGCAGCGATCGGCACGGGGCAGCGGTCAGCGGGTGCAGGCCCGCACCGTGCAGCCCGCACGACGGGTGGCCTACGGAGTGCTTCGTGCCGTGTCCGAGGACGACGCGTACGCGAACCTCGCGCTGCCGCACGCGATCGGCGAGGCCGGTCTCACTCCGCAGGACGCGGCGCTGGCGACCGAGCTGACCTACGGCACACTCCGCCGCCGCGGCACCTACGACGCGATCATCTCCGCCGCCGCCGATCGTCCGGTCGACTCGATCGATCCCGCGGTCCTCGATGCGCTGCGCCTGGCCGTGCATCAGCTGCTCGCCACGCGCGTGGCATCGCACGCCGCGGTGAACGAGTCGGTGAACATCGTCGCCACCGAGGTGAGCCGGGGAGCGTCGAGCTTCGCCAACGCCGTGCTCCGCCGAGTCTCGCGCGAGACGCCGGGCGAGTGGCAGGACAGGATCGAATCGTCCGCGCGGTCCGATGACGAGCGCCTGGCACTGCGCAGCGCGCACCCCGTCTGGGTGATCCGTGCGCTTCGCCGCGCGCTCGACGCCGAGGGCCGGGTGTCGGAGCTCGATGCGCTTCTCGAGGCCGACAACGCCTCTCCCGAGGTGACGCTGGTCGCCCTTCCCGGGCTCGCCGAGCCGGCGGAGCCCCGTCGCCCGTATGCCGCGACCGCGTTCGGATCACCCGGCGGCGATCCCCACCGCATCATCACCGATGCGCGCGGAACCGTCCGCGTGCAGGACGAGGGCTCGCAGCTCGTCGCGCTGGCTCTCGCCGCGGCGAAGCCGATCGCCCCGGGAGAGAAGTGGCTCGACCTCTGCGCGGGCCCCGGCGGCAAGACCGCTCTGCTCGGCGCGATCGCCCACGAGACCGGCGCCGTGCTCGAAGCGAACGAGGTGGTCCCGACCCGCGCGGGGCTGGTGCGCAGCGCGCTGCGCCCGGTCCCCGGAGACATCCCGGTGCACGAAGACGATGGCCGTGTGCTCGCCGCCTCTCGCCCCGGCGAGTTCGATCGCGTGCTCGTCGACGCTCCCTGCACCGGTCTCGGTGCGCTGAGGCGACGCCCGGAGGCGCGCTGGCGCAAGTCACCCGCCGATGTCGCCGAGCTGGTTCCGCTCCAGGAGCAGTTGCTGTCGGCGGCGGTCGACGCCCTCGCGCCCGGCGGCATCGTGGCCTACGTCACCTGCTCGCCTCACCTCGCCGAGACGACCGGAGTGGTGCAGGAGGTTCTGCGCGGGAGGGAGGACCTCGTCGAGCTCGATGCCCGGGCCGTGATCTCCGAGATCTCCCGTTCGCCGATCGATCTCGCATCCGACGGCCGCGCCGAGTCCGGTTCCGTCCAGCTGTGGCCGCACCGTCACGGCACCGACGCCATGTTCCTCGCGCTCCTGCAGCGCGTACCGAAGGGAGAGTGACCGTGGAGCTTCCCCGCGCGCCGCGCATCAACCCGAGCATCCTCGCCGCCGATTTCGTCAACATGCAGAGGGACCTCGCGAAGATCGCCTCCGCCGACTTCGCGCACGTCGACGTCATGGACAACCACTTCGTGCCGAATCTGACGTTCGGACCGCAGATGGTCGAGCGCATCCAGGCGACGAGTCCGATCCCGCTCGACGTGCATCTGATGATCTCGGATCCCGACCGCTGGGCTCCCGGTTACGCCGAGCTGGGGGCCGCGAGCGTGACGTTCCATCTCGAGGCCGCCGCCGATCCGGTGGTGCTCGCCCGCCGTCTGCGCGACATCGGCGCGCGTGCCGGCGTGGCGATCAAGCCGGGGACGGCGGGGGAGAGTCTCTACGACATCCTCGACGAGTTCGATCAGATCCTCGTGATGACCGTCGAGCCCGGCTTCGGCGGCCAGGGGTTCATGCCCGAGACGATGCCGAAGCTGCGCGGACTCGCCGACGAGGCGCGGCGTCGGGGATCCGATGTCTGGTTGCAGGTGGACGGGGGGATCTCCGATCGCACGATCGAGATCGCCGCAGCCGCGGGGGCCGACACCTTCGTCGCGGGATCGGCGGTGTACGGTGCCGACGACGTCGAAGCCGCCGTCACGCGGCTCAGGGGCCTCGCGGGAGCCGGTAGCCTGGAAGCGTGAAGACTTTCGACGAGCTGTTCGCCGAGCTCAGCGTCAAGGCCGAGACCCGACCCGAGGGATCGGGCACGGTCGCCGAGCTCGACGGCGGCGTGCACACCATCGGCAAGAAGATCGTCGAGGAGGCCGCCGAGGTCTGGATGGCCTCGGAGTACGAATCCGATGAGGCCGCCGCCGAGGAGATCTCCCAGCTGCTCTACCACGTTCAGGTGATGATGCTCGCGAAGGGACTCTCCCTGCAGGACGTCTATCGACATCTGTGATGCGCTCCGCCCATCCCGATTCGATCTGAAAGTCAGACATGCTGCGCATTGCCGTTCCCAACAAGGGCTCTCTCTCCGAGACCGCCGCCGAGATGCTCGCGGAGGCCGGATACGCCGGCCGGCGCGACCCCAAGACCCTGCACGTGATCGACGCCGAGAACGACGTCGAGTTCTTCTTCCTCCGCCCGCGCGACATCGCCACCTATGTGGCGTCCGGCGCGCTCGACGTGGGGATCACCGGTCGTGACCTCCTCCTCGACGTGCAGCAGCCCGCGCGCGAGATCGAGCAGCTCGGATTCGGTGGCTCGACGTTCCGCTTCGCGGGCCCTCCGGGGCGTTTCTCCTCGCTGGAGGACCTCGAGGGCGTGCGCGTCGCGTCCGCCTACCCGGGCCTCGTCGGAGCCTTCCTGCGCGAGCACGGTGTCACCGCCGAACTCGTGCAGCTCGACGGTGCCGTCGAGTCGGCCGTGCGCCTGGGAGTGGCGGATGCCGTGGCCGATGTTGTCTCGACCGGTACGACCCTCCGCCAGGCGGGTCTGGAGATCTTCGGCCCGGTGATCCTCGAGTCCGAAGCCGTGCTGATCAGCCGTGACGGCGATGCAGATGGAACCGACACGCTGCTGCGTCGCCTGCGCGGCGTGATGGTCGCCCGCCGCTACGTGCTGGTCGACTACGACCTGCCGGCCGAACTCGTCGATCAGGCCGTCGCGATCGCTCCGGGGCGCGAGTCTCCGACGATCTCGCCACTGCGCGATCCCGCCTGGGTCGCCGTCCGGGTGATGATCCCGCGCAAGCGCGTGAACCAGGTGATGGACGACCTCTACGCGCTCGGAGCGCGGGCGATCCTCGTCACCGCCATCCACGCCGCGAGGCTCTGATGGCTCTCGCGCGGCGCGTGATCCCGTGCCTCGACGTCGCCGACGGCCGCGTCGTGAAGGGCGTGAACTTCGAGAACCTCCGCGACATGGGGGACCCTGTCGAACTCGCCCGGCACTACGCCGCTCAGGGCGCGGACGAGATCACCTTCCTCGATGTCACGGCCACGGTCGACGCCCGTGCGACGACCTACGACGTCGTGCAGCGCACGGCGGAGCAGGTCTTCGTGCCGTTGACCGTCGGCGGGGGAGTGCGCTCCGTCGACGACGTGGCTCGGCTTCTGGCCGTGGGCGCGGACAAGGTCGGCGTCAACTCCGCGGCCATCGCGCGGCCCGACCTCATCGGCGAGATCGCCGACCGCTTCGGCGCACAGGTGCTCGTGCTGTCGCTCGACGTCAAGCGCGCGGGGAACACCGCTTCCGGTTTCGTCGTCACCACGCACGGAGGCCGCACGCAGACGACGCTCGATGCCCTGGAGTGGGCGCGCGAAGCTGCCGAGCGCGGCGCCGGAGAGCTTCTCGTGAACTCGATCGACGCGGATGGCACGCGCGACGGTTTCGACCTCGAGCTGGTGAGCCTCATGCGTGAGGTCGCGACCGTCCCCGTGATCGCCTCCGGTGGTGCCGGTGCCGTGGAGCACTTCGCCCCGGCGATCCACGCGGGAGCCGATGCCGTGCTCGCCGCCAGCGTGTTCCACACGGGCGCGCTGACCGTCGGCGACGTGAAGGATGCGCTGCGCGCAGAAGGAGTGCTGGTCCGATGACCGATCTCGATGCCAGAGTCGCCCAGGTGGCCTGGAACTCCGATGGGCTCGCCCCGGTGATCGTGCAGCAATACGACTCGCACGAGGTGCTCATGATGGCGTGGGTCGACGAGGAGGCCCTGCGGCGCACTCTCACGTCCGGTCGTGCGACGTACTGGTCGCGTTCCCGCCAGGAGTACTGGCGCAAGGGCGACACCTCCGGCAACATCCAGGTCGTGCACGGAGCCCGACTCGACTGCGACGGCGACGCGATCCTGCTCTCGGTCGATCAGACCGGCCCCGCGTGCCACACGGGGACGCGCACGTGCTTCGACACGACCGATCTCGAAGCCGCGGTCGGGGGCGCGTCCGAATGAACGTGGCGCGACGCGGACGTTCGATCACCCTCCTCGGGTTCCTTCTCGCCGGCGCGATCGGGATCATCTCGTCGACGCAGACCTGGCTGACCGTGCAGCGAGCGGATGCCGGTGCCGAGATCCTCGTCCCCGGAGCATCCGCTCTGGTGCTGCTCGCCCCGCTGAGTCTCGCCGTGCTCGCACTCGGCGCGGCGCTGTCGATCGCCGGCCCGGTACTGCGCTTGATCTTCGCGGTGCTCGCCGCCGTGGCCGCCGTGTTCCTCGGGTGGTCGACGCTCCAGATGCTCGTCGGGGTGCCGCTGTCGGCCGTGGCTCCGACGGTGACCGAAGCGACGGGTCTCGCCGGTGAATCCGCCGTCGAGACGGTCGTCGCGTCGATCACCCCCTCGGCCTGGCCGGTCATCGCACTGGTCGGGTGGGTGCTGCTCCTCGCCGCCGCGGTTTTCGCGCTGTGCACCTGGCGACGCTGGAAGAGCGGCGGGCGTCGGTACCGCACGGGAGACGACGTCCCCGCCCACACCGACGGCCCCGTCGACGCGATCGATTCCTGGGACGACCTGTCCCGCGGAACCGATCCGACCCGATGACCCCGATAGACTGAATCCGATCCCGCTGTCGTTCCCCGGAGGAGACCATGACCAACCCGATCGCCGACCCCGGCCACGGACACTCGCCTGCGGCGTGGACCGCTGTCGTGATCATGCTCATCGGCTTCACCGCCGCCACGGTCGCGTTCTGCTTCGAGCAGCCGACCCTCGTGTGGATCACGGCCGCGTTGATCCCGATCGGTGCGCTCGTCGGTTGGATCCTCGCCAAGGCCGGTTACGGCGTGAAGGGCCCCAAGTACTCGCCGAAGGCGCACTAGTGGTTCTCGCCGACCTGACGGCCGGCGCTGTCGCAGACGCCGAGCGTCGCGCCCTGTCGCGTCCGTTGGCGCAGGTCGAGCGAGAAGCCCTCGCGCGGCCCGCCGCGAAGGATGCGCTGTCTTTCCTCGCGCCCGCGGAGCGAGTGAAGATCATCGCCGAGGTCAAGCGTGCGAGTCCGTCGCGCGGGGCACTCGCCGACATCCCCGATCCGGCACTCCAGGCCTCGCTGTACGAGACCGGCGGTGCGTCGGCGATCAGCGTGCTGACCGAGGAGCGTCGTTTCGGTGGCAGTCTGGCCGACCTCGAGGCCGTCACCGCCCGTGTGTCGCTGCCGGTGCTGCGCAAGGATTTCATCGCCAACCGCTATCAGGTGCTCGAAGCACGCGCGGCCGGCGCCGACCTGGTGCTGCTGATCGTCGCCGGACTGGAG
The DNA here is from genome assembly GCF_044900755.1 of Microbacterium sp. NPDC087868. NCBI lineage: Bacteria > Bacillati > Actinomycetota > Actinomycetes > Micrococcales > Microbacteriaceae > Microbacterium > Microbacterium sp. NPDC087868. Next base: position 459,333 of record NZ_JBJDNO010000001.1, read on the forward strand.
CCCGCCGTGCTGCGGGAGCTCTTCGGGTTCATCGGCGAGCTCGGTATGACGCCGCTCGTCGAGACGCACTCCGCCGACGAGCTGGAGGCGGCGATCGATCTCGGCGCACCGCTCATCGGGGTGAACGCACGCGACCTGACGACGCTCGAGCTCGATCGCGATCTCTTCGGACGACTGTCCGACCGCATCCCGGACTCCGCGATCAAGATCGCCGAGTCCGCGGTCCTCACACCCGCCGACGTCGCTCACTACCGGGGTGCGGGCGCCGACGTCGTCCTCATCGGCGAGGCACTCGTCACCGGCGACCCGGTCGCGACACTCACCACTTTCCTGGAGGCCGGCGAATGAGCCTGCGTGAACAGCATGGTCCGTACTTCGGAAGCTTCGGTGGCCGGTACATGCCGGAATCGCTCATCGCGGCGATCGACGAGCTGACGGCGGCCTACGAGGCCGCGGTCGCCGATCCGGAATTCCGCGCGGAACTCGCCGGGCTCCTGACCTCCTACGCCGGACGCCCGTCGATCCTCACCGAGGTGCCGCGTTTCGCCGAGCACGCCGGGGGAGCGCGCGTCTTCCTCAAGCGCGAGGACCTCAACCACACGGGTTCCCACAAGATCAACAACGTTCTGGGGCAGGCGCTGCTGACGAAGCGCCTGGGCAAGACCCGCGTCATCGCCGAGACCGGTGCCGGGCAGCACGGAGTCGCCACCGCCACCGCCGCGGCGCTCTTCGGACTCGAGTGCACGATCTACATGGGCGAGGTCGACACCGAGCGCCAGGCGCTCAACGTCGCGCGCATGCGGCTGCTCGGTGCAGAGGTCGTCGCGGTGACCTCGGGCTCGCGCACCCTGAAGGACGCGATCAACGACGCCTACCGCGACTGGGTCGCCTCGGTCGAGACCACCAACTACATCTTCGGCACCGCCGCGGGTCCGCACCCGTTCCCGGCGATGGTCCGAGACTTCCAGAAGATCATCGGCGAAGAGGCGCGCGAGCAGCTCCTCTCCGAGGTCGGACGCCTTCCGGACGCCGTCGTCGCGTGCGTCGGCGGGGGCTCCAACGCGATCGGCATGTTCGACGCGTTCCTCGACGACGAGGGCGTGCGACTGTACGGCGTCGAGGCCGCGGGCGACGGCGTCGACACCCCGCGGCACGCGGCGTCGATCGAGCGCGGCCGTCCGGGCGTGCTCCACGGTTCGCGCACCTACGTTCTGCAGGACGGCGACGGCCAGACCGTCGAGTCCCACTCGATCTCGGCCGGCCTCGACTACCCGGGGGTCGGGCCGGAGCATTCGTGGCTCGCCGACATCGGGCGAGCCACATACATCCCCGCCACGGATGACGAGGCGATGCAGGCGCTGCGCCTGCTCAGCCGCACCGAGGGCATCATCCCGGCCATCGAGTCGGCCCACGCTCTCGCCGGCGCGTTGCGCATCGGACGCGAACTCGGACCGGATGCCGTCATCGCGGTGTGCCTGTCGGGACGCGGGGACAAGGACATGGCGACGGCCGCGACCTACTTCGACCTCTACGACGCCTCGACGACCGATGGAGGAGATCAGTGAGTCGCATCGAGCGCGCCTTCGAGAAGGCGGAGTCCGAGGGGCGCAAGGTCTTCGTCGGCTACCTCCCGGTCGGCTACCCCGATCTCGAGACGAGCATCCAGGCGGCGATCACCCTCGCCCGCAACGGGGTCGACATCATCGAGCTCGGACCGCCCTACAGTGATCCGGTCATGGACGGCGCCGTCATCCAGGAGGCGACGACCGCCGCGCTGGCCGCCGGCTTCCGGACGGCCGATCTCTTCACCGCGCTGCGCGCCATCACCGCGGCCACCGATGTTCCGGTCCTCGTCATGACCTACTGGAACCCGGTCGTGCAGTACGGCGTCGACCGGTACGCCGACGACCTGCTCGCCGCCGGTGGGGCGGGGCTCATCACCCCCGACATCACGCCCGAGGTCGCCGACGAGTGGATCGCCGCGAGCGAGCGCACCGGCCTCGACCGGGTCTTCCTCGCCGCGCCGACCTCGTCCGATGAACGACTCGCCCTGGTCGTGCGTTCGTCCACCGGTTTCGTCTACACCGTCTCGACCATGGGGATCACGGGGGAACGGGCCGAACTGGACCGCGCCGCCCGTACCCTCGTCGGGCGCCTGCGCGCACAGGGCGCCACACGGGCCTGCGTCGGGATCGGCATCTCCACGCCCGAGCAGATCGCCGCGGTGTCCGAGTACGCCGACGGTGCGATCGTCGGTACGGCGCTCGTCCGCGCCCTCCGCGACGGGGGCCTCGACGCTCTCGCCGAGGTCACCCGAACCCTGGCCGACGGCACGTCGTCGTCGCGCCCCGTCACCGAGAAGTAGGATCGCACTCATGTCCCTCGCGCTCCACAGCACCCTCACCGGCGTGCTCACCAGCATCCCGAGCCCGCCCGTGTCCTCCTTCACTCTCGGGCCGCTCACGATCCACTACTACGCGCTGTGCATCATCGCGGGGATCATCGTCGCCACCCTGCTGACCAACCACCGCCTCACCAAGCGCGGAGCGGAGCCGTGGGTCGTCATCGACATCTCGATCCTCGCCGTCCCGCTCGCCATCATCGGTGCGCGGATCTTCCACGTCGCCACCCACCCGAACGACTACTTCGGCGAGGGCATCAACACCTGGAACCCGTTCCAGCCGGGATCCGTCTGGGCGATCTGGGAGGGTGGCATCGCCATCTTCGGCGCCCTCATCGGCGGTGCAGTCGGTGCGTACCTCGGCTGCAAGTGGACCGGCATCCGGTTCTGGACGTTCGCCGACGCCCTCGCGCCGGGACTGCTCCTCGCGCAGGCGATGGGCCGCTTCGGCAACTGGTTCAACCACGAGCTCTTCGGTCTCCCGACCGACCTGCCCTGGGGACTCGAGATCGAGTCGACGAACAGCGCCTTCCCGCCCGGACTCCCGGAGGGCACGCTCTTCCACCCGACCTTCCTCTACGAGGTCATCTGGAACGGCCTGGGCGTCATCGTGCTGCTGTGGCTCGGTCGCAAGCTGTTCTTCCAGTGGGGCCGCCTCTTCGCGATCTACCTCATCTGGTACAGCGCAGGACGCGTCGTCTGGGAGTCGATCCGCATCGACCCGAGCGAGATCATCCTCGGCCTGCGAAGCAACGTCGCAGCCGCGATCCTCGGCATCATCGTGGGTCTCGTGATCCTCGTCGTGCAGACGCGTCGCCACCCCGGACTCGAGCCGTCGCCGTACGCGCCCGGCCGGTCGCGGAAGGACCAGGACGACGCTGATGTACAATCGCAGGACAATCCCTCTGACTTCGTCGACGTGAGCGAGCCTCCGGCAGACGACGTCACCGCAGGAGCTACCGCCACAAGCACCGCTCCCACGAGCGAGAACGGCTCCCGATAGCCGCCACCTCGTGGCGCGAGAGAACCATTGCACTGAACGAGCGGGCCAACGTCGTCCCCGGTGTCACTTGAATATCTGAGGACGGTAACTGGTGTACTTCCAGCCCCCTTACGGCGCCTCCGGCGCTTATCCCCCGAAGCAGGGCATGTACAACCCGGCGTTCGAGAAGGATGCCTGCGGCCTGGCCATGGTCGCGACGCTGCGCGGCTACGCCGGGCACGACATCATCGCGCTCGCGCTCGAGGCGCTGCGCAACCTCGAGCACCGCGGTGCGATCGGCTCGGATGCCGGCACCGGTGACGGAGCGGGCATCCTGACCCAGATGCCGGATGCGTTCCTCCGCGCGGTTACCGACTTCGACCTGCCGCCGGTGGGGGAGTACGCCGCGGGGCTCGCGTTCCTGCCCCGCGATTCCAGCGATCGCCGCCAGCAGAAGGCCGGCATCGAGAAGATCGCCCGCGCCGAGGGACTGCGCGTCCTCGGCTGGCGCGAGGTCCCCACGGTCAACGAGCACCTCGGCAAGCTGGCCGACGAGGCCCGTCCCGCCTTCGAGCAGCTCTTCGTGAGCGCCGGGGGAACGACCCACGCGCATGCGCCCCTCACGGACATCGCGCTCGACCGAGTCGCCTATCGTCTCCGCAAGCGCGCAGGCCATGAGCTCGGCGCCTACTTCGTGTCGCTGTCGAGCCGCACGCTCGGCTACAAGGGCATGGTCACGACACTCCAGCTCGAGCCGTTCTACCCGGATCTCCAGGACGAGCGCTTCGCCTCCGAGCTCGCGGTCGTGCACTCCCGCTACTCGACAAACACCTTCCCGTCGTGGCCGCTCGCGCAGCCGCTGCGCATGCTCGCCCACAACGGCGAGATCAACACCGTCGGCGGCAACCGCAACTGGATGCGCGCCCGTCAGTCGCAGCTCGAGTCCGAACTGCTCGGCGACGTGCGCCCCCTGCTGCCGATCTGCACCGACGGCGCCAGCGACTCCGCCTCCTTCGACGAGGTGCTGGAGCTGCTCACGCTGACCGGCCGCAGCCTGCCGCACGCCATCATGATGATGGTTCCCGAAGCGTACGAGAAGCAGACCGACATCACGCCGGAGCTGCGCGCCTTCTACGAGTACCACTCGAACCAGATGGAGCCGTGGGACGGCCCGGCCGCACTCATCTTCACGGACGGCACGCTCGTCGGCGCGACGCTCGACCGCAACGGTCTGCGTCCGGGGCGCTGGACGGAGACCACCGACGGTCTCATCGTCATCGGCTCCGAGACCGGCGTGCTCACCTTCGAGCCGGAGCGCATCAAGCGCCGCGGTCGCCTGCGCCCGGGGAAGATGTTCCTCGTCGACACCGCGCAGCGCCGGATCGTCGAGGACGAGGAGATCAAGCGCGAGCTCTCCACTCAGCAGCCGTGGCAGGAGTGGCTCGACGCGGGTTCCGTGCGTCTGGCCGAACTGCCCGAGCGCGAGCACATCGTGCACCCGCCGGCATCCATCACGCGCCGCCAGCGCACGTTCGGCTACACCGAGGAGGAGGTCCGCATCCTCCTGACCCCGATGGGCCAGAACGGCGCGGAGCCGCTCGGTGCCATGGGCTCCGACACGCCCATCGCCGTGCTCAGCAAGCGTCCTCGTCTGCTGTTCGACTACTTCACGCAGCAGTTCGCCCAGGTGACGAACCCGCCGCTGGACTCGATCCGTGAAGAGGTCGTCACGAGCCTCAAGCTCGGACTCGGCCCCGAGAGCAACCTGCTGTCGTGGGGCCCCGAGCACACCCGCACCGTGTCGCTCGACTTCCCGGTCATCGACAACGACGAGCTCGCCAAGATCCGTCACATCGACAAGGCGCTGCCCGACCGTTCGAGCGTCACCATCCGCGGTCTCTACCACTTCGACGCCGGACCCCAGACGCTCACCGATCGTCTCGATGAGATGTGCGCAGAGGTCGATGCGGCGATCGAGGCGGGCGCGGAGTTCATCATCCTGTCGGATCGCGACTCGAACAAGGATCTCGTGCCGATCCCGTCGCTGCTGATGGTCGCGGCGGTGCATCACCACCTCATCCGTCGCGAGAACCGCATGAAGGTCGGCCTGATCGTCGAGGCCGGAGATGTGCGCGAGGTCCATCACGTGGCCACGCTCATCGGGTACGGCGCGTCCGCCGTGAACCCCTACCTGGCGATGGAAACGGTCGAGCACCTCGTGCGCACCGGTTACATCACCGGCATCTCGCCGGAGAAGGCCGTCCGCAACCTGATCTACGCGCTCGGCAAGGGCGTGCTCAAGATCATGTCGAAGATGGGCATCTCCACGGTGTCGTCGTATGCCGGCGCGCAGGTGTTCGAGGCCGTCGGCCTCAGCCAGGAGTTCATCGACGCCTACTTCACCCGCACCGAGTCGAAGCTCGGCGGGATCGGCATCGACGAGGTCTTCGCCGAGAACCAGGCCCGTCACGACTACGCCTATCCGGAGGATGCCGCGGCCCGTGCGCACGAGCGCCTGTGGACCGGCGGCGAGTACCAGTGGCGCCGCGACGGCTCGCCCCACCTCTTCAGCCCGGAGACGGTGTTCAAGCTGCAGCACTCCACGCGCACCCGCCGCTACGACATCTTCCGCGAGTACACCAAGCTCGTCGACGACCAGGCGGCGGAGCTCAAGACCCTGCGCGGTCTGTTCACGTTGCGCACCGGAACCCGCAAGCCGGTTCCGATCGACGAGGTGGAACCCGTCTCCGCCATCGTCAAGCGCTTTTCGACCGGAGCGATGAGCTACGGCTCCATCTCCCAGGAGGCGCACGAGACGCTGGCGATCGCGATGAACCGCATCGGCGGCAAGTCGAACACCGGTGAGGGCGGTGAGGACTCCGAGCGTCTGCTCGACCCGGAGCGCCGCAGCGCGATCAAGCAGGTGGCCTCGGGTCGCTTCGGCGTGACGAGCCAATACCTCACCGAGTCCGACGACATCCAGATCAAGCTCGCGCAGGGCGCCAAGCCCGGCGAGGGCGGTCAGCTGCCGCCGCAGAAGGTGTACCCCTGGGTGGCGCGCACACGCGGCGGCACCCCGGGAGTCGGCCTCATCTCGCCGCCACCGCACCACGACATCTACTCGATCGAGGACCTCAAGCAGCTCATCTTCGATCTGAAGAGGGCCAACCCCGAGGCGCGTATCCACACGAAGCTGGTCAGCCAATCGGGCATCGGCGCGGTCTCGGCCGGCGTCGCGAAGGCGCTCAGCGACGTCATCCTCGTCTCCGGCCACGACGGGGGAACGGGTGCCAGCCCGCTGAACTCCCTCAAGCACGCCGGAACGCCGTGGGAGCTCGGTCTCGCCGAGACCCAGCAGACCCTCATGCTCAACGGCATGCGCGACCGCGTGGTCGTGCAGGTCGACGGGCAGCTGAAGACCGGTCGTGACGTCATCATCGGCGCGCTGCTCGGCGCCGAGGAGTTCGGTTTCGCGACCGCGCCCCTCGTCGTCAGCGGCTGCATCATGATGCGCGTCTGCCACCTCGACACCTGCCCCGTCGGCGTCGCAACGCAGAACCCGGCGCTGCGCGAGCGGTTCACCGGAAAGCCCGAGTTCGTCGTGAACTTCATGGAGTTCATCGCCGAAGAGGTGCGTGAACTGCTCGCAGAGCTCGGATTCCGCTCGATCGACGAGATCGTGGGACGCGCCGAGCTGCTCGAGACGAACGCGGCCATCGAGCACTGGAAGACCGACGGCCTCGATCTGACGCCCGTGCTCGAAGGACCGGTCTTCCCGGCCGGCGAGCCGCGTCGCAGCGGCCGGACGCAGGACCACGAGCTGGAGAAGCACTTCGACGTGCAGCTCATCGACATCGCGAAGAACGCCCTCCTCAACGGAGAGCCCGTCGTCGTGGAGCTGCCCATCGCCAACACCGAGCGTGCGGTCGGCACGATGCTGGGCCACCAGGTCACGGCGCGTCACGGCGCGGCCGGGCTGCCCCGCGGCACGATCGACGTCACTCTGCACGGCACCGCCGGGCAGTCGCTCGGCGCCTTCATGCCGCAGGGCATCGTGCTGCGGCTCGAGGGCGACGCGAACGACTACGTCGGCAAGGGCCTCTCCGGTGGCGACATCACGATCCGGCCGCCCCGCGGCTCGCAGATCGCGCCGCAGGAGAACGTGATCGCCGGCAACGTCATCGGCTACGGAGCGACCGCGGGCACGATGTTCATCTCGGGCGTCGTGGGCGAGCGCTTCCTCGTCCGGAACTCCGGTGCCACCGCCGTCGTCGAGGGCGTGGGCGACCACGCGCTCGAGTACATGACCGGTGGTCTGGCCGTCATCCTGGGCTCGACGGGCCGCAACTTCGGCGCCGGTATGTCCGGGGGAGTGGCGTACGTGCACGCGCTCGACACCGCCAAGATCAACGCGCAGTCCCTCGGCAGCGGCGAGCTGCTCCTCGAGCCGCTCGACCGCGCCGATCTCGAGGTGCTGCGCAGTCTCCTCGTCGAGCACGTCGAACGCACCGCGTCGCCGCTCGGCACCGAACTCCTCGACCGCTTCGCCGAGGTCTCGGCGGAGTTCGTCAAGGTCCTCCCGCGTGATTTCGCCGCCGTGCGCAGCATGCGCGAGGAGGCAGTGGCCGAGGGGATCGACCCCGACGGCGACATCGTCTGGAACCGCATCCTGGAGGTGACCGGTGGCTGATCCCAAAGGCTTTCTGAAGGTAACCGAGCGCGAGCTCCCCGCTCGCCGTCCGGTTCCCGTCCGCATCATGGACTGGAAAGAGGTCTACGAGCCGGGCGACAAGGCGGTGCTCCGGCGCCAGGCAGGCCGATGCATGGACTGCGGCGTGCCGTTCTGCCATTCGGGTTGCCCGCTGGGCAACCTGATCCCGGAGTGGAACGACCTGACGTGGCGCGGAGAAGGTCGCGCGGCGATCGACCGTCTGCACGCGACGAACAACTTCCCGGAGTTCACGGGCCGTCTGTGCCCGGCGCCCTGCGAGAGCTCCTGCGTGCTGGGCATCAACCAGCCCGCCGTGACGATCAAGCAGATCGAGGTCTCGATCATCGATGAGGCCTTCTCCAAGGGATGGGTCGAGGCGCAGCCTCCGGAGCGCCTGACCGGCAAGACCGTCGCGGTCGTCGGTTCCGGCCCCGCCGGCCTCGCCGCCGCGCAGCAGCTCACGCGCGCCGGGCACACCGTCGCCGTGTTCGAGCGCGACGACCGCATCGGCGGCCTGCTCCGCTACGGCATTCCGGACTTCAAGATGGAGAAGGGGCAGCTCGAGTCGCGTCTGCGCCAGATGCAGGAGGAGGGCACCCGCTTCCGCGCGGGCGTCGAGATCGGCAAGGACATCTCGTGGGCCGACCTGCGCGCCCGGTACGACGCGGTCGTCATCGCCACCGGTTCGACGGTTCCCCGCGACCTGTCGATCCCGGGCCGCGACCTCGACGGTGTGCACTTCGCCATGGAGTACCTCGTCGAGTCGAACCATGCCGTCGCCGGAGACACGGTCACCGACCAGATCTCGGCCGAGGGCAAGCACGTCATCGTCATCGGCGGTGGAGACACCGGAGCCGACTGCATCGGCACCGCGCACCGCCAGGGTGCGCTGAGCGTGACCAACCTCGCGATCGGCAAGCAGCCGGGCGAGACGCGCCCCGACCACCAGCCGTGGCCGATGATGCCGACCGTGTTCGAGGTCTCCTCCGCCCACGAGGAGGGCGGGGAGCGCGTGTTCCTCGCGTCGACCGTGGAGTTCCTCTCGAACGAGGTCGGAGAGGTGCGCGCGCTGCGCGTCGCCGAGACCGAGTACATCGACGGACGCCGCGTGCCCAAGAGCGGCACGGAGCGCGAGATCCCCGCGGACCTCGTGCTGATCGCCATGGGCTTCACCGGTCCCGAGACCGACGGCTTCACCGAGGACACCCGTCCGCAGCTCACCGATCGCGGTGCCTTCCGGCGCGACGCGACCTACGAGTCGACCATCCCGGGCGTGTTCGTCGCGGGTGATGCCGGACGCGGACAGTCGCTCATCGTGTGGGCCATCGCCGAGGGCCGCGCCGCGGCCGCGAGCGTCGACCTGTACCTGATGGGCAGCACCGTTCTGCCGTCTCCCGTTCAGCCGCACGATGTCGCTATCGGCCTTCAGCCCGCGTAGGCTGAGGCCGGCAGTGTCGCCCGAGTTCTATCCCTTTATCCCCTGGAGAATCTGTTGAGACGCGCGAAAATCGTCGCCACCCTGGGCCCCGCAACTTCCACCTATGAGACCGTGCGTGCGCTGATCGACGCCGGTGTGGATGTCGCACGCCTGAACCTCAGCCACGGTGACTACTCCGTGCACGAGAACAACTACGCGAACGTGCGGCGCGCCGCAGAGGACTCGGGACGCGCGGTCGCGATCCTCGTCGACCTGCAGGGGCCGAAGATCCGTCTGGGCAAGTTCGAGGGCGGCCCCTACGAGCTCGCCCAGGGCGACATCTTCAAGATCACGACCGAAGACATCGTCGGCAACAAGGACATCTCCGGCACGACCTTCAAGGGCCTGCCCCAGGACGTCAAGCCGGGAGACTTCCTCCTGATCGACGACGGCAAGGTGCGCGTCGAGGTCGTCGAGACCGACGGCGTGACGGTGACCACCAAGGTCGTCGTCGCCGGTGCCGTCTCGAACAACAAGGGCATCAACCTCCCCGGCGTCGCGGTCAACGTTCCGGCGCTGAGCGAGAAGGACGAGGAGGACCTCCGGTGGGGTCTGCGCATCGGCGCCGACCTGATCGCCCTCTCGTTCGTCCGCAACGCGGAGGACGTCACGCGCGTGCACGAGATCATGGCCGAGGAAGGCGTGCGCGTCCCCGTGATCGCCAAGGTCGAGAAGCCGCAGGCGGTCGACGCGCTCGAGGGCATCGTCGACGCGTTCGACGCCATCATGGTCGCCCGCGGCGACCTGGGTGTCGAGCTGCCGCTCGAAGCCGTGCCGATCGTGCAGAAGCGCGCCGTCGAGCTCGCTCGCCGCAACGCGAAGCCCGTCATCGTCGCGACGCAGATGCTCGAGTCGATGATCAACAGCCCGGTCCCGACGCGCGCCGAGACCTCGGACGTCGCCAACGCCGTGCTCGACGGTGCGGATGCCGTCATGCTCTCGGGCGAGACCAGCGTCGGCGACTATCCGGTCGTCACCGTCGAGACCATGGCCCGCATCGTCGAGTCGACCGAAGAGCACGGCCTGGAGCGCATCGCGCCCCTGACGACCAAGCCGCGCACGCAGGGCGGGGCGATCACGCTCGCCGCCCTCGAGGTCGCGGAGTTCGTCGAGGCGAAGTTCCTCTGCGTGTTCACGCAGTCCGGTGACAGCGCTCGTCGCCTGTCGCGCCTGCGTTCGCGCATCCCGATGCTCGCGTTCACGCCGGAGCCCGACATCCGTCGTCGTATGGCGCTGACCTGGGGCATCCAGTCGACGCTCGTCGAGATGGTGCAGCACACCGACCTCATGTACCTCCAGGTCGACGACTACCTGCTCTCCAACGGCCTCGCCGTCGAGGGCGACAAGGTCGTCGTCATCTCCGGGTCCCCTCCCGGAATTGCCGGTTCGACCAACGACATCCGCGTCCACAAGGTCGGAGACGCCGTCAACGGCGCCGCTCCGATCTACAAGGAAGGCGTCTGACCCGAGGGTCGGGAAGGGGCGGGGCTTCGGCTCCGCCCCTTCGTCGTCCGCCACGTCAACCCGGTGACGCACATCGCCTCGCACGGGTAGCGTGCGAACATGGATCTCCGCCGTCGCCGTCTCGTTGTCGACGGAACCGTCTTCGGAGTCGTCACGGGTACGACCCGGCACCACCCTGGTGCTGATCGGCCCGGTCGCGGACGACGAGCACCGTTCGCTCCCTGCCCAGGCGTTCGCGCTCGCGGTCGACACCGCGGGGAGAGCCCCGCGACGAACGCGCTCGTCTTCGCCGACTACCTGCGGTGCGGGGTGCCGTGGTACCTCGCACAGGCGCGGCACATGTTGCGGTACGCGCTGGAGGACGTCGTTGGAGGGCTTCTCGTGCCGGTGCTGGTGATCCGAGGCCTGAACGATCCCATCGCCGGGTCGGCGTGGTGCGATGACGGGGACCGATGACGGCCTGCGCGATCCGCAAGGCAGCCTGGTGGGCGGCCGATTACGCCTACGCAGGGTACTGGCAGGCGCGCGCTTTCCTGAGTCGGAGCAGCGCGGAGGCCTACGCCGAGGGGGAGCGTGCACCGTTGGTCATACTCCCTGGTGTCTATGAGACGTGGCGATTCCTGGAGCCGCTGGTCGCTCGACTCAACGACCGAGGGCACAGGGTTCACGTGCTCGAGACGCTGGAGCACAGCCAGCGTCCGGTCGCAGAGATGGCGGCGCTCGTCGAGGACTATCTGGACGAGAACGATCTGCGTGACGTGATCCTCGTCGCCCATAGCAAAGGGGGACTTGCCGGGAAGATGGTGATGACCGGGCGGGAGGGCGCTCGCGTTCGAGCGATGCTCGCGGTCGCGACGCCGTTCCGCGGTTCGCGCTACGCGAGGCGGATCCCCTCGCGCACCCTGCGCGCGTTCTCGCCCGAGGATCCGGGCATCGTCGCGCTCTCCCGCAGTGTCGATGCGAACGCGCGGATCGTTTCGATCTATGCGGGATTCGACCCGCACATCCCTGAGGGGAGCGAGCTGCCGGGCGCCAAGAACGTCCGACTCGACACCGGAGGGCACTTCCGGATCCTCGCCGATCCGCGGGTCGTCGAGGAACTCGAACTCATGGCGGGATGAGTCGATCTGTCTGTGTGCCGGCGGTGGGACTCGAACCCACACGCCCTTTCGGACAAAGCATTTTGAGTGCTCCGCGTCTGCCATTCCGCCACGCCGGCCCGTGTATCGCGACTACGACTGTAGCGCAGAAGCAGCCGTCCCGACGCCGTGCCGACGCGCACGGCCGTGGCGGAGACGCACTCCAGTAGGATGGGTACGTGACCGAGCAAGAACTGGCTGAACAGCCCACGTCATCCGCACCCCGACGCGTCGTCGTCGCCGAGGACGAATCGCTGATCCGTCTCGACATCGTCGAGATCCTCCGCGACAACGGCTTCGACGTGGTGGGAGAGGCCGGCGACGGCGAGACCGCTGTCGCGCTCGCGACCGAACTGCGTCCCGACCTCGTCATCATGGACGTCAAGATGCCTCAGCTCGACGGCATCAGCGCCGCCGAGAAGCTGCACAAGGGCAACATCGCCCCGGTCGTGCTGCTGACCGCCTTCAGCCAGAAGGAACTCGTCGAGCGCGCGAGCGAGGCCGGCGCTCTGGCCTACGTGGTCAAGCCGTTCACGCCGAACGACCTGCTGCCGGCGATCGAGATCGCACTGGCGCGTCATGAGCAGATCATCACGCTCGAGGCCGAGGTCGCCGACATGGTCGAGCGCTTCGAGACCCGCAAGCTCGTCGATCGCGCCAAGGGCCTGCTGAACGAGAAGATGGGGCTCAGCGAGCCCGAGGCGTTCCGCTGGATCCAGAAGGCGTCGATGGATCGTCGTCTCACGATGCAGGACGTCGCCAAGGCGATCATCGAGCAGCTCGCTCCGAAGAAGTAGTGTTCCGGCTCGACCCCGAGCACACCCTCCGTCCGGTCCGCACGGGCGACGGCGCTGCTCTGGCGCGCGCGTACGCGGCCGATCGTGCCCACCTCGATCCCTGGGAACCCGCTCGCACAGAGGAGTTCTTCACGGAGGAGTGGCAGGAGCGGGACGTACACCGCACCGTCGCCGAAGCGCAGACGGGACGCAGCATCCGATTCGTGGTGACGGCACCCGACGACCGGATCGTCGGCAGGATGAACCTCAACGGCATCGTGCGCGGGCCGTTCCTCAGCGGGGATCTGGGCTACTGGATCGCCGCGGACTCGACGAGACGCGGACTCGCGACGCGCGCGGTCGCCGCAGTGCTCCGTCACGCGCGCGATTCCCTGGGACTGCACCGCGTGCAGGCGGCGACGCTGCTGCACAACGCCGCCTCCCAGCGGGTACTCGCCGCGAACGGCTTCACCCGCATCGGCATCGCCCCGCGCTATCTGGAGATCGCGGGGGAGTGGCAGGACCACGTCCTCTTCCAGCGGCTGCTGGATGAGGGGATCACCGAGCCTTCGGGGCGTCCTTGATCATGTTGGTGATGCGGATGGTCGAGCAGCGCCGTCCCTGATCGTCGGTCACCACGATCTCGTGCACCGCGATGCTGCCTCCGAGATGGATCGGCGTGCACACCCCGGTCACGATCCCCGAGGTCGCGGAACGCGTGTGCGTGGCGTTGATGTCGACACCGACCGCCAGCCGCCCGGGGCCCGCGTGCAGATTGGCCGCCATCGACCCCAGTGACTCGCCGAGCACCACGTAGGCGCCGCCGTGCAGAAGGCCCACCGGCTGGGTGTTGCCCTCGACCGGCATCGTGCCGACCGAGCGCTCGATGCTGAACTCGGTGAACTCGATGCCCATCTTCTCGGCCAGGGCGCCCATTCCACGGGCCGTGGCCCACTCGAGTCCTTCGCTCGTCGCGACGTCGCTCATGCATCCTCCTCAGCGCGTGTCCGTGGTCCTCGTTAGGCTGACAGGGTGACGGACTCCGCAAAGCCTACCCTCATGGTCGTCGACGGCCATTCGCTCGCCTATCGCGCCTTCTTCGCGCTGCCGGTCGAGAACTTCACAACCAAGGACAACCAGCACACGAACGCGATCTACGGGTTCCTGTCGATGCTGGTGAACCTGATCAAGGCCGAGCAGCCGACGCACATGGCGATCGCTTTCGACACCTCGCGGCACTCGTTCCGCACCGATGAGTACCCCGAGTACAAGGCGACGCGGTCCGAGACGCCGCAGGAGTTCCGCGGTCAGATCCCGCTGCTGCAGGACTGCCTCGCGGCGATGTCGATCCCGGTGCTCACGAAAGAGGGCATCGAGGCCGACGACATCCTCGCCACCCTGTCGTCGCAGGGTGCGGAGCAGGGCTATCAGGTGCTCGTCGTCTCCGGCGATCGCGACACCATCCAGCTCGTGAACGACGACGTCACGCTGCTGTACCCGTCGGTGCAGGGCGTGTCGCAGCTCAAGCGATACGACCCGGTGACCGTGCAGGAGCGCTACGGCGTACGTCCCGAGCAGTACCCCGACATCGCCGCGCTCGTGGGCGAGACCAGCGACAATCTGCCTGGCGTGCCCAAGGTGGGCGAGAAGACCGCCGTGAAGTGGTTGACACAGTTCGGGTCGCTCGACGATCTGCTCGCTCGTGCCGAGGAGATCAAGGGTGTCGTGGGAGGGAACCTGCGCGATCACATCGACGACGTGCGCCGCAATCGCAAGCTCAACCGTCTGCTCACCGACGTCGAGCTCCCCGTCTCACCCGACGATCTGGCAGTCGCTCCCATCGACGCGCAGGCCGTGCGCGACATCTTCGCGCGCCTCGAGTTCCGCACACTGCTGCCGCGCGTGTTCGAAGCCGTCGGCGCCGGCGAGGTCGCCGAAGACCCGGCCGCGGTGGTCGAGCTGCCGGTTCCGCAGCAGGTGGTGGCTGGCGAACTCGCGACGTGGGCGGAAGCCGTGCAGGGCGAGCTCTCACTCCGTGTGCTCACGCAGAGCGGGCTTCCGGTGCGTCTGGGGGTCGCTTCCGACTCCGAGCTTCGCGAGACCGATTGGACGGATGCCGCGGCCGACGAGCTGCGCTCCTGGCTCGAGTCCGATCGTCCCAAGGTCCTGCACGACGCCAAGGGTCAGCTGAAGGCGCTGAACCGAGCAGGCATCCGCCTCGGCGGCCTCGCGTACGACACGAGCCTCGCCGGCTGGCTCCTGCGCCCGAGCTTCCCCGACAAGACTCTCGGCGACCTGGTCGAGCGCTACCTCGGCGAGAAGCTCCCCGAGGCCGACCCGTCTCAACTCGTGCCCGAGACCGAGGGGGCGACTCCCGCGCAGGAGGCGTGGTTCGCACTGCGCGTCGCGACCGCGCTGCGCGACGACATCCCCGAGTCGGTGGCCGCCGTGCTGACCGACATCGAGCTGCCCACGCTGCTCGCGCTGGCCGACATGGAACTGGCCGGGGTCGCGGTCTCCCACGAGGTGCTGTCGACGTTCTCCGGCGAACTCGCGACCCGCGCCGAGGGCATCGCTCAGGAGGCGTTCGGCATCGTCGGCCGCGAGTTCAACCTCGGCTCGCCCAAGCAACTGCAGGAGGTTCTCTTCGAAGATCTCCAGCTGCCCAAAACGCGCAAGACGAAGACGGGCTACTCGACGGATGCCGCCGTGCTCGCCGACCTGCAGGAGTCGAACCCGCACCCGTTCCTCAACCTGCTGCTGCAGCACCGCGAGGCCACCAAGCTACGTCAGATCATCGAGTCGCTCGACACGGCGATCGGCGACGACGCGCGCATCCACACGACCTACGTGCAGACCGGAAGCCAGACCGGGCGGCTCTCGAGCACCGACCCGAATCTGCAGAACATCCCGGTGCGCACAGAGGAATCGCGGCGCATCCGCAGCGCGTTCCAGGTCGGCGACGGCTACGAAGCGCTGCTCACGGCCGACTACTCCCAGATCGAGATGCGCATCATGGCGCATCTGTCGGGCGATGAGGGCCTGATCGAAGCCTTCAACAGCGGAGAGGACCTCCACCGGTTCGTCGGCGCTCGGGTGTTCGGGGTCGAGCCGGGCGATGTCACCGCCGCGATGCGCACCAAGGTCAAGGCGATGTCGTACGGCCTGGTCTACGGCCTCTCGGCGTTCGGCCTCTCGAAGCAGCTGCGTATCGAGCAGTCCGAGGCGAAGCAGCTCATGATCGAGTACTTCGCGCGCTTCGGCGCCGTGCGTGACTACCTGCGCGCCTCCGTTCTCGCGGCCAAGGAGGTCGGCTACACCGAGACGATCTTCGGACGCCGTCGCCCGTTCCCCGACCTCGCCAGCCCGAACCGCGTGCTGCGGGAGAACGCCGAGCGCGCAGCGCTGAACGCCCCGATCCAGGGCAGCGCCGCCGACATCATGAAGATCGCGCTGTTCCACATCCACG
Organism: Microbacterium sp. NPDC087868; assembly: GCF_044900755.1. Lineage (NCBI taxonomy): Bacteria > Bacillati > Actinomycetota > Actinomycetes > Micrococcales > Microbacteriaceae > Microbacterium > Microbacterium sp. NPDC087868. The sequence continues at coordinate 475,752 of NZ_JBJDNO010000001.1, forward strand.
ACGACATCCGCCGCGAAGGGCTCCGCTCGCGGGTGCTGCTGCAGATCCACGACGAGCTCGTGCTCGAGGTCGCCCCGGGGGAGTGGGATGCCGCCGAGCGCATCGTGCGCACGCGCATGGGCGACGCCGCGGATCTGTCGGTGCCGCTCGACGTGCAGGTGGGTCGCGGGCACGACTGGAACGAGGCCGCACACTGACCACGGGCGGCGGCGTCCGAGGATTAGTGTGGATCGCATGACTTCCATCCCGCGCACTCCCACCGCCATCGACAAGGTCGCCGAGGACTGGGTCGACACTCTGGTCGAGCTGGCTCCGACGCTCGGCACCTACATCGGGCGCGACGAGGTCAACGACCGCTTCGGCGATCTGAGTCCGGCCGGCCACGAGGCGATCGCAGCGGCCACACGGCAGACGCTCGACGCGCTCACGGCCCTCGAGCCGGTCGACACGATCGACGAGGTCACGAAGGCCGACCTCAGCGCCGAGCTGCGTCTCGAGCTGGAACTGCACGAGGCGAATTGGCATCTACGCGACCTCAACGTCATCGCTTCGCCGGCGCAGGACGTGCGTTCGGCTTTCGACCTCATGCCCACGGCATCCGCCGACGACTGGTCGGTGATCGCCACGCGCCTCGCCGCGGTGCCCGACGCGCTGCGCGGCTACACCGAGACACTGCGCGAGGGCATCGCGCGCGGAGTGACGCCGGCCCGCCGACAGGTCGTCGAGGTGGCGACCCAGATCGACCGGTACACGGCTGATGACGGCTTCTTCGCCGCGTTCGTGGCCGATGCCACGCCCGAGAGCGGCCAGCTTCCGGCATCCCTCGCGCGCACCCTGGCCGACAACTCGGCCGCCGCCCGCGTCGCATACGGCGAACTGCGACGGTTCCTCGCCGAGGAACTCGTGCCCGAGGCCACCGAGGTCGACGCGGTCGGTCGCGAGCTCTACGCGCTCAACTCGCGCCGATTCCTCGGAGCCACGATCGACCTCGACGAGACCTACGAGTGGGGACGCGAGGAACTCGCCCGGATGGTCGCCGAGCAGACGGCGATCGCGAACGAGATCCTGCCGGGATCCACGGTCGAAGAAGCCGTGGCGCATCTCGAGGCCGATCCCGCGCGCAAGCTGGTCGGCACCGATGCGCTGCAGCGCTGGATGCAGGAGACGAGCGACCGCGCCGTCGCCGAACTCGCCGCCTCGCACTTCGACATCCCCGAGGCGATTCGCACGATCGAGTGCATGATCGCGCCGACCCAGGAGGGCGGGATCTACTACACGGGACCCACCGACGACTTCTCGCGCCCCGGACGCATGTGGTGGTCCGTTCCGGAGGGTGTGACGGAGTTCGACACCTGGCGCGAGCTCACCACCGTGTACCACGAGGGTGTGCCGGGGCATCACCTGCAGATCGCGCAGGCCGTCTACAACCGTTCCGAGCTCAACTCCTGGCGCCGTCTGCTCGCCGGCACCTCGGGTCACGCCGAGGGCTGGGCGCTCTACGCCGAGCGCCTGATGGAGCAGCTCGGCTACCTCGACGACCCGGCCGACCGCCTGGGGATGCTCGATGGTCAGCGCATGCGTGCGGCACGTGTCGTGCTCGACATCGGCGTGCACCTCGGTAAGCCGCGTCTCGACGGAACGGGCGTGTGGGATGCCGACTACGCGCTCGAGTTCATGCGCCAGAACGTCAACATGTCCGACCAGTTCGTGCAGTTCGAGGTCAACAGGTACCTGGGCTGGCCGGGGCAGGCTCCGTCGTACAAGGTCGGACAGCGCATCTGGGAGCAGGTGCGCGAGGCCGTTCAGCAGCAGGAGGGCGAGGACTTCTCGTTCAAGGCATTCCACAAGCGTGCGCTCGACATCGGCGGCGTCGGTCTCGACACCCTGCGTGGTGTGCTGCTTCCGCGATGACGGGAATGTCCGATGCTCCGGCGATGTTCATTCACCTGAATAGGAAGGCATGACATGAGCATCGAATTCGGACTGGACACGTTCGGCGACATCACCCGCGACGCCGAGGGCACCCTCCTCAGCGGCGCCCAGACGATCCGCAACGTCATCGCGCAGGCAGAGATGGCGGATGCCGTGGGCGTCGACTTCTTCGGGGTGGGGGAGCACCACCGCAAGGAGTTCGCGGTGTCGGCTCCCGAGATGGTGCTCTCGGCGATCGCCGCGCGCACCGAGAACATCCGCCTCGGCACGGCGGTCACGGTTCTGTCGTCCGACGACCCCGTGCGCGTGTTCGAGCGGTTCTCGACCCTCGATGCCGTGTCGAACGGTCGCGCGGAGGTCGTGCTCGGTCGCGGCTCGTTCATCGAGTCCTTCCCGCTGTTCGGTTTCGACCTCCGCGACTACGACGCACTGTTCGAGCAGAAGCTCGAGCTTTTCGTCGAGCTCCTGAAGGAGCAGCCGGTGACCTGGTCCGGGTCCATGCGCGCGTCGCTCGAGAACGCGGATGTGTTCCCGAAGACGGAGAAGGGTCTGCGGACCTGGGTGGGCGTGGGCGGCAGCCCGGAGTCCGTGGTGCGCGTCGCACGCCACGGACTCGGTCTCATGCTCGCCATCATCGGCGGTCCTGCCGCGCGATTCCGGCCGTTCGTCGATCTGTATCACCGCTCGGTCGACTCCTTCGGAACGACGAAGCACCCGATCGCCGTTCATTCGCCCGGCCACATCGCCGACACCGATGCGGAGGCATGGGACGCCGCGTACTCGGGCTTCGAGGCGATGAACAACACGATCGGCAAGGAACGCGGCTGGCCCGCATACAGCCGTGCCCGCTTCCAGAACGACATCGGGCCGGAGGGGGCGATCTACGCCGGTTCTCCCGACCGGGTGGCCGCGAAGATCGCCGACACGATCACCACCCTCGGGCTGGGCCGATTCGACCTGAAGTACGCCACCGGAACGCTCTCGCACGAGGCGATGATGCGCAGCATCGAGCTCTATGGCAGCGAGGTCATCCCGCGCGTGCGCGCTCTGCTCGACAAGCGCGCCTGATCGGGCCTGCGGGATCGGTACGGGGTCCGGTCCCGCAGGAATAGGCTTGTCCGATGGCAGACGTGCGTTTCGTGGCGATCGGGGACTCCTTCACCGAGGGGGTCGGCGATGTTCTTCCCGACGGCCGAGAGCGCGGGTGGGCCGACATCGCCGCCCAGGGGTGGGCCGATGCGGCGGGGCATCCGATCCAGTACGCGAATCTCGCGATCCGCGGCAAACTCGCGTGGCCGATCGTCGAGCAGCAGCTCGAACCCGCTCTGGCGCTGCGTCCCACGCATCTGTCGTTCAACGGCGGGGGCAACGACATGCTCCGACCGCGCACCGACCTCGAGCACATCGCCGACGCGTTCAGCCGCGTTCTCCGCCGATGCGACGAGGAGGGCGTCACGATGATCCTGCTCTCCGGCGCGAACCCCAGTGGACAGCTTCCGATGGGGTCCCTGATCCAGCGCCGCGGAGATCAGCTCTCCGAGGCGGTGCTGCGACGCGTCGCCGATCGCCCCGACGTGGTGCGCGCCCTGAACTGGCCCGATCGGGAACTCGCGCAGAGCGCGTACTGGTCCGAGGACCGCCTGCACATGAATGCCGCGGGCCATCATCGGGTCGCAGCGCGCGTGCTGCATGCGCTGGAGTACGAACCGCCCGAGACCTGGTGGGCACCGAGCGAGCGCGGGGGAGCGGGACCGAGCGGGCTCGCCTACTACCGACAGCACGTCGGCCCCTGGGTCCGGCGTCGGGTCACGCGCACGTCGTCGGGCGATGGCCGGACCGCGAAGTACCCGGTGTGGACCGAGCGGACTCCGGGGTGACGAGCGACATCGAACTGCGCCGCATCCCCGGCGGTTCGATCGTGCTGCAGGATGCTCGCACGAAGACGCAGCGTCCGGTGGATCTCGAGCCCTTCGAGATCGGTGTCTACCCGGTGACCCAGGAGCAGATGGCCGAGGTCCTGGACGCAGCCGCTCCGCATCCCCGCCGACCGGCGACCGACATCAGCTGGCTGCGGGCCGTGCACTTCTGCAACGCGCTCTCGGAGTGGGAAGGGCTCGAGCACGCCTATCTGTTCGACGGGGAGGACGTCAGCTGGGACGTCTCGTCCGAGGGGTTCCGGCTGCCCACGGAGGCCGAGTGGGAGTTCGCGTGCCGGGCGGGGTCCGTCGGCCCCCACTACGCGCCGCTCGCGGATGCCGCCTGGACAGCCGCCGATGGCGTGACGACCCCGCAACCGGTCGGCGGCAAGGTCCCGAACCTGTATGGCCTGTTCGACACCCTCGGCAACGTGTGGGAGTGGTGCTGGGATTTGCTCGACCCCGCACGCTACGACGAGTACCGCACGTTCCGCGGGGGCGGCTTCGCCGACGACGCCTGGAGTGTGCGCGCCTCGGTCCGCCGCGGGGGAGCCCCTCGGATGCATCACCCCGATGTGGGGATGCGCGTCGCGCGCGGCGGCTTCGATGGCGACGGAGCTGCGCAGGGCTGGTCCGACGCGGTCGACCGCGAGCGGGCGCTGCAGGACGGAACCTCGCCGTCGGGATGGACGCCACGAAAGCGGTGACGGGGACGGTTTTGGCCCCCATCCGCGCCGCGTGGGAGAGTGGGAGGATGCCTGCAGCGTTCTCTCTCATCGTCTCCCAGGGCCGCGTGGCCGACCGCACGGACGGCGCACTCGTGGGCGCACGTCGCGTCGGCGATGCATTGTCTACGCTGCTCCGGACCCCTGCGACGACGATCGGCACGCCGAGTCCCGCCCGCACCGACGACTGGAGCACGGCTCTTCCCGAAGCGAACGACACGCTGCACGGCCTGCGGGACGCGGTCGCCGGCGCCATCGACGCCGGGACCGTGCCGCTGCTCGCGACCAACACGTGCGCCGCGAGCCTCGGCACGCTCCCGACCGTCGCGGAGCGGCACCCGGATGCCGTCGTGCTCTGGATCGATGCGCACGGCGACTTCAACACGCCCGACACGACCGATTCCGGTTATCTCGGCGGCATGGTGCTCGCCGCGGCCTGCGGACTGTGGGACAGCGGACACGGCGCGGGGATCGACCCGACCCAGGTGATCGTCGTCGGCGGACGTGACATCGATCCGGCCGAAGGTGACCTCCTCGCCGGCGCCGGAGTGCGCGTTCTCGCCCCCGCCGACAGCACGCCCGAGCGCGTTCTCGAGCTCATCGACGGCCGGCCCGTCTGGATCCACGTCGATTGGGACGTGCTCGAACCCGGGTACATTCCCGCCGCCTATCGCGTCGGGGAGGGGATGCTGCCCCACCAGATCGCGGCGATCTTCGCGGCGCTCCCCGCGGGCTCCGTCCGCGGGATCGAACTCGCCGAGTTCGAGGCCGGTGACGCCGAGGTACCCGAACACGTGAGCGTCGAGCTCATCCTCGAGACCTTCCTCCCGCTGCTCCGCGCCGTCTGAGGTCGATAGTTCGGAGGCGACGCGTCTAGCGGCGACGTCGCTCCGGGTCGAGTCCCATCCGGACCCGCGTGCGCTTGCGCTCGATCACGATGAACACGCACCCGATGATCCAGAGCGGGATCGGGGCGAGGAAGGCGATGCGGAACGCGTCGAGCGAATAGGTCTCGGGCGTGCCCGCGCCCTGAAGGTCTAGCAACAGTCCGATCAGGAAGATCGCGATGAGCGCGGCGATGAATCCTCCCGCGTTCGTGACGCCGGTAGCGGTGCTCAGTCGGTGAGAGGGGTTATGAGTGCGGGCGTGGTCGAAAGCGATCATCGACGCCGGGCCACCGGTCGCGAGAGCGATCGCGAGAACGTAGAGCAGCCAGATCGGTGCGGCCTCGGGCAATGCGATCACCGCGCACCACGCGATCAGTTGCAGTCCCACCGCGGGGAGCACGAGGGCGAGCGAGCGATGGTTCGGGAGTCGACGCGAGAGGTCTCCGATGATCGGACCGAAGATCATGCCCGCAACGACATATACGGATATGAGTCCCGCGGCATGTGCCGCCGTGAGACCTTGCGCGGCAGTGAGGAACGGCATTCCCCAGAGCAGGATGAACGCCGTACCCGCGAACGGAGTCGTGAAGTGCGACCAGAACGCGAGCCTCGTTCCCGGGTGCGCCCAAGCGGCGCGGATGCCGACACCGGTGTCGATCGCCGAGGTCACCACGCGCACCACTCCGGTGTCGGTGTTCACCGTCACATCGGTGTCCTGGTCGGCGGGGCGGTTGCGGATGACCAGAGCGACGAGGATCGTGAAGAGCACGCCCAGCCCGGCGATACTCCCGAATGTGATCGTCCAGCTCGTGGCGTGCAGGAGAGCGGCCAGAGGGACGAGCGCCACCAGTTGCCCCGCCTGTCCGATGATGCCCGTGAACTGCACCATCACGGGACCGCGTTGGGCGGGGAACCACACCGCGACCAATCGGAGCACCGCGGGGAAGACGGCCGCATCTCCGGCACCCAGCAGCACACGGGCGAAGATCGCGATGCCGATGCTGGGGGAGAAGGCCATCACCAACTGACCCGCCGCCATCAGGAACATCCCGATCGTGATGATCGGACGCGAGCCGTACCGGTCGAGGAGTACACCGATCGGGATCTGCATACCCCCGTACACCGCGAGCTGCACGACCGCGAAGAGGGCGAGGGTCGAGGCATCCGCCTGGAATCGATCGGCCGCGTCGACGCCGACGGCGCCCAACGACGTGCGGTTCGTGATGGCGACGACGTAGGCCGCGACGCCCACCGACCAGATCATCCAGGCTCGCCACCCGGGGTTCGAGACGGGGGAGAGGGGAGCGTGCGTCACCCTTCCACGGTACTCGCGTCACCGCAGCCTCGACGCAGACGACGGGGCCCGGCGCGCAATCGCTCGCCGGGCCCCGAGGATCTGGGTGCTCAGCCTGCGCAGAGCGTCGAGAATGCCTGAGTCGACTCCTGGATGTCGGTCGTGAGCGTCGACGCCTCCGCGGCGGCGGACGTGTCCTGATCGACCAGGACCCGCTTGAGAAGATCACGCAGCGACGTGAAGTCCTCGTGCACCGCGGTCACGGCATCCTTGACCTCCTGGTTGGAGACGGACTCCGCGGCGGCACCGATCGCGTCGACGGTCTCGGTGAACGTGGCCACGGTTCCCTCGGGGTCGGACATCGCCGCGCTCATGTCGAGCGAGGACAGCTCGGTCGCGACGCCCGAGATCTGGCTTCCCACGGATGCGCAGGCGTCGGCGACGGACTGATCCGTGTTCTGCTCAGCGGGGGCGGAGCTCTCGCTCGATGTCGAGCTGTCGGAATCGGCACTCGGCGTGCTGGAGCATCCGGCGATTCCGAGGACCGCGACGACGGCGATAGTCCAGGCTGCGATCTGACGTTTCATTTTCTTCCCCCGTGGAGTGAGCCGATGAGTCGGCGTACGAATGTGAACCGCGAGCCAGTCAACCACACACGTACGGAGCGCGTCCTTCTCCACGGCGGGGAGAAGTCCCCATCCGGCGATCCTGACTCTAACTGACATAATGTGCATTATCGGTTATATCGGAATCCGCTTCGCTAGGCTGATCCCCATGAACGGCGAACACGTGGAGATCGACTGGTCGGCGGCGCGCGAGGCCAATCGTGAGAACTGGGACGACCGCGTGCCGCTGCACGCGGTGTCGTACGAGCGCGAGTCGTTCGACGACCCCGAGCACCTCAGCGATGTCATCCGCCACGACGTCCCGGTGCTCGAACGTTTCCTGCCCGCACGATCCATCGTCGGGCTCGACGTGTGCCACCTGCAGTGCCACATCGGCACCGACACCGTTTCGCTGGCGCGCGCCGGTGCGCGACGAGTCACCGGCGTCGACTTCTCGGCGCCGGCCCTGGAGACCGCACGAGCCTTCGCCGAGGAGCACGGCGTCGACGCCGAGTGGGTCGAAACCGACGTGCTCGATGCCCGGGCCGCGGTGTCCGGTGACTTCGATGTCGTCTACACGAGCATCGGGACGATCTGCTGGCTCTCCGATCTGGACCGTTGGGCCCAGCAGATCCATGAGCTGTTGCGCCCCGGCGGGACGTTCTTCATCCGCGACGGGCATCCTGCGCTGTACGCGCTCGACGAGGACGCGGAGACGCTCACCGCCCGCTATCGGTACTTCGGCGACGGGACGGCGCAGGTCTGGGACGACGCGAGCACCTACGCGGGCAACGGCACCGTGTCGCACACGCGCACCTACGAGTGGCCGCACTCGCTCGCCGAGATCCTGGGCGCCCTTCTCGGTGCGGGCCTGCGCATCGTGCACGTCGATGAAGGCCGCACACTCCCCTGGCGATTCAGCCCGCGGATGGTGGAGGTACCCGGAGGATACGCATGGCCGGAAGCCCAGCGCGATCTGCTCCCCTGCACCTACACGATCATCGCTCGACGGGACTGATATATCGGTTCCGCTCGTCGGGGATCAAACTCCGACGTAGGCCGCGAGATGCTCGCCGGTGAGCGTCGAGCGTTCTGCCACGAGATCCGCGGGCGTGCCTTCGAATACGACACGGCCGCCGTCGTGCCCGGCGCCGGGACCGATGTCGAGGATCCAGTCCGCGTGAGCCATCACCGCCTGGTGGTGCTCGATCACGATCACGGTCTTGCCCGACTCGACGAGACGGTCGAGGAGCCCGAGGATCTTCTGCACATCAGCGAGGTGGAGACCGGTCGTCGGCTCGTCGAGCACGTAGACGTCGCCCTTCTCCCCCATCTGGATCGCCAGCTTGATGCGTTGACGCTCACCGCCGGACAGGGTCGAGAGCGGCTGCCCGAGCGAGAGATACCCGAGACCGACGTCGTCCAGCCGGCCGAGGATCGCCGTCACCGCCGGGATCTTGGCGTCGCCCTCCGAGAAGAACTCCCGCGCTTCGGACACCGGCAGGTCGAGCACCTCGGTGATGTCCTTGCCCGCCAGTTTGTACTCGAGAACCGCGGCCTGGAAGCGCTTTCCTCCGCAGTCCTCGCACGGTGTCTCGATCGTGTCCATGAAGCCGAGCTCGGTGATGATGACACCGGCGCCCTTGCAGGTCGGGCACGCCCCCTCGGAGTTCGCGCTGAACAGCGCCGGCTTGACGCCGTTGGCCTTCGCGAACGCCTTGCGGATCGGCTCGAGCAGCCCGGTGTAGGTGGCGGGATTGCTCCGACGCGAACCCTTGATCGCACCCTGGTCGATCGCCACGACTCCATCGAGTTTCGAGACGGAGCCGTGGATCAGCGAACTCTTCCCGGAGCCGGCGACACCCGTGACGACCGTCAGGATGCCCGTGGGGATATCGACGTCCACGTTCTGGAGGTTGTTCGCGGTCGCACCGCGCACCTCGATCGCCCCGTCCGCCGCGCGCACCGCGTCCTTGAGCACGGCGCGGTCGTCGAGGTGCTCCCCCGTACGCGTCCCGCTGCTCTTGAGCCCCTCGACCGTGCCCTGGAAGCAGATCTCGCCGCCGGCGCTGCCCGCGCCCGGGCCGAGATCGACGACGTGGTCGGCGATCACGATCGTCTCGGGCTTGTGCTCGACCACGAGCACAGTGTTGCCCTTGTCGCGCAGTTTGAGGAGCAGGCCGTTCATCCGCTGGATGTCGTGCGGATGCAGGCCGATCGTCGGCTCGTCGAACACGTAGGTCACGTCGGTCAGCGACGAGCCGAGGTGGCGGAGCATCTTGATGCGCTGCGCCTCTCCCCCGGACAGCGTGCCCGACGGGCGCTCCAGACTCAGATACCCGAGCCCGAGGGTGACGAAGGCGTCGAGGTTCGCGCTCAGGGCTTCGAGCAGCGGTCCCGCGCCCTGGAGGTCGAGCCCGCGCACCCATCCAGCGAGATCCGTGACCTGCATGCGGCAGGCATCCGCGATGCTGATGCCGTCGATCTTCGACGACCGCGCCCCCTCCGTCAGACGGGTCCCATCGCATTCCGGGCACACCGCGAAGGTGGCGACCCTCTCGACGAACGCACGGACGTGCGGCTGCAGGGCATCGAGGTCCTTCGACAGCATCGACTTGGTGATCTTCGGGATCAGTCCCTCGTAGGTCATGTTGATCCCGGCGATCTTGACCTTCGTCACCTCTCCGTAGAGGAACAGCTGGCGCTGCTTCTCGGAGAACTGGGCGATGGGCTTGTCACCGGGATAGAACCCGGACTGCGAGAACCCCTTCACCATCCAGCCGTCCGCCGTGTACCCCGGCACCATGATGGCGCCCTCGTCGAGGGACTTGGACTCGTCGACGATCTGCGCGAGGTCGAGGTCGGACACCGCTCCCCTGCCCTCGCACCGCGGGCACATGCCACCGAGGTAGATCGCGTCCTTCACGATCTTCTTCTCACCGCCGGGGCCGGTCATCACCCCGCTCGCGCGCTGCGTGGGGATGTTGAAGGAGAAGGCGGTCGGTCCGCCGATGTAGGGGGTGCCGAGCTTGCTGAAGAGGATGCGCAGCATCGCGTTCGCATCGGTCACGGTGCCCACCGTCGAGCGCGGGTTCGCCCCCAGGCGCTCCTGATCGACGATGATCGCCGTCGTCAGACCTTCGAGCACATCGACGTCCGGCCGCGGAACCGAGGGCATGAACCCCTGGACGAAGGCACTGTAGGTCTCGTCGATCATCCGGCGGGACTCCGCGGCGATGGTGTCGAAGACGAGCGAGCTCTTGCCCGATCCCGAAACGCCGGTGAAGACGCTCAGCCGTCTCTTCGGGATGTCGACGCTGACGTCCTTGAGGTTGTTCTCACGTGCACCCTGAACGCGGATGAGGTCGTGGCTGTCAGCGGGGTGGTCGACGGTGGTCATCGGCATCCTTCGGAGACGAGGCTGATCTCTCAGCCGGCTTGGTTGATACGGAGCAGGTTGCCCGCGGGGTCGCGGAAGGCGCAGTCGCGCACGCCGTACGGCTGATCCATCGGCTCCTGCACGACGTCGGCGCCGCTCTCGACCAGCCGCCCGAAGAGCGTGTCGAGGTCGTCGCTGGCGAGCGTGAGCGCCCCGTAGCTGCCCTTCGCGATGAGCTCGAGCACCGTGCGGCGCTCGTCGTCGGTCAGACCGGGGTCGGTCGCCGGCGGGTGGAGCACGATCGAGGTCTCCGGCTGGTTCTCGGGACCGACGGTGAGCCAGCGCATGCCGTCGTATCCGACGTCGTTGCGCACCTCGAAGCCGAGGGCGTCGCGATAGAAGGCGAGAGCCGCGTCGGCGTCGGTGTGCGGGAGGAAGGCGTAGTGGATGCTGATCTTCATGGTGTTCACGCTAGGTGGGCGTCGCGGGGCGGCGCTTCTCGATTCCTGATCGGCCGGGTGACCTGCTTGGCCTGGAAGACGGGGATCCCGTCGACGTGGGCGGCGCGTTCACGGTACACGCTGGGTGGGACACCCACCAGCTCCGTGAAACGACTGCTGAAGGTGCCCAGCGACGAGCAGCCGACCTCGAAGCACACCTCGGTGACCGAACGGTCCCCGCGCCGGAGCAGAGCCATCGCCCGCTCGATCCGGCGCGTCATGAGATACGAGTACGGAGACTCGCCATAAGTCTCCCGGAACCGGCGGCTGAGATGCCCGGCAGACAGGTGCACCCCCGCAGCGAGAGCCTCCACGTCGAGAGGCTTCGCGTAGTCGCGGTCGATGCGGTCCCGCACCTTACGCATCGACACCAGCTCGCGCAGGCGAGCATCCACGTCGGGAGTCACGTGTCGATCCTGCCATGACGCCCCGCATCGGCGCATGACCCTGCGCGACGCCCCCGCGAGATGAGCCCCACGGCGAGGATGGACGGGGCTACTCTGAGGTCATCCACACAGGATTCTCTCAGAAAGGGTCCCCCATGTCCGCCCCACTCTCCGAAGCGAAATCGCTGTTCAAGTCGATCCGCATCACGCTCGCCGTCTCGGGCGTCCTCGCCCTCATCGCCGGCATCGTGCTGCTGGTCTGGCCCGTGAAGTCCGCCGTCGTCGTCACGGCGATCTTCGCCGCCTACCTCGTCGTCGCGGGTCTCGTCTACATCGGCCTCGGCATCTTCTCGGGCGCCCGCGGCGGCTGGTCGCGCGTCGGGCACATCCTCCTCGGCCTGCTCTACATCGTCGCCGGCATCATCGCCTTCGCGAACCTCGGTGCGGCCGCCGCGGCTCTCGCCTTCGTCGTCGTCATCTTCATCGGCATCAGCTGGATCGTCGACGGCGTGGTGGCCCTGAGCCTGCTCGGTCAGGACGGATCGCGCGTGTGGACCCTCCTTTACGCGCTCCTCAGCATCGTGGCCGGGATCATCGTGCTGTTCTCGCCGCTCGTGGCGGGGTTCGCTTTCTGGCTGATCCTCGGCATCTCGCTCGTCGCGCTCGGCATCGTGCAGATCGTCCGGGCCATCACGCTCGGAAAGGACGCCAAGGAGTTCACGGCCGCCGTCCAGGAGGACGCCGCGCACTGACATCCGCACTGCAGATCGGCCCCGTGCTCCGAGGTGGAGCACAGGGCCGATTCGCGTGCGGGTGCTACTCGGCGACGAACGCGCTCACGTCGCCGACGAGGCGGGTGTTGTCGGCGGGGACGGGATCGACGGCCGCCTGAGCGACCTCGGCCGCGAACTCCGAGACGTTGTAGAGCTTGCCCGCGGACTCGCGGCGCTCGGCGATCGCCCCGGGGTTCGCACGCTCGAGCAGCGTCGCCGTGATCGTGCCCTCGATCATGTCGCCGGAGACGACCGTGAAGCCGATGCCCTTCTCGGCGAGGCCGGGAATGAGCTCGCGCAGCGCATCCTCGCCGGCGCGCTTCGACAGAGCGACCGGCTCGTACTCGGGCATGGTCGGGGTGGTACGGATGAAGTGCGCCTGGTGGCTCGTCACGAAGACCACGCGCGCGCCCTCGCCCAGGAGCGGTTCGGCTGCGCGGAGCACGTTGAGCTGTGCGTCGCGGTTGAGCGTGAGGGCGTAGTCCTCGGCCATGCCGGATTCCATGCCGCCGGAGGCGTTCAGCACGAGCACGTCGAGACGACCGTATTCGTTGGTGACGGCGTCGAACATCGCCGCGACCGACGCGGGGTCGGTCAGGTCGGCACCGACGACGAGCGCGCGGCGTCCGAGCTCGCGCAGCTCACCGGCGAGCTTCTCGGCGCGCGGGGCCTTGTTGCGGAAGTTGATGACGACATCCGCCCCGGCCTCCGCCAGGTAGCGCACGGTGTCGGCGCCGATCCCCCGCGACGAGCCGGTGACAAGGGCGACCTTGCCGTCGAGAGATCCTGCGGGAAGAACAGCGGTCACGGTGACTCCTCATGGTGCGTGAAACGCCGCGATGACGCGGCAACTCAGACTATCAAGAGCGCCCCGCGCCGCCCGATACGGCGTCGGGCCCCGTGATAGGTTGACCGCGAAGGAGGCCGCATGGACACCGTCTCGACTTTCGTACAGTTCATCGACCAATGGGCCTGGATCGGCTGGCTGGTCCTGATCGCCGCGTTCCTCGTGATCGAGATGCTCACGCTCGATTTCACGTTCCTGATGCTCAGCTTCGGCAGCGCCATCGGTCTGCTCACCGATCTGGTCGGCATCCCGGTCTGGGCGCAGGTGATCGTCGCCGCGGCAGCCGCGGCGCTGTTCATCCTCTTCCTGCGACCGCCGCTTCTCCGGCGGCTACGGCGCGGCGAGGATCCGACCAAGTCGAACGTCGATGCTCTCCTCGACCTCCGGGGAACCGCACTCCACGACATCACGCAGATCTCCGGACAGGTCAAGCTCAGCAACGGCGACACCTGGACCGCTCGCTCCGCCACGCCCGTACCGATCCCCCAGGGATCGCCGATCGCCGTGACGGCGATCAACGGCGCCACCGCCATCGTCCGTCCCGTCAACGACTAGGAGACTCCGTGAACGACGCCTCGTTCATCCCCACCGCGATCCTCTGGATCCTCGCGATCGCGGTCATCATCTTCGTGGTGGTGACCGTCGCGCGTTCCATCCGCATCATCCCGCAGGCCACGGCCGGGGTCGTGGAACGGCTCGGCCGTTATCACAAGACCCTCACCCCCGGTCTGAACATCCTGGTGCCGTTCATCGACCGACTGCGCCCCCTGATCGACATGCGCGAGCAGGTCGTCTCTTTCCCGCCCCAGCCCGTGATCACCGAGGACAACCTGGTCGTCTCCATCGACACCGTCGTCTACTTCCAGGTGACGGATGCCCGGGCCGCGACCTACGAGATCGCGAACTACCTCGGCGCCGTCGAGCAGCTCACGACCACGACGCTCCGTAACGTCGTCGGTGGACTCAACCTCGAAGAGGCGCTCACGAGCCGCGACAACATCAACGGTCAGCTGCGCGTCGTCCTCGACGAGGCGACCGGCAAGTGGGGCATCCGCGTGGGCCGCGTCGAGCTGAAGGCGATCGATCCGCCCATCTCGATCCAGGACTCGATGGAGAAGCAGATGCGCGCCGAGCGTGACCGTCGCGCCGCGATCCTGACCGCTGAGGGAACGAAGCAGTCCGCGATCCTCGAGGCCGAAGGTGCACGTCAGGCCGAGATCCTCCGCGCGGAGGGCGACAAGCAGGCCGCGGTCCTGCGTGCGCAGGGTGAGGCGGAGGCCATTCAGAACGTCTTCACGGCGATCCACCAGGGCGCCCCCGACGACAAGCTGCTCGCCTACCAGTACCTGCAGATGCTGCCGAAGATCAGCGAAGGTCAGTCCAACAAGCTGTGGATCATCCCGAGCGAACTCACGGAAGCTCTCAAGGGCATCGGCAGTGCGTTCACGCCGAGGGCCGGTCAGGCACCGACTCCCCCGCCGGGCGTGTGACGCACCCGTACTTCGCGAAGGCACGGCATCCCCGAGTCCTCGCCCACCGTGGTCTCGTGACCGCGGCGGGCGAGGACTCGGGCGTCTGGGAGAACACCGCCGCAGCCTTCGCCGCTGCGCACGCCGCCGGGGTGGAGTACGTCGAGACCGACTGCCAGGTAACGGCCGACGGCGACGTGGTGCTCTTCCACGACGCGACCCTCGAGCGGTTGACCGGCGACCGCCGAGCAGTCCGGGAGGTGCGCACCCGCGACCTCGTCCGTCTCTTCGCCGATCACGGCGGCCTCCTCACGGTCGCCGAGGCCCTCGACCTGTTCCCGACCGTGCGCTTCAACATCGACGTGAAGACCGCCACCGCGGCGGAGCCCCTCGGGCCGATCCTCGCCGATCACACGCATCGGACCCTCGTGACGAGCTTCTCCGATGCCCACCGGCGCGCGACCGTCGCCGCCGTCCTGCGCGCGGGCGCCGCGCTGCGTCCCGCGACCTCGGGGGGAAGCCGAACCATCGCGATCGTGCGCGCGCTGTCCGCCCTGCGCCTCTCCCCCGCGCGAGTGCTCCGCGACATCGACGCCCTGCAGATCCCCGAGCGGCAGGGGCCGTTGACCGTGCTCACTCCCGCGCTGCTCCGCGCCGCGCATGCCCGGGGCGTCGAGGTGCACGTGTGGACCGTGAACGATGCCGCGGAGATGAACCGACTCATCGCCCTCGGCGTCGATGGGATCGTCTCGGATCGCGCCGATCTCGCCCTCGACACGCTGTCGCCCTCATAACCTCCCGCGCTGGGATTCCGCTGTGAATAACGCCGAGTTTCCGGGGACGTGGATGAAGCGCACAGGCTGGAGCGTTATACCTGACAGCGACGAGAGGACCACACAATGGCAGATCGCAGCCTGCGCGGCATCCGACTCGGCGCCCAGAGCCTACAGAGCGAAGAGGGCGTCGTTTTCATGGAGCGCCGTGAGACCACCTATACCTGTGACACCTGCGGCCACGTCACGAACCTGATGTTCGCGGCCGACGCCGAGCCGCCCCAGACCTGGGAATGCCGCTCCTGCGGTGCCGACGCCCGACTCAACGTCGACGGCCAGGCCGTGACGCTCGAGGCGACCGATGAGAAGGCCGCCCGCACCCACTGGGACATGCTGCTGGAGCGCCGCACGCGCGCCGAGCTCGAAGAACTGCTCGAGGAGCGCCTCGCCTTCATCCGCGCGCGCCGCGGAGCCGGTGAGGACCCGACGCGGGAGAAGATCGGGGCCTAAGCCCGACGAGCGCGCCGCCACCCGAGAGCGAGCGCGCCCAGCCCACCCCAGAGCAGGATCTGCTGCACCCAGGGACCCAGCACCACACCCGCCGTGAGGCCGGAGCGGAGCTCGACATCTTCGAGCATCGCCCCGGCCTCATCTGCGTCCAGGCTCGTGATCGTCGACCCGTCCGGACGGATGATCTGGCTCGTACCCACCGTCGAGACGTTGACGACGCTGCGCCCGGTCTCGATCGCCCGCATCCGCGCGAACGCGAGCTGCTGTAGATTTTCGGCGGTCCCCCGGAAGTCCGCGTTGTTGGTCTGGAACACGAGGACCTCGGCGCCGCCCGTCACGCTCTCGTGAATGACGTCGTCGTAGATGACGTCGAAGCAGATCGCGAGACCGACGAGGGCGCCGTCGATGTCCATGAGCGGCGGATTGATCCCCGGGGTGTACTCGCGGCCGATGAGGCCGATCAGATCGGGGGCCAGGGCGTAGTAGAAGTCGCGATCAGGAACGTACTCGCCGAAGGGCACCGGATGCCGTTTGTCGTGGATCTGCTCTGCTCCCCCGGCATCCGTCCACAGCATCGACGTGTTCCAGTAGAGGTCGTTGCGGGCGGTCGCGGCGTTCGCGAGCACCGGCGCGTCGATCCGGGTCGAGACCAGCGTCAGCTGACGCGCGAGCGTCTCGTTCTGGAAGGGGTCGGTGTCGAGGCTGCCCTCCGGCCAGACGAGGAGGTCGACGTCTTCGCCGTAGAGGGGCTCGGTGGCTTCGGTCTGCGCGCGGACCACGGCGAAGGGCGTGCGCTCGTCGAAGTACCCGGTCGGACCGTTTCCCTGCACGGCGGCGATGCGCATCTCGCCCGCGGGGGCGGTCGGGAACTGCGGCGTCGCGAGCAGCACGACCGCGAGGACAGCGGGCACGAGCAGCGGCATCGGGCGCCGCCACAGCCTCAGCCGCACCGCCTCGCTCAGCATCGCCACGACGAGAACCATCAGGAACCCGAGACCTCCGACGCCGAGCCACGACGACACCGGAGCGAGCGGGCTCTCGGCCTGACTCATCCCGATCCGTGCCCACGGGAAGCCGCCGTAGGGCCAGGAGCCGACGAAGACCTCCCGGCCGACCCAGAGGGCCGCGACGACGACCGGGAGCACCAGCATCCGCCCCCAGGCGCCGGGAAGCGCGCGAGGGATCCACCGGTAGGCGAGGGCGATCGGGATGAGGGCGAGAGCCGTCAGGCCGCCCTCGAGGACGCTGAGAGCAGCCCAGGGAACCGGGCCCAGATACCTCGAGGTCCACGACACCAGAAGAGCGAAGAACAGGATGCCGTAGACCAGGCCGACCAGCAGCGCTCCGCCCGTGCGGCGGCCGATCAACGCCAGCAGCAGCAGCGCGGTCGCCGGGAACGCGAGAACCCAGATCGCGGCCGCCGGGTAGGCGAGATTCATGAGCAGCGCCGCGGCGGCGGCCGCGATCGACGCCGCCCACAACGGCAGGAGCGGGCGCGGTCGAATCGTGCGTTCAGCCATGTTCGCCCCGGTCACATCGAGGAGTAGGCGACGATGCCGCGGCGCACGCCGTCGAGCGCCGTGCGGGCCGTGCGGGCGAGCGCTCCGTCCTCGGCGACGATCGAGAGCTGGTCGAGGAGGTCGATCGTCTGTTTGGCCCAGCGGACGAAGTCGCCGGCCGCCATATCGGCATCGACGAGCACCCGATCCAGCATCCCGCCGCGAGCCCAGGAGTGCATCGCTCCGGCGAGGCCGGCGGCGAGCGGCTCGGAGCCGGGAAGATGATGATCCTGTTCGAGGTCATCGAGAACGGCCCACAGCGCCGTCGTCTTCTCGTATGCGGCACGGAACGCACCGCGCGGAAGACCGCGCTCCCCCGAGTTCGCCTCATCGCGCCGCGGTTCGTAGACCAGGCAGCAGGCCATGGCCGCGAGCGACGGTGCATCGAGGCCCGACCACAGCCCCTGGCGCAACGACTCGGCCACGAGCAGATCCCGCTCGCCGTAGATGCGCCGCATCGTGCGGCCCGCCTCGGTGAGCGTCATCTCGTCGCCGTCGGAGCGCAGGTAGTCGAGCGTCTCGAGCACCTCGACCACGCGGTCGAAGACACGGGCCACCGTTCCGGTGCGGGTCTCGATCTGACGGCGGATGCGGTCGGTCTGACGCTTCAGCTTCCAGTAGCGCTCCGCCCACCGGGCGTGCGCTTCGCGATCCGGGCAACTGTGGCACGGGTGCCGCTGCATCCTCGTGCGGAGCTGCTGGATGCGCTTCAGCCGCTTGTCGCGGGCCGAACGCGGGGCTCCCGAGTCCTGCCGGTTCTTCTTCTCGAGGTCGCTCAGCTCGCGACGGATCGTGGAGTACTCCACGAAATCACCGTGCTCGCACGACATCGACTTCTCGTAGCCCGCGAGCGACACCTCGGCCTCGCGCACCTGGCGGGCGAGACCGACCACGGCGCGATCGGCCTGGAACTGCGCGAACGACGACTCGAGGATCTGGCGGGCCCGCGGTTTGCCGAACAGGTCGATGAGGTTCACGGCCATGTTGTACGTCGGCCGGAAGCTCGAGTTCAGCGGGTAGGTGCGCCGCGACGCGAGAGCGGCCACGGCCTGCGGATCCATGCCCTCGGTCCACTGCACCACCGCGTGGCCTTCGACGTCGATGCCGCGGCGCCCGGCGCGACCGGTGAGCTGCGTGTACTCCCCGGAGGTGATCGCGACGCGGGCTTCGCCGTTGAACTTCTCCATCTTCTCGAGCACGACGGTGCGCGCCGGCATGTTGATGCCGAGCGCGAGTGTCTCGGTCGCGAAGACGACCTTGACGAGCTTGCGCTGGTAGAGCTCTTCGACGACCTCCTTGAAGGCCGGCAGCAGGCCCGCGTGGTGCGAGGCCACGCCGCGCTCGAGATTGTCGAGCCACTCCCAGTAGCCGAGGACGCCGAGGTCCTCCTCCTGGAGCGTGCGGGTGCGCTCCTCGACGATCGCGCGGATCTCGGTGCGCTCCTCCTGCGACGTGAGACGCATACCCGAGCGGCGCACCTGCGCGACGGCGGCATCGCAGCCGACGCGACTGAAGATGAAGAAGATCGCCGGCAGCAGATTCGCGCGTTCGAGGAGGTGGATGACCTCCGGGCGATCGATCCGCTCGATGCGGCGCGCGTTCGACGGACGCACCGGACGCTGGCCCCCGCGCGGAGGACGCTTGGCCTGTCGGCCGGCGTGACGATTGCTGACGTAGGACTGCGCGCGACGGTTGTTGTCGTAGTGCGAGCCCGTGAACGAGCGGATGCGCATCAGCTCCTGGTTCACCTGAGCCGTGGCCACACCCGCCCGGTCGTCGAACAGCGGCAGCAGATCGTCGCGCACGAGCACGTGCTGTTCCAGCGGGACGGGGCGGATCTCCGAGACGATCACCTCGGTGTCGCCGCGCACCGTGTCGAGCCAGTCGCCGAACTCCTCGGCGTTCGAGACCGTCGCACTCAGCGAGACGAGACGCACCTGCGACGGCAGGTGGATGATGACCTCTTCCCACACCGCGCCGCGGAATCGATCGGCGAGGTAGTGCACCTCGTCCATCACGACGTAGCGGAGGTCACGCAGCGCCGCCGAGTCGGCGTAGATCATGTTGCGCAGCACCTCGGTGGTCATCACCACGATGCGTGCGTTTCCGTTGATGTTGGTGTCACCGGTGAGCAGCCCGACCTCGTCGGCTCCGTAGACGTCGACGAGCTCGCGGAACTTCTGATTCGAGAGCGCCTTCATCGGTGTCGTGTAGAACGCCTTGTCGCGGGGGGTCTGCATCGCGAGATGGATCGCGAATTCGCCCACGATCGTCTTACCGGCACCGGTCGGCGCCGCGACCAGGACGCTGTTCCCGCGCTCGAGCGCGTGGCAGCCCTCGAGCTGGAACGGATCGAGATCGAAGCGCTGGCGGGCGGCGAATGCGGAGGTCTCGGGGTGCTCGGATGCCTGTCGCGCGGCGGCGTATCGCTCCGCCGGCGAACTCATGCGGCGTCCGGCAGGAGGCCGGCGGCCGCATCCTGCTTGCGCTTGCGCCGGTCGAACAGCAGCGACAGACCGGCGGCTGCGAAGTACAGGACGATCAGGATGCCCGCGAGCATCAGCATGCTCACCACGTCGGCGGCCGGCGTCGCGAGAGCGGCGAAGACCGTGGCGATGATGATCGCGACGCGCCATCCCTTGAGGATCGCGCGCCCCGACATGATGCCGGCGAAGTTCAGTGCGACGAGGAAGACCGGCAGCACGAAGGAGACGCCGATCACGAGCATCAGTTTGAAGATGAAGTCGTAGTAGTCCTGGGCGGCGTAGAAGTTCGTACCGCCCTCCGGCGTGAAGCTCCACATCAGCTCGATGATGTGCGGCATGATCATGACGCCGAGGTAGCACCCGCCCAGGAACAGCGGAACGGCGGCCGCGACGAAACCGACCGTGTAGCGCACCTCTTTACGCGTGAGGCCGGGCATGATGAACGCCCAGATCTGCCAAAGCCAGACTGGCGCGGAGGCGAAGAGACCGATCGACAGGGCGATGCGCATGCGCATGTCGAACGCGGAGGTCACGGTCGAGAAGTTGAGGGCGCTGAAGTCGTCGCCCCGCTTCTCGGTGATGAGACGGATCGGCTCGGTGATGAAGTGGATGATCGGATCCGCGACGATGAACGCCAGCACCATGCCGACGACCAGCGCGATGGCGGCGATCATCAGACGGCGGCGCAACTCGACGAGGTGCGCTCCGAGAGACATCCGCCGGTCGCGGTCCGGCTTCGCCTTCGCGGCCGGGTCCATCACTGCCACGAGCGGTCAGGCGCGCGGCGGAGTCTCAGGTTCTGAGCCCGAGTTCTTCACCGTGGTCGGGTCCACTGCCGCGTTCTCCGCGGCCGCCGGACCGTCTTCTTCCTTCATCGCCTTCATCTCTCCCTTGAAGACGCGGGCCGACTGGCCGACGCTCTTCGCGAGGGCGGGCAGCTTTGCCGCGCCGAAAAGGAGGAGGATCACGGCGAGCACGATCAGGAGGTGCCACCCCTGCAGTCCAGCAAACATCTCTAGTTCCCGTCGTCGGTGGGCGATTCGGCCAGTCTACCCGGCTGTGCTGTGGATGGGCGGTGGTAGAGCGCGAGTCCCGCAGACGCCCATTCCCGGGTCGCCGCGCGCGCGATGCCCGGCTCGAGCACCTCGAGCGCTCCCCCGAAACGGGCCGCGATGCGCTTGATACCGCGCGGATCTGCGAGGTGCAGGTGCGCCGTGACCACGCCGTCGAGGGTCTCGACCTCATCCGCGGAGAGAAGCCCGCCCAGGAGCGGAGCGAGTCGTTCGGGAACGCGCACGGTGACCTCGCGGTCGTCCGCCACCTCGGCGAATGCCTCGGGGACGTGCTCGCCCGCGTGCGTGATCGGGATGTCGGTCAGCTGCGGGCGGCTCACCCGGTCGAGGTGGAAGGTGCGCATCGCCTGACGCAGATGACACCATCCCTGCAGATACCACTGGCCGTTGGTGATCAGGATCTGCACCGGATCGACCGTGCGCGTGGTCGGCTGCGCGTCGGGCGCCTGATAGGTGAACGAGATCGCGCGCCCCTCCTGCACCCCACGGGACACCGCCTCGCGCACCTCGTCGACCGCCGTGGGCGCGATGACCACCTCGGCGGGAGCATCGGCCGCTCCTCGGGAGAGCTTCGAGATGAGACC
Organism: Microbacterium sp. NPDC087868; assembly: GCF_044900755.1. Taxonomy (NCBI): domain Bacteria; kingdom Bacillati; phylum Actinomycetota; class Actinomycetes; order Micrococcales; family Microbacteriaceae; genus Microbacterium; species Microbacterium sp. NPDC087868. The sequence continues at coordinate 497,450 of NZ_JBJDNO010000001.1, forward strand.
GGCGACGAGCCCCGAGTCCGAGACCGCGGGCACCGCAGCGACCATCTGCAGCCCGGCGAGCAGTGCTGCGGCTTCGCGCGCCGTGAACCGCGGCACCCGGCGCAGCGCGACGTCGTTCGTGATCTCGATGACGTCTTCCTGGTCGAGCAGATCCCAGTTGATGTCGAACATCTCCTGCGGCTGCTGCCAGAAACCGGCTTCGCCGGGAAGGCCGATGACGGTCAGCTTCTCGACCATCGCCCGCATCTCGCGCGGGGTCACGCCGAACTCCGCTGATGCCTCGGCCAGGGAGACCTGTCCGTGTTCGAGAAGGTACGGCACGAGGGTCAGGTACAGACGCACCCGATCACCGGCGAGCAACGGCTTCTTCGCACTCATCGGCGGACCTCCCGTTCGGCGTGGGCCTCGGCGACCGCGCGGAGACGCGACACCACCGCGTCGCGGAGCTCATCGGGCTCGACCACACGCACCTCGGGGCCGTACGAGGCGAGCTCGTCGGCGAGAATGTGGACATCGACGAAGGGGACGCGGATGCCCTGGACCGCCGGCACCGCCCTCCGCCCGAGCCGCAGAGACGCCTCGGTACCCGGAGTGATCTCGAGCAGAGCGGAGTTCTGGGACGCCACCTCCTCGAGTCCCGCGAGCGCGCGGTCACCCGCTCCGTCTCGCAGGACGGGGTCGAAGGTCGTCGCCGTCACCGTCACATCCCCGACGATGCGGCTGAGCAGGAACGTACGGTCGCCGGCGGCGTCGATGTCGATGCCGAACACGTGCCAGCGCGCCTCGTAGTCCACCAGCGCGAGCGGCTGGACCCGGCGACGACGAGGAGCATCCTCCCCCGGCTTCAGGTAGTCGAAAGCGACGGCCCGGCTCTTCTCGATCGCCTCCTGGAGCGGACCGAACGCGGCATCCCGCGCCGTGATTCGCGGCGCGAACCCGATGATCGGTTCGTCACCGTCGATCCCGAGGGCGCGGATCTTCCGGACACCGGACTGCGCGTCGCCCGATGCGGATTCCGCGCTCCACACGCTGCCCGCGAGACGCAGCACGGCGAGTTCGGCGGGCGTGAAGTCGATGTCGCTCGGCAGGTCGTACTCCGCCTGCGGAATCCGGTAGCGCGCCTCACGCAGATCGTTCGGGTCTGCGGCGTCGCCGATCGTCTCGACGGGCACACCGAGCGAGCGGAGTTCGTCCTTGTCGCGCTCGAACATCTTCTCGAGGGCATCCGACCGCGTCCCGGCATCCGCGCGTTGGCGGTACCCGGAGACGTTGTCGAGGATCTGCTGCTTCGTGAGCCCGATCTCCGTCGCCATGAGAGCCACGACGAGATTCGTCAGGCGCTCCTCGGCGGGAATACGGGCGGCCATCACGGAGTCGGTACCGTGATTGCGCCCAGGATGTCGACGACGTAGACGACGGCGGGGGCCGAGTCGGAAGCCGGAGTCACGACGAGCACCTGGGAGCCGACGGGCTTGCCGACCAGCTCCTGGGCCACGGCCGGTGCCACCTGCTGCAGGTCGGTGGAGACCGCCTTGCCCCACGTCTGCGTCATCACGGTCTTGTCGTCCCAGCCGAGCGCGGTGTACTGGACGATCGGCACCTGATCGGCTTCGACGTCGTCGCCCTCACCGAGGATGAGCGTCTGCGTGACCAGAGAGGACGGTGCGTCGGAGTTGGGGATGATCACGCCCGGAGTGCCGTCCGGAGCACGGACGACGGTCGGCATGCCGCGAGCATCGTTGAACTGCAGGGAGCCTTCGGCCTTCGGCAGGAGCACGTCGATGGTGTCGACGACGAACACCATCGTGTCGTCGGCATCGAGACCGAAGCTCTGCAGTGCCTCCGCTCCGGCATCATCCGCGGTCAGAGCGACCACCGTGCGAGACCCCTGGGTGACGCACTTCAGTGCGTCTGCGAGAGCCGGGAAACGCGCACCCTGGATGTCGAGGTTCGTCAGCGGCCCCTGAGCGGGGTCGTACGGAGTGCCGGCGACCTCTTCGCCCGTCTCGCCGCTGAAGAGGGTGAGCTCGTAGACGAAGGGCTGCTGACCGTTCTGAACAGCACGACCATCGCCGACGACGACGTCCGTCGTCGCCGACTTCTCGACGTGCAGCGGCGTGTAGATGCTCACATCCGGCTTGGCGCCGAGATCGCCCTCGACGGTCACTGCGTCGGCAAGACCGCTCGAGCCGCCGGAGCGGTCGCACGCGGCGCCATCGAAGGTCGGAGCAGCAGTGCACCCCGTCAGAGCGAGGACGGCGAGGCTGAGAGTGGCCAGAACGGCGGACGTTTTACGCACGCCCTCCAGTCTATTCGGTCGGGTGCTCCGATTCGCGCGATGCCGTCGCGATGCGCGCGCCCTCGGCGGCGCGCGCAGCCTCACGCGCCCGCTTGCGCAGGTTCTTGTCGGTGATCTCTCGATCGCCGACGGCACCGGGGGTCCACTGCTCCACGTCGTCGTCGCCGTAGCTGGACTTCGAGGCGCGTCGCTTCACGGAGGGTGCGACAGTGCCCGGAGCCAGACGACGCGCGGTCAGCAGGAAGCCGGTGTGCGCGACCATCCGGTGATCGGGACGCACCGCGAGGCCCTCGACGTGCCAGCCGCGCACCATCGTCTCGGAGGCGTCCGGATCCGTGAACAGTCCGGTGTTGCGGATGTACTCCGCGACGCGCGAGAGCTGCGTGGCGGTCGCGATGTAGCAGAGCACCACTCCCCCGGGTGTGAGCGCGTCGGCGACGACGTCGATGCACTCCCACGGGGCCAGCATGTCGAGCACGACGCGATCGACGGATCCGGCGGGAAGCTCGGAGGGCAGCTGCTCGACGAGATCGCCGACGACGACGCTCCAGGTGTCCGGCTGCTCGCCGAAGAACGTCGCGACGTTGCCGCGGGCGACCTCGGCGAAGTCCTCTCGCCGCTCGAACGATACGAGCCTGCCCGCCGGCCCCACCGCACGAAGCAGCGACAGCGACAGGGCGCCCGACCCCACTCCGGCCTCGACCACCGTCGCTCCGGGGAAGACATCGGCCTGCATGACGATCTGCGCGGCATCCTTCGGATAGACGATCGCCGCGCCACGGGGCATCGACATCGCGAAGTCCTTCAGCAGCGGGCGCAGCGCGAGATACTCGTGGCCCGAGCTGTTCGCGGCCACCGATCCGTCGGGCAGGCCGATGAGATCGCGGTGGCGCAGCACCCCGTGGTGGGTGTGCAGCTCGCCGTCCTCCCGGAGGGTGACGGTGTGCAGTCGGCCCTTGGGACCCGTGAGCTGGACGCGGTCGCCCTCGCGGAACGGGCCGCTCGGACGGTGCGTGCCGGAGGCGGTCATCGGGTGGCTCCCGTCGTGGCGGAGTGGCGGTCGAGGAGGTCGACCAGGTCGTGTGCGGTGCGGCCGTCGAGCGTCGGCCAGAGCTCGTGCGCACCGAGGTCGTCGAGCGGCACGATGTGCGGGACTCCGAGGGTCACGGCGCCGGAGGCGATCCCGGCACGGACACCGGTCGGCGAGTCCTCGATCACGATGGCTTCGGTGATATCGATGTCGAGCAGGGCGGCGGCCTGCAGGTACGGCTCCGGGTGCGGCTTCGGGTTGTCGACGTCGTCGCCGGCGACGACCAGATCGAAGGCCGGGAAATCGATGAGATCGACGACGCTCAGCGCCATCCGTCGCAGCGACATCGTCACGAGCGCGGTCGTGATCCCGGCCTGCTTCAGGTCGAGCAGGAGCTCGCGTGCGCCGGGGCGGAAGGGCACTCCCTCGGTGCGCAGGAGGTTCTGCACCTCATCGGTCAGATGGGCGACGATCGCCTCGGCCTCCATGCGCACGCCCGCGTTCTGCAGGATGATCGCGCTGTCGATCAGTCCGCTGCCGACCAGCTGCAGCGCGTCCTCGTGCGTCCAGGTCCCGCCGAAGGACTCGACGAGCCGGGTCTCGGCCGCCATCCAGTACGGCTCGGTATCGACGACTGTTCCATCCATGTCCCAGAGGACCGCGCGGGGCTGTGTGCTCACCGAGCCATGTTATCCGGCGCAGGACCCGTCTTCCTCCGAGCGCGACTAGCCTGGGGAGACGACACCGTCACTCGATCGAAAGGGGATCACGATGGATGTTCTCGGTTCGCGCATCGTGATCGTCGCCTTCGACGGCTGGAACGACGCGGGTGAAGCGGCCAGCGGTGCCCTCGCGGCCCTGCGCGCCACGAGCGAGTACGACCTCGTGCACACCGTCGACCCCGAGCTCTACTTCGACTACCAGTACACGCGTCCGTCGACCCAGCTCGACACCGAGGGCCGTCGGCGCCTGAAGTGGCCGGAAGCGACGCTGTGGCGTCCGCGCGACGCGAGTGAGGGGCCCGAGTTCTGGCTGCTCACCGGAGTGGAACCGGCTCGCACGTGGCAGTCGTTCGCCGCCGAGTTCATCGACGTCGCGCTGCGCGACGACGTGAGCGGCTTCATCATGCTCGGCGCGATGCTCGCCGATGTGCCGCACTCCCGGCCGATCTCGATCTTCGCGGCCAGCCAGAACGAGCAGGCGCGCGAGGAACTCGGACTCGAGAAGTCCCTCTACGAGGGCCCCGTCGGCATCCTGAGCGTCATCGAGCACTACGCCGAGTCGGCGGGCATCCCGACGGCGACGCTGTGGGCCAGCGTGCCGCACTACGTCGCGAACGCGACTCCCTCGCCGAAGGTCACCCTCGCCCTGCTCGATCGCCTCGAAGAGCTCACCGGGGTGTCGGTGCCCCGCGACGCGCTGCGCACGGAAGCCGCCGCGTGGGAGGCATCCATCGATGCGGCCGCGGCGGACGACGAGGAGATGACCGAGTACATCCGCCAGCTCGAGCGCACCCGCGACACATGGGACTCGCCGGAGGCGTCGGGCGACGCGATCGCCCAGGAGTTCGAGAAGTACCTGCGTCGACGCGGTGACGGTCCGGGCGACCACAAGCGCTGAGCGCGTCGACGCGGTGACGGTCCGGGCGACCACAAGCGCTGAGCGCGTCTGCGCTCAGGCGGCGATCGCTCCGGTGGCGAGCAGGACCAGGATCACCGTGCCCAGCAGGATGCGGTAGATCACGAACGGCAGGAAGCTGCGCTTCGAGATCCAGCTCATGAAGAACGCGATGACCCCGAGGGCGACGACGAAGGCGATACCGGTGGCCGCCAGCGTGTCGCCGAGCGAGAAGAACGCCGGTTCGTTCCAGCTCTTCGCCAGCTGGTAGAAGCCGCTGCCGAAGACGGCGGGGATCGCCAGGAGGAACGCGTAGCGGGCCGCCGCGGCGCGCTCGTAGCCGAGGAAGAGCCCCATCGTGATCGTGCCGCCCGAGCGCGAGACGCCCGGGACGAGGGCGAGGGCCTGTGCGAATCCGTAGGCGACGCCGTGCGGGTAGGTGAGCTGGTTGAGCGTGCGCTTCTTCGCTCCGACATGATCGGCGATGCCGAGCAGGATGCCGAACACGATCAGCATGATCGCGACCACCCAGAGCGAGCGGAACACGCTCTCGATCTGATCCTGGAAGAACAGGCCCAGGATGACGATCGGGATGCTGCCGATGATGATCATCCAGCCCATCCGCGCGTCGGGATCGGTGCGCGGGGCCTTGCCGACGAGCGACCGGAACCACTGCGTGACGATGCGGACGATGTCGCGCCAGAAGAACACCACCACGGCCGCCTCGGTGCCGATCTGGGTGATCGCCGTGAACGCCGCACCCGGGTCCTCGCCCGAGGGCAGGAACGAGCCGACGATGCGCAGGTGGGCGCTGGAGGAGATCGGCAGGAACTCGGTCAGCCCCTGGACGATACCGAGGATGAGCGCTTCGAAGAGATGCATGGAGGCCTTCAGGGTCGACGGCGGCACGGAGCCGGCGGGAGCGCTCAGTACGTGCGCAGCAGATCGGCCAGCACCCGCTGACCGAAGACAAGCGAGTCTACGGGCACACGCTCGTCGACTCCGTGGAACATGCCTGTGAAATCGAGATCGGCGGGCAGCCGGAGCGGCGCGAACCCGTATCCGGTGATCCCGAGGGTCGACAGCGCCTTGTTGTCGGTTCCGGCCCCCAGCAGATACGGGATGACGGGCACACCGGGGTCGTGCCGACCGATGCTCGCGACCATGGCCTCGACGAGCTCGCCCTCGAACGGGGTCTCCATACCGATGTCACGGACCACGGTCTCGATCACGATGTCGTCGCCGACGATCTGCTGGAGCTCGGCCAGCACCTCGTCCTCGGTGCCGGGGATCACCCGCACGTCGATGAGCGCTTCGGCGCGCTCCGGGATGACGTTGTGCTTGTACCCGGCGGTGAGGCCGGTGGGATTCGTCGTCGTCCGGAACGACGATCGCAGGAACGCCTCGGCGGGACCGGCGGCCGAGGCCAGGGCGTCCGGATCGTCGGCGCTGCGCCCGGTGAGTGCGCTCAGTCCCTCGAGGAGCGCGGTGGTGGTCGGCGTGAGCCGGATCGGCCAGCGCGTGCGACCGATCGCCGCGACGGCCTCGGCCAGCGCCGTGATCGCGTTGTCGTCGTGCAGACGACTGCCGTGGCCCGCCCGTCCCTTCGCGACCAGCCGGATCCAGATCAGCGCCTTTTCGCCCACCTGCAACAGGTAGGCCCGACGGTCGTCGACCGTGATCGAGTATCCGCCGACCTCGCTGATCGCGGTCGCCGCACCGGCGAACCATTCGGGGCGGTCGCGCACGACGAGCGCCGATCCCTCGACGCCACCGTTCTCCTCGTCGGCGAAGAACGCGAGGACGAGGTCGCGCGCCGGCATCTCGCCCGCGCGGAGGATGTCGGCGACGGCCGTGAGGATCATCGCGTTCATGTTCTTCATGTCGACGGCGCCGCGCCCCCACAGCATCCCGTCCTGCACGATCCCGGCGAAGGGATCGACCGTCCAGTCCTCCGCCATGGCGGGGACCACGTCGAGGTGCCCGTGCACGACGAGCGCCGGCAGCGAGCGGTCGCGACCCGGCACCCGTGCCATCACGTTCGTGCGACGCGGGACGGGCTCGTGGTACTCGACCTCGAGCCCGAGCTCTGCCAGATACGCACCCACGTACTCCGCAGCCTCACGCTCCCCCTTCGCGTTGCCGCCGCCGAAGTTCGAGGTGTCGAAGCGGATCAGCTCGCTCGCGATGCGCGCGACCTCGGGAAGGGAGGGTTCGGTCATGCGAACCAGGCTATCGAAAGCGCGTGCCACGCCCGGGCGTCACGCCCGATTCGAGGCCGACCCCAGAAGGTGGTAATGTCATTCTTCGGTCGGCAACGATCATCCAAAACCTGCGCGGGTGGCGGAATGGTAGACGCGCTACGTTGAGGTCGTAGTGCCCGTAAGGGCGTGGGGGTTCAAGTCCCCCTCCGCGCACAGATGGCCCCGGTGGATCCCCTGGATCCGCCGGGGCTTTTTGCTTGCCACCTCGCGCCGTCCGTGGGCGAACACGAAAGCGCGCTGCGCCGCATATCCGGCGATGTACACGACAGCGTCGACCTCGATCTTCGCCGCGATCACGGGAACTCCGGCGTTGACGAGGAGTGCGACACCGACGTACCCGACCGCGAGCAGCACCGCGGCGAGTCCCGCGTAGCGCACGAGCTGTCGTCGGAGAGACCCTCCCTCGGCCGCGCGGAACACCACGGCGCGGTTGAGTGCGAAGTTCACCGTGGCGCTCAGCACGCGTGCGCCGACCATGGACGGCAGCAACATCCCGGAGGCGGCATACAGCAGGTGCAGCGCGGCCACGTCGAGGACGAACGACCCGAACGAGACGAGGACGTATCGCAGGAGCGGACGCAGGACCGCCAGCGAATCCCGGATAGGACGGAAGTGCGATGAGGCATTGCCGTCGAGATAGACGGTCGCGATCTCGATCTCGCGGATCGGCACGCGACGCCGCGCGAAGTCGAGGAGCACGTTCATCTCCCAGGCGAACCGCTCTCCCGTCACCGCCAGTACCTCGGGGATGCGAACGGCGGGGATGCCGCGCAGACCCGTCTGCGTGTCGTGCACACCCACTCCCCCGACCGTGCGGAAGAGCGTGCGGGAGACGGCGTTGCCGAGGCGACTGCGCACGGGTACATCGCCGGTGAATCGGCGTCCACCCAGGACGAGAGCGTCCCCCTGCGCGGTCGCCGCGCCGACCGCAGCGATGTCGTCCGGGCGATGCTGCCCATCGCTGTCGGCCGTGACGACGTCCTCTCCCGGCCAGCGACGCGCGATATGCGCGAGTCCGTTCCGCAGCGCGGTCGCTTTCCCGACGTTCTCGGGCTCGTGCAGCACCTCGACCCCGCGATCCTCGACGCGACGGAACAGCTCGGCGTAGGCCTCCCCGCTGCCGTCGTCGACGACGATCATCCGATGCCCTGCGGTATGCAGTACCTCGACCAGTTCGACCATCCGCTCATCCGGCTCGTACGCCGGGATCAGGACGATCACGAGCCGCTCCCCGCGATGTAGAGGATGTCGCTCGTTCCGCGCTCGCCGCCGTTGGACGGCTGGTTGACGACCTCGCCGTCGAAGTACAGGGTGGACGACCCTCCGCCATCGAGGTTGTAAGCCGTCGTTGCGCCGAGCGACACCATGATGTCGGCGAGCTCCGTCATGGTGACCCCGCGACTGTAGCCCTCATCGCGCCCATCGACGACGACGAAGACGAGGTGGTTGTCGTCGATCACGCCGACGGCGGTGCGCGGCTGCTCGCCCTGGATCGAGTGATTGCCGAAGTTCGTGTCGACCTCGACGTCCTCGATGCCGGCGAGTACCGATCCGTCCTCGACGATCGCCGGCCCGAAGGACAGGGTGTTCCAGACGCCGTCGGCGATGAGCTCATCCGCGGTGGTCGCGGTCTCGTCGTACACCTCGACGTGCCCGTCCTGGTAGAAGGCCAGCCCGTCGCGCGCTCCGTCGTCGCGGTAGACGACCCCGTTGCGGATGACGATGCCGGTGTCGCGGAACCCGTAGTAGTCGCCGTTGATCGCGAAGATCGCGTCGTGGTCCGCTGCGATGGAGCTCGTCGTCTCGGTGATGTTCGTCCCGTACGCATCGCCGGCGAAAGCGGAGCGCAGCGCCGTCGCATCCGTCAGCGTGACATCGGCCACGTAGTACGTGACCGTGTCGGTGCCGGATCCGGTGGTGACGGTCGACAGCGTGATGTCGGCCTGATCGGAGGTGTACGAGGTGTCGGTCGTCTCACCGTTGGTCGTCGTCGTGACCGCGTCATCCGTCGTGCTCTGCGCCGCCTCGAAGGACGAGACGTCACTGATCGCGACGTGTTCGATGAGGTAGCGATCCGCGGCCCAGATTCCCCCGCCGCCGAGGGCGAGTGCGGCGACGACGGCGGAGGCGATGACCGGGCGTCGGCCTCGGCGTCGACGTGGGCGGGAAGGGGTGTCGTGTGCGGTGTCCATGCTCCAGGAGTACGGCTCGCGCCTATCGGCATCCTTTCCGGAATCTCGGCGAAGCCGGTCGTTCCGCTATGGGTCCTCGATGAGCGCGCACATTCGTCATCCGCGCATAGACGAGACATAGAGAGCACATAGACGCGAACGCCTGAATGGTCGGACACGTTCCTCACAGACTCAGGAGTCCCCATGGCCAGCATCGTCATGATCGCCGCCGACCTCGTCGCCATCGCGATCCTCGCCCTCGGCATCTACTTCACCCGACACCGTCGCCGCGACCTCCTCGTCGCGTTCGTCGGCGTCAACGTCGGTGTGCTCGCCGTCGCCGTCGTGCTCTCGGGAGCGACGGTAGCGCTGGGCCTCGGACTGGGGCTGTTCGGCGTGCTGTCGATCATCCGCCTGCGCTCCTCGGAGATCTCGCAGCGCGAGGTCGCCTACTACTTCGCCTCGCTCGCCCTCGGACTGATCGCGGGACTCTCCACGGATGTGTCCCCGACGGCCCTCGGCCTGATGACGCTCATCATCGTCGCGCTGTACATCGCCGACCACCCGCGGGCCCTCGCGCGCTCGCGGCACCTCACGATCTCCGTCGACCGCGCGTACACCGACGAGCACGCGCTCGCATCGCACCTGGAGCGCGTGCTCGACGGTCCCGTGACGCAGCTCACGGTGCTGCAGATCGATCTGGTCAACGACACGACGCTCGTCGATGTGCGCTACCGCGCATCCGCGTCCGTCGAGGTCGGCGCCGCGCTGAGCGGAGCCCGCCGATGACTCCCCCGACGCTCGCCCCCATCGGACTGGACGAACTCGTGGCCGAGGCCGCCCTCCTCACCCGTGTGGATCGCAAGTACGTGCTCTCGTCGGTGGAGGCCGAGACGGTGCTGGCCGCGCTGCCGCGCGACACCAGGGTGCTGACGATCGACGGCCGAACGGCATTCGCCTACGAGTCGCACTACTTCGACACGCCCGACCTGCTCAGCTACCGCCTGGCCGCGCTGGGTCGCCGCCGTCGCTTCAAACTGCGCACGCGCAGTTACGTCGACACCGCCGCCGCCTTCCTCGAGCTGAAGACCCGCGGGGCCCGCAGCACGACGGTCAAGGAACGCATCGAGTACGACTTCGACGCGCGCGATGCGCTCAGCCCCGACGGGCTCGAGTACGCCTCCGAGGGTCTCCGCCCTCTCGGGCTCGCCGACGCCTCCGAGCTCGAACTGCAGGCGACCCTCGCGACGCGCTATCGGCGGACGACGCTCCTGGCGCCCGACGGCGGCGGCCGCGCCACGGTCGATGCCGCACTCGCGTGGGAGCTCGCCGACGGAACCCGTATGCGCACCCCTGGCCTCGTCATCATCGAGACGAAATCCGGGCTGCGCACCGGCGATCTCGATCGGCTGCTGTGGCGCCACGGCATCCGCCCCTCGAGCATCAGCAAATACGGCACCGGCCTCGCCGCGATGCGCCCCGACCTGCCCTCGAACAAGTGGACGCGCGTACTCCGGCGCAGCGTCCTGCCCACGGCGACCGCCGCCTGACCCGCGAAAGAGAGTGACCATCATGAACACGAAGAACCGAATCCTGCTCGCCGCCGCTCCCTTCGCCCTCGCCGGCGTCGTGCTCGCAGGCTGCACCGCGACGACCGCGACCTCGGCCGAGTCGAGGACCACCGAGGCCGCGGCGACCGTTCAGGACGTGGATGCGACGCTGACCGCCGAACAGGTGCTCGCCGACGACGAGGATGCGACGACGGTCGACGCCGCAGAGGCGGAGGGATCGTCGGCGACCGTCACGCTGGACGGGGACACCGCGACGATCGACGGCGACGGCGTGACCGTCGAGGGGTCGACCGTCACGATCACCGCCGGGGGCACGTACACGCTCACCGGCTCACTCGACGGGGCGGTCGTGGTCGATGCCCCGGAGGACGCGGTCGTGGCGATCACCCTCGACGACGCGTCGATCACGAACACCGCCGGATCCGCTCTCTCGATCCTCAGCGCCGACGACGTCGCGATCGTGCTGGCGGACGGCAGCGCCAACAGCGTGTCGGACGCCTCGTCGTACGCCGACGATGCCGAGGCGAACGCCGCTCTCTACAGCGATGCCGATCTGACGATCAGCGGCGGCGGATCGCTCACGGTCCAGGGGAACGGCAACGACGGCATCACCAGCAAGGACGACCTCAAGGTACTCAGCGGCACTCTCACCGTCACCGCCGCCGACGACGGCTTGCGCGGCAAGGACTCGCTGACGATCGAGGGCGGCGACATCACCGTAACGGCCGGCGGTGACGGACTCACGAGCGATCAGACCGACGACGCGACGCGCGGCTACCTCTGGGTGTCCGGAGGCGAGATCTCGGTGACGAGCGCCGGCGACGGGCTCTCGGCGGCCACCGACCTCGTGGTCACCGGTGGAGACATCTCCGTCGCGAGCGGCGGCGGTTCCGCCGACTCCCCGAGCGAGGACGTCTCCTCGAAGGCGCTCAAGGGCGGCGTCTACGTCGTGGTCGAAGGAGGGACGGTCGACGCGGATGCCGCGGACGATGCCGTGCACTCGAACGGTGCGGAGCACATCAATGCGGGAACGCTGACTCTCGCCACGGGCGATGACGGCATCCACGCCGACACCGCTCTGTTCATCGACGGCGGCGAGACCGAGATCACCCGCTCGTACGAGGGACTGGAGAGCGCGCAGATCACGATCGACGCGGGCACCGTGTTCGTCACCGCCTCCGACGACGGGCTCAACGCCTCATCGGGGAGCGGTGAGAGCATGCAGGACAGCGGCGAGGTGATCACCATCAACGGTGGCGACGTCACGGTCGATGCCGAGGGCGACGGGTTCGACTCGAACGGCTCGGCGACCATGACCGGGGGCACTCTCACGGTGTGGGGCCCGACCGGGAACGGGAATGGAGCGATCGATGTGAACGGCACCTTCGACGTCTCCGGGGGCACGCTTCTCGCTGCCGGCAGCGCGGGCATGGCGATGGCACCGACGACCGAATCCGCTCAGGGATGGGTGTTCGCCTCGGTATCGGGTGCGGTGGGATCCACCGTGCAGATCGTTTCGGACGGCACGGTGGTCGCCGAGTACACCGCCTCGAAGGCCTTCGCCACGGTCGTGTACTCGGGTGCCGGGATCGTGAGCGGCGACGGCTACGACGTGGTCGTCGATGGATCCACGACCACCGTGACGGCCGGAGAGGGCGGCACGAGTGGGATGGGCGGCCAGCCCGGCGGCGGTCAGGGCGGCGGGATGCCCGGCGGCGACGCTCCGACCCGTGGCGCCCAGAGCGATGGCGACGCGTCCTAGACCGCGCCCACGCCGAACAGCAGACCGAGCAGATACGTGATCGCCGCGGCGCCGAACCCGATCGCCAGTTGGCGCAGGGCCCGGCGCAGCGGCGGTCCTCCCGAGAGGATGCCGACCATGGCACCCGTGCTCAGCAGCGCGACGCCCACCAGCACGAGCGCGACGATGACGGCGGCGGCACCCTGCAGACCGAAGATCCACGGGAGCACCGGAATGATCGCTCCGGAGGCGAACAGCAGGAAGCTCGAGATCGCGGCGGTCCAGTCGCTGCCGACGACCTCGTGCACGTCGCCGTGGGTGCGAATGGGCCCGGTCGCCGTGCGCCGCACCCCCGCCTGGGCCGCCGTCACGATGCGGCGCGCCTTCGCGAGGGCCTCCTCCGGGTCCGCCCCACGGGCGCGATACACCAGGGCGAGTTCGTTCTCGTCGATGTCGAGATCGTGAGCGGATGCCGCGGCATCCTCGTTCGCCTCGGTCGCCGCGAGGAGCTCGCGCTGGGACCGCACGGAGACGAACTCCCCCGCCCCCATCGACAGCGCGCCCGCGAGGAGACCGGCGATCCCGCTGAAGAGCACGAACCCGGAACCGACTCCGGTCGCCCCGATGCCCAGCACCAGCGCGAGATTGCTGACGAGCCCGTCGTTGGCGCCGAACACCGCGGCTCGGAACGACCCCGACAGACGGCGGCGACCACGGGCGGCGAGACCGCGCACCACCTCGGAGTGCACCTTCTCGTCGGCACGCATGGCCGGAGTCGCATACTGCTCGGCGTCATAGGGCGACCGCGCCTCGGCGCTCTGCGCGAGTGCGAGCACGAAGATCGAGCCGAAGCGCCCGGCCATCCATCCCAGCAGCCGCGAGCGGACTCCGGCGCGGGGCAGGCGAGCCGGTTCCCCGCCGAGGAGGTCGAGCCAGTGCTGCTCGTGGCGCCGTTCGGCATCGGCGAGGCGCAGCAGGATGTCGCGCTCCTCCCCCGTCCGGCGCGCCGCGAGACGCTGATACACCGTTCCCTCGGCGCGCTCCTCCACGAGGTAGCGCGCCCAGCGGCGACGGTCGGCGGCCGTGGGTTCGGCGGCGAGCGGAGCGGTCATGTCTGACTCCTCGGGTGCGTGGACAACCGTTCAACGCTATCCGCGGGAAGGCGTGCGAACGCAGCCGACGCCGGGATTGCCAGCATTTCGGGGATCCGAAGCACTCAGGAGCGTACGCGCTTGCGGAGGATCTCGATCCGGGACTGCAACTGGGTGACGGTGGCCTGCGCGACCGCCGGCCCCCCACAGATCCGACGCAGCTCGGCATGCACCGCGCCGTGCGGTTCGCCCTTCTGCCGCGCGTAGAGACCGACCAGGCTGTTGAGGAGCTGACGCTGCTCCTTGAGGGTGCGGTGCAGAGGCGGCGGGAGGGTCGTCGTCTCGGTCGGGCCGGCCGAGGCTTCACGAGCCTCGCGCAGCCGCGATTGCCGGGACTGCCGCTGCATGAGCAGCTCGTGCACGTGCTCGGGCTCGAGGAGGCCGGGGAACCCGATGAACTCCTCTTCTTCGGGGGTGCCGGGCTCGGCCAACTGCCCGAACTCCTGGCCTTCGAACACGACACGGTCGAAGTGCGCGACGGACGACAGCGCCTGATAGCTGAACTCCTGAGTGAGCGCGTCGGAGGTCTCCTCCTCGCGGTTGGCGCTCTCGAGCAGGGAGTCCTCGAGGCCGTCATCATCCTTCGACTGCCGGTCGAGCGCGTGGTCGCGCTGCTTGTCCATCTCGTTCGCGAGGCCCATGAGCACGGGCACCTGCGGGAGGAAGACGCTGGCCGCCTCGCCCCGACGACGCGCGCGCACGAATCGACCGATCGCCTGCGCGAAGAACAGCGGCGTCGACGACGAGGTCGCATACACGCCGACCGCGAGGCGCGGCACGTCGACGCCCTCCGACACCATCCGGACGGCCACCATCCAGCGCTGGTCGCCCGCGCTGAACTTCTCGATGCGCTCCGAGGCGGTGGCGTCGTCGGAGAGCACGATCGTCGCCTGCTGGCCGGTGATGCTGTGCAGGATCTTGGCGTAGGCACGGGCGACCGTCTGATCGGTCGCGAGCACCAGACCACCCGCATCCGGCACGTGGTGACGGATCTCGGTGAGGCGGCGATCGGCGGCGGAGAGCACCGCCGGCATCCACTCGCCCTCGGGATCGAGCGCGGTGCGCCAGGCCTGCGAGGTGACGTCCTTGGTGTTGTCCTGCCCGAGGTGCGTCTCGAGCTCGTCGCCCGACGTCGTGCGCCAGCGCATCTTGCCCGCGTACATGTGGAAGAGCACGGGACGCACGACACCGTCGGCGAGGGCGCGGCCGTAGCCGTAGTTGTAGTCGGTGCGAGAGATGCGCGCACCGGATTCGTCGGGGTGGTACTCCACGAACGGGATCGGTGCGGTGTCGCTGCGGAACGGCGTGCCGGAGAGCAGCAGCCGCCGCTTCGCGGGGCCGTAGGCGTCGCGGATCGCATCGCCCCAGCTGAGCGCGTCGCCGCCGTGGTGCACCTCATCGAGGATCACCAGCGTCTTGGCGTCTTCGGTCAGATGCCGGTGCACGGACGACTTCGCCGCGACCTGCGCGTAGGTCACGACCGCTCCGTGATAGTGCCGTGCCGGCGCCCAGTCGCTGTTGCGGAAGCGCGGATCGAGGCGGATGTGCACCCGCGCCGCGGCATCGGCCCACTGCGTCTTGAGGTGCTCGGTGGGGGCGACGACGATGATGCGATTGACCTCGCCCGTGCGCATGAGTTCGACCGCGAGGGTGAGGGCGAAGGTGGTCTTTCCGGCGCCCGGTGTCGCGGCCACGAGGAAGTCCCTCTGGTCGGCGGCGAAGTACTGTTCGAGCGCCTCCTGCTGCCAGGCGCGCAGCTTGTTCGCGGTTCCCCAGGGGGCGCGCTGTGGGAAGGACGGAGAGAGCATCGGCTCAACGATAATCGCTCCGTCGGACATCGGCGCGCGCCCCTCCCCGACGCGCCCGGCGGAGTAGGCTCGGTCACTGCGCAGCCGCGATCGTCGAGCCGCGCGCGTTCGCGAAGGAGAGCTGGATGACAGACCAGGATTCGACCCGGACCCCCTACGTCCCCAACGAGTCGGTGCACCCGTGGCGTCGTTTCGTGGCCATCGGGGATTCCTTCACCGAGGGCATCGGCGACCCCGATCCCACGAACCCCGGGGGCCATCGCGGCTGGGCCGACCGTGTCGCCGAGGTGCTCGCCGCGCAGGTCGACGACTTCGCCTACGCGAACCTCGCGGTCCGCGGCAAGCTCATCTCCCAGATCGTGCACGACCAGATCGAGCCGGCCGTCGCGCTGCACCCCGATCTGGTGTCGATCTGCGCGGGCGGCAACGACGTCATCCGCCCCGGAACCGATCCCGATGCGATCGCGGCACAGCTGGAGGATGCCGTCACCCGGCTCGCCTCCACCGGCGCGGCGGTGCTCCTCTTCACGGGCGTGGACACCGCGTTCACGCCGGTGTTCCGCGGGTTCCGAGGCAAGGTCGCGATCTACAACGAGAACGTCCGCGCGATCGCCGAGCGGCACGACTGCATCGTGGCCGATCAGTGGGCTCTGAAGGTCGTGCAGGACATGCGGTTCTTCGACGACGACCGCCTGCACTACAACTCCCTCGGTCACCACGAGGTCGCGCGCATGGTGCTGCGCGCGCTGAACGTGCCGAACGATCTCGAGTCGCTGCAGCCGGAACCGCTGCCGATCCGCACGTGGCGCGAGGCCCGGGGCGAAGACCTCGGCTGGGCGCGCGAACACCTGGTGCCCTGGGTCCTGCGCCGCCTGCGGCACCAGTCCTCGGGCGACCACATTGCTGCGAAGCGCCCGGAGCCGTCGCCGATCCTCTTCCCCGATAGCCACTGATCCCCGTGCGCATCGTCGTCTCCGGCACGCATGCGAGCGGCAAGAGCACTCTGATCGCGGACTTCCTCGGCCTCCATCCGGGCGTCGATCATCTCCCCGACCCGTTCGAGGTGCTCGGCGAGGGGCAGGACGACCCCGGGCCGGCGTCGTTCCTCGCCCAGTTGACGATCAGCGCCCGACGGCTCGTCTCGCTCGACCCGCACGAACGCGTGATCGCCGAACGCGGTCCGCTCGATTTCCTCGCCTATCTTCGGGCGTGGGAGGATCTGGGCCGAGGAAGCGTGCCGTCGGAGGCCCTCGAGCGCGCCGAGGCGATGATCTCCGACGCGATGCAGAACGTCGACCTGGTGGCACTCCTGCCGTTGAACGCGCACGACCGCATCTGGGTGCACGACGAGGAGGATCCCGCACTGCGCTCCGCGATGGATGCCGCCCTCCTCGAGATCTACGACGATCGCGACCTGCGCGGAGATCGCGCGACGGTCATCGAGCTCACCGGGGATCGGGAGGCTCGGCTCACCGCGCTCGCGGCTGCGGTGGGCGCCCTCGACAGCGCTTCGGGCCTCGGCTAACGGGTCGCGTAGAAAGCGACCGCCGATGCGGCCGCCACGTTGAGGGAATCCACGCCCCCCATCATCGGGATCGTCACCCGGCGGTCGAGGATCGCGTCGGTGGCGGGCGTGATGCCATGGCCCTCGGTGCCGAACACCAGCGCGAGCCTGTCATGATCCTCGGCGACGAGGTCGTCGAGAGTGATCGCTCCCTCGCCCAGCGTCATTCCTGCGACGACGTAGCCGGCATCCTGCAGTTCATGGATACCCGCGGGCCACTCCGGGATCCGCGTCCAGGGCACCTGGAACACGGTGCCCATCGAGACGCGCACCGCGCGGCGGTACAGCGGGTCCGAGCAGTCCGGCGAGATGAGGATCGCGTCGACGCCGAGCGCCGCGGCCGACCGGAAAAGCGCGCCGATGTTCGTGTGGTCGGCGAGCCCCTCGAGGATCGCGATTCGCGACCGAGCGCTCTTCTGCCCGCTCAAGGTCTCGGCGACCGACGGCAGGGGCGGGCGGTGCATCGACGCGATCGCCCCGCGATGGACAGCGAAGCCGGTGACCGCCTCGGCGACGTCGTCGGGCACCACGTACACGGGAACGTCGAACCCGGCGACGATGCTACGGATGCCGTCGAGCCGCCGCTCCTGCACCAGCACCGACCTCGGCGAATGCCCCGCACGGATCGCGCGCTCGATCACCTTCGACGACTCGGCGATGTACAGCCCGCCGGCCGGTTCCCGAATGCTCCGCAGGGCCGTGTCGGTGAGCGACCGGTACTCGTCGAGTCGAGGGTCCGTCGACGAGTCGATGTGCAGGATGTCCATAGACTCCCACCTTCCCATGCGCGGGCCGTGCCTCGAGGGAGCCGGGCATCGGCCGGCCCCGTAGAATCACTCGGGGAGGATCAGTGACCACGATCGCAGACGACGAGCTCCGGCTCCGCATCGAGAAGGCGGCCGACCTCCTGCGAGGTCGACGCATCGCCCTCCTCACGGGCGCGGGCGTCTCGACGGACTCGGGGATCCCGGCCTATCGCGGCGAGGGCGCCACGCCACGGAGCAACCCGATGACGATCCAGACCTACCTCGGTGACGAGGCCGCGCGGCGTCGGTACTGGGTCGGCGGTCATCTCGGGTGGCGCGCGTTCGCCCGCGCCGATCCGAACCCGGGGCACCGTGCGCTCGCGGAGATGGAGTCCGCCGGCGTCGTCAGCGGTGTGATCACGCAGAACGTCGACGGTCTGCACCTGCGAGCAGGGAGCTCGCACGTGATCGAGGTGCACGGCACGATGCGCCGCGTGCTGTGCCTGCACTGCGGACAGGTCTTCGACCGCCGCGACGTCGCCGGGCAGATCGAAGAACTCAACCCCTGGATCACGGTGCCGGAGAACGTCCCGCTCGCGCCGGACGGCGATGTTCTCCCCGAGAGCATCGAAGGTTTCGTGATCCCCCGATGCACCGTCTGCGACGGCATGCTCAAGCCGGATGTCGTGTTCTTCGGCGAGTACGTTCCGCAGGACCGCTTCCGCGCCGCGGAGTCCCTGCTGCGGTCGAGCACGGCGATGATCGTCGCCGGCTCCTCGCTCGTCGTGAACTCCGGCGTGCGGCTCGTCGAGCGCGCGCGCCGCCGCAGCATCCCCCTGATCATCGTCAACCGCGAGCCGACCCGCGCGGATGCCTGGGCCGATGTCACCATCGCCGCCGGCACCAGCGACGTGCTCCCCGCCCTGCAGGAGCTTCTTTCGTGACTCTGCTCACCCTCGTCCGCCACGGCCAGACCGACTGGAACCTGGCCCGCCGTATCCAGGGATCGACCGACATCCCGCTGAACGACACCGGCCGGGCCGATGCCCGATGGGCGGCGGAACAGCTCGCGGACGGCGTGCACCACACCATCTACGCGAGCCCACTGGTACGGGCGCGCGAGACCGCCGAGATCATCGCGGACCAGCTCGGACTGACCGCGCCCACGCTCGATTCCGATCTGCGCGAGCGCGAGTTCGGCGAGGGCGAGGGCATGCTCGTCGCCGACTACCTCGAGACCTACGGCGACTGGGACGCCGAAGTCCCCGGCGCCGAGACGCTCCAGGGCGTGGCTGATCGAGCGCTCAGGGCGCTCGATCGGATCGCCCTCGATGCGCGTCGCCGTTCGGCTCCCCTTGCGGAGTCCGTCATCGTGGTCGCGCACGGTGGCGTGATCCGCTCCCTGATCGACCACGTCTCGGGAGGCACGCTCCCCCGCGTCGGCGACATCATCCGCAACGGCTCCGCAACGCGGTTCGAGGCGTCCCCGGGTTCGCTGCGCCTGCTCGAAGAGACCGTTCTGCTCTGAGGGGCGTGGGCCGGCGCGTGCCCGCTCAGTTAGCCCGCGCGACGATCGACCGGGCGTGCCGCAGCACCGGTTCGTCGATCATCCGGCCCTCGAACCGGAAGACGCCCCGCTCCTCCTCGGCCGCCGCGAGCACTCCGCGCGCCCACTCGACGCTCGCCGGATCGGGACGGTAGGCCGCGCGGATCACCGGCACCTGCGAGGGGTGGATGCACGCCGTCGCGCGGAACCCGGAGGCGACGGCATCCGAGGCCTCCTCCTCCAGGCCGTCGACGTCGTCGATGTCGACGTGCACGGCGTCGATCGCGCCCTTGCCGTGCGCGCCGGCGGAGAGCAGGACCCGCGTACGCGCGTACCGGGCGACGTCGCGGTACGTGCCGTCCGGACGACGGCTCGACGTGCCGCCGAGCGAGGCGACCAGATCCTCCGCACCCCACATGAGGGCGACGACCCGCTCGTGCTCCGCGATGCTCTCGGCCGCCTGCACCCCTCGGGCGGTCTCGCAGAGAGCGATCACGGCGTAGTCCGTGGCGAATACGTCGAGCGCCGACGGATCCTCGGTCTTGGCGACCATGATCGTCCGGAACGGCGAGGCCGCCACGGCGGCCAGATCGGCGGCGAACTCCGCACTGCCCGGCGCGTTGACGCGCACGATGACGCGCGCCGGATCGAGGGCGGCCGTCCGCACGTTCTCGCGCGCGAACGCTTTCGCCGCCGGAAGCACGGCGTCCTCGAGGTCGAGGATGACGGCATCCGCTCGTTCCTCCGCTTTCGCGAATCTCTCCGGACGGTCCGCCGGGCAGAACAGGAGTGCCGGTCCCCGGTCGAAGGTCATGAGGTCTCCTCGGGCCGGCGGCGCACGAGCACCGAGCGGGTGGCGGTCGCGACGACCGTGCCGTCCTGGTTGCGGCCGGTGTGGGCGATCTCCACGATCCCCTGGGTCGGACGCGACGACGAGGGCCGCATGCCGGTCACGACGCTCTCGGTGTACAGGGTGTCGCCCGCGAAGAGCGGATGCGGGAAGCGGATGTCGCCGAGTCCGAGCTGTGCGACGAGCGTGCCCTGCGTCAGCTGGGCGACCGACGCGCCGACCATCGTCGAGAGCGTCCACATCGAGTTCATGAGGCGGTCGTGGAAGGGCTCCTGCGCCTCGGCGAACGCCGCATCGAGGTGCAGGGCCTGCGTGTTCATCGTGAGGGTCGTGAACAGCACGTTGTCGGCCTCGGTGGCCGTGCGACCCGGGCGGTGCAGATAGCGGGTCTCGAGTTCGAACTCCTCGAAGTACATGCCCCTCTGGACGATCTCCTGCGCGCTCATGCCCCCACGCTACCCGGCGAGTCCGAGGCCCCGCGCGATCACGAGCAGCTGCACCTCGGTGGTTCCCTCGCCGATCTCGAGGATCTTCGAGTCGCGGTAGTGGCGCGCCACGGGGAACTCGTTCATGAACCCGTTGCCGCCGAAGATCTGCGTGGCATCGCGGGCATTGTCCATCGCCGCCTCGCCCGCGACGAGCTTCGCGATCGCCGCCTGCTCCGCGAACGGGCGGCCCTCGTCGCGCAACCGTGCCGCATGGTGCCAGGCGAGACGGGCCGTGTGCACACGCGCCCGCATGCGTGCCAGCGTGAACTGGGCGTTCTGCCGGGTGCTCAGCGCGCTGCCGAAGACCGTGCGGCTCTTCGCGTAGGCGACGGCCTCCTCGAGGCAGCCCTCGGCCGCGCCGGTGGCGAGTGCAGCGATGGCGATGCGCCCCTCGTCGAGGATGCTGAGGAAATTGCGGAAGCCCTCTCCCCGCTCACCGAGCAGGTTCGCGGCGGGAACCCGCACCCCGTCGAGGGTGAGCGGATGCGTGTCGGAGGCGTTCCACCCCACCTTGTCGTACGGCGCTTCGACCGTGAAACCGGGCGTGCCGTTCGGCACGATGATCGTCGAGATCTCCTTGCGACCGTCCACACTCCCCGTCACCGCCGTGACGGTCACGAAACGCGTGATCGGAGTGCCGGAGTTCGTGATGAACTGCTTGGTGCCGTCGACGACCCAGTCCTCGCCGTCGAGTCGTGCGGTCGTGCGCGTGGCACCGGCGTCGCTCCCCGCCTCCGGTTCGGTGAGCCCGAAGCCGGCCAGGGCTCGGCCGGCGAGCAGGTCGGGGAGCAACTCGTTCTTCTGCGTCTCCGTGCCGAAGCGGAAGATCGGCATGGCGCCGAGGCTCACACCGGCCTCGAGCGTGATCGCGATCGACTGATCGACCCGGGCGAGTGCCTCGATCGCGATGCCCAGCGCGAGATAGTCACCGCCCTGTCCGCCGTACTCCTCCGGGAAGGGCAGGCCGAACAGTCCGAGATCTCCCATCTGCGCGACCACGTCCATCGGCAGGGTGTGCGTGCGGTCCGCCTCGTACGAGCGCGGAGCGACGACGGTCTCGGCGAACTCGCGAACCATGCCGGCGAGTTCACGCTCCTCGGGGCTCAGGTCGTCCATGTGTCTGTCTCCTCCGTCGTCGTATCCGTCATCACGCGCACGACGGGTTCGCCGCGCCGCACCTGATCGCCCACGGCCACGAGCACCCGCACGACGCCGTCGTGCGGAGCGAGCACCGGGTGCTCCATCTTCATCGCCTCGATCGACACGAGCGCTGCTCCCGCCCTCACATGGTCGCCATCCTGCACGTGCACCGCGACCACGCTCCCCGGCATGGGCGCACGCCCTTCCGGCTCGGTGGCGGATGCCGCGTCGGACCGGGCAGCGAGGCGACGATCGAGCGCTGCGCGACGGTCGAGCGGGCGCAGGCGCACGCCGCGCCCGTCCTCGGCGACCCAGATCGCTCCGTCCGCATCGGCTCGTGCGACCGCGTGGCGCCGCACGCCGTCGAGGGGTGACGCCTTCACGACGGCGTCGTCGTCGGTGAGGAACACTCGCGCCGCTGCGGCCGATGGAACGCCGCTGAGACGCCATCCCGAGCCGTCGTTCCACGGGAACAGCGCATCGGCGTCCGCCGGGTCGGAGAGCACGACCCGCGAAGCCGCGTCGAGCATGCCGGGTGACGGCGACTCCGGTGCGATCGGGAGCAGGGTCTCGATGAGCCCGGTGTCGAGGTCGCCGGCTCGCACGCGCTCGTCCTGGCAGAGGGTGCGCAGGAACGCGATGTTCGTCTCGACACCCAGCACGACGGTGCGCGAGAGAGCGGTGTCGAGACGCCGCAGTGCGGTCTCGCGATCGTCTGCCACGGCGATGATCTTCGCGATCATCGGGTCGTAGAACCCCGATACGTCGGATCCGGTCTCGACGGCGGAGTCGACGCGCACACCCGGCGGGGGTGTGAAGAGCAGGACGGTCCCCGTCGAGGGTACGAAGCCCCGTTCGGGCGCCTCGGCGTAGACGCGCGCCTCGACCGCATGACCGTGCACGACGGGCGCGGCATCGAGGGCGAGCCCTGCAGCAACGCGTAACTGCAGCGCCACGAGATCGAGACCCGTCACCTCCTCGGTGACCGGATGCTCGACCTGCAGGCGGGTGTTCATCTCGATGAAGAACACCTCCGTCGGGTCGTCGGCGTCGATCAGGAACTCGACCGTGCCCGCCCCGATGTACGACACGCTCTCGGCAGCGCGCACCGCCGCCCGGAAGAGATCCTCCCGGGTGGCGGCGGAGTTGCCGACCGACGGCGCCTCCTCGATGACCTTCTGGTGCCGCCGCTGGAGCGTGCATTCGCGCTCGCCGAGGGCGATGACCGTGCCGTGGACGTCACCGAACACCTGCACCTCGATGTGGCGGGGGCGACGGAGCAGGCGTTCGAGGACCAGGGAATCGTCGCCGAAGGCCGCTGCCGCGACGCGGCGTGCGGAAGCCAGCGCACCGGACAGATCGGATGCCGCCGCGACGACATCCATCCCCTTCCCGCCGCCGCCGGCACTCGGCTTCACGAGCAGCGGGTAGCCGACGGCATCCGCCTCGTGCGCGATCCGCTCGTCGTCGAGCCCCGCGGCGTCGAAGCCCGGGACCACGGGCACGCCGTGACGCACCACATGCTCGCGGGCGCGCGCCTTGTCTCCCATGATCTGCAGCGCCTCGATGCCGGGGCCGATGAAGACGATGCCGTTCGCGCGGCAGGCTTCGGCGAGGCCGACGCTTTCGGAGAGGAAACCGTAGCCGGGGTGAATGGCCTGGGCGCCCGTGTCGACGGCCGCCGCGATGATCGCGTCGATGTCGAGGTACGAAGCGCTCGCCGGGGCCGGGCCGATCCGCACCGCCTCGTCCGCCTCGCGCACGTGAGGGGCATCCGCGTCGGCGTCGCTGTAGACCGCGACGCTGCGGATGTCGAGCGCGGTGAGGGTGCGGATCACGCGCCGTGCGATCTCGCCGCGGTTCGCGACGAGGACCGTGTCGAAGAGGTGCTCGCTCATCCCACTCACATCCGGAAGACGCCGAAGCGCGGTTCGGGCAGCGGCGCGCGCGAGACGACGTCGAGCGCGAGCCCGAGCATCTGCCGCGTCTGCTGCGGGTCGACGATCCCGTCGTCCCAGAGGCGGGCGGTCGCGTAGTACGGCTCGCCCTGCTCCTCGTACTGGGCACGGATCGGTTCTTCGAAGTCGGCGCGCTGTTGCGGGGTCCAGGACTCTCCGCGGCCGGTGAGCTGATCCTCCTTCACGGTCGCCAGGACGGACGCCGCCTGGTTGCCGCCCATCACCGAGATCCGGCTCGCGGGCCACGTCCACAGGAAGCGCGGCGAGTAGGCGCGCCCGCACATCGAGTAGTTGCCCGCGCCGAAGGACCCGCCGATGATCACAGTCAGCTTCGGCACCCGGCAGCTCGCGACGGCGGTGACCATCTTCGCGCCGTCCTTCGCGATCCCGCCGGCCTCGGCGTCGGAGCCGACCATGAAGCCGGTGATGTTCTGCAGGAAGAGGAGCGGGATGCCCCGCTGATCGCACAGCTCGATGAAGTGCGCTCCCTTGAGCGCGGACTCGCTGAAGAGCACGCCGTTGTTCGCGACGATGCCCACGGGGTGCCCGTGTATCCGGGCGAAGGCGGTCACCAGCGTCGTGCCGTACTCCGCCTTGAACTCGCGGACGCTGCCGCCGTCAACCAGGCGATCGATCACCGCGTGCACGTCGTACGCGGCGTTGACGTCGACGGGGACCACGTCGTACAGCGACCCCGCCTCGTCGGGTTCGCGCGTCGGGACGACCTCCCAGACCGGCTCGCGCGGTGCCGGGAGCGTGCGCACGATGTCCCGGAGGATCTCGAGCGCATGCTCGTCGTCCTCGGCGAGGTGATCGACGACGCCGCTGCGGCGCGCATGCATCTCTCCCCCGCCGAGCTCCTCCGCCGTGACGACCTCGCCGATCGCGGCCTTCACCAGCGGCGGACCACCGAGGAAGATCGTGCCCTGCCCGCGCACGATGACCGTCTCGTCGCTCATCGCCGGTACGTAGGCGCCACCCGCGGTGCACGATCCGAGCACCGCGGCGAGCTGCGGGATGCCCTCGGCCGACATCCGGGCCTGGTGGAAGAAGATGCGACCGAAGTGGTCGCGGTCGGGGAAGACCTCGTCCTGCTTGGGGAGGAACGCCCCGCCGGAATCCACCAGGTAGAGGCACGGCAGACGGTTCTCGCGTGCGATCTCCTGAGCGCGCAGATGCTTCTTGACCGTCATCGGGAGGTAGGTGCCGCCCTTCACGGTCGCATCGTTGCAGACGACCATCACGTGCCGGCCGTGCACCAGTCCGATGCCGGCGATCACTCCGGCTCCCGGCGCTTCGCCGTCGTACAGCCCGTCCGCCGCGAGTGGCGCCACCTCGAGGAACGGACTCCCCTCGTCGAGAAGTCGGTCGACGCGCTCGCGCGGCAGGAGCTTCCCCCGGGCGACATGGCGCTGGCGCGAGGCCTCCGGGCCACCGAGCGCCGCGGCGGCGAGTCGCGCGTGCAACTGCTCGGCGAGGGCCTGCTGGGTTGCGGGCATCGCGGTGTCCTCCTCGACACGCTTCGGCGCAGCCCCGGTGCTGGCGCTGCACACGATCTTTCGGTTAGTGTGCACTAACCCGATGATTCAGGTTAGCGAGGATTAACTGAGATGACAACCCCGGTCACCGCTCGTGATCGCGCCAAGGCGGAGCGCTCGGATGCCATCCGACACGAGGCCGCGCTGCTCTTCGCCGCCCGCGGGTACAACGGCGTCAGCCTCGAGGACATCGGGGCCGCCGTGGGCGTCTCCGGCCCCGCCGTCTACCGCCATTTCGCGGGGAAGCAGGCGCTGCTCGGTTCCGTACTCGTGAAGGTCAGCCACGATCTCCTTGCGGGTGGCACACGGGTGGCGACCGCCGACGCGGACGCCGAGGAGAGGATGGAGGCGCTGATCCGCTTCCACGTCGACTTCGCTCTGCGCAACGCCGCGGTGATCCAGGTGCAGGACCGGGATGTCGTGCACCTGGCCGACGACGACCGCGCCGATGTCCGGCACGTGCAGCGCGACTACATCGAACTGTGGATCGACACGCTCGCTCCCCTGCTTCCAGCCGACCGCGACGAGCTGCGCCTGCGCGTGCAGGCCTGTTTCGGCCTCATCAACTCCACGCCGCACAGCACCCGTGCTGCGGCGCGCCGCCACGCGGCCACCGGCGACGTGCTGGCGCGCATGGCCTCCGCGGCGCTGCGCGGCTAGCCGAAGAGCATCGCCCGACCCGGCTCCTGCAGCACGTCGGCGACATCGCGCAGGAATCGCGCACCCTCGGCCCCGTCCACCAGACGGTGGTCGAACGAGAGGCTCAGCGTCATCATGTCGCGCAGCGCGATCTCGCCGCGGTACTCCCAGGGCTGGCGTCGGGTCGCACCCACCGCGAGGATTCCCGACTGCCCCGGCGGCAGGATCGGCGTGCCGGCATCGATGCCGAAGACCCCGATGTTCGAGATCGAGAACGTGCCGCCCTGGAGTTCCGCCGGTGTGGTCTTCCCCGCGCGAGCCGTGGCCGCGAGATCGCGGATCGCATCCGACATGCCGCCGAGGCCGAGACCCTCGGCATCGCGGATGTTCGGCACGATGAGTCCGCGGTCCGTCGCCGCAGCGATACCGAGGTCCACGTAGCGGTACTGGACGATCTCCCCGGCCGCCTCGTCCCAGTGCGCGTTCAATCCCGGCGTTCGACCGAGCGCCAGGCACACGGCCTTGGCGACCACCGCGAGCGGGCCGATGCGGTGCTCGCTCCAGACACGATCGGCGCGGAGCGAGTCGAGCAGTTCGACCGTGGCCGTGACGTCAACCGTGTGGAAGACCGTGACGTGCGGCGCGGTGAAGGCGCTCTCGACCATCGCGGCCGCCGTGTGCTTGCGCACGCCCCGGATGGGGATGCGCACCTCGCGCGCCCCCTCCTCCGATGCGCCGAACGCGGGAGAGCTCTCGCGCCGCGGCGCCGCGGCTGTCCGACCTCCGGCATCCGCCCCGGTCGAGGCGAAGGAATCGATGTCTGCGCGGGTGATCACGCGATCGCCGACGACGGCCGCGACCACGGCGAGATCCACGCCCGCGCGCTTCGCATACGCGCGCACGGGCGGGGTCGAGCGCGGGCGCTCCACGACCGCCGGCTCGGCCGTGACCGAGGGGGACGCGTCGTGCGGTGCGGCCTCGATCACGGCCGCGTCGATCACCGGCACGCTCGTTGCTGCGCGCCGCGCGCGCCGTGCAGGCCGCCCCGACGTCGACGGGGCCGCTCCGTATCCGACGAGATTGGGCTGAGCCCGCTCCGCTCCGGCCGTCGGAGCGGAGACATCCGCTTCCTCGCCCACGACCTCGAAGGCGATCAGGGGCGAGCCGACCGCGACGGTCTCTCCGGCGTCGGCGTGCAGCTCGGCCACCGTTCCCTCATAGGGCGAGGGGAGTTCGACGACCGCTTTCGCCGTCTCGACCTCCGCCAACGTCTGGTTGAGCGCGACCTGCTCACCGGGAGCGACCAGCCATTGCACGACCTCGGCCTCGGTGAGGCCCTCGCCGAGGTCGGGGAGGCGGAACTCGGCGATCATGCGTCCACCCCCGCTCGCGCACCGCGATCGTGCACGCGATCCACCGCATCCAGCAGCCGGTCGAGATCGGGAAGGTGGTACTTCTCGAGCTTCGCGGGCGGGTACGGCACGTCGTGCCCCGTCACCCTCAGGGGCGCCGACTCGAGGTACTCGAAGCAGAACTCCGTGATGCTCGCGATCACCTCGGCGGCGACACCGGCCTCCCGCGAGGCTTCGTGCGCGACGACGACGCGACCCGTCTTGCGCACGGAGGCGGCCAGCGTGTCGTAGTCGACCGGCGAGAGGGAGCGCAGATCGACGACCTCGATCGATACGCCCTCGTCCTCCGCGGCCGACGCGGCCTGGAGCGCGGTGGACACCATCGCGCCGTAGGTGACGAGGGTCACATCCGTCCCCCCGCGGACCACCTGAGCGAGCCCCATCGGTACGGCATCCGCGAGCGGCGCATCCAGGTCGACCTCGCCCCTGTGATGGTAGAGGCGCTTCGGTTCGAAGAAGATCACCGGATCGTCGGACGCGATCGCCTGCCGCAGGCTGCGATAGGCGTCCTCGGGGTTCGAGACGGCCACGACGCGCAGCCCCGCGGTATGGACGAAGTACGCCTCGGGCGATTCCGAATGGTGCTCGGCGGCGCCGATGCCCCCGGCCCACGGGATGCGGATCGTGATCGGCATCTTCACCCGCCCCTGCGTGCGGTAGTGCAGCTTCGCCACCTGCGCCACGATCTGATCGAAGGCCGGGTACACGAATCCGTCGAACTGGATCTCGACCACCGGGCGATAGCCGCGGAAGGCGAGTCCGACCGCCGTTCCGACGATCCCGGACTCCGCGAGCGGCGTATCGATCACACGACCGGCGCCGAACTCGTCGAGGAGACCGTCGGTGATCCGGAAGACGCCGCCGAGCTTGCCGATGTCCTCGCCGAGGAGCACGACCCGGTCGTCGTCGCGCATGGCCCTCCGCAATCCCGCGCCGAGCGCCTTGCCCAGAGTCAGCTCCGTCATGCCGTCGCCTCCTCGAAGCCGGCGAGGTACTCGGCGTACTCCTCGCGTTGGCGGTCGAGACCCGCGTGCGGTTCGGCGTAGACACCGTCGAAGACCGCCAGCGGCGGACGGGTCACCATGCCGAGGCACTGCGCCCGCATCTCCTTGGCGACCGCGTCGGCGGTCTCCTGCGTCTGCGCGACGTACTCCTCCGACAGCTCGCCCGCGGCGCGCAGGTGCGCTTCGAGACGGCTGATCGGGTCGCGGCGGCGCCACGCGTCGAGCTCGCCCTCCGGCCGGTAGCGCGTGGGGTCGTCGGCAGTCGTGTGCGGCCCCATCCGGTAGGTGACCGCCTCGATGTAGGCGGGTCCCCTGCCCGAACGAGCGTGATCGAGCGCCCACCGCATCGCGGCGAGGCAGGCGAGGACGTCGTTGCCGTCGACTCTCAGGCTCGGGATGCCGAAGCCCGGGGCGCGACCGGCGATCGGATACTGCGACTGCACTGCCACCGGCTCGGAGATCGCCCAGTGGTTGTTCTGGCAGACGAAGACGACGGGGGCGCGGTACGAGGCCGCGAAGATCATCGCCTCGTTCACGTCGCCCTGGCTGGTGGCACCGTCACCGAAGTAGGTCACGGCGACCTCGTCGGCCCCCTCGTGCCGGATGCCGAGCGCATAGCCGACGGCGTGCAGCGTCTGCGCACCGATGATGATCTGCAGCGGTGCGACCCGCAGTGCGGCCGGATCGTACGCCGATCCCTCTTCACCGCGCCACATGCGCACGTAGTCGCCGGGCTGAGCGCCCCGGGCGTAGATGACGCCGGTCTCGCGGTAGCTCGGGAAGACGTAATCGCGATCCTCCAACGCCCGGGCGGTGCCGATCTGCGTCGCCTCCTGCCCCTGGCACGGCGCCCAGAGGCCTAGCTGACCCTGCCGCTGGAGCGCGACGCCCTCGGCATCGATCCGCCGCAGCACCACCATGTCGCGCAGCAGTCCGCGCAGCACGTCATGGTCGACGTCGGCGACGAAGGGGTCGAGTTGCGGATGCCGCACGCGGGTGCCGTCCGGAGCGAGGAGGCGCTCGGCGAGCTCCAGATCCTGCTCGGTGTCGGCGATGGGAGTGATCTGCGGTGACATCATCGTCCTCCTCGTTCTCAGCAGCCCTCGTGAGGCTCTCGCGCTGGAGCCGGCGACGATGCCGGCATGCCCCGAGCGTACGTCCGCTGAACACGTCGCTCAAGCATCCGAGAGGGGCTTGAGCATGTTGCCAAGCATCCGAGGAATCCGTCCTGCTATCGTTTGGCACTATGCCAGGACTGGACCGCACCGACCTCGAGATCCTCGCCGCTCTCGCCGACGACCCGCGCGTCACGATCGTCGCGCTCGCAGAGACCCTGCGGCTCTCGCGCAACACGATCCAGGCGCGCATGACCCGGCTCGAGCAGACCGGGATCTTCCTCTCCTACGAACGCGCCTTCTCCCCCGACGTGCTGGGATTCCCGCTGCAGGCGTTCGTCAGCATCGGAGTGCGGCAGACCGAGCTCCCGCGCATCATCAACGAGCTCGCCCGCATCCCGGAGGTCGTGCAGGCGCACGGGCTCAGCGGCTCGATCGACCTGCTCGCACGGGTCGCCTGCCGCGACGCGCGTCACCTCTTCGACACCGACGCACGGATCCTGTCGATCGAGGGCGTGGAGCGCACCGAGACGTCTCTCGCGATGGGCGAGGTCATCCCGTTCCGCGTCGCCGGACTCATCGGCCTCGCGCGACGGGAATCCGGAGGAAGCGTCTGATCGCACCGGCGGCCTCGGCCGGCGTCTCGTAGTGGATCAGGTGACCGACCTCGGCGATCTCGACGAGCGACGCGTCGTCGAAGAGGGTCGCGAGCGTGCGCTCGGCCTCGATCGGCGTGATGTCGTCGCGCTGCGCGGCCACCAGCAGCGTCGGGACGTGGATGTCGGCAGCGAACCCGCGCACGTCGTGCGAGACGCTCGCCACGAAGGCGTCGCGGAGCACGTCGCGATCCGAGAAGCGCGAGAAGTACGTGTCGTGCTGATCGTGGATGAATCGGCGCAGAGCGGGGTCGGAGGTCTTGGCCATCGTGATGCTCATCACCCGCACGATGAGGCGGTTGCGCAGAAGCGCGGTTCCGAGGCGTTCGGGCAGACGCGCTCCCAGGGCGTAGTACAGAACGGCGAGCCGTGTCATCACACCCTTGGGGCCTTCCAGCGCCGGCGCCCCGATGGGATTGAGGAGGATCAGGCGGGGCGTCACGAGCCCGCGCGCCACGGCCGCGGACGTGACGATCGACCCGAACGAGTGGCCGAGGATGACGGCGCCGGGGGCGACCTCGGCCACGAAATCGCAGAGCCACGCCGCGTACTCGTCGAGGTCGTGCGTGCGCCCGGGAAGCGGAGCCGTCTCACCGAAGCCCGGCAGATCCGGCGCGATCACGCGTGCCTCCGGGAGGAAGGCGAGAACGGGCTCCAGCCCGTGATGCTCTCCGCGGAAGCCGTGCACGGCCACGATCGTGGTCTCGGCATCCTCGGGGCCGTACACCCAGTACGCCGTCGTGCCACCGCGCACTTCTGCCTCCCGTCGCTCGACGGGAAGTCGAGCCAGGCGGTCAGTGTACGGAGAGGGCACGGTCATGTCACGAGTCTACGGATTCCCGAGCGCCTCCCTCCGAATGTCCGAGCCCGGATCTAGCGTGGGCCCATGGCCGACGATCTCCCGCTCCCGCCCTGGCTGCGCCGTGTCGGCGTGTTCGACCTGGAGACGACGGGGATCGACGTCACATCCGATCGCATCGTCACCGCGCATGTCGGCGTGCTCGACGCCGAGGGCCACCAGATCGTGGCCCGTACCTGGCTCGCCGACCCCGGTGTCGATATCCCGGAGGGGGCGACCGCGGTGCACGGCGTCACGACCGCTCGGGCACGGGCGGAGGGGCGCCCCGCACGCGAAGTCGTCGCCCAGGTGCTGATCGCCCTGCGTTCGCTTCTCGATCAGGGCATCCCCGTCGTCGCGTACAACGCCTCCTACGACTTCTCACTCCTCGCGCACGAGGCCGTCCGCCACGGACTGGCCCCTCTGTCCGATCCCGCGCCCATCATCGATCCCTTCGTGATCGACAAGGCCGTCGATCGCTACCGCAGGGGCAAGCGCACTCTCAGCCTCGTCGCCGCCCATTACGCGGTGGCCCTCGACGGCGCACACGAGGCCGCGGCCGACGCCATCGCCGCGGGACGGGTGGCCCAGGCGATCGCGCGACAGTTCTCGCTGCCCGACACTCTCGACGATCTGCACACGCGGCAGATCGGGTGGGCACGGGCTCAGGCGGAGAGCCTGACCGAGTACTTCATCAGCATCGGCCGCCTCGATCCGGAAGACGCGGTCGACGGTACGTGGCCGGTGCGTCCGCACGCCGTCGACGCGGCCGACCCGCTCCTCTGACGATCGCGCGATCACGGCCGATCGCGGAGCCGACGCGCCTCGGCGATCTCGGCGCTCCGTCGCGCCTGCTTGCGGACGACCCGTGATCGATCCCGCAGCGGGAGGCGCGGACTCTCCTCTGCCGGGATCCCCGCGCTCAGCTCCCGCGCACGCTCCAGCGACGCATCGAACTCCACTCCGAGAACGAGAGCGAGGTTCGCGATCCACAGCCAGAGCAGGAGCACGATGATGCCGGCGAGCTGCCCGTAGACGCGCTCGTAGTCGACGATGCTCGAGACGTACAGCCCGAACGCGAGAGAGGCGATGGCGAGAACGACGATCGCCAGCGCCGCCCCCCAACTGAGCCAACGGAATCGCGGATGACGGATGTTCGGCGCACGGTCGTACAGGAACGCGACGGTGGCGACCACGATCACGACCAGTATCGGCCAGCGCGCGATCCGCCAGACCAGGAGTGCGGCCTCTCCGCCGCCGAGCTGCTCGCCGATGGCCGCGGCGACGGACGAACTCGCGGCGCCCACGGCCACCGCAGCCGCCGTGGCGAGGAGCACGACGAGCGCCACCGCCACCTGCATGGACTTGAGAGCCCAGGGCGAACGCCCCTCGTCGACGTCGTAGACGCGATTCATCCCGCGGCCGAGGACGGCGATGTATCGGGCGACGGCCCAGATCGTGAGTCCGATACCGATGATCAGCGCGGGGCCCGCGAGAGCGGAGTCCGCGAGGCCGTCGACGGCGTCTGCGATCGTCATCGCCGTCTCCTCGGGCGCGACGGCGCGCACGACCTCGAGAACGAACGTCACCGCCGTGGAGTCGCTTCCGAGGAGGCTGACGACCGAGACGCCGACGAGCATGGCCGGTACGAGGGCCAGCACGGAGTGGAAGGTCAGCGCCGCCGCGATGTCGGCAGCGCCGTCGTCGGCGAACTTGCGCGCGGTTCCGCGCGCCACGAAACGCCAGGACCTGGCGCCGAGATCGTGCGGTGCCGGCGGGCCGTCCGACTGTTGAGTCGCCATCATCCTCCTGAGAGTCGGTGCCGAACTTTGCACACGACGGCGCCCCGGAACAAGGGGGTTGACGCTGTGTGACGCCCGCCGCTATCCGTGAATATGAGCAGCATCACCGTCCGGTACCATCCGAACACACTGGAATATATCGGTGGCGCCACGAGGGGGACGCGGTGAGGTTCAGATCATACGAGGTCGAGCGGGTCGAGGAGACCTGGCGGCAATACGTTCCCTCTGCCTCCTTGCAGCGTGTGGATCCGAATCGCTTCATGTTCGACTGGACGTCGGCCGAACTCGGAAGTCTGACGCTCGTGCGGTACGACCTCGCGGCGGAGGTGCAGTCCGTCGCGCAACCGGAGAACGAGCTCCTGGTCTGCCGGGTCGCCGCGCCCAACGCCGAGGTCGGCTCCGGGAGGGAGTCCATCGACGCCGGCCAGCCGTGGTTGACCGACGGCGCGCAGGTGCATGCGCGCTGGGAGCACACCGCGCGCGTGCGCGCCCTGGTGATCGACCGGGCGGCGGCGCAGGCACGCGTACGCCAGATCACCGGAGACGACAGACTCACACTCCGGTCGTCCGGCCTCGCCCCGCGCGACGAGGAATCCGGACGCCACTGGGAGCGCACGGTCGCGTATCTCGAGGATGCGGTCGCCGAGACCGCCGCCGACGGCATCCTGCGCGCCGAGCTCGAGCGCCATGCGCTGGCGGTCACGCTGTCGGTCTTCCCCACCAGCATCCACGATTCGATGTCGCGCGCCGCTCAGCGCGGGGCCGCTCCGATCGCCGTGCGACGAGCACTCGTGTTCATCGACGAGAACGCGCACCGCCCGATCACGATCGACGACGTCGCCGCTGCCGCGTTCATCTCGACACGCGGCCTGCAGTACGCCTTCCGCCGGGCGCTGGACTCGACTCCGGCCGAGTACCTGCGCCGCGCGCGTCTGGCGGGCGCGCATCGCGACCTCTCCGACGGGGGCCATGGTTCGATCGCGGTGGTCGCACGACGCTGGGGTTTCAGCCACCCGTCGCGCTTCGCCGCGTCGTACCGTTCGGAGTACGGGGTGGCGCCGTCGGCCACGGCGGCGCAGGCGCGCAGATGACATCGGGCGCACGGACGTTTCGCGTCAGCGGCGCGTCGTTCCGCGCGGGAGGCCGCGCGTCGCGGGGCACCGTAGAGTCCGATTGTGGGCAGTCTCTACTACGGCGATAGCGCCGAACCGATCGGCATCGAGGATCGCGCA
This sequence comes from Microbacterium sp. NPDC087868, assembly GCF_044900755.1. Lineage (NCBI taxonomy): Bacteria > Bacillati > Actinomycetota > Actinomycetes > Micrococcales > Microbacteriaceae > Microbacterium > Microbacterium sp. NPDC087868. Next base: position 531,630 of record NZ_JBJDNO010000001.1, read on the forward strand.
CTCGCGCACCTGAAGGTCGTGATCTCGACCAAGCTCCGGCGCAACGAGAGCTTCACGCTGTCGTGGAAGCACCCGGAGACGGATGCCGTTGGCCGATCGACGATCTGGTTGCACCCCTCCATTCCCCTCCGCTTCGTCTTCGATGAGGCGGAGCCGCCGGAACTGAGCCGCCAGTGGATCGAGGCGCTCGCCCATTCTGCGAACTCGACCGGCGGGATCGCTCTGATCGATGAGCAGATCAGTTCCGATGCGCCCCTGGAGGCCTCGCGCGGCTGACCCGCCCCCTCCATTCAGTGCACTCCAAGGTTTGAAGTGCAAACTTGCACTCTATGGAGAACAATGCACCTTCGCTGCGCGATGTTCGCAAGCGCGAGACCATCCGCGCACTCACCGACACGGCTCGACGCCTGACGATCGAGCGCGGCTTCGCCGGGTTCACCGTCGAAGAGGTCTGCGCCGAGGCGGGGGTCTCCCGCCGCACGTTCTTCAACTACTTCGAGAGCAAGGACAACGCGGTCTTCGGATACACCGAGATCGATCCGCGCCTCGTCGAGCTCGACGACGAGTTCGTGGCGAAGAGCGGTGACCTGCTCGACGACTTCGTCGACGTCGTGGTCCGTCGCTGGGAGATGCTCGACCCGCTGTCCGACGCCCCCGCCCTCCTCCAGGTGATCGAGCACGAACCGCGACTGCTGAAGGGCGCGTTCGAGCGATTGGCCGAGAACGAGCGCCGCGACGTCGCACTCATCGTGCGCCGCGAAGGCGCCGATCAGACGATGCGCGCCGAGGTCGTCGTCCACACCGTCGGCGCCTGCATCCGCCTGGCCGTCGCTCAGATCCTGGATCACCAGTCCCCCATCCCGTTCGGCCGACTCGTCGCCGAACGCCTCGACATCGCCCGCGACCTCTTCACCTCCGCACAGAAAGACCACTGAATGTCCACCACCGCCACGGCAGATGCGCCCTTCCTGCTCACCAAGCGCCGCATCTGGATCATCTTCAGCGCCCTGATCGCCGGGATGCTGCTCTCCAGCCTCGATCAGACCATCGTCTCGACCGCGATGCCGACGATCGTCGGCGAGCTCGGCGGCGTCGACCATCAGGTGTGGATCACCACGGCCTACCTCCTCGCGACGACCATCGTCATGCCGATCTACGGCAAGTTCGGCGACGTGCTCGGCAGACGGAGCCTCTTCCTCGTGGCGATCGCGCTCTTCACCCTCGCCTCGGTCGGCTGCGCGTTCGCGACGGACTTCTGGATGTTCGTCGTCTTCCGCGCGCTGCAGGGCCTCGGCGGCGGCGGATTGATGATCCTCTCGCAGGCGATCATCGCCGACATCGTGCCGGCGAACGAGCGCGGCAAGTACATGGGCCCCCTGGGTGCGGTCTTCGGCCTCTCCGCTGTGGCCGGGCCGCTGCTCGGCGGATTCTTCGTCGATCACATGACCTGGCAGTGGGCGTTCTACATCAACATCCCCGTCGGCATCGCCGCGTTCATCATCGCCCTCGTCGCCCTCAAGCTCCCCAGTAAGAAGGCCGAGAAGCCGATCGACGTGTTCGGGGTCATCTTCCTCTCGATCGCCACGACCTGCCTCATCTTCTTCACCGACTTCGGTGGCGACAAGGAATTCGGCTGGTCCTCGATGGCCACGTGGGCCTGGGGTGCGGGACTGATCGTCGCGGCGACCGCGTTCGTGATCACCGAGTCCCGCGTGCAGGACCCGATCATCCCGCTGAGCCTGTTCCGCAATCCGATCTTCGTGAACGCCACCGCGATCGGGCTGGTTCTCGGCATCGGGATGTTCGCCGCGATCGGCTTCGTGCCGACCTTCCTGCAGATGTCCTCCGGCACCTCCGCCGCGGCATCCGGACTGCTGATGATCCCGATGATGGTGGGACTGATCGGAACCTCGATCTTCTCGGGCATCGCGATCTCGAAGACCGGTCGCTATAAGGCCTATCCGATCGTGGGAACGATCCTCACCGGCATCGCGATGGTCGCCATGACCACACTGTCGGCCGAGACGCCCATCTGGCTCATCTGCGTGTTCCTGTTCGTCTTCGGCGCCGGACTCGGCCTCATCATGCAGGTCGTCGTGCTCGTCGTGCAGAACGCCGTTCCGGCCGGTGAGATCGGTACCGCGACGAGCACGAACAACTACTTCCGCGAGGTGGGGGCTTCTCTCGGGACGGCGGTGTTCGGCACGATCTTCACCACCCGTCTCACCGAGAACCTGCTCGGCGTGTTCACGGATGCCGGAGCGTCGTCCTCCGACGCCGCGCAATCCGCCGCGACGATCGACCCGGCCACCCTCAACTCACTGCCCGACGAGGTGCGCGACGGAATCGTCACCGCGTACGCCGACGCCCTCGCCCCGGTGTTCTGGTACCTCGTGCCGTTCATCGTGCTCGCGCTCGTGCTCTCGCTGTTCCTCAAGCAGATCCCCCTGTCGGATCAGGCCGGACTCGTCGCGCGGGGAGAGGCCATCACGGGCGAGGAAGCCGAGAAGCTCGAGGCCGAGCTGCGTGCGCGGCCGACGGTGGGCGCCCACGGCGATGCCCCGGACGCCCCGTCCGGATCGGATGCCGAGACGAGGCGTTCCGCGCGGTGATCAGACGGAAGGCCCCGGGCGCATGCGCCCGGGGCCTTCCGTCTGCGGTGACCTCGGACTCAGCGCACCTGCAGCGGTGTGCCGAGGGGCAGGAGCTGGGCGAGCGCCGTGATGTCGGCGTTCGACAGGCGCACGCAGCCGTGCGAGGCGTCGGAGCCGATGCTCGCCTCGTCGTCGGTGCCGTGCAGGCCGATCTGACCCGGGCCACCCCCGTACGAGTTGAGGGCATCGGAAAACGCCGTCGTGCCGTAAGCGAAGGGACCGTAGCCGCTGTTCGTCGGCGCGAGCAGCTCGGTGATCGCGAACTGGCCCTTCGGGGTCGGCGTGCCGCCCGTGCCCGTCGCGACCGGATAGCTCTGCCGCAGCTCCCCGCCTTCGTAGAGATCGAGGGTGTTGGTCGACGTCGTCACGACCAGCGCGTACGAGGTCGTGGAGAGCTGAACGGCATCCGAGCGAATCCACCCGAGGCTTCCGTTGGGCCGCTGCGCGAGTTGGACCTGCAGCCAGTCCCCCTCCTGAGCGGTGACCAGGAAGACGAGAGGCGCTCCGGACGACTGCGGGTTCGGCAACGATTGCGTCGCTGCACCACCGGGCTCGGCGCTGACCGCGATCTCGGCGCCGATCACGGCGGCGACGGTCGACTCCGCGGGCGCATGGACATCGGCGACCGGCTCCTCCGCCGTCGGCGTGGGTGTCGGCGTCGGGTCGGGCGTCGCGACGGGGGTCGACGAACTGGTCGGCGCGGGCTCGGCGACTGCCGGACCGCGACCGAAGATCACCACGCAGGTGACGACGATCGCGGCGCACACGACGACCGCGGCGGCCACGATGAGAATCGTGCGCCGCCGCGGGACGTTGGTGGTGTCGGGCACCGGGTGTCAGCCGGTGTACGTGGCCTCGCCCGGCACCGGGACGGCGACCGGGGCCGCACCGGTGATCGCGAGAGCGCTCGACGCCACCTGACCGGAGGACTCACCGACGAGGACGATGAAGTAGTCGCCGGCGGCGGCCCAGGCCGCGGGGAGCACGATCGTGCCGCTCACGTTGCCGTCGGCATCCGCGATGAAGGTGTCGGGCAGGCTGTCGCCCATGGCGCCGGTACCGATGCCCGAGCTGACGATCTCACCCGGGGCGAAGCCGCTGCCGCTCACCGTGAAGCCGGTGGTGGTCGCCTGCGAGACGGTGATCGACGTGCTGCTGAGAGCGAGAGCGGCGGTGGGCTGCGGCGTGAAGTACGTGGTGAGGTCGCCGATGCGGAGGCTGGCGATGCCCGCAGCGTCAGGAACGGCAGCGGCGCGCAGCGCGGCGCCCCCGCTCTGCGCGGCGAACAGCTCGTCGAGCGTCTGCGTGTCGTCGATCAGACCGCTGCTGCGGAGGAGTTCCGGCTGCGGCTCGTCGTCAGGAATCGGCGATCCGGTGGGCACGACACCCGGGAAGACAACCAGGTAGCCGACGACCGAGGCGCCCTCGGCGGTGAGCTCGGCTGCGAGTTCCTCGGTGGTGGTCCCACCCTGCCAGAGCGTGTCCTCGCCGTGGAAGCCGTCGACGGTGGTGATCGTCGTGACGAAAGGAACCTCTTCGGACGTGTCGGCGATGAACACGCCCGTGAACGCCTCGGGTCCGACGCTCGTCGCGCTGTCGGCGAGGAAGCCGGACAGCTCCGCACCCGAGATGGGGGCGGGGAGGCCGTGGACGAGTGCGACGGGCGACGTGCCGTTGGAGGTGAAGCCCTTCTCGCCGAACGTTCCGTACTCGGCGAGCGTCGAGCCGCTGCTCTCCGCGGGAGCGGTCCACTGCCACGCGTCCAGAAGGGTGAACTCGGCGGGACCCGTGAACGGGATCTCCGTGAAGTCGTCGGCCGCATCGGCCCAGATGACCTGTGCAGACGCCGCGGGCGTCTCGGTGATGGGCTCCGCGATGGAGGCGGTGGGCACGAGGACGGCGGCGATGCCGAGCGCGGCGGCGCTGAGCGAGGCCACGGCGAGGCGCGAGCGAGTCACAGAGGATTCCTTCGTTGGGAGGCGCCGTTCGGGCGGCGTCTGCCGAGGGGCAGCGACCTCAATCTAGGGGAATGGAACGGTTCAGCGCCACCGGAATACTGATATCAGACTCAATTCCTTCGCATACAGTCATCTGTTCATACGGAGTCCAGGTCCGCGCGCGCCCGATCGAGGGAATCGGAGGCGACCTGGACAGCCTCCGTCGCCGTGGCCACGCGCGATCTCGCCGAGTCGGCGTCCTGCCGCGCACCGTCCAACTCGACGCGGGTGCGCGCCAGCTCCCGCTCGAGAGCGACGACGTGGGCGCTCGCCTCGTCGATGCGACGGTCGGCATCGCGGCCCGCGCTCTCCGCCGCGGCCCGCGCGCGTTCGGCGGACGCGACGGCATCCTCGGCATCGCGCACGGCACGCTCGGCCTGACGTTGGCGACGCCGCTCCGCCAGCTCGTCCACATGGTGCTCGGGAGCGGCCTCTTCTCCGCGAACCGGTCCGCCAGCCACGATCTCCCCCAGGACCACGCTCTCGGAGGGCTCGATCTCGCGGATGAGGCGTCCGGAAGCGACGGCGATCGACGCCGCCTCGTCGAAGAACGCCGCGCCGATCGTCTGCCGCACGGCATCCAACGTGCCCGGAGTGACCTTCTCGCCGCGGGCGATCGCAAGGTCGCGGGCCTGCTCGGCGAGCCTGCGTGTCAGCGCCCGGCGCTCGCGACCGAGCCGGGCGAGCGCCGGCGCGTCGAGGTCGTCCTGAGCTTCACGGAGCTCGCGAGCGAGTCTCAGCGCCTCACCCAGCTCCGCAGCGCGTTCCTGCGCGAAGACGTTCACCACCCAGGCGGCGATCGACGGCTTGCGCAGCGCCGCGATCTCCGCCGCGAGGCCGCGGTCGGAGGCATGTTTCGCGCTCGCACGACGGGCGCTCACGAACTCGCCGAGCGGACGCACGTACAGCTCGGTCGCGATCGTCGTCAGCTCGTCGCCGGCCGTCATGCTCCGAACGCTACCTCATGCGTCACTACGGGCGTACCGGCGCGCACGCCCCTGGACCCCGATGAAGTGGAACGGCACCGGCGATGTCGGCGCGATCTCACGGTCGACCTCGCTCGACGCCGAGTGCGCGGCGTGCAGCGCCCGATACGCATCGACGTCGAGCGGCTCCCGGGAATCGAGGATGCGCTTCGTCGCCTCGGTACGGAGTGCCGTGCGGTAGCCGGGACGAATTCGCAGCGAGAAGAACTCGCCGATGCTGCCCGAGCCGTAGCTGTACATCCCGACGCGCCGATCGGTCAGGTCGTCTTCACCGTCGAGAAGGGCGGCGAGAGCGAAGTAGAGGGATGCCGTGTACGAGTTGCCCAACCGACGGTTGTAGCGAGTGGTCGACTCCATCTGAGCGGGCGTCAGCGCGGCGCCGATGTGCACCGCCAGGCGCTGGTGCGCCTTCACCGCCATCCGAGTGAACGGCTGGTGGTGGCAGAAGTAGTCGATCGACTCGATCGCCGCGCCCCCGCGCGCCCGATAGTCGTCCCATGCCCCGACGAAGGCGTCGAGATAGGCGTCGATCGAGAGCTTGCCGTTCACGACGGCCGTGTCACTGTCGTTCGGTCGCCAGAAGTCGTCGACATCGGCGGTGTGGATGCCGGTGGCCGGCTCGACCTCGGCGATCGCGGGATCCTGCGTGACGAGCATCGCAACGGCACCAGCGCCCTGCGTGGGCTCCGCGGCGGTGTCGACCGCGTATCGGGCGACGTCCGCCGCGATCACGAGCACCGACTCCTGCGGTTGGCGCGCGACGATCCCGAGGGCGAACTGCAGAGCGGCCGTGGCGGAGTAGCAGGCCTGCTTGAGCTCGACGACGCGTGTCGCGGGGTCCAGTCCGAGGAGCTCGTGCACGAACACCGCCGCCGACTTCGACTGATCGACGCCCGACTCGGTCGCGAAGAGCACGGTGCGGATGCCGGAGGCTCCATGGCGCTCGACGATGGGCATCGCGGCCGCGGCCGCCATCGTGACGATGTCCTCATCGGGGGCGGGGACGCTCATCTGATCCTGACCGAGGCCGATCCGATACTTGTCGGGATCGATGCCGGCGCGCTCCGCGAGGAGGGCGAGATCGAGAACGCGGCTCGCGGTGGCGATGGACAGGTCGTGGATGCCGACGACGGTCACTTCGCACCTCCCTGACGACGCTCGAGCAACAGATGCGAGGCCATGAGTTCTCCCTGGTTGGTCTGGGCCGCGAGCAACGACAGCTCGCCGCACAGCACCGTCGCGGCGATGAGCGAGGCGAGGCGGCGGGCGTTGCCTCCGGGCGCGCGCTCCTCGCGGCAGCCGAGACGCTCGAGCGCGTCCTCCACGGCCGGGAGGTCCTTGCCGTTGCCGACGGTGCCGACGATGAGGTTCGGCAGCGTGCAGGAGAAGAGCAGGTCGCCGTCTCCGCGCTCCTCCGCATAGGTGATGCCCTGCGAGCCCTCGACGATGTTCGCCGCGTCCTGCCCCGTGGCGAGGTAGAACGCGAGGAGCATGTTCGCGTAGTGCGCGTTCGCGGAACGCAACGCCCCGGCGATCGTGGAACCCACGAGGTTCTTGCGCACGTTCAGTTCGACGATGCGACGGGCCGTCGAACGCAGCTGCTGCTCGACGATGTCGGCGGGGATGAGGATCTCGGCGATCACGCTGCGCCCCCGACCGAGGATGCCGTTCACCGCGGTGGCCTTCTTGTCGGAGCAGTAATTGCCCGAGATCGAGCCGTACTCCAACTCGGGGTGCCAGGCGAGAACCCGTTCCATGAGCCCCTCGGCTGCCAGAGTCACCATGTTGTGGCCGGACGCGTCGCCGGTCGTCAGCGCGAACCGCACGAACAGCAGGTGTCCGACGATCTCGGTGTCGAGGTCGATGAGCCGCGCATGACGGCTGCGCTCCGCGACGACCGCTCCGAGCTCGTCTCGGCGCGCCTCGATGCTGCGGGCGGCAGCGACCGCATCGGCCGCCGATGGCGCGACGAACAGCGAGGATCGTGTCATCCGCTCGTCCACCACGGTGGTGCGGATGCCGCCGGCGACGAGCCGCGATACCCGGGCACCCCGCCCCACCGACGGCCACAGCGGCGACTCGTAGGTCGCGAGCGGCACGGACTGCTCGCCCTCGACCTCGCCGCTGAGCCGCAACGGACCGACCCAGCGCGTGGGGATGGGGGTGAACAGGGCGTCGGACATGGGGAGCCTTTCGGTCATCGTGCGTCGGAGCGCCGCGAGAGGGCCGCGAGGTCGATGCCCCGCGCGCGGCAGAAGTCTGCGGTGCCGCCGGTGACGACGAGATCGGTGCGCACCAGGTCGGAGGTCGCCGCGGCGCCGAGGAGCGCCGAGAGCGCTGTGAGATGCGTGGTCCATTCCCCGAGGCGCGAGGCCAGCGCCTCGGGACCGCCGTCGAGCACCGTCTTGAGGAACGGGCCGGAGACGCCCACCGCCCGTGCGCCGAGCGCCAGGGCGCGCACGGCATCGAGCGGAGTGCGCACGCCGCCGGAGGCGAGGAGGACCGGGGCGGATGCCGGGGCGTCGATCAGGCACTCGACGGCCGACTGCCCCCATCCCGCCAGATAGGCGTACCCCTCTCCCCCGCGGCGGGCGTTCTCGACACGGACGAAGTCCGTTCCTCCGCGACCGGACACGTCCGCGGCGGCGACACCGAGATCGGCGAGGAAGGCGAGCGTGCGGGCGCTCAGCCCGAAACCGACCTCCTTCACGACCACCGGCACGTCGACGGCCGCCACCAGGGACTCGAGCGACCGCTGCCACGACGAGAACGCGCGGCGTCCCTCGGGCATGACCGTCTCCTGCACGCTGTTGACGTGCACCTGCAACGCGTTCGCCTCGATCAGATCGATGGCTCGGCGCGCGTCGTCCGGCGTGCGTTCGACACCCAGATTGGCGAAGAGGAACCCGTCGGGATGCTCTTCGCGGAGCACACGGAACGTGGGGGCGAGAGAGGGATTCTCCAGCGCGACGCTCATCGATCCCGAAGCCAGCGGCACTCCCGCCTCCCGCGCGGCGATCGCGAGGTCGCGGTTGATGCGTCCGGTGCTCTCGCTTCCGCCGGTCATCGCGTTGACGTAGAGAGGCACGCTCCAGCGTGCTCCCAGCAGATCACCCGCGAGGCTGACGCGCTCGGCATCGATCCCCGCGAGGGCGTGATGCACGAACGCGACGTCGTCGAAACCGTTCGATGCGATGCGCGCTTCGCCCTGCTGGGCTGCGGCGAGCCGTACGTGATCATCCTTGCGCTCAGAGGACATCGAGCACCCCCTCGGGCGGGTGCACGCCGATCGTGAGGTGACGCACGTCGTGGTGCTCCCACTCGCGGAAGATGTCGGCGAGATCGGTGTGCACGGGAGCGAGCACGATGCCGCAGTCGCCGCCGCCCGCGCCGGAGGGCTTCGCGGCCGCCCCTGCCGCCTCGGCGATATCGCACAGCACTGCGAGCTGCGCGGTCTCGATCGGCAGACCGGCCTGGGCGCCGAGGCGCTGCAGCAGTCGTCGGGCCTCACGGATGCCGTCGAGGGTCGCCGCGTCGTCGCCGCGCGAGAGCGACTCCCACAGGGCCGACACGCACGCGCGCGAGTCGAGCAGGAACGCGGGGTGATCGACCGCTCCCGCCAGTGTTCGACGGCCGAGCTCGTCGACGAGTCGCGCCGTCGACGCGGGTTCACCGGTCCAGCCCACCACGAACCGTAGCTGCTCCGGCGGATGCAGACGCACGATCTGGAGGCCCGCCCAGAGGTTCTCGTCCGCGAGCAGCGGTGCGATCGGTCCGTTCTCGGATCTCTCTCCGAGGAGATCCCGGTCGGGCGCGCGATAGCCGATCCATCCGCCGAAGGCGCTCGCTGCCAGATCGCCCCCCGATGCGCTGGGGTTGACCCGGATCGTCGCGAGCATCGACAGCTTGAACGCCGCCAGGCGATCCAGGCCCAGCCCGTAGAACTCGTCGAGTGCGCGCACGGTCGCCACCGTGACCGCAGCCGAGGAGCCCAGGCCGAACTTGCGTCCGCTGACGTCGTCGAGACCGCTCTCGATCCGCAGATCGAAGAAGCGCGGGGCGACCCGCAGGTCGGCGCGGAGCCGCTCGACGATCGTGATCGCCGCCAGCACGTAGTCGTAGGGGTGGTGCTCCGGATCGATGCGTAGTCCGTCGGCACTGCGGGTCCACAGCAGCGGCGAACGCCCGTACTCGGGCGAGTGGATGCTCCCGGCTCCGACGCTCTCCGACACCGAGACCGACACGTACCGGTCGACGGCGACGAGCACGGAGGGCTCGCCCGGCGAGACGACCGCGTACTCCCCCGCGATGAACAGCTTGCCCGGTGCGCGGACCGTGATGACCGGGCTCATGCGAGCACCTCCACTCCGGGCCCCGGACGCGCGATCATGGTCTCCGCGAGCGGACGGACCGCCGCGGCCACGGCATCCGCGTCCTGCGGCCGGCACAGGAACACGACGTTGGGCCCTGCATCGGCGGTCGCGTAGACCGGCAGACCGTCGGCACGGAGCGACTCCGCGAGGTCGAAGAGGGCGACGCTCACCGGCGACAGGTACCGCACGGGCGGATCGCACGACTGGATGACCGCGTGCATGCGGAGCGCGTTCGTCTCGGTGATCCGCCCGAGGCGCTCGACGTCGCCGTTACGGCTGGCCTGCACCGCAGCCGATAGCGTCTCCGTCGTCGACGAGACCCACGCGGGGTAGAACGGCGACGTGAGCGCCGTCCGCTTCATGGCGTCGCGGCTGGAGACGGCTTTCTCCTCGGAATTCACGATCGCGATCACCATCGCGAGATCGGGGGCGTCGAGCGGCTCGGCGAAGGACTCCTCATCACTGCCTGCGTGCCACACCGCGAACCCCGGGATCACCGATCGCGCCGCAGATCCGGACCCGCGGCGGGCGAGTCGGCTGAGCGCCGTTCGGTCGAGGTCCAGGCCGTACGCACGCGACGCCGCCGCGGCGAGGGCGGCGAACCCCGACGCGGAGGAGGCGAGACCAGCGGCGGAGGGCACCGTGTTCACGGAATCGACCACGGCCGCCGTCCGGGACCCGGCCATCTCCCGCACGATGTCGAGGAAGCGCACGACACGATCACGGACCACTCCCTCACGGACCGCTCCGTTGAGCACGACCTCGTCGTGCGCGGCATCCGGCGCGAGCGTCACGGTCGTGGTCGTGGGGAACACGTCCAGCGTCATCGAGAGGCTGCCCGTCGCGGGCAGGTTCAACGCCGTGTCCGCTTTTCCCCAGTACTTGACGAGGGCGATGTTCGGGTGGGCGCGAGCCGTGACGGCGGTCATCGCGTTCCTCTCAGTTCGGTGGTCCAGGTGGCGGCGGCGCCTCGTCCGCGAAGGTCGTGCGCGAGCTCCGTCGCATGATCGGGATCACGCGCCAGCACGAGCACGCATCCTCCCCGACCGCCTCCGGTGAGCTTGGCTCCGAGCGCGCCGCCCGTGCGGGCGATGCCGGCGAGCCGGTCGAGCGCGGGATCTCCGACTCCCAGCTCCCCGAGCAGCGCATGCGCCTCGTCCATTCGGACGCCGATCTCCTCCGGCCTCGGGGATGCCAGCGCCGCCCGACCCTCGCGGGCGAGCGCTCCGAGCCGATCGAGCCGCCGCTCCACGGCGATCGGATCGGCGTCGCGCAGCGCGCGGACGGCGGCGACGGCCTCGCGCGTGCATCCCCGCACTCCCGAGTCGGCGATCACGAACGACAGGGGACCCGCGACCTCGAGATCGTGCGCGCTGCCGTCCTGGAACCACACCGGCCGGTCGGAGACGACCGTGCGTGCGTCGAGCCCGCTGGGCGACGTGTGCGCGGCGCGTTCCGCGATCTGGATCAGATGATGACGTTCGGAGGGATCGAGTTCGTGACCGAAGGCGGCGGCGACGGCCTGCACGATGGCCGCCGACACTGCGGCGCTCGATCCCACACCGCGTTCCGCGGGCAGGTCGCTCTCGACGTGCACCCGCACCCCGGAGCCGTCGGCGCCGACCGCGCTCATCGTCGCCTCGACCGCGCGAGCGGTGGAGGCCAGGCGGTCGGGAACCCGACCGAGGTCACCGGTGTAGAGCGCGCTGTGCAGAAGACGGCGCTCGGGCAGCGGCTCCGCCTCGGCGCGAACGCGAAGATCGCGCAGCGGAAGGGCGATCGCGGGGTGCCCGTAGACGACGGCGTGCTCCCCGAAGAGGATCGCCTTGCCCGACGCGGTGCCTACGCCGATCACCGGGTCGCTGTCGTGCGCGCCCCTCTGCGGAGCGGCGAAGGATTCGCCCGGTGTTCTGCTGTCGTCGGAAGCCGTGATTCTCATCTTTACTAAGGCAAGCCTAATCCACTGTCACGGCACGGTAGGGCGGGTGGGACTTGAACCCACGATCGTCGGGTTATGAGCCCGCTGCCTTGACCAGCTTGGCCACCGCCCCGTGTACGTCCAGCCTAGCGGTGCCCCGGGTCATACCTCCGTCGCGCGCGCGTGCACCTGCTGGTGCGCGAGATAGATGTCGGCGTTCGCGAGCAGTCCGGCACGCTCCTCCTCGGTCAGGGCGCGACGCACCTTCGCGGGAACGCCGGCGACGAGAGATCCGTCCGGCACCTCGCTGCCTCCCAGCACGACGGCACCACCGGCGATCAGGCACCCGCTCCCGATCACCGCGCCGCTGAGGATCACCGCCCCCATGCCGATCAACGAACCGTCGCCGATCGAGCATCCGTGTACGACGGCGTTGTGCCCGATCGACACATGGCGCCCGATCAGCACCGGGTGTCCGGCGTCCACGTGCACCGAGACGTTGTCCTGCACGTTGCTGCCCGCTCCGATCACGATCGAGGCCGAATCGGCCCGGAGGACCGCGTTGTACCAGACGCTCGACGACTCTGCGAGAGTGACGTCGCCGACGATGCGAGCACCCTCGGCGACGAACGCCTCGGGATCGATCGACGGCTCCCGATCGGGGAGGGCGAGGACGGATGCTCCGGATGCGATGCTCATGAGGCGAGACTATCCTCACATCCCCGTGATTCCGCGGATTTTCGGGGCGGTTAGCGGAGCCTCAGCTTGCTTGCGGAATGTTTCAACCTGAGTAGCGTTGTCTTCATCAGGTACGAAAAGGCACCTCGGAGGAGCACAAGATGAGCAAGGTACAGACCGTTTCCACCACCGCCAGCGACCCCACCGTGGCTGCTGCCGCCGCACAGTTCCTCTCGCCCGTCGTCCTGGGCCTGCAGGCGCTCACGATCAACGGCAAGCAGGCGCACTGGCACGTGCGCGGCGCCAACTTCGTCGGCGTCCACGAACTCCTCGACACGATCGTCGCCCACGCCGGCGACTTCGCCGACACCGCGGCGGAGCGCATCGTCGCCCTCGGTCTCCCGATCGACGCCCGCGTGAGCGCGGTCGCCGCGAAGGCCGGCGAGACCGGCGTCCCCGCCGGCTTCACGCAGTCGGACGAACTCGTCCGCGCCGTGATCGCCGACATCGACGCGATCCTGGTCGACACCAAGGCCGCGATCGACGGCCTCGACGAGGTCGACCTCACGAGCCAGGACGTCGCGATCGAGATCATGCGCGGCCTCGAGAAGGACCGTTGGTTCCTCGTTTCGCACATCGCCGCGTAATCTCGTCGCACGAGAACGAGAGAAGGGCCCCGGGATTCGATCCCGGGGCCCTTCTTCCTGTTCAGGCCCGGTGGGTGACGCGACCGGCGAGCAGTGTCGCGACCACCGGCATGTCGCGCAGATGCGTCCCCGTCGCTCGCCGCGGATCCGCGGCGCACAACGCCAGGTCGGCGGGAGCTCCGGGAACGCTCGTCGACCGGATGCTGGCCTGCAGCGCCTGATCGAAGGTCACCGCTTCCTCGGGATGCCAGGCGTCGCGCGCGTTCTCGGTACGTGTGACGGCGGCGGCCATCGCCTGCCAGGGGTCGAGGGCAGCCACCGGCGCATCGGAACCGAACCTCACATCGGCCCCCGCGGCGAACAGCGATGCGAGCGGGTACCCCAGGGAATCCTGCGTCGCCCACAGCCGCTCCGCGAGATCGCGGTCGTCGATCGCGTGCTGCGGCTGCACACTCGCCGTGATACCGAGTCGGGCGAATCGCGCGAGATCGGCGTGCCGGACGAGCTGCGCGTGCTCGATGGAGCCCACGGCCCCGGTCATGGCGAAGGCGTCCAGCGCGGTGGAGGCCGCGCGATCGCCGATCGCGTGCACGGCGACGGCGAGGCCCGCGCCGGTCGCGGTGGTGAGCAGTCCGATCAGCTCCTCGCGGGGAACCGTCATCACCCCGAAATTGTAGGGATCGCCCGGGTACGCGTGCGTGCACGCCGCGGTCCGCGTGCCGAGCGAGCCGTCGCTGATGATCTTCAACGGTCCCACCCGGATGAGGCCTCGTCGCGCCTGCGGAAGGTCCGCATCGTCGATGAGCTCACCGGTACGAAGACCCTCCGCCACCGCCCGAGCCAGGTCGAACGGGTACACCGCGAACTCCACCCGGTGCGCGGCGAACCCGCTCGCGACACGGCGCGGCCAGGCATCCGCGTTCCAGGCCATGTCGAAGTCGACGATCCCGGTTACCCCGCGAGCTGCGGCCTCCTCCCCCGCTCGCTGCACTGCGCGGTCCGCATGCTCGGGGTCGACCGCGTTCAGACGGCGCGAGATCTCGAATGCCCCCTCCTCGCGCAGCACCCCATCGGTGGTCGACATGCCCTCGCGCCGTAGCGCCGCGGAGTTCAGCCACACGCTGTGCACGTCAGCGTTGATGAGGTACGTCGGCACCTCACCGGTCGCTGCGTCCAACACGGCGAGCGTCGGGCGGTCGTCCCAGAGCGCGTCGCGATACCCCGTTCCCACGCGCCGCCCGTCCGACAGAGGCGCGACCGCCCCCATCCGGGACGCCGCCTCGGCGGCCGAGAGAGTGTCATCCAGCGATTCGCGCTCGGCCGCCAACGCCCACTGCACCGTGTGCACGTGGTTGTCCCAGAGCCCCGGCACCGCCCACGCCCCCTCGGCATCGAGCTCCGCACCGGTCGAGGGCAGGGCGCCGGCGGGCGCGATGTCGGCGATCCGTCCGTCCGCGATCACGATGTCCACCGGCTCCTCGTCGATCAGGTACTCACGACCGGGTCCGGCGATGCGAACCCCGCGGATCATCCCGACCTCGTCACCGACGACGCTCATGCCCGCTTCTCCTTCCGTGCGTCCTGCGCCCGACGCATCTCCGATGCCAACGCCGGGTTGGCGTAAGGCCCCTCGCCGTTCAGTTCGCCGATGACCGTATCGATCGTCTCCGCGGGCTTGTTCTGGCTGAGCTTGCGCTTCGCGACCACGCGCGTCGGGGTCAACCGGAAGCCGACGGTGCCGGCCGCAAGACGCTCGATGAAGGCCGCATCGTTCGGCCGCTCCCACATCCGTCGCGGATCGGGAAGCTCACTCTCGAAACGGTCCACGAGACGGTCCAGCACCGCGAGGTTCTCGTCGGCGCTCAGGATCTCGGGCACGCCCGACAGGTGCACCGCCGTGTAGTTCCACGTCGGCACAGCGGCCACATCGCCGTACCAACCCGGCGAGATGTAACCGTGCGGCCCCTGGAAGACGATGAGGATCTCACCGTCGCCGAGTCCGTGGATGAGGTCATCGGGCCGGCCGACGTGACCCACCACCGTCAGGTCGTCGCTCGCGTCGTCCAGCAGTACGGCGTAGTGCGAGGCGACGAGTCCATCGGCGGTGCTGCTCGTGATCGTGGCCCAGGGATTCGCCGCGATCACGCGACGGATCTCCGCCCGATCGGCGAGAGTGAAGCTGGGATTCTGACGCATCCTCCCAGCCTAGGACTCGACTCGATCCCGGGCTCTCACGCCTGGCAGCGCGGGCACCAGTAGAGCTTGCGCGCGCCGATCTCCTCGAGGGCGATCTCGGTACCGCACACGCGACACGGCAGACCCGCGCGGTGGTAGACCCAGTGCCTGTCGTCACGGCTCGCCATGGCCGCTCGATACCGCTCGGGCGACAGGTCGTCCATCGTCATCATCTGGCCGGTCTCGACGCCGATCGCCAGCAGCCGCACCCAATCGTGCCAGAGGGCACGCACGACGTCCTCGGGAACGTCACGTCCCGGGGTGTGCGGGTTGAGCCGCTGCCGATAGAGCATCTCGGCGCGGTACACGTTTCCGATGCCGCTCACGACAGACTGGTCCATCAGCAGGAGGGCGATGACGGTCTGCTTCTTCCGCACTGCGCAGACGAAGCGCTCCTCGTTCTCGACCGGGTCTCCGACGAGCGGGTCCGGTCCGAGCTTCGCGATGGTCGCGAGCATCTCGTCGGGGGTCTGCAGGACGCACGCGGTGGGGCCGCGGAGATCGGCGGCGGTGATGTCGGTCATCAGACGCAGACGTACCTGCCCGACCACGGGCGGCGGCCACTCCACGCCCTCGTCGGCGAGGCCCTTGGTCTGCTCCGACATGCGCACGTGCACGCGCGTGCGCCGCGGGGCGCCGATCGATGCGAGCGAGTTCTCTCCGGCGTCGTCGAGGATCTCCTCGTCGATGACCGTGCCGCGCTGGTTGGTCTGCCCCATCCGACCGTTCGCCGAGGCGATCGTCGGGTCGACGAGGATCTCCCCCGCGAAGTCCCAGGCGCCGTAGAGGCCGAGGTGCACGCGCAGCCACACGTCGCCCTCGGCCTCGAGGAACATCTGCTTGCCGACGGCCTGCACGCTCACGGCGGATCGGCCGTCGAGAACCGCGGCGCCCTCGGCGAATCGGCCCTGCGGGCTGGCGGCGGAGAGCGTCTTCCCGATGAAGTTGCGGTCGAACTGGCGCGCGATCCGGTGGACGGAATGACCCTCGGGCATGTCAGGCCCGCGGGTCCGGCAGCAGGGAGCCGTCGCGCTCGAAGTCGGCGATCTGCCCGATCCGACGAACGTGGCGCTCCTCGCCCGAGAAGGGCGTGGCGAGGAAGAGATCGATGAACGACGTGACCTCGTCGTACGTGTGCTGACGGGCGCCGATCGAGATCACGTTCGCGTCGTTGTGCTCGCGGGCGAGCTCGGCGGTCGACAGGTTCCAGACGAGCGCGGCGCGGATGCCCTGCACCTTGTTCGCCGCGATCTGCTCGCCGTTGCCCGACCCGCCGAAGACGATGCCGGCGGCTTCGATCCCCGCGGCCTGGTCCGCGACGACGGCCTGCGCGGCACGGATGCAGAACGCCGGGTAGTCGTCGAGCGCGTCGTACGCGATCGGCCCATGATCGGTGACATCGTGGCCCGCCGCGCGCAGATGCTCCTGCAACTGGGTCGAGAACTCGAGACCGGCGTGATCGGTGGCGATGTGGATGCGCATGGCCTTCATTCTATTGACGCCACCGACATCGTGTCGGACTACGGGGCGATGCCCGCGGCCGCCGGCTTGAAGCCGGCGCGCACGTTCTCGCAGCAGCCGGGACGGCAGACGTCGAAACCGCCCGGAAGGTCGGTCAGGTGCTGGCGCTCACTCCGCGGACGCCCCTCGAGACGCTCCTGGATCAGGTCGACGATCCCGGCGACGAACGTGGGCGACACACCCGGGGTGGGCGTGCGGGTGAAGGCGAGTCCCGCTTCCTCCGCCGCTTCCTTGGCCTCGGTGTCGAGGTCCCAGAGCACCTCCATGTGGTCGCTCATGAAGCCCAGCGGAACGACGGCGACGGCCCGGCGTCCGCGCCCGGGCAGCTCGGCGATGACGTCGCACACGTCGGGGTCGAGCCACGGCTGCGACGGGGGGCCCGAGCGCGACTGGTAGACGAGCTCCCACGACACACCGGCACCGGTCGGCAGCGTCTGCAGCACGCGGTCCATCACCCAGGCCGCGACGGCCTCGTGCTGCGCCGCGTACGCGCCGCCCTCACCCCAGTCGATGTCGCGCGCGCCGGAGCGCTGCGCGTCCTCCGTCGGGATGCTGTGCGTGGAGAACAGGATTTGGATGTCGGATGCCGCGATCCCGTCGGCGAGGAAGCCCTCGATCGCTTCGCGGACGCCGGTCTCGAAGGCGTCGACGAATCCGGGGTGGTCGTAGAACGGGCGGATCTTGTCGATCGTGACGCTTTCACCGAGGCCGGTCTCCTGCAGAACGCCCGCGAAGTCCTCGCGGTACTGCCGGCAGCTCGAGAACGAGCTGTACGCGCTCGTCGCGAAGGCGAGCAGCGTCGAGTGGCCGTTGTCGGATGCCGTCGTCACCGCGTCCGCGAGATACGGCGTCCAGTTGCGGTTGCCCCAGTACACGGGCAGATCGATGCCCCGCGCGGCGAGTTCGGCTTCGAGCGCCGCCTTGAGCGCGCGGTTCTGGCCGTTGATCGGACTCACGCCGCCGAAGTGACGGTAGTGATGCGCGACCTCTTCGAGCCGCTCGTCGGGGATGCCGCGCCCTCGCGTCACATTGCGCAGGAAGGGGATCACGTCCTCCTGCCCCTCCGGTCCGCCGAAGCCGGCGAGGAGGATCCCGTCGTAGGCGACGGGGGTCGTGACGATGGCTGCACCTCCGGCCGCGGCAGCAGAGGCAAAGGGGACGACTACGGGTTCGATCGCGCTCACCCTCCTATCCTTTCACCTCGACGGAGTGGCGAGGGTCGCGCGCTGGCGTAGTCTGTCATGGTTGCCGTCGGCGCCAACTGCGCCATTCCCCGGCGACGACCCCTCACCCCTGGGAGTAAAGCTGTGCCTGGAGAGAACCTCACCCGTATCGAAGCGCAGGAGCGTCGCGACGTCGTCGGCACCGAGTCGTACGACATCGCACTCGACCTGACGAAGGGCGCCGAGATCTTCGGATCCCGGAGCGTCGTCCGCTTCACCGCGACGCCCGACAGCTTCACGTTCATCGACCTGATCGCGCGCGATGTGCGCGAGATCTCGCTCAACGGCGAGCAGCTCGACCCGAACGAGGTCTTCGCGGACTCGCGCATCACCCTCACGGGCCTGCAGGCCGAGAACGTGCTGGTCGTCGACGCCGACTGCCTCTACACGAACACGGGCGAGGGCCTGCACCGCTTCGTCGATCCCGTCGACGGCGAGGTCTACCTCTACTCCCAGTTCGAGGTGCCCGACTCCCGTCGCGTGTTCGCGGTGTTCGAGCAGCCCGATCTGAAGGCCACGTTCCAGTTCACGATCACGGCGCCCGCCGCCTGGAAGGTGATCTCGAACTCCCCCACGCCCGAGCCCATCGTGCACGACGACGACGTCACCGCGACCTGGGGCTTCGAGCCGACCCCCCGCATCTCCTCGTACATCACGGCCCTGATCGCCGGCCCGTACGAGTCGACCTTCTCCGAGCTCACGAGCGCATCCGGCCGCGTCATCCCTCTCGGTGTCTACGGACGCAAGAGCCTCTGGCAGCACCTCGACGCCGACTACATCTTCGACAAGACCCGTGAGGGCTTCGCCTATTACGAGTCCAAGTTCGGCGTTCCCTACCCGTTCGCCAAGTACGACCAGCTCTTCGTGCCGGAGTTCAACGCCGGAGCCATGGAGAACGCCGGCGCTGTCACCTTCACCGAGACCTACGTCTTCCGCAGCAAGGTGACGGATGCCGTGAAGGAGCGTCGTGTCGTCACGATCCTCCACGAGCTCGCACACATGTGGTTCGGCGATCTGGTGACCATGAAGTGGTGGAACGACCTCTGGCTGAACGAGTCGTTCGCCGAGTGGGCGTCAACCATCGCGACCGCCGAGGCCACCGAGTGGACCGAGGCATGGACGACCTTCAACGCGATGGAGAAGACCTGGGCGTACCGCCAGGACCAGCTCCCGTCGACGCACCCGATCGTCGCCGAGATCAACGACCTCGAGGACGTACAGGTCAACTTCGACGGCATCACGTACGCCAAGGGCGGCTCCGTGCTCAAGCAGCTCGCCGCGTGGGTGGGCATCGAGGCCTTCTTCGCCGGTGTCTCGCAGTACTTCCAGAAGCACTCGTGGGGCAACACCGAGCTGAGCGATCTGCTCGTAGAGCTCGAGGCGACCAGCGGACGCGACCTGAGCACGTGGTCGAAGAAGTGGCTCGAGACCGCGGGGGTCAACACCCTCGAGCCCGTCATCGCGGAGGACGGCAACGGCACGATCTCGCGCTTCGCCGTGACGCAGACCGCCCCGGCCGACTACCCGACGATCCGCCCGCACCGTCTGGGCATCGGGTTCTACAACCTGTCCGACGGTGCACTCAGCCGCACGCACTACGTCGAGGTCGACGTCGACGGCGATCGCACCGAGGTGCCGGAGCTGCAGGGCCTGGCCCAGCCCGACCTCGTGCTGCTGAACGACCAGGACCTCGCCTACGCGAAGATCCGCCTCGACGAGCGCTCGCTCGCCACGGCCATCGCGCACCTCGCCGACATCCACGATCCGCTCGCGCGCTCGCTCGTCTGGGGTGCAGCGTGGGATCAGACCCGCGACGCCGAGAGCGCGGCATCCGACTACATCGATCTCGTGCTCGGCAACATCGGCCGGGAGAGCGAGTCGACGACCGTGCGCACGACGCTCGCGCAGCTGCGCACGGCGGCGACGCTCTACGTCGCGCCCCAGGAGCGCGACGCGGCGCGACTCAAGGTCGCCGACGGCCTCTGGGCACTCGCCGAGTCGGCCGAGTCCGGCAGCGACAGCCAGCTGCAGTTCGTCACCGCCTTCGCCACCTCTCTCGTGACGCCGGAGCACGCGGGCATCGTCGGTCGCCTGCGCTCGGGCGAGGAGACGCTGCCCGGCCTCGAGATCGATGCCGACCTGAGCTGGCAGCTGCTGGTGGGCCTCGCGACCATCGGGGCCACGGATGCCGCGACGATCGACGCCGCTCTCGCCGCGGACAACACCTCCAAGGGTGGCGAGTTCGCCGCGCAGGCACGTGCGGCTCTCCCCGACGTCGCATCCAAGAAGGCGGCGTGGGCCTCCCTCGTCGACCGTGACGATGCCCCGAACACGATCGTCCGCTCCGCGGCTCTCGGCTTCGTGCACCCCGCGGGTGCCGAAGCTCTCCGCGAGTTCGTCGGGCCGTACTTCGAGATGCTCCTCCCCGTATGGGAGTCGCGCACCTATCAGATCGCGCAGTACCTCGTGACGGGTCTGTTCCCGACGGCACTGGCCGATGTCGCTCTTCGCGACGCGACGCGCGCGTGGCTGTCCGAGCATCAGGATGCCGCGCCGGCGCTGCGCCGCCTCGTGCTCGAGAACCTCGCCGACGTCGAGCGCGCGCTCACCGCGCAGTCCCGCGACAGCGACGACTGACCGCCTGCGTGACGGGGCCCGGGGTGCGTCTGACGACGTCGCCCCGGGCCCCTTCTCGTATCCAGCCCCCACCGAGACCCGATCGCTAGAATCGTTGGCGATGATCATTCCGTTCGAGAACACCGATCCCGTCGAGCCGACCGACGTCCCAGCGATCTGGGAGGAGACGCTCCGCGTGTTGGGGATCGTCGGAGGCAAAGCACTCCTGGTCGCGATCATCATCGTGAGCTGCGTGCTCATCGCCCTCGTGCTGCGCGTGGTCATCCGTCGGGTCGTGCACCGCATCGTCGACAGCGCGAAGAACAAGGCATCCGTCGACGACACGCAGGCCCTGGAACGCTCACCGCTCGCCGACATGCGCCTCGTGCAGCGCACACGCACCCTGGGGTCGATCCTCCAGAACATCGTGAACGTGATGCTGGTGATCATCGCGCTCGTGCTCATCGTGAACGCGATCGACAACAGCCTGCTCGGCTCCCTGACGCTGCTGACCGCCGCGGTCGGTGCCGGCCTCGGTTTCGGCGCCCAGAACATCGTCAAGGACGTGCTGAACGGCATCTTCCTCGTCGCCGAGGATCAGATCGGCATCGGCGACGTCGTCGACCTCGGTCTCGCGACCGGCGTGGTCGAGTACGTGAGCGTGCGCATCACGCAGGTGCGCGATGTCAACGGCACCCTCTGGTACGTGCGCAACGGCGAGGTCCTGCGCATCGGCAACATGTCGCAGGGCTGGGCCCGCGCGATCATCGATATCGGCGTGCCCGTCGACTCCGATCTCGAAGTGGTCGAGCAGACGATGCTCGACACCGCCCTCGCCCTCGCGAAGGACCCGAAGTGGCGCACCCGGATCGTCGAGAAGCCCGAGCTGTGGGGCCTGGAATCGATCGAGGGCGACGCCCTCGTCGTACGCATCGTGATCAAGGCCCGCGCGAACGCGAAGGACGACGTCGCTCAGGAGCTGCGCAAGCGTCTGCGCTCGGCACTGGCCGAGAAGGAGATCGCGATCCCCCGAATGCACGCCGTGATCCCCACCGGCCTCGACGGAGCGCGACGCGTCCGCGGAGCGAATCCCCCCAAGACGCGTCCGAACGCCGTGACCGGCGTTCCGGTGATCCCCGACCGCGGGATCTGGCGGCGCAAGAAGCCCACCACGGGCGACGGGAGCACAGACAAGTGACGTTCTACGACGAGGTCGGCGGCCGCGAGACGTTCGCGAAGATCGTCTCGGTCTTCTACCGCGAGATCGCGATCGATCCGGTGCTGAAGCCCATGTACCCCGAGGAGGATCTCGGTCCCGCGGAAGAGCGGCTGCTGCTGTTCCTCGAGCAGTACTGGGGAGGGCCCACCACGTACGGGGAGACCCGTGGGCACCCGCGGCTGCGCATGCGCCACATACCGTTCCACGTCGACCCCGACGCCCGCGATCGTTGGCTCCGCTGCATGCGCACAGCCGTCGACGAGGCGGAGTTGTCGCCTCTGCACGAATCCACGCTCTGGGACTACCTCGAGCGCGCCGCATATGCCATGGTGAACACGTTCGAGCCGTCGGGAATCGGTGCCGGCGCCGACGGACGCCCCACGCTCGAGACCCGCTCACGTCAGGAATCAACGGAGACACCATGACGAACACGCCCCTGTCCACGGATGTCCTGGTGATCGGATGGGGGTTGGCCGGACTCGTCGCCGCCTCCGAGGCGCTCGACGCCGGTCGCCGCGTCGTGCTCATCGATCAGGAGCCGCGCACGAACCTCGGCGGACAGGCGTGGTGGTCGTTCGGCGGACTGTTCTTCATCGATTCCCCCGAGCAGCGACGCCTCGGCATCCGCGACTCGATCGAGCTCGCGACGCAGGATTGGTTCGGCTCCGCCGGTTTCGACCGCCCGGAGGACGAGTGGCCGCGCCGATGGGCGGAGGCCTACCTGCAGTTCGCCGCCGGGGAGAAGCGCGCCTGGCTGCGCGAACGGGGCGTCGGCTTCTTCCCCGTCGTGGGATGGGCGGAACGCGGAGGCTACGGGGCGATCGGCCCCGGAAACTCCGTGCCGCGTTTCCACATCACCTGGGGCACCGGTCCGGGAGTGGTCGCTCCCTTCGCGGCCCGGGTCGAACAGGGCGAGCGCGAGGGGCGGCTCACCGTCCTGCCCCGCCATCGCGTCACCGCACTGCTCACGGCCGACGGCGCCGTATCGGGTGCCCGCGGCGACATCCTCGCCTCGAACGGCGAGGAGCGCGGCATCCCCTCCTCCCGAGAGATCGTCGGCGACTTCGAGATCCGTGCGGGCGCGACGATCGTGGCCTCGGGCGGTATCGGCGGCAACCACGATCTGGTGCGTGCGGCCTGGCCCGAGCGGCTCGGCACTCCCCCGGCCCACATGCTCACCGGCGTGCCCGCCTACGTCGACGGTTCGATGCAGCGCGTCTCCGCCGAGGCCGGCGCCCGGCTGATCAACGGCGACCGCATGTGGCACTACGTCGAGGGCATCACGAACTGGGATCCGGTCTGGCCGTCGCACGGCATCCGCATCCTCCCCGGTCCCTCATCGCTCTGGCTCGATGCGACCGGCTCGCGCCTGCCCGTACCGCTGTACCCGGGCTTCGACACGCTCGGCACCCTGGCTCATCTGCGCACGACGGGCCACGACCACTCGTGGTTCGTGACCTCCCGTCAGATCATCGAGAAGGAGTTCGCGCTCTCCGGGAGCGAGCAGAACCCGGACCTCACCGGTAAGGACGTCGGGCTGCTGCTGAAGTCGCGTCTCGCCAAGGGACCGACCGGCCCCGTCCAGTCGTTCCTCGATGAGGGCGCTGACTTCATCGTCGAGAACGATCTCGAGTCTTTGCTCGAGCAGATGCGGGCGCATCCGGGCGGAGAACACCTCGACATCGACACCGTGCGGCGCGAGGTGCAGGCGCGTGATCGGGAGATCGAGAACGACTTCACCAAGGATGCCCAGATCGGCATGCTCCGCTCGATGCGCAGCTATCGCGGCGACAAGCTCATCCGCACAGCCGCACCGCATCGTCTGCAGGACCCGTCCGCCGGACCCATGGTCGCCGTGAAGCTCCATGTGCTCACCCGCAAGTCGCTCGGAGGCATCCAGACCGATCTCGACGGGCGTGCGCTCGACGGCCAGGGCTCTGCCATCCCCGGTCTGTTCGCGGCAGGCGAGGCGAGCGGCTTCGGCGGCGGTGGCGTGCACGGCTATCGCGCGCTCGAAGGGACGTTCCTGGGCGGCTGCCTGTTCTCCGGACGGCAGGCAGGACGCGCCGCGGCGCGATGAGCCGGCAGCCGGCGGCTAGATCGAGCCCTGGAGTCCCGTACCCCGCACGGCGGTAAGTCCGGTCGCGACCGGACCGCGCGCGAGTACATGCCCGCGACGGAATGCAAGGCGCGACCATCGCCCCGAGCGCGTCACCGGCACCTGCTCCTCACCCGAGATGAATCCCAGCGCGTCGGCCGCGAAGGCGATTCCGCGCGGCAGGCCCGCCAGCTCCTCGTCCGGTTCGCCCCAGATGGCCGCACGCAACGCGCGGACGGCTTCCTCTCCGGCGCCGGGAGTCGCACCGCGCGCGACGGCGGAGATCCCCCACTGGGCACGATTCGCGATGACGGATGCCGGAAGCTCGGCGATCTGCTCCCATCCGCTTCGCGGCGGTGCGACACCCGCCCACGCCGGGGAGAGACCCGTCTCGGGAAGCGTGAGTCGAACGTCGTCGTCACCGGCCGTGAGTCGGTCGACCACGATGTCGCACTGCAGCTCGGGATCGGCATGGACGATGCGCATCGCCAGCACGGTAGGGGTCTGGTCGAACAGCCCCTGCGGAGCGAGCGCCGCGGTGGTCAACGCGAGAACTCCGTTCGCCGCCTGCAGACGGACCCCCTCGTCGGTGATCCGCGCCGCCCGTCCCAGGAAGGTGAGGACGTCTTTCGCGGTCTCGCGGTCGGCGAGCAGGAGGTCGTGGGGCACGGGTTCTAAACTATCAACGGAGCGGTGGTCCGGCCGCGGAGAGGGAGATATGAGCGCGGAGAGCCACGCCATCCGCACCGTCGAGCAGTTGCTCGAGGTGCTCGATCTCGATTCGACGCAGGCGCGTACGACGGAGGACATCTTCACCGGTGCGTCGCACCCGATGCCTACCGGACGCATCTACGGCGGCCAGGTGCTCGCCCAGAGCCTCATCGCCGCCGAGCGCACGCTCCCCGAAGACCGACCGGTGCATTCGATGCACGGCTACTTCCTGCGCCCGGGCGATTCCGCACAGGGGATAACGATCGCGGTCGATCGCATCCACGACGGGCGGTCGTTCTCCACCCGTCGGTCGCAGGCGTACCAGAACGGGGTGCCGATCTTCTCGATGATCGCCTCGTTCCAGGACGAGGATCCCGGCGTCGAGCATGCCGAGCCGCTACCCGAGGGAATCCCCGATCCGGAGACGCTCGACCCGGATGAGGCGACGGTCGAGGGTCTACCCGGCGGGACGGTGCGGATGCTGACCGACCGCGCTGCCGACATCCGTCACGTCGACCACCCGCTCTATCTGCCGAGCGGTGACGAGCGGGCACCCCGTCAGGCGGTGTGGATGCGGATGCGCGCACCGCTTCCCGACGATCCGCGCCTGCACCGCGCGGCTCTCGCGTACCTCAGCGACATGACGATCCAGGAGTCGATCCTGCGGGCGCACGGCGTCTACTGGGCGCTTCCCGGGCTGAAGGTGGCGAGCCTCGACCACGCGATGTGGTGGCATCGTCCGGCGCGGGTCGACGAGTGGTTGCTCTACGTGCAGGAGTCGCCGAACGCCCGCGGGGGTCGCGGACTCGCGACGGGACGCATCTACACGCGTGATGGAGCTCTGGTCGCGAGCGTCGCACAGGAGATCATGATCCGCGTGCCCGAAGGCGCCTGATCCCCGATCCAGCGCTCGACCCGCTCAGCGGTGCGCGTACTCGATCGACGCGCCGACGTAGGGTTCCCACGCCTCGCGCATCTCTCCGGTGAGGCGGGTCGGCCGCCCGGTGCGGGCATCGACGAGCACGATGATCGCGGTCGAGCGGGCGTAGATGGTGCGCGGCTCGGACGCGGGGTCGTTGTGCACCTCGTAGCAGACCTCGACGCTCGATCCGCCGAGCTTGCCGAACCACATCTGCACCTCGAGCGGCCGGCGCTGGTACGGCACCGGCGCGAGGTACTCGATCTCTTGGCGGGCGATGAGCGTGAGCACGCCCTCATCGATCCCCGAATCGAGCACAGCGGTCGAGGGGGCTTCCTCCCCCGGTCCCGCACGCCAGAACGCCCGCACGCGCGCCTCTTCGAGGAGCTTGAGCATGGAGGTGTTGTTGACGTGGTTGAATGCGTCCAGATCTCCCCACCGCAGGTGGATGGGAATGTGCAGACGAGGACCTGCCGCTGTGCTCGAATCGGACATCGGCGCTCAGTCGCGCGTGAGCTTGCGGTGCGTCGACCGGTGCGGCTTCGCCGCGTCCGGCCCGAGGCGCTCGATCTTGTTCTCCTCGTAGGCCTCGAAGTTGCCCTCGAACCAGTACCACTGGTCGGGCTTCTCGTCGGTGCCTTCGTACGCCAGGATGTGCGTGGCGATGCGGTCGAGGAACCACCGGTCGTGCGTGATGACCACGGCGCAGCCGGGGAACTCGAGCAGCGCGTTCTCGAGCGAGCTCAGCGTCTCGACGTCGAGGTCGTTGGTGGGCTCGTCGAGGAGCAGCAGGTTGCCGCCCTCCTTGAGCGTGAGGGCGAGGTTCAGACGGTTGCGCTCACCACCGGAGAGCACACCGGCCTTCTTCTGCTGGTCCGGCCCCTTGAATCCGAACTTCGACACGTAGGCGCGCGACGGGATCTCGGTCTTGCCGACGGTGATGAAGTCGAGTCCGTCGGAGACGACCTCCCACAGCGTCTTGTCGGGGTCGATGTTCGCCCGAGACTGGTCGACGTAGCTGATCTTGACCGTCTCACCGATCTTCAGGGTGCCGCCGTCGAGCGGCTCCAGGCCCACGATCGTCTTGAACAGCGTGGTCTTTCCGACGCCGTTCGGGCCGATCACGCCGACGATGCCGTTGGGCGGCAGGTTGAAGCTGAGTCCGTCGATGAGAGAGCGACCGTCGAAGCCCTTCTGCAGGTTCTTCGCGTCGATGACGATGCTGCCGAGTCGAGGACCGGCGGGGATCGTGATCTCCTCGAAGTCGAGCTTGCGGGTGCGCTCCGCCTCGGATGCCATCTCCTCGTACCGGGCGAGACGCGCCTTCGACTTGGTCTGACGCCCCTTCGCGCTGGAGCGGACCCACTCGAGCTCCTCCTTGAGGCGCTTCGCGAGCTTGGCGTCCTTCTTGCCCTGGATCTCGAGGCGCTCGCCCTTCTTCTCGAGGTAGGTCGAGTAGTTGCCCTCGTAGCCGATCAGGCGACCACGGTCGACCTCTGCGATCCACTCGGCGACGTGGTCGAGGAAGTACCGGTCGTGGGTGATCGCGATGACCGCGCCCTTGTACGCCTGCAGGTGCTGCTCGAGCCAGAGCACGCTCTCGGCATCGAGGTGGTTGGTGGGCTCGTCGAGCAGCAGCAGATCCGGCTTCTGCAGCAGCAGCTTGGCGAGAGCCACGCGGCGCTTCTCACCACCGGAGAGCGGAGCGATCGCCGCATCGGCCGGCGGGGTGCGGAGCGCATCCATCGCCTGGTCGAGCTGGGAGTCGAGGTCCCATCCGTCGGCTGCGTCGATCTCCTCCTGCAGGGTGCCCATCTCGGCGAGGAGGGCGTCGAAGTCGGCGTCGGGATCGGCCATCAGCGCCGAGATCTCGTTGAAACGGTCGACCTTCGCCTTGATGGCGATGCCGTCCTGGATGTTCTCGATCACCGTCTTGGATTCGTCGAGCTCCGGCTCCTGCATCAGGATGCCGACGCTGAACCCCGGCGAGAGCTTCGCCTCGCCGTTGGAGGGCGTGTCGAGGCCGGCCATGATCTTGAGGATCGTCGACTTACCGGCACCGTTCGGGCCGACCATGCCGATCTTCGCTCCGGGGAGGAAGGCCATCGTGACGTCATCGAGGATGAGCTTCTCGCCCACCGCCTTGCGCGCACGGACCATCGAGTAGATGTACTCTGCCACCGGGAATCGCTCCTTCTGTCGGCGTCTGATCGACACTCCAGCCTACCGGCTGGAGTGCGGGTCACCAGTCGATCGCGCGCGTGGTGCCGATGAGGCATCGCCCCTCGGCGAGTTGCGGCATCACCTGCGTCACCAGCTGGCCCGTCGACGGACCGACCTGGCCGATGAGGCACTCGGTGTCGCCCCAGCGCACCGAGAACTGCAGACTCTCGGCCGCGTTCCCCACGGTCGACTGGTCGTTGGTGACCTGCATCGCCGCTTTGTCGAAGCCGACGCCCACGAGCGCGTCGACGTACGCTCGCCCCTCGGCGCGCTGCTCCGAATCCCACACGCCCTGTGCGGTCTGAGTGAAGATCGGGAGGTTGTCGTCGGCGGAGCCGTCGGGCACGAAGGCTACTTCCACGGGGGCGTCGGTCGCCGAGGGCGACGGAGCCGAAGACGTGGGCGCGGGGTCGGGGTCGCCCACGCAGCCCGCGAGCACGAGAACAGCGGCCGCAGCGACGGACGCACCGACGACCGCGCGTATGACGGGGAGGACCGATCGTCGAAGCACGCCCCGAGTCTACGGGGACGTGCCGACGATCGCCGTCACACGACACGGCGGGAGTCGCTGCCGCGCGCGGGCTCAGTAGAGTGCCGGCGCCGTCGCTTCCTCGTCCACCGCGGGGGTGTCCGTCTCGGCCCATGCCGTGTCGAGCGCGAGCGGCGCGGACTCCTCGTCGCCGCGAATGTCTCCGTGCGTATCGTTCGCCGCGGCCGGCGCCTCACTGGTCGGCGTCGTGCGGCTCGAACGGAGGTAGGCCGTCGTCCCCCACCGGAGGTCGTGCCCGATCGCATCGGCGTCGATGTCGACGCTCGTGCCGCTCTTGCCGTTGCTCTCCCAGTTGCGGATCCGCAGACGCCCGGTGACGATCACGCTGTCGCCGGAGCGCAGCGAGGCCTTCGCATGCTCGCCGAGCTGCCGATACGCGGCGACGGAGTACCAGTTCGTTCCGGAATCGACCCAGGCCTGGGCCGACTGATCGAATCGGCGATGGGTGCTCGCGAGACGGAAGTTCGTCACGGCGACGCCTCCGCCCGTCTGCGCCTGGTTGGGGTCGGTCGCCACCCTGCCGACGATCGTCACGGTATCCATCATCTCGTTCTCCTTCGCTCCCGAGTCTTCCGCTCGGCTCGCTCCAGACTGCGCCAGGCAGATGGCACTGCGGGACGCGGATCACGCGGTTGGTGGACGAACGGGAATCCCCGGTCAGCGTGCAGGAAGAGTGCCCCAGGCCGTCGATCCGAATGTCGGTGGTCGGTCATACGTTCGAGGTGAGAGGAGAACTCATGAACGACACACTGATCGCACCCACCACCGCACAGCCCTGGACGACGCCCCGCATCGCCTCGACGCGTGAACACCTGATCCGAGCCGCCGATCAGTTGTGGCGTGTGCAGGACAATGCGTCCGGTCGAGTCCTCGGCCACCTTCGCGTCGCGACCGATCCGCTCGGTCTGCGCTATCGCGCCGAGCGTCTCCACCTCGAGACCGGTGCGTTCCGACTGATCGGCGAGTTCTGGCGGGTCGACGACGCGGTATCCGCGCTGCGTTACTCGTGAACCGATGACGCAGTCGTGCCCCCGGCAGGATTCGAACCTGCGACCGGCGGATTAGAAGGCCGCTGCTCTTCCGCTGAGCTACGGAGGCGAATAGCACTACCGTACCGTGCTCGCGCTCCGATGTCGGAGCCGTCGATAGTATGACGGCATGGTATCTGCGTCGGAGAACGATCGTCTCGTATGGATCGACTGTGAGATGACGGGGCTCGATCTCTCGATCGATGAACTCGTCGAGATCGCCGTCGTCATCACGGACTTCGAACTCCAACCCGTCGATCCCGGATTCCAGATCGTGATCCGCCCGAGCGCCGCCTCGCTCGAGAACATGAACGACTTCGTGACCAAGATGCACGAGAAGTCGGGCCTGATCGAGGAGATCCCCCTCGGAGTGACGCTCGAAGAGGCTGAGGCGCAGACCCTCGCGTACATCCGTCGCTTCGTCCCCGTCGAGCGCAAGGCGCCCCTCGCCGGCAACACGATCGGCACCGATCGCATGTTCCTCGCGAAGTACATGCCGACAATCGATCAGTGGCTGCACTACCGCAACGTCGATGTGTCCAGCATCAAGGAGCTCTCGCGCCGGTGGTACCCGCGAGTCTTCTTCCAGGCTCCGTCCAAAGACGGCGGGCACCGCGCGCTCGCAGACATCCTCGAGTCCATCCGTGAGCTCCGCTACTACCGGGAGGCGGTCTTCGTCGACGAGCCCGGCCCCTCGAGCGACGACGCGAAGACCATCGCTCAGCGCACCGTGTCGGAGTTCACCCCAAACATGTAATAGACTCGTCTGGTTGCCTGCTCCGGTAGGCACATGGTGGGTATAGCTCAGCTGGTAGAGCGCTGGCTTGTGGTGCCGGATGTCGCGGGTTCGAGTCCCGTTACTCACCCCATACGAAAGGCCCGAGTCCCCGGACTCGGGCCTTTCGCTTTGCGGGATCTCGCTCCGAGTCGCGCCCCTAGACTGACGAGGTGTCACTCGCGGTCTGGTTCTCGCTTCTGACGGCATCCGTGGTGATCAGCTTCACCCCGGGCGCCGGCGCCATCAATACGATGTCGAACGCCCTCTCCCAGGGCTGGCGTCGATCGATCTGGGGCATCATCGGGCAGCAGCTCGCCCTCGTGGTGCACGTGGTCGTGGTGGCGGCCGGAGTCGGGCTGCTGGTCTCTCGGTCTGAACTGCTGTTCAACGGCATCCGTTACGCGGGTGCCGCCTACCTCGTCTACCTCGGCCTGCGGCTGATCCTCGCGAAGCCCACGGCCCCCGTCGCCGACGACGCACTCGACCTGGTCGATGCGCACGAGGGTCACTGGTCCATGATCCGTCGGGGTTTCTGGGTCAACCTGCTCAACCCCAAGGCGATCGTGTTCTTCCTCGCCTTCATCCCCCAGTTCATCCGCCTCGACGAACCCCAACTGCCTCAATACCTGATCCTCCTGGCCACGGTCATCGTCGTGGACGTCCTCGTGATGTGGGGCTTCTTCGCCGCAGCCGCCCGGCCGTTCCGACGCTTCACGCGCACGGCGAAGGGCCAGCGCACCCTCAACACCGTCTTCGGCATCCTCTTCATCGCGGTCGCCGGGCTCCTCGTCTTCCTGCATTGATCCTGCGCGGCCCCTAGGCTGAACACGATGGAAATGGATGCCGCGACCTTCGAGACCCTCGTCGTCGACGAGCTCGATCGGCTGCCCGACGACATGGTCGACGGACTCGACAACGTCGTGTTCGTCGTCGAGGACCGCCCGGAGGACGGCAGCCTCGACCTCCTCGGCCTGTACGACGGGCTCGCCCTGACCGAGCGCACCCAGTACGGGATGGGCGAACTCCCCGACCGGATCGTCGTCTACCGCGAACCCCACCTCGCCGTGTGCGAGGACGAGGGGGAGCTCCGCGACGAGCTCCACACCACACTCGTGCACGAGATCGCGCATTTCTACGGCCTCGACGACGCGCAGCTCCACGATCTGGGATGGGCATGAGCACGCCTGCGGTGGTCCCGGACGTCGTGGAGGACATCGATCTCCGCGCCGCGCCGCTCGAGCCCTGGCAGGTCGTCGTCTGGAACGATCCGGTCAACCTCATGAGCTACGTCGTACGGGTGTTCCGCACGTACTTCGGCTACTCGATCGATCGCGCGACGTCGCTGATGCTCGCCGTGCACCACGACGGGCACGCGATCGTCGCGACGGGGCCCCGCGAGACCATGGAGGTCCACGCTCAGGCCATGCACGAGTACGGCCTCTGGGCGACCGTGCGGAAGGACCCGCAGTGAGCGCCGCTGCCGTCGAGATCACCCTCGTCACCCTCGAGGGCGTGCGACTGGACGAGGTCGTCGACGAGTACACGACGCTGCTGTCGTCCGCGGATGCGAACGACGAGGCCCTCGATCGTCTCGCACCGAACCCCTATCCCGACGATGAGCACGCGTCACGCGATTTCGCCGAGGCCACCCGGGACGATCTGCTCGAGCGCCGCCTCGCAGATGCCGACGTGGTCCGCCGCGCACTCGCCCCGTTCCAGTCCTTCCGCGCGTCGATGACCGATGACGACATGCTCCGCTCCCACACCCTCGAGGTCCCGCGCGGCGAGGTCGATGCGTGGTTGCGCACTCTGAACGCGATCCGCCTGGTCCTCGCCACCCGCCTCGGGATCATCGAGGACGACGACCACGACCCCGAGGATCCGCATTTCGGGATCTACGACTGGATCGGGTACCGACTCGAGCTCCTCATCGATGCGGAGATGGGCGACTGACGCGCCCGCCAGTCACGGAATGTCGATGATCCGCGTCGCCAACGACCGGGGGTCGTCACGCGCGATGTGCGCGCGCTCCTGCGCCGCCCAACGATCCCAGTGCGGACGGTAGGTCTCGCCGTCGCGCGTCAGCGCCCTGCGCTTGCGCACCGGCTCCGCAGCCTCGAGCCACACCCGCACATCGCCCAGGGCTGCCGTGGCCGGTGTCAACAGTCCGCTGCCCTCGACGATCACTCCGAGCGCAGGATCGACCGCATGCGTCTCCGCCTCGGTAGCGCGTTCCCAATCCCAACGCTGCCATGCGCCGAGTTTCCCGCGCCCGTGCGGCCGGAGGATTCCCTCCAGCGCCCGCTCGACTCCCCCATCGAGGCCGTCCCATCCGGGATAGAGCGAATCGAGGGCGATGACCTGCACACGACCGACGAGCGGCCACTCTTCCGCGACCCTCGCCGCGAGAGTGGACTTCCCCGCGCCGCTGCAGCCGTCGATGAGGACGACCGGGTTCGACGCGGCCAACGCGCGGAGATCGTCGCAGATCAGCCCCGCCGCGCGATCGAGCGCCGCAGCGACAGGATCGTCACTTCTTGAGGGCACGGATGATGCGTGAGAGAGCTCGGCCTGCGACCCAGACGAACGGTACCGCCACGGCCAGCAGCGTGACGATGTTGGGCTCGAAACGCAGCCCCTCCTCGCGACGCACGTAGACGCCGACGGGAACGGAGACTCCGCCGCCGCCACCGCCTTCCGCGCCGTCGCCGCTTCCCCCGCCGAAGCCCGAGTAGGTGAAGGCGACGGGAGTGATGCTGACGCCGTCGACGTCCTGCGGCTCTCCGTATGCGCTCTTGACCCCGATGGACGCGGCCTGCTTTCCGAGTTCCAGTGCAATGTTCGGCATGGGACCACGCTAGTCGACCGCAAGGGGTTGCGGAGCGTCAATCCACGCCGTGCGCCCGAGGATGCTGTGCAGCACCGCGCCCTTCGCCGCGCCCGATGTGTCGCGCGCGCGTGATGGTCGCAGTCCCGAAGCGAGCCACGGCATCGTCGACCGCTCCCTCGACCCGCCTCCAGTCCTCGTCGTCGTCCCACAGCCCCATCCCACCGCCGCCCGCCGGCTGCAGCTTCTCGGCACGCACTCCGACGAGCCTGATCGGGTCACGACGGTCGATCTGCTCGAACAGCGCCTGAGCGGCCTCGCCGATGCGCTGTCCGACCGCGGTGGGTTCCGACAGCGTCTGAGAGCGGTTCACGGTGCGGAAGTCGTCGAAGCGGATCTTGATCGAGACCGTCGCCGCCTCCCACTGCGCACGGCGAAGACGGGCGGCGACGCGGTCCGCGAGCCGCAACAGTTCCGCTCGCAGGAACGGACGATCGAGGATGTCGTGCTCGAACGTCTCCTCGTGTCCGATGCTCTTCTCCACACGCTCGGTGTCGACGGCTCGGGCGTCTTCTCCGCGGGCGAGCTGCGCCAGACGGGCGCTCAGCGCCGAGCCGACGGCGCGGTCGAGCATCTCCGGAGAGGACTCACGGATGTCGCCGATGGTCCGGATGCCACGCGCCTCGAGCGCCTCCGCAGCCTTCGGGCCGACACCCCACATCGCGCGGACCGGCCGCGGCGAGAGGAACTCGAGCGTGCGTGCCGCCGGGACGACGAGCATTCCGTCGGGTTTCGCGATCGTCGATGCCATCTTCGCGACGTGCTTGGTCGCCGCGACGCCGACGCTGCACGTGATACCGACCTCGTCCGCCACGCGCTCGCGCACGAGCCGGGCGATCGCCCCCGGGCTCCCCCACAACCGGCGCACACCCTGCACATCGAGGAACGCCTCGTCGACGGACAGCGGCTCGACCAGCGGCGTGAACGACTCGAAGATCGCCATCACCTGACGGGAGACCTCTTGATACCGGTGGAAGTGCGGCATCACGATCCGCGCCGAGGGGCAGAGCCTGATCGCCTGGGAGACCGGCATGGCCGAGCGCACCCCGTAGCGACGCGCCTCGTACGACGCGCTCGAGACGACCGACCGCCCATCGGGCGCTCCGATGATGATCGGGAGTCCACGAAGACCCGGATCGTCGAGCACCTCGACCGCCGCGTAGAAGGCATCCATGTCGACGTGCAGGATGCGCGTTCCAGCGTCGTCGGCTCCCGCCGACGACACCATGCGCCCTCTGCCGTCTCCGTGCCCCATGAGAACATTCTCCCTCGGACCACCGACACCGGCCCGAGGGAGAACAGGACCTACTGCGCGGCGCGCTCGAGGATCAGTTCGCGCACGCGCGCGGCGTCCGCCTGACCCTTCATCGCCTTCATGACCGCACCGATCACGGCACCGGCGGCCTGCACCTTGCCATCCTTGATCTTCGCCAGCACGTCCGGCTGTGCGGCGAACGCATCGTCGATCGCCGCGATCAGCGCGCCGTCGTCCGAGACGACCGCGAGGCCACGGGCGTCGACGACCTCCTGCGGCGTTCCCTCGCCGGCGATGACGCCCTCGAGCACCTGACGGGCGAGCTTGTCCGTCAGCGTTCCCGCGTCGACCAGCTTCTGCAGGGCGGCGACGTTCTGCGGGCTCACCAGGGCAGCGGCATCCTTCTCCTGGGCGTTGGCGAGACGGGCGATCTCGCCGGTCCACCACTTACGAGCGGCCGCGGGCGCGGCCCCGGCCGCGATCGTCGCCTCGACCTCGTCGAGGATGCCGCCGTTGCGCACGTCCTGGAACTCGAGATCGGTGAAGCCCCACTCGGTCATCAGACGACGACGCCGCGCGACGGGCTGCTCGGGCAGTGCCGCCCGCAGCTCCTCGATCAGTGCAGCGGCCGGCTCGACGGGGAGGAGATCCGGCTCCGGGAAGTAGCGGTAGTCATCGGCATCCGACTTCGGACGACCCGGAGACGTGGTTCCGGTGTCCTCGTGCCAGTGGCGGGTCTCCTGCGTGATGGAGCCGCCGTCGGCGAGGATCTGCGCCTGGCGCTGGATCTCGTACCGCACCGCACGCTCGACCGAGCGCATGGAGTTGACGTTCTTGGTCTCCGTGCGGGTGCCGAGCTTCTCCTCGCCCCGGCGTCGCAGGGAGACGTTCGCGTCGCAGCGCAGGTTGCCCCGCTCGAGACGGGCTTCGGAGATGCCGAGTCCACGCACGATGTCGCGGATCGCAGCGACGTAGGCCTTGGCGACCTCGGGAGCGCGGTGCTCCGTGCCGGTGATGACCTTCGTCACGATCTCGACCAGCGGCACGCCCGCGCGGTTGTAGTCGACCAGCGAGTACTCCGCACCCTGGATACGACCGGTCGCGCCGCCCATGTGGGTCAGCTTGCCGGCGTCCTCCTCCATGTGCGCGCGCTCGATCGGGATCGTGATGAGCGTGCCGTCCTCGAGCTCGACCTCGACCGACCCCTCGTACGCGATCGGCTCGTCGTACTGCGAGATCTGATAGTTCTTCCCGAGGTCGGGGTAGAAGTAGTTCTTGCGCGCGAAACGGCTCGACTCCGCGATCGAGCAGCCCAGGGCGAGCCCGAGGCTGATCGACGACCGGATCGCCGTCTCGTTCACGACGGGCAGTGAGCCGGGGAGACCGAGGTCGACCGGCGCGATCAGCGTGTTCGGCTCCGCGGCGTGATACGCCTCGTTCGCCGGGTTCGGCGCGTCCGAGAACATCTTCGTGTTCGTGTTCAGCTCGACGTGCACCTCGAATCCGAGCACGGGCTCGAACAGTTCGAGGGCCTTGTCGAAGTCCATGAGCTTGGCGGCGGCCATCAGCGGTTCCCTCCTGCGAGCTGGGGTGCGCGGGTGAGCAGCGGGGCGCCCCACGAATCGACGAGGAGCGTCTCGAGTGCGGCTCCCACACGGTAGAGGCGGGCGTCCTCACGCGCCGGAGCGATGAACTGGATGCCGACGGGGAGACCGTCGTCGTCCGCCAGGCCGCTCGGGATCGAGATCCCCGGCACACCCGCGAGGTTCACGGGAATCGTCGTGATGTCGTTGAGATACATCTGCAGCGGGTCGTCGATCTTCTCGCCGAGTTTGAACGCGGTCGTCGGCGCCGACGGCGTCGCGATCACGTCGACCTCCGCGAAGGCGGCGGCGAAGTCCTGCTGGATGAGCGTGCGCACCTTCTGGGCACTGCCGTAGTACGCGTCGTAGTAACCCGCCGACAGCGCGTAGGTGCCGAGGATGATGCGGCGCTTGACCTCGTCGCCGAAACCGGCGTCGCGCGTCGCGGACATCACGTCCTCGACGGTCGGGTTCCCGTCCGGAGTGACCCGCAGGCCGAAGCGCACCGAGTCGAACTTCGCGAGGTTGCTCGACGCCTCCGCGGGGAGGATCAGGTAGTACGCCGCCACACCGTATTCGAAGTGCGGTGCGCCGATCTCGACGATCTCGGCTCCCTGCGCCTCCATGAGCGCGAGCGAGGCGCGGAAGGATGCCGCGACACCCGGCTGGAAGCCGCTGTCGGGCAGTTCGCGGATGACACCGACCTTGAGGCCCTTGAGCACGTCGCCGCGCGCGCCCTCGCGGGCGGCGTCGGCGAACGACGGCCAGGCGTCCTTCAGCGACGTCGAGTCCTTCGGGTCGTGACCGGCGATGACATCGTGCAGGAGTCCGGAGTCGAGGACGGTGCGCGAGACGGGACCGACCTGGTCGAGGCTGGACGCCAGAGCGATCGCCCCGTAACGGCTGACCCCGCCATAGGTCGGCTTCACGCCGACCGTGCCGGTCACGTGCGCGGGCTGGCGGATCGATCCGCCGGTGTCCGAGCCGAGGGCGATCGGGGCCTCGAAGGCGGCGACGGCTGCAGCCGACCCACCGCCGGAACCGCCCGGGATGCGCTCCAGGTCCCACGGGTTGTGGGTGGGTCCGTAAGCCGAGTGCTCGGTCGACGAGCCCATCGCGAACTCGTCCATGTTGGTCTTGCCGAGGGGCACGAGACCCGCGGCGCGCGAGCGCGCGACGACCGTCGCGTCGTACGGCGAGCGGTATCCCTCGAGGATGCGCGAGCCGCTGGTGGTGGGCTGATCGGTCGTGACCAGCACGTCCTTGATCGCGAGCGGTACACCGGCGAGCGGACCCAGTTCCTCCCCCGCGGCGCGGCGCGCGTCGATGGCCGCAGCGGCCTCGAGCGCCCCCGCGTTCACGTGCAGGAAGGCGTGGACGTCGCCGTCCACGGCGGCGATGCGGTCGAGGTGCGCCTGCGTCGCTTCGACGCTCGACACCTCCCCGGCGGCGAGCTTCGCCGCGAGGTCGGAGGCGTCCAGGCGGATGATGTCGCTCACTGCTCTTCTCCCAGGATCGCGGTGACGCGGAAGCGGCCGTCGGCGGCATCCGGAGCGTTCTGCAGCACCTGCTCGTGCGTCAGCGTCTGCCCGACGACGTCGGGACGGAAGACGTTGCTCAGCGGGATCGGGTGGCTCGTCGCGACGACGTCGGCGGTCGCGACCTCCGACACCTTCGCGATGTTGTCGACGATCGCGTCGAGCTGGCCCGTGAGCCGCGACACCTCGTCGTCGTTCAGCTGGATGCGTGCGAGCACACCGAGATGGCGCACGAGTTCGGGGGTGATTTCAGACACGCCTGCAAGTCTAGTCAGCGGCTTCCTCCACAGCCGCCTCCGCGCGTTCGATCCCTCCCCCTATGCTGGGGCGCGTGAGTACGTTCCAGCCTCCTCGCCCGTGGGTCGCCAGCTACGCAGACGGCGTCCCGGAAGACCTCGCTCCCGTCTCGGGATCCCTGATCGACATCGTCGCCGAGTCGGTGCGGGACTATCCCGATGCACCGGCTCTGCAGTTCTTCGGCCGCGAGACCACGTACGCCGAGTTGCAGGACGCGATCGACCGTGTCGCCGGCGGACTCCGCGATCTCGGCGTGCGCGCGGGCGACCCCGTCGCGATCGTGCTGCCGAACTGCCCTCAGCACATCGTCGCGTTCTATGCCGTCCTGCGGCTCGGAGCGGTCGTCGTCGAGCACAATCCGCTGTACACGCCCCGCGAGCTGCGGAAGCAGTTCGAGGACCACGGCGCGAAGCATGCGATCGTCTGGAACAAGGTCGTCTCGACCGTGCAGGAGTTCCCGTCCGATCTCGCGGTGTCGACCCTCGTCTCGGTCGACGTGACCACGGCGATGCCGTTCCTCACCCGAGTCGCGCTTCGCCTTCCCGTGGCGAAGGCTCGGGAATCCCGCGCGGCGCTCACCACCCGCGTCCGTGGAACGGTGACCTGGGAGTCGCTCGTCTCCCACGACCCGATCCCCGAGTCGCATCCGCGCCCCTCGACGGACGACCTCGCCATCATCCAGTACACGTCGGGCACGACCGGCACCCCCAAGGGCGCCTCGCTGACCCATCGCAACCTCCTGGCCAATGCCGCGCAGGCCAAGGCGTGGGTCCCGTCGATCCAGCGCGGCAAGGGATGCGTCGTCTACGCCGTCCTCCCGATGTTCCACGCCTACGGCCTCACGCTGTGCCTCACGTTCGC
Source organism: Microbacterium sp. NPDC087868 (assembly GCF_044900755.1). Classification (NCBI taxonomy): domain Bacteria; kingdom Bacillati; phylum Actinomycetota; class Actinomycetes; order Micrococcales; family Microbacteriaceae; genus Microbacterium; species Microbacterium sp. NPDC087868. The sequence goes on from NZ_JBJDNO010000001.1 coordinate 570,425, forward strand.
GATGTCGATGGGTGCGCGCCTCGTGCTCTTCCCCAAGTTCGATCCCGATCTCGTGCTCGACGCGATGAAGAAACAGCCCGCCACGTTCCTGCCCCTCGTGCCGCCGATCGCCGATCGCCTGCTCACGGCGGCGAACCAGAAGGGCGTCTCGCTCGACGGCATCGAGGTCGCGATCTCCGGCGCCATGGCGCTGCCCCACGAACTCGTCGTACCCTTCGAGGCGGCGACGCACGGTTTCCTCGTCGAGGGATACGGACTCAGCGAGTGCTCCCCCGTGCTCATGGCCAACCCCGTCGCCGACAACCGCGTGCCCGGCACCGTCGGTCTCCCGCTGCCCGGTACCGAGTGCCGCGTGGTCGATCCCGAGAATCCGACGGTCGATGTCCCGGCCGGATCGGCGGGCGAGCTCGTCGTGCGCGGTCCGCAGGTCTTCTCGGGCTATTACGGCAAGCCGGAGGAGACGGATGCCGTCTTCGCCGACGGCTGGTATCGCACGGGTGACATCGTCACGATCGATGAGGCGGGCTTCGTGCGGATCGTCGACCGGATCAAGGAACTCATCATCACCGGCGGGTTCAACGTCGCCCCCACCGAGGTCGAGAACGCGCTGCGCCAGCATCCGCAGATCGTCGATGCCGCGGTCGTCGGCCTTCCGAGCGCGCACTCCGGCGAAGAGGTCGCCGCAGCGATCGTCGTCGACGGCGGTGTCGATGTCGACGTCGAAGCGATCCGCGAGTTCGTGCGGGGGATCCTCACCCCTTATAAGGTTCCGCGCCGGCTGTTCGTGGTCGACGAACTGCCGAAATCCCTCATCGGAAAGGTGCTCCGGCGGCAGGTCAAGGAGCGTCTTCTCGCACTCACCAGCGGTTCCTGAGGACGCCCTCACAGGCGCGCAGCACCCTCGGGGCGCTACCCTTGGGAAGTGACCCCTGAAGATGCAGTGCTGACCGACGCCCCCGAGGACTCCCCCGCGACCCCCGGATTCGAGGATCTCGGCATCACCGGGCCCGTCCTCAAAGCCATCCGTGACCTCGGCTACGAGACCCCGTCGCCCATCCAGGCGGCCACCATCCCGACGCTCCTCGCGGGTCGCGACGTCGTCGGCATGGCGCAGACCGGCACGGGAAAGACCGCGGCCTTCGCGCTGCCCGTCCTCGAGCGTCTCGACGTCTCGCAGAAGACGCCGCAGGCCCTCGTGCTCGCCCCGACCCGCGAACTCGCGCTCCAGGTGTGCGAGGCGTTCGAGTCGTACGCCTCGAAGATGAAGGGCGTCCACGTGCTGCCCGTCTACGGCGGCCAGGGCTACGGCGTCCAGTTGTCGGCTCTCCGCCGCGGCGTGCACGTGGTGGTCGGCACCCCCGGCCGCATCATGGACCACCTCGCCAAGGGCACGCTCGACCTCTCCGAGCTGCAGTACCTCGTGCTCGACGAGGCCGATGAGATGCTCAAGATGGGCTTCGCGGAAGACGTCGAGCAGATCCTCGCGCAGACGCCCGAGGAGAAGCAGGTCGCCCTCTTCTCCGCCACGATGCCGCCGCAGATCCGCCGTCTGGCGCAGAAGTACCTGCGCGATCCCGAAGAGATCAGCATCAAGTCGAAGACCGCGACCGGCACGAACATCACCCAGCGATACCTGGTGGTGTCCTATGCGCAGAAGGTCGATGCGCTGACCCGCATCCTCGAGGTCGAGAACTTCGACGGCATGATCGTCTTCGTCCGCACCAAGAACGAGACCGAGACGCTCGCCGAGAAGCTGCGTGCGCGCGGGTACTCGGCCGCGGCGATCAACGGCGACGTGCCGCAGGTGCAGCGCGAGCGCAGCGTCAACCAGCTCAAGGACGGCAAGCTCGACATCCTCGTCGCCACCGATGTCGCCGCCCGCGGCCTCGACGTCGAGCGCATCAGCCACGTCATCAACTTCGACATCCCGACCGACACGGAATCGTACGTGCACCGCATCGGTCGCACCGGCCGTGCTGGTCGCACCGGTGACGCGATCAGCTTCATCACTCCGCGTGAGCGCTACCTCCTCAAGCACATCGAGAAGGCGACGCGTCAGGAGCCGACGCAGATGCAGCTCCCGACCACGGAAGACGTCAACACCACGCGCCTCACCCGATTCGACGACGCGATCACCGCCGCTCTCGGAGACGCCGCCCGGATCGAGTCGTTCCGCGATGTGGTCGCCCACTACGTCCGCAACCACGACGTCCCCGAGGGTGATGTCGCCGCGGCCCTCGCGATCGTCGCGCAGGGGGACACTCCCCTGCTGCTCGACCCGGCGGACGACCCTCTCGCGAAGGCCGTCGCCGCCGACAACCGCCCGCCGCGCGAACGCAACGCACGCGACACCCGCGAGCCCCGCACCGAGCGCCGCGGGCGTGGCGACTACGCCGCCTACCGCATCGAGGTCGGCCGGCGCCACCGTGTCGAGCCGCGACAGATCGTCGGCGCGCTGGCGAACGAGGGCGGCCTCGGACGCGACGACTTCGGGGCGATCAACATCCGCCCCGACTTCTCGATCGTCGAGCTTCCCGCGAACCTCGACCCGGCCGTTCTCGAGAAGCTGAGCAGCACACGCATCTCGGGCCAGCTCATCGAGATCAAGCCGGATCGTGGTCCGGGTGCGCGACGCGGCGGGCCGCGTGAGGGCGGCGCTCGCTTCGACCGGCGCGACCGTGACGATCGTCCGCGCCGCAACGACGACAGCCGTCCGCCGCGTGGCGACCGCGAGGAGAAGCCGTTCCGCAAGCCGCGGCACAAGAACTGAGCGCTCGCGGCGGAGCTAGCCGGCCTCGCGCCGCGCGAGCTTCGCCGCGAGATCGACCAGAACCTCGGGTCGCGCCAGCAGAAGGCGCTGCTCGGGGTGACCGATCAACTGGTCGAGCAGCAGTTGAGCGCCGACGACCGTCGGGCGCCAGTACCCTCCGACGTGGTGGCGTCCGAGATCGAGGCGCTGCGCCTCTCCGCGGACGATGAGCTCCACCGAGCCGTCATCCGGTCCGATACCGACATCCTCCTGCGCCGCCGCAGCGAGAATTCCCAGCCCGATCGTGCTTGCCAGCCCCGGGTAACGGAATCCCGTCGTCGGAACGTCGAGCCGCACCGACGAGAGGTGCTCCCACGCGAACACCCGGCCTGCTCCGGCCCCGTGCCGGTGCACGACGACGTCTTCCGTGAGGCGGAGGTGGCCGCGCCCCGGGTCACCCACGACGAGCGCGCCCTCAGCGACGATGAGCGGACCGTAACGCCTCATTCCGCCGAAGACACCTCGCCGAGCGCGTCGGGTCCCTCCGTCACCAGCAGGTGGAACTGCGCGGCGTCGAGGATGCGGATGCCGAGTTCCTCGGCCTTGCCAAGCTTGGATCCGGCCCCCGGTCCTGCGGCGACGAAGTCGGTCTTCTTCGAGACGCTCGAGGCCGCTTTTCCGCCGGCCTGGATGATCGCCTCCTGGGCGCCTTCACGCGTGTACCCGTCGAGCGAACCCGTGGCCACGATCGTCAGCCCCTCGAGCACGCCTCCGGCCGAGACGGCGGCTCCGGGGCCGGGGTGTCCGGGAGTCGCCCATTGCACTCCCGCCGCCGCCCACTGATCGACGATCGCGACGTGCCAATCCACGTCGAACCATGCCAGAAGGGAGTCGGCGATAATCCCGCCCACTCCTTCGACGGCCGCCAGCTCCTCGCGAGACGCCCCACGGATCGCATCGAGCGAGCCGAACCACTGGGCCAGTGCGCGCGCCGCGACCGGTCCGACGTGACGGATGTTGAGCGAGACCAGCAGACGCCAGAGTTCCTTGGTCTTCGCCTTCTCCAGCTCCGCCAGCAGCGTCACTGCTTGGGACGACGGTTGAGGACCTTCGACACCCGACTTCTTCTCGGCTGCCGTCGGGTTGCGACGGAACGGCGCACGGGTCTTGACGATGCCGTCGTCGTCCTGCTTGGGCAGGCCGGTCTCGGCGTCGCGCACGAACAGCTCGATCGGGACCAGCTGCTCCAACGACAGGTCGAACAGACCGGCCTCGGTCACCAGCGGCGGCTCCGCCGGTGACGTCGGCTGAGTGAGCGCGGCCGCCGTCACCTCACCGAGCGCCTCGACATCGAGCGCACCACGCGAACCGATGTGCTCGACACGACCGCGCACCTGGGCGGGGCACGAGCGGGCGTTGGGGCAACGCAGATCGATGTCGCCCTCCTTCATCGCCCGCAGCTCCGTGCCGCACTCGGGGCAGACCTCCGGCATCACGAACTCGCGCTCCGACCCGTCGCGACGCTCGACGACCGGGCCCAGCACCTCGGGGATCACGTCGCCGGCCTTGCGGAGCACGACCGTGTCTCCGATCAGCACGCCCTTCGCCTTGACCACGTCCTTGTTGTGCAGCGTGGCCTGGCGCACGACGGAACCCGCCACCTGCGCCGGAGCCATCACCGCGAAGGGTGTGGCGCGCCCGGTGCGCCCGACCGAGACGACGATGTCGAGCAGCTTCGTCTGCACCTCCTCGGGCGGGTACTTGTAGGCGATCGCCCACCGGGGCGCCCGACTCGTCGCGCCGAGCTCGTCGTGGAGTTCGAGCTCGTCGACCTTGACCACGATGCCGTCGAGCTCGTGTTCGATGTCGTGACGATGCTCGCCGAAGTACTCCACGAAGTCGGTGACCTCGTCGATGCTCGCGCAGACCTTCGTGTGCGGGCTCGTCGGGAGGCCCCAGGTCGAGAGGAGCTCGTACACCTCGCTCTGAGCCGCGACCGGCGGGTTCTGCCAGGCGCCGATGCCGTGCACGTAGAGAGCGAGGGATTCGATGCGCAGCAGTCCCGCCTCGAGCTCGAGGCCGTCCTTCTTGTCGATCTGCTGGCGCAGCCCGCCACTGGCGGCATTGCGGGGGTTGGCGAACGAGGGGAAACGACGAGCGGCCGCCGTACGCGCCTTCTCCTCGTCGAACGGGCGCTTCGCACCGGTGCGGGCCTCCCAGCGCGCGAGCGCATCGGAGTAGGCGCGTTCCCGGAAGGACGCCTGCGCCGCGTTGAGTCGCTCGAACGCGGCCACCGGGATGAAGACCTCGCCGCGCACCTCGACGATCGTGGGATGCCCTTCGCCGTCGAGGCGCTCGGGGATCTCCGGCAGCCGCAGCGCATTCTCGGTCACGATCTCGCCGACCCGTCCGTCGCCGCGCGTGGCCGCGGAAGTGAGGACGCCGTTCTCGTAGCGGAGATTGATCGCGAGGCCGTCGATCTTCAGCTCGGTGAGCCACGCGACATCACGACCGGCGGAGGCGCGGGTCTTCGCCGCCCACTCGCAGAGCTCGTCGAGGGAGAACACGTTGTCGAGGCTGAGCATGCGCTCGGCGTGCTCGATCGTCGCGAGCCCGGTCGTCTCGGCCGCGCCGACCATCTGCGTGGGCGAATCCTGACCCTGCAGCTCGGGATGCAGACGCTCGAGTTCTTCGAGCCGATGCATCCACCCGTCGTAGGTCGCGTCGTCGACCAGCGAGGTATCGCGACCGTAGTAGGCATCCTTCGCTTCGAGGATGCGGGTGGTCAGCTCCTCGGCCTCGGTGCGGGCGTCTTCGAGCGAGATGATGTCGGGCACCCGGCAAGTCTACGAGCGGGCACCGACATTCGGCGGTTCCGCTCAGGCGTCGACCGGAACCGCCGAGACCGTCCGGTCGATGGTGAACTGGCCGAGCACGCGCGTACCGACGTAGAGCACCGCGGTCTGTCCGGGGGCGACGCCGTCGAGCGGCACGACCGGCACCACCCGCACGCCGTCTGCATCGACGGAAGCGGTCGCCTCGACCGGCTCGGCGTGGGCGCGGATCTGCACGTGGCAGTCGAAGTCGGATGCCGTCGGCGCGGCCCCCGCCCAGCTGAATCTCACGCCCGAGATCTCGCGGATCGCGAGCGCCTCCTTGGGACCGACGACGACCGTGTTCGACACGGGACGGACCTCGAGCACGAAGCGCGGCTTGCCGTCGGCGGCCGGGATGCCGAGCTTCAGGCCTCTGCGCTGTCCGACCGTATAGCCGTGCGCACCCTCGTGCGATCCGACGACGGCGCCGCTGCGGTCGACGATCTCGCCGGTCGCGGTGCCGACCTTCTCGGCCAGCCAGCCGCGCGTGTCGCCGTCGGGGATGAAGCAGATGTCATGGCTGTCGGGCTTCTGCGCGACGCTCAGGCCGCGCTCCGCGGCCTCCGCGCGCACCAGAGCCTTGGACGGCGTCGTCCCCAGCGGGAAGTACGTGTGCGCGAGCTGCTCGGCCGTGAGCACTCCCAGCACATAGGACTGATCCTTCGCGTTGTCGGATGCGCGATGCAGCTCGAGCCCGCCCTCGCCGTCCACGAGTGTGGCGTAGTGCCCCGTGCAGACCGCATCGAAGCCCAGTTCGATCGCCCGCTCCAACAGTGCCGCGAACTTGATCTTCTCGTTGCAGCGCATGCACGGGTTGGGGGTGCGACCCGCCTGGTACTCCGAGATGAAGTCATCGATCACGTCGTCGCGGAACCGCTCCGAGAAGTCCCACACGTAGAAGGGGATGCCGAGCCGGTCCGCCGCGCGGCGCGCGTCCATGGCGTCCTCGATCGTGCAACATCCGCGGCTGCCGGTGCGGAGAGTGCCACCGGCACGCGAGAGCGCGAGATGCACCCCCACGACCTCGTGGCCGGCCTCGACCGCGCGCGCCGCGGCAACGGCGGAGTCCACTCCGCCACTCATCGCCGCCAGGATTCGCATGGATCCAGTCTACGAGCGTGCGGCTGTGCCGGAGCCGGATGCGCGGAGAAAGGCGTCTCCGATCACCTCCACGACGGCGGTGACGTCGTCGTCCGTCGACGTTCGTCCCAGGCTGAACCGCAGGACGCTCCGCGCATCCTGCTCGCTCCGCCCCATCGCCCGCACCACGTGCGAGGGCTCCGCGACCCCCGCCTGACACGCGGACCCGGTCGAGGCGGCGACGCCCGCGGTGTCGAGCAGGAAGAGCAGACTCTCCCCCACCGCCCCGGGAAAGAGGAGGTGCGCGTTGCCCGGGAGCCGATCGACCGGGTCGCCGAGCAGCACGGCCTCGGGCACCCGCGCTCGGATGCCGGCGACCAACCGGTCCCGCAGCGCGCCGAGTCGGATCGCTTCGGCAGGACGCTCACGCTCGGCGAGCTCGAGAGCCGTGGCGAAGGCGGCGGCGCCCGGGACGTCCTGGGTACCGGCGCGGAGGCCGCGCTGCTGCGCCCCGCCTCGGAGCAACGGAGCCATGCGCGCGGTCCGGGCGACGATCAGAGCACCGACGCCGACCGGCGCTCCGATCTTGTGCCCGGCGAGGCTGAGGGCCACGAGCCCGACTCCCGTTCCGGCGTCACCGCGGAGTCGCCGGAACGACAGCGGCAGATGGCCGAGCGCGGCGACGGCATCCAGGTGCAGGGGCACGCCGGCCTCCGCCGCAGAGGAGGCCAGCTCTGCGGCGGGGTTCACCGTGCCCGCTTCGTTGTTCGCGACCAGCGCGGTGGCGAGGGCGGCTCCGGGGAGTGCCGCGGCGAAACGCCCCGGATCGATGAGCGCCGCCGAGGTCAGGGCGACGGGGCGCACGACCGCCCCCTCGCTCTGGAGGGATTCCACGGTGTCCATGGTCGCGTGATGCTCACCGTCGGGCAGGACGATCGCGTCGCGTCCCTGCGCGCGGGCGCGCCAGCTCCCCTGGAGCGCGAGATTGATCGACTCGGTCCCGCCCGAGGTGAAGACGATCTCGATCGGGTCGGCGTCGAGCACCTCGGCCACCCGTTCACGCGACTCCTCGAGGAGCCGACGGGCATCCTGTCCGGCGCCGTGCGTCGACGATGCATTGCCGATCGTCTCGCTCGCGGCGAGCCAGGCATCGCGCGCCTCCGGGCGCAGCGGAGTCGTCGCGGCGTGGTCGAGATAGTGCATCTCTCCACTCTCCCCCATTCCGACGTGCATCGGCGCGCGGAACCCGGTTCTCACTGGTCCGACACCCGAGCACAGCACTCTAGGGTGTATTCATGCCCGAGACCCGAGTCTTCGCCGCGCCCGGCGGCACCACCCTCGACGATCTCGGCGTGCGTTTGCACGACGGGGTCGGCACGCTGCGCGTCTGGTCGCAGAATGCGTCCTCCGTCGAACTCGTGGTGTTCGACGCCACCGATCTCGACTGGGCGACCGACCAGGTCTCCCTCGAGCGCCTCCCGGGCGGTGTGTGGGAGGTCACGACACCGCTCCTCCAGCCCGGAACCCGGTACGCGATCCGCGTCGGTGGCCCGCACGGACCGGGCAATACGTTCAACCCCGAGACGCTGCTCCTCGATCCCTACTCCCGCGGCCTCGCCCAGGGCGGCGGGTACGAGGAGTGGCGGTCGGTCGTGATCGTCGACGGTTTCGACTGGGGGGACTCCCGCAAGCCGCGTGTCCCGCTCGACCGCACGATCATCTACGAGGGCCACCTTAAGGGCCTCACCAAGCGACAGCCCGATGTGCCGCCCGCCCTCCACGGCACCTACGCCGGGCTCGCCCACCCGGCGATGATCGAGTACTTCCACACGCTCGGGATCACCTCGATCGAACTCCTCCCCGTGCACGCGTTCGTCCCGGAGCCGCGCCTGCTCGAGCGCGGGCTCACGAACTACTGGGGCTACAACACGCTGAACTTCTTCACCCCGCACACCGCCTACGCCTCGGAGGATGCACGCAAGGAGGGACCCGAAGCGGTCCTCGCGGAGTTCAAGGGGATGGTGCGTCTGCTCCACGAAGCCGGGCTCGAAGTCATCCTCGACGTCGTCTACAACCACACCTCCGAGGAGGGCATCGGCGGGCCCCGCTCCAGCCTGCGCGGTCTCGACAACGCGAACTACTACCGCCAGGACGCGAGCGGCGCGTACATCGACACGACCGGTTGCGGCAACACCCTGAACACGTCGACGGATGCCGGTGCACGCCTCGTGCTCGACTCCCTGCGCTACTGGGCGCAGGAGATGCAGATCGACGGGTTCCGCTTCGACCTCGCGACGTCGATCGCCCGCGACGCGGACCACACCTACTCCCCCGAGCATCCGCTCCTGACGGCGATCGCGAACGATCCGGTGCTGCGCGACACCAAACTGATCGCCGAGCCGTGGGACGTGGGGCTCGGCGGATGGCAGACCGGCAACTTCCCGGCCGGGTGGCACGAGTGGAACGACCGCTACCGCGACCGCGTCCGCAACTTCTGGCTGAGCGACATCGACTACGCGCGTCGGGCGTCGGCGCCGGTCGGCATCGGCGGATTCGCGACGCGACTCGCCGGATCGTCGAACACGTTCGACGAGAAGCGCGGGCCGCTCGCGAGCGTCAACTTCGTGACCGCCCACGACGGCTTCACTCTGCACGACCTCGTCTCGTACGACGTCAAGCACAACGAGGCCAACGGCGAGCACAATCGCGACGGCGCGGACACGAACCGCGCCTTCAACCACGGTGTCGAGGGACCGACCGACGATGCCGCGATCCTCTCCGCCCGCCGCAAGGCGATGCGCAATCTCCTCGGCACGCTGCTGCTCTCGGCCGGTATCCCCATGCTCACCGCGGGCGATGAGGTCGGTCGCACGCAGCGGGGCAACAACAATGCCTACGCACAGGACTCCGCACTCACGTGGCTGGCCTGGGACTACGAACCGTGGCAGCTCGACCTGCAGGCGCACGTCGTACGCCTGATCGAGCTGCGCTCGCAGAACCCCGCACTGCGCCCGAGCCGGTACGCGCGCCTCGGCGAGCACATCCCGAACGCCTCGGTGATGGACTGGTTCGACCAGAACGGCGAGACGATGGAGAGCGATCAATGGACGGATCCGGGCAACCGCACGCTCCAGTACGTCGCGGCATCCACTCCGGATGCCGAGGACGCGAATCGCATCCTCCTGATCGTGCACGGCACCGAGTCCCCGATCGACGTACGGCTGCCCGAGGAGATCGAGGGCGCCACCCGCTTCGTGTCGCTCTGGTCCAGCGCGGACGAGCGTCCGTCGGACGGCCGCGAGGTGTTCGCGCCCGGTGACGTGCTCCCCGTCGCCGGCACGTCGATGCGACTTTTCCTGGTCGAATGATGTCGGGTCGCGACGCGCTTGTCCACCCGGTATCGGAGGTCTGACCGGAGCGGTACATTCGGGATGTGGCTGCACGCGTCGGAAGTTCTCCCTCGGCTCTTCGGAGCCCCGCCCAGATCCCCCTGCGTCCCCGCACGGACGAACCGATCGCCGAAGGGGTGACCACCGGACGACTCCCGCTCACGAACGTGCAGCCCTCCGTTCCCGGTGGGTTCCCGCCCAAGGCGTTCGTCGGCGAGGTCGTCCCGTTCAGCGTGGTCTCGTTCCGTGAGGGTCACGACATCATCGGAGTCCATCTCCGGCTCACCGCACCGGACGGTGCCGAGAGCCTGCACCGACTCGCTCCCCGTCAGGACGGCACCGACACCTGGGCGGCGGAGATCGCGCTCGATGCCCAGGGATCGTGGACGTACCGTTTCGAGGCGTTCTCCGACGATTTCGCGACGTGGGCGCACGCCGCGGAGCTCAAGGTCGCCGCCGGGGTCGACGTCCCGGTGATGGCGGCGCTCGGCGCCGAGATACTCCAGCGCGCAGCGACGGAGCGCGATCGTCCGGCGGCGGAGCGCAAGCGGCTGACCGCAGCGGCGGCCTCCCTCGCCACCGGGGATGCCGCAACGACCTCGGCGCTGTCGACGGATGCCGACCTCGCGCGCGCGTTCGCCGATCGACCCGTCACCACCCTCCGTTCCGCGACGCCGGACCATCGGCTCGTGGTCGACCGCACCGCCGCCGGCGTCGCGTCCTGGTACGAGTTCTTCCCCCGCTCCGAAGGCGCCAAGCGCCTCAAGGACGGAACGGTGAAGAGCGGCACGTTCCGCAGCGCGACGAAGCGGCTGCCCGGTGTCGCGGCCATGGGCTTCGATGTGCTCTACCTCGTGCCGATCCATCCCATCGGTACGACGAATCGCAAGGGACGCAACAACACGCTGACCACCGAGCCCGGCGACCCGGGGTCGCCCTACGCGATCGGCGCGGCCGAGGGAGGGCACGACGCCATCCATCCCGAGCTCGGCACCGCCGCCGACTTCCGTGCATTCGTCCGCGCGGCGAAGAAGGAGGGGCTCGAGGTCGCGCTCGATCTCGCCCTCCAGGCGTCTCCCGATCACCCGTGGGTCTCCGCGCACCCCGAATGGTTCACCACGCTGCCCGACGGCACGATCGCGTACGCCGAGAACCCGCCGAAGAAGTACCAGGACATCTACCCGCTGAACTTCGACAACGACCCGGCGGGCATCTACGCCGAGATGCTCCGGATCGTGCAGCACTGGGTCGCGCAGGGCGTGAAGATCTTCCGGGTCGACAATCCGCACACCAAGCCCCTGCAGTTCTGGGAGTGGCTCATCGCGACCGTGAACGCCCAGGACCCCGACGTCATCTTCTTGGCCGAGGCCTTCACCCGCCCCGCCGTCATGCGCGCGCTCGCCGCCGTGGGCTTCCAGCAGAGCTACAGCTACTTCACGTGGCGCAACACCAAGGCCGAGCTCGAGGAGTTCCTGACCTCGGTGTCGCACGAGACCAGCGACTACATGCGCCCCAACCTCTTCGTGAACACGCACGACATCCTCACCGAGTACCTGCAGTTCGGCGGGCGCGCGGCATACCGGGTACGAGCCTGCATCGCCGCGACCGCCGCACCGCTGTGGGGCGTGTACGCCGGTTACGAGCTCCTCGAGAACGTCGCCCGTCCCGGGTCCGAGGAGAACATCGACAACGAGAAGTACGAGTTCAAGTTCCGCGATTGGGAGGGCGCCGAGGCCCGCGGCGAGTCCCTGGCTCCGCTGTTGCGCCGACTGAACGAGATCCGCCGACAGCATCCCGCGCTGCGTCAGCTCCGCAACTTCGACGTGCACTGGAGCGACGACGACCACGTGCTGGTCTACAGCAAGCACCTGGATGCTGCTTTCACCGGAAACGGCTCCCCCGACACGCTGATCGTCGTCGCCAACGTCGACCCGCATTCCGTCCGCGAGACCACCGTGCACCTCGACACCTCGCGCTGGGGGGTCCCCCTCGGTGAGCAGTTCGAGGTCGAGGATCTGCTCACGGGAGCGGTGTGGACCTGGTCGGATCACAACTACGTGCGCCTCGACGCCTTCGCCGAGCCCGTGCACATCCTGAAGGTGAGGCACCGCCCATGACTTCCATCGACGACCTGACGGCATCCGCCGAGTGGCAGGCGGTGTCCTCGGGCACCCACCACGACCCGCACGCCGTCCTCGGCGCCCACCCGCACAACGATGGCGCCGACCGCACCGTCACGGTGATCCGTGCGCGCCGACCGCTCGCCTCGTCGGTCGCCGCTGTCTTCGGCAACGGCCAGCGACTCGACCTCGCCCACGTCGCTCACGGGATCTGGGAGGCGCAGCACGACGGCCCGCCCGTGCCCTACCGTCTCGCGACGGCCTATGGAGACGACGAGGAGACCGTCGTCGGTGACCCCTATCGCCACGCGCCCACCCTCGGCGACGTCGACATCCATCTGATCGCCGAGGGCCGGCACGAACGCCTCTGGCACGTGCTCGGGGCGCATCCCGGCGACGTCGACGGAGAGACGGGTGTCGCGTTCGCCGTGTGGGCGCCCAACGCCACGGCGGTACGCGTGATCGGCGACCACAACGGATGGAGCGGAGAGTCCCACGCCATGCGCTCCATGGGCGCCAGCGGCGTCTGGGAGCTGTTCGTGCCCGATCTCGCGGTCGGCACCCGCTACAAGTACCAGATCCGTACGCGCTCCGGCGAGTGGATCCTCAAGGCCGACCCGATGGCGCAGTGGGCCGAGGTGCCGCCGGACACGGCGTCGGTCGTCACGGCATCGTCGTATGTCTGGAGCGACGGTGCATGGATGACCCGACGCGCCGCCACGCATGCCGTCGCGCAGCCTCTCTCCGTCTACGAGGTCCACATCGGCTCCTGGCGGGGCGGTCTCGGGTATCGGGACCTCGCCGAGCCGTTGATCGAGCACGTGACGACGACGGGGTTCACCCACGTCGAGTTCATGCCGGTGGCCGAGCATCCGTTCGGCGGGTCGTGGGGCTATCAGGTGAGCGGCTACTACGCGCCCACCAGCCGGTTCGGGACGCCCGACGATCTGCGGTATCTCATCGATCGTCTGCACCAGGCGGGCGTCGGCGTGATCATGGACTGGGTTCCGGGGCACTTCCCGAAGGATGCCTTCGCGCTGGCCCGCTTCGACGGCCAGCCCCTCTACGAGCACCCGGACCCGCGTCGTGGCGAGCACCAGGACTGGGGAACCCTCATCTTCGACTACGGCCGCCCCGAGGTGCGAGGATTCCTCGTGGCCAACGCGCTGTATTGGCTCGACGAGTTCCACGTCGACGGCCTCCGCGTCGACGCCGTCGCATCGATGCTCTACCTCGACTACTCGCGCAACGAGGGCGAGTGGGAGCCGAACATCCACGGAGGTCGCGAGAACCTCGAGGCCATCCGGTTCCTGCAGGAGGTCAACGCGACGTCGTATCGGCTGCACCCCGGGATCATGATGATCGCCGAGGAGTCGACGAGCTTCCCCGGAGTGACCGCACCGACCGACCATGCCGGCCTCGGATTCGGCTTCAAGTGGAACATGGGCTGGATGAACGACTCGCTCCAGTACATCGCCCGCGACCCGATGTACCGCGCGCACCACGAAGGCGAGATGACGTTCTCGTTCGTGTACGCCTTCGGCGAGAACTACCTGCTGCCCATCAGCCATGACGAGGTCGTCCACGGCAAGGGCAGCCTCGTGACCAAGATGCCCGGCGACCACTGGCACAAGCTCGCCAACGTGCGCGCCTACCTCGGCTACATGTGGGGCCACCCCGGCAAGAAGCTGCTCTTCATGGGCCAGGAGTTCGGTCAGCTCGCCGAATGGTCGGAGTCACGTGAGTTGGACTGGTGGCTGCTCGATCAGCCGTCCCACGCCCAGCTGCAGGACTTCGTCGCGTCTCTCAACGCGGCGTATCGCGTGCAGGCACCGCTGTGGGCCCGCGACAGCGATGCCTCGTCGTTCTCACGTCTGGGAGCACCGAGCTGGGATCCGACCGTGATCGCGTTCGAGCGCCGCGACGGTCACGGCGGACGCGTCGTCGTGATCAGCAACTTCTCCGGCATCGAGCACGTCGGCTACCGCCTCGAACTCCCCCGTGAAGGCGTGTGGGAGGAGATCCTCAACACGGATGCCTCGGCGTTCGGAGGCCGCGGATCGGGCAATCTCGGTGTCGTCGTCGCGCACGTGGAGGACGGCGGTCCGGCGACGGCGACGATCACCCTCCCGGCGCTGTCGACGCTGTGGCTCCGGTACCAGACCGACCCCCACGTTCCGAGCGTCACCCGCGGCTAGGGCGACCCGAGCCGGAAGCGGTGATCAGAAGAGGAGCGAGGTCAGGCGGTTCCGCGCCGAGACGACGCGAGGGTCGCCGGCACCGATGAGTCCGAAGAGCTCGACGAGACGCTCGCGAACCGGTGTGCGCTCATCCGACGGGAGCTGTGCGAACAGATCGAGGAGACGTCCGAAGGCATCGTCGACGTGCCCGCCCGCGAGATCGAGGTCGGCGACGTCGAACTGTGCCGCGATGTCGAGCGGTGCCGCCGCAGCGGCGGCACGAGCGGTCTGCAGATCGAGCGACTGCACGCGATCGAGCAACCGCACCTGTCCGAGCCCGGCGATCGCGTCCTCGTCGCGGGGGTTCTCCGCGAGCGCCTTCTCGTACGCGACGATCGCGGCGGCGTAGTCGCCCGCCTCGATCGCAGCGAAGGCCTCGGCGTGAAGTGGCGGCAGCGCGGGCTCCTCGGGAGCCGCAGCCTCCTCGCCGACCGGCGCGCCGTCGACCGCCAGCGAACCGGTCACGCCGTTCTGCGCGGCGAGCTGCAGCAGCTGCGCGAAGACTGCGCGCACCTGCTCCTCGGGAACGGCGCCGTTGAACATCGGCACGGGCTGTCCGGCGATCAGGGCGACGACCATCGGGATGGACTGCGCGCGGAAGCTCTGCGCCAGCTGCGGATTCGCATCGACGTCGACCTTCGCCAGCAGCACACGCCCGCCCAGCTCGCGGGTGACCTTCTCGATGATGGGGCTGAGCTGCTTGCACGGCCCGCACCACTCTGCCCAGAGGTCGACGACGACGGGCACCGTGCGCGACAGCTCGAGCACCTGCCCGAACGTCTCGTCGGTCGCATCGATCACGAGATCGGCGAAGGGGGTGCCCGCGGCGGGCGCCGCCGGGGCGCCGGGCGCGGGAGCGGCCGGCCGGTTGCGCAGGCTCGACAGGTCGACGGCACCACGCAGCGCCGCAGGAGACAACTCGGTCACTTGATCACCTCTACGGAGACGAGATCCTGACGCGATGCCAGGAGTTTGATCTGCTCGGTGGATCCCTGCGCGGGGACCGAGAAGAAGAGCTGGAACTCATAGGTCGTCACGACGCCCTTCGCGGACTCCGAGACGCCGGTGAGAGCATTGGCCTTCGCGTTGTCCCCGAAGCGGATGACGGCGTCGGCGGACGTCGGCTTCACGGTCTCGGCGTCGGTCAGCGTGATGCCGACGATCGCTCCGCTGTCGAGGGTCGTCATCGAGACGGCGGGGGTGTCGGTCGGCGCCATGTCGAAACTGACCTCGGACGTCTCGGCCGCACCGTTGTCGATGAGGTTCTGGACCACCGTCTGCCGACTGTCGCGGATCGAGGTCGCGAGCTTCTGCGAGAGATCGTCGAAGAGCCCGTTGGAGGCGCTCTTCTCCCCCGTGTCGACGACGTCCGCGAACGCGGCGGCGAGTTCGCCGGGAGCGATGCTGAGGAAGGCGGAGTCATCCGGGACCAGCGCGGTGCCGAGCCAGGCGGCGGCGACGTCCGGGAACACCGCGTCCGCCGACATCTCCGCGATGTTCGTCACCTTGTAGTTCGACCACGGATCCTGCTGCGTCATGGTGAGCAGCACGGGCGGGACGGTCTCGTCGTCCGCGCTCTTGGAGAGCAGGAGCGTCGTACGGGGCCAACGATCGGTCGCCTCGGGGAGCACGACCTCCACGTCGTCGGTGGGGATCGCGGCGGGAACGGGAGAATCGGCGATCGCGGTGCGCAGGGCGTAATCCGTCGTGCGAGCCGTCAGCGCCGGTCCGTCGAGCCGCGTCTTGGCGAGATCGAGATCGCGGTTCGTGTCGGCTTCGACGAGTGTGGTGGAGATCTCGCCGAGGATGCGTTCGGCCTGACCCTCGGTGACGGCCGGCGGCTTCTGGTTCTCGGGGGCGATCACCGTCGGAGTGGGCGACGGTGTCGCCTCGGGAGCGCCCAGTTGCGGCCACGAATCGGACGAGCAACCAGCCGCGAGCACCGCGGTGAGCCCGAGGATCGGTACGACGAGGAGACGGCGACGCCGGCGAGCGGGATCTGCGGCCTTCATCGTCGACTTCCCCTCGGTCTTCTCGTCCGTCTTCTCGCCGGTCTTCTCGTCGGTCTTCTCGTCTGCGGGCGCATCGGGCTCATCGACGATCTCGGCGTCCTGGACGTCGTCGTCGGTGGCCTGCGGCTTCGCCGGGGTCGCTCCGCTCTCTATCGCTGCGCGTTCGCCCGCGGGCAGGGAAGCGAGGTCGATGGGTTCGGTCACCGGGAGCGGACCCGGGCCCTTGCGACGCGGACCGCGACCGCGACGCTGATGACGGATGCCGAGCACGTAGAGGATCAGCCCCACCAGCAACAGCACACCCCCGCCTGCCATGAGCGGACCTGCGGCCGGGGTGGACGTGTCGAGCGGCCAGGACGCCACGATGTCGTCGGGCGCGTTCTCGGTCCCGTCGTAGGCGACGAGCACGCTGACTCCCTCGGGGAGACGGAGATTGTCGAGCGACAGCGAGTCGGTGTCGCTGAAGGAGTTCAGCCACAGGTCGGATCCGACGGGGTTGCGTCCGCTGTCTGCAGCGGGGTCGTCCTCGGCGGTCGGCTCCTCCGTCGCGGCGTCTCCCGAGTCGACTGCGTCATCCTCGGCCGCAGGCGCGGCGATGTGTTCGACCTGGAAGGATCCGTCGTCGTCGACGGTCACCTGGTTGTAGTCGGAGTCGGCGAGCCACGCCTCCATGTCGGCCGTGCGTCCGTAAGCGGAGAAGATGTCGCCGTCGCCGCTGATCAGCAGCGTCTGCGCGCCGGGGTGGGCACGCAGCACATCCCCGTCGAGCAGGATGAACGGCGCAGGCTCTTCGATCTGCACCTTCTCCTGCACCGAATCCGGCCCCATGAAGATGGTGCGCTGAGCGATGCCGGCACCGATCACGGCCGCGGCCAGGACGAAGGCCACGACGGCCCATACGAAACGCACGAATAGTCTCCTCACGCATCCCGCACGATCGGCCGGGACGCAACACTCGACATTTCAGACTAGCGAAACCACCTGTGTGTTGCCCACAAGGGTGATTCCCCCGGTGTGGAACGGCACGTCGCGCGGGCTGCGCGTGGCACGATCGGTAGCCTGGCAGCACCCCGACACGAGGAGTCGAGATGAAGATCCACAACCCCTTCCGCACCGCCCTGGTGGCGACGCTCGGAGTGGGCCTCGGCATCCTCCTGATCGGAAGCCTGCAGAACCTCTCCACCGTCCTGCTGTACGTCGGCACCGCGCTGTTCCTCAGCCTCGGACTCGACCCGGTGGTCGCATTCCTCGAACGCCGCAAGCTCCCCCGCTGGCTCGCGGTGCTCGTCACCATCCTCGGAGTGCTGGGCGTCTTCGCGGGCATCGTCCTGATGGTGCTCCCCATCCTGGTCGATCAGATCAGCCAGCTCGTCCGGCGCATCACGCTGTTCCTGCAGAGCACCTACATCGGCGACGTGAAGGACTGGATCAGCGATGTCTTCCCGGGCCTGCAGCCCTCGTTCATCGACGACACGTTCACGCGTGCGACCGACTGGCTGCTCGAGAACTGGGGAACGATAACCGAGAGCGTGATCGTGGTCGGCACCTCGATCATCACCGGCCTGTTCGGCGCTTTCATCGTGCTGATCCTCACGGTGTACCTCACGGCATCCACTCCCTCACTCAAGCGCGCCGTCTACCAGCTCGCGCCGGCCTCGAAGCGGGAGCGCTTCATCGACCTGGCCGACCAGATCACCGACTCGGTCGGGTACTACGTCATGGGCCAGGTCTCGCTCGGCGTGATCAACGGCGTGCTGAGCGCGATCTTCCTCTCGATCATCCAGGCGCCCTTCCCTGCCGTGCTCGCGGTCATCGCGTTCTTCTTCTCGCTCATCCCGCTCGTGGGTACGCTCACCGGCTCCACGCTCATCGTGCTCATCTGCCTGATCCCGGGTCTCGGATCCCCCGCGACCGCGATCGCCGCCGGCATCTACTACCTGATCTACATGCAGATCGAGGCGTACGTGATCTCTCCGCGCATCATGAGCCGCGCCGTGTCGGTACCGGGTGCGGTCGTCGTGGTCGCCGCGCTCGCCGGCGGCAGCCTGCTCGGCCTCCTCGGAGCGCTCATCGCGATCCCCGTCGCCGCGAGCATCCTGATCATCTACCGCCAGGTACTCATCCCCCGCATGAACGAGCTCTGACGCCGCTCAGCGCGGTGCCGGCCACTCTGTCGGCAGCGGAAGGGCCGCCGGGTGGACGGCGGCCACGATCTCGGTGAGCACACGGCGCGTCTGCGACTCCCCCACCCAGAGGTGCTTGCCGCCGTCGACGGCGATCAGCGTCGCATGCGGGATCGAGGCGAAGCGCTCACGCGCCTCCTCGGGCCGGAGGTAGTCGTCGAACTCGGGGACGAGGATCACGACCGGCCGATCGAACTGCGCCCACGCGGCGACCTCGGCGTCCGTCGCGCGATGCAGGGGCGGAGAGAGCAGGATGACGCCCGCGATGTCGTGATCCCGCCCGTATTTGAGGGCCAGCTCCGTGCCGAACGACCATCCGAGCAGCCAGGGGCGCGGCAGCTCGCGCTCGTGGACGAACTCCATCGCGGCGGCCACATCGAACTGCTCCGCCGCTCCCCCGTCGAACGCCCCTTCGCTCGTGCCGCGGGGCGACGTCGTCCCCCGCGTGTTGAACCGCAGGACGGCGAGGTTCGCGAGGGCAGGGAGGCGCGCCGCGGCCTTGCGCAGGATGTGCGAGTCCATGAACCCTCCCGCGGTGGGGAGCGGGTGAAGAGTCACGAGGGTCGCGACGGGGTCGGCCCCTTCGGGGAGCGCGAGTTCACCGACGAGCGTGAGGCCGTCGGCCGTACGCAGCTCGATGTCCTCCCGCTGCGCGGGCAGTTCGAGCGGTCCGCGGATCTCGATGGTCACGATTGCCTCCAACAGTGTGTGTGCCAGTGCCTGCGTGCGGCGAGGTCGGCGGCATCGCCGAGGACTCCATCGGCGCGCCAGGCGACGAGATGAGCGGTGCCCGGTTCGATCGTGCGAGAGCACCCGGGGCACACGTAGGACTTCTGGGCCTGGATCGCCGAGACGGGCTGCACGGTCCACTCCGCACCGCGACGGGTCTCGGTACGCTTCCACCCCGCGAGGAGGCGTTCGAAGGACTCGTCGGCCTCAGATCGCGAAGGAGGCCGCCTGCGGGAGCGGGGCATCGTGCCTGCTCACCACCAGTGGTTGTTGATCCAGAAGTTGTAGGCGCCGGCCCAACTGCCGTAGCGCCCGGTCGCGTAGCCGCTCGCCCAGCGCAGGTTGTCGACCGGGTCGTACCCGTTGCCCGGCACCTTGCTGCAGGGCAGAGCCTGCACGAGGCCGCAGGCACCCGAACTGCTGTTCGTGGCGTTCGGGTTCCACCCGCTCTCGCGCGACACGACGTAATCGACGTAGCCCCAGTCGGCCTCGGCGATTCCCGCGGCAGCCATCCAGTCCGCCGGCGCTCCGCCACCGGTGTAGAAGAGCGGGGCCGCGGGGGCCGTCCCTCCCGAGTTCGATTTGGAGGCCGTCGTCGGCGTGGGCGTGGGGGTCGGCTTCGGCGTCACGTAGACCTCGAAGGATCCGCGCTCGACCGGAGCGATCTCGGCGCCTTCGACCGTCACCGTCAGATTCTGGGTGTCTTCGAGTGCGACGGAGTACGCGCTGTCCGGCGTCTCCTGCTCGGGCGGATCCGCGAGAGCGACGGCGGTCGGTGCGACCATCGCGGCCGCGAAGCCGACGACCGCGAGCGATGCGAACGCCGCGACCACACCGCGGCGACGCGACCATCGACGAGTACCACGATGCGCGGAATTCGCCGTCGCCACAGGTACCGGCGAGGCGTCACGTCGTGCAGGTGTCATGTCGTTTCGGGAGTTCACGATGGTCGACAGTCTACGCAAGACTGCCTGGGACGGCCATGAGAAGGTCAGCGGACGGCGAGGATCACGTCGATCGCCGCGTCGAGCAGGGCGTCCACCTGCTCCTCGCGATAACCGCCGCGCTGCATCCGGAAGGCCGCCGAACGCAGCTGTTCCGCGCTCAACGCGTCGCCGTCGCGAAGGTAGCGCACGATGCGCGTCGCCACGTGGTCGACCTCGTCGACGCGGTATCCGAAGGTGAGTGCACCCGTGCGGGCGAAGCGGTGACGGCGCGGACGCGCGAGATGGTCGAGGATCACCTGAGCCTCGTCGCGTGCCTGCTCGACCCAGACGCCCGCGCCCTCGGAACGCACGGCACGATCGCGCTCGCGCGCCGCGAAAGCGTCCTCGACACGGCTCAGCGCGGCGTCGACGTCACCGACCACGTAGCCGCCCTTCACGAGCGGGAACGAGGCTGTGCGGACATCCGCCGCACCGAGATCTCCCCCGTGCTCGAAGGCGGCGCGCGCCGAGGCGAGAAAGGTGTCGACGGCCGCAGGGTGATATCCCTTGGTGCGCCCCGTGGCGACGGCGAAGGCCGCACGGGAGGACTGCTGCTCTTCGGTCTTCTGGTCGTTCATGACAGCACCACCCAGGGAGAGAGGAGGAAGTAGAGGCAGAGGGCGGGGACCGTCGACGGCAGGATGCTGTCGAGCCGATCGAGCAGTCCGCCGTGGCCCGGAAGCCAGGAGCTCATGTCCTTGATCCCGAGATCGCGCTTGAGCATCGACTCACCGAGATCGCCCAGTGTCGCCGACAGCAGGATGGCGGCACCGAAGATGAGCCCGCCCCACCACGGCAGTTCGAGAAGGTAGATCGCGAGCAGCACACCCGCGGTCAGCGAGGCGACGACCGCACCGGCGAAACCCTCCCAGGTCTTCTTGGGGCTGATCCGCGGAGCCATCGGATGCCGCCCGAAGGCGAGGCCGGCGGCGTACGCGCCGGTGTCGGCCGCGACCGCGATGGCGATGAAGCCGAGCACCCACCACTGTCCGCCCTCCTGCCCGAGCAGGATCAGCGCGATGGCTGCGAGGAAGGGAACGTAGACCTGCACGAAGCCGCCGATGACGGCATCCGCGAGTACATCACCGTAGGTGCGCCCGTCCTGAGCGAACATCTGCGCGATGAGCCTCCAGACGATGACGAATGCCACGGCGAGGAACAGCACGATCCAGCACAGCCAGATATCCGCGAAATAGCCGGAGAGCACGAGCGCGCCGGCAGCCACCAGCTGCGGGACGACATCGATCCGGCGGCCGGATGCCCGGAGAGCCCGCGCGAGTTCGTAGACCCCGAGCAGCGCAGCCGCCAGGGCGAACGGAACGAAGAGCACCTTGATGAACAGGAGGGAACCGAGAAGAGCCGCACCGAACGCGAGGCCGATGAGGATCGCGAGCACGAGGTCACGACCCGTGCGCTGCTTGATCCGCTCGTTCGCCTGGTCGATCTGGTCTCGGGCATGCGAGACGTGACTGCCGAACTCGTCGCGCTTCGCCCGCCACTGTTCACGGATGGCGTTGTGGTCCGCCGTGTCGATCATGTCAGGGATCACCACGGCCGGCTCGTCCGGGAGCGGAGGGCGGGGCGGGATGAGCGAGGCGTCGAAGGCGGGGAACGCCTCGTCCGCCAACGGGATGCCCGAGTCCGGCGTCGTCGCATCCCGCGCCTCGCGGCGGGTCAACGGCGCACCGTCCTCGGAATCTCGCGTGTCAGACATCCGTCCTCACACCTCGAGGAGTTCTGCCTCTTTGCGCTTGAGCGCGTCGTCGATGAGGTCGACGTGCTGGCGGGTGAGAGCATCGAGCTCCTTCTCGCCACGCGCGATCTCGTCTTCACCGACCTCGCTCTTGAGCGCATCGAGGTCGTCCTTCGCCTTGCGGCGGATGCCGCGGACGTGGACCTTCGCGTCCTCGCCCTTCGACTTGACGAGCTTGACGTACTCCTTGCGACGGTCGGCCGTCAGCTCCGGCATCGTCACGCGCACGAGATTGCCGTCGTTCGTCGGGTTCGCCCCGAGGTTCGGCATGTCGCGGATGGCCTGCTCGATCGCCTTGAGCGCCGACTTGTCGTACGGCGTGATGACGAGGGTGCGCGCCTCCTGGTTGACCATCGAGGCCAGCTGACCGATCGGGGTCGGCGTTCCGTAGTAGTCGACGAGGACCTTCTGGAAGAGCTGGGGGTTCGCGCGACCGGTGCGCACCGTGGAGAAGTCCTCCTTGGCAGCTTCGACCGCCCGGTCCATGCGGGTGGTGGTTTCAGCGAGGACGTCCGCGATCACGGTGACTCCTATCGTCGGGGTGTTCTGCAAATTCTATCGGGCGAAGCCTTCTCCGCCGCGTCACACACTCAGGTGGTGACCAGGGTGCCGATCGGCTCACCGAGAAGGGCGCGCGTCACGTTGCCCGCGGGCTCCATGCCGAAGACGCGCATGTTCATGTTGTTGTCCATGCACAGGCTGAAGGCGGTCGAATCGACGACCTTCAGTCCGCGCTGCAGCGCGTCGCTGTACGTGACACGCTCGATGCGCTCGGCATCCGCGTGCTTGTTGGGGTCGGCCGTGTAGATGGCGTCGACGCCGTTCTTCGCGACGAGGACCTCCTCCGCGCCGATCTCGAGCGCGCGCTGAGCGGCGACCGTATCGGTGGAGAAGTACGGGAGGCCGGCACCGGCACCGAAGATGACGACGCGGCCCTTCTCGAGGTGACGCTCCGCCCGGCGCGGGATGTAGGGCTCGGCGACCTGGGTCATGGAGATCGCGGACTGCACACGCGTCGCCGCCCCGGCCTGTTCGAGGAAGTCCTGCAGCGCGAGCGCGTTCATCACGGTTCCGAGCATGCCCATGTAGTCGGCGCGCCCCCGGTCCATGCCACGCTGGCTCAGCTCGGCGCCGCGGAAGAAATTGCCCCCGCCCACGACGATGGCGACCTCGACGCGGTCGACGGCTGCGGCGATGTCGCGCGCGATCTGGCCGACGACATCCGGGTTGACACCCAGCTGACCGGCGCCGAATGCCTCTCCGGAGAGCTTGAGAAGGACGCGGCGGCGTCCGGTGCGTTCGGTCATGGGTGTTGTCCTCTCGTCCCGATTCAAGATAGTGCCTTCTGGGCATGAAGAAGGGGTTCGGATCTCACCGATCCGAACCCCTTCGACTCTGCTACGCGCCGACCTTGAAGCGCGCGAAGTCCGTCACGGTGATACCGGCGTCCTTCGCCACCTGGGCGACAGAGAGCTTGTTGTCCTTGGCGTAGTCCTGCTCCAGCAGGGCGACCTGCTTGATGAACGCGGAGACGCGGCCTTCGACGATCTTGGGGAGAGCCGCTTCGGGCTTTCCCTCGTTGCGCGAGATCTCGGTGACGATCTCCCGCTCCTTCTCGACGGCGTCAGCCGGAACGTCCTCGCGGGAGAGGTACGACGGGTTGGCGAACGAGATGTGCTGCGCGATGCTGCGAGCGGTGTCCGCGTCGTCGCCCGAGTAGGCGACAACGACACCGATCTGCGGCGGCAGGTCCTTGCTGGTGCGGTGCAGGTAGACCTCGACGTTGTCGCCGGCGATCGTACGCACACGACGCAGTTCGACCTTCTCGCCGATGATCGCAGCCTCTTCCGAGATCAGCTGCTCGACGGACTGACCCGCCGCGTCGGCGGCCAGGGCCGCCTCGACCGAGTCGGCCTTGACGGCTGCAGCGGCGTCGGCGACCTTGTCGGCCAGCGCGATGAAGCGGTCGTTCTTGGCGACGAAGTCGGTCTCGCACGCGAGCTCGATCAGCGTCACGGCACCGGCCTGCTCGCGAGCGACGACGAGTCCCTCGCTGGTCGAACGGTCAGCGCGCTTCGCGTTGCCCTTCGCACCCTTGAGACGCAGGATCTCGGTGGCCTTCTCGACGTCTCCGTCGGCCTCCTCGAGCGCCTTCTTGGTGTCGACCATTCCCGTACCGAGCTGCTCACGCAGCGCCTTGAGGTCAGCGATGGTGAAGTTGGCCATGTGTGGTGGCTCCTTGCTTCGTGATGTGTGTGGTGGTCGCGGGATTACTTGGCGTCTGCGGCCTCGGCGGCGGCGACCTCAGCGGTCTCCTCACCGGAAGCGGCGGCGATCGCCTCGTCGTGAGCCTCGGCACCGGCCGCGTCGGCAGCGGTCTCGTCGGCGGCGGGCGTCTCGACGACGGCGGCCTCGTCAGCCGCGGTCTCGACGGCAGCGGCGTCAGCGGACTCCTGGACCTCCTGGGCGGGAGTCTCGAGGAGCTCCTTCTCCCAGTCGGCGAGAGGCTCGGCGTCGCCCGTCTCCGGGTTGTGCTTCTGCTGCAGGCCCTCGGCAGCGGCGTCGGCGATGATGCGCGTCAGCAGCGAGACCGAGCGGATCGCGTCGTCGTTGCCGGGGATCGGGTACTGGAAGTCGTCCGGGTCGGCGTTCGTGTCGAGGATGCCGATCACGGGGATGCCGAGCTTCTTGGCCTCGTCGATGGCGAGGTGCTCGCGCTTGGCGTCGACGACCCAGATGGCCGACGGCGTCTTGGTGAGGTTGCGGATTCCACCGAGCGACTTGTGCAGCTTGTCGAGCTCGCGCTTCTTGAGCAGGAGCTCCTTCTTCGTGAAACCGCTGTTCGCCGGGGTCTCGTAGTCGAGCTCCTCGAGCTCCTTCATGCGCGCGAGGCGCTTGGAGATCGTCTGGAAGTTCGTGAGGAGTCCACCGAGCCAGCGCTGGTTGACGAAGGGCTGACCGACGCGCGTGGCCTGCTCGGCGAGGATCTCCTGCGCCTGCTTCTTGGTGCCGACGAAGAGGATCGTGCCACCGTGGGCGACGGTCTCCTTGACGAAGTCGTAGGCCTTGTCGATGTAGCCGAGCGACTGCTGCAGGTCGATGATGTGGATGCCGCTGCGCTCGGTGAGGATGAAGCGCTTCACCTTCGGGTTCCACCGACGGGTCTGGTGTCCGAAGTGCACGCCGCTGTCGAGCAGCTGGCGGATGGTGACCACAGCCATGGTCGTCTCCTTGTTCTGGCGCGGTGCGCCGTTGAGGTTTTCGCCGATCGTTCGATCGGACTTCCTGGTGCCCGGCGCACAACCGCCTTCCGAGGAAGGACCTGTGGGAGTGGATGCCACGACCGGAGTCGCTCTGGGCACGCGTAGTCACCCCGATTTCGAGGTGCCCCTCCAGCATACAGGACAACGACCGCCTGTCCTGCTCTCCACGGGCGGCGACATCGCGCACTTCTCCCCCGCCTCCGGGCCTGTCGCTCGGACTCACGTCTCGTCGGCCTGAACGACCCGCAGACTCTCGGCATGACCCCGCCCGGACGTGTCTTCCTGATCGCCGCCCTCCTCATCGCGCTCGCACTCGGCGCGAACGATCCTGCGATCGCCGCCCTCGAGCCCGACCCCTCGGTCCGGTCCTACTCGTCGGAGAACGACGCCGCGTGGCGCTGGCCCCTCGACGGCCCGCGATCCGTGACGGCGCCGTACCGCGCTCCCGCTCACGCCTACGGGGCCGGCCACCGCGGGATCGACATCGCCGGCGCTCCGGGACAGGAGGTCCGTGCACCCGCGGACGGCGTCGTAGCCTTCCGGGGAACCGTCGTCGACCGTCCGCTGCTCACGATCGACCACGGCGCCGGATACGTCTCGACCTTCGAGCCGCTCGCCTCCTCCCTGAATCCCGGCGACACCGTGGTGGCGGGAGACATCGTGGGGGTCGTCGCGCAGGGTGGGCACAGCATGGTCGGCACCCTGCACGTGGGGGTGCGCCTCGACCGCGTCTACATCAATCCGCTCCTGCTCTTCGGCGCCCCGGCCAGAGCGGTCCTTCTGCCGTGCTGCGACGGTTCGTGACGCCCGCTCAGGCGCGCGGGTGCGCGAGACGGTAGGTGGCGGTCAGTCGCTCGGCGGAGACGTGCGTGTAGATCTGCGTGGTACCCAGGCTGGCGTGGCCGAGGATCTCCTGCACGGCGCGCAGGTCGGCGCCGCCGTCGAGGAGGTGCGTCGCCGCCGTATGCCGGAGTGCATGTGGACCGACCGTCTCCGACCCCACGAGAGGGCCGAGCACTTCTGCCACCAGCGAGTACACCGCGCGCGGTCCGATTCGCCCGCCGCGGCTGCCGAGGAAGACGGCGGCACCGGGGGCATCGCTCCGGGCGACGAGCGCCGGGCGCGCGCGCCGCAGGTACGCGTTCAGCGCCTCACGGGCGGGCACCCCGAAGGGCACGACTCGTTCCTTGGCACCTTTGCCGAGCACGCGCGCGGTACGGCGATCGACGTCGAGATCGTCGATGTCCAGTCCGCAGAGTTCGGAGACACGGATGCCGGAGCCGTAGAGCGTCTCGAGGATCGCATGGTCGCGGAGAGCGAGCGGGTCTCCGCCGGCGGTCGCGCGGATGCGGTGCTGCTCGAGAAGCGAACTCATCGCGTCCTTCGAGGCCACGACCGGCAGGGTGCGACCGCGCTTCGGAGCGATCAGGCGGAGACTCGGATCGTGCGCGATGATCTCGTGCTCGGTCGCCCAGGTGAAGAACGATCGCGCCGCCGCCGCGCGGCGCGCCAACGTCGAGCGTGCATCTCCGCGCTGGGTCGCTTTCCACAGCCAGTCTCGGAGCACGTCGAGATCGACGTCGCCGATCGTGATGTCTCCGGCCGACGCTGTCAGGTCCCGCAGGTCGGAGCGATAGGCGCGCACCGTCGCCGCCGACAGCCGGCGCACCCGCTCGAGGTACTCCGTGAAGGCCTGGACGGCGGCGGCGAGCTGCATGGCTCCAGCATGCACCGGATGACGGTGCGAGAGATCGCACCTCGCCGCCGCGGCTCGATCAGCGGGTCGCCGCGCGCACCCACCCCGCATCCGATCGTGTCAGGATCCCCTCGAGGTCGAGCAGACCGAGTAGCGCCCGCACCCGCTCGGGGGCGAGACCGCTACGCCGACAGATCTCCATGACGTCGAGCGGCGTCCGCGTTCCGAGAGCGTCGAGCAGACGGGTGCGATCCGGATCTTGGCGCCGCGAAGCCGACGCCTCCTGCGTGTCGTCGCCCCAGAGCTCGCGGACCTCCGCCGCGCAGGTCACACAGCGTGCGTCGTACTCACGGAGCAGGCGATGGCATCCTGCCGAGGCCGCCGAGGTCACCGGCCCCGGCACGGCTCCGAGGGGTCTCCCCAGCGCCGCCGCGTGACCTGCCGTGTTGAGGGAGCCGCTCCGCCATCCCGCCTCGACGACCACGGTCGCCTGGCCGAGTGCCGCGATCAGACGGTTTCGGGCCAGGAAGCGCCACTTCGTCGGTGCGGCTCCGCACGGCAACTCGCTGACGACCGCCCCGTGCCCGGCTATTCGGGTGAAGAGCTCCTGGTGTCCGGAGGGATACGCGCGGTCCACACCGCCCGCCAGGAACGCGATGGTCGCCCCGCGGACTCCGAGCGCCGCACGATGCGCGACGCCGTCGATGCCGTACGCCCCGCCCGAGACGACCGTCGCACCGCCCGCGGCGAGATCTCCGGCGATCTCGGCGGCGATGTGCTCGCCGTACCCGGTCGCCGCGCGAGCGCCGACGATGGCCACGCGCGGGGTCGTCCTCAGGAGTCGGGCGTCCCCGCGAACCCACAGCGCCGGTGGAGCGTGCTCCCCCAGGTCGTCCAGCGAATCCGGCCAGTCCGGGTCGCCGGGGATCACCAGGCGCGCACCGACCTGGCTCGCACCGTGCAAGGCGTCGACCAACGCACGGGTCTGCGCACGCGGCCGCCAGCGCGCTCTCCCTTCCGCCAACGCGCGATGCGCCCGTGCGGAGCCGTCCACACGACCATCCGCCGGACTCGGCGCATCGAGGGCAAGCTCGAGGGCACCTGCGGCACCGAGTTCCCGGATCAGCGAGCCCGCGACGCCGTCGCCCGGTTCCGCGAGCACCGACCACGCCGCGCGAGCGATCGCCTCCGTCGATACGCCCGCCTCACCTGCTCGGAGAGCGGACGCCGCATGCGCGACCTCCCGGTCGCCGATCATCTCGTGGGTCACGGCGTCATCCCCCTCTTGAGGAGCAGCGCTCGACCGATCTCATCCTGTCGAGGACGCGCGAGTCCGGCGAGGTCGGCCATCGTCCACGCCAACCGCAACACCCTGTCGTAGCCGCGCAGGGTCAGCGCTCCCCGCTCGAGTGCGCGATCGAGCGGCTGACGATCCGCGGAGTCCAGGCGGAACTCCCCCTGCCGGAGCCACGTCCCCGGGATGTCGGCGTTCCGCGACCACGGCGTCCCCGTCCACCTCGCGGCGGCACGACCCCGCGCATCGGCGACGCGTTGTCGAGCGGCGGCCGTCGAGAATTCGGAGCGGCCACCTGCGGTCGCGCGCGATGCAGCCACTCTCGCGACACGCAACTCGATGTCGACACGGTCGCGGAGGGGTCCCGAGAGCCGGGTCGCATATCGTCTGATCGCCTGCGCCGGGCAGGTGCATTCCGCGCCGCGCACGCCGTAATTGCCGCACGGACACGGATTCATCGCGAGCAGGAGTTGGAAGCGCGCGGGGAACCGTGCGGTGAACCCCGAACGGATCACCTCGATCGCGCCGGATTCGAGCGGCTGGCGAAGCGCGTCCAGAGCCACCCTCGAGAACTCGGCCGCCTCGTCGAGGAACAGCACGCCGCGATGGGCGCGCACGATCGCGCCGGGACGCGCCACCCGCGATCCGCCGCCGACCAGCGCGGCGACCGATGCGCTGTGATGCGGTGCCTCGATCGGTGGGGTCCGGTCGAGGCACGCCACTCGGTCACCCATCAGCGAGCGGATCGAAGCGACCTCGAGTGCTTCGCCTTCGGTGAGCGGTGGAAGGATTCCGGGGAGACGTCGCGCGAGCATCGTCTTGCCGGCGCCAGGGGGACCGCTGAGGAGCATGTGGTGCCCGCCCGCTGCGGCGACCACGAGCGCCTCGACCGCCGACTCCTGCCCCACGATGTCCGCGAGGTCGAGCGACTCGCTCGGTTCCTCCTCCACGGCGGGCGGTTCTTCGACGGGCACCTCGGGGATCTCGACATCCGCCCCGTGCCAGACCGCCACCTCCGCGAGCGAGCGCGCCCCGCGGACCTCGATCCCGGTCACCAGTCGCGCTTCGGCTGCGTTGGCCTGGGGCACGATCACGCGCTCGAAGCCTGCCCTCGCCGCCGCGAACACCGCGGGGAGCACTCCGGCCACCGGTCGAACGCGACCGTCGAGACCGAGCTCGCCGACGTGCACGGTGCCCCGGATCGATCGCGGGGAGATCGCATCCCCCGCAGCGAGTGTCGCGACGGCGACCGCGAGGTCGAAGCCCGATCCGTGCTTCGGCAGGCTGGCCGGCGAGAGATTCACCGTCATCCTTCGCCGCGGGAGGTCGAGTCCGGAGTTCTTGCATGCGTTGTGCACGCGCTGCACCGCCTCTCCGAGCGACTTGTCGGGCAGCCCGATGATCTTGAACTCCGGCGTCTGGTTCGAGAGGTCCGCCTCGACCTCGACCATGTGTCCGTCCACCCCTGTGATGGCGACCGCCCAGGTGCGTGTGGTGCTCATACGAGGTCCGCCACGTGCTCGAGCGAACCGGATGACGGGTCGTGACCGACGATGCCCACCACATCGAGCCTGATCCGACGCCCCCGAGCATGAAGCGGGTGCGCGACGGCCCAGGCGTGGGCGAGCCCCCACATCCGCCGCTTCTTGCGCGCGTCGATCGCCTCGAACGGATGACCGTAGTCGATCGTCCGCCGCGTCTTCACCTCGACGAAGACGAGGTCCTCGCCCTGGAGAGCCACGATGTCGATCTCACCTTGTGCGCAACGCCAGTTGCGGTCCAGGAGTGTGTACCCGGCGCCGACGAGATGCCGCGCCGCCCGTTCTTCCCCGGCTCTACCGAGGTCATCCTTCGCTGCCATTCAGACAGCATGACGATCGTGGCACCCGCGCGGCGGGGCGGACTCCGAGCGTCCACCGCACGGCGGAAACCCGGGCCTCAGGCGTCAGCCGTGCAGGAGAGGTGCGCTTCTCCGACTCACTCGCCGTCGAGCGACAGTTCCTGGGGAAGTTCGAACTCCCGGCGCTGCAGCTCCTCGACGTTGACGTCCTTGAAGGTCAGCACACGCACGGCCTTCACGAAGCGATCGGCGCGGTAGATGTCCCACACCCACACATCGCTCATCGAGATCTCGAAGTAGAAGTCGTGCTCCGTGTCGCGACGCACGACGTTCACATCGTTCGCCAGGTAGAACCGACGCTCGGTCTCGACGACGTACTGGAACTGCGAGACCACGTCTCGGTACTCGCGGAACAGCGCGAGCTCGAGCTCGCGGTCGTAGTCGTCGAAGGCTTCCTCATCCATGGTGGTTCCATCCTAGGGTCGCGAGAGTACGCGTGCGGCACCGCACCGGGCGCTCAGAACAGGGCGGGAGCATCGGCGATCGCCCACGACGCACGATGCAGCGGGGAGAGCCCGAGCGTGCGGATGGCCTCTCGATGCTCGGTGCTCGCATATCCCTTGTTGCGATCCCACTGGTACTGCGGGTAGTCGGCATGGAGGTCGGCCATGTGCGCGTCGCGCGCGACCTTCGCGATCACGGATGCCGCCGAGACGGAAGCGCAGTCCCGATCGCCTTTGATCACCGGACGCACGTCGAGTACGGAATGATGCACGGCCGAGAGATAGTCATGGTTCCCGTCGAGCAGCACGACCGCCCCCGCGGTCGACGTGCCCTGCGCGACGACCGCATCGACGGCACGGGAGGCGGCCAGACCCAGTGCCCGGATGATGCCGACCTCGTCGACCTCCGCGGCACTGGCCCATCCGACCGACGAGGCGCGTACCCATGCCGTCGCCCGCTCCGCGACGTCGGGTCGACGTCGCTCGGTGACGAGCTTGGAGTCGCGGAGCCCCTCGGGCACACGACGTCGCGCTCCGGCGGCATCCATCACCGCCGCGCCCACCGCGACCGGGCCCGCGAGCGCTCCGCGACCGACCTCGTCGAGCGAGATGATCAGGGCGCTGTCTCCGAGGATGCGCCGCTCGAGCGTGAGGGTCGGGGAAACGACCGTCATTCTTCGTCCGGAACGCTGTCGAAGGCTTGGTGGTGTCCGTCGATCGCCCCGATCCGCCCGAACGGCCAGGTCGTCAGGAAGGCCTTCCCCACGACATTCGACACCGGGACGAAGCCGCCGCTGGGAAGCTCCTGATGCGCTCGCGAGTCCCGCGACCGAGTGCGATTGTCGCCGAGCAGCCACAGCGAGTCCTCGGGCACGACGACGTCGAAAGGTTCGTTCGACGCCGCGGTGTTCCCTTCGGGGAGGTTCAGGTAGTCGAGCTCGTCGATCGGAGCACCGTTGATCGTGATCTGGCCGAGTGCGTTGCAGCACACGACGTGATCGCCGGGGAGGCCGATGATGCGCTTGACGAGATGGTCCTGCGAGTCGGAGGCGGAGATGCCGATGAAGGTCAGCACGCCGTCGATCGCCTGCACGAGCGGAGGGGATGCCGGCGGCTGCGGCTGGTCACCCAGCCATCCGCCCGGGTCCTGGAACACCACCACGTCACCGCGCTCGTATCCCGTCCATCGCGGCGTGAGCTCATCGACGAGGATGCGGTCGTTGACCATGAGCGTGCGCTCCATGGATGCCGAGGGGATGTAGAACGACCGGACGATGAAGGTCTTGACCACGAACGAGACGAGCGCGGCGATCAGGATGATGATCAGCACATCGCGCAGGAAGACCAGCAGTCCACGGCGCCGCCTCGTGCCCGTGGCGGGCGCGGCGGAGGGTTCAGAGGTCATCGGCATCCTTCGTCAGTCGTGCGTGCCATCGAGCGGCAGTATCAAGGTTCGCATACTGGGGACGAAACAAAGCACCCCAGGACATCGTGTCCTGGGGTGCTGTGGAGATGCGGCGACTCAGCGGTCGCGCTTCTCCTTGATCTTCGCCTTCTTGCCACGCAGCTGGCGCAGGTAGTAGAGCTTCGCACGGCGGACGTCACCGCGGGTGACGACCTCGATGTGGTCGATCACCGGCGAGTGCACCGGGAAGGTACGCTCGACGCCGACCTGGAAGCTGATCTTGCGGACCGTGAAGGTCTCGCGCACGCCGTCGCCCGAGCGGCCGATGACGACGCCCTGGAAGACCTGGATACGCGAGCGGCTGCCCTCGGTGATGTTGACGTGCACCTTGACGGTGTCACCGGGGAAGAAGTCCGGGATGTCCGAACGGAGGGAAGCCGCGTCTACGGCGTCGAGGATCTGCATGATCGTCTCTCTCTGCACTCGCCTCAGGTCGCATGCATGGTGGAAGGAACAAGAATGGGTGTGCACCGTACGGGGCCGAAGCATCCGCGGGCTCCCCTGAGGCAGAACCGGTCACGGCACAAACATCTATTCTGCCATGGATGACCGCAGCCGCCAAAACACGCGTCTCAGCCGAGCGGGTCCTTCTCCTGCACGACGATGACCTCGCGCGGGCGAGGCTCCGGTGATGCGTCATCGGATGCCGGGAACGAGGACCAGGCGATCGTCTCGCGGAACCGCGCCCCGCTCCCTTTCGCCTCACTCCAGAGCTGCCACCCCTGCAACCAGACGAGTGCGAGGCCGACGATCACCGCGGCGGTCAGCAACCATGGGAAGACCCCGGGGATAAAGCATCCGACCGCGATCGTGAGACCGTGCCAGAGCGTGAACCCGGCCACGTCCCACCACGACACGGCACGGTCGGTGCGCACCGATGGACGCGAACGAGTGAGGAGGGTGAGGAGGAGCTGGCCCAGGAACACCGACGGGATCGCGATGAACAGCACCCAGAGGATGGCCCATCCGCCCTGGAACACTCCCCCTCCGACGAGGAGCCACAGGGGCAGGAGGAAGGCCGCCGGCAGGAGCCAGCGGAAGAACGCCCGTCGCAACCACATGCTTCGATGGTATGCCGGTGGGCGGCGGCTCGCACGGCTGTTCGCTGTGAGCGCGGCGACGCCGCGTCCGCCCGGATCGGGGAGAATGGACGAGGACGAGAGGACTCCCCCGAATGATCGAACTGCGCACCCCTGCCGAGATCGACGAGATGCGCGCAGCCGGCCGCTTCGTCGCGGAGACGCTGGCCACGCTGCGCTCCGACACGAAGGTCGGGACCAACCTCCTCTCCATCGACCGTCGCGCCCATGACCTGATCCGTCAGCGCGGTGCCGAGTCCTGCTACATCGACTACCACCCGTCCTTCGGTGCGAGCCCGTTCGGGAAGGTCATCTGCACATCGGTGAACGATGCAGTGCTTCACGGGCTCCCCCACGACTACACGTTGCGTGACGGCGATCTCGTCTCGCTCGACTTCGCCGTATCCGTCGACGGATGGGTGGCCGACTCCGCCGTGTCGTTCGTGGTCGGCACCCCGCGCGACGAGGACCTCCGGCTGATCGAGACGACGGAGCGCGCACTGGATGCTGCCATCGCCGCGGCCGTCGTCGGCAACCGGATCGGCGACATCTCGGCATCCGTCGCAGCCGTCGCCCATGGCGAGGGGTACTCGATCAACACGGACTTCGGCGGGCACGGAGTGGGTCGCACGATGCACGGCGACCCCCACGTCGCGAACGACGGTCGCGCCGGACGCGGATTCCCGCTCCGCGACGGACTCGTGCTCGCACTCGAGCCCTGGTTCCTCGCGACGACCGACGAGCTGGTGACCGACCCCGACGGCTGGACTCTGCGCAGCGTCGACGGTTCGCGCGGCGCGCACTCGGAGCACACCGTCGCGATCACCGCGGACGGACCCATCGTGCTGACCGACCGATCGTTCCTCGGGGTCGACTGAGCGTCCTCGCGGTCACGCCGTCCGGCGGTACCTGTACGCCTCGGTGAGCTGCGGGAGAACCAGCTCCGCCCGCCCACTCGTCTCGGGGGCGTCGTCGAGGACCGTTTCGATCGCCGCTAGCATCTCGGTCTTCGATCGGCGGTCGGCGACGAGGACACTGCTGATCGTGCCCCACCGACGCAGGTAATCATCACGTGAGATGTTCTCGGACCACGCGATCACCGCACGCGAGTCGAACTCGAAGCCGGGAAGATCCTCGACGGCACTCCCGGTCGTCTGATCCTCGACCCCCACTGCCGGATGAGCGATGCGGTGAGCAGCGCGGTCCCAGGTGCAGGCGGGATCGGAGTGGTTCCAGACCAGCCCCAGGACACCACCGGGCGCCAGAATGCGAGCGATCTCGGCACACGCCGCCTCGCGCTCGAACCAGTGGAACGCCTGTGCCACCGTGACCGCGTCGACGGAGGCGTCGGAGAGGGGGATGCTCTCGGCCGTGCCGAGATGCGCCGTCACATCGACCAGCTTCGCCCGCAGCACGTCGAGCATCGGTTCGGACGGCTCGACTGCCTGGACGGAGGTCGCGCGACCGATCAGAAGCTCGGTGAACTTGCCGGTTCCGGCATCGAGGTCCAGCACCGCCCCGACCCGCTCCGGCAGGATCAGGTCGGCGGCGGCATCCGGGAAGCCCGGTCGATAGCGGTCGTAGTCCGCTCCGATGGTCTGGAAGGAATCCGCGAGCGCGCGATCGATCATCCTCGGACGCTATCACCGAGAAGGAGGAGGTCTATCCGTCCCCGTCAGTCGGCGTCGTCGGCGAGCAGATCCGGTCGACGCGCTCGCGTGCGCTCGAACTGCTGATCACGGCGCCACTGCGCGATGCGCGCATGGTTCCCGCTGAGGAGCACCTCCGGAACGGCGCGCTCCCGCCAGACCGCCGGCTTCGTGTACGAGGGGTACTCCAGCAGGCCGTCCTCGTGCGATTCCTCGACCAGGCTCTCGGGATTGCCGACGACTCCCGGCACCAGGCGTCCGATGGCCTCGATCATCGCCATCGTCGCCACCTCGCCGCCGTTGAGCACGTAGTCGCCGAGACTGATCAGGCGGACTTCACCGAGCGCCGCGGCGTACTCGAAGACCCGCTCGTCGATGCCCTCGTACCGGCCGCAGCCGAAGACGATGTGCTCGCGCGTCGCGAGATCGCGCGCGGTGGCCTGCGTGAAGACCTCACCAGCCGGCGAAGGGAAGATGATCGTCGGACGTTCGGTGGCCGCGGCGACCTCGTCGAGCGCGAGCCCCCAGGGCTCCGGCTTCATCACCATTCCTGCACCCCCGCCGTACGGGGTGTCGTCGACGGTGCGGTGACGATCCGACGTCCAGTCTCGGAGGTCGTGGACGTTCAGGTCGAGGATGCCCGCATCGCGCGCCTTGCCGAGCAGGGAGAGCGTGAGACCGTCGAAGTACGACGGAAAGATGGAGAGGACGTCGATGCGCACGGGAGTGACCTCTCAGCGGCTACTCGGCCGCCGGGGAATCCTCGGCTGCGAGCGGTTCCTCGGCCGCCGCCGAGTCGTCGTCGGCATCCGGAAGCTCCTCGAAGAGCCCGGGCGGCGGGGTGACGATCACTCGACCGGCAGCCACGTCGACGGTCGGAACGATCGCCGAGACGAACGGCACCATGATCTCCTTCTCACCGGACTTGACGATGAGGAGATCCTGCGCCGGGAAATGCTCGATGCGCTGGACGCGTCCGACCACGGCGCCGTCACGGACGACATCGAGGCCCACGAGCTGGTGGTCGAACCACGCGTCGTCCTCGGTCTCGTCGACGTCCTGGTCGATCCAGAGGATGGCCCGCACGAGGCCTTCGGCGGCGGTGCGGTCGTCGACGTCGTCGAAGAAGGCGACCGGGTTGCCGTTCATCACCCGGTACTCGCGCACGGTGATCGTCTTGCCGTGCCACGGAGATGCCTCGGGCACCTGCAACGTGAACTCGGCTCCCGTGACGAAGCGACGCTCCGGGTTGTCGGTGTACAGCTCGAGCTTGAGCCCGCCCTTGAGGCCATGGGCCTTCACGAGGCGCCCCACCCGGAGCTGGTTCTTGCCCTGTGGGGTGTCCTGCGGCACCACGTCAGTCGTCCGCGACATCGACGCGCACGCGACGGCCGTCGGCCAGGGCGGCGACGAGCGTACGGAGTGCCTTGGCGGTGCGGCCGCCGCGCCCGATCACGCGTCCACGGTCATCGGGGTGCACGCGCACCTCGAGGAGATCGCCTCGCGGCGACGTGGATGCGGTGATGCGCACATCTTCCGGGTGATCGACGATCCCCTTGACGATGTGTTCGAGCGCGGCGGCGAGCACGACGGATTACTCTGCGTCAGCGGCGGGAGCCTCGGCGGCCTCCGCGTCGGCGTCGGCGGCGGGAGCCTCCTCAGCGGGAGCCTCCACCTTCTTCTCCGCCTTGGGCTTGACGACGGACTTCTTCGAGGAGTCGACCTCGAAGGCGGCCTTCGGCTCGGCGACCTTGAGGGTCGACTTCGCGTCGGCGTCGCCCTTGAACTTGCCCCAGTCGCCCGTGATCTTGAGGATCGCGGCGACCTGCTCGGTCGGCTGCGCGCCGACGGAGAGCCAGTACTGCGCACGCTCGGAGTCGACCTCGATGAACGAGGGCTCCTCGGTGGGGTGGTACTTGCCGATCTCCTCGATCACGCGACCATCGCGCTTGGTGCGCGAGTCGGCGACGACGATGCGGTAGTACGGCGCACGGATCTTGCCCAGGCGCTTGAGACGAATCTTGACAGCCACGATTCTCCTGAATTGTGTGGAAGGAAACGAACTGGTCGCCTGGAGAGTGGGGTGCACATCCGGCGGAAGCTCAAAGAGGAGGACGGAAGCTGGATAGAGGGTCGAGCATGCCGTCCGACCTTCTATTCTGCCAGATGCCGAGCCCGGGCGCGAAACGTGAGGACTCCGGCTTTGCCGTGTCGCGTCGGCCGCGTGCCAGAATGTGCACGTGACGCTCGAGTTCGCCCCCTCAGCCCGCTCCACCGTCGGCTTGGAGTGGGAGATCATGCTCGCCGATCCGGCGTCCGGTGATCTGGCCGGACGAGCGCCCGAACTCCTCGCTGTGCTCGAGGAACAGAGCGCCAGCGAACGCCACACCGTCACCGGTGAGCTCCTCACCAACACGATCGAGGTCACGAGCGGCGTCGGCGAGTCCGTCGCCCACGCCGTCGACGACATCGCCCGGGCGATCTCCGCGGTGCGCGAGGCCACCGACCCGATCGGGATCGAGCTGCTGTCGGCCGGCAGCCACCCGTTCGCGCAGTGGTACGACCAGCAGGTCACCGATAAGACGCGGTACCACACGCTGATCGAGCGCACGCAGTGGTGGGGTCGCAACATGATGATCTGGGGCATTCACGTGCACGTCGGCGTCGATGACCATCGCAAGGTGTTCCCGATCATCAACGCGCTCACCGCGTACCTCCCCCACCTGCAGGCACTCGCGGCATCGAGTCCGTTCTGGGCCGGAGAGCGCACCGGGTACGCCTCCAATCGCGCGCTGGTGTTCCAGCAGCTGCCGACCGCCGGGCTCCCCTGGCCTCTGCACGATTGGGCGCAGTTCGAGTCGTACATGGACGACATGGTGCGCACCGGCGTGATGAAGGATGCCTCCGAGGTCCGGTGGGACATCCGCCCCGCACCCCGCTGGGGAACGATCGAGGTGCGCGCCTGCGACGGGATGTCGACGCTCCCCGAACTCGCCGCGGTAGCCTCGCTCGTGCAGGTCCTCGTCGAGCACTTCTCGCGAGAACTCGACGAGGGACGCCCGCTCCCCGCCCTGCCCTCCTGGTTCCACCGCGAGAACAAATGGCGCGCGGCCCGCTACGGACTCGACGCGCGGGTGATCGTCGACGACTCCGGCGCGCAGCGCGACGTGCGGGATCACCTCGCCGAGACCCTCGAGGAACTCGCGCCCGTGGCACGAGCGCTCGGATGCGAACGGGAGTTCGGCAGCGTCGGCACGATCCTGCGCGACGGAGCCAGTTATGCGCGGCAGGTGGCAGTGGCGGACGCCGCCGAGGGCGACCTCGGAGAGGTCGTGCAGCACCTCATCCGCGAGTTCCGCTCCGGCCCTGAGGCCTCGACGCACGAAGCCTGACCCTCAGTCCTCCGCCAGGCGGCGCGCCAGTCCCTCGTCGAGGACCACATCGGTGATCAGATCCGCGGCGATCGCCGCACGGACGCTGGCGAGCTTGGGGATGCCGGACACGACGCAGACCCGTCGGGGTACGCGTCGCAGGCGATCGAGTGTCGGGCCGGTCGCCCGCGCATTGAGACGGATGTCCTTCCAGGAGCCGTCGGCGCGGAAGAAGACGGTCGCGACGTCTCCGATCGCATGGTCCTCGCGCAGGCTCCGATAGTCGTCGCGCCCGAGGTATCCGCCGACGTACACCCGGCTCGGTACCTCGGCCGCGGGCGATCCGAGGCTGAAGACCGCGATGTCCATTTTTGACTGCAGGTCGAGCACACGCCGTGTGCTCCGCTCCCGCCACATCGCCTCGCGCGTCGCCGGGTCGTCGAAGAACGCCGGCACCGGGAACTGCTGCACCTGCGCACCGAACGCGCTGCCGAAGCGCTGGAGGATGTCGCTCGAGTACTCGACACCGCTGGTCTGGGTGTTGCCCGCACCGTTCAACTGCACGAATGTCGTGTTGTGCGTCTCCTTCTGCGTGAGGCCGCGACTGACCGCACTGATGGTCGACCCCCACGCCACGCCGATGATCATGTTCGAGTCGACGAACTGCGACAGCAGTCGTCCCGCGGTCAACGCCACCCGTTCCAGGCGCTCGACCTCGCTGACGATCTCGGGCATGGGAACGACGTGCGCCACGATGCGATGACGATCGCGGATCCGCTGCTCGAGCATGCCGAGCCGCTCGAGAGGCGAGTTGATGCGGATGTCGACCAGACCGCTCTCCCGGGCATAGCTCAGAAGACGAGATACCGACGAGCGGGAGGTGCCGAGCTCGCGGGCGATGACCTCCATCGTCTTGTCCTGCATGTAGTAGAGCTGGGCCGCGGTGAGCGCGGCGACCAGCTTCCCGTCACGCGGATGTGCACTGTGATCAGCCAAGACCGCCTCCTTGCCCTCGATCCTTGCACATATGTGCACTGGGCTTGCGCGCAGCGGACGAGAGGTCGATGCTGGGGGGCAAGCAAGGAAGCGAGCTCGAGAATGATCGAATCGACACACTCATCGGCCGAGCGCGACGACGTACGCGCGCTCCGCGAATCCGGACGTACGACGGTGCTGCTCATCGGCGGCGGCATCAACGGAATATCGACATTCCGTGACCTCGCCCTCCAGGGCGTCGACGTCGTCCTCGTCGAACGCGGCGATTTCGCCTCCGGGGCATCGTCGGCGTCCAGCCACATGATCCACGGCGGCATCCGCTATCTCGAGAACGGCGAGTTCCGTCTCGTTCGCGAGTCGGTCGAGGAGCGCAACGGCCTCCTGCGCATCGCTCCGCACTACGTGAAGCCGCTGCAGACGACGATCCCGATCTACTCGACGTTCTCGGGCATCCTTTCGGCGCCCCTGCGTTTTCTCACGCACAAGAGCGGCAAGCCGCAGGAGCGCGGTGCGTTCCTCATCAAGATCGGTCTGACGATCTACGACACGTTCTCCCGTGACGGCGGTAGCGTGCCGCGCCACCGCTTCCTCGGCCGCAAGCGTTCGCTGGCCGAACTGCCCGCGCTCGACCCGAACATCAAGTACACCGCCACGTACTACGACGCGTCCATGCACGACCCGGAGCGCCTGGCCCTCGACGTCCTGCAGGACGGCCGTTCCGCGCACCCGGGCGCGCACGCGCTCAACTACGTCGAGGCGATCGCCCGCGACGGCGAGAACATCGTCCTCCGTGACCGCGAGAGCGGCACGGAGTTCCCGGTGAAGGCCGACGTGGTCGTCAACACCTCCGGCCCCTGGACCGACCTGACGAACGACGCCCTCGGCACCGACACGCGATTCATGGGCGGCACCAAGGGGTCGCACATCGTGCTCGACCACCCGGAGCTGCTCGCCGCCACGCGTGGACGCGAGATCTTCTTCGAGCACTCCGACGGTCGTATCGTGCTGATCTACCCGCTCAAGGGCAAGGTGCTCGTCGGAACGACCGACATCGACGCGGATCCCCGCGAGGTCGCCGTCTGCACCGAGGAGGAGGTCGACTACTTCTTCGACCTGATCCACCACGTCTTCCCGCAGATCGCGGTCGACCGTGAGCAGATCGTGTACCGGTTCTCCGGCATCCGTCCGCTCCCCCGTCACGAGGACACCGCACCCGGTTTCGTCTCGCGCGACTACCGCATCGAGGTCGACGAGAAGGGCGCCGTCCCGCTCGTGAGCCTGGTCGGCGGCAAGTGGACGACCTTCCGTGCGCTCGGCGAGTCGCTCTCCGACGTCGTGCTCGGCCTGCTGAACCGCACCCGCACGGTCTCGACCGCCGGCCGCGCCATCGGAGGCGGCCGCGACTTCCCGCGCACCGAGAAGTCGAAGCGCATCTGGATCCAGGAGAACCTCGCGGGCGCCGGAGACCGCGCCGAGAAGCTCCTCGCCCGCTACGGCACCCGCGCCGCCCAGGTCTGGGAGTACGTCGAGCAGGGAGCGGACGCCCCGCTCGCCGGCGGCGACCTCTCGACCCGGGAGCTCGAGTGGATGGTGCAGAACGAGCTCGTCGCGCGCCTGCAGGACGTCATCCTGCGTCGCACGAGCATCGCGTTCACCGGTCATGCCGATGCCGAGGTCCTCGATGAGATCGCCGACGCGCTCGCTCCCCTACTGGACTGGGACCGTTCGAGGCACGATGCTGAACTCGAACAGACCCGCCAGCTGCTGAACGAGCGGCACGGCCTCGACATCTCGTCCCGCACCCGCGGCTGACGAGACGGAACCGCCGCCTCCCCGCGGCGTAACCCAAGAAGTGTCACGGCAGGGATGACGTGACACGTAAGAAAGGTCAAAGAAGACATGCCTGATGTCAATCTCGGTCTCTATTTCCTGTCGGAGTTCGTCGGCACGGCGATGCTGGTCCTTCTCGGATGCGGTGTCGTCGCCAACGTCGCCCTCGCGAAGAACAAGGGCTTCGGCGGCGGCTTCCTGATGGTCAACTGGGGATGGGGCCTCGCGGTGTTCGCGGGTGTCATCGTCTCGGCGTACTCGGGTGCGATCCTCAACCCGGCCGTGGGTATCGGCCTGGCGATCGCCGGCAAGATCACCTTCACGATGTTCCTCGTCGCCACCGCCGCAGAACTGCTCGGTGCGATCCTTGGTGCGATCGTCGTCTGGCTCGCCTACAAGCAGCACTTCGATGAGGAGCCGGAGGCCGCCAACAAGCTCGGCGTCTTCTCGACCGGCCCCGCGATTCGCTCCTACGGCTGGAACCTCGTCACGGAGATCATCGGTACGTTCGTCCTCGTGTTCGTGATCTTCGGATTCGCCGACTACGGCGACATCGAGGTCGGCGTGCCCGGAGGCCTCGGACCGCTCACCGCGCTGCCCGTCGCGCTGCTCGTGGTCGCCATCGGCGCCTCGCTCGGTGGGCCGACCGGCTACGCGATCAACCCGGCCCGTGACCTCGGCCCCCGTATCGCCCACGCGATCCTCCCGATCAAGGGCAAGGGCTCGAGCGACTGGAGCTACTCGTGGGTGCCGGTCGTCGGACCGCTCATCGGTGGTGCGATCGCGGCCTTCGCCGCCCCCGCCCTGCTCGGCCTCGCAGCCTGACGCCACCCGAATCCCACTTCAAAGGAGAACACACCATGGCTGACTACATCCTCGCCATCGATCAGGGAACCACCTCCAGCCGCGCGATCATCTTCGACAAGAAGGGCAGCATCATCGCGACGGGCCAGAAGGAGCACGAGCAGATCCTGCCGAAGGCCGGCTGGGTGGAGCACGACGCCTCCGAGATCTGGCGCAACGTGCAGGAGGTCATCGGCCTCGCACTGAGCCGCGCCGACCTCACCCGTCACGACATCGCAGCGGTGGGCATCACCAACCAGCGCGAGACGGCCGTCGTCTGGGACAAGACGACCGGCAAGCCCGCCTACAACGCGATCGTCTGGCAGGACACCCGCACGCAGGACATCGTCGACCGCCTCGCGGCCGACGGCGGAGTCGAGCGCTTCAAGCCGATCGTCGGACTCCCGCTGGCGACGTACTTCTCGGGGACGAAGATCGCGTGGATCCTCGAGAACGTCGAGGGTGCGCGCGCGAAGGCGGAAGCCGGGGACCTCATCTTCGGCACCACCGACAGCTGGGTGCTGTGGAACCTCACCGGCGGCGTCGACGGCGGCGTGCACGTGACCGATGTCACGAACGCCTCGCGCACGATGTTCATGGACCTCGAGACGCTCGAGTGGCGCGACGACATCCTCGAGGCGTTCGGCGTGCCGCGCTCGATGATGCCGGAGATCCGCTCCTCCTCCGAGGTCTACGGTGCGGCGGAGGACTCCTCGCTGCTTCGCGAGACGCCGATCGCCGGCATCCTCGGCGACCAGCAGGCCGCGACGTTCGGACAGGCCGCCTTCCAGACAGGTGAGAGCAAGAACACCTACGGAACCGGCTGCTTCCTCATCTTCAACACCGGCGAGGAGATCGTCCACTCGAAGAACGGTCTGCTCACCACCGTCGGCTACAAGCTCGGCGACGCTCCGGCGCACTACGCGCTCGAGGGTTCGATCGCCGTCACCGGATCGCTGATCCAGTGGCTGCGCGACCAGCTCGGCATCATCTCCTCGGCCCCCGAGGTCGAGGAACTGGCCGACAAGGTCGAGGACAACGGCGGCGTGTACATCGTCCCGGCGTTCTCGGGCCTGTTCGCACCGTACTGGCGACCGGATGCGCGTGGCGCGATCGTGGGCCTCACCCGCTACGCGAACAAGAACCACATCGCGCGCGCCGCACTGGAGGCCGTGGCCTTCCAGACC
Organism: Microbacterium sp. NPDC087868; assembly: GCF_044900755.1. Classification (NCBI taxonomy): domain Bacteria; kingdom Bacillati; phylum Actinomycetota; class Actinomycetes; order Micrococcales; family Microbacteriaceae; genus Microbacterium; species Microbacterium sp. NPDC087868. The sequence continues at coordinate 613,558 of NZ_JBJDNO010000001.1, forward strand.
CGCGACGTGCTCGACGCGGTCAACGCGGACGCGGGCGTCGACCTCACGGAGCTCAAGGTCGACGGCGGCATGGTCGCCAATGACGCTCTGATGCAGTTCCAGGCCGATGTCCTGGGTGTGCCGGTGGTGCGACCGGTCGTCGCGGAGACGACCGCCCTCGGCGCCGCCTACGCCGCCGGCCTCGCCGTCGGGTTCTGGAGCGGCCTGGACGAGCTCTCCGCAAACTGGCAGGAAGACCGTCGCTGGGAGCCCTCCATGGAGAGCGACGAGCGCGACCGTCAGCTGCGCCTGTGGCGCAAGGCCGTCACCAAGTCGATGGACTGGGTCGACGAGGACGTCAAGTAACGACCGATCACCGCGAGGGGCGGGTCCGGAGGGAACTCCGGGCCCGCCCCTTCGCCGTTGTCAGACGGATGCCTCCCCATCGAGCACCGTCAGCAACGCACGAGCGACACGCCGAGGCGAGTCGAGATCCCAGGCGACGTACTCCGCTCGCCTCGGGCCGTCGACGACGGGCACCGTGCTCACCCCGGCCACACCCGCGGGAACCGCCCCCGGAGTGAGGAGCGCTACCGCGAGTCCCTCGGCGACCAGGCCGAGCATGACTCCGGCCGTGTCGACTTCGAATGCGACGTCGCGATCGACGCCCGCCGCCCGGAAGGCGACGTCGCTCTGGGCTCGCCCCGACGTCCCGGCCGGGAAGTCCACGAAGACGTCCTCGGCGAGATCGCCGAGTCTCAGTCGGGTGCGCGCCGCGAGTCGGTGGGCACGCGGGAGCACCGCGACGTGATGATCGACGGCGATCTCCCGGTATCCGACACCGCGTGGCTCGGCGCCCGGTTGCAGCCCGAGAAGCGCGACATCGAGATCGCCGCGCCGGATCTTCGCGACGAGGTCATCGCTGTTGCCCATCTCCAGTTCGACCCGTACGGCGGGGTGTGCGGCTCGGAACGACGCGAGGAGGCGCGGAACGCGGACGGCGACGACCGTCGGGATGATTCCGATCCGAACGGTGCCGTCCAGCTGATCGGGCTCGGCGGCCACCACATCGATGGCCTGCTGCGCAGAAGCGAGCGCGCTGCGCGCCGGCGGGAGGAAGGCCTCCCCCGCTTCGGTCATCCGGACACCGCGGCTCGACCGGATGAACAGTCGCTGACCCAGCTCCCGCTCGAGGGCGGCGATCTGGTGGCTCAGCGCGGACTGCGTGACGAAGCAACGCTCGGCGGCTCGGGTGAAGCTCCGCGTCGCGGCCACCTCGACGACGTAGCGCATCTGTTGAAGCTCCATCTGCACATGATCTCACGTCATGAACAGCATGCTCAGAATGCGTTGGATTCATGTTGGCTGCGTGTCCATGCTGAGAACATGACCCGTCTGCGCATCCTGCTCCTCACCGCCCTCGCACCGATGGCCTGGGGAACGACCTACCTCGTCACGACGGAGATGCTGCCGCCGGGGCATCCGCTCTTCGCCGGACTCCTGCGCTCCCTTCCCGCCGGGCTCCTCGCGATCCTGCTCTCGCGCAGACTCCCCCGCGGCGCCTGGTGGGGAAAGGCGATGGTGCTCGGCGCGCTCAACATCGGGGCGTTCTTCCCCCTGCTCTTCCTCGCCGCCGAGCGTCTTCCGGGAGGGGTGGCTGCCGCGGTCGCCGGCGCTCAACCGCTGATCGTGCTCGCGCTAGGTGCGCTCGTGCTGCACGAGCGCATCCGTCCGTTCTCCGCGGCCGCGGCACTGGGAGGCACGATGGGCGTCGCACTCATCGTCCTCGGGCCGTCAGCGGGGCTCGACGCGTGGGGAGTCCTCGCGGCGCTCGGCGGCGTGACGGCGACCGGCGCCGGAATGGTCCTGACGAAGCGCTGGGGGCGGCCGAAGGGGGTCGGTCCCATCACTTACGCGGGGTGGCAGCTCGGCGCCGGAGGTCTCGTTCTCCTGCCCCTCACGCTCCTGATCGAGGGGACGCCCCCGGCGATCGACGCGACGGCCGCACTCGGCTACACGTGGCTCGCGACGGCGGGCGGCATCTTCGCCTACACCCTGTGGTTCGGCGGCATCCAGAAACTGCCGGTGATCGCGCCCGGACTGCTCGCGTTGCTCTCCCCGGTGGTGGCGACGCTCCTCGGCGTCGTCGTCGCCGGCGAGTCGTTCACCGTCATTCAGGGTGTCGGGATCGCCGTCGTCCTCGCCGCATTGGTCGGCGGGCAGTTCGCGGCGATGCCCGGGCGGGCCGTCAGCTCTTGCCGAACAGCTTCTGGATCTCGGCGAGATCGGCCTCGGTCGGCGCCTTCGCGCCGCCGCCCAGACCGAATCCCGAACCGGTCGGCTGCGCGGTAGCGACGGCTCCGGAGTTCTCGGCCGCACGCTTGGCCGGGTTGCCCGAGCGCGATCCGCTCGACGACTTGCCCTTCTTCCCGCGCTTGGACGATCCGCCGGGGCGTCCCATTCCGGGGACCGGGCCCATGCCGGGGATGTTCGGGGTGCCGCCGCGGGCGACGGTCTTCATCATCTTCGCGGCCTGTTCGAAGCGGGCGACGAGCTGGTTCACGTCGGTGACCGTCATGCCCGAGCCGCGGGCGATGCGCAGGCGGCGCGAGCCGTTGAGAACCTTGGGATTGCGGCGCTCGCCCGGCGTCATCGACCGGATGATCGCTTCGGTGCGGTCGATCTCGCGCTCGTCGAAGTCGTCGAGCTGCTGCTTCATCTGGCCCATGCCGGGGAGCATCCCCAGCATCTTCTTCATCGAGCCCATCTTCTTCATCTGCTGAAGCTGCTCGAGGAAGTCTTCGAGGGTGAACTGCTCGGTCGCGAGCTTCTCGGCGACCTTCATCGCCTCTTCCTCGTCGAACGCCTGCTGCGCCTGCTCGATCAGAGTGAGGATGTCACCGAGGTCGAGGATGCGGCTCGCCATGCGATCCGGGTAGAAGGGCTCGAGATCTTCGAGACGCTCACCCGTGGAGGCGAAGATGATCGGGCGACCGGTGATCGACGCGACCGAGAGCGCGGCTCCACCGCGCGCGTCGCCGTCGAGCTTCGAGAGCACGACACCGGTGAAATCGACGCCCTCCTGGAACGCCTTCGCCGTGTTCACGGCATCCTGACCGATCATCGCGTCGATCACGAACAGGACCTCATCGGGCTGGACCGCCGCGCGGATATCGGCCGCCTGCTTCATGAGCTCGGCGTCGACGCCGAGTCGTCCGGCGGTGTCGATGATCACGACGTCGTGCTGTTGGCGGCGCGCGTGCTCGACACCGTCCCGCGAGACCTTGACCGGGTCGCCGACGCCGTTGCCGGGCTCGGGGGCGTAGATGGTGGCGCCGGCCTGCTCGGCGACGACCTGCAGCTGGTTCACGGCGTTCGGGCGCTGGAGGTCCGCGGCGACGAGCAGAGGCGTGTGCCCCTCGCCCTCGAGCTGCTTGGCGAGCTTTCCGGCGAACGTCGTCTTTCCCGAGCCCTGGAGGCCGGCGAGCATGATGACGGTCGGAGCGGTCTTCGCGAACTGCAGACGACGCTGCTCTCCGCCGAGGATCTGCACCAGCTCCTCGTTGACGATCTGAACGACCTGCTGGGCGGGGTTCAGCGCCTTGTTGACCTCGTCTCCGAGCGCACGTTCGCGGACCTTCGCCGTGAAGTCCTTGACGACCGTGAGTGCGACGTCGGCGTCGAGGAGTGCGCGGCGGATCTCGCGCACGGTGCCGTCGACATCGCTCGCGGTGAGTTTTCCCTTCGTGCGCAGATTGCGGAAGGTCTCGGTGAGCCGATCGGAGAGCGTGCCAAACGTAGCCATGGTGCTCCGATTCTACGCGAGTCGACCGACGCGGATCGTCGGCTCGGCCCGGCTTCTCGAATCAGCGGGACCAGCGGAGGTCGCCGATGAGGTCGAGCGCATCGCGGAGCACGTTCTCGGGTGCCGCACGACCCGCCCCCTGCTCCGCCCAGACCCGGAGCGACGAGAGCACCGCGGCGGCGTGAGCCGCACCGAGGATATCGGCGCGGATCTCATCGATCCCCGAGGCGCGGGCGGCCTGTGCGATCGCCGCGGCCAGCCGCGCCTGGCGCACGCCCGCGTCGCGCGGAAGCTCGTCCTCGAGGCCCATCGCCGCGACGTTCCGCAGTGCGAGCGCCAGGGGGTCGGGGGCGAACTCCCGCACCGCTGCGAGCAGGATCAGGCGCACGTCCGCGTCGCTCGCGTCACGATCGAGGGCGTCGAGAGCATCGGATGTCTCAGCGATGCGAGCGTCGAGCCCCGACCAGAGCACGTCGCTCTTCGACGCGAAGTAGTTGAAGAAGCTCGACCGGCTCACCCCTGCCCGCTGAGTGATCTCGGCGATGGAGGTCGACTCGTACCCCTGCTCGAGGAAGAGTTCGCAGGCGGCCTCGGCGAGCGTCTCGCGAGACGACGCCTTCGGGCGTCCGGCACGACCGGTGGTCTTCATGCCTTCACGGTACCGCGCCGCGCCGATGCGTCGCGGCGAGCATCGAGAGGCGTATTGTTGGACGCGTTACAACAATGCGCTTCGACGGGAGATCGGATGCTGGACATCGTGACGGCCGGACTCGCTCCGGACCTCGTCCCTTACGCCGAGGGATGGGATCTTCAACGACGGATCCACACGGACGTGGTCGACGGCACCCGCCCCGACACGCTCATCCTGCTCGAGCACGAGGCCGTGTACACCGCCGGCAAGCGCACCGAGCCGCACGAACGCCCCGCGGACGGGACGCCCGTGATCGACGTCGACCGCGGTGGGAAGATCACCTGGCATGGACCGGGGCAGCTCGTCGGATACCCCATCGTCCGACTCGAGGAGCCGCTCGACGTCGTCGCCCACGTGCGCCGCCTGGAGCGTCTGCTGATCGATGTCCTCGGACCGCTCGGCGTGGACGGCTACCAGGTCGAGGGCAGGAGCGGCGTCTGGGTGCGCCGCCCGCTGTCCGAGGACAAGGTCGCCGCGATCGGCGTGCGGGTGCAGCAGGGCGTGACGATGCACGGGTTCGCGCTCAACTGCGACAACTCCCTCGCAGGCTTCCGCGGCATCATCCCGTGCGGCATCACCGATGCCGGCGTCACCACCATCAGCGAGATCGTCGGGGCGGACGTCTCCCCCGCCGACATCCTCTCCTCCGTGATCCGCACCTTCGCCACCGAGTACTCAGGAGTCACCGCATGACCGCCGTCCCCGAGGGGCGCAAGCTCCTCCGCCTCGAAGTACGAAACGCCGAGACGCCGATCGAACGCAAGCCCGAATGGATCCGCACCAAGGCGAAGATGGGCCCGGAGTACACGGCCCTGCAGTCGCTCGTGAAGAGCGAGGACCTGCACACCGTGTGCCAGGAGGCCGGTTGCCCCAACATCTTCGAGTGCTGGGAGGACCGCGAGGCCACCTTCCTCATCGGGGGCTCGCAATGCACGCGCCGGTGCGACTTCTGCCAGATCGACACCGGCAAGCCCGCCGACTACGACACCGACGAGCCGCGTCGGGTCGCCGAGAGCGTGGTGCGGATGAACCTTCGCTACGCGACGGTGACCAGCGTCGCGCGTGACGATCTGCCGGACACGGGAGCCTGGCTCAACGCGGAGACCGTCCGCAAGATCCACGAGCTCAATCCGAACACCGGCGTCGAGCTGCTGGCCAACGAGCACAACGCCGATCCGGCGTTCCTGGGGCAGATCTTCGATGCGCGCCCCGAGGTCTTCGCGCACAACGTCGAGACCGTGCCGCGCATCTTCAAGCGCATCCGCCCGGCGTTCCGCTACGAGCGCTCGCTCGACGTGATCACACAGGCGCGAGACGCCGGCCTCATCACCAAGTCGAACCTCATCCTGGGCATGGGTGAGGAACCGGAGGAGGTCGTCCAGGCGCTCCAGGATCTGCACGACGCCGGGTGCGACATCATCACCATCACGCAGTACCTGCGCCCGTCGCCGCGTCACCTCCCGGTGGCGCGCTGGGTGAAGCCGGCGGAGTTCGTCGAGTTCAAGGACGAGGCCGAGCGCATCGGGTTCCTCGGTGTCCTGGCCGGGCCCCTCGTGCGTTCGTCGTACCGTGCGGGCCGCCTGTGGGCGCAGTCGATGGTGTCGAAGGGACGGGAGATCCCCGCGCACCTCGCCCACATCGCCGACAGCGCGGATCTGGGATTCGCCCAGGCGGTCTGAGCACAGACCGTCGCGTCAGTCGGCGCTCATCACCGACTGCACGCTGCCGTCGGAACCGAGGTTCACCAGGAGCACGTCGTCGGTGGTGGCGGCGTCGAGCGCGTACTCCAGCACCGCGAACGGCTCGGACCCGCCGTGCTCGTCGGCGAGGATCGTCATGCTCATGAGCCGGAGAGAACGGATGATGTCGACGGCGGCGTCGCCCGAGATGTCGACGAGGACATCAGGGAGGTCGTCACCGTAGGCCTCCTGCTGCTGCAGGATGTACTCGGTCACCTCGCTCGTGCGATCGTCGACCTCCGACAGCATCCCGCGACGTGCCGTGTCGTCGACGTTCTCGAGCCCGGCGATCAACGAGGCTGCGATGTCGAGCGCCTCGGACGACACATCGTCCTGATCGGGCGCGGTCAGGTCGACGGTGACGCTCTGGTCGCCGAGTTCGACCGTCTCCGACCAGAAGATCGATCCGTCCGGCCCTGAGGACAGGAGCCCGAAGTAGTCGTGTTCGATCGCCATACCGCTATGAAACCAGCCTCATGCTCGCGACGGTAGTCCCGTCGTCATCCGACAAGTGATTGCACGAACACGTGCGGGGTGAATCCGGTCAGGTCATCGATGCCCTCACCCTGACCGAGGAGCTTGACGGGGATGCCGGTGCGCTCCTGAACCGCCAGAACAAAACCGCCCTTGGCAGACCCGTCGAGCTTCGTGAGGACGAGTCCCGTGACCCCCGCGTGCTGCAGGAAGGACTCCGCCTGCATCACCCCGTTCTGCCCGGTCGTGGCGTCGAGCACCAGCAGCACCTCGCTGATCGGCGCCTGCTTCTCGACCACACGCCGGATCTTGCCGAGCTCGTCCATCAGGCCGCCCTTGGTGTGCAGTCGGCCCGCGGTGTCGATGATCGCGATCTCGATCCCCTCGCGCTGCGCGTACTCGACGGTCTGGAACGCCACCGATGCGGGGTCCTGGCCCTCCTGCTGAGGCCGCACGATCGCGGCGCCACCGCGCTGGGCCCAGGTGGCGAGCTGGTCGACGGCCGCCGCGCGGAAGGTGTCGGCGGCGCCCACGACGACACTGCGCTGGAATCCGCGCAGGAACTTCGTGAACTTCCCGATCGTGGTCGTCTTCCCGACGCCGTTCACGCCCACGACGAGCACCACGGCGGGGCGCTCGGTGAGCTTGAGCGTGGTGTCGAACTTCGCGAAGTGCTCCTCGAGCGTCTCGCGCAGCATCCGCTGGAGGTCTTTCGGGTCGGTCGTACGGAACCGTTCGACCTTCGCCCGGAGCTCCTCGACGATGCGCTCGCTGATGTCGGGACCGAAGTCCGCCGTGATCAGCGCCGTCTCGAGGTCGTCCCAGGTCGTCTCATCGATCGTGGGCTTGACGAACATGCCGCGCAGTGCGCGACCGAGGGACCAGGACTTCTCCGCCATGCCCCCCAGCCTACGGGGCGCGAAGCATCGCGGAGTCCGCCGCCGTCCCCGGCGATTCGCTGCGAGACCTCAGCTCGCCGCGGCCGCGCGATCGCCCACGCGCTGCCCGACCACCGCGGAGACGCCGTCCTGACGCATCGACACGCCGTACAGCGCGTCGGCGATCTCCATCGTGCGCTTCTGGTGCGTGATCACGAGCAGCTGCGAGGTCTCGCGCAGTTGCTCGAAGACCGTGAGAAGTCGGCCGAGGTTCGCATCGTCGAGCGCGGCCTCGACCTCGTCGAGGATGTAGAACGGGCTCGGACGCGCCTTGAAGATCGCCACGAGCAGAGCGACGGCTGCGAGTGAGCGCTCTCCGCCCGAGAGCAGGGAGAGCCGTTCGATCTTCTTCCCGACCGGGCGCACGGCGACCTCGATCCCGGTCGTGAGCATGTTGTCGGGGTCGGTGAGCGAGATGCTCCCCGTACCGCCGGGGAACAGCAGGGGGAAGACCTCGCCGAACGCCTCCTGGGTATCCGCGAACGCGCTCGCGAAGATGGTCTGCATCCGCTCGTCGAGGTCGGCGATGATCGTCATCAGGTCTTGACGGGTCTGCGTGAGATCCGCGAGCTGTTCGGTGAGGAACGCGTGACGCTGTTCCAGCGCGGCGAACTCCTCGAGCGCGAGCGGATTCACCCGGCCGAGTTGTGCGAGCTTGCGCTCGGCGTCGGCCAGGCGTCGCTGCTGGATGCGGCGGTCGAACGGAATGGTCAGGTCGACGTCGATCTCGTGGTCGTCCGAGACCTCGGCGATGTCGCGCGGAACGGGCTGATCGGGGCCGTACTCGGCGACGAGGATGTCTTCGTCGAGCGCGAGCTCGGAGGCGACGCGTTCGAGCAGCCCGGTCAGGTGGAGCTTCTTCTCGTGGATCTGCAGTTCGAGGCCGTGCACGCTCTCGGTGAGCCCGGCCAGGCGTTCCCGCAATGAGGACTCCTGCGCCCGCAGTCCGGTGAGCTCCTGGTTCTGGGCCGCCCGAGCCGTCTCGGCCTCGGCCAGCGCCACGCGCGCCTCGGTGACCGAACGGTCGAGCGAGTCGAGGACGCGAGGGAGCTCCTCGGCGACACCGGCGGCCGCCTCGCGCTGCGCGCGGCGGATCACGGCACGGCGGGCAGCTTCGGCGGCGGCATCCCGCTCCTGCTCGCGCTGGCGCTCCAGTGCGGTCACCCGCGACTGCGCCGCACGCACGCGTTCGCGGAGCGTCTCGATCTCGAGCCGCGCCCGCACCTCGCCCTCGCGTGCGGATTCCAACGCCTCCAGCAGACCGTCACGCGCCGAGGCATCGAGCACGGGACGGGGAGCGGAGACGGCATCGTCGAGCGCGGTCTTCGCGGACTCCGCCTTCGCCTCGGCATCCGCCACGGCCGACTGCGCCTGTGCGAGACCGGTCTCGAGACGCTCGCACTCGGCGACCGCGGCTTCGTGACGCACCGTGATGCGGTTCACCTGTTCGGCGTGCGTGGCCAGGGCCGCGTCCAGCTCGCGCAGTGCGCGCAGGGCGTCCTTCGACTGGCGCCGCGTCGTCTCGACGGCCTCGTTCGCGTCTTCCCGTGCCTCGCGGAGCGAATCCACGATCACCTGCACCTCGGCGAGCCGCTCTGTGGCGGCGTCGCGCTCGGCCGCGAGCTCGAGGCGCGAGCGTTCGCCTCCCGACCCGGTGCGCAGGCTGTGGGCGGTGACGACGTCTCCGCCGACGGTGACGATCGTGGTCGACTCGTCGTCGAGCGCATCCAGTGCGGTGCGCGCAGCGCGAGCAGCATCGAGATCGTCGGCGATGAGGACGTGGGCGAGAATTCCGAGCACTCCCGCGGGCGCATCGACGGCCGAAACCGCCGGGGTCACTCCGGACAACTGCGGGAGTTCGACCGAACGACGCGAGGTCTCGGCCGCGACGAAGTCGACCACTCCCCTCCGCTGGTCGGCCGCTTCGGCAGCCAGCGTGAACGCATCGGCGGCTGTATCGACGAGCACGCCCTCGGCGAGGGGACCGAGCACGGCGGCCACCGCGGCTTCGAAGCCCGATCGGACCTGCACCGCGTCGCCGACGAGACCCCGGATCCCCGGGCCACCCGCCTTCACGATCTCGGCGGAACCACCCGACAGCGCCAGCGCGCTCCCGAGCGCCGCCGCCTTGGCCGTCAACGAGTCGACCTCGCGCTCGGCGGCGTGCAGCCGCTCGCGCAGAGTCTCGCGCTCAGCCTCCGCCGCGGTCGCCGCGCGCTGCGCACTCTCGTACGCCGCGGAGTAATCGGCCGCAGAACCGTCGGGCGCCTCGGCATCCTCGATCGCCTCGAGCGCCTCCGACGCCTCTCGCCGCCGCTCGTTCGCGGCCTCGAGCGCGTTCTCCTGGCGGAGCACAGCGCCGCGCACGGCGGCAAGCGCGGAGGCGGCCGCATCGGCGGTGCCGCGCAGCTCCGAGAGACGCATGTCGTACTCCGACACCAGAGCGCTCTGCTCTGCGATGTCGACGTCGAGCGTGTCGAGCTCGGCGCGGGCGTTCAGGACTTCTCGGCTGGCCGCGACGGCCGCGTCCTGGGCGTCACCGAGACCGGCCGAGATCTCGGTGATGTCGTCCTTGGCCTCGTCGATCGTCGCCTGCGTAACGGTGACCGCGGTGACCGCGGCATCGTCGTCCTCGGTGCCGAGGAGGGCGAGCCGCTGATTGGCGAGCGTGTAGAGACCGCGCATGCGCTCCTGCACCTGCTCCAGCCCGAACGCGACGCTGCGCGCCTGATCGACGGCGACGGAGTTCTGATCCTGTTCGAGCCGGTGGATGCTCGCCCGCACGGTGTCGGCCTGGTCCGAGAGCACGAGGCGCTCGGTGTGTCGTTCCTTCTCCGTGCGCGTGTGGTCGGCCAGCGCCGTGCGCAGGGCCACGACGTCGTCGGCGAAGATTCGTGCCTTCGCATCGCGCACGACGGCAGCGATCGACTGCGCCTCGCGGGCGATCTCGGCCTGACGACCGAGCGGCTTGAGTTGGCGACGGATCTCCCCCGCGAGATCGCTCAGACGCGTCAGGTTCGTCTCCATCGCGTCGAGCTTGCGAACCGTCTTCTCCTTGCGTCGACGGTGCTTGAGGATGCCGGCGGCTTCTTCGATGAAGCCGCGCCGATCTTCGGGCGACGCCTGCAGAACGGTATCGAGACGTCCTTGCCCGACGATCACGTGCATCTCACGACCGAGGCCGGAATCGCTGAGCAGCTCCTGCAGATCGAGGAGCCGGCAGCTGTCGCCGTTGATGGCGTACTCGCTCGATCCGTTGCGGAAGAGCGTTCGGCTGATCGTCACCTCGGCGTACTCGATCGGAAGCGCACCGTCGCTGTTGTCGATCGTCAGCTGAACCTCGGCACGACCCAGCGGGCCGCGCGTCGACGTGCCCGCGAAAATGACGTCCTCCATCTTGCCGCCGCGGAGGGTCTTCGCACCCTGCTCCCCCATCACCCAGGCGAGAGCGTCGACGACGTTCGACTTACCGGAGCCGTTCGGTCCCACGATGCACGTCACACCGGGTTCGAAGACGAAGCTCGTCGGTTGCGCGAACGACTTGAAGCCCTTGAGGGTCAGGCTCTTCAGATGCATCGGGGCACCGATCGTTCGGGGAGAATCACGCCCATACGTTACCGGAAACGCGGGATTCGGCCGGGAGACCGCGCGGGAAGCACCGGAGACCGACACGCGCGACACGCCGTGAAACTGGGAAAATGCTTGACTCGGCGCCCGAACGTTCGCTAGCTTGGGCCACCGACACCTCAAGAAGGGAGGTTACCGATGATGAACATTCAGCTCTCCGCACAGACCAACGGTCTGGTCGCGCACGCTTCCACTGCGCCGCGCCTTGCGTACTCGGTAACCGACCTCGGCGTCGACGGCAACGCTGTCTCCTAGAACAGCACCCGCCCTCGACTGATCCCCTCGGGGATCCGTCCGCGTCGATCGCCCTGTGCGCCACCGCCGCCGATCGTCATCGATCCGCGGCTCACGCCTCTCGGCATCCGCTCTCCGCGCCCTCTGCGCATCCGTCCGTCCGGCCGTCCGGCCGTCGACGCCGCGTCTTCCGCGTTTCTGCACACCCCTTTCGAAGGAAGCCACCGTGAACATCACGCTGTCCCGCAACATCACCCACCCACCGGATACTCAGGACCGCACGGTCCTGCACATCCCCGAACCCGAAGAACTGCGCGCCCTGTCGCTCGGCGATCGCCTGTCACTGCGGATCGGCCTCTGGCTGCTCCGTCGGACGCAACGCCCCCGCCGACCGAAGCGCGAGTTCGCTCCGGCTGCACCGCTGTTCCTCCACGAACAGCACCGCAGCCCCCAGGAGAGCGCGGCGATCCTCGCCTACCACCTCCAGCGTCAGATGCACTGAGAAGGAGAATCGGATGAGTATCCCCCTCAGCGCAGGCGCGACCCTGCATCCGCTCGTGGTTCCGGCCCGGGCGGATGCAGCGGAGGCTCGCGAGTTCCGTGAGCTCGCTCGCGTCCGCAACCTCGTCTACCGGGAACTCACCGGACGCGACGAGCAGGATCTCTCGCCGGCCGAACTCCTCCCCCGACTGCGATCGCGCGAGGAGCAGACGACGCTCGTGTGGACCGTTCGGCTCTCCGAGGAGATCATCGGGCGCGTTGTCGTCGATCTCCCCCACGAGGCGGGGTCGCGTGTGGCGATCGCGACCATCGAGCTGCGCCCCCTCGCCTGGGGGCGCGGCATCGGGCGGGCGATCCTCCCTCACGTCGAGGAGGTTGCGCGAGCGCACGGCCGCAGTGTCATCCAGAACTGGACGGAACAGCCCACCGCTGACGGGGCGCGCCTCGAATCGCCCACCGGGCACGGCAGCGTCCCGAACGATCATGTCGCCCGCTTCCTCACCCGCAGCGGCTTCTCGCTCGAGCAGGTGTACCGGATCAGCCTGTTGGATCTCGACGACGTCGCCCGCGCGCGGAGCGCCGAGCTCCTCGCCGAGGCGGAGGCCGCATCGAGCGGCTACCGGGTCGTGCGCTGGACGCTGCCGACACCGGCCGAACACCTCGACGGGTACGCCTTGTTGAAGTCGCGCATGTCGACGGACGCACCGTCGGCCGACCTCGACGCCGACGAGGAGGCATGGGATGCGGCACGCGTGCGCCGCATGGAGCAGCGGCAGGCCGAGGCGGGTCACACTCTCCAGGTCACGGCCGCCCAGCACATCGTCACGGGAGAACTCGCCGCGTTCACCGAACTCGGCACCGGCACGAGAGGATCGGCGACGACGATCCAGCACGACACCCTGGTGCTGCGCGAGCACCGCGGACACCGACTCGGGCTGCGCGTGAAATGCGCAGCCCTTGAGGGCTGGACTGCGATCGCGCCGACCTCCCATCGGATCATCACCTACAACGCCGAAGAGAATCGGCCGATGCTCGCCATCAACGAAGCGATCGGCTTCACCGCGCGCGCCTACGAGGGCGCTTGGAAGAAAGAACTGACATGACCGCCCCGACGACGATCGTCCCCCTGGCCGTTCCCCCGACGCTCGACGACCCCGACGCCGCGGGGTTCCTCGCCTATGGCGAGCTCGGCCACCGGGTATGCGACGAGATGGTCGGCCTGCCCGATCTCGCGCCGACCGCCGCGCAGATGCTGCCCGCGTGGCACGACACGACCGACACACTGCATACGGGCTTCCTCGCCCGACGGGGCGACCGCATCGTCGGCGCCGTCACCGTCGACTACGCTCAGGAGGCGGGGGCGCGGGCGGCCGAGCTCGACCTGCTCGTGCCGGAGGAGCACTGGAGCGAAGGCGTCGAGGAGGCTCTGCTCGATCGCGCTGAGGACGAGGCGCGCGCACGCGGACGCGACATCCTCCAGATCTGGAGCCTGCACCGCCCGATCGAGGCTGATCGGATGCTGGTCCCGAAGACCGGATGGGGACGAGTGCCCGCGATCGCGCTGACCGACCTGCTGGAGGCGCGCGGCTACCGACTCGAGCAGGTCGAACGCAACAGCGAACTCGATCTCACCGCCGACGCGGCGCCGCTGCGCGACGCTCTGGAGCAGGCGATGAGTCGAGCCGGTTCCGACTACCGCCGCATCGAGTGGAATCTGCCGACCCCGCCGGAGCTGCGCGACGGCTACGCCGATGTGCTGGCACGGTTGGTGACCGATGCACCGAGCGGCGACATGGAGTTCGACGCCGAGGAGTGGGATGCCGCACGCGTCGTGCGTCGCGATGCCCGCCTCACGAGCGCCGGCCAGATGGTCTCCGTCGCCGCGGTGCGACATGTGCCGACCGGCGCGATCGTCGCGTACAACGAGCTGCTCATCGGCGAGGACCGCGCGGGCGTGACGCATCAGTTCGGCACGCTCGTCGCTCGGGAGCACCGCGGGCATCGGCTCGGCACCATCGTCAAGTGCGCAAACCTGCTGCGGTGGCGCGAACTCGCGCCCGACTCGACGCGGGTCTCGACCTTCAATGCCGAGGAGAACCGGCCGATGCTCGACATCAACGAGGCGATCGGTTTCGTACCGGTCTCGTATGCCGGGGCGTGGCAGAAGAAGCTCTGAGTGCGGTCGGCGGGTCAGCGACGCCGCTGGCAGCGTGGCGGGTCAGCGGCGCCGCTGGCAGCGCGGGCAGTAGTGCGAGGAGCGATTCATGAAGCTCTCCCGCACGATGGGCTTTCCGCAGCGCGGGCAGGGTTTGCCGCCGCGCCCGTAGGCGTTGAGCGAGTGGGCGAAGTACCCCGCCTGGCCGTTGACGTTGACGTACTGCGCATCGAAACTCGTCCCGCCCTCGGCGAGGGCCTTGGCGAGCACGGATCGGACCTCGCCGAGAAGCCGACGCACGGCCTGCGTCGACAGTCGGTCGGCCGGGGTCTCGGGGTGGATGCGAGCGGCCCACAGCGCCTCGTCGGCGTAGATGTTGCCGATGCCGCTGACGACCGTCTGGTCGAGGAGAACCCGTTTGATCGCGCTGCCGCGTTTGGCCAGGGCCGCGCGGAAGATCACGTCGTCGAAGAACGGATCGATCGGGTCGCGGGCGATGTGCAGCACCTGCGATGGCACGGCGCTCGGGCCGTCGGCGACGAGAGCGTCGACGGCGAGTGATCCGAACGTGCGCTGGTCGGCGAACACGACGGCGAGCTCGCCGTGCGTCGGATGTTCGATGTGCAGTCGGATGCGCTCGTGACGCTCGGCCGAAGCATCCGGCGCGCGCAGCAGCATCTGACCGCTCATCCCGAGATGCGCGATCAAGGCGGAGTCATCCGACTCGAGCGGCAGCCACAGGAACTTGCCGCGTCGCGAGGCCGTGACGACACGGCGCCCTTCGAGGCGACGCACGAAATCCGCGGCGCCGGCCGGATGTCGGGTGAGGGCACGCTCGTCGAACACGCTGACACCCGTGATGATCGCGCCGGTCATGGCGGGAGCGAGCCCCGCTCGGACGACCTCGACCTCGGGAAGCTCAGGCACGTTCGCTGAGGAAGCGCCAGGCGCTGAGCGCCGCAGCCATCTCGGCCGTCTTCTTGCTGCTTCCCAGGCCGTTCATCCGGACATCGCCGACGACGACCGTCGCTGTGAAGCGCCGATCGTGATCCGGACCGCTGGCGACCACGCCGTAGACGGGCGGGGTCGCGCCGATACGCGCGGCCAGCTCTTGCAGGCTGGTCTTCGGGTCCATCGCCGCGCCGTAGCGCTCGGGGTCGTCGAGCAGCGGCCGGGTGAGTCGCAGAACGAGCTCGGTCGCCGCATCCGGACCCGCCGAGAGGTAGGTCGCGCCGATGACGGCTTCCATGGTGTCGGCGAGGATCGAGTCCTTGTCGCGTCCACCGGTCTGCTCTTCGCCGTGTCCCAGGAGAAGGTGACTGCCGAGATCGATTCCTCGTGCCACCTCGGCCAGCGCCACGGTCGACACGACGCTCGCTCGGCGCTTCGCCAGCTGCCCCTCATCGAGTTCGGGGTGCGTGGTGAACAGCATCACGGTCACCGCTTGCCCGAGCACCGAGTCCCCGAGGAACTCGAGACGCTCGTTGTGCGGGATGCCGCCGTGCTCGTAGGCGTAGGAACGATGAGTGAGCGCCAACTCCAGAAGCTCCGCGTCGATATCGACGCGGAGCTTTGCTGGGAGAGGTCGCTTCCCCTCAGGGACCTCCGTCACGATGACTCGCGACTCAGACGTCAGCGACCTTGCGGCCCTTGTACTCGAGGAACAGCTCGGTGCCCTGCGAGTCGGTGACGACCTTCGCCTGGTGCGGACGGCTGTAGACGACCTTGCCGTTCTCGATCGTCTTCACGAGGGCGACGGGCGCCGCCTTCCACTGCGCGCGGCGCGAGCGGGTGTTCGAACGGGAAACCTTGCGCTTCGGGGGGTTACCAGCCATGACTAGCTCTCTTCTTTCTCGGCGGCGCGGCTCTGTGCCGTTCCGTCTTGGTCTGTGATCTGCTGGAGCGCACTCCATCGAGGATCGATGGGAGCGGCCTGCTCCGTCCCGGTGCTTGCGGTCAGCCTTTCGCCCGTTTCCGGGTCGAGACCCAGGCAATCCGGCTGACACACCGGCTGAAATGGAAGCGCCAAAACAGTCGCATCCCTGACGAGAGTTTCAAGATCCACGTGGTCGTCTTGAACCTCGAAGTCAGTTTCTTCCTCACCAGGATACGCGAAAAGCTCCTGGAACTCGACTTCGACGGGCCGAGCGATGTCGATGAGGCATCGACCGCACACGCCGACGTACTCCGCGTCGGCCGCTCCGGAGACGAGAATCCCCTCGTGCACGGACTCCAGTCGCACGTCGAGGTCGAGGTTCGAGCCCTTCTCGAACGAAACGATCCCCTCGCCCCACTGCTCGGGAAGCGTCACCGTGAAGGTATGCTCGCGCATCTCCCCCGGCCGCCGGACGATGTCGCGGACGGGCAAGATGAAGGGGCCGTTCAGTCGGGATCGCACCCGACAATGCTACCGGCCCTCACCGGCGCGGGGCTGGACGAACGCTCCGTCTCAGATCCCCCGGGCGCCCGTGTCGAGGAACTCGGCCACCACCGGCGGGACGAACGGGGAGATGTCGCCCCCGAGCGAGGCCACCTGACGCACGAGTGAGCTCGACACCAGCGCGTGCGCGGGATCGGGCAGGAGGAATACGGTCTCGATGTCGGCGAGGTGGCGGTTCACGATCGCCATCGGCGACTCGTAGGCCACGTCGATCTGCGATCGGATGCCCTTGACGAGGACTCCCGCATTCACGTCGCGCGCGTAGTCGACGAGCAGCCCCATGCTCCACGAGCCGATGATGATGTTGCCGGGCATCCCGTCGTCGGCGATCGATCGCTCCAGCAAGGACATGCGCTGAACGATCGGGAGCATCGCCTCCTTGCCGGGGTTGTGCACGACGAGCACATGGAGCTCGTCGAACAGGGTCGCGGCCCGCCGGATCACGTCGAGGTGTCCGAGCGTGGGCGGATCGAAGGAACCGGGGACGACGGCGATCCTGCTGCTCATGCCCACCAGCCTAGGGCACCTCTCCGATGCACTCCCCGTGCGGCGACATCGAGCTCAGTTCTTCGCGAGCGCGGCTCTGTCCTCGTCACTCACTCGCCGGAGGATCGCGTCGCGCAGACCGGCGTGTCGCGCGAGGTCGGGGTCAGCCGCGAGGATCTCCTCACCCAGCTCGCGAGCACGCACGATGAGGCCCGCGTCCTTCACGACCCGGAGGAGTTTGAGCGAGGAGCGCACGCCCGCCTGGGCGGCGCCGAGCACGTCGCCTTCGCCGCGCAGCTCGAGATCGACCTCGGCCAGCGCGAAGCCATCGAGCGTAGCCGCGACGGCATCGACGCGCTCTCGGGCGACGGAGCCGGACTCGGCCTCCGTGACCAGCAGGCAGAGCCCCGGGACGCCACCGCGACCGACGCGTCCACGCAGTTGGTGGAGTTGGGACACGCCGAAGCGATCGGCGTCGAGCACGATCATGGTCGACGCGTTCGGAACGTCGACGCCGACCTCGATCACGGTCGTCGCGAGCAGGAGATCGATCTCGCCGCGCGCGAACGCCTGCATGACCGCATCCTTCTCGTCGGACGGCATCCGTCCGTGCAGGACCGCACGTCGCAACCCGCCGAGTGTGGGATGGGTCGCGAGCGCCTCATCGAGCTGCACGACGCCCCAGCGCGGGCCGTTCCCGCCTTCCGACGCGATCGCCGGCTGCTCCCCCGCCTCGCCGGTCTTCTTGGTCGTGTCGATGGCCGCGCACACCGCGAAGACCTGACGCCCCTGGGCGATCTCCTCGGCCGCGCGTTCCCAGACACGGTTGAACCACCCGGGATGCTCGGCGAGCGGAGCGACGAAGGACTCGATGCCCGCGCGCCCCGCCGGCATCGTCCGGATGACGGAGGTGTCGAGGTCGCCGAAGACCGTCATGGCCACCGTGCGCGGGATCGGTGTCGCGGTGAGCACGAGTGCATGCGGGCTCGAGCCCTTCGCGCGCAGCGCCTCGCGCTGCTCGACGCCGAAGCGGTGCTGTTCATCGACGACCACGAGACCGAGGTCGGCGAACGTGGTCTTCTCGCCGAGGAGTGCGTGGGTGCCGACCACGATCAATGCCTGGCCGGAGGCGACGCGCAGGGCGGCCTTGCGTCGCTCGGCAGCCGGCATCTGGCCGGTGAGGAGAGTCGGCATCACGAGCGGAGCCAGTTCGCGACCCAGCATCTTGGTGATCGAGCGCAGATGCTGCCCCGCGAGCACCTCGGTCGGCGCGATGAGCGCCGCCTGTCCCCCGCTCTCGGCCACCTGGAGCATCGCCCTCAGCGCGACGAGCGTCTTTCCCGAACCGACCTCGCCCTGCACCAGCCGGTTCATCGGCCACGCGCCGATCAGGTCTTCGGCGACCTGCGCACCGACCGTCTGCTGGTCGGGCGTGAGCGTGTAGGGCAACGCGGCATCGAAGCGCTCGAGCAGCCCTCCCGGCGACGCGGCGCGGGGGGTCGCGGAGAGCGCGCGCACCGCATCACGCTGCTGGAGCAGAGCGGTCTGCAGGGTCAATGCCTCGTGCATGCGCAGAGTGCGCACCGCAGGATCGATGTCGTTCTTGGTGCGGGGCCGATGGATGAGCTCGATGGCCTCGCGCGCGGTGAGGAGCTCCTCTCGGGATCGCACGGATTCCGGGAGCGGATCGGGCACGTCGACGAGCGCATCGATCACCCGACCGACGAATCTCGCGATCTGCCAGGTCTGTACCGTCGACGTCGCCGGGTAGATCGGGATCGGCACCGAAGCGCGGGCATCCGCACTGCGTCGAGCGGAATCCTCGTCATCGAACAACTCGTACTCGGGATGCGCGAACTGCGTCACGCCGTTGAACTCCCCGACCTTGCCGGAGAACACGCCTCGCCGACCCACCGCGAGATCGTTCGACCGCCACTCCGCCTGACCGATGTTCTTCGCGAAGAACGTCAGCGACATCCGACCGATCCCGTCGCCGATCACGACGTCCACCATCGCCCCGTTGCGATTGCGCATGCGACGGAAGCTCGACGAGAGCACCTCGGCCACGATCGTCACCGTTTCGCCGAGCGGGAGCTCGCGGATCGGAGTCAGCTCGCCCGGATCGGCGTAGCGGCGCGGATAGTGCGAGAGAAGATCGCCCACCGTGCGCATCGAGAACGCCCGATCCAGCGTCTTCGCGGTCGTCGTACCCAACGCGTCGTCGAGCGACGAATCCAGGGTGAGCGACATGCATCGAGTCTAGGGAACGCCACCGACACCCGCGTCACTCCGCCTGTCGTATCGTGAACGGGTGACGAGGATCATCGCCGGTACGGCCGGAGGAACGCGCCTGGAGGTGCCGGACGCCGGCACCCGCCCCACGAGCGATCGGGTGCGGGAGTCGCTCTTCGGAGCGCTCGAGTCGTTCGGCGCCATCGATGACGCCCGGGTGCTCGATCTGTACGCCGGCTCCGGCGCCCTCGGGCTGGAGTCGCTCAGCCGCGGCGCTCGCAGCGCCGATCTGGTCGAACGGGGGCGCGCCGCCGCAGCGATCGTGCGCAAGAACTCCGCGGCCGTCGCACGCGCCGGCGGAGTCGCGGCGGCCCGCGTGCACGAGAGCGCCGTGCATCCGTTCCTCGTGCGTGCGCAGGGCCCGTTCGACCTGGTGTTCACCGACCCGCCGTACGACCTCGATGACGAGGCGATGACCGCGGATCTCGTCGCCCTCGCGCCATTGCTCTCCCCCGACGCACTGGTCGTGGTCGAGCGTGCGCGCCGATCGACACCCCCGGATCTCGACGCCGCGGGGCTCGAGCTCGTGCGCGAGAAGACCTACGGCGACACCACCGTGTGGTGGGGGCAGCCGCTCGACGGCGCGGATCGCGATCAGCCCGCGGCGGAATCCCAGTCGCGATAGGGGTCCCATCCCCGGACATCGACGGGTTCGCCGTCGCACAGCACACCGTCACCGGATCGCTCGACCACGCGTCCGATCACGCGGAAGCCCGGAGCGAGCATCCCCTCGGGGAAGGTGGCCAGAAGGGCGTGGTCCTCACCTCCGGCCAGGGCGCGACGCGCATCCGACCCGAGCGCGTGCCCGTCGAGTGCGAGGGTGACACCGGAGGCATCCGCCAAGCGACCGGCGTCGAGCGCGAGCCCGTCGGACACATCCATCATCGCGGTCGCACCCGTCACGGCGGCCATCGGTCCGAGGCCGATCGGCGGGGACGGTCGCAGCTGGGCGGCGACCGCGGCCGCCTCACCGTCGCCGAGCCTCGACGGATCGACGGGGACAGGCGTCTCACCGTCGCGGAAACGACCGAACAGCACCGCCAGCCCGCGGGCCGCGAGGCCCAGCTCACCGGCGATGGCGACGGATTCCCCGGGCCGCGCGCCCGAGCGGGTGATGGCCGAGCGCCCCTCGAGATCGCCGAGGGCGGTGACCGCGACGGTCAGCACATCCGAGACCGTCAGATCGCCCCCGACCACCGCGCACCCCGGCGCGAGCGCCTCGCACGCGTCGCGGAAGCCGTCCGCCAGCCGCTCGACGAACGACAGCCGCAGATCGCGAGGGACGGCGAGGGCGACCAGCAAGGCCGTCGGACGAGCCCCCATCGCAGCGACATCGGCGAGGTTGACCGCGGCGGCCTTCCACCCGAGGTCGTAGCCGGAGGTCCAGGCGAGACGGAAGTCGGGACC
The DNA here is from genome assembly GCF_044900755.1 of Microbacterium sp. NPDC087868. NCBI lineage: Bacteria > Bacillati > Actinomycetota > Actinomycetes > Micrococcales > Microbacteriaceae > Microbacterium > Microbacterium sp. NPDC087868. The sequence continues at coordinate 634,326 of NZ_JBJDNO010000001.1, forward strand.
GTGCACGAGGGTGTCGGTCGTCGCGACCACTGAACCCGATGGGGCGGAGATCACCGCCGCGTCGTCTCCGGGACCGAGGATCGTGTGCGATCCGGGCGGCGTGCGCGACAGGATCGCGCGCAGGATGCTTCCCTCCGAGAGCTCGCCGAGCAGGGGGTCGTGGTTCTCGGGTCGGGAGGGCATGAACTCAAAGGTAGCCTGGAAGCATGCCCCTCTTCCGTCGCCTCGCTGCTGCCGTCGCGGTCGCCGGAGCCGTTGCGATCGCCCTCGCCGGATGCTCCACGACGATCCACCTCGAGCCCGCGGATGATGCGAACAACCCGGCCTGCGCGAACGTATCGGTGCTGCTGCCCGAGAACGTCGCCGGCTTCGACCGGGTGTGGACGGATGCCCAGGCCACCGGAGCATGGGGTGATCCGACGATCGTGCTGCGCTGCGGCGTCGCCCCGCCCGCGCCGTCGGATCTCGTCTGCACGACGATCGGCAGCGTGGACTGGCTCGTGCTCGACCAGGAGGAGGAGCGTCAACGCCTGGTCACCTACGGGCGCGACCCCGCCGTCGAGGTCATCATCCGACGCGGCGCCGAGATCGACTTCCGCACGGTCGTCGAGAAGCTCTCCGCCAGCATCCAGCCCGGGCTCGAGCGGGCGACCGCGAAATGCACCGACCGCGTGGAGTCCCCCGCCGGCTGAGCGCGGTCTCCTAGACTCGCGGCATGAACCCTCAGCCCGCGAATCGAACTCCCGTCATCGCCGCCGTCCTGGTGGGCGTCGGCGCTCTCCTCAGCTCCCTCGCCGGCTACCTCTTCGTGCTCGGCGGCGTGCCGAACGTCCCGCGGGCCTGGATCCTGCCCGATCCGCTCGGGTGGGGCTTCGGCCGCGGAGGCTCGCCGCTGCCGGTCCTGGGCATGCTCCTGGCCCTCGTCGTGCTGAGCGGCCTGACCTGGCTCTTCGTGAGAATGATCGTCCGCGGAGCTCTTCCCGGGCGCGGCGCCGCCGTCTTCTTCGGCACCTGGGGCGCCGTGATGATCGCGTCCGCAGCCGCCGGTCTCGTCCGTGCGCCGCTGACGCTCGCCTACCTCCAGATCGACCCCACGCAGATCGAGATCTACCAGGTGCAGTTCTTCACGATCAGCACCGCGGGAGTCACCTGGGCACTCGTCTGGGGGTGGGTCACCGCTCTCGTGGCCGCGATCGTCCACCGCGTTGCCGCCGGCCCGGCGGAGCCGAGCGGTGCGTACGGCGCCGGGCATCCCGCACCTGCGTACCCGCCCCAGCAGGCGTATCCGCAGCAGCAGTACCCGCAGCAGCCGTACCCGGGCCCGCACCCCGGCCAGCCTCAGCCTCCGACAGCGGGCTGAGGCACCTCGCGCCGCCGATCAGCGACGCAGGCCCGCCTCGACGAGCTCCGAGATCAGGTCGCCGTAGCTGAGACCGGAGGCCACCCAGCACTTCGGGAACATCGAGATCGGGGTGAACCCCGGCATCGTGTTGAGCTCGTTGACGACGAGGTCGCCCTCCGGAGTGAGGAACATGTCGACGCGCGCCAGCCCGCGACCGTCGACGGCCTCGAACGCGCTCACACCCGCGCTCTGGATCGCCGCGATCTCCGCATCCGTGAGCACGGCCGGGCACACGACATCGACGCCGTCTCCCCCGAGGTACTTGCCCTCGAAGTCGTAGAACCCGCGCGAGGTCAGCACGATCTCGCCGGGCAGCGATGCGCGCACGCCGTCGGCGCCCTCGAGCACCGCCACCTCGATCTCACGTCCGCTGACGCCGGTCTCGATCAGTACCTTGTCGTCTTCGGCGAACGCGACCGCGAGCGCCGCGTCGAGTTCGTCCAGCGCCTCCACCTTCGACACGCCGACGCTCGAGCCCGCACGCGCGGGCTTGACGAACAGCGGGAGGCCCAGTTCGGCAGCCTGTGCGCGCACCTGCGCGGCATCCTGCTCCCATGCACGGCGCCGAACCGTGACCCAGGGCGCCACGACGATGCCGGCTGCCTGCAGCGCGATCTTCATGAAGTGCTTGTCCATGCAGAGCGCCGAGTCGAGCACACCGCCACCGGCATACGGCACCTCGAGGGTGTCGAAGTACCCCTGGATCGTGCCGTCCTCTCCGTGCGGGCCGTGGAGGATCGGGAGCACCACGTCGATCTCACCGAGACCGTCGATCGTTCCATCGACACGGACGACGCGCAGCGTGCGGTCTCCGCCGGGTTCGGGCCACAGCACGCGGGTGCCGTTGTCGACCACCTCAGGGAGGTGCGCGGCATCGAGCGGGAACTTGGCCGGGTCGTCGTCCTCGAGAACGAAGGCGCCCTCGCGGGTGATCCCGACAGGGATCACGTCGTAGCGACCACGATCAATCGCGCCCAGCACTCCGCCCGCCGTTGCGGAACTGATCGAATGCTCGCTGGAGCGCCCTCCGAACAGCACCACCACCGTCTGCTTGTCCATGGTTGGTCCTCTCCCCCTGCGGGGTGTCGTCGTCCGTCGTCAGGTGGGGTGCGATGTCGCGCGGGCTCATCTTGCCGTCGAGCACCATCTTCACCTGTTCGACGATGGGCATGTGCACCTCGGACTCGCGTGCCAGCTGCAGGATCGGCGCGACGGACGCGAGTCCCTCGGCGGTCTGCTGCATCTGCTTGACGACGTCCTGGAAGCTGTATCCCTGGCCGAGCAGACGCCCGGCCGTGTTGTTGCGGCTCAACGGCGACTGGCAGGTCGCGATCAGATCGCCCAGTCCCGCCAGCCCCTGGAGGGTCTCCGGGTGCGCACCGTTGGCGACCGCGAAGTCGGTCATCTCGACCAGTCCGCGGGTGATGATCGACGCCTTCGTGTTCTCGCCGTAGCCGACGCCGTCGACGATCCCGATCGCGACGGCGATGAGGTTCTTGAGCACTCCGCCGAACTCGGTGCCGATCACATCGGTGTTCACGAAGGTGCGGAAGTAATCGTTGCGCGCGGCGCGGGCGACCGTCTCCGCCGTCTCCTGACTACGCGAGGAGATGACGGCGGCCGTCGGCTGCTCCCGAGCGATCTCGAGCGCGAGGTTGGGTCCCGAAGCGACGGCCACTCGGTCGGGATCGCAGCGGAGCTCCTGCTGGATGACCTGGCTCATGCGCAGTCCGGTGCCGCGCTCGACGCCCTTCATGAGGCTGACGATCTTGGCGTCCGATCCGGCGAGCAGCGGCCGCAACGCCTTCAGGTTCTCGCGCAGGGATTGGCTGGGCACCGACAGGTAGACCTGATCGACGCCCTCGAGCGCGGTTGCGAGCTCATGCGTCGCGGCCATCGACCGCGGAAGGTTGATGCCGGGGAGGTATCGCGAGTTGCGCTTGGCCTCGTTGATCTCCTGCGCCAGCTCGGCTCTACGTGCCCACATGGTGACCTGGGCGCCGCCGTCGGCGAGGATCTTGCCGAAGGTCGTGCCCCAGCTGCCGGCGCCGATCACGGCGACGCGCGGCCCCTGGTGCGTCGTTCGCTTAGGAGTCAAGGCGCCCCGTCTCCTTCTGACCGTGCGTCGACGGGTTCCACCGCTCGGCGGGGGCCTTCTCGTCGCGCAGCTCTTCGAGCAGAACGGTGATCGCGTTCATCAACCGCGTGGTGGCCTCGTTCAGGGCGGCCTGGTCGCCGCCACGCCCCTGCAGGTCGGAGACGTCGACGGGGTCGCCGACGATCACGTCCACGGGCTTCCGGAGCGGCCAGAGGCTCAGCCCCTTCTGGTACCGGCCCATGATCTCCTGGGTGCCCCACTGGGCCATCGGGATCAGCGGGATGCCGTCGGTCAGGGCCAGGCGGACCGCGCCGGACTTACCGCGCATGGGCCACAGGTCGGGATCGCGGGTGAGGGTGCCCTCGGGGTAGACGATGACCCCGCGACCGTTCTCGACGATCTCCTTCGACTGCAGCATCGTCTGCTTGGCCGCCGTGGCCGACGACGCACGCGCCACGGGGATCATCCCCGTCCTGCGCAGGATCCATCCGAGAACCGGCACACGGAAGAGGCTCTCCTTCGCCATGAACCTCGGTGCGCGTCCGATCCGCCACACGGCGACCGCCACGATCAGCGGATCGAACTCCGAATAGTGGTTCGGCGCGAGCACGTACGCCCCTTCGCGCGGGAGCTTCTCCGGGTTCCTCACCCGGATCTTCGCGATCAACGAGACGAGCGGGAGGACGATCACTGCGACCGGCCAGAAGATGCTGGGCCGCGTCGTCTCCGGCGACCTGTTGCGCATCGGCGTCACCGGAGGACGTCGAAGTCGGCGCCGAGCGCGTCGAGCTTCGCGAGGAACTTCTCGTAGCCGCGGCTGAGGATGTCGACCCCCGAGACCTTGGACTCGCCGGAAGCGGTGAGCGCCGCGATCACGTGGCTGTACCCGCCCCGGAGGTCGGGCACGACGATGTCGGCGCCGTGCAGCGGGGTCGGCCCCGTGATGACGGCGGCCTGCTCGAGGTCGCGGCGCGGCACGCGGCGCGGTCCGGCCTGCAGCCCGCGCGGGTGGACGACGATGTCGGCGCCCATCTTCACGAGGGCCTCGGTGAAGCCCATGCGGTTCTCGTACACCGTCTCGTGCACGACCGACCGGCCGTTGGCCTGGGTGAGGGCGACCACGAGCGGCTGCTGCCAGTCGGTCATGAAGCCGGGGTGGACGTCGGTCTCGACGACCACGGGGCGCAGTTCGCCTTCACGACGGAAGAGGATGCCGTCCTCCTGGATGTCGAACCATCCGCCCGCCTTGCGGAAGACGTTGAGGAAGGTCAGCATCTCCTGCTGCTTCGCGCCGCCGACGAAGATCTCGCCGTCGGTCGCCAGAGCAGCGGATGCCCAGGAAGCCGCCTCGTTGCGGTCGAAGATCGACCGGTGATCGTAGCCGCGGAGCTTCTCGACGCCCTCGATGACGATGACCCGGTTGGGCTCGTACGAGATGATCGCGCCCATCTTCTGGAGCACGGCGATGAGATCCATGATCTCGGGCTCGATCGCTGCGTTGCGCAGCTCCGTCACGCCCTCAGCTCGCACGGCCGTCAGCAGGACCTGCTCGGTCGCGCCGACGCTCGGGTACGGGAGGTGGATGTTCGCGCCGTGCAGGCGACCGTTGGGGGTCGACAGACGGATGCCGCTGGGGAGCTTCTCGACGACGGCGCCGAACTTGCGGAGTGCGTCGAGGTGGAAGTCGATGGGGCGGTCGCCGATGCGGCACCCGCCGAGGTCGGGGATGAACGCCTGACCGAGACGGTGCAGCAGCGGGCCGCAGAAGAGGATCGGGATGCGCGATGCACCGGCGTGGGCGTCGATCTCCTCGAAGTGCGCCGACTCGACGTCGCTCGGGTCGAAGACGAGCGCACCGGGCTCGTCGCCCTCGGACACGCGCACGCCGTGCACCTCGAGGAGGGAGCGGACGACCGCGACGTCGCTGATCGCGGGCACGTCGCGGAGGGTGCTGACGGTCTCACCGAGGAGGGAGGCGACCATCGCCTTGGTGGCGAGGTTCTTCGCCCCCTTGACGTCGACGCGGCCGCGCAGCGGGCGTCCGCCTCGAATCGCGAGGACGTCTCCGGTGAGTGCGGGGACTCCGTCCGGAAGAGCGTCGCGCACGGGTGTCGTCATTCGGAGCCTCACTTCAATTCACTGTGTTCGGGGCGGGTGCCCCTCAGCCACCCGCCTCCACCGCGTTACTGAACGGGAAGGGTCCGGGGCCGCCACGACTCGCGACGGGCCTCGAACTGCGCGATCTTGTCTTCGTTGCGCAGCGTGAGCCCGATGTCATCGAGCCCTTCGAGGAGCCGCCATCTAGTGTAATCGTCGATACCGATCTCGGCCTGGATGTCGCCGATCGACGCGGTGCGCGCCTCGAGGTCGACGGTCATCCGAACCCCGGGATTCCGCTCGATCTCGGCCCAGAAACGCTCGAGATCCTCTTCGGAGATCGTTGCGGCGAGCAAGCCCTGCTTACCCGAGTTTCCGCGGAAGATGTCGGCGAAGCGCGGGCTGAGCACGACTGTGAAGCCGAAGTCGCGCAGCGCCCAGACGGCGTGCTCACGGCTCGAGCCCGTGCCGAAATCGGGGCCGGCCAGCAGCACGGATGCGCCCTGATACGACGGCTGGTTGAGCACGAACTCGGGGTCCTGCCGCCAGCCGTGGAACAGCGCGTCCTCGAAGCCGGTCTTGGTGACCCGCTTGAGGAAGACGGCGGGGATGATCTGGTCGGTGTCGACGTTCGACCGCTTCAGAGGAGCGGCGATGCCGGTGTGGGTGGTGAACTTCTCCATGATCAGACCTCCAGATCGCTCGGGCTCGACAGGGTTCCGCGGATGGCCGTGGCCGCCGCGACGAGGGGCGACACGAGGTGCGTGCGCCCGCCCTTGCCCTGCCTGCCTTCGAAGTTGCGGTTCGAGGTCGATGCGCAGCGCTCCCCCGGTGCCAGCTGGTCGGGGTTCATGCCCAGGCACATCGAGCACCCGGCGAAACGCCACTCGGCGCCGAAGTCCTTGATGATCCGGTCGAGGCCCTCGGCCTCGGCCTCGAGGCGTACACGCGCCGAGCCCGGCACCACCATCACGCGCACCCCGTCCGCCTTCTTCTTGCCCTCGATGATCGATGCGAAGGCGCGCAGGTCCTCGATGCGGCTGTTCGTGCACGACCCCATGAAGACGGCATCCACCGGCACCTCCTTGAGAGGCGTCCCCGGCGTGAGGTCCATGTACTCGAGTGCGCGCTCCGCGGCGGCGCGCTCGTTCGGATCGGTGATCGCGGCGGGATCCGGCACCGCCGCCGAGAGCGAACTTCCCTGTCCGGGGTTGGTGCCCCAGGTCACGAACGGCTCGAGGTCGTCGGCGTCGATGAACACCTCGGCGTCGAAGGCGGCCCCGTCGTCGGAGGGCAACGTGCGCCAGTAGGCGACGGCATCCTCCCAGTCCTGGCCCTTCGGCGCGTGCGGACGCCCCTCGAGGTAGTCGAAGGTCGTCTGGTCGGGCGCGACCATCCCGGCGCGGGCACCTGCCTCGATCGACATGTTGCAGATCGTCATGCGCCCCTCCATCGAGAGGGCGCGGATCGCGCTGCCGCGGTACTCGAGCACGTAGCCCTGGCCACCGCCGGTGCCGATCTTCGCGATCACGGCGAGGATGATGTCCTTGGCGGTGACGCCGGGTCGCAGCGTTCCCTCGACGTTGATCGCCATCGTCTTGAACGGCTTCAGGGGCAGCGTCTGGGTCGCCATGACGTGCTCGACCTCGCTCGTACCGATGCCGAAGGCCATGGCGCCGAAGGCACCGTGGGTCGAGGTGTGCGAGTCGCCGCAGACGACCGTGATGCCCGGCATGGTGAGTCCGAGTTGCGGGCCGACCACGTGGACGATCCCCTGCTCGGCGTCTCCCAGGGAGTGCAGACGGACTCCGAACTCGGCGGCGTTGCGGCGCAGCGTCTCGATCTGGGTGCGGCTGGTGAGATCGGCGATCGGCTTGTCGATCTCCCACGTCGGGGTGTTGTGGTCCTCCGTGGCGATCGTGAGGTCGAGGCGGCGCAGCGGTCGCCCTTCCGAGCGCAGGCCGTCGAAGGCCTGCGGACTGGTGACCTCGTGCACGAGGTGCAGATCGATGTAGATGAGATCCGGCTCACCGTTCTCGCCCTTGACGACCAGGTGGTCGTCCCAGACCTTCTCGGCCAGGGTTCTCGGGCGTGAGGAATCGACGTCGACTGCGGGGGTGTTCATGGCTCTTCTCCTGAAGCTGGCGGTTCGGCCCACGATGGACTCCGCGACGAGGAGGGGCTCAGAACGAGGTCTCGTCGCGGCCGCTAAGAAGGAGCACGATCCGCATGACGTCAGGTTACCACCGCTTCGGCGCCCGATGACGCGCCGTGACACTCTACTGTTCACCCGAATCATCGAGAGGCATCGCATGACCGCCGACAACGCCCGCTTCGCGACTCGCGCCGTGCACGCCGCGAGGACGCGAGACTCCGCCGCTGCGCGCGCCACGCCGATCTACCTGACCGCCGGCTTCGAGTTCGACGACTTCGATCACGCCGCCGATCACTTCGGCACCGGAGCCGGCTTCGGCTACACCCGCACGGGCAATCCGACCGTTCGGGCCGTGGAGCGGCAGATCGCCGCGCTCGAGTCCGGGGCGGATGCCCTGCTCGTCGCGAGCGGTCAGGCGGCGGTCGTGACCGCCCTTCTGACGGTCGCGGGCGCCGGCGACCACATCGTCTCGTCGACGCACATCTACGAGGGAAGTCGAGGACTCTTCCTCGACAATCTCTCCCGCTTGGGGATCGAGACGACGTTCGTCGACGACATTGCCGATCCGGATGCCTGGCGCGCTGCCATCCGTCCGAACACCCGGGCCCTGTTCGCCGAGTCGATCGCCAACGCCCGCAACGACATCCTCGACATCGCCGTGGTGAGCGCGGTCGCCGACGAGTCGGCGATCCCGTTGATCGTGGACAACACGCTCGCGACGCCGTTCCTCGTGCGTCCGCTCGAGCACGGAGCGGCGATCGTGGTGCACTCCGCCTCGAAGTTCCTGGCCGGGCACGGCTCGGTGCTCGGCGGTGTGATCGTCGACGACGGCCGCTTCGACCCGGCGGTCGCCGGACACAATGCTCCCCATCTCGTTCTCCCGGGCCGCAACGGCGAGCCGAGTGTCGCCGCACGGCACGGTGGGAACGCGCGGATCGCGTACGCCCGGGAGAGCGTGGCTCCTCGATTCGGCGCCTCTCCCTCCCCGCTCAACGCCTTCCTCATCGGTCAGGGCGTCGAGACGCTCGGACTGCGGGTCGAACGGCAGTCGCGCAACGCCCAAGCGGTCGCCGAGTGGCTGTCGGAGCATCCCGACGTCGAGCGGGTGGACTACGCCGGTCTCCCCACCCACCCCGATCACGCGACCGCGGCGCGCTATCTCCAGGGCGGGTTCGGCTCCATCTTCACCGTCACCCTCCGCGGAGGCCTCCCCGCCGCACGCGACTTCGTCGAGAGCGTCGGCGTCTTCATCCACATGACGCACATCGGCGACGTCCGCTCCCTGGTGCTGCATCCGGGCACGACCAGCCACTCCCACCGCACCGAGGACGAGCGCCTCGCCCTCGGCGTGCACCCGGGTACCCTGCGCCTCTCGATCGGCATCGAGGACATCGACGACCTCATCGCCGATCTGTCGCGCGTGCTCGAGACCGTTCGGGAGGTCGTCGCATGAGCCGCCCGCAGCACTTCGGCTGGTTCCTCGCGCGCGGCTTCGGACCGCAGGGCTGGGGCTACCCGTCGCTCGATTGGGACTACGACTGGACACGACCCGAGATCTACCAGGAAGCGGCGCGCACGCTCGAGCAGGCCGGATTCGATCTGGTGATCATCGAGGACGGCCCCTCGCTCGGATCGCACTCGACCATCGATCTGCGGGTGCGCCACGCCTTCGGTGGGCCCAAGCACGACCCTCTGCTGCTCGCCCCCTACCTGTTCCAGGCGACGAAGCATCTCGGCGTGGTGCCCACGGTGAATCCCGCGGCGTCCCTGCCGTTCACGTCGGCCCGCCAGTTCGCCACGCTCCAGCATCTGAGCGGACATCGCCTCGGTCTCAACGTCGTCACCGACACCGGGAGCGCCCGTCACTTCTCCGGCGCGGCGCAGCTCGGGCACGACGAGGCCTACGACCGCGCGGAGGAATGGCTCGACGGCATCCGCGCGCTCTGGCGCAGCTGGGACGACGGAGCCCTCGTGCTCGATCGTGACAGCGACGTCTATGCCGACGGCTCGAAGCTGCGCCCGGTGCAGCACCGCGGCGAGTACTACTCCTTCGACGGGCCGCTCAACGCGATCCCTTTCACCGACGGCGAACCGGCGATCGTGTCGCCGGGCGGGTCGGGCCGCGGCCTCGGCTTCGCGGGCGCGAACTCCGATGTGCAGCTCGCGCTCGCGCCACTGAACGAGAAGTCGGTGCGCGCGTATCGGAAGAAGATCCACGATGCGGCGATCGAACGCGGACGCCGCCCGGAGGACATCAAGATCCTGTTCGCCATCCAGCCCGTCATCGTCTCGTCGCCCGAGGAAGCGGACCGGCTCGTCGCCGCCTCGGCCCATCCCGATGACGCCGCCCTCGAGCAGATCGCACGCAAGCAGTCGAGCGATCTCGAGACCGATCTCACCGGACTCGACCTCGATCGCCCGCTCGATCTGTCGATCTTCGGCGCACACGTGTCACGCGGAAGCATCCAGCGACTGATCGGCGACCGCGGCGAGGACGCCCCCCTGCGCGCGCACCTCACCGCCCTCGTCCGCGCCGGACGCATCAGCGATCGGAGCGGCTTCGTGGGTACGGCGGAGGAGTTCGCCGACCTGATCGAGGAGCTCGGCGAGTGGGGCAACGACGGCGTACTGCTCTGGGGCGATTTCCACCCGGTGACCCTGCACCGCACGCTCGACGAGCTGGTGCCGATCCTCCGTCGGCGCGGCATCCTGCGCCGTGAGTACGCGGACGGCGGGCTGCAGGCGAACCTGCGGGCGTTCTGATCATCGGCGGGCGGGAACTACCAGCCCATCGAGCCCGGGATCCCCTTGAACGGACCCACCACGGCCGACGTGACCCAGCCGCCGTAGAAACCACCGGGCTGCGGGACGACGATCTCTCCGCCGACCGTGCACTCGTCCATGGGCCCGGCGTACACGGCGACGCGATCCTCGAGCGCTTCGAAACCCCGCGTCGGAGCCGGGTAGTTCCATGCGGCGCCCGCGCGCACGACACCTCCGCCGTGGACATCGAGATAGCGCGCTGCACCCTTGAACTCGCAGAACGACGAACCGGCCGCGTCGGTGAGCGCACCCGGTGCGAAGTCGGCGATCGGGAGGTAGTAGACCGGCGGGTGGCTCGTCTCGAGCACTCTCATCGCCCGGTGGGTGTCCGCGATCAGTTCGCCACCGAGCCGGATCGTCACGCGTGCCGCCACCGCTTCCACTCGAGGCGGTCGCGGGTAGTCCCACACCGATTCCTGGCCGGGCGCGGGAGTGACGGGGAGCGGTCTGCGCATCTCTTCACTGTACGTCGCTGGCCTCCGCGCGGCGCGGGGTGTTGACTGATCCCATGAGCCCGATGCCGATGTTCCCCCTCGGTTCGGTGCTGTTCCCGTACACCCCGCTCCCGCTCCGTGTGTTCGAGACCCGATACCTCACCATGATCGGGCGGCTCCTGGACGAAGAGGATCCGGAGTTCGGCGTCGTGCTGATCGAGCGCGGCGCCGAGGCGGGCGGTGGCGATCAGCGCAGTCGCGTCGGAACCCTGGCGCGGCTCGTCAGCGTGTCCGCCGACACCGAGGTGCTGCATGCGCTCGCCGTCGGCACGGAACGGTTCCTGGTCGAGCAGTGGCTCGATGACGACCCGCATCCACGAGCCGCTCTGACCCCGCTCCCCACTCTGGAGTGGCACGACGGATTGACTCCCCTGCTCGCCGAGGGCGAGTCGATCGTGCGGCGCGTGCTCGCCCGCGCACCTGAGGCGCGCTGGGATCCGAACACCGAGCTCTCCGACGATCCCCTCGCCGCGTCCTGGCAGCTCGCAGCGATCGCCCCGCTCGGCGAGTACGACCGCTATTCGCTTCTGCAGTCGGAATCGGTCGGGGCACTGCTCCGTCAGACGATCGACGCCACCCTCGACGCGGAGATCCTCTGGTCGGCGGAGTGATCCGCGCCCGAGTCGCGTCTCTCCGGGATCACTCCGCGGGCGGTGCCACCTTCTGCGCCCGCTTCTCCCGCGAAGCCGCGATCAGGCTCGCGATGGTCGCCACGGTCATCGAGACCAGGATGACTCCGAGCGAGACCATGTTGTCGATGTCGGGCACCCATTCCACGTGCTCACCGCCGTTGATGAACGGCAGCTCGTTGACGTGCAGCGCGTGCAGGATCAGCTTGATGCCGATGAACCCGAGGATCACCGCGATGCCGTAATGGAGGTAACGCAGGCGGTCGAGCAGGTCACCGAGCAGGAAGTACAGCTGACGCAGGCCCATGAGAGCGAAGATGTTCGCCGAGAACACGAGGAACCCGTTCGTCGTGATCTCGAAGATCGCGGGGATCGAATCGATCGCGAAGATCAGGTCGGTCACTCCGATCGTGATGAACACGATGATCATCGGGGTCCACATGCGCTTGCCGTCGACGGTCGTGCGGATCTTGGATCCGTCGTACGTCTCGCTGATGTCGATCCGGCGGCGCAGCAGGCGCACGATGAAGTTCTCGCGCTGCACCTCGCCGTCGTGGTCGCCCTCGGGCATCGCCTGGCGGATCGCCGTCCACACGAGGAAGGCGCCGAAGATGTAGAAGATCGGGGAGAAGTTCTCGATGATCGTGACGCCGACGAGGATGAAGGCACCGCGCAGGAGCAGCGCGATGATTATGCCCACCATGAGCACCTGCTGCTGCAGACGCCGCGGCACGGCGAACTGGGCCATGATCAGCACGAAGACGAAGAGGTTGTCGACCGAGAGGCTGTACTCCAGCGCCCACCCGGTGATGAAGTCGCCGGCGTTCTGCCACCCGCCGACGTTACCCAGGAGGAGGGCGAACAGCAGGGCGAGTCCGACGTAGAAGACGACCCACAGGGTCGACTCCTTCGTGGAGGGGATGTGCGGCCGGAGCCGGATGAGCAGGAGGTCGCCGATGAGGATGACCGTGAGGACGATCATCGAGGTGATCTCGAACCAGAGAGGGATTTCCACGGGGAACGACAGCTTTCGCGAAGGGTCTAGAAGGATCGAGAGTCTCTCCCCCGCACACGGTGCGTCGCGCGCCCGGAGCAGCGGCCTTGGTGCTCGTGATGACGTTACGCGCGGATCCGGGATACTCCCCCTCGCAGACGCAATGCTATCGGAGCGCCGACGATATCGGCGCTCCGAAGATTCTGAGACGATGGGGCATCCCTCGACACTCTCCGGGTGAGAGACACCGAACGGAATCAGGATGCCTACGCAGACGAGTGATCAGAGATGGGCGGCGCAGGCCGCGTCGGGTGACGAGAGCGCCTTCCGCGAGCTGTACCGCGCACATGTCCGACCCGTGTACTGGATCGCCTACGGCATCCTCGCCTCCCCCGCGGATGCCGAGGACATCGCCCAGGAGACTTTCCTGGTCGCCTGGCGCAAGCTCCCCGCACTCGACCTCCAGGGCGAGTCGATCCTGCCGTGGCTCGCGACGATCTGCCGCTTCCAGGCGGCGAATCGTCTGCGGCAACGGCGGCGGGATCAGGCGCACACCTCCGACGCGCTCGATGACTCCCTCCCCGACACGGTGAACGTCGAGGAGCAGGTCATCACGGCGGCGCTCGCGGCTCGGATCGCCGATGAGGTGGGAAACCTCAGCGAGATCGATCGCGAGATCTTCCGCCTCTGCGCCACCGAGGGGTACGCCTATCAGGCGGCCGCGGAGGAGCTGGGTGTGAGTCACGCCGTCGTTCGGAACCGTCTCTCCCGAGTGCGCACCCAGTTGCGGGGCGCCGTCCAGGAAGTGAGAGACGCATGAACGACCAGACCACCCCGGAAGAGCTGCCCGAGCTGTCGGATGAGGCGGTCACGCGCATCGAGACCGCCGTGTTCGCCCAGATCGCCGAGGAGCGCGCTCCCGGCCCGGCCCCGCAGGTGGCTCCTGCGCGTGCCGGAGCGCGCCGCCGTCGCTGGCTGACCGGTGTCGGCGTCGCCGCGGCCTTCGCGGTCGGCGTGCTGGTGACGCCCCCGATCCTCGGCGTCGTCGGTTCCGGCGGCGCCTCGAGCACGGCCGATGGCTTCAGTTCCCCCGCCGTCGATGCGCCCGTCCCGGGTGTCGCGATGCCCGAGCAGGGTGTCTCCGGCGATCGCAGTGCGAGCCTCGACAGCGCGGCGGAATCGAGCTCGATCGCGAGCGGAGACGTCGCCACGGCCGACCGCGAGATCATCGCGAACGCGAACGCCACGCTCGAGGTGAAGGACATCGCAGATGCCGCGGACGCCATCAGCGCGCTGGCCGAGGAGCACGGCGGGTACGTCGAGAGCACCGAGGTCGGCAAGGCCCTGGCCGTCGACGGCACGTCGGAGCCCGCTCCGGCGGATTCGGGGTACGGGTGGATCAGCATCCGCGTACCGTCCGCCGACCTGGCCGCGGTCATCGCCGAGCTCGACGAATGCGGGGAGGTGCTGTCGTCGTCGATCTCCCGCCAGGACGTCACCGACGTCGCCGTGGATCTCCGGGCGCGTGTCGACGCGACGAAGGCCTCGGTCCAGCGGCTCACCGAACTCATGGCGCAGACGGGATCCGTCTCGGAGCTCATCGAGGCCGAGGTCGCGCTGACCGACCGCCAGGCGCAGCTCGAGTCCTACGAGCAGCAGCTCGCCGCGCTCGACGACCAGGTCGCGATGTCCAGCCTCCAGGTCCAGCTGACCCGGACCGCCACGACGACGACGGCCGATCCCGCGGGGTTCGGTGACGGGCTGTGGGCAGGATGGAACGGGCTCATCGTCTCGCTCAACGCTCTCGTGATCGCCGTCGGCTTCCTCCTCCCCTGGGCCGCGATCGCCGGCGTGGTGGTGCTCGCGATCTGGCTCATCCGTCGGGCCCGCCGGATGCGTCGAGACGCTGCGACGGCCGCGGCATCCGACGTCGAGGCCTGACCGACGCTCGCACCCGAAGGGGCGCCCGCATACTCTGCGGGTGCCCCTTCGGCGCTTTCTGCACAGGTGACGGCACGGGCACCTGGGCGACGGCCTCGCGGCGCTAGAGTCTTCGGCATGACCCGCGCCGCCGCCGACACGACGACCCGCACCGTCCCCGCCGGACGAGACCTCACGCTCGACCTCGCACGCGTGGCGTGCGTGCTCCTCGTGGTCTTCGTGCACATCCTGTTCACCGGCGTCGGCCGAGGCTCGGACGGATCTCTGGTGATCGAGAAGACCGTCGAGCTGCAGTCCTGGTTCGTCGCCGGCACGTGGATCGTCAACATCATGCCGCTGTTCTTCGTCGTCGGCGGATACGCGGCGCGCGCGGGATGGCGCTCCGCGACCGCCCGAGGAGAGACGGCCGACGGTTTCGTGCGCGTGCGGCTCGCCCGGCTCGCCCGCCCCGCACTCCCGGTCTTCGTGTTCTTCACGGTCGCCCTGGGCGGCACACGGCTGATCGACCTCGATCCCGCTTTCGTGGACTCGATCGCGATCGGCGTCGGCTCACCGCTGTGGTTCCTCGCCGCGTATCTGATCGCTCAGGCGTGCGCGCCGTTCATGATGCGTCTGCACGAGCGGTTCGG
This sequence comes from Microbacterium sp. NPDC087868, assembly GCF_044900755.1. Taxonomy (NCBI): domain Bacteria; kingdom Bacillati; phylum Actinomycetota; class Actinomycetes; order Micrococcales; family Microbacteriaceae; genus Microbacterium; species Microbacterium sp. NPDC087868. The sequence continues at coordinate 649,588 of NZ_JBJDNO010000001.1, forward strand.
CGCGCGCGTACTCGTCGTGCTGCTGCTCGCCGGCTTCGCGGTCGACGCCTTCCGGTTCTTGGTTCTCGGCGAGCTGATGGGCATCGATCGCGTGCCGCCGACGGGGTACGGCTTCGGCCAGGAGATCTTCGGCATCCCGAACATCGTCTTCATCTGGCTGTTCGCGCAGCAGGTGGGCTTCTTCCTGTACGACGGCTGGTTCGCACGGCGCAGTCGGTGGCAGCTCGCGACGATCTTCGTGGCCGGCTACGGCGCTCTCTGGGCGCTCGTCGCGATCGCGGGATATCCCGCGAGCATGCTCACGAACCAGTGGCCTCCGACCGCGCCGATGGCGCTACTGGCGATCGTGCAGGCTGCGGGGCTGACGCTCCTGCGCCAGCCGCTGACGGCTCTCATGCGCACGCGACCGGCGCAGGGCGCGGTCTTCCTGATCGGTTCCCGCCTGATGACGATCTACCTCTGGCACTTCCCGGTGATCCTCGTGCTCATCGGGATCGAGCTGCTGCTGCCCCTGCCGATGCCCACCCCCGGAAGCGCCGCATGGTGGTGGACGCGGCCGGTGTTCTTCGCGATCGTCCTCGGCGCCGTGTGGCTGGCATCGCTGTGGCTCGTGCGCTTCGAGAAGGCTCCGCGGCAGACACCCGCGCGCTTCCCCTCCCCGGCAGCGACGACCGTCGCGGTGCTCGTGTTCGTCTCCCCGGTGATCGGCATCACCATGTACGGGCTCGACTTCCCGCTCGCCGCGGCGGCTCTGGTGACGACGGCGGTCGCGCTGTGGCTGACCGGCGCGAAGCGCGCGACCTGAGACCGGACGTCGACGCACGAAGAAGGCCCCCGGAGAACCGGGGGCCTTCTCTTGTTGTGTGACCCCAGCGGGATTCGAACCCGCGTTACCGCCGTGAGAGGGCGGCGTACTAGGCCGCTATACGATGGGGCCGTCTGCGTTTCGTTTCCGTCGCGCGACAACCGTTCAAGTATGCCACGGCATTTCTCACGACGCCAAATCGAGGCCCCGGCATCACGTCGCCCGGGCGTGGCGCGCAGAAAGTCAAGGGTTTGCACGGCGCACGGAGAGGGAGTTGACTCGACGCATGCGCGTGACCAAGTTCGAACATGCCAGCCTCCGCATCGATCAGAACGGTGAGACCCTGCTCATCGATCCGGGTTCCTTCACGACTCCGCTCGACGACCTCGGCGACGTCGTCGCCGTCGTGCTCACCCACGAACACCCCGATCATTGGACGCCGGAGCATCTCGACCGCATCCTGCGGATGGCGCCGGGCGTTCCGATCTTCGGACCGGCGGGTGTCGCCCGCGCGGCCGAGGGCTACGAGATCACCGTCGTCTCCCCCGGCGAGACGCGCACGGTCGGTGGATTCACTCTGCGCTTCTTCGGCGGAACGCACGAGATCATCCACTCGTCGATCCCCGTCATCGAGAACGTCGGCGTGCTCGTGAACGACGAGCTGTATTACCCCGGCGACTCCTACGCCGTGCCGGAGGGCGTCGAGGTCGGCACTCTCGCGGCACCCCTCGGTGCCCCGTGGCTGAAGATCGGCGAGGCGATCGACTACGTTCTCGCGGTGAAGCCCCGCCGGGCCTTCGGCACGCACGACATGACGCTCTCGGTGGCGGGAAAGACCATGCACCGCCAGCGTCTGGAGTGGGCGACGCAGCAGGGCGGCGGCGAGTTCTTCGTGCTCGAGCCCGGCGAGTCGCTCGACATCTGATGTCGACACTCAGCCTCCTCCCCCACCCGACCGAACGCCTGCGGTTCCGGGAGATGGGCGATGACGACCTCGACCGCGTCGCGGCGATGCTCGGCGACCCCGAGGTCATGGCCTACTACCCGGCGCCGAAGACGCGGGCGGAGAGCGCCGACTGGATCGCACGGATGCGCACTCGCTATGCCGAGGACGGCCACGGCCTGTGGATCATCGAGACCCACGAGGGCGAGTTCGTCGGAGACTGCGGACTCACCTGGCAATCGGTGAACGACGAGCGTGTGCTCGAGGTCGGGTACCACGTGCGACGGGAGATGCAACGACGGGGCTTCGCCACCGAGGCCGCGCACGCGTGCCTCGAACTCGCACGACAGCGCTACGCACCGATCGTGCTGACGGCGATCATCCATCCCGAGAACCGCGCCTCGCGCGGCGTCGCCGAGAACCTGGGGATGACCCACATCGACGACGACCGCGCGCATCCGTGGATCGTGCGCACGGTGATGGGGATGGCCCTCGAACCGCGGACGCCCTAGCTCTGCGCCGCCCGCACGCGGATCTCGCGGGCGAGGTGATCGCGCTGCTCGAGCACGAGTCGGCGCAGCGCAGCGGGCGCCTCCGCGTTCTCGGCCAACCAGGCGTCGGCCGCGTCAGTGGTGTCCGACGAGGGGAACAGCCCGAGCACGAGGCGCCGCGCGAGTTCGATGCTGCGGCTCCGCCACGCGTCGCCGATGCGGCGGAAGTACTCCGCGTCGAAGCCCGCGATGAGATCACGGCGTCCGCCGGCACGGAACCCCCCGATCTCTGCATCGAGGTGGTCGTTGCTGAGCGAGAGGTCGTTCCAGGCCGCCTCCCAGGCCGCAGCACGCACGTCGGCTTCCGGACGGGAGGCCAGCGCGCGACGCGCGGCTGTCCGGCCGCTTCCGGTGTCATCGCGCTCGAGCTCGGCGGCGATCTCCGCGGCATCGGCGTGCCCGGTGGTCGCCAACGCGGTCAACAACTGCCAACGGAGGTCGGGGTCGACGACGAGACCGTCGGGCACGTGCCCGCCCAGCAGTTCCCGCACCTGCTCGGCATGGTGGTCGTCGTACGCGGATGCCCCGGCGAAGGCGCGCGCCCACGACAGCTGTGCATCGCTGCCGGCATCCGCGTCCCACACGGCGACGAGCGACGCCGCGAGCCACGACCGCTGCTCCGCGTCGCGATGCGCGTCCGCGACGAAGTGGCGGATCGCGAACGCGGCGTTCGCGAGGACACCGGTGAGGAGCCCGCTGTTGGATTCGAGCGGTGCGTGCGCGCGCACGATGCCGAGATACCGCCGGGGATCGAGATCGCCGTCGCGGGTGGCGTTCCACAGCGACGACCAGACGAGTGCACGCGCGAGCGGGTCATCGATCGCCGACAGCGACTCCTCGACGGCGGTGAGTGAGCGCTCATCCAGACGCGCTTTCGCATAGGTCAGGTCGTCGTCGTTCAGCAGCACGAGATCCGCCTCGGGGACGACGATCGACGTGCGCTCCTCGCTGATGTCGACGGCGATCTGCTCGCGACGCACGAGCCGCTCCCCCTCGCGGGCGTACAGACCGATGCGCAGGCGGTGCGGACGCGGGTCGGTCTGCACGAGCACACGGGTTGCGGCATCCGCATCGTCCGTCTCCTCCAGCCACAGCGTCGACATGCCCGTCGTCTCCAGCCACGCCCGGGACCATTCGCCCATGTCTCGACCCGAGACGGCGCTCAGCTGCACGAGCAGGTCGTCGAGCGTCGTATTGCCGAACGCGTGGGCGGCGAAGTAGCGGCGGGCTCCTTCGAAGAACGCGTCCTCGCCCACGAAGGCGACGAGCTGCTTGAGGACCGACGCGCCCTTCGCATACGTGATGCCGTCGAAGTTGAGCTTGGCGGCCTCGAGATCGGTGATGTCGGCGACGATCGGATGCGTGGTCGGCAGCTGATCCTGCTGGTAGGCCCAGGCCTTGCGCCGGGCCGCGAACGTCACCCAGGCATCGGTGTACCGGGTCACGGCGGCCGAGGCGTGGGCACCCATGTAGTCAGCGAAGGACTCCTTGAGCCAGAGGTCGTCCCACCAGCGCATCGTCACGAGGTCGCCGAACCACATGTGCGCCATCTCGTGGAGGATCGTGTTCGCTCGTGCCGCGCGCTGGGCATCGGTCGCCGCGCCGCGGGAGAGGTACGCCTCGGTGAATGTGACCAGCCCCGGGTTCTCCATCGCCCCGAGGTTGTACTCGGGCACGAAGATCTGGTCGTACTTGCCCCAGGGATACGGATAGGCGAACGCCTCCGCGAAGAAGTCCAGACCCTGACGGGTGACCTCGAGGATCTCCTCCGCCTCCAGGTACTGGGCGAGCGATCGACGGGCGAACACCCCGAGCGCGATGCGCTGGTCGCCGCCCTGCCACTCCCCGTCGACGCGGGTGTAGGGCCCCGCAGCGACCGAGGTGATGTAGCTCGAGATCGGCAACGTCGGAGCGAACTCGACGCGCTGGATGCCGACGCCCGCCTCGGTGCGCACGGCGGCCTGGTTGGAGAGGACCTCCCAGCCGGCCGGCGCATCGACGACGAAGGTGTACGACGCCTTGATGTCGGGCTGCTCGAAGCAGGCCATGACCCGGCGCGAGTCCGCCGGTTCGTACTGCGTGTACAGGTAGGTCTCGCCATCGGCGGGATCGTGGAACCGGTGCAGACCTTCGCCCGAACGGCTGTAGGCACCGACGGCATCGACGACGACCGTGTTCGTGGCCGCGAGACCGCGGAGAGAGATGCGGGCGCCGTCGTACTCGACCTCGACCTCGTCGCCGTTGACCACGACGCGCTCGACCGACTCCCCGATGAAGTCGAGCCAGGTCTCGGTCGCCGTGGCGTCGAACTCGAGCGTGGTCCGGGAGTGGAAGCCCGTCCGCGCGCGCTCGGGAGCGCCCGCGAGATCGAGCTCGACACGGATCCGGTGCGCGGTGATCGCGGCGGATCGCGCCGCGGTCTCGTCACGGGTGAGGTTGGCGGTTTCCATCCCTCCATCCTCCCATCCGAACCGTCGGGGTGCGGGCCATCCCGTGATTATGTTGCGGAATGCAACACATCGGCGTAGCGTTGCATTAGGCAACAGGAGGCTGAGATGCACATGGATCGTCAGGACCACAGCATGAGCGTGCTCCGCTCTCTCGTCGCGATCACCCGCCGCGGCCTCGCCGACGCGCGCGACGAGGAGACTCCCCTCTCGATGACCGAGCAGTCGATCATGATGGCGATCGCCGAGCAGCCCGGCATCCGTTCCACCGATATCGCGCGCATGTTCCGCCTCAACCGATCGACGGTCTCACGCCAGCTCGCAGCGCTGATCCGTCTCGGACTCGTCCGCGAGACGCCGAACGACACCGGACGCGGACGCCCGCTCGAGCTCACGGAGGACGGCGCAGATGCCTTCCACCGTGCGCTGACGTCGCTCCAGCGGATCGTGGAGGCGCACCTCGTTCCGTGGTCCGACGACGAGGTCGCCCGCTTCGCGCACGATCTCGAAAGGTTCGACCGCACCGCCGACGCGTCCTGACCCGGACGCGTCGCCCCCGAAATCGGCCCACGAGGCCGCAGAAGAAGGAAGAGAAATGAAGAACATCACCGTCCTGGGCACCGGCGTCCTCGGATCGCAGATCGCGTTCCAGACCGCGTTCCATGGATTCGACGTCACCGCTTACGACATCGACGATGCGGCCCTCGAGCGGGCCGGCGAGCGATTCCGCGGACTGGCCGCGCGGTACGTCGCGGATTCGGTGGAGGGCGCAGCCGACGGCGGCGCGGACGCGGCCATCCCGCGGATCCGTCTGACCACCGATCTGGAAGACGCCGTCGCCGCAGCCGACCTCGTGATCGAGGCCGTTCCCGAGAACCTCGAGCTCAAGCAGGGCATCTACCGGCGCATGGCGGAGGCCGCACCGTCGTCGACCGTCTTCGCGACCAACTCGTCGACCCTTCTCCCGAGCGCGCTCGCCGATTCGACGGGGCGCCCCGACCGCTTCCTCGCCCTGCACTTCGCCAACGAGATCTGGTCGCACAACACGGCAGAGGTGATGGGCACTCCCTCCACCGACCCGGCGGTGTATGCCGAGGTCGTCGAGTTCGCACGCCGCATCGGCATGGTGCCGATCGAGATCAAGAAGGAGAAGGCGGGTTACCTCCTCAACTCCCTCCTCGTGCCCTTCCTCCAGGCTGCGGGCGAGCTGCTCGTCGACGGCATCGCGGAGCCGGAGGCGATCGACGCCACATGGCGCATCGGCACCGGAGCACCCGCCGGCCCCTTCGAGATCTACGACATCGTCGGACTCACGACCGCCTACAACATCTCGCGGATGGGCGACGCGAAGCAGCAGGCATTCGCCGACCTCATCAAGGAGCGCTACATCGACCAGGGCAAGCTCGGCGTGGCCACGGGTGAGGGCTTCTACACCTACCCTCGCGAGAGCTGATCAGCGACGCCGCCTCGTGTCGCCCAGAAGACGGCGGATCGCGGTCTCCGGGGCGACCGAGAGGTCGAGCGTCTTCCCGCGGGAGTAAAGCTTGAAGACGCGGGGATCGATGTAACTGCCCCGGGCGACCGCGACCGTATTGCCGAGCGCGGAGGCCGTGGCCTGTACGGCGAGGCGCTCGGCGCGCTCGCGATCCCGACGGGAGTCGAGCGGGCCGATGCGCGCGAGGGCGTCGGCCGCGAGGATCGTGCCGTGGAGGGTGCGGAAGTCCTTCGCCGTGAACGCGTCGCCCGTGACGTCCTTGAGGTAGCGGTTCACCTCGGCGGGCGTGATCTTCACGCGCCGCCGTCCCCGCCGATACGCGAGGAGCGGCGCCCGGTCCGGGCCAGCGGCCAGATCGTCGAGCACGGCCGCGAGCACGTCGTCGGTGATCTCGATCGCCGCGGTCTGCCCGCTCTTCGCCGGGAACGAGAGCGACACGACGTTCCCCTCGACGTGCACGTCACGGCGGCGCAGCGTCGTCAGGCCGCGGCTGCCGTGGCGCACGAGGTAGCGCTCCGACCCGATCCGGAGGGCTCCGTCATCGAGCAACCGGAATGCGGTGGCCAGCACCTTCTCGCGGGAGAGGGTCTCGTGCTGCAATGCTCGGGTGACCCGCCCCCGCGCATGCGGAAGGGCTTCGGCGAGGGCCAGCGCGCGGCCGAACTTGTGGCGGTCCCGTTTGACCCGCCAGAGCGGGTGGTACAGGTACTGCTTGCGCCCCGCGCCGTCGACGCCGACGGCCTGGATGTGGGCGAGCGGGTCCGCGGCGATCCAGACGTGCGTCCACGCCGGCGGGATGACCAGGTCGTGGATGCGCTCCCGATCGGCATCCTGTACGGCGTCACCGGCCTTGTCGACGTATCGGAAGCCGGATCCCGATCGGATCCTTCGGAAGCCGAGGTCTTCACCGGGGATCACGCGCACGAGAGCTGCCATGCGAGCACTCTGCCCGCCGGCACCCGATCCGAGAAGGGGCTGGTCACGTTCGCGTGCGCTCTGCTAGGTGCGGCGGGCATGGGGAGGAATACCCAACCGGATTGTCGCGCGCTGCGGGTTTCTGCCATCATCGCCAGCATGGGCCTGTCACTCGATGAATTCCGTTCGTACCTCCTGAATGCGCAGGCGCGCCAGTCGTTGGGCATCCAGCTCTCGGATGCCGAGGCCCAGCAGGTCGTCGCCGATCCCCAGGCCAGCCAGAGCTGGTACGGCTACTGGCAGTCGATCAGTCAGCCCGCTCCCCCGGCGCCCGAGGCCGCGGCACCCGCGCCTGCACCTGCATCCGAGGCCGCGCCCGCACCTTCTTCTGCGCCTGACGGGTATACCGGCGCACCGGTCGGCGGCTTCGCCGCGGCTCCCCCGCCCGCCGCTCCGCCCGCGGAGCCGTCGCCGCCCGTCGAACAGGCCCCGGCATCCGATGCCCCGACCGCCGTATACGGAGCCGCGCCCGCTGCGTTCGCCGCGCCGGCCGCGTTCGCCGCGACCGCGCCGCACGACGGCCCGACGGGCGCGCCCTACGGCGGGCCCGGGGATCCGTACTCAGCGACCACACCGTACGGAACGCCGGGAGGGGAAGCCCCCGCCAAGAAGAAGCGCACCGGCCTGTGGGTCACCCTCTCGATCGTGGGCGCCCTCGTGATCGCCGCGATCATCGTCGTCGTGATCGCGTTCACGACCGCGCGCCACTGGACCAAGACCGATGTCGCCGAGAAGCCCGAGACGTTCCACACCGAGGAGTACGAGACGGGCCTGTACAACGTCGCGGACGACGGCGTGAGCCCGTGCACGGTCAACCAGGACTGGACCGACTGCATCGGCCTCATGGAGGCCCAGTACGCCGGCGCCTGCGCGGATGTCGAGCTGACGGGTGCGGCGACTCTGCTCTGCACGCAGCACCGCACCGAGATCGACCGGATGCGCGGCCTCGATCAGGAGGGCATGTACGTCTCGTCGCTCGGGTCGTTCGGGCATCTGACGAAGACCGCGGAGACCGCGACCCGCGAGGTGTCGAACGACGACTACGAGCCCGCCGTGACCCACGAGGCCGTCTGCTACCTCGATTTCATCGGGGAGTGCGAGTAGGCCCTCCGGGGCCCGCTCCCCGCGGGCAAAGCAAGAGGCCCGGGTTCCGCATCTCGCGGAATTCCGGGCCTCTTCGTCTTGCTGGGGTACCTGGACTCGAACCAAGAACAACGGAACCAGAAACCGCCGTGTTGCCAATTACACCATACCCCAAGGGCGAAACCGGAGCCTCGCACCGAGAGTCAAGCCTACCGGACGGATCGGGAAGCGCCAAATGGAGCGGCTCCCGCCGCGCGTGTCGCGCTCCGTGTGCATGCCCCGAACGCGAAGAGGAGGACCACCGCGAACGGGGTCCTCCTCCAGGCGGTTCGTCGGGCGTCTCAGCCCGCCAGCGTCTCCGACAGCAGACGCAGGCGACGCAGCGTCTCGTCCTTGCCGATCAGCTCCATCGACTCGAAGAGCGGCGGCGACACGCGGCGACCGGTGATCGCGACGCGCGGCGGGCCGTAGGCGACACGGGGCTTGAGCTCGAGGTTCTCGACGAGCGCCGTCGCCAGGGCATCCTGGATCTTCTCCGGAGTGAACTCGGTGACGGGCTCCAGCGCCGCGACGCAGGCGTCGAGCACCTCGCCGGCGTTCGCCGGGAGGCCCTTGAGCGCATCGGCCTCGTAGGCGATGTCGTCGGTGAAGAGGAAGCCGAGCATGCCGGGCACCTCCCCCAGCAACTGCACGCGCTCCTGCACGAGCGGAGCGGCGCGGAACGCCAGCACGAGCTGCTCATGGGTCGGCTCGTCGAAGAGCCCGGCCGCGGCGAGATACGGGATCGTGCGCTCGGCGAAGTCCTTCACGTCGAGCATGCGGATGTGGTCGCCGTTGATCGACTCGGCCTTCTTCTGGTCGAAGCGGGCCGGGTTCGGGTTGACGTTCTCGATGTCGAACGCGGCGATGAACTCGTCGAGCGAGAACACGTCACGATCGTGGCCGATCGACCAGCCGAGCAGGGCGAGGTAGTTGAGGAGACCTTCGTGGATGAAGCCGCGCTCGCGGTGCAGGAACAGGTCGGCCTGCGGGTCGCGCTTCGAGAGCTTCTTGTTGCCCGTCTCCCCCAGCACGAGCGGCATGTGGGCGAAGCGCGGCACGAACGTCGTGACGCCCGCGTCGATGAGCGCGGCGTAGAGCGCGAGCTGACGGGCGGTCGAGGGCATGAGGTCTTCGCCGCGCAGCACATGCGTGATGCCCATGAGCGCGTCGTCGACCGGGTTCACGAAGGTGTACAGCGGGATGCCGTTCGGGCGCACCACGACGAAGTCGGGGAAGGAACCGGCGGGGAAGGTGACCTCTCCGCGGATGAGGTCCACGTACGTGAGGTCTTCATCCGGCACCTGCAGACGCAGAGCGGGCTGGCGGCCCTCGGCGCGGAAGGCGGCCTTCTGCTCCTCGGTCAGCGTGCGGTCGTAATTGTCGTATCCGAGCTGCTTCGCACGACCGTTGGCCTCGTTGCGGGCGTCGATCTCCTCGGCGTTGGAGTAGCTCTCGTAGAGGGCACCCGAGGCGATGAGCTTGTCGATGACGCCCCGGTAGATGTCGTGGCGCTGCGACTGGCGGTACGGCTCGTGCGGTCCGCCGACCTCGACGCCCTCGTCCCAATCGATGTTCAGCCACGTGAGGGCGTCGACGAGCTGCCGGAAGCTCTCCTCGCTGTCGCGCGCCGCATCGGTGTCTTCGATGCGGAAGACGAGCTTGCCGCCGTTGTGGCGCGCGTACGCCCAGTTGTAGAGAGCGGTGCGAACCATGCCGACGTGCGGCAGGCCGGTGGGCGACGGGCAGAAGCGGACGCGGACGTCGGCACCGCTGGCGGTCGTGGTGAGGGGGTGAGGAGTAGCCATAGCCCTTCGATTCTAGAGCGCGCGCCCCACCGCCACTGCCGCCGAATGACGCAGGGGAACCATCCCGCCGCGCGCGTGGACGGCACACGCCTCATCGAAACCGGATCGGAAGCGTACACGCTCTTCGCGATCGAGGCTGCGGTAGAACTGGCCCGCCGAGGCGACGCCGCCCTCCGCCGAGCTCCACAGGGTCTCCGGCGCAGCCACCCACGTCCATGTCTGTTCGATCGTCGACGTGTCCCGCCAACCGGCATCCGTCAGCATTGCGGAGAAGCCCCCGACGGTGCGCTCGAAGTCCTTGTGCGCCGGAAGCCGCTCGCCAGCGGCAGGAGTCACGCCTGCCCGCTCGCACACCTCGAGCCAGAACCACGACGGGGACGATGTCCAGATCGTCCCGGCGAGCAGACCACCGCGCGACGCCACCCGGGTCATCTCCTGAGCCGCTGCTCGCGGATCGACGACATGGTTGAGCACGAAGTTCGCCGTCACCGCATCGAACGACGCTGACGCGAACGGGAGTTCGGGGAGCGCCGCGGCGACGAACTCCAGTCCGGGATGCGCACGCCCGGCGACCTCCCGCATCGTCGGCTCGGGCTCGCAACCGGTTGCCGTCCACCCGGCTCCTGTCGCGCGGGCGACCAGCTCTCCGGTTCCCGCGCCCACGTCGAGCAGCGAGCGTCCCCGAGCCGGCCCGAGGGCGTCGAGCAGGGTGCCGACCGTGCCCGCGCAGAGCGATGCGTACGTGGTCGCATACGCCTCCCCCACTCCCGCCCAGGACTTCACGAGCGTGCGCGGCGGCCGAGAGGTGACAGCGCGACGATGATCAGCACCAGGACGGATGCCGCGATCCCGAGTCCCGCGTACTGGAAATTCGACAGGATGACCCCGGCCAGCACCGCGCCGGCTGCCGCCGACAGGCTCATCAGCGAGTCGCTGCGCCCCTGCCGGCGCGTGCGCAGCTCGGGTGCACTCGACTCGGTCAGCAGCGCGGCACCGGCGACGGTCGCGGCGCTCCAGCCGAGACCGAGGAGGATGAGGGCGACCATGACGCCCCAGGCCCGGTCGTTGGCGAAGATCGCGAAGATCAACGACCCGCCGAGCAGCACCTGCCCGAACAGTACGACCCGCAGCCGCCCCCAGCGGTCGGCGAGGATGCCGAAGACCGGGGAGAGCGCGTACATGCCGGCGACGTGGAGCGCGATCGTGATCCCGACGAGCTGCGAGACGTCGGCCGCGGCAGCCGCCGCATCGTGCCCCGCGTGCATGCTGTGCGCCATATGCGAGAGATGGATCGGGGTCATCGCCATCACGGAGGCCATCACGACGTGGGAACCCGCGATCGCGAACATCGCGTAGCGCGCGACGACGGGGCGGTCGACGGCTTGGACGCTCGAGGCCGCCGCCGCGACGGTCGCGATGCGCTGCGCGGCCAGCAGCGGATCCGGGCGCAGCGCGACGAGGTAGAGCACGAGGGCCGCCGACTGCGCGACGAACGAGAAGACGTACGATCCGGTCTGCGGCGGCATCCCGATCGCGGCGCCGACGATCTCCCCCGGCCCGAGCAGCAGCGGGCCGGCGACGCCACCGATCGTCGTCGCCCAGACGACGATCGACAGGTCGCGGCCTCGATGGGCGGGAACGGCGAGATCGGTCGCGGCGAAGCGCGACTGCAGGTTGCCCGCGTTGCCCGCGCCGATCATGAGGATGCCCGCCAGCAGCAGCGGGAAGACGCGCAGCGACGCAGCGAGGATGACGACCGCGATGCCGACGAGTGCGAAGAGGTTGCCGAGGGTCAGTGCCCTTCGACGGCCCACCCGCGCGGCGAGACGCGCCAGCGGGATCGCGCAGAGCGCCGCGCCGAGCGTGACCGACGCCGTCGCGAGCCCCGACAGCGCGTCGTCTCCCGAGATGTCGGCGGCCAGGAGCGCGCCGAGCGACACCGTCGCGCCGAAGGCGATCCCTCCGAGAACCTGCCCGAGGGAGAGGACGAGGACCGTGCGGCGCTGCACCGCCGACTGCTGCGCGGCGGTGAGGGCCGGCGCGCTCATGCCGCGGGAACGGCGTCGCGCACGGCGCTGCGCAGGATGCCGAGACCCGTGATCTCGACCTCGACCGTGTCACCGGCCGCGAAGGTGCCCACGCCCGCGGGCGTTCCGGTGAGGATGACATCACCCGGGAGCAGTGTGAAGACGGCCGACGCGTACGCGATGATCTCCTCGACCGAGTGGATCATGTCGGTCAGCGGCGCCTTCTGGCGGACCTCTCCGTTGACGCGCGTCTCGATCGTCGCCTCGGACGGGTCGAAGTCGGTGTTGATCGTCGGGCCGAGCGGGCAGAAGGTGTCGAAGCCCTTCGCTCGCGCCCACTGGCCATCCTTGCGCTGCAGGTCGCGGGCGGTCACGTCGTTGCCGATCGTGTATCCGAGCACGTAGTCGAGGGCATCCGCCGCCGAGACGTTCTTCGCGACCTTGCCGATCACGACGGCGAGTTCGCCCTCGTACTCGGTCTGCTCCGAGATCGCCGGGCGCACGATCGTGTCGCCCGGGCCGATCACGGCGGTGTTCGGCTTGAGGAAGAGCAGCGGCTCCTCGGGGGCCTCTCCGCCCATCTCGGCGGCGTGGTCGTGGTAGTTCTTGCCGACGCAGACGATCTTCGATCGCGGGATCACCGGGGCGAGGATGACGGCGTCAGCGATCGGCACACGGTCACCGGTCGGCTCGTAGCCTGCGAAGAGAGGGTCGCCCGAGAGGACGACGAGGTCTTTCTCGTCGACGATCCCGAAGAGGATGGCGTCGTCATGGCTGAATCGGGCGATCTTCATGACTCCAGCCTATCCAGCGGCCCCGACGACGAGACCCCGCTTTGCCGGTTCGGCGAAACGGGGTCTCAGGTGGTGGGCGAGCGGTCAGGCGTCGAGGCGCAGCAGCCAGCCGTGGCGGTCGTCACGGCGCCCGTACTGAATGTCGGTGAGCTCTTCGCGCAGCGACAGAGCGAGCTCGCCGATCGGCTGGGCCTCGTCGAAGCCCTCGCCCACGAGCGCGCCGATCGGGGTGACGACGGCGGCCGTACCGCACGCGAACACCTCGGTGATGTCTCCCGAGGCGACGCCCTCGCGCCACTCGTCGATCGAGATCGCCCGGCGCTCGACCGTGTACCCACGGTCCTCGGCGAGCTGCAGCAGCGAGTCGCGCGTGATGCCGTCGAGGATGCTGTCGGACTCGGGGGTGACGATGCGACCGTCCTTGAACACGAACACCACGTTCATGCCGCCGAGCTCCTCGACGTCGTTCTTCTCGTTGAGGAAGACGACCTGGTCGCAGCCCTTCGAGCTCGCCAGCGCCTGCGGCAGGAGGCTCGACGCGTAGTTCCCACCCGTCTTCGCCTTGCCCGTACCACCGCGACCCGCGCGGGAGTGCTCCTCGGAGAGCCAGATGCGCACGGGCTTCACGCCTCCGGTGAAGTACGCGCCCGCGGGACTCGCGATGACGTAGTAGGCCACCTTCTGCGCGGCGCGGACGCCGAGGAACGCCTCCTTGGCGAACATGAACGGCCGGAGGTAGAGGCTCTGATCGGCACCGGACGGCACCCAGCGTCCGTCGACGGCGATGAGCTGACGCAGCGACTCGATGAAGTACTCGGTCGGGAGTTCCGGGAGCGCGAGGCGACGCGCACTCGCCTGCAGGCGAGCGGCGTTGCGGTCGGGACGGAAGGTGTGGATCGACCCGTCCGCGTGGCGGTAGGCCTTGATGCCCTCGAAGATCTCCTGGCCGTAGTGCAGCACGGATGCCGCGGGGTCGAGCGGGATCGGGCCGTAGGGCTGTACGCGCGGTCGGTGCCAGCCGCCCTTGAGCGACCAGCAGATGTCGACCATGTGGTCGGTGAAGACGACGCCGAAGCCGGGGTTCTCCAGCACTTCGGCGACTCGCGCGGGCGAGGCCGCGGTGAGGTTCTTGGTCACAGCGAAATCGAGCGGAGCCACTGCTGCCTGTGCGTCGATGGTCGTCATGGTGATGTTCCGTTCTGAGGGGTGTACGCGTCCTCGCGCGGTTCCAGCCTACGCCTGCGGATCAGAGGCGTGCGGCGATCGCGGAGCCGATCTCGGCGGTGGTGCGCGCGCCGTCACGGCTCGCGATGTCCGCCTCGACCGCCGCGCTGACGCGTGCGGATTCGGCCGTGAGGCCGAGGTGGTCGAGCAGCAGCGCGATCGAGAGGATCGCAGCGGTCGGATCGGCCTTCTGCTGCCCCGCGATGTCGGGCGCCGAACCGTGCACCGGCTCGAACATCGACGGGAAGGCGCCCGAGGGATTGATGTTCCCCGAGGCGGCGAGTCCGATGCCGCCGGTGACGGCACCGGCGAGATCGGTGAGGATGTCACCGAAGAGGTTGTCGGTGACGATGACGTCGAAACGCGCGGGATCCGTCACGAGGAAGATCGTGGCGGCATCGACGTGGAGGTAGTCGACCGCGACATCGGGATGCTCGGCCGCGACCTCGTTCACGATCCGCTGCCAGATGGCACCGGCGTGCACGAGCACGTTCGTCTTGTGCACGAGCGTGAGCTTGTGGCGACGGCGCTCCGCGAGCTCGAACGCGTAGCGGACCACGCGCTCGACGCCGAACGCCGTGTTCACCGAGGTCTCGTTGGCGATCTCGTGCGGGGTGCCCTGACGGATCGCTCCCCCGTTGCCGACGTAGGGACCTTCGGTGCCCTCGCGCACGACGACGAAGTCGATGTCACCGCGGTTCGCGAGCGGCCCCACGGCGCCCGTGAAGAGCTTGGAGGGGCGCAGGTTCACGTAGTGGTCGAGCGTGAAGCGGAGCTTGAGCAGGAGGCCCCGCTCGATGTTCGCGTTCTTGAGCCGCGGGTCGCCCGGCGTTCCGCCGACCGCGCCGAGCAGGATCGCGTCGTGGGCGGAGATCGCGGCGAGGTCGTCGTCGGTGAGCGTGTCTCCGGTCTCGAGGAACCGAGCGGCTCCGAGCGAGAAGCGGGTCTTGTCGAACGTCACGTCCGTCTCGGCGGTGACCGCGTCGAGCACCTTCTCGGCTTCGGCGATGACCTCGGGACCGATGCCGTCACCCGGGATGACGGCCAGCTTCACGACACGCGACATGACACTCCTTGCTTCGGGAACCGAGCCGCGAGTCGGTGTCGACGGCTCGGTTCCCCCAGCGTACTGGTCAGCGCAGGGTGCGAGTGCGCAGTGTGACGGCGGCGATGACGCCCGCGACCACGACGAGTCCCGCACCGATGAGCGAGGTGATGAAGACACCCGAGCCGAAGGCGTCCGCCGCCGCCTGCCACAGCTCGTCGCCCAGCGTGCCCGAGAGCTCGTTCGAGGCGGTATAGGCACCGGCGAGCGTCTCGCGCGCGGCATCCGCGGTCTCGGCGGGCAGCCCCGCCGGAAGCACGATCGCAGCGCGGTAGAACGCGGTGATGATGCCGCCCAGCACCGCGGTACCGAGCACCGCACCGAGTTCGTACGCGGTCTCCGAGACCGCGCTGGCCGCACCCGCCTTCTCGGCCGGCGCGCTGGAGAGGATCAGCTCGTTGGAGATCGTCTCGGCGGCGCCGATGCCGATGCCGAGCACCACGAAGGCGATGATGAGCGGAGCGACACCGTGCTCGTGGGTCGTGAACGCCACGATCAGGTACCCCGCCACCGAGAACGCGAGACCCATCGGCACGACGAGGTGCGGCGCCACGCGTCGCGAGATCGGTACGACGCCGAGCCCCGCGACGATCATCACGGCCATGCCGGGCACGAGGGCCAGACCGGCCATCATCGGCGACAGGCCGAGCACGAGCTGCAGATGCTGCGACACGAAGTACAGGAATCCGACGAGCGCGACGACGCTGAGGAGGTTCACCAGGATCGCCCCCGAGAAGGTGCCGCGCCGGAAGAGCGCCATGTCGAGCATCGGGATCTCCGCGCGGAGCTGGCGGCGCACGAACAGCACGCCCATCACGACCCCGAGCAGCGCCCATGCACCGGCGACGACCGAGGGTCCGTCGACCGCGAGCGACTTGATCGCGTAGACGACCGGGATCATCGCGGCCATCGACAGGGCGATGCTGAGCAGATCGATGCGTCCGGGGTTCGGGTCGCGGCTCTCGGGAACGAGCAGCGGCGCGGCGATGAGGAGCGGGATGAGCACCGGGACGGCGATGAGGAACACCGAGCCCCAGCTGAAGTGCTCGAGCAGGAACCCGCCGACGATCGGTCCGAGCGCGGAGCCCGCGGAGAACGCGGAGGCCCACACGGCGATCGCGAGCCGACGCTGATCGCGGTTCACGAAGATCGACCGCAGCAGCGAGAGGGTCGAGGGCATCAGCATCGCGCCGAAGAATCCCAGCAGTGCACGGGCGGCGATGAGCAGACCGGCGGTCGGGGCGAAGGCTGCGAGCACCGACACGGCGGCGAATCCGCTCGCGCCGATCAACAGCATCCTGCGGCGGCCGAACCGGTCGCCCAGCGTTCCCATCGTCACGAGGAGTCCCGCGAGCACGAGCGGGTAGACGTCGATGATCCACAACTGCTCGGCACCGGAGGGCGCGAGCGCGATGGAGATCTCGGGCAGCGCGAAGCTGAGCACCGTATTGTCGACCGAAACCAGCAGCACCGGCAGCATCAGCACGATGAGCGCGGCCCATCCGCGGGCTCCGACGCGGGGGGCATCCGTTCCTGCCGTCGGGATCGACGCGGTCCGGGTCATGTCACACCTCTCACTTTCTGCGGCGGCATTACTAAACCGTCCGGCTGGTATAGTAACAGAATCCGCCCTGATCGACGACTGAGCAGAGGACCCGATGCCCCGACCACCCCTCGCCCGCGAGCGCGTGCTCGACGCCTTCGAAGAGCTCGTCCTCACCGAGGGCGAGCGGGCCGCCACCATCGAGGCGACAGCGAAGGCCGCCGGTGTCTCGAAGGGCGGTCTGCTCTACCATTTCGGATCGAAGGACGAGCTCGTCGCCGGGCTCCTGCAGCGCCTGGAGGAGCTGACGACCGCCGACCTCGCACGCATGAACGCCGCGGACGAAGGCCCCGTGTCGTACTACGTGCGGACCTCCGTCATGGAGGACGACGCACTCGACCGTGCGCTGGTCACCACTTCACGGCTCGCCCAGGGCGGCTCGGTCGCCGCTGCGGACGCCCTTCGGGACTCGCGCAGGCGCTGGGAGGACACCATCCGTCCGCACGTGCGCGACCAGGCGGGACTCGATCTCGTCATGCTGCTCAGCGACGGCCTCTACTTCAACAACTCCCTCGACGTGAACGGCTCCGAGCATCTCGTCCCCCGGCCCGACGAACTCTCCGCACTGATCGCGCTCGTCCTCCGCGCGACGGCTCCGTGATCGGCATCCCGTCGACGACGAAGGGCGAGGCGCTCGCGCGCCCCGCCCTCGAATCCCCCGCCGTGATCAGATGTCGGTGATCTCGATCTGACGGAACAGGTCGGCGTCGATCGCATCGCGCACGTCGTCGAGCAGTTCGTCGGAGACCGGCGAGTCCAGCGTGAGAACGCTCAGCGCCTGGGCACCGGCGGCCTCGCGGGCGATCTGCATGCCGGCGATGTTGATGCCGGCCTCGCCGAACTTCTGCCCGTAGACCGCGACGATTCCGGGACGGTCGGTGTAGAGCATGACGACGTGGTGCTTCTCGATCGGGAGCTCGAGTGCGTGGTCGTTGATGCCGACCAGCTTCTCGGCCTGCTTCGGGCCGGTGAGCGTGCCCGACACCGAGAGCTGCGAACCATCGGAGAGGGCACCGGTGAGCGTGATGACGTTTCGGTACTCGGCGCTGACGTCGTCCTTGAGCAGACGCACCGCAATGCCGCGCTGCTCGGCGAGCAGCGGAGCGTTGACGTACGACACCGTCTCGCTCACGATGTTCGTGAAGACGCCCTTGAGAGCCGCGAGCTTGAGGACGCTCACGTCGTAGTCGTTCAGCTCGCCGTGCACCTCGACGTCGAGGCTCGTGAGCGGCGACGTCGCGAGAGCGGCGAAGATCTGGCCGAGCTTCTCGACGAGCGAGATGCCGGGGCGCACGTACGGGTCGATGACACCACCGGCGACGTTCACCGCGTCGGGCACCAGATCGCCACCGAGGGCGAGGCGCACCGAGCGGGCGACCGAGACACCGGCCTTCTCCTGCGCCTCCTCGGTGCTGGCACCGAGGTGCGGGGTGACGACGACGTTCGGGAGGTCGAGGAGCGCGTGGGCGCTCCCGCCCTCGACCGGAGGCTCGGACGTGAAGACGTCAAGGCCGGCGCCGGCGATCTCGCCCGCGACGAGCGCCTCGCGCAGAGCCTCCTCGTCGATGAGCCCCCCACGCGCGACGTTCACGACGAAGGCGGTCGGCTTCATGGCCTTGAACTGCTCCGCACCGATCATCCCCGTGGTCTCGGGCGTCTTGGGCATGTGGATCGTGAGGAAGTCCGACTCGGCGACGAGCTCGTCGAGCGAGAGGAGCTGCACACCGAGCTGCTGCGCACGTGCCGAGGTGACGTAGGGGTCGTAGGCGACGACGCGCATGTCGAACGCGGCCAGACGTGCGGCGACCAGCGCGCCGATGCGGCCGAGGCCGACGATGCCGACGGTCTTCTCGAAGAGCTCCGCTCCGGTGAAGGAGCTGCGCTTCCAGGCCCCGGCCGACAGCGAGGCGTGCGCGGCGGGGATGCGGCGCGCGAGGCTGAGGATGTGACCGACGGTGAGTTCGGCGGCCGAGACGATGTTGGAGGTCGGGGCATTGACGACCATGACGCCGGCCGCGGTGGCCGCCTTGATGTCGACGTTGTCGAGTCCGACGCCGGCGCGGGCGACGACCTTCAGCTTCGGCGCGTGCGTCAGCGCCTCTTCATCGATCTGCGTCGCCGAGCGCACGAGCACGGCATCCGCCTCCGACAGCGCCGAGAACAGCGCCTCGCGATCGGTGCCGTCGACATTGCGGACATCGAAGTCCGGGCCCAGGGCCTCGATCGTGGCAGGAGAGAGAACTTCGGCGATGAGCACTACGGGCTTCGGCACAGTGGATCCTTCGGGGCAACACAATAGGGGCCGATGCGCCGCACGCCTTCGGGGGCGCGATCTCCTCCACTGTACCCGAGGGGATCGCCCGGCTTTACCGTGTGACGTGCGTCAGGCGGCGATGAGTCCGAGGCTCAACGACAGCACGCAGAGCCAGAACACCGCCACGATCCCGAGGCCGGCGAGCAGTGCCAGCGCGAGTTCACCCGCGCGGCGCCGACGTCCGATCGCGGACGCGAACACGAAGACGATCGCGGGGAACACGACGCCGAACAGCAGCGTGATCCACCCCCCAGCGGTCAGCCCGCCCTGCGCCATCTGGATCAGGTGCGCGACGGCGTTCCACACCGCATAGGCGTAGAACAGCCCGGCCAGCCCCAGGATGAGGCCGGTGATCCAGCGGGGCGAGGTGCGCGTGCTGTCGATGCTCTGCTCGGCGCTCATGCTCCGATCACCCCCACGGTCACGAACGGCCACGGCACGAGGAGCACGACACCGAGCAGGAGAAGGGATGCCCGCACCCACGACGCCCGCCCGCGGGTGAGCACCCACGTGGCCAGGAACCACAGCGCGGGTGCGGCGACCGCCAGCACGAACCACGGGACGAACATCTCGTCGGCGACGAAGAAGTTGGCGAGCGGCTTGAGCCTCAGACCACCGACCACCCAGCCGATCGAGTACAGGAGGTACACACCACCGACGATACCCGTGATGAGCAGCATCGCCGTGCTCAGGGGTGCACGCTCGTCCTCCTCTTCCGCTCGGTCGTCCCCGAGGGGCGCGGCGTGCTGCGACGGACCCTCGACGCGATCGGCGACGACGGGGGCAGGCGTTTCGGCGGCGATCTTCTCGCGCCTCACCGGAGCCGGACGCGCGAGCGACGCGTCGTCATCCCCGTCCCAGTTCAGGGCGTCATCGGAATCGGAGGTCATGTCTCCAGCGTAGGACACCTCGTCCACTAGGCTCGGCGTCACGACCGAGGAGGGGGCCATCGTGGCTGAGCAGCGCACAACGAATGCAGAGGGTGTCGAACCGCCCGCGAACTGGAAGCCGACCCCCGAAGCGAAGGCGAAGGCCACCCGCTTCCGCTGGATCGCCGGAGCGCTGTGGCTCCTCGCGATCGTCGGTGAGGCCGTCGGCATCTTCTGGTTGCTCCGTCAGCGCGTGTTCGTCGGCGAGGACGGCACGTTCGTCCGCGACCCCGACACCGGTCTGCTCGAGGAGCAGGGCGTCACGGCGCAGTTCCCGCAGTGGGCGTTCATCGCGCTGCTCGTGCTGCTCGTCGTCATCGCCGCACTCTCGATCACCGGGTCGGTGCTCTGGAAGAAGGCCAATCGCCTGGATCCCGCGCGGAGATCCGACACCGTGCGCTTCTTCGTGCAGAATCAGCTCGGCGCGATCATCGCCGTCGTGGCGTTCCTGCCCCTGATCATCCTGGTCTTCCTCAACAAGGACATGGACAAGGGCCAGAAGACGACGGCGGGCATCGTCGGCATCGTGCTCGCGGCGATCGCGGTGTTCATCGGCGTCGACTTCGACCCGCCCTCCGTCGAGCAGTACACGGCCGATCAGTCCGCGGTGATCCAGCTGCTGGGCAAGGACGAGGTCGTGTGGGTCGACGGCGGCGCCGTCTATCACGTGTGCGACGAGGTGTCGGCGATCCAGACCGGCAGCGAGATCCGCACCGGCACCACCGCCGAAGCGGTCGAGGCCGGCAAGATCCGCCTGACCCTCCAGTTCGGCTCCGAGCTGCGCGCCTGCGGCCTCCCGGTCCCCGAGAACGACGAGGAGATCACCGAGGCTCTCCGCGCGATCCAGGCCGGACAGGTCGACACCGTGCTGCCCGCACCGGTGTGGGCGGACCCGGCGGAGGCCCCGCTCGTCGTCGAAGAGGCCCCGGCGAGCTGATCGCCGGATTCGTCGCTCAGTCCGCGCCGAGAGCGTCGACGAGACGCTCCTGCGCCGACGAGAGGTGAATGCCGAGAACGGCGGTGGCCCGCTCTGCTTCACCGGCCGCCAAAGCGTCGAGGATCTCGGCATGCTGGGCGGCGATGACGCCGGCCTCGAGCAGACGACGGCCCTGCACCTGCGCCATGCACATCCGCGCCTCGTCGAGCACACTGCGGTACATCCGGCCCGTTCGAGCGCTGCCGAGGGCATCGATCAGCGCCGTGTGGAAGCGCAGATCGGGATCGACGGTGGCGGGATCGGGCCCCGCGGGCATCGCCTGGATCTCGGCGTTCGCCGCGATCGCCGCAGCCGGTACCGTGCGCGTGCCGGCGAGCTCTCGCAACGCCGCGCTCTCCAGTCGCGTCCGGGTGCGATAGACGTCGCGCACGGTCTCCGGGTCGATCGCCACGACACGGGCACTGCGGTGCGCGGTGCGCTCGAGGAGGCCCGCGGCGACGAGCTGCTCGATCGCGGCCTTCGCGCTCGGCCGAGCGACCGCGTACTCCTCCGACACGAACGCTTCGGTGAGCGCCGAGCCTGAGCGGAGGTCCCCGCTCAGGATGCGATCCCGCAGCCGTGACGTGACAGCATCGACGACGCCGACGACTGCGAGCGGGGCATCCGTGGGACTGTTCACCCACTCAGATTAGCGAGATCGTGGTCATCGGTACACTTGTCTGACAATCTTCCATCAGCGCCGAGGAGCCTCCCGTGTCGATCACTCTCGCCGAACCACTCGATCCGACGATCCTCGGACCGTCGACCGAGGTGCACGCCCGCTCGATCGACCGGTTCGCCCGGGCGCACGACGCCTCCCACTACCTGCTCGTGCCGGATGCCGTGCTCTCCCCCACCGACGCCGCGGGAGTCGCCCGGGTGTTCGAGGCCGTACGCGCAGCGGGGCGCACGCTCACGTTCCGTTCCGGGGGCACGAGCCTCTCGGGACAGGGCGTCAGCGGCGACATCCTCGTCGACACGCGCAGCGGGTTCCGCGACATCCGCGTCGAGGACGACGGCGCCTCGGTGCGGGTCGGCCCCGGCGCCACCGTGCGCCAGGTGAACACGCGTCTGGTGCGCCACGGTCGCAAGCTCGGCCCCGACCCCGCCAGCGAGATCGCCTGCACGATCGGGGGTGTCGTCGCGAACAACTCCAGCGGTATGGCCTGCGGCATCGTCGAGAACTCCTACCGGACCGTGGAGTCTCTCCTCCTCGTCCTGCCGAGCGGCACCGTCCTCGACACCGCACTTCCCGACGCCGATGAGCGCCTGCGCGACTCCGATCCCGACCTCGCCGCGGGGCTCCTCGCCCTCCGCGCACAGCTGCTGTCCTCCCCCGAGAACGTCGCCTTCGTGCGCCGCCAGTTCTCGATGAAGAACACGATGGGCTACGGCATCAACGCCCTCCTCGACTTCGACACCCCGGTCCGCATCCTCGAGCACCTCGTGATCGGCTCGGAGGGCACACTCGCCTTCGTCGCCGAGGCGCGCTTCCGCACCATCCCGATCCGTCCCGCGATCGCCACCGGCCTGCTCGTGTTCACCACGCTCTCCGATGCGATGGCCGCCCTCCCCGGGCTCGGCGACCTCGGGCTCGCCACGATCGAGCTCCTCGATGCCGCCTCACTCCGCGTCGCACAGGGGCTCGGCGACGTGCCCGCCGCGATCGCCGACATCGATGTCGATCAGCACGCGGCACTCCTCGTCGAGGTCCATGCCGGCAGCACCGAGCAGTTGGCGATCGACAGTGCGACCGCGCTCGCACACTTCGCCGACCTCCCCCTCGCGATCGAGGCGGCGCTCACCACCGATGCCTCGGAGCGCGCGGCGCTGTGGCACGTGCGCAAGGGCCTCTACACCGCTGTCGCCGGAGCACGTCCGTCCGGCACCACCGCGCTGCTCGAAGACATCGTCGTGCCGGTCGACCGTCTGCTGGTGACCTGCGAGCGCCTGATCGAGCTGTTCGCCGCGCACGACTACGAGGGCTCGGTGATCTTCGGTCACGCCAAGGACGGCAACGTGCACTTCCTGCTCAACGAACGCTTCGACGATCCCGACAGCGTCGCGCGCTACCGGCGCTTCACCGACGACCTCGTCGAGCTCGTGCTCGGCCAGGGCGGCTCGCTGAAGGCGGAGCACGGGACGGGGCGCATCATGGCGCCGTTCGTCCGCCGTCAGTACGGCGATGAGCTGACCGACATGATGTGGTCGATCAAGCGTCTCTTCGATCCCGCCGGCATCCTCAATCCGGGCGTCGTGCTCTCCGACGACCCGGACTCGTACCTCCGCGACCTCAAGCGCGTGCCGACGGTCGAGAAGGAGGTCGACCGGTGCGTCGAATGCGGCTACTGCGAGCCGACGTGCCCGAGCAAGAGCATCACCCTCACCCCGCGCCAGCGCATCGTACTGCGGCGCGACATGGCCTGGGCCGAGGAGCAGGGAGACACCGCGCTTCTCGAGGACCTGCGCGCCGACTACGACTACGACGGAGTGCAGACCTGTGCGGTCGACGGCATGTGCGCAGTCGCGTGCCCCGTCGACATCAACACCGGCGATCTCGTCCGTCGCCTGCGCGCCGAGGAAGCGTCGAAGATCGAGGACGGCCTCTGGGATGCCGCGGCGAAGGGCTGGGGCGCCGTGACGCGCGTCGGCGGTACGGCGCTGACCATCGCCTCCGCCCTGCCCGCCCCGATCGTGACCGGTGCGACCCGGGTCGGACGAGCGATCCTGGGATCCGATACCGTCCCTCTCTACGACGGCGGACTCCCGCGCGGCGGTACGAAGGCGCCGTCCGCCCAGAACCCGTCCGACGCCCGTGCCGTGTTCTTCGGGGCGTGCATCGGCACGATGTTCGGCGCGGAGGGGCACGGAGAGGGGTCGAGGGACGCGGTCCGCGCGCTTCTCGATCGGGCCGGGATCGCCGTGGTGATCCCGGAGGATGCCGGCGGAATGTGCTGCGGCACGCCCTGGAAGTCGAAGGGGCACCTCGCCGGCTACGACCGCATGACGAAGCGCGTGCTGTCGAGCCTCTGGGAGGCGAGCCGATTCGGCGAGCTTCCGGTCGTGTGCGATGCCGCCTCCTGCACCGAGGGGCTCCACACGATGCTCGCGAAGTCCGTCTCCGAGTATCCGGAGTACGCCGGCCTCGTCATCGAGGACGCGACGACCTACATCGCTCGGGAGGTGCTCCCCCGCGTGACCGTTCAGGCGAAGCTCGACAGCGTGGCGGTGCATCCGACCTGCTCGACGACCGCACTCGGAGCGACCGGCGCGCTGACCGAGATCGCCGCGGCCGTCGCCACGGACGTGTTCGTTCCCGACGGCTGGGGATGCTGCGCCTTCGCCGGAGATCGGGGCATGCTGCACCCCGAGCTCACTGCCAGCGCGACCGCGGTCGAATCGGAGGAGGTACGTGCGGCCGATGCCGATCGGGGCGGCTTCGACGCCTTCGTCTCCGCGAACCGCACGTGCGAGATCGGGATGACCCGTGCCACGGGACAGCCGTACCGCCACGTCGTCGAGGTGCTCGAGGAGCTCACCCGCCCCTGACCACCACCGGACGCGAAAGAGCGGGCGCCCCTTCCGGGACGCCCGCTCTCGTCTATCGGTCGATCAGCGCGCAGCGCTGCCGTCGATGTAGTCCTCGTCCTGCTGCTTCCATGCGAAGAGCGAACGCAGCTCCTTACCGGTGACCTCGATCGGGTGCTGCTCCTCCTTGGCGCGCAGCGCCAGGAACTCCTCGGCTCCGTTGTCCTGGTCGTCGATGAAGCGCTTCGCGAACGCACCCGACTGGATGTCGGCGAGCACGCCCTTCATGCTCTCCTTGACGCGCTCGTCGATGACGCGCGGGCCCGAGACGTAGTCGCCGAACTCGGCGGTGTCGGAGATCGACCAGCGCTGCTTGGCGATGCCGCCCTCCCACATGAGGTCGACGATGAGCTTGAGCTCGTGGAGCACCTCGAAGTACGCGATCTGCGGCTGGTAGCCCGCCTCGGTCAGCGTCTCGAAACCGGCCTGCACGAGGTGGCTGACGCCACCGCAGAGCACGGCCTGCTCGCCGAACAGGTCGGTCTCGGTCTCCTCGGTGAAGGTCGTCTTGATGACGCCGGCGCGGGTGCCGCCGATGGCCTTCGCGTAGGAGAGTGCGAGGTCCCAGGCCTTACCCGAGGCGTCGCGCTCGACGGCGATGATGTCGGGGATGCCGCGA
Source organism: Microbacterium sp. NPDC087868 (assembly GCF_044900755.1). NCBI lineage: Bacteria > Bacillati > Actinomycetota > Actinomycetes > Micrococcales > Microbacteriaceae > Microbacterium > Microbacterium sp. NPDC087868. Next base: position 674,913 of record NZ_JBJDNO010000001.1, read on the forward strand.
CCGGCGACGAACTCGCGACGGACGGTGTGGCCCGGCGCCTTCGGGGCGACGAGGATCACGTCGACGCCCTCGGGAGCATCGATGTAGCCGAAGCGGATGTTGAAGCCGTGCGCGAAGGCGAGGGTCTTGCCCGCGGTCAGGTTGGGGGCGATCGACTCGCTGTAGATCGTGCGCTGGTGCTGGTCCGGCGCGAGGATCATGATGACGTCGGCCCAGGCGGTGGCGTCGGCGACGGTCTTGACCGCGAAGCCGGCCTCTTCGGCCTTCGGAGCCGACTTGGAGCCCTCCTTGAGGGCGATCGCGACCTCGACGCCCGAGTCGCGCAGGTTCTGCGCGTGGGCGTGGCCCTGCGAGCCGTAACCGACGATGGCGACCTTCTTGCCCTGGATCAGGGACAGGTCGGCGTCGGCGTCGTAGAAGATCTCGGTGCTCACTGTGTGTTTCTCCTTGTTCGTGGCGGTTCTTCTCGCTCCGTGCCGGACGGCGGTGGAGCGGATGGATGGGGTGGTCTGGGTCAGCCGCGCAGGACGCGTTCGGTGATGCTCTTGCCGCCGCGGCCGATGGCGAGGAGGCCCGACTGCGCGATCTCCTTGATGCCGAAGGGCTCGAGCGCGCGGAGCATCGCGTCGACCTTGCCCTTGTCGCCCGTGACCTCGATCACGAGCGCGTCGGCGGCGTAGTCGACCACCGAGGCGCGGAAGAGGTTCACGACCTCGATCACGTTCGAGCGGGTGGCGTTGTCGGTGCGCACCTTCACGAGCATGTGCTCGCGCTGCACCGAGGTGGCGAAGTCGAGCTCGACGATCTTGATCACGTTGATCAGCTTGTTGAGCTGCTTGGTGACCTGCTCGAGCGGCAGCTCGTCGACATCGACGACGACGGTGATGCGCGAGATGCCGGGCACCTCGGTCACGCCGACGGCGAGCGAGTGGATGTTGAATCCGCGCCGGGCGAAGAGCCCTGCGACGCGGGTGAGGAGGCCGGGGGTGTCCTCGACCAGGAGGCTCAGCACGTGGGTCGACATGGTCAGTCCTCCTCGTCGAATGCGGGCGCGTGCTCGCGGGCGTACTGGACGTAGCTGTTGCTGACGCCCTGGGGCACCATCGGCCACACCATGGAATCGGCGCTGACGACGAAGTCGATCACGACGGGGCGATCGTTCGTCTCGAGGGCGAGCTGGATCGCCGCATCGACCTCGTCCTCCTTCTCGACGCGGATCGCGAGGCATCCGTAGGCCTCGGCGAGCTTCACGAAGTCGGGGATGCGGACCGTGCCGTGCCCGGTGTTCAGGTCGGTGTTGGAGTGGCGCCCGTCGTAGAACAGGGTCTGCCACTGGCGCACCATGCCCAGCGAGGAGTTGTTGATGATCGCGACCTTGATCGGGATGTTGTTGATCGCGCAGGTCGCGAGCTCCTGATTGGTCATCTGGAAGCATCCGTCGCCGTCGATCGCCCACACCACGCGGTCGGGTTCGGCGACCTTGGCACCCATGGCCGCGGGCACGGAGTACCCCATGGTCCCGGCGCCGCCGGAGTTGAGCCAGGCGTTCGGGCGCTCGTACTTGATGAACTGCGCCGCCCACATCTGGTGCTGTCCGACGCCGGCCGCGTAGATGCCCTCGGGACCCGTCAGCTCGCCGATGCGCTGGATCACGTGCTGAGGCGCGAGCAGGCCGTCGGTCGGAGGCGTGTAGCCGAGCGGGAACTCGTTGCGGAGTCCGTCGAGGTACGACCACCACTCCTCGGTGTCGGGCTTCGCGCTGCCGATCGCGCCGCGGTAGGCGGCTTCGAGGTCGACGAGCACGTCGCGCACGTCGCCGACGATCGGCACGTCCGCGATGCGGATCTTCGAGATCTCGGCGGGATCGATGTCGACGTGCACGACCTTCGCGTTCGGCGCGAAGAGCGCAGCCTTACCGGTCACACGGTCGTCGAAGCGGGCGCCGAGCGAGATCAGCAGATCGGCCTCCTGCAGCGCGAGCACGGCTGGGACCGTGCCGTGCATGCCCGGCATGCCCAGGTGCTGCGGGTGCGAGTCGGGGAATGCACCGCGGGCCATGAGCGTCGTCACGACGGGCGCACCGGTCGACTCGGCGAGTTCGAGCAGTTCGGCGGACGCGCGTCCGCGGATCACGCCGCCGCCGACGTAGAGCACGGGCTTCTTGGCCTCGGCGAGCAGGGCGGCTGCGGCCTGGATCTGCTTGCCGTGCGCCTTGGTGACGGGGCGGTAACCGGGCAGATCGACCTTGGGCGGCCAGACGAACGGCGCGATCGCCTGCTGCGCGTCCTTCGTGATGTCGACCAGCACGGGACCGGGACGGCCGGTCGATGCCACCTCGTATGCGGCGGCGATCGCGCCGGGGATGTCGGCGGCGTCCTTCACCAGGAAGGAGTGCTTCGTGATCGGCATCGTGATTCCCACGATGTCGGCCTCCTGGAAGGCATCCGTTCCCATCAGCGTCGAGAACACCTGTCCGGTGATCGCCAGCAGGGGCACCGAGTCCATGTAGGCGTCGGCGATCGCGGTGACGAGGTTCGTGGCTCCGGGTCCGGACGTCGCGATGCAGACGCCCACCTTGCCGGAGGCGGATGCATAGCCCTCGGCGGCGTGGCCGGCACCCTGCTCGTGCCGCACGAGGATGTGACGCAGGTCGGAGGCGTCCATGAGCGGGTCGTACACGGGCAGGATCGCGCCACCGGGAAGCCCGAAGACGTCGGTGATCCCGAGCAGCTCGAGCGAACGGACGACGGCCTCGGCGCCGGTGATCTCGGGGGCATTGGATTGACGGGCGGGCGGCCTCGGCACAGCCGAGACGGAGTCAGCAGTCATGACTTTCCTTCTGGTGATCTGTAGGGCATCGGATGCCGGAGACGACGATGCTGCGTGCCGAACGAGTCGGGATCAGCCCGTCGTCGCGCCTTCGGCGGCGGACCGCACGAGGCGTGAGTACTTGGCAAGAACGCCACGGGTATAGCGCGGGGGAAGCGGCTCCCAGCCAGAGCGGCGGGAGGCGAGCTCCGCCTCGTCGACGAGTAGGTCGAGAGAGCGAGCTGCGATATCGACCCGTATCAGATCACCATCGCGCACGAAGGCGATAGGACCTGCGTCCACCGCTTCGGGTGCTATGTGGCCGATGCACAGGCCGGTTGTGCCGCCTGAGAATCGTCCGTCCGTCAAGAGTAGTACATCTTTTCCGAGTCCCGCGCCCTTGATGGCCGCGGTGATCGCGAGCATCTCGCGCATGCCCGGCCCGCCCTTCGGGCCCTCGTAGCGGATCACCACGACGTCGCCGGCGTTGATCTCGCCGTTCGCCAGAGCATCCATCGCTCCGCGCTCGCGCTCGAACACGCGCGCCGGGCCCTCGAACACGTCAGCGTCGAAGCCTGCGGACTTCACGACCGCTCCTTCCGGGGCGAACGAGCCGTGCAGGATCGTGATGCCGCCGGACGCGTGGATGGGGTTGTCGAACGTGTGGATGACGTCGCCGTCGACGGGATCGGGGTTGAGGTCGCGCAGGTTCTCGGCGACCGTCTTGCCGGTGACCGTGAGCGCGTCGCCGTGGATCAGGCCCTCGTCGAGCATCGCCTTCATGATCACGGGGATGCCGCCGTGGCGGTCGACGTCGTTCATCACGTACTTGCCGAAGGGCTTCATGTCGGCGACGTGCGGCGTCTTGCTGCCAATGCGGTTGAAGTCGTGCAGGCTCAGGTCGATCTCGGCCTCGCGAGCGATCGCCAGCAGGTGCAGCACGACGTTGGTCGAACCGCCGAGCGCCATCGCGAGGGCGATCGCGTTCTCGAACGACTCCTTCGTCAGGATGTCCTTCGTGGTGATCCCCTGGCGCAGCAGGTTGACGACGGCCTCGCCGGAGCGGTGGGCGAAGTAGTCACGGCGACGGTCGGCCGAGGGCGGCGCCGCGGAGCCGGGAAGGCTGAGCCCCAGGGCCTCGGCCACCGAGGCCATCGTGTTGGCGGTGTACATGCCGCCGCAGGCACCCTCTCCGGGAGCGAAGGCGCACTCGATGCGCTTCAGGTCCTCCTCCGTCATGCGACCCGCACGACAGGCGCCGACGCCCTCGAAGGAGTCGATGATCGTGATGTCCTTCTCGGTGCCGTCGGAGAGCTTCACCCATCCCGGCGCGATCGAGCCGGCGTAGAGGAACACGCTCGACAGCCCCAGGCGCGCACTCGCCATGAGCATGCCGGGGATGGACTTGTCGCAGCCCGCGAGCAGCACGGTTCCGTCGAGGCGCTCGGCCATGATGACCGTCTCGACCGAGTCGGCGATGACCTCGCGCGAGACGAGCGAGAAGTGCATGCCCTCGTGGCCCATCGAGATGCCGTCGGAGACGGAGATCGTGCCGAACTGCAGCGGGTAGCCGCCGCCCGAGTGCACGCCCTCCTTCGCACCCTGCGCGAGCCGGTCGAGACTCAGGTTGCAGGGCGTGATCTCGTTCCAGCTCGAGGCGATGCCGATCTGGGGCTTCTCCCAGTCCTCGTCGCCCATGCCGACGGCACGCAGCATGCCTCGTGAGGTCGTGGCTTCGATGCCGTCGGTGACGACACGACTGCGGGGCTTGATGTCGATGGACGCGCTGGCAGGATCGTGCGGAGACATGCAGGCAGTCTATTCCCGCCCGGCGGCCCGCTCGTCCGCCAGCGCGCCGAGAAGGCGTGCGACATCGACGGGTCCGTCGACGCGCAGCGCCGCGGCGCTCTCCCCCGGGCCGACACGCACGCCGAGATCGCCCGGCTGCAGCACGCGCATGGCGTCTTCATCGGTGACGTCGTCGCCGGCGAAGAGGATGCCGGTGGCGTGGAAGCGCTCGCGGAGCACTCCGATCGCGGCGTCCTTGCCCTCCGTCCGCGACGAGAACTCGAGCACGCGATGGCCCGCGCGGCGGCGCCAGTGCGGGAACCGCTCGGCGGCGAGCGCGTCGATCTCGGCGAAGAGCTTCTCCTCGGTCTCCCGATCCGCCCGACGCGTGTGCACGCCCATGCCGAAGGTCTTCGGCTCGAACTCGGCGCCTTCGTAGCGGTCGATGATCGGACGAGCGGCCGCCCAGAGTTCCTCTCGGGCACCCTCCTCGGTGGCGTCGCCGGTCGGTGCGGCCTCGCCCTCGCCGGGGAACCAGTACTGCGCGCCGTGCGATCCCGCGAGGGCGACCGGCGAGTCGTCCTCGTGCTCGGTGATGATGCGGAGGTCGTGCAGGCTGCGCCCGGAGACGAACGAGACGATCGTGTCGGGCAGGGCCGTCAGACGACGGATCTGTTCCACGGTCTCCGGCAGCGCGCGAGCTGCCATGGGATCGGGCACGAGCGGCGAGGCGACGCCGTCGAAGTCGAGGGCGACGACGAGACGCTCGGTACGCGCGAGCGCGCTCAGTTCGGGCGAGGGGGTTCCGGGGATCCAGGGGCTGGTCATGGGTGTCTCCAGTCGTGGGGGCGGGAAGATGCGGGGCGGCTCAACGGCGTGCGTCGTCGAGCGCGGAGAGGAACGACGACGACCAGGCGTCCACGTCGTTCTCGAGCACGCGGCGACGGAGCGAGCGCATGCGCTTGCCCTGTTCGGCCGGTGTCATCTCGACCGCGGTCATGATCGCTGCCTTGACGCCCTCGATGTCGTGCGGGTTGACGCGCACCGCCTGGCGGAGTTCGTCGGCGGCGCCCGTGAACTCGCTGAGGACGAGCACCCCCCGGTTGTCGACGCGCGTGGCGACGTACTCCTTCGCGACCAGGTTCATGCCGTCGCGCAGAGCGGTGACGAGCATGACATCGGCCGCGAGGTACAGCGCGACCATCTCCTCGCGGGGATATCCCTGGTGCAGATAGCGGATCGCGGTGTGCCCCATCGTGTCGTTGTCGCCGTTGATGCGCCCGACGGCCAGCTCGATCTCGTCGCGCAGGTGCACGTACGCGTCGACGCGCTCGCGGCTGGGGCTCGCGACCTGCACGAGCGTGACGTCGTCGACGCTCAGACGCCCCTCGGCGAGGAGCTCGCCGTAGGCCTTGATCCGGTGACGGATGCCCTTGGTGTAGTCGAGGCGATCGACGCCCAGCAGGATGCGCTTCGGGTTGCCGAGGCTCGCACGGATCTCCGCGGCTCTGGCCTGGACGGCGGGGTTCGCAGCGAGATCCAGGTAGGGAGCGGTGTCGATCGAGATCGGGAAGGCGCGGGCGACGGCCGTCCGGATCGAGCCGTCGTCCTGCGGGACGGCGATGTTCGCGCCCTTGACCTCGTAACGCAGGCGGCGCCGCACGGCGGTGAGGAAGTAGGTGGCGTCCTGCGCGCGCTGGAACCCGATCACGTCGGCTCCGAGCAGGCCCTGCAGCACCTGGTCGCGCCAGGGCAGCTGCGCATAGAGGCCATGCGCGGGGAAGGGGATGTGGTGGAAGTACCCGATCGTGACGTCCGGGCGGAGCTCACGCACCATCTGCGGAACGAGCTGCAGCTGGTAGTCGTGCACCCACACCGTGCCGTCTTCCGCGACCGCGGCGGCCGCCGCCTCGGCGAAGCGCCGGTTGACGGTGACATAGGCGTCCCACCACTCGCGGTGGAACTGCGGGGGCGCGATGACGTCGTGGTACAGCGGCCAGATGGTGTCGTTGGCGAAGCCCTCGTAGTACTCCGCGACCTCCTGCGCACTCAAGGACACCGGGATGAGGTGGATGCCGTCGGCCTCGAAGGGGTCACGCTCGACGTCGGGCTGGCCGACCCAGCCGACCCACGCGCCGCGGGTGCTGCGCATCATCGGCTCGAGAGCCGCGACGAGTCCGCCGGGCGACGTGCGCCAGGTCTCCTCCCCGTCGGGGCCCTCGACCCGATCGACGGGAAGACGGTTGGCGACGACGACGAACTCTGCAGCGGCCAAGATGGCTCCTCACACCAGGGGGTACCCCCAGGCTATCGAGGTTCGCGGCCCCGGTTCACCGCGTCACGCCGCGACGACCACGTTCCGCGCACGCGTGCGGCTGAGCACCCAGTTGACGAGACCCGCTGCGAACGCGACCCCGGCCGCGACGATCGGCAGCACGAGCGCCGCCGAGGTGCCGACGTTCTCGGCGAGCTCACCGGCGACGGCCGCACCGATCGACTGGCCGACGACGATCCCCGAGCCGAGCATCGTCATGACCGTCGCCGAACGTCCGAGCGGGCTGCGCGCGGCGCCGAAGCTGTACTGCGTGACGAGCGTCGGGCCGATGCCGACCCCCATGATGCCGAGAGCGAGCATCATCATCGCGGGAGAATCCACGACGCCCAGCAGGAGCGAGCCCGCGAAGAGGATGCCCGAGAAGACCAGCCACCGGGCGCGGAGCGAGAAGCGGACCGGAAGCCACGCGACGCCGAGCGCCAGAACGGCCGAGCCGACGCCCATCACACCGTAGAGCAGACCCGCCTGTTCGGAGGCGCCCCGGTCCGCCATGAACGACGTCAGCGAGGTGAGCATGGTGCCGAAGAACATGCCGACGCCGAGGATGCCGATCACGACGATGACGAGCTGCGGGCGGAAGAGTTCCGACACCGCCGAGGGCGCTGCCCCGTCGGCCCCGCGCACGGCGGCGACGTGTCGACCGCTCGGGTGGAGGGCGAACGCACCGACGAAGACGATCGTCAGGACCGCCGCGCCCACGAGAGGAGCCCACGGCGCGATCAGCGACGCGAGGATGCCGACGATGAACGGTCCGAAGACGAACACCGTCTCGTCGGCGGCGGACTCGTAGGCCATGGTGCCCGAGACCGTGCGGGCCCGGCGGGTCTCCGGCATCCGCTCGCTGATCATCGTGACCAGCCGCGCACGCGACAGCGGCGAGACCTGCGGGGCCGTCGCCCCGATGCCGGCTGCGGCCAGGAGGACGAGGCCGTCGACCGCGTCGCCGTAGACGACGAGGGTGAACACGACCATCATCGTGCCGTTCGCGATGGCGAGCATCAGCAGCACGGTCCGCTGGCCGTAGCGATCCGCGGCGGCACCGAGGAGCGGGCCGAAGCACGCGGTGCCGAGGCCGACCGCGGCGGAGGTGAGCCCGCCGAGCGACAGCGATCCGCGCGCCGAGACGACGACGGTCAGCACGCCGACGACCATCATCGCGAAGGGCAGTCTCGCGATGAAGGCGATGAGGAAGTAGGGGAAGCCGGCGAGACGGAAGAGGCTCGGCTCGGTGGAGGTGTGTGTCTGGGTCATGGCTCTCGCGCGCCCGCGGACGCGGTGGTCGGGTGCCGCCGCTGTCCGTCGGAGTGCCGACGGCCGGTAGATACACGGTTCTACGGTCGCGGACGAGCCGCGACTGACACCCATGATAGCGAGTGCCGATCCGAAGGGGCTGTATGCCCGGCATCCGGCGTTCGTGTCAATCCCCCGCCCCGACCGGGAGTCGGGCGGTAGCGTAGGGGCATGCGCTATCTGTTCAGCACGGGCCTGTTCGGAGCGATCACCACCGGTGTCTCGCTCCTCCGCGGCACCCGCGAGTCCCCCGTCACCTGGCGCGCTGCGCTCGCCTGGATCAGCTGGGCCATCACCTTCGCCCTCGCGATCGGCGCCGTGCGCGACACCCGCCGCTTCGACCGCGGTCTCGAGGTCGCCCTGGATTCGCCCCTCGCCCCCGCGCAGGCGAAGCGCGCGAACCGCGACGAGAAGCAGGCGCAGAAGGCGGCGGCGCAGAAGCGCACGCGCCGCCGCTCCTCCTGAGTCCGCGTGTCACCGGGTGAGGATCAGCGCCTCTCCCTGACCGCCACCGCCGCAGAGGCCGACGGCCGCCGTGCCGGAGCCGCGACGCGCCAGTTCGTGCGCCAGGTGCACGACGAGGCGATTACCGGATGCGCCGATCGGATGCCCGATCGCGATCCCTCCCCCGTGGATGTTGACGAGCGCGGGATCCAGGCCGAGTTCGACCTGCGAACGCGCGACCACGGCGCCGAACGCCTCGTTGATCTCGACCAGATCGAGATCGGACGGCGATATCCCCTGCTTCTCGCACGCGCGTTCGATCGCGCGCGCCGGCTGCGCCTGCAGGGAGTTGTCCGGCCCGGCGGTCTGGCCGCTTGCGCCGACCGTCACGAGGACGGGCCATCCCTTCTCCGCGGCGAGCGCGCGCGTCGTGACGACGACGGCAGAGGCTCCGTCGGAGATCTGCGAGGAGTTGCCCGCCGTGATCGTGCCCCCTTCCGCGAAGGCGGCACGGAGTCCTGCGAGCGACTCCACCGTCGTGTCGGGGCGGATTCCCTCATCGGCGGTGACGAGCAGGGGTTCCCCGCGGCGCTGAGGCACCGAGACCGTGACGATCTCGTCGTCGAACACGCCCGCAGCCTGGGCGGCCGCCGCACGCTGATGCGAGAGCGCGGCGACGGTGTCCTGAGCCTCGCGCGTGAGTTCGTATCGGGCGTTGTGCCGTTCGGTGGACGCTCCCATGCTCTCCCGGTCATAGGCGTCGGTGAGCCCGTCGTAGGCCATGTGGTCGAGCACCTCGACACTGCCGTAGGTCCATCCGTCGCGTGACCCCATGAGCAGGTGCGGGGCGCGGGTCATCGACTCCATGCCGGCCGCGACGACCACCTCGGCGTCTCCCGTGCGGATCATGCGAGCGGCGTCGATGATCGCGGTGAGGCCCGAGAGGCACACCTTGTTGACGGTGTGCGCGGGCACGTCCCAGCCGATGCCCGCCCCGATGGCCGCCTGGCGTGCGGCGTTCTGCCCGGATCCCGCCGAGAGGACCTGCCCGACGATGACGGCGTCGATGTCCTCCGGGGGGATGGATGCCTGCTCGAGCGCACCGCGGATCGCGAAGGCGCCCAGCTGCGGGGCCGTGAAGGCCGCGAGCTGACCCTTGAGACGACCCTGCGGGGTGCGGGCGGCGGAGACGATGACGATATCGGTGTCGTGCATGTCCTTCAGCCTCTCAGACCGGCGAGCGCGGGCGACAGTGTCAGCGGGGGCTCGGTGGCGGCGATGACCTCGTCGGCGGTGACTCCGGGGGCCGTCTCGACGAGCACGAGGCCGGCCTCGGTCACATCGATCACCGCGAGGTCGGTGATGATGCGGTCGACCACCCCCCGACCGGTGAGCGGCAGGGAGCACCGATCGACGATCTTGGCGGATCCGTCCTTCGCGACGTGCTCCATGAGCACGATGACGCGTGCGGCGCCGTGCACGAGGTCCATCGCCCCGCCGGGGCCCTTGACCATCTTCCCGGGGATCATCCAGTTCGCCAGGTCTCCGGTGGCCGACACCTGCATGGCGCCGAGGATCGCGGCGTCGATCTTGCCCCCGCGGATCATGCCGAAACTCGTCGCCGAGTCGAAGAACGCCGATCCCGCGAGCACGGTGACCGTCTCCTTACCCGCGTTGATGAGATCGGGGTCGACGGCATCCTCCGTCGGGTACGGGCCGACGCCGAGGATGCCGTTCTCGGACTGCAGCACCACGGTGACGCCCGTCGGTACGAAGTTCGGGACGAGGGTGGGAAGCCCGATGCCGAGGTTCACGTACGAGCCGTCCTCGAGCTCTCCGGCGGCGCGGGCGGCCATCTGGTCTCGGGTGAGCGCCATGTCAGGCTCCTTCCGTGGCGACGGTGCGTCGCTCGATGCGCTTGGGGATGTCGGGTCCGACCTCGACGACGCGGTGCACGTACACGCCGGGCAGGTGCACCCCGTCCGGGTCGAGCTCGCCCGGTTCGACGAGGCGCTCGACCTGCGCGATGCAGATACGGCCCGCCATCGCGGCGAGCGGATTGAAGTTGCGTGCGGCCTTGGTGAAGACGAGATTGCCGTGGCGGTCTCCGACGGCAGCGTGCACGAGGGCGAAGTCGGTGGTGATCGCCTCTTCCAGCACGTACTCGCGGGCGTCGTCCCCCTCGCCGAAGGTGCGCACGTCCTTGGCGGGCGAGGCGACGGCGATCGTGCCGTCGGGAGCGTATCTGCGCGGCAGACCCCCTTCGGCGACCTGCGTGCCGACGCCCGTCTGCGTGAAGAAGGCGGCGATCCCCGACCCGCCGGCACGCAGCTTCTCGGCGAGGGTGCCCTGCGGGGTGAGCTCGAGCTCGAGCTCACCGGTGAGGAACTGACGCTCGAACTCCTTGTTCTCGCCCACGTACGACGACGTCATCTTGCGGATGCGGTGCGCCCCGAGCAGGATGCCGAGACCCCAGTCGTCCACGCCGCAGTTGTTGCTGACGACACTCAGGTCCGTCGTCCCCTGGGCGAGCAGAGCTTCGATGAGGGCGATGGGGTTCCCGGAGAGGCCGAACCCGCCGACGGCGAGGGACGCTCCGTCGGGGATGTCGGCGACCGCCTCCGCGGCAGAGGGCCAATGCTTGTCGATCACGCGTACTCCTTCGAACGGGCGTTGGGTCCAGCTTGACGGTCGCGCGGTGGGAGCGACAGCGGATGCTTGCGATGTGGACGTTTCGCCGAGTAGCGTCCACATTATGGAACGAGCGTCGACGAGCGTGCCGGGAGCGCAGGCCATCGCACGGGCGGCCGGACTCCTCCGCCTCGTCTCGGGCGGGCGCCCCGAAGGGATGGCGCTCCAGGAGCTCGCCCACGCCGCCGACCTGTCGAGGTCGACGACGCATCGCCTGCTCAGCGCGCTCCGCGCCGAGGGACTCGTCGATCGGGACGACACGACCGCCCGCTGGATGCCCGGGCCCGAGCTGTACCTCATGGGCAACGCCGCAGCCGCGCGCTACGACGTCACCGCTCTCGCGCGCGACATCGTGCGCTCGCTCGCCGTCAAGACCGAGGAGAGTGCGTTCTTCTCGGTTCGACGGGCCGATGAGACCGTATGCCTCCTCCGAGAGGAAGGCGCCTTCCCGATCCGCTCGTTCGTGCTCAGCGAGGGCGTGCGCTTCCCCCTCGGCGTGGCGAGCGCGGGCCTCGCGATCCTGGCGTTCCTTCCCGACCACGATGTGGATGCGTATCTCGGTCGGCATCTGGAGCTCGCGTCGACGTGGGGCCGACCGCATGCGCAGAAGCCGCTGCGTGCGCGCCTCGCCGACACGAAGGAACGCGGCTTCGCGGTCAATCCCGGCCTCATCGTGGAGGGCAGCTGGGGCATCGGCGCGGCCGTGTTCGATCGCCACGGCCGTCCGGAGTGGGCGCTGAGCCTGACGGGCGTGGAGTTCCGCTTCGGCCCTGATCGCCTCGCGCACCTCGGCCGCACGCTGCTCGCTCACGCCCACGAACTCTCGGCGAGGATCGCGGGGGCTCGCCACTGACACCCATTACATACCAACGGGTATATACTCTTTGGTATGCAACGTGCGGAAGTGATCCCCTCCATCGTGCTCTCGGCGTATGCGCTCGGCCGCATCGCCGCGCAGGATGCCGGCAACGAGGCACCCGCCGCCCAGTGGCGGGTGCTCAGCCTGCTCGGCCGACAGGGCGCCTCGAGAGTCGGCGAACTCGCCGCAGCCGCTCGCACCACGCAACCGGGAATGACCCGCCTGATCGGCGCGCTCGAGCGCGACGGACTGGTGCGCCGCTCCCCCGACCCCGCCGACTCCCGCGCGGTGGTCGTCGAGGCGACGGACGCCGGAGCCCGTGCTCTCGCCGCCTGGCGCGATGAGTTCCGCGACACGCTCGCGCCGCGGTTCCACGCGCTCGACGACGCCGACTGGGCGACCCTGACCCGTGCGGCCGAGATCCTCGCCGCGCACACCGACCCCACCGACCGAAAGGACTCCTCGCAGTGAACACGACCGCCACCCCCTCCGTCTGGAAGCAACCCGCGCAGGTGTGGGCCGTCGCCTTCGCCTGCGTCGTCGCGTTCATGGGCATCGGACTGGTCGACCCCATCCTCCCGGCGATCGCGGAGTCCCTGCAGGCCTCGCCCGTCGAGACCGAACTCCTCTTCACGAGCTATCTGCTCGTCACGGGCCTCGCGATGCTCGTCACGAGCTGGATCTCGAGCCGGATCGGCGCGAAGGCGACTCTCCTCATCGGACTCGCGCTCATCGTCGCGTTCGCCCTGCTCTGCGCCCTCAGCGGCAGCGTCGACGCCGTCATCGGCTTCCGCGCCGGGTGGGGCCTCGGCAACGCGCTCTTCATCTCCACCGCTCTCGCGACTATCGTCGGCGCGGCGTCCGGCGGCAGCAGCGCCGCGATCATCCTCTACGAGGCGGCACTGGGTCTCGGCATCGCGATCGGTCCGCTCCTGGGCGGGCTCCTCGGCGAGATGAGCTGGCGCGGACCCTTCTTCGGCGTCGTCGCCCTCATGGCGATCGCGTTCGTCGCGGTCCTCGTGCTGCTGCGCGGCCCCGCAGAGAAGCGCACTCCGGTGCCGTTCTCGGCTCCCTTCACCGCGCTCCGCCGCCCGGCGCTCGCGATCCTCGCCGTCGCCGCGCTGTTCTACAACATCGGCTTCTTCGTGCTCCTCGCCTTCTCGCCCTTCCCCCTCGGCTTCGGCGCACTCGGCATCGGCTTCACGTTCTTCGGCTGGGGCGTCGCGCTCGCGATCACGAGCGTCTGGGTCGCTCCGCTCCTCATGCGCCGGATGCCGCGGACCCGCATCATCGTGACCGTGCTGCCCCTGCTGGCGGTCGATCTCGTCGCGGCCGGCCTCCTCGCCGTCGACCCTGCGGCCCTCGTCGTGTGCATCATCATCGGCGGCCTCCTGCTCGGCATCATGAACACCGTGCTCACCGAGGCGGTCATGGAGGCCACCGACCTTCCCCGTTCGGTCGCCTCGTCGTCGTACTCGGCGGTGCGCTTCCTCGGCGGGGCGATGGCCCCTCCCCTCGCCGCACTGCTGTGGCACTCGTTCAACGTGACGGTCCCGTACCTGTTCGCCGCGGCATCCGTCCTGATCGCCGCTCTCACGGTCTTCCTGGGACGGCGTGCTCTCGCCCACATCGACTCGCACGGTGCGGTTCCCGCCGCCGAAGACGCCCAGGCGATCCTCGTCGGCGACGCCGCCTGATCATCCGCCCGGGAGCGTCGCGCCACCTCGATCGCTGCGACACTCCCGGGGGTGCGGGCTCGATTTCGCACCGCGTCGATCCCCTGGTAATGTAATTCCTCGGTCGGGGTCATCCCGGGCCACGCACCTCTAGCTCAATCGGCAGAGCAACTGACTCTTAATCAGTGGGTTCTGGGTTCAAGTCCCAGGGGGTGCACGGATCAGCCTCGTTGACTCTCGCCAGTCTTCGGGGCTTTTCTGCTTCTCGGGCACGTCTTCTCGGCCGCGTCACCGCACGGTCATGCCCCGATCGAGACCCTCGGAACGGGCGACTACGCTGGTGGCGTGACCGCCATCCCCCGCGCATCCGACTTCCGCAGCGATCTCGAACTCGCCCTGCGTCTGGCCGACGCGGCCGATGCGCAGTCGCTCCCCCGGTTCGACGCCGCCGATCTGCAGATCTCGACCAAGGCCGACAACTCCCACGTCACCGATGCCGACCTCGCGACCGAACGCGCGATCCGCGACATCCTCGCGACCGAGCGCCCGGAGGACGGCATCTTCGGCGAGGAGTTCGGTGCCGAGGGCGACACTCACCGCCAGTGGATCATCGATCCGATCGACGGCACCGCCAACTTCCTGCGCGGTGTGCCGCTCTGGGGCACGATGATCGCCCTCGCGGTCGACGGCGTTCCGCAGGTCGGCGTCGTCAGCATGCCCGCGCTCGGCCGACGCTGGTGGGCCTCCCCCGACGAGGGTGCCTGGACGGCGACGGAGAACGAGCCGCGCCGACTGCACGTCTCCTCCGTCTCGTCGCTCGACGACGCCAGCGTCAGCTTCCAGAGCATCGCGCAGTGGGCGGATGCCGGACGCATCGACACTCTCATCGCGCTCGCGGATCGGGTGTGGCGCGACCGCGCCTACGGCGACGTCTTCTCGTACATGCTCCTGGCCGAGGGACGCCTCGACATGGTCGCCGAGTTCGATGTCAAGGAGTACGACATCGCGGCCGCGGTGCCGATCGTCCGCGAGGCCGGCGGCACGATGACCGACTACGCGGGGGCCGAGACGATCTCGACGCGCTCGACACTCGCCACCAACGGCATCCTGCACGACGCCTTCCTCACCTTCCTGCATCCCTGATCTCCCGAGGCCCGCGATGATCCCTCCCCGCATCGTTTCCATCACCGCCGGAGCAGCATTCCTCCTCGCCGCTCTGACGGCGTGCTCCGCCCCTGGCGAGACCGCCCCGACCCCGACGACCGATCCCGCGACGCCGGCGCCGCAGGCGAGCGTCGAGCCGGCCGCGACGCCGAACCCTGAACCCACCTCCGCAGCGCTCACGTGCGAGTCGATGATCTCGTCCGGCACGGTCGCGGCCCTGACCGAGGCGGGGTGGACGGCCGAGACCAAGGACTTCGTCATCGGCGACACCACCATCCCGGAGGACGAGGGGCTGCTGTGCTTCTGGGGCGACTACGCCGTCGCCTCCGATCACGGCCAGCTGTACGGTTGGGCCGAGCTGAGCGCGGGCGCGGCGAGCGATGCGCAGACGTCGCTCCTGGCCGCGGGGTGGCATCGCGAAGACGGTCCCGAGGGCGTCTACATCACCGAGGATCCGCAGTACGCGATGGGCACGGACGACGACGGGTACGGCATGACCTACCTGTTCGGCGATGGGTGGGTGAAGCTCGCCGACACCAAGCAGGGCCTCCTCCTCATCGAAGGCGCCGGTTGAGGGGACTCCATTGCGGATGCCGGGCAGCCGGGAGACAATCGGCCCATGAGCGAACGCAACGACGAAGCGAACACCGCCGCGATGCTCGACCGGATCGCCACCCGATTCCCCGACGTTCCGAGGGAGAGCATCGAGCACATCGCCCACGAGGAGCACGAACGCCTCAGCGGCGGGCGCATCCAGGATTACGTGCCGGTTCTCGTCGAGAAGGAGACCGTCGAGCGTCTGCGGACCGGAGCCATCCCCGTGCAGACGCCGATCCCCGAGGAGTCCTGAGCGCGTCGACGCTCACGCCATCGGTACACGGACGTCGCGGCCCGCTTCCTCGGTGAGACGCGCTCCCATCTGCACGAACGTCGGCTCGGCGATGAAACCGCCGGCGAACAGCGCCTGACCCTGCGTGAAGGTCTGCGCACGACGGATGGCGTGCTCCGAGGCGAACCCGAACACTTCGGCGAGTTCGGCGAGATCGCGTGGAGCGTTGACGCGCATCAGCCCGAGGTTGTCGCACTGCGACAGCACGTTCGGGTGGATCTTCGTGGGGCGCTGTGTCGACAGGAAGAGCCACAGCCCGAACTTCCGCCCCTCAGCGGCGATCTGCACGAGGCGTGCCGTCAACTCCCGTTCCACAGCCGTCGTCGGCTCCGGAACGCAGAGGTTATGAGCTTCGTCGATCACGATCAGCAGCGGTCGGCGCTCTTCCCGACGCGCCCAGAGATCCTCCAGAACGGCCAGGGCGGCGACGCCGGGTTCGGCCGGATGATCGAAGCCTCCGAGGTCGAGGACCGTCACCCTCGGGCGCTCGCTGATCACGTCGACGACGGATGCCGCACCACGCGACCACAGCTCCCACTCGAGCACTTGGAGGTTCTCCATGCGATTCGCGAGTCGCACCTTCACCGCCTCCCCGCTCTCGCGGAGGCCGCGGATCATCTCCGCCGAATCGAACTGCCCGGACGACACCTGCGTGTGCAGCAGCGCGTTGTACTCCTCGGCATCCGCGATCGGATCGATGCGCAGCACAGCGGCCTTGGCTGCCGGCGAGAGGTCCACGTAGCGCACCCGCAGACGCTCGCCCTCCGCACGGCCGGAACGGAACACACGGACATCGAGATCGCCGAGTCGGCGCGCCGCTGCGTCGTCGGTGCCGGGGCGGATCTCACGCAACCGCACGAAGTCCGCGTTGGGATCGAAGACGAGCACGGGGAGCTCCGTGTGCAGGAGCAACTGCTCGAGCACCACGCCCAGTGCGTACGTCTTGCCGCTGCCGCTCTGGCCGCACCAGAAGGTGTGCCGGTTGAATCGTCGTGGGTCGAGCTGCACCGGCTCGGCACCCTCGATCGTCGCTCCGATGACGAACTCTCCCATGACTGGCCCTCTCGGTCGCTCCCAGAGTGCACCATGGACCCCTCGTGCGGAAGGCCTGCACGGCATCACATCCGAGAGAAAAGGGCAAGGGAGGAGACGAGGATGGCTGTGCATGGTTCTCTGAACACCAGCGACGCAGACCGCGCCGCGGAAGGAGCGCACATGTCCGACCCGTTCTCCACTCCGCTCGCACCGGGCGAGCAGCCCACCAGGCCCGAGCCGCTCGATCCCACACCGGGCGAGCCTCTCGCCCCCGTTCCGGACGAACCGCTCGCGCCGAACCCGGAGGAGCCGTTGGCGCCGAACCCGCAGGAACCGACGATCCCGCTCTAGAGCGCCGCGTCACTCCCCCATCCGACCGAGAAAGAAGGTGACGCCATGAACGCAGACAGCGATCGCAACGACATCAGCACGGAGCAGTCCCCGGGCCCCGAGGAGAACGACAACCTCGGCGCAGAAGATGCCAAGGGCGAGCCGCCCACGGTACCGCCGACGCACGGTGACGACGTGTCGGCGGAGAAGTAACCGCCGTCGCCCCACGAAGAAGGCCCTCGGGTTCCCACACATGGTGGGAACCCGAGGGCCTTCTCCTTCGCGACAGCGACCTGGTGGAGCTGGGGGGAATCGAACCCCCGTCCAACGCTGAGTCTCCACGCCTTCTCCGGGCGCAGTCTGTGAAGACGTTCTGCTCGGCTCCGACCTTTGTCACAGACACCTAAGTCGACGAGCCCAGCCTGGGAAGAGTCCCACGTGGCGTCCAGACGCCACCACGCAGCAAGATTCCTAGATGACGCCAGGATCCGTATCGGAATCACATACGGCCTGACGGACTATCGGGCTCGCTTATGCAGCGAGGGCGAAGTCGTTGCGCTTGGTTTCGGCAACTATTGTTTTGCAGAGAGCGTTTACGAGATAACTCTGCATCCTCGGCCCGCTTCTCGTAGATTCACAGGCGCTGTCGAAACCGATCAGCCCCGTGGTCCTTCTCTCGAAGGAGCCGCTGTCGCACTGTGGAGTTTTCATCCGGATGCCGTGGCACCCGGCTTCACAGGATACAACGGATCCTGGGCACCTGCCATTCCCGGCGCTGAGCAGTCGCCGTCATCCGCGCGTCGGGTGCCTGGCGTAGAGTCGGCCCCATGAGCGATGTCACCGTCACCGTCCGCGGCGAGCACGAGGCGCGTGTCGCGCCGGAGCGCGCCACCATCCGCGTCACCGTCCGCTCCGAGGGCCCCGAGCGGGCGGCGGTCGTCGACACGGTCATGCGTCTCGCCGAGCCGCTGCGGGTGAGCATCACCGAGCGCAGCCACGCTCAGACAGTCGTCGACTGGTCGAGCAAGCGCCTCTCGGTGCGCGCCGAACGCCCGTGGAACAACGAGGGCAAGCGACTCGCTCCGGTGTACTACGCGAGCATCGACTTCACAGCGACGTTCACCGAAGCATCCGAGTTGTCGATCTGGGTGTCCGACATCTCCGCCTGGGACGGCGTCGAGGTCGGCTGGGTGAACTGGCACCTCACGCCCGAGACGCGGGCTCGCATCGAGCGCGAGGTCGCCGCCGCGGCCGTCGGTGTCGCCGTCACCCGCGCCGAGGCCTACGCCGGCGCCCTCGGACGCGATTCGGTCACGCCCGTCGAGATCGCCGATGTCGGACTCATCTCGAATCGCGAGGCGCAGCCCGCGGCACCCATGCTGAAGGCGCGCGGGGCGGCTTTCGCGATGGCAGACGCCTCACCCGGAATGGAGTACGAACCGGAGGAGATCGTCGTGTCTGCCACGGTCGAGGGGCGGTTCATCGCCTCCTGACCGCTGCGGTCGGCCTCAGCTCGCGTAGGGCGCGAGATCGGCGGCGAGCCGCTCCGACACCCGAGCGTGCACCGCGGTGCCCTCTTCGCGATGGTCGACGGCCAACAGCATCCCGGTCTCGTGGATCGCGGCGACCAGGTCGCCCCGATCGTACGGAACCACGGCGTGCACTTCGACGGCCGGCTTCGGGAGCGCCTCCTCGATCGCGGCACGAAGCTCGGCGATGCCCTCCCCCGAGCGCGACGACACGAAGTGCGCCTTCGGCTCGAGACCGCGCAGCACGAGTCGCTCGTCGTCATCGATCAGGTCGGCCTTGTTGAACACGACGAGCTCGGGCATGTCGCGCACACCGACGTCGCCCATCACATCGCGAACGGTCTGCAACTGACCGGCCGGATCGGGGTGGGAGCCGTCGACGACGTGGAGCACGACGTCGGCGTCACCGACCTCCTCGAGCGTCGACCGGAAAGCCTCGACGAGCTGATGCGGCAGGTTGCGGACGAACCCGACCGTGTCGGTCAGCGTGAACACGCGTCCGTCAGCGGTCTCGGAGCGACGGACGGTCGCATCCAGCGTCGCGAACAGGGCGTTCTCGACGAGCACGCCGGCGCTCGTCAGAGCGTTGAGCAAGCTCGACTTGCCGGCGTTCGTGTACCCGGCGATCGCCACGGAGGGGATCGTGTTGCGCTTGCGCTCCGCGCGCTTCGCCTCGCGAGCCGGACCGAAGTCGCGGATCTGACGACGCAGAAGCGCCATCTTCGTGCGGATGCGTCGGCGATCGAGCTCGATCTTCGTCTCACCCGGGCCGCGCGAGCCCATTCCGGCGCCCCCGGCTCCGACCTGTCCACCCGCCTGACGGCTCATCGAGTCACCCCAGCCGCGCAGACGCGGCAGGAGGTACTCGAGCTGGGCGAGTTCGACCTGCGCCTTGCCCTCACGACTCTTGGCGTGCTGGCTGAAGATGTCGAGGATCACGGTCGTGCGATCGATGACCTTGACCTTCACGACGTCCTCGAGCGCACGGCGCTGGCTCGGCGCCAGCTCCGTGTCGGCGATGACCGTGTCCGCACCGACAGCGGCCACGATGTCCTTGAGTTCCTGGGCCTTTCCGCGACCGAGGTAGGTGGCGGCGTCAGGGTGGGGCCGACGCTGCAGAACACCATCGAGCACGACGGCGCCCGCGGTCTCGGCAAGGGCCGCGAGTTCGCGGAGGGAGTTCTCGGCGTCGGTCTGCGCCCCCTGCGGGTAGACCCCGACGAGCACGACGTTCTCGAGTCGGAGCTGCCGGTACTCGACCTCGGTGACGTCTTCGAGTTCGGTCGAGAGGCCGCCGACACGACGAAGCGCATGACGATCCTCCAGGTCCCACTGGTCACCGTCCGATGCGGCGTGCGCCGCCGTCGACCGGTCCTGCAGCGCCTGTGCTGCTCCGAACACGCGGACTTCCGAGCGACTCTCGGCGTGAGCGAGCACACGATCGAGTGCATCGCCGTCTTCGTGCTGTGTGGTGGTTTCCGTCATCCGTCCCTGATCTCTTGCTTTCGTTTCGAGCCTTAACCTTAGCCCGCGCTCTCCGGTACGCTCACCGTATGGGGTCCGATCACTACTTCACTGCGGCCCCGGCCAGTCCTGAGAACCTGCGAACGATCCGCGTGACGCTCGCAGGCCGCGAGCTCGAACTCACCACCGCCGGCGGTGTCTTCAGCCCGGATCGCCTGGACGCCGGTACGTCAGTGCTTCTCGCCAACATGCCTCCCGTTCCTCCGGGGGGCAATCTTCTCGACCTCGGCAGCGGCTGGGGTCCCATCACGCTGTCGATGGCACTCGCCGCGCCCCACGCGAAGGTCTGGGCCGTGGATGTGAATGAGCGTGCCCTCGATCTCGTCCGCCGCAATGCGGCGTCTCTCGGGCTCACCAATGTCAACGCCTCGTTGCCCGAGGATGTTCCCGCCGATGTGACCTTCCGGACGATCCGCTCGAACCCGCCGATCCGAGTGGGCAAGAACGTTCTGCACGATCTGCTGGAGAAGTGGATTCCGCGCCTCGACGAGCGCAGCGACGCCTGGCTGGTCGTGCAGCGAAACCTCGGCGCCGACTCCCTCCAGCGCTGGATCGGTTCGACGTTCCACCCCGGCTTCACGGTCTATCGCACCGCGACCAGCAAGGGCTACCGGGTGCTCAAGGTGCGCAAGCACGGGACTCCCCCGACCGAGCCCATCACGATCGCCTGAGGCGTCAGCGACCGCTCGCCGGCCCGCGGGCGGGGCGCTGTGCTCAGGCGAGCTCGATCTCGCCGTGGAAGGCGAGTTGGGCGGGACCGGCGAGAGCGACGTGCTCTCCGTCCTCGGCGGCGAACATCCGCACTCCGAGCGTCCCGCCGGGAACCTCGACGCGCCAGTTGTCGGGCGCCTGCTCCCCCGCCCAGTGACGAACGGCGAGAGCCGTGGCGGCCACGCCCGTTCCACAGCTGAGAGTCTCGCCCACCCCGCGCTCGAACACCCGCATGCGCACATGGCCGATGCCGTCGCGCACCAGGGGTTCGCCCGGCACGACGAACTCCACGTTGGCACCGGCGGGCGGGAGCGGATCGAGGAGGGGAGGTCGGTGGAGGTCGAGAGAAGCCAGTTCCGCCTCGCTCGCGACGGCCACGACGACGTGCGGATTTCCCACGTCGATTCCCAGACCGGGTCGGGTGACCGCGAGCCCGCTGGCGGTCACCAGCGGATCGTCGCCGTCGAGACGCCAGCGGCCGAGGTCGACCTGGTACCCGTTCTCGCTGCGGGTGACGTCGCGCACCCCGGCGCGGGTTCCGATCGGGAGCGTCGACCCCGACTCGATGACGGTGAGGCCCGCCCACAGGAGGTAGTGCGCGAAGACACGGATGCCGTTGCCGCACATTTCGGCGATCGAACCGTCGGCGTTGCGGTAGTCCATGAACCACTCGGCATCCGGCTCCTCGGCCAGCGCTGCAGCACCGTCGGCGATCGCGGCGGAACGGACGACTCGCAGGACACCGTCGGCGCCGATACCGAAGTTACGGTCGCAGAGTGCCGCGACCTGATCGGCGGTGAGGTCGAGAGCACCGTCGGGGTCGGCGATGATGACGAAATCGTTGCCCGTGCCGTGACCCTTGGTGAATGCGACCATGCTCCCAGTCTAGGGATCTCGGCTATGCGTCGGCGATGAGCCGCTTGCCGGTGTTCGCCACCGCGAACCGCTCGTATCCGAGCGCATCGTAGAAGCCCAGCACCCCTTCGTTGCCCTCGCGGACCATGAGCTGCACCTTCGGGCATCCGAGAGCCAGCAGCAGCCGCTCCGCCTCGGCGACCAGTTCACGCGCGATGCCTCGGCCACGGTGGGAAGCCGCTGTGGCGAGGTAGTAGAGCCACCCGCGATGGCCGTCGTACCCGGCCATGACCGAACCGAGGACCGTCACGCCTTCCGGGTCGGTCGCGACGAGGAACAGTTCGGGTTGCACTCGCAGCTTGCGCTCGATGTCGAGGCGGGGATCGTTCCAGGGCCGGGTGAGTCCGGCCTCGGTCCACAGCTCGATGACCGCATCGGTGTCGGCCAGTTCGAATGCCCGCACGTTCCACGCCATGGTGCTCCTGTTCATCGACGCCTCCCGGATCGCGCCGAAGAACGAGCCTATCCGGGGCGGGCGCTACCCGACGACGCGGTAGTGACCGCAGAGGAAGCCGCGGTTACGAGCCACGTCGAGCAGCTCGAACTCCAGGGCGCGGGGAAACAGGGGCGCCCCAGCCCCGAGCGTCACGGGGGCGAACTGGATCCACACCTCGTCGAGCAGACCGGCGTCGGCGAACTGGCCGGCGAGGTCGCCACCACCGACGACCCAGATGTCATCGCCGCCGGCTGCGAGCCGCATCGCCGCGTGCGCGTCGCTGACCTCTCCCTGGACGAAACGCACGTCGGCGCCGGCGGGAACAGCGAGCTCTCGATGCGTGAACACCCAGGTGGGCTGCGTATAGGGCCAGGGTTCCTCGCCCTGCGCGCGCAACAGCCACTCGTAGGTCGATGCGCCCATCGCGAGAGCACCGATCCCCTCGACGAACGCCGGGTAGGCCATGGGACCGTACTGGTCGAAGTCCTGGCTCAGCAGCCACTCGAGGGAGTGATCCGCCGTCGCGATGAAACCGTCGAGGCTCGAGGCCGTGTAGAAATGGGTCGCCATGTGGTCATGATCCCAGCGGCCACCGACATCGGTCAGTCGGCGATCAGCGCCGCGACATCGATCGGATGCTCGACCCATTCGATCGCGGGGTACCTCTTGAACCACGACACCTGTCGCCGCGCGTAACGGCGGGTGAGCGCCTGGGTTTCGGCGATGGCTTCGGCTTGGTCGAGACGACCGTCCAGTTGACCCAGCGCCTGCGCATAACCGATCGCGCGGCTGGCAGTGACGCCTCGTTCGAGTCCCTGAGAGCGGAGCCGCTCCACCTCTCCGAGAAGCCCCTCGGCCCACATCCGCTCCACGCGGGCATCGAGCCGTTCGACGAGTGCGGAGCGTTCGACGTGCACACCGATCACGCGCGTGCTCCGCTGCCAGAGCGTCGGCGTGGTCGGCAGAGCGGCGCCGTGTGTGGTGGCTCCCTGTTCGAGCACTTCCAGCGCACGCACGATGCGGCGGGAGTTCTTCGGATCGATACGCGCCGCCGTCGCAGGGTCCGCTACCTTCAGCCGAGAGAGCAGGGCGTCCGCTCCGTGTTCGGCGAGTTCCGCTTCGAGGCGCACGCGAACGGACTCGTCACGGGGCGGGAACCGGAAGTCGAAGACGACGCTCGAGACGTAGAGTCCCGACCCGCCGACGAGGATCGCGTCTCCACCGCGGCTCTGCACGTCGAGGACGGCGGCCCTCGCCTCGGGCTGGTACCAGGCGACCGCCACCTCCTCGTCGACCTCGCGGACGTCGAAGAGATGGTGCGGAATTCCGCGTCGTTCATCGAGAGGAAGCTTGGCGGTGCCGATGTCCATACCGCGATACAGCTGCATCGCGTCGACGTTGATGATCTCAGCCGGATTTCCGCGTGATCTCAGTCCCTCGGCGATGTTCAGTGCGAGTTCGCTCTTGCCCGTACCGGTGGCACCGACCACCGCCCAGAGACGCGGCGCCGCCTCGGGCGCAGTATCGACGGAGTCGTTCACACTCCGACACGCAGGGTGGGGAGCCCGAGGGAAACGGCACGCGGACCGCCGTCGCCCACCGGAGCGGGGACCGCGCACGACTCGGACTGCGCGCGATCCCAGGCGTCGCCTCCACGCGTGCGGCGGATCTGCAACGGCGCACCGGTCGGCTCATCAGCGAGGAGATGGAACGGCGCCGCGTGGGTGATCGTCACGGTGACGACATCGCCCGGACGGGGCAGGTCGGAGCCCGGTGTGACCTCGAAATGCACGAGACGGTTGTCCCGAGCGCGTCCGGTGAGCCGATGCGTCTCGGCGTCCTTCTTCCCCTCGCCCGTCGAGACGAGAACCTCGACGGACCGACCGACCTGCTTCTGGTTCTCTTCGAGCGAGATCCGCTCCTGCAACGCGAGCAGGCGGTCGTAGCGCTCCTGCACGACGGCCTTGGGAACCTGATCCTCCATCGTCGCGGCAGGGGTGCCCTCCCGGATCGAGTACTGGAACGTGAAGGCGCTGGAGAACCGGGAGAGCTCGACGACGCGCATCGTGTCTTCGAAATCCTCGTCGGTCTCGCCGGGGAAACCGACGATGATGTCGGTCGTGATGGCCGCGTCGGGCATCCGATCGCGCACCCGATCGAGGATGCCGAGGAACTTCTCACTGCGGTAGGAGCGGCGCATGGCTTTGAGGATGCGGTCGCTGCCGGACTGCAACGGCATGTGCAGCTGCGGCATCACGTTGGGCGTCTCGGCCATCGCATCGATCACATCGTCGGTGAACGCGGCGGGATGCGGGCTGGTGAAGCGGATGCGCTCGAGCCCTTCGATCTCGCCGGCAGCACGCAGCAGCTTGCTGAACGCCTGACGATCACCGAACTCGACCCCGTAGGAGTTGACGTTCTGTCCGAGGAGGGTGACCTCGATCGCTCCGTCCTCGACGAGCAGTCGGATCTCGTTGAGGATGTCGCCGGGACGCCGGTCCTTCTCCTTGCCGCGCAGGCTCGGCACGATGCAGAAGGTGCAGGTGTTGTTGCAGCCCACCGAGATCGACACCCAGCCGCTGTGCGCGGCGTCGCGCTTGGTGGGGAGCGTGGAGGGGAACACTTCGAGCGACTCGAGGATCTCGAGTTCGGCATCGCCGTTGTGGCGTGCGCGCTCGAGGAGACGCGGCAGCGAACCCATGTTGTGCGTGCCGAAGACGACATCGACCCACGGAGCCTTGTCGAGCACGGTCTGCTTGTCCATCTGCGCGAGACATCCGCCGACCGCGATCTGCATTCCGTCCTTGCGGCGCTTGACGCCTGCGAGCTGGCCGAGTGTTCCGTAGAGCTTCCCCGCCGCGTTGTCGCGCACCGCGCAGGTGTTGATGATGACGACATCGGCTTCGTCACCGGCCGCGGCGCGAACGTAGCCTGCACTCTCCAGTGAGCCGGAGAGACGCTCGGAATCGTGCACGTTCATCTGGCAGCCGAACGTGCGTACTTCGTAGGATCTCTGACGACCGTCGGCGTCGACGGCTGCCGACGACGAGGTGATGATCGTCGGTTCACTGCGCGGAGTAGTCATGATCTCTCCATTGTACGAGCGGGAGACGGCTCCTCCGGGCTG
The DNA here is from genome assembly GCF_044900755.1 of Microbacterium sp. NPDC087868. NCBI lineage: Bacteria > Bacillati > Actinomycetota > Actinomycetes > Micrococcales > Microbacteriaceae > Microbacterium > Microbacterium sp. NPDC087868. Next base: position 700,464 of record NZ_JBJDNO010000001.1, read on the forward strand.
ACGCGTCAGTCCGACTCGACGAAGCGCACGCCAGAGCTCTTCGTCCCGAACGATGCCTCGTTCAACGCCGTCTTCGCCGCGTTCGTCGCGACGGATCCGCCGTACCCACGACGAGCGAGCTGTCCGAGCAGACGCCGGAGAGCGGTGTCGTGGTCGAGGCGGCTGAGCGAGCGGGCCTTGGTGCGAGCGAACTCCAGCGCGCGCTCCGCGTCGTCGTCCGGCAGTTCGTCGAGCGCTGCGGCGATCACGTCGCGCGGGATCCCGCGCTGCGAGAGCGAGCGGGAGATGGCGACGCGACCCTGGCCCTTGCGATCGACCCCCGCGGCCACGAGCATCTGCGCGAGCTCGTGATCATCGAGGTACCGGCGCCGGAGGAAGTCGTCGATGACGTCGTCGATCTGTGTGCCATCGAGCCCGTGAGTCCTCAAGACCTGCCGGGCCTCGGAGACCGACAGCGATCGAGTACGGAGCTTGCGCACCAGACTCTCTTCGGCCGCTTTTCGAACCTCGACCGGGTCCAGCGCATCGTCGCCGGGAATTCGGTCGTCGACGAACGACACGAGTGAGACGGAAGCGGATACTGGAGCGGGTGGCTCCACCGCTGTATCGGGAGTCTTCGCGGTCGCGGTCGGCGGGGTGACGCCCCGCGCTCCGAAAAGAGGGATGACGGGGGCGATCCGCCCGATGTCCTGATGCGGACCGCCCCCGTTCTCACCGTTCATGATCAGGCCGGGCGACGCTCGGCGAGCTCATCTGCCGGAGCCGCGGGAGCAGCCGCGCCACCAATGCCGAGCTTCTGCAGGATCTGCGTCTCGATGGCGAGTGCCACGTCGGTGTTGTTCAGCAGGAACGTACGGGCGTTCTCCTTGCCCTGGCCGAGCTGGTCACCGTCGTAGGTGTACCACGACCCCGACTTCTTGACGATTCCGTGCTCGACACCGAAGTCGATCAGGCTACCCTCGCGCGAGATGCCCACTCCGTAGAGGATGTCGAACTCCGCCTGCTTGAAGGGCGGGGCCATCTTGTTCTTGACGACCTTCACGCGGGTACGGTTACCCACCGCGTCGGTGCCGTCCTTCAGGGTCTCGATACGACGGATATCGAGGCGAACCGATGCATAGAACTTGAGCGCCTTACCACCGGCGGTCGTTTCGGGAGAGCCGAAGAACACACCGATCTTCTCGCGCAGCTGGTTGATGAAGATCATCGTGGTGTTGGTCTGGTTAAGACCACCGGTGAGCTTGCGAAGCGCCTGCGACATCAGTCGCGCCTGCAGACCCACGTGCGAGTCGCCCATCTCACCTTCGATCTCGGCGCGGGGCACGAGCGCTGCCACGGAGTCGATGACGATCAGATCGATGGCACCGGAGCGCACGAGCATGTCGGCGATCTCGAGCGCCTGCTCACCCGTGTCGGGCTGCGAGACGAGCAGGGCGTCGATGTCGACGCCGAGCTTGGCGGCGTAATCGGGGTCGAGCGCGTGCTCGGCATCGATGAACGCCGCGATACCACCGGCGCGCTGGGCGTTGGCGATCGCGTGCAGCGTGAGCGTGGTCTTACCCGAGGACTCCGGGCCGTAGATCTCGACGATGCGGCCACGCGGGAGGCCTCCGACGCCGAGAGCGACGTCGAGGGCGATGGAGCCGGTGGGGATGACTGCGACGGGTGCGCGCTCGTCGCTGCCCAGCCGCATGACCGAGCCCTTTCCGAACTGGCGGTCGATCTGGGCGAGTGCGGTCTCGAGGGACTTCTCGCGGTCGGCGGGAGATGGCATGTCGTGCTCCTTCTGCTTCGCGTGGTGCCGCCTGTAGGCTGTCGCGGCGCTTCCGGCTGGAAGCAACTCTCCGACAAGGCGTATGGCTCGGTGGCCATGTCTTCACCGTACGAGGAGCCTCCGACATTGCGTCGTCGAGTCACACGAACAGTGGAGAACACGAACGTCTGAACCACTGTGCAGAAGACTACGCCCGCTTCGAACGAATATTCGACGACACGCCGCATCCCGGCATCCGATCTCGACATCGATCGAACGCATGCGCGAACTCAGCGCCGACGCGGCTCCAGCCGGCCGGCACCGTGCCGTCGGTTCTCGGGCACTTCCATCTCGTCGCAGAGCGCGAACCAGATCTCTCGCGGGGGTATCCCCGCAGCCAGAGCCTCTTTCGCCGTGCGACCGGCGAGCGGGGTCAGCACCAGATCGTTCAACACCGACGACGTGCGGCCGGGGAACTCGTCCTCGACGGCACGCAGGAACTCACTTCGACGCATCGCGCAACGACGGGGTGCGTGGGATCAGTGGAGCGAGAGCTCGGGCTCGATCGAGGCGACCAGATCGTCGGGAACGACGTCGGGGAACACCTGGATGCCCTCGAGCACGGAGATGCGATCTCCGACCTCGCGCATGATGGTGGAGATGGGGACGTCGAGCGCATCGGCGACGGAGGCGAGGATCTCGCTCGACGCTTCCTTCTGACCGCGCTCCACTTCGCTCAGATAGCCGAGCGCCACGGAAGCCTTGCTCGCGACCTGCCGAAGGGTGCGCCCCTTCTGCAGACGGAAGTCCCTCAGCACATCGCCGATTTCCTGTCGTACAAGAATCATCGGAACCTCCTCCCCAATCGGTTTCTCGGAGTCTCCCCCGAAGTGATGGCCAGTATAACCTCGCCGACCTTCATAAAATCTACAACTGCACTCTGTGGTTTGAGTGTGAGCACGAAATCAATAACCTCGTCGCGACGGCGACTATTCCCGGCACAGCTCTCGGAGCATCTCGAGGGCGGCTCGAACGGACGCCGACCGAATCCGATTCCGGTCACCGGGGAAGAGGAACGATTGCGCCTCGATGCGCTCCGGCGTGGCGACGGCGATGTGCACGGTTCCGACCGGTTGCCCGTCGGGCGAGACGGGGCCGGCGATTCCCGTCGTCGCGACGCCGACCGCCGCGTCGATGCCGTCCACGCTCACGGCGTGCCGGACACCACGTGCCATCTGCCGCGCGACCTCAACATGCACCGGGCCCTCGCGATCGAGAAGCGGCTCGTCCACGCCGAGCAGCGTGTGCTTGACCGGCGTCGCGTACGCCACCACTCCGCCGAGGACCACGGAGGACGCACCCGGCACGCCGACGAGTTCGGCGATCACCGCCCCGCCCGTGAGCGATTCCGCCACGCCGAGTGTCCAGCCGCGACGCCCGAGCGTCTCGATCACGGATGCCGCGAGATCGGTCATCGACTCCGACGCGCCCCGCGCACCTGGGCGACGACGTAGTCGATCCCGCTCCAGATGGTCAGCACCAGCACCACGAGCATGAGCACGAAGGTGATGAGGGTCCAGGCGGGAAGGCCGATCACCACGTGCAGAGGCATCAGCGCCCAGGCGAGAGCGACACCCTGTACAGCGGTCTTGACCTTGCCCATCCATGCCGCGGCGACGACGTGCTCGTTGACGATCATCAGGCGATGGATCGTGATGCCCCACTCGCGAACGAGGATGATCGCGACGATCCACCAGGACACCTCGCCGAGGATCGCGAGTCCGATGAAACCCGCGCCCGTCAACAGCTTGTCGGCGATCGGATCCCAGAGCTTGCCGAAATCGCTGACGATCTCGTAGCGGCGGGCGAGGTAGCCGTCGACCCAGTCGGTCGAGATGGCGAAGATGAACAGGATGGCCGCAGTCCAGCGCAGCGCGAGATCGGGAACCCCGTAGGTACCCCCGAGCAGGAGCAGTACGAAGAACACCACCGCGAGCGGGATGCGCGCGATGGTGATCGCGTTGGGCAGCTGCCGAGGAATCGCCATCAGTCGCGTCCCGTCAGGCCCCAGGCGTCTTCATCGCCCTCGGCCTCGACGACGGGAAGACCCTCGAACTGCGCGTCGAGAGGATCGGAGGCCATCGCCGCCGCCGGTGCCGGGGCGGGAGCCGCCGGCGCCGCGTTGGGCGTCGCGGGAACGTCCTCACCGCGCAGCTTCGCCATCACTCCCCCGAGCTGCTCCGCCGTGACGAGCACGTCACGAGCCTTGGAACCCTCGGACGGGCCGACGATCTCGCGCGACTCGAGCAGATCCATCAGGCGTCCGGCCTTGGCGAAGCCGACGCGGAGCTTGCGCTGCAGCATCGAGGTCGAACCGAACTGCGAGGAGACGACCAGCTCGGCGGCGGCCAACAGCAGCTCGAGGTCGTCGCCGATGTCTTCGTCGACCTCCTTCTTGCGCGGCTCCAGTGCCTCCTGGACGTCGTTGCGGTACTCGGGCCGTGCCTGACGCGTCACATGCTTGACGACGGCGTCGATCTCCTTCTCATCGACCCACGCTCCCTGCAGACGGAACGGCTTCGAGGACCCCATCGGCGAGAACAGCGCGTCACCCTGACCGATGAGCTTGTCGGCACCGGGGCTGTCGAGGATGACGCGGCTGTCGGTGACGCTCGTCACCGCGAACGCGAGGCGCGACGGCACGTTGGCCTTGATCAGACCGGTCACGACGTCGACGCTCGGGCGCTGGGTCGCGAGCACCAGGTGGATACCGGATGCGCGCGCGAGCTGGGTGATGCGCACGATCGAGTCCTCGACGTCGCGCGGGGCGACCATCATGAGGTCGGCGAGCTCATCGACCACGACGAGGAGGTACGGATACGGCTTGAGCACGCGCTCGCTGCCGACGGGTACCTCGACCTCGCCGGCGCGCACCGCGCGGTTGAAGTCGTCGATGTGACGGAATCCGAACGACGCGAGGTCGTCGTACCGCATGTCCATCTCCTTGACGACCCACTGCAGCGCTTCGGCCGCCTTCTTCGGGTTGGTGATGATCGGAGTGATCAGGTGCGGCACACCCGCGTAGCTGGTGAGCTCGACGCGCTTCGGGTCGATCAGCACCATGCGCACGTCCGCCGGGCGCGCACGCATCAGCAGGCTCGTGATCATCGAGTTCACGAAGCTGGACTTTCCGGAACCGGTGGAACCGGCGACCAGGAGGTGGGGCATCTTCGCCAGGTTCGCGATGACGATGTTGCCGCCGACGTCCTTGCCCACGCCGATCGTCATCGGGTGCGTGCTCTTCTGCGCGGCCGGTGAACGGAGCACGTCGCCGAGCGCGACCATCTCCTTGTCGGCGTTCGGGATCTCGATACCGATCGCACTCTTACCGGGGATCGGCGAAAGGATGCGCACGTCGTTCGAGGCGACGGCGTAGGCGAAGTTGTTGCTCAGCTGCAGGATCTTCTCGACCTTGACGCCGTGGCCCACCTCGACCTCGTACTGCGTCACCGTCGGTCCGCGCGAGAAGCCGGTGACCTTCGCGTCGACCTTGAACTGCGTGAGCACGCTGGTGATCTGTTCGATCACCTTGTCGGTCGCCTCGGAGCGCATGACCGGGGGCGGCCCCTCGACCAGGAGGCCCGGCGACGGGAGGATGTACGGCGCGACCGGCGCCTGGGGGCCGCGGTCTCCCGGGCCCTCGGTCCCGAAGCCGTCGAGGCCCGGGAGCTCGGGCACCTCACCGGTGTCGGAATCGTCGTCGAGGAGGGCCGTCGTCTGCTGCTCGGCGAGGGAATCGGCGACGGAGCGCACGTCGGACAGAACCTCGGTGGCGGAGTCGTACGGGTTCTCGACGACGACGGCCTGGTCGTATGCCGGGGTCGGCTCCGCCGTCGAGAGGAGCGCAGTGATGTCGTCGGAGCCGAGGGTGCCCTCGTCGGGGTCCTCCTCACGGCCGCTCTTGTTGCGCCGCCACCACGGCAGGACGTTCTCGTCGTCGGTCTTGTCGGCATCGTCGATCTCGGGCGCTTCGGCCGCCGGCTGAGGACGCTCGGCGTCGAACATCCAGGCGTAGAGGTCGCCGAGGCGTCGCCCGATGCGGTTGGGCGGCGTCTTGGTGAGGATCAAGATGCTCAGCACGATGATGAGCCCGAGCACGACGTACGCCACGGCGGGATGCACCAGCGCGAGCGGCTCACCGACGAGCCAGCCGAAGACTCCCCCCGCCTCGCTGATGGCGGCCATTCCCATGTTCGGGTGCGCGCGCGCGGCGGTTCCCGCGCCGTCCGGAGCACCGGCGGCGACATGGCTGATGCCCGCGAGGGCGAGCACGAAGAGACCGAATCCGATGCCGATGCGACCGTTGTCGTGGACCGACGAAGGATGGCGGAACAGCCAACCGGCGAGCAGGAGCAGGAGCACCGGCATGAAGAAGGCGATCCGCCCGACGAGCATCCCCACCGAGTACGCACTGATGTTCGCGGCGACCTCGTTGCCGATGAAGAACCACTCGTTCACCGCACCGAGGATCGCCAGCAGCACCAGCAGGAACGGGAAGCCGTCACGACGGTCGTCCTTCTCCAGCGTCTCCGGGCCGAAGGCGCGGAAGAGCCCGCCCACGCCGTGTGCGAGCCCCGTCCACGCCCGGACCGCCACCGGCGGCTTGTCGAGCTCGTCGATGTACTTCTTCGGGACGGGCTTCTTCGCTGCCGGATTCTTGGGCGCAGGCGAGGCTTGGGGAGCCGCCCGCCGCGAGGGGCGGGACGGCGCGCTCCCGGACGCGCGCTCGGACTTGGTCGTACTCCTGGCCATGCCCTCACGTTACGGCCCACGGCCGACATTCCCGCGTATCGACGCGGCTTTCAGCCGATCCCGCTGATCACGCCTCGATCACGAGAGGGACGATCATCGGACGGCGGCGCAGACGCTGGTTGACCCACCGGCCGATCGTGCGACGCACGACCTGCGAGAGTGCGTGGGTGTCGCGCACGCCGTTGCCGGAGGCCTCCTTGAGCGCAGCGACGATCTTCGGCGTCACGTCGTCGAAGACCGAGTCGTCCTCGGCGACACCGCGCGCGTGGATCTCCGGCCCGGAGATGATGCGTCCGGTCGCGGCATCCACCACAACGATGACCGAGATGAAGCCCTCCTCGCCCAGGATCCGACGGTCCTTGAGATCGGCATCCGTGATCTCGCCGACCGTCGAGCCGTCGACGTACACGAAGCCGAGGTCGAGCTGTCCGACGACCGACGCCACGCCGTCGCGCAGGTCGATGACGGTGCCGTTGGAGGCGATGATCGTGCGCTCCTCGGCGATCCCCGTGTCCTGCGCCAGCTTGGCGTTCGCGATGAGGTGACGGTACTCGCCGTGCACCGGCAGCACGTTCTTGGGCTTGAGGATGTTGTAGCAGTAGAGCAGCTCCCCCGCCGCGGCGTGTCCCGAGACGTGCACGCGGGCGTTCGCCTTGTGCACGACGTTCGCACCGAGCTTGGTGAGGCCGTCGATCACGCGGTAGACGGCGTTCTCGTTGCCCGGGATGAGGCTCGAGGCGAGGATGACGGTGTCGCCTTCGCTGACCTCGATCGCGTGATCCATGTTCGCCATGCGGCTGAGCACCGCCATCGGCTCGCCCTGCGAACCGGTCGACATGTAGACGATCTGCTCGTCGGGGAGGTCGCGCGCCTTCTTGAAGTCGATGAGCACACCGGCCGGCACCTTCAGGTACCCGAGCTGCTCGGCGATGGTCATGTTGCGCACCATGCTGCGGCCGAGGAACGCCACGCGCCGCCCATGGGCGTGGGCCGCGTCGATGACCTGCTGCACGCGATGCACGTGGCTCGAGAAGCTCGCCACGATCACCCGTCGCGGAGCCTTGCCGATCACCTGGTCGAGCACCGGGCCGATCGAACGCTCGGTCGGGGTGAAGCCGGGCACATCCGCATTGGTCGAGTCCACCAGGAAGAGGTCGACTCCCTCCTCCCCCAGACGCGAGAACGCGCGGAGATCGGTGATGCGTCCGTCGAGCGGGAGCTGGTCCATCTTGAAGTCACCGGTGGCGAGCACCATGCCCGCCGGCGTGCGGATGGCGACGGCCAGAGCATCGGGGATGGAGTGGTTCACGGCCACGAACTCGAGATCGAAGGGGCCGACCTTCTCCTGCTGACCTTCCTTGACCGTCAGCGTGAACGCCTTGATGCGGTGTTCCTTGAGCTTCGCCTCGACGAGCGCCAGGGTCAGACCCGACCCGATCAGAGGGATGTCGCCCTTGAGGCGCAGGAGGTACGGAACCGCGCCGATGTGATCTTCGTGCCCGTGCGTGAGCACGACGCCGACGATGTCGTCGAGGCGGTCGCGGATCGGTTCGAAGTCCGGGAGGATCAGATCGACGCCGGGCTGGTGCTCCTCCGGGAAGAGCACACCGCAGTCGACGATCAGGATCTTGCCGTCGTACTCGAACATCGTCATGTTCCGACCGATCTCGCCGAGACCGCCGATCGGGATGACCCGCAGCGTTCCTTCGTCGAGAGCGGACGGTTCGGCCAGGGGAATGGACATGCTGTCTCCTCAGTCGGACACTCGGCGCGTCCGTTCGTTCATGGCGACGCGACTCAGCGCGTCGTGCCGTGCACCTTGGGCAGGGCACCACCGGCGGCCGCGTTGCGGTCGGGGCGGAAGTTCGAGAAATCGGCGCCCGGGACGCCGGCGACGAGATCGAGCTCGTCTTCGATGAGTGCGGCCTCCCACTCTTCCGGCCCGACGAGCGGAAGACGCACGCGCGGGCTGGAGATCCGGCCGAGGCCGTGGAGGATGTACTTGGCGGCGACCGTTCCGGGAACGTGGGTCATCACGGCGCGCACGAGAGGCTCGAGACGCTTGTGCTCGGCGGTCGCGGTGGCGAGATCGCCCCGGTTCACGGCGTCGACGATCGTGCGGTACGGAGTCGCGGTGATGTTCGCGGTCACACCGATCAGGCCCGTCGCGCCGATGGCGAGATGCGGGAGTACGTTCGCGTCGTCACCCGAGAAGTACATGAGATCGGTCTGGTTGAGCACTCGGCTCACCTCGGAGAAGTCGCCCTTGGCGTCCTTCACCGCGAGGATGTTCGGGTGCTTCGCCAGGCGGAGGATGGTCTCGTACTTGATCGGCACACCGGTGCGCCCGGGGATGTCGTACAGGATCACCGGCAGGTCGGTGGCATCGGCCACCAGACGGAAGTGCGTGAGGATGCCGGCCTGAGTCGGCTTGTTGTAGTACGGCGTGACGATCATGATGCCGTCGGCGCCGGCCTTCTCGCTCGCCTTGTACAGCTCGATCGCGTGGGCGGTCTCGTTCGACCCGCCCCCAGTGATGATCTTGGCGCGACCGGCCGAGACGGACTTGCCGATCTCGACGAGCTTGAGCTTCTCGGGGTCCGTCAGGGTCGAGGTCTCGCCGGTCGTTCCCGTCACGACGACACCGTCAGCACCGGCGGTGATGACGTCATCGATGTGCTTCTCGACGGCGGGCCAGTCGACTTCGCCGTCGGCCGTCATCGGAGTGACGAGCGCGACGAGAACCTGTCCGAAAGGGTTGCCCGAGTGCGTCATGCAACCAGAGTATCGTCTCGGCCCGACCTCACGAGGACGCGGCCGCGAACTAGGCTCGTGGCATGGCATGGGTCACGCACGAGTCCGACACCGTCTACGCCAACCGCTGGATCGAGGTACGCGAGGACAAGGTCACCGGCCCCGGCGGGGACGACGGCATCTACGGGGTCGTGCGGATGCAGCATCCCGCCGTCTTCGTGGTCGCGCTCGACGACGAGGAGCGCGTCTGTCTCGTCACCCTCGAGCGCTACACGACGGGGATCTCCGTCGAGGTGCCCGCCGGCGGCAGCGACGGCGAGGATCCGCTCGTCGCCGCGCGACGCGAACTCCTCGAGGAGACCGGGTTCACGGCATCCGAATGGCACGAGCTCGGCATCATGAACGCGCTCAACGGCGTCGCGGATGCTCCGGAGCACGTCTTCCTGGCCCGTGGACTGACCGCGTCCGACCCGGCGACGGCCGCGGAGAGTCAGCGCGAGGAGGGCATCGACCAGGTCTCCTGGGTGCCGTTCGCCGATGCGCTCGCGATGATCGCCGAGGGACGCATCAGGGACGGCGAGACGATCGGTGCCCTCGCCCTCGCCGGTATCCGCCTGGGACGATTCCGCTGAGCCGGATCGTCAGACCCGTCCGCGCCGAGCTATCCCTGCCGTGACCGACCGCGGAAGCAGACCCGCCACGGCCACGATCACCTTGTACCGCAGCGACGGCACCGACACGGACTTCCCGCGCGCGGCGTCTCGCAGTCCCTCGCGCACCACGTCGCGCGCGTCGAGCCACATGATCGCCGGAACGCCCTCGTGCCCCGGAGCCAGGCCCATCCGCTCGTGGAAGCTCGTGTGGGTGAACCCGGGGCACAGCGCGGTCACGCTGACCCCGTCCCGTGCGTATTCGGCGTTGGCCCACCGGCTGAACTGGATCAGCCACGCCTTGCAGGCGGAATAGGTCGAACGCGAGATGAATCCGGCCACCGAGGCCACGTTGATGATGCGCCCTCCCCGACCGCGCATGGTCTGCAGCGCGGCGTGCATGAGGCGCATCGAGGCTTCGACGTGCACCCGCAGGTGACGCACCTCGTCGGCGATGTCGTTGTCGGCGAACTGCAGGGGCAAGCCGAACCCGGCGTTGTTGACGAGCAGGTCGATCGGGTCGTCCGCGCGCTCGAGTCGCTGCTCGACCCGCTCGACGCCCTCCTCGATCGCGAGATCGGCCGGAAGCACCTCGACGGCGACACCGAACTCGCTGCGCAGCTCGGCCGCGAACGACGACAGGGCCTCCTCCGACCGCGCGACCAGCACGAGGTCGGCGCGGCGCCGCGCGAGCTGACGTGCGAACTCGGCCCCGAGGCCGGCGCTCGCTCCCGTGATCAGCGCGGTGGGCATCAGCGCTCGTATCCGAGGAAGCGGTAGCGCACGCCGGTGCGGGAGGTGAGCCACTCCCCCTCGTCGACCAGGCGCCATCCGGTCTTCGCGGGCGCGTAAGCATCGCCGTCGACGTCGAGGTCGAGCTCGGTGACCTCGAGCCGATCGGCGTCGCCGATCACCTGCCGGAAGATCTCGGCTCCCCCGATGATCCAGACCCGGTCCTGGCCGCGCACCGCCTCGGCGACGGTCGCCGCGCGGCGTGCCCCTTCGGCGCTCCAGTCCTGCTGGCGGGTGATGACGATGTTCTCCCGGCCGGCCAGCGGGCGGAACCGCTCGGGCAGCGAGTCCCACGTCTTGCGCCCCATCACGACGGGGGCACCCAGCGTGACCTCCTTGAAGTGCGCCAGGTCCTCGGGAACGTGCCACGGCATGCCACCTTCGGCGCCGATGACGCCACCGGCCGCCTCCGCCCAGATCAGGCCGACCCAGGTCATACCGCGACCGCCGCGCGGATCGGAGCGTGGTGCTGGTAGTCCTCGACGACGAAGTCCTCGAACGTGTAGTCGAAGATCGATTCGGGCGTGCGCGCGAAGCGCAGCGTCGGATACGGGTACGGGTCGCGGGTGAGCTGCTCGGTGACCTGCTCGATGTGATTGTCGTAGATGTGGCAGTCGCCGCCCGTCCACACGAAGTCGCCGGGCTCGAGACCGACCTGCTGGGCGATCATCAGGGTGAGGAGCGCGTAGGACGCGATGTTGAACGGGACGCCGAGGAACATATCGGCACTGCGCTGGTAGAGCTGGCAGGACAACTTTCCGTCGGCGACGTAGAACTGGAAGAGCGCGTGGCAGGGCGCGAGGGCCATGTCGGGGATGTCGGCGGGGTTCCAGGCCGACACGATCAGGCGACGGGAATCCGGCGAGCGGCGGATCTGCTCGATGACCTCCGCCAGCTGATCGATGCTCTCCCCCGCCGGTGTCGGCCACGAACGCCACTGCACGCCGTAGACGGGACCGAGTTCCCCGGCGTCGTCCGCCCACTCGTCCCAGATCGTCACGCCGTTCTCCTGCAGCCATCGCACGTTCGACTCGCCGCGCAGGAACCACAGCAGCTCGTAGGCGATCGACTTGAAGTGCACACGCTTGGTGGTGATCAGCGGGAAACCCTGCGACAGGTCGAAGCGGATCTGCCGTCCGAACACGCTCGTCGTCCCGGTACCGGTGCGATCGGACTTGTGCGTTCCGTTCTCGAGGACGTCGCGGAGGAGGTCTTCGTACGGCGTCGGGACGGCTGCGCTCATGAGAGCCAGAATACCTTCCCGCATCACGACACGGGCGGAGGTGCATCCGCTCGCTGCCGTCATCGTCGGACACATCGACCCCTCCACCCGCACCCGCGCCGTAGCCTCGATGCATGTCTCCCGTCGTCGCCCTCGCGATCCTCGCCGCGCTCGTGGCGTTCGCGGTCGTGATCGGCGCAGTCGCGAAGCGTCGGGACGGACGCCGCAGGGCGGGCGGAGCGCTGCGATTCGATGCACAGGATGCCGTTCCCGCCGAGCTCGGATCGAAAGCCACGCTCGTGCAGTTCAGCACCGAGATGTGCGCCCGCTGCCCGCAGGTCCGCCGGATGCTGCGCTCCTATGCCGAGGAGGGCGACGGCCTCCGTCACGTCGAGGTCGACCTCACCCACCGCCCCGACCTCTCCTCGCGCTATCACGTGCTCCAGACGCCGACCACGTTCCTCGTGGACGAATCCGGCGCCGTGCGTTCCCGATTCCACGGCGTGCCGCAGCGACGCGCCCTCACCGAAGCCCTCGCCTCCCTCTGAGACGACGTCAGGAGCATCCATGTCCTCTCCCGCCGGCATCGATCCCCGCGGTCCGCGTTTCGCCGCGACCATCACGGCCGTCCTGCTGCTGATCGCAACGTTTCTCGGACTCACCGGACTCGCGACGGCTCGGGGCGTGGCGACCTTCGGGTGGTTCGCCTACCAGCCTCTCTCCGACTCGACGTTCACGTCCGGCAGCCAATGGGTAATCGCGGATGCACCGGTCTCGGATCGCGCACTCGATCCCGCCTTCCTTCTCGCCGCGGTGATCGCGCTGCTCTTCCTCTGGAGCATCCTCTCCCCCGCGACCGCCCCGTGGGGAGTGCTCTTCCGCCGCGCGATCCGTCCGCGTCTCGCGCCCCCGACCGAGCTCGAAGACCCCCGTCCGCCGCGTTTCGCGCAGGGAGTCGGTCTGTTCGTCGTGACCATCGGCCTCGTCCTCCAGCTGGCAGGTGTGCCCTGGGCTCTCCCGATCGCCACCGCCGCCGCGTTCATCGCCGCGTTCCTGAACGCCGCGATCGGCCTGTGCCTCGGCTGCCAGCTGTACCTGCTGCTCCAGCGCGCGGGACTCCTCGGACGCACGCGCACGGCCTGACACGTTCCCCCGGAGAGCGCCGCTCGCTAGGCTGGCGACGACGCGACGCTGCGCATCCGCAGTGCGAGAACCGGAGGAATCATGCCCGTCACCAGCGAAGCGACCACCACCTGGACCGGATCACTGGCGGAGGGCTCCGGCACCGTCGCGTTCTCGTCGTCGAAGCTCGGCACCTTCCCCATCGATTGGAAGGCACGCAGTGAGGGCAGCGACACCACCACGACGCCGGAGGAGCTCATCGCCGCCGCGCACGCGTCGTGCTTCAGCATGGCTCTGGCTCACGCGCTGAGCGAGAACGGCACCCCGCCGGAGCGCGTGAACGCGAGCGCATCCGTCACCTTCAAGCCGGGCGTCGGCATCACCGGCAGCCACCTCAACGTCAACGCGGTGGTGCCCGGGCTCTCCCCCGAGGCATTCCAGGAGATCGCCGAAGAGGCGAAGTCCGGATGCCCGGTCTCTCAGGCGCTCGCGGGCATCGACATCACCCTCGAAGCCACTCTGGCCTGAGTCGCCGGCGATCAGCCGCGCGAGAGCCTGATCGCCTCGCGGATGCTCGCGCGGGCGTCCTTGCGCCGCCCCGCGGCATCCTGCACCACACCCAGCCGGAATCGCGCGCGCCACTCCTCCGGTGCGGCCTCCGCCGCGGCGGTGTATCGCTCGATCATCGGGTCGGCATCCGCCCGGGCGATGCGTCCGCTCGGGGTCAGCTCCGTCTCCGCCTCCGGCATCCCGCCTTCGGCATCGAGCGTGCGCCCGAGCCGGTCCGCGGCGAAGCCGAACTGCATCTCGCGGATCAGCGCCCAGGCGCCGATCAACGGCATGACGAGCAGCGCGACGCCGATCGCGATCGCGATCGGCTCGCCGGTGCCGAGCATCAGCACGGCGCGATAGCCCACCACGACGATGTAGAGCGCGAGGCACAGGGCCATCACTCCGACGCCGATGCGGGAGATCATGAGCGGATGCCGATGTCGATCATGTTCTCGAGACCGACGACGACTCCCGTCGCGTCCCGAGCGAACGGAACCGCGAGGCGGATGCCGGGGGCATAGGCGAGGGCGGGCTCGACGGTGTCGTGCGTGAACGTCAGCGACTCGCCGGGGCCCGCGAGCACCACCTCCTGCTTCGCGATGACGCCGGGACGACGGAGCGAGTGGATCGGGACGCTGCCGACCTGCTGACCTCGGGCCCGCTGATCGGCGTGCGGGGCGCTCACCGGCCCCTGCTCGGAACGCGCGGCCGCGATGAGTTCGGCGGTGCGCACGGCAGTGCCGCTGGGCGAATCGATCTTCGTCTCGCGATGCGCCTCGACGATCTCGGCGGAGTCGAAGAACGGTGCCGCCGCAGCGGCGAGAGCGGAACCGAGCACCGAACCGAGCGAGAAGTTGGGGATGAACACCGCGGCGGTTCCTGCGGCTTCGACCAGAGGTCGCACGAGCGCGATGCGCTCGGCCGACCAGCCCGATGTCGCGACGAGTACGTTCTGCCCGTGCTCGACCGCCGAGCGCACGACGTCGATGCTCACCTGGGGCGTCGACGCGTCGATCACCAGGTCGGCACCCACGAGCTCCGACAGGTCGCTCGACGAGGACAGGATGCGGCTCACCTCGAACCCGTCCAGGTCGTCGATGACGGCGTGGATGATCGCCCCGAGCTTGCCGGTCCCGCCGACGATTGCTACCTGCGTGGTCATGGGTACCAGTCTATTTCGGGCACTGCGCGCCACGGCCGGGGGCGCGCGGTAACCGCCGCCGACTCAGACCGGGATCGCGTCCGGAATACCCGTGCGGAGCTCCATGGGCAGATGGCCGGTGTCGTTGTGGTTCAGCAGCGTCCACGGACGGCCCTGCTTCTGCGCGATGACGGTGAGACCGCAGTGGGCCTGATTCAACGTCATCCACCGCCACTCCGGTGCCCCGAGCACTTCGCGCACGAACCACGAGATCACGAAGTTGTGGGTGATGAGCACCTCGTGCACCTCGCCGGTCTTGCGCACGAGGAATTCATTGACGGCGTCGTACATCTGCGCGCCGCCGGCCTCGATCTCCGCGTCGGTGATCGATCCGAAGAACGGCTCGAACGCGGCCGGAGTCTCCTCGGTCATGCCGGTCGGGACGCAGTCGAACAGCAACGAGGTCGGCTTGGGATCGACGGAGGGCAGGCGGGCCGCGATCGCCCGTGCCGTCTCGTTCGCCCGCAGCAGTGGAGAGTGCCAGACGGCATCGAGCGGGAGTCCGCCCAGGCGGTCGGCGATCAATTCGGCTTGGCGCTGTCCACGCGGGGAAAGGGGTCCGTCGGCCAGGCCGTGCTCGGCATCCTGATGTTCACCGTGTCTGACCAGATAGATATAGTGCGTCACTACTCGCTCGCTTCATCGCCAGCATCTGCCGGGCTCTCACTCCACCCTATGCCACGCATATGACAGTCGTGTGAAGCCGCTCAGGTGCCTGCTCGCGCGAGGTCGGCGAGCTGCGCGCGCGACAGGGCGACGCCCGCCCCCTGCATGAGCTCGTCGACGTGCTCGGCGGCGAAGGTGTTGACGATCGGTGCCACGATCGACCTCTGGGCGAGCAACCAGGCGATCGAGACAGCGGCGACCGGCACGCTCAGCTCCTCCGCGATCTGATCGAGCGCGCGGAGGATGCGGATGCCGCGACGGTTGAGGTTGCCCCGCAGCTGCTCGCCCCGCACTCCGCGGGAGGCGACGGACTTGTTCCGGTGGCGGCCCGAGAGGAATCCGTGCTCGAGCGCGTGCGACGGGGTCACGGCGAGGTTCTGCGCACCGGCGACGAGGCGGAGATCACCTTCGAACGACTGGCGGCGGATCAGGTTGTACGGGGCGTCGACGACCTCGATGCGCGGATAGCCCGCCGACGCGAGGATGCGCGCCTCGACCAGACGCTCCGGTGCGAATCCGAACGCGCCGACGGCCGCCACCTTGCCGGCGTCGACCAGCCACTCCACGGTCGCGAGGGTGTCTTCGAGATTCGTCGTGGCGTCGAGAGTGGCATCGAGGTAGAGCACGTCGATGCGTTCGGTACCCAACCGCGTCAGCGACCCCTCGACCGCGCGCACGAGGTTGACCGACCCGAGCCCCGGGTTGTCTGCGTGCGCGCCGATGCGCGCGCTCAGCACGACCTCGTCGCGCAGCCCGCGGGACCGCAACCATTGACCGATGATGTGCTCGCTGCGACCGCCCGAGAACCCGTCGGCGGTGTGCACGGCGTTGCCGCCGAACTCGATGTAGCGATCGAGGATGCCGTGGCTCGTCTCGAGATCGACGTTCCACCCGAACTCGGCGGCGCCGAGCATGAGCGGGAATGTCTCGAGCCCGGTCTCACCGAGCGGGACGCGGATGGTCTCGCCGACCCCCGGACCCACGATCGGGATCGGGGCGGAAGGATGCTCCGCACCCTGCGCGAGCGCGCGATCATCCGGGGCGCCTGCGCCTACGCCGAACAATCGCATACTCTCACCCCCACGTCGATCGGTGCGATCCGATCTTCGTACCTGCATTCATGCACCCCCCGGTGCGTACTTCGAGGGTATGCGAAACCGGCGAACTCGCCGACCAATCCGCGGAACGGCGGGCAAACTTCCCATAACAGTTCGATCACGAGAACGACGAGGCCCGATGCCCTCCCCTGCGGGAAGGCACCGGGCCTCGTCGTACGGAGCCGATTACTCGGCCGCGGCCTCCTCGGCCGGAGCGGCGTCGGCCGCGGGGGCCTCGTCGATCACGGGCTCGAGCGAGAGCTTGCCACGGTCGTCGATCTTCGTGATCTTCACGAGGATCTTCTGACCGACCGAGAGCACGTCGTCGACGTTCTCGACGCGCTTGCCACCGGCGAGCTTGCGCACCTCGGTGACGTGCAGCAGGCCGTCCTTGCCGGGCAGCAGCGAGACGAACGCACCGAAGGTGGCGATCTTCACGACGGTGCCGAGGAACTGCTCGCCGACCTCCGGGTTGGTCGGGTTGGCGATCGCGTTGACCTGAGCGCGGGCGGCCTCGGCCGAGGGGCCGTCGGTCGCGCCGATGTAGACGGTGCCGTCCTCCTCGATGGAGATCTGCGCGCCGGTCTCGTCCTGGATCGCGTTGATCGTCTTGCCCTTCGGGCCGATCAGCTCGCCGATCTTGTCGACCGGGATCTGGACGCTGATGACGCGCGGCGCGGTCGGCGCCATCTCGTCGGGCGCGTCGATCGCGGCGTTGAGGACGTTGAGGATCGTCAGACGCGCGTCGCGCGCCTGGGTCAGCGCGCCCGCGAGCACCGACGACGGGATGCCGTCGAGCTTCGTGTCGAGCTGGATCGCCGTGACGAACTCGCTGGTACCGGCGACCTTGAAGTCCATGTCGCCGAGCGCGTCCTCCGCACCGAGGATGTCGGTGAGGGCGGCGTAGCGGGTCTCACCGTCGACCTCGTCGGAGACGAGACCCATCGCGATACCGGCGACGGGGGCGCGCAGCGGCACACCCGCGTTCAGCAGCGAGAGGGTCGACGCGCAGACGGAGCCCATCGACGTCGAACCGTTGGAGCTGAGCGCCTCCGAGACCTGACGGATCGCGTAGGGGAACTCCTCGCGGCTCGGCAGCACCGGCACGAGTGCGCGCTCGGCGAGGAAGCCGTGCCCGATCTCGCGACGCTTCGGCGAACCCACGCGGCCGGTCTCACCGGTCGAGTAGGGCGGGAAGTTGTAGTGGTGCATGTAGCGCTTGCTCGTCGTGGGCGACAGCGAGTCGATCTGCTGCTCCATCTTGAGCATGTTCAGCGTGGTGACGCCCATGATCTGGGTCTCGCCGCGCTGGAAGATCGCGGAGCCGTGCACGCGCGGGATGACCTGCACCTCGGCGTCGAGCGGACGGATGTCGGCCAGGCCGCGACCGTCGATGCGGACGCTCTCGGTGAGGATGCGACCGCGGACGATCTTCTTCGTGACCGACTTGTACGCACCCGAGAACTCGAGGGGTGCGCCAGCGGGCAGCTCACCAGCCTCAGTCGCCGCGATGAGCTCCGCCTTGACGCGGTCCTTGATCGCGTCGTCGGCGTTCTGGCGCTCGGTCTTGTCGGCGATCTGGTAGACGTTCACCAGCTCGTCGTACGCACGACCCGCGACGAAGTCGTAGACCTCGCTCGAGTACGGCGGGAAGACCGGGTACACGCCCGGCTCCTTGGACGCGGTGGCGGCGAGCTCGGCCTGAGCCTTGACGAGCTGCGCGATGAACGGCTTCGAGGCCTCGAGGCCCTGGGCGACGACGGCCTCGTCGGGCTTGGTGGCGCCCGCCTTGATGAGGTTCCAGCTGCCCTCGGTCGCCTCGGCCTCGACCATCATGATCGCGACGTCTTCGGTGCCGTCGGCCTTGGTGACCACGCGACCGGCGACGATGAGGTCGAACACGGCCTCACTGACCTGCTCGGCCGTCGGGAACGCGACCCACTGGTCGGCGTGCTCGCCCTGGCCGGGGATGAACGCCAGGCGCACACCGGCGACGGGGCCGGAGAACGGGAGACCCGAGATCTGCGTCGACGCGGATGCCGCGTTGATCGCGAGAGCGTCGTAGAACTCTCCCGGAGCGATCGAGAGGACGGTGATGACGATCTGGACCTCGTTGCGCAGGCCGTCGACGAACGACGGACGCAGCGGACGGTCGATCAGACGGCAGACCAGGATCGCCTCGGTGGAGGGACGACCCTCGCGACGGAAGAACGAGCCGGGGATCTTGCCGGCGGCGTAGGAGCGCTCCTCGACGTCGACCGTCAGCGGGAAGAAGTCGAAGCCCTCACGCGGGTGCTTGCCGGCGCTGGTGGCCGAGAGGAGCATGGTCTCGCCGTCGAGGTACGCGGCGACTGCGCCCTGAGCCTGCTGCGCGAGGCGGCCGGTCTCGAAGCGGATGGTACGGGTGCCGAAGCGGCCGTTGTCGAGAACGGCCTCGGTGGCGGTGATTTCAGGACCTTCCAAGAGGTCTCTCCTTCTTTGTTTAGACTCGCGAATCCGTGTGACGCGCGAGCGTGTTCATGAAGGAGCGGAACGGCAGGATAAGGGCGCGCGAGCACTCTCGCGAATGTCGCCTGCGCTGGCCACCAGTAGAAAGCCACCCGACATGACGTCTGCCGAGGAACCCACCACAGGGGACCAGCTCCTCCGCCGATCGCTCCATGAGTCGATGTGAAGTTGTCCGGCCGACACAGGTCAGCCTTCCCAAGCCTACCAGGGACGCCCGATTTCACCCCCGCCCCGCCGGTACGCCGCGCTGCGCCGTCGAGCGCCCCAGGTAGACGTAGTCGTCGTGCTTCGCGACACGGCCGTCGCCGGCTGCACGGCCGTGCAGCCGCCGCCACACCCAGGGCAGGGCATGGCGGGACCACCACAGTCCGGTACCGATGTCGATCTGCTCGTGCAGTGAGGCGTCGAGGGCGCCGAGGGCCTCGGCGTGCGGAACCCCGAGGATCTCGCCCGCGCGATACGCCAGGAAGCGGTGACCACTGCTGCTGAGGTGGACGAGGTCCTCCCCCCAGTGCTCGCGCTCGCGCAGCGCCGGGTGCAGGTCGGTGTCGATCAGCACCGAGCCCGTACGCGCGGCGATGCCGCCGAGCGCCGTGGCGAACGCCGCGAACCGGGCCGTGTAGATCGCCGCCGCACGCCGACCCGGCAGGAACGGCGTCACGAGGACGACCGTGGCTCCCGTCGCCCGCAGACGCACGATCGCACGCTCGAGCTCCGCGGCGAGCGCGGGGATGTCGACGCGGTGCTTCACCAGGTCGTTGGCACCGATGAGCACGGAGACCAGGTCGGGACGGAGTTGCAGGGCGCGGTCCAGCTGAGGGCCGCACACATCGGCGACCCGCTTGGAGCGGATGGCGAGATTGGCGTAGTGGAGCCCTCCCCGCGAGGCCAGCAGGAGGGCGAGGCGGTCGGCCCATCCGCGCAGCGCGCCGTC
This sequence comes from Microbacterium sp. NPDC087868, assembly GCF_044900755.1. Lineage (NCBI taxonomy): Bacteria > Bacillati > Actinomycetota > Actinomycetes > Micrococcales > Microbacteriaceae > Microbacterium > Microbacterium sp. NPDC087868. The sequence continues at coordinate 720,527 of NZ_JBJDNO010000001.1, forward strand.
GGGGGCGGGATCGCACAGCCCCTCGGTGAGGGAGTCGCCGAGGGCGATGTACCTCTGCCACCGTGCGGGGACGACGGGCAGGGGCGTCTCGGGTCGGATGCTGCGGCGAGCGCGGAGCGAGGTGTCGACCCGCTTCAACGTGCGGGCCTCGTCGAAGTGCTCGAGGAGGCGTCCGCACACGCTGTCCCAGGAACGCTCCTGCACCGCGTCGTGGCCGGCTTCACCGAACGCCCGGCGTTTGCGGGCGTCGCCCGCCAGGTCGGCCACCCGCATCCGCAGGTCGTCGAGGTCTCCCGGGCGGTAGAGCCATCCGTCGATCCCCATCCGGACGAGGTCGAGGGGCCCGCCGCGACCGGTGGCCACCACGGGCACACCGCTCGCGTGCGCTTCCTGCAACGTCTGTCCGAAGGTCTCGCTCTCCCCGGGATGCACGAAGACGTCGAACGAGGCGACGGCGGTGGCGAGCGCATCGCCGTCGAGATGACCGAGGAAGACGGCATCCGGCAGCATCGCCTGCAGGCGCGCTCTGCTCGGTCCGTCTCCGACGATGACGAGGCGCGCGCCGGGGAGGGAACGCAGAGCGACGAGGTCCTCGACCTGCTTCTCCGGGGCGAGGCGGCCCACGTACCCGATGACGACCTCCCCACCCCACCGGGCGCGCAGATTCTCATCACGGCGTGCGGGCTGGAAGCGTTCCGCGTCGACGCCTCTCCCCCACCGGCGGAGCCGGTCGACGCCGAGGTGCTCGAGTTGCCGGGCGGACTCCGACGAGGGGGCGAGGGTCAGCGTCGCGCGCCGATGGAGCCGGGCGATGTGCGTCTGTGCGATCCCCGTCGTCGCGGCGACGCGATAGCGCTCGGTGTAGGCCGCGACGTCGGTCTGGTAGGCCGCGACCGACGCCACCTCGAGCCGTTCTGCGGCGAGCACGCCCCGCCATCCCAGCGCGAACGGTGACGCCAGGTGCACGACGTCCGGGCGGAAGCGCCGGAGGGAGACCGCCAGGCGCGAGGCCGGCGAGGTGCCGACGCGGACGTTGCGGTACCCCGGGAGTGCGAGGCTCGGGATCGCCTCGATCGGGGCACCGTGCATGTCCTGCGGCATGCCGTTCGCGGCGGGGGCGATGACGTGGGCATCGTGCCCGTGTCGTTCGAGGTGACGCAGGATCTGCAGGACGGATCCGGTCACACCGTTCATGTGCGGAAGGAAGGACTCTGTCACGATCGCGACTCTCACACCCCCAGGATGGAGGCAGCGATCGACGGTCGAGGCCGATTCGCGGGGCGCGCACCAGATGTTCACCGGATGCACGAAAGCCCGTCACCGGCTATCCGGATTTCAGTTGCCGTTCACCGCCGGAGGGCACCGTTGAGGACGTGCCCACCGATCTCCTCGCCGATGTCCTCGCCGGCCCCTGGGCGCTCGCGGTCATGTGCCTCCTCGTGTTCGGTGACGCTTTCCTGGTGGTGATCCCCGGAGAGGTCGCGGTGACGGCTCTGGGCGCGGCATCCGTCTCGACGGGCGCTCCCCCGCTCTGGGCCGTCATCGTCTGCGCCGCAGCTGCGGCGGCACTCGGCGACATCGCGTGCTACCTGATCGGGCGCTTCGTCGGAACCGAACGCTGGGGCTGGATGCGCGCGCCGCGCGTCCGACGGGCGCTCGACTGGGCCCGCCGCAGACTGGACGGCGGGATGGCCACGGTTCTCTTCACCGCACGGTTCGTTCCGTTCGCCCGTCTCGCGATCAACCTCGTGGCCGGAGCTTCTCGCGTGCATCCTCCGCGCTACCTCGCCCTGGTCACCGTGGCAGCACTCGGATGGGCCGCCTACCAGGCCTCGGTCGGCGCAGCCGTCGCCGCAGTCCTCCCCGGCGGACCGATCGTGGCGGTCCCCGTGTCGGTCGCGGTGGCGATCGGTCTCGGTCTGCTCATCGATCTCATCACGCGCCGCAGCAGGCGAGACCTCCCGGACGAGACGCCGGTGGCCTAGGCTGGCGGACATGAGCACCGAAGAAGGCGCCACCTCCTCCTCCGAGGAGATGAAGCGCAAGTTCAAGGAAGCGCTCGAGAAGAAGAACGCGCAGCACCGCCAGGGCGAGTCCCACCTGGATGGCGATTCCGCCGTCCACGGCGGTGCGGCCCCGCAGACGCGGCGCGAGTTCCGACGCAAGAGCGGTTGACCACCGATGCGGGAGCCGACATGTCCGTCGGCTCCCGCATCCTTCATCCGGTGTTCGAGTCAGCTCTGCAGCGCACGCCGACGCGCGCGCTCCTCCTTCGCCGACATCTCGTCGAGCGCGGATTCCTTGAGCTCGTGCACGTCAGCAGCCTCGCTGCCGTCGGACATCCCGTGGTCGTCGACCCCGTCCAGCAGTGATTCGTCGAACGGCAGGTCGCCCCTGAGCACCCGACCGACCCGATCGCGATCGATCTGCTTGGTCCACGTGCCGATCAGGAGCGTCGCGACCGCGTTGCCGGTGAAGTTGGTGAGAGCGCGTCCTTCGGACATGAACCGGTCGATGCCGACGATCACGCCCACGCCGTCGACGAGATCGGGACGGTAGGCCTGCAGTCCACCGGCCAGCGTCGCGAGTCCCGCGCCGGTGACCCCGGCCGCTCCCTTGCTCGCGATGATCATGAAGACCAGCAGACCGATCTGCTCGCCGATCGACATCGGCTGCCCCATGCCGGTCGCGATGAACAGCGAGGCCATGGTGAGGTAGATGGCCGTTCCGTCGAGGTTGAACGAGTAACCGGTGGGAACGGTGATGCCGACGACGGGCTTCGACACCCCGACGTGCTCCATCTTCGCTATCAGCCGCGGAAGGGCCGACTCCGACGACGACGTGCCGACGATCAGCAGGTACTCCCGGCCCAGGTACTTCATCAACCGGAAGATGTTGACCCGCGTCACGGCGTAGAGCAGAACGCCCAGGATCACGACGATGAACAGGATGCACGTGATGTAGAACGCCACCATCAGGATGCCGAGGCTCCAGATCGCCGAGATGCCCGTCTTGCCGACGACCGCGGCGATCGCTCCGAACGCGCCGAGTGGTGCCAGCCAGAGGATCATCCCGAGAATGCGGAAAACGACCTTCTGGAGGTTCTTGACCGCGTCCATGATCGGTGCGCCGCGGTCGCCCAACCCCTGTAGCGCGAAGCCCGTGAGCAGCGCGATGAAGAGCACCTGCAGCACGCTCTCTCCGGTGAACGCCGAGAAGAACGTCGCCGGGATGATCCCGAGGATGAAGTCCTGGGTGCTCTTCGCCTCCGCCGTGTCGGCGTCGTACGTCGCGCCGGCCATGTCGAGGCCCGATCCCGGGTGGATGAGGTTGCCGACGACCAGCCCGATGGCCAGGGCGAAGGTCGACATCACCATGAAGTACAGCAGCGCGAGTCCGCCGATCTTCCCGACCGTCGCGGCCTTGGCGATCGACCCGACCCCGACGACGATCGTGCAGAAGATGATCGGGGCGATCATCATCTTGATCAGCGCCACGAATCCCTTGCCGAGCGGCTCGAAGCTCTGCCCGACCTCGGGCCAGATCAGCCCGACGAGTGCGCCGAGCACGACCGCGATGATCACCGACACGTAGAGCCAGGTGTGACGGTCCCAGGACTGCTTGCCGCGCCTCCAGTGGAAGCCGGGCAGAGTGAATCCGGTGGTGATGGCCATTGTTCCTCCTCGGAGATGAACGTCGTCGTTCGGGACCGGCGTCGTCGCCGGCGGTGTGCCCACGTTCGCCGACTTCCCGCGACGGCACCATTTGTGGTCGTATTGGTCACATTCGCCACCGCAGACGAAGGGAGACGCGATGTCGCACGCCCGCACCGACCGCAGCGCGGCCTCGCGCGTGTTCCTCGTCCTGCTGGTGTCCGCCGTCGTCATCGGCGCCCTGGTGGCGCTGTTCCTGGTCGTCGAAGCGCAGCGCGCCACGCGTGCGGAGGCCGAGCGGGTGACCGCGTCCACCGCCGTCGCGCTCGCCGCGTCACCGCTCGTCTCGTCGTCGCTCGCGGAGGCGGACCGGGAACGCGCGACGCGCACGCTCGAGCCGTACGCCCTGGAGGTCATCGACGCCGCGGGGCTCGACTTCATCACGATCATGACGACCACCGGCATCCGCGTGACCCATCCCGATCTCGATGAGATCGGGAAGCCCTACCTCGGCACCATCCCCGATCGCCCGGCGCCTCTCACCGAGGAGTTCACCGGCACACTGGGCCCCTCGGTCCGCACCATCGTCCCGGTGACGGGTGCGGACGGGAGTCTCCTCGGCTGGGTGGCCGCGGGCGTCACCACAGAAACCATCAGCGAAACGCTGCTGCGACGCCTTCCCCTCTCCCTCGGCATCACCGCCGCCCTCGTGGCGGCCGGGGCACTCGGCGCCTGGGCGGCACGGCGGATCACTCGACGGATCGCCGGGGATCTGCCTCCGGGTCAGGTGAGAGACGCCGTGTCGTCCTACGAGTCGATCCGTACGCTCGGCGACGCGCTGCGCGCTCAGACACATGAGCACGGCAACCGCATGCATACCGCTGTCGCGCTTCTCGAACTGGGGCGCATCGACGAGGCCATCGAGATCCTCACCGAGACCTCGCGGCAGAGCCAGTCGCTGGTGGACCAGGTCACCGCCCGCCGGCACGGCGACCCCACCGTCGGAGCACTGCTGCTCGGCAAGGCCTCCCAGGCGAAGGAGCGCGGAATCGACTGGCGCATGACCATCGCGCCCGACACTCCGCCGACGCCGCTGTCGTCCGTCGACAGCGTGTCGGTCCTGGGCAATCTGATCGACAACGCGATGGATGCCGTGACGGATGCCGACGACAGGTGGGTGTCGGTCAGACTGCGTCGCTCGCCGAGCGACGGGATCGAGCTCGACGTGGCCGACAGCGGCCCCGGTGTCCCCCCATCGCTGCGCGACGAGATCTTCGCCTCCGGATTCTCGACGAAGGAGGCGGGCGTCGCAGGGCGAGGGGTCGGGTTGACGCTCGTGCGCGCTCTCGTGCTCGATGCCGGTGGCCGGATCGAGGTCCGCGACGATCCGACCACCTTCCACGTGACCCTTCCGGCTGCGCGCGGGCGGGGCAGGCGATGATCCGCGTGCTGCTCGTCGATGACGACGCCCTCACGCTTGAGCTGCATCGGAACTACATCGAGCGGCTCGACGGGTTCGTCGTCGCCGGGGAGTGCACCGGAGCACGCGCCGCGGTGCAGGCGATCCTGGACCGCGCGAACGGCGACGGATTCGACCTCGTGCTCCTCGACGTGACGATGCCGGACGGCTCCGGACTCGATGTGCTGCGCACCCTCCGCGCCCGCTCCGCCGCCGTCGACGTGATCGCGATCACCGCGGTGCGAGACGCCGAGACGGTCCGTCAGATGGCGGCGCTCGGTGTCTTCCAGTACCTCGTCAAACCGTTCTCGTTCTCCGTCTTCCAGGAGCGACTGGCGCAGTACCGCGCGCATCGCACGCAGGCGCGGGCGACGGACGGAGAAGCGACCCAGGCCGAGATCGACGCGCTGCTGGAGAGGTCGACCGGGAGCATTCCCCTGCCGAAGGGCCTCTCACCCTCCTCTCTGGATCGGGTGACGGCCGCGCTGCGGCGCAGCGGACCGCTCTCGGCGAGCGAGGCTGCGGCCGAGCTGGGGATGTCGCGCGTCGCCGCTCGGAGGTACCTCGAACACCTCGCCGCTGAGGGCCTCGCCGACCGCGGGGCACGCTATGGCGCCCGCGGTCGCCCAGAGACCGAGTACACGTGGCGACGAGGCGACGGAACCTGAGCTCACGCCTGCACCGGCTGCCGTGCATGCGGGGCGCTCAGCGCGGAAGACGTCCGTGGTGGAGGAGGCCATCCGGGTCGAACCGCTCCCGCACCGCACGCAGGCGTACGAGCGCCTCGCCGGTCGCCGCCCCGGCCAGCGTCTGCCCGGGCGTGAGGAAGGTGGGAACCGTGCGCTCGGCGGATGCCGGTGCGACGATCTCGCGGAAACGCGCGAGGCTCGCATCACCGGGCTGAACCGGAGCGCCCGGGAACAGCGGAGCGAGCGCGTACACGAGCCATCCGGCCGATTCGAGACCGGCGAATCCCGCGCGCCGCGGTGTTGCCAGCGCCCCTCCGAGCATGCGGAACTCGATTCCGATCACCGGCCACTGGTCGTCGTGCCGACGGAACGAGAGGAGCGCATCGATCGTGTCGTCGTCGAGACTGGCCAGCGCCGCCGAGGCACCACGGCTCGGCGTGGGCTCGGTCGGTTCCCCCGATTGTGCAGCGATGGTGACGGGAGAGGTCTCCCCCACCGCCTCTCGCTGCACGGGCGCGACGCTCCGTAGGCGCTCGAGCAGATCATCGGCCGGGCCCGCGGTCGAGATGAGCTGCACCGTCACGAAGCTCTTGCCGCGAATCGCTTCGGGCAGCTGCGGCGCGTCGGGCATGCGGGTCGACGTGACCGACGCGTTCAGCGTCGGCGGTGCGACCGGGGCCAGGTCGCGCACACCGCGGAGGACCGCCTCGGCATCCGCGACGTCGAAGACCAGCGTCGCGCCCCAGACGGCGGGGGCGGGCACCAGATCGATCTCGAGCGCCGTGACGACGCCGACGACCCCGCCCGCGCCGCGCAGTGCCCACATGAGATCGGGGTCGCTCCCGTCGTCGACGCGCTCGTGGCGCCCGTCGGTGCGCAGCACCCACGCCGCACGCAGGTTGTCGGACCCGAGACCCGCCGTGCGGCTGAACAGGGAGTGACCGCCGCCGAGCGTGTAACCGGCCACGGTGACGACCGGGCTGCTCCCCGCCGGAGCGACCCATCCCGAGCCCTCGAGCGCCTCGATAACGCGCCCCCACCGCACACCGGCACCGACGACGGCGGTCCCGGCAGCCGTGTCGATGTCGAGCATGTCGAAGTCGGCCATGCGCACCAGGATCGCCCCGGTCACATCGCTCCCCGCCCCGTGACCGCCGGGCTGCACCGCGAGGGGCATCCCGGTCTCGCGTGCCGCGACGAGCAGCGCCCGGAGATCGTCGACGTCTCGAGGATTCGCCACCAGCGCGGGGTGCTGATCGATCGAGAGGTTCCACGGCGCCCGTGCGGCGTCGAAACCGGCATCGTCGGGCAGCAGCATCCGCCCCGCGAACGAACGACGGAGGGCGGCGATTGCTTCGGAGGCTGACATGACGCCACCGTACGATGCCCCACGGACATTGTCGATGGCGTCATGCCTCGCGCTCACTCGCCGGCGAGGCCTCCGAGCATGTGCCCGAACGAGCGTCCCTCGCCGAGGTAGGTCGCGGGGTCGAACGGATCGGTCGCGACCGCCGCCTCCCGGCGAGCGATGACGTCGGCCAGCTCGCGCGCACCCTTCTCGACGCGCTTGGCGAGCGGGGCGACGTCGTCACCCGCGCCGCCCCAGTCGCTCGAGGCCGCGAAGACGCCGGTCGAGACCGCGTCGGCGTGGAGGTAGGCGAAGAGCGGCCGGATGGCGTAGTCGATCGCGAGCGAGTGACGGGCCGTGCCCGCATTCGCACCGATGAGCACCGGCTTTCCCGTGAGCGCGTCGGGGTCGAGCACGTCGATGAACGACTTGAAGAGTCCCGAGTAGCTCGTCGAGAAGATCGGCGTCACCGCGATGAGGGCGTCCGCCGAGACGACCGTGTTGATCGCGGTCTCGAGGGCGGGAGGAGCGAACCCCGTGAGCAGGTTGTTCGTGATGTCGTGCGCGTAGTCGCGCAGTTCGATCACGTCGACCGTCGCATCGATCTCGCGAGCGGCGAGTTCTCTCACGGTCTCGGCGGCGAGACGATCCGCGAGCATCCGTGTGGACGACGGGTTCGAGAGTCCGGCCGAGACGACGGCGATCCGACGCGTGGTCATCTCACGCCTCCTTGCGGCCGAGGCCGAACGACGCACCGGCGGGGGCCGGCGTGTCCTGGTAGGGGCTGTCGCCGGTGAGGTTGTCTCCGCGGTTCGCACCCGGGCGGGCCTGGCGGGTGGGTCCGTCGCCGAACTCCGCCTTCACTCGCGCGGCGTGCGTCGGAGCATCCGGCACCGATTCCGGGCGGTTCTCCGCCAGCTCCTTGCGCAGGACGGGCACGACCTCGCCACCCAGGATATCGAGCTGCTCGAGGACGGTCTTGAGCGGGAGACCCGCGTGGTCCATCAGGAACAGCTGACGCTGGTAGTCGCCGTAGTGGTCGCGCATGCCGGCGTAACGGTCGATGACCTGCTGCGGCGATCCGACCGTGAGCGGCGTCATCTCGGTGAAGTCCTCCATGCTCGGACCGTGACCGTAGACCGGTGCATTGTCGAAGTAGGGGCGGAACTGGTTCACCGCGTCCTGCGACTTGGCCGCCATGAAGACCTGTCCGCCGAGACCGACGATCGCCTGCTCGGGCGTGCCATGGCCGTAGTGGGCGTAGCGCTGGCGGTACAGCTCGATCAGGCGCTGGTAGTGCTCCTTGGGCCAGAAGATGTTGTTCGCGAAGAAGCCGTCGCCGTAGTACGCGGCCTGCTCGGCGATCTCCGGCGTGCGGATCGATCCGTGCCACACGAACGGCGCGATGCCGTCGAGCGGGCGCGGGGTGGAGGTGAAGCCCTGCAGCGGCGTGCGGAACTTGCCCTCCCAGTCGACGACGTCCTCGCGCCACAGCTTGTGCAGCAGCGCGTAGTTCTCGATCGCGAGGGGCAGACCCTGGCGGATGTCCTGGCCGAACCAGGGGTAGACGGGGCCGGTGTTACCGCGCCCGAGCATGAGGTCCATCCGACCGTCGGACACGTGCTGGAGCATCGCGTACTCCTCGGCGATGCGCACGGGGTCATTGGTCGTGATGAGCGTCGTCGAGGTGGAGACGATGAGACGCTCGGTCTGCGCCGCGAGGGCGGCGAGGAACGTGGTGGGGCTGGACGACCAGAACGGAGGGTTGTGGTGCTCGCCGACGGCGAAGACGTCGAGGCCGACCTCTTCGGCGTGCTTCGCGATCGCCAGCGTCGCCTTGATGCGCTCCTGCTCGCTCGGCGTCACTCCGGTGGTGGGGTCGCGCGTGATGTCGCTCACCGACATGATGCCGAACTGCATCGCGGGTGCCCCTGACTGCTCGCTCATGATTTCTCTCCAACTTCTCCGAACCCGATGATTGCACCCGGTTCTATTCACTTGAATGTATATGAGTCAACGCGATCGCACCAACTTTATTCCCGACGGTAGCCTCGGAGCATGAGCACCACCGGAGCGGACTCCACACCGCCGGCGACAGGAACCACTCCGCGCCCCCGACGCCGCGTCCCGTTCTGGGACAACGCCCGCTACGCCTGCATTGTGCTGGTGGTGCTGGGCCACGCGATCCAGCGTCTCATCTACGACTCCGACATCGCGTTCGCCTTCTACCTCGCCCTCTACGCCTTCCACATGCCGGCGTTCGCGATCATCTCGGGATACTTCTCGAAGTCGGGCTCGCCGACCAAGACGCAGATGGCTCGAGTGATCACCGACATCCTCCTGCCGTACATCATCTTCGAGACGCTCTGGACGCTCACGAAGTGGCTCGTCGAGGGCCAGGCGAACCCCAACCCGACGCAGCCGTCCTGGACGCTCTGGTTCCTCCTCGCTCTCGGGATCTTCCGCCTCGTCCTCCCCTACCTCGCGCTGCTGCGCTGGCCGCTGCTCTGGACCGTCGCGATCTCGATCGGCGTGGGCTACCTCCCCAACATCGACAGCACCTTCTCGCTCTCGCGCACGCTCGGCCTTCTGCCCTTCTTCACCCTCGGCTGGTGGCTGCGCGAACGGGACGTCGTGGCCCGTCTGCGCCTGCTCGACTTCCGCCCGTGGTGGATCCGGGTCGTCGCGGTCGCCGTGCTCGCGGGCACCGGGTGGGCGGCCTGGAACTGGCTCCCGTTCTGGCAGGAGTTCGATCTGCGCCACTGGCTCTTCTACGAGGACTCCTACGCCGACCTCGGGCTCGGCGGCGAGCAGTGGTGGGCCGGCGGTGTGCGCATCGCGCTGATGCTGCTCGCGGTGCTGCTGTGCGCGGCGTTCTTCGCGCTGATCCCCCGCGGCACGTACTGGTGGACCACGTTCGGCCAGTACACGATGTACGTCTTTCTCCTGCACTCCTTCGTCCTCTACCCGTTCCGCGAGTCCGGCATCCTGCGCGACCTCGAACCCACCTGGATCTGGCTGCCGCTCGTCACACTGCTCTCGGTCGTCGTCGCGCTCGCGCTGGCCACGAAGCCCGTCCGGCGGGTGTTCCGCCCCCTCGTCGAGCCGCGACCGAAGTGGCTCTTCCGCGACCCCGAGCTGACCTCCCGCGAGGGACGGCGCAACGACCCGACCGGCTCGCGACGGCCGCGATAGCCTGGACGACGTGACCCGAGCCTCGACCCTCCGCGACCGCATCGTCGATGAGATCGAGACCGACGGGTTCGGCGCCCTCGGTCTGCACGTCCTCATCGGCGACGAGACCGCCGAGCATCGCTGGGCGCCCGACGAGCGGATCGACATCCAGTCGGTCGCCAAGGGCGTGTGCGTGCTCGCCGCAGGCATCGCCGCCGACGAAGGGTTGATCTCCGTCGACGAACCCGTGGCGGCTTCCCTTCCCGGATGGGAGCTCGGCGCCGGGGTCGAGGAGGTCACGCTGCGCGACCTGCTCACCATGTCGAGCGGAATCGATCTCCCGTGGTCGGAGACGATGATGACGGACTGGCCCGACCTCGCGGCGGAGTTCCTTCGCCGACCGACGCCCGGACGCGCCTTCCAGTACTCGAACGCGAGCACGTACACGGCGATGCGCGTGCTCGCCGAGCACGTGGGCGACGTGCACGCCTACCTCGAACCGCGCCTGTTCGCGCCGCTCGGCATCATCGACACGGAGTGGGAGCGCTGCCCGAACGGCCGAATCGTCGCGGGTGGCGGACTCTTCCTGCGCACCGAGGAGATGGCCCGGATCGGACGCCTCATCCGAGATCGTGGAGAGTGGCAGGGGCACCGCCTGATCGACGCGCACTGGATCGACCGGATGCATTCCGAGTGGCTCGCGTGCGGCCAGAACCCCGGCTACGAGAGGTACGCGCTGGCCGGGTGGGACGGGCCGGGCGCGGGATGGCGCCTGCACGGCGCCTACGGGCAGCTGGTGATCTTCGCCGGCGACGCCGTCGTCACGATCACCGCCCAGGACCATTTCGGGGCGGATGCCGCCACCGCCGCGATCATGCGCATGATCGCGGAGTGACCCGCTCCGCCGCCCGCGCCCGGCGGCGGATCAGGCGAAGAGTTCCGCCCCGATGTACGACCCCGCGGTCGCCCCGCGTGGGATCGCCCAGATCCCCGAGCCGACGTGGCGCAGGTACTCGTTCATGAGGTCGGTCGACAGCCGGCGCTGCAGCGTGATGAACTGCGCGGGGTCGCGCTGGTACGACAGGAAGAAGAGCCCGGCGTCCAGCCGCCCGAGGTCGTTGTTCCCGTCGACGTAGTTGTACCCGCGCCGCAGGATCCGGATGCCGCCGTTCTGTTCGGGGTGGGCGAGCCGCACGTGCGCGTTGGCGTCGATCGCGGATCCGGAGAAGTCGGGCTCGGTGAGTTCGGTGCCCCCGGAGAGCGGCGCACCCTCCCCCTTGTCCCGTCCGATGATCGTGTCCTGCTCCGACAGCCGCACGCGATCCCAGGTCTCGATGAGCATCGCGATCTTGCGGGCGACGAGGTAGGACCCGCCCGCCATCCAGGCCGGTTCGTCGGAGTCCGCGACCCAGACGTGGGCGTCGAGCGCGGCGGTGTCGTCGGCGAGGATGTTCGCGGTGCCGTCCTTGAATCCGAAGAGATTGCGCGGAGTGGCTTGCGCCGCTGTCGTGCGCGACGTCTTACCGAAGCCCAGTTGCGACCAGCGCAGACGCGCGCGGCCGAAGGCGATGCGGCTGAGGTTGCGGATGGCGTGCACGGCCACCTGGGGATCGTCGGCGCAGGCCTGGATGCAGAGGTCTCCGTGCGAGGCCTGCGGGTCGAGGTCGTCGCCGAGGAAGGCGGGAAGCCGCACGAGAGCGGCGGGACGGGACGCGGCGATCCCGTACCGGTCGCCGTCTTCGTTCTCGAACAGACCGGGACCGAAGCCGATCGTGATCGTGAGCCCGGAAGCAGGGAGGCCCTGCGCCTCGCCGGTATCGTCCGGCGGCTCTTCCGCCGACCCGCCGACCGCTCCCGTCGCGCTGACGTCGAGGCCCTGGGTCATGCGCGATGCCGCGTACGTCCAGTCCTGCAGGAGTGAGACGAGATCGTCGCGATCCGTGCGCGGCATCATGTCGAACGACGCGAAATGCAGGTGATCCTGCACCGGCGTCGTGATCCCCGCCTGATGCTCCCCGAAGAAGTCATAGGCGGCGAGGGCGTCCTCGGCGGCCCGGGCGCGCCCGAGGGCGACGCCGCCGGACAGCCCGGCGCCCGCACCGACGGCCAGGCCCGCGACTCCCCCGCCGATCGCCAGGCCGAGCAGGCCCCGGCGGCTGAGGCCGGTCGGAGCGGATGCCGCGGCCACCGCCTCGTCGGAGGACGAGTCGGCCGCGGCATCCGCTCCTGTGTCGTTCACGTGCGTGATCGTACCCTTCCGTCGATCCCGGTGCTCAGTCGAGAACCGTGCCGGTGAGCTGCGAGAGCGGCTCGGCGAGCGCGTTGATGAGGTCGGTGAACTCGCGCTTGTCGGCATCCGTGAGTTCGGAGTACCCGACGAAGCCGTCGGTCAGCGAGCCGTGCGCCGCGAGCGATTCCTCGAGCGCCGCGTAGCCGGACTCGATCTCCGCGACGAGCGCGGCCCCGTCGTCGCCCTGCGCCTCGGCGAAGTCCTGCACCAGCGAGAACGCCATCTTCGATCCCTCGACGTTCGCGGCGAAGTCGTAGAGGTCGGTGCCCGACCACCAGTCCTCCTCGCCGGAGATCTTGCCCGTCGCGACCTCGTCGAGCAGCGCGATGGCGCCGTTCGAGATTCCGCCGATCCCCTGATCGTCGAGCGTCTCGGTGAAGTCGTCGGAGTGCACGTAGTCGTACAGCTCCTGCACGTCGGCCAGCAGCAGGTCGCCGAAGTCGGCGCGCTCCTCGGTCGTCGACGGCGCCCAATCCTGCCAGGCCGGCGTCTCGCCGTCCGCGTTCAACGCGTCCTGCGCGGGAACCCAGAGGTCCTTCTCGATGCGGTGGAAGCCCGTCCAGTCGAGCCCCTCGGCCACGGCGTCGACCTCGCGGTAGTCGATGCGCGGGTCGAGGTCGCCCAGCGCCTCGGCGACCGGCTCGATGCGCTCGTAGAAGGCGCGCGTGAGGGGGAAAAGGCTCCGAGCGGTGTCGTCATCGCCCGCCTCGTATGCTGCGACGAGGTCCTCGACCGCAGGAACGAGCTGGCCGACCTGGTCCTTCACGAAGGCGGCGTAGAGGTCGACGGCCTGCTGCTTCTGCTCGGCGTCGGGACCGTCGACCGTGACGCGCTCACCGGTGACGGTGAACGGCGACTTGCCGACGCCCTCGCCGATCATCCCGGGCTTGCAGAGCGTGAAGTAGTCGCCCGGCTGAGCCACGACGGTCAGGGTGCGCGAGGCGGAGGGCGCGATGTTCTCGACCTCGCCGACGATTCGCAGCCCGTCGTCGGCGAGCAGATAGAACTCCGAGACCTGACCGCTGTCGTTGGTGACCTCGAACGTCAGGGTGCCGCTCTCGGCCGAGGTGCCCGATACCGAGCAGGCGCTGTCGGTCGATGAGACGTCGAAGGCCGCGCCGGCGGTGACATCGCTCTTCGCGACGCAGCCGCTGAGCACGAGCGCGGCCGCGCCCGTCGCGGCGACGGCGCCGAGGATCCGGTGGGAGGTGGTCATGCTGCTCCTTGCTGTGTGGGTGAGGAAACCGATGCGTCCGCGGCGTTCGACGAGACGAGCGGAGCGGATGCCGAGGGACGACGCGAGCGGAGACCGCGCACGAAGAGGAAGCCGACGACCGCGATGTAGACGGCCCAGGCGGTCACCTGCAGCCAGGTCATCCGCGGCATGAAGCCGACGGTGGCCTGCAGGATGGCGGCCCACGCGCTGTCGGGAGCGATCGCCGACGTCACGTCGAACGCCCACCCGAACGGGAACGCCTGCCAGCCGACGGCCACGGCACCGGTCACCGCATCGATGGGGGCGGCGGCCGTGAACGGCCCGGGCAGTGCCCCGGCCTCCTGCAGATCCATGAACGCGTAGGCGAGCACGCCTCCGGCGACGATCACCAGGAAGCCGCCGGTCCAGGCGAAGAAGCGCCGCAGGTCGAGGCTCACGGCACCGCGCGCGATCAGAGCACCGATCACCACCGCGGCGGCGAGTCCGAGGAGTGCTCCGAGCAGAGCGGAGGGCGCGTCGCCGAACGACTGCACCATCGACCACAGCAGCAGGGTGGTCTCGATCCCCTCGCGGGCGACCGAGACGAAGCCGATCGCGACGAGGGCCCACAGCCCGCCCTGCGTGAGCGCACGGTCGATGCCGCCCTCGAGCGTGGCCTTCATCGTGCGCCCGGCCTTCTGCATCCAGAAGATCATCCACGTCACCATGGCGACCGCGAGCAGCGAGAGCAGCCCGCCGATCAGCTCCTGCGCCACGAAGGTGAGCTCGTACGCCCCGAAGGTCAGGACGGCGCCGATGCCGAGCGCGAGGGCGACCGCCAGGCCGACGCCGGCCCACAGCCGCGGCAGCACGTCACGCCGGCCGAGTCGTCCGAGGTAGGCGACGAGGATGCCGACGACGAGGGCGGCTTCCAGGCCTTCACGGAGGCCGATGAGGAGAGTGGCGAGCACGGAGGGATCTCTCTGCAGAATATTACTGAGGTAAGGCATCCCTTACCTACGAGACTTTAGCACCGCGGTAATCCTCCGCAACACACGCCCGTCCCGGCGCGGCGGCGACGTACTCTCGTGCCATGGCTGAACTCTCGCTCCCGATCCTCGACCTGTCCCAGCTCGACGAGGGACCCGCGGCCGCCGCGCGCTTCCGCGAGGACCTGCGCGCCGCCACGCACGATGTCGGGTTCTTCTACCTCACCGGCACGGGCATCTCCCCCGCCCTCGAGGCACGACTGCACCGGGCCGCGCTGGACTTCTTCGCACTGCCCGAGGCCGACAAGTTGGCGATCGAGAACGTCAACAGCCCGCACTTCCGCGGGTACACGCGCATCGGTGGCGAGCGGACGCAGGGCAAGGTCGACTGGCGCGAGCAGATCGACATCGGCCCCGAGCGCGACGCGATCGACGGCGGCCCGGCGTTCAACCGCCTCATCGGACCGAACCTCTGGCCCGCCGCGCAGCCCGAGTTGCAGGAGATCGTCGCCGAGTGGCACGCGACCCTCTCGGAGGTCGCGCGCAAGCTCCTGCGCGCGTGGGCCGAGACCCTCGGTGCGGACTCGTCGTACTTCGACGAGCACTTCGGTGAACCCTCCACCCTGATCAAGATCGTCCGCTACCCGGGCACGCATGAGCCGGAACCCCAGCAGGGCGTCGGTGCGCACAAGGACTCCGGTGTGCTCACGCTGCTGTGGGTCGAGCCCGGCAAGGGCGGATTGCAGGTCGAGCGCGACGGCGAGTGGGTCGACGCTCCCCCGGTGCCCGGAGCCTTCGTCGTGAACATCGGCGAGCTCCTCGAGTACGCGACCGGCGGCTATCTCAAGGCCACCAACCACCGCGTCGTCTCTCCGCAGGCGCCGAACGAGCGCATCTCGATCCCGTTCTTCTTCAACCCCGCGCTCGACAAGCGGTTGCCGCTGATCGAGCTCCCCGCCGATCTCGCCGCCGAGGCCACGGGGGTGACCGAGGATCCGAGCAACCCGATCCACGCTCTCTACGGCGAGAACGCGCTCAAGTCGCGGCTGCGCGCACACCCCGACGTCGCGGCGATCCATCATGCCGACCTCGTGGGCGCCGACGCCTGACTCTCACAGCGATGCGCCGCCGCCGAGTGCGACGATCTCCCGCAACGCCTGGAGATGACCGGCGAAGGCTTCCCGCCCTTCGCCGGTCGAGCGCACCCACGTTCGCTGCCTGCTCCCCAGACTCGCCTTGCGCACCGTGACGTAACCTGCGGCGTGCAGGTGGCTGATCGACTTGCTCAGCGGCGAATCGGCGCACTGCAGGATCTCGCGCAGCGTCGCGAAATCGAGTTCGATTCCCTCGCTCAGCGTCGCCAACAGCGAGAACCGGAGCGGCGACGCGAAGTTGTCATCGAGTCGCGTGCGCGGATGGGTTGACCGGTCAGCCACGCGCGCCACGCCCCGGCACGAACGTCAATCCGACGAAGAGCAGCACGACGCCGCATCCGGCGATCACACCCGCCGTCGCTCCACCCTCCGCGCGCCCGACGTCGAAGACCGTCAGCCCGACCAGAAGGGTGAAGCCGATCGCGAGACCCACCTCGTGCGGCCACCGCCAGAGCGCACCGATGGCGGGAAGACCGAGATCGGTGGCACCGGCGCAGAACCAGGCGAGCACGCACAGGGCGAGCAGCAGCAGGAGCACGCTCGCGAGGACGCCCGCCGGGGCGACGGAGAGCATCAGGAGCGCTCCGAGAACGATACCGACGCCGAGCGTGCCGACACGGGCACCCCTCGGTAGAGGCACGCGGGGTACGTCCGGTCCGGGCGGGTCGCTCGACGCGCGCGCCAGTCGCACGGCCCCGTACCCGCCGAAGACGAGGAGGACGAGTGCGCCGGGGAGCACCGTCACCCACCACGGAACGTCGGGCACGAAAACGGCGAACCCGAAGGCGACGAGTGCAAGGACCATCGCGGCTGCACCGGAGACCACCAACGGCCACTGCCCGCGGGTGAAACGCCACTGCAGTCCGCTGCGCTGAGCGGAGCCGCTGAAGATCTGACCGTAGACGAGGAAGGCGAACAGAAGGGCCTGCGCTCCGCCGTCCGCCGGCCGGCGAAGTGCGATCACGCCGGCCACGAGGAAGGCGGCCGTGACCACCGCACCGACGATCTGCAACCACGCGAGCGCCCGCCGATCGACGGCGCGCTGCCGACGACCGGTCACCGCTTCTTACTTTCCTCCGGGAAAGCGGGAGCGAGATCAACCCCTCCGGGAAATGACGAAGGCCGCCCCACACCTGGGGCGGCCTTCTCAAGAATGTTCTGCGCGATTGTACGCTGGCGTGCTCTGCCTTATCGGCGAAGACCCAGGCGAGCGATCAGCGAGCGGTAACGCTCGATGTCGACGCTCTGGAGGTAGCCGAGGAGACGACGGCGCTGACCGACGAGCAGGAACAGACCACGACGCGAGTGGTGGTCGTGCTTGTGCTCCTTCAGGTGCTCGGTGAGGTCCTTGATGCGCTGCGTCAGCATTGCGGCCTGCACCTCGGGGGATCCGGTGTCACCGGGGTGCGTCGCGTACTCTTCGATGATCGCCTTCTTGACGTCTGCTTCGAGTGCCATAGATTCGATCCCCTTTCAGCTTGTTGCGCGGCGCCCGACGCCTGATGCGAGGGCTCTCTTTATCCGCGGCCGATCAAACGGCAACCTGAAGAGTCTACCAGCCCCAGCCCCCTGCCGACGACCGCGATCCGCGCCCACCCGTTCCCCCTCGGATACGCTCGAGAGGTGCAGCACGGCCAGGCATCGCGATGAGCGGATCACGCGGACATCTCATAGACCTCTCCCCTCTGAAGGCGAGCCCCGCGTTCGCTCGGATGTGGATCGGATCGGCCCTCGCCGGCATCGGCGGGCAGCTGACACTCGTCACCGTGATGCTGCACGTGTTCAGCCTCACCGGCAGCACCTTCGCGGTCTCGATGATCGCGGTCGCAGGGCTCGTCCCGATGATCCTCGCCGGACTCTATGGCGGCATGCTCGCCGACGCGTTCGACCGACGACGCGTCGCACTCATCGCCGCGACGGTCACCTTCGCGTCCACGGCGCTGCTCGCCGCGCTGACGTGGACCGGCTCGGAGACGATCTGGTGGCTCTACGCCCTGAGCATGATCACCGCGGCCGCGAACTCGGTCGGCATGGCGACCCGCACCGCCATCGTTCCGCGCCTGATCCCGCGCGACCTGCTCGCGCCGGCATCCGCTCTGAACGGGATCTCGATGGGTCTCACCGTCATGGCGGGCCCGGCCCTCGCCGGGATCCTGGTCGCCCTGACCGGGTACGGATGGACCTACACGATCGACGTCGTCCTCATGCTGTCGATGTTCCTCGGACTCTGGACCCTGCCCGCACTCCGCCCCGAGGGCGACATCGTGCGCCCCGGACTGGCCTCCCTCGTCGATGGCTGGCGATTCCTCCGACGGGCCGGCAACATCCGCATGCAGTACATCGTCGACATCATCGCGATGACCTTCGGCCAGCCGCTCGTGCTCTTCCCCGCCCTCGGCACGATCCTGCTGGGCGGCGGCGCCGTGACGACGGGCCTCCTCACCGCCGCCGTCGCACTGGGCACCTTCGCCTCGAGCCTGTTCTCCGGCCGCGTGGTGCAGTACCGCTGGCACGGACGCGGCATCGCCCGTGCCGTCCAGGCGTACGGCGCGTCGATCCTGGCGTTCGGGATCGTCCTGCTCACGGGCGTCTTCCTCCCGCCGGCTTCCGAGGCCGCACCGAACATCGCCCTCATCGTGGTGGCGTGCATCGCGCTCGCGTTCTCCGGAGCGGCCGACAACGTGAGCTCGATCTACCGCAACACCATGATGCAGGCGGCCGTGCCCGATGCCATGCGCGGCCGCCTCCAGGGCGTCTTCATCGTCGTCGTGGCGGGCGGGCCCCGGGTCGGCGCGCTGTACGCGGGAACCCTCTCGACGTTCACAGCGCTCTGGTTCCCGCCCGTGCTGGGCGGGGTGATCGTGATCGCGCTGGTTGCTGTCCTCGTGCGGCGCAGCGCGCGCTTCCGCGACTACGACGCAGAGAACCCCGAGCCGTGAACGGCCCGGGGTCCTCATCGCACGCGGATCAGTCCTGCTGCAGTGCAGCCTGCAGGTCGAGGTTGATCGTGACGTCCTTGCCGACGAGCACGCCGCCGGTCTCGAGGGCGGCGTTCCACGTCAGGCCGAAGTCCTCGCGGTTGATGACGGCCTTGGCCGACGCGCCGGCCTTGTAGTTGCCCCACGGGTCGGAACCGAAGCCACCGAAGTCGACCTCGAAGCTGACGGGCTTGGTGATGCCGCGGATGGTGAGGTCACCGTCGACGTACAGCTCGCCGTTCTCAGCACGGGCACCGGTGGAGACGAAGTCCATGGTCGGGAAGTTCTCGGTGTCGAAGAAGTCGGCCGAGCGCAGGTGCTGGTCGCGACCCTCGTCCTTGGTGTCGACGGACGAGACGTCGACGCTCGCCTCGACCGTGGTCTCGAGCGGGTTCTCGGGAGCGGTCAGCGTCGCGCTCTTCACGCCGAAGGTGCCGCGCACCTTCGAGATCATCATGTGACGGACGCTGAAGGTGACCTCGCTGTGGGAGGGGTCGAGGACGTAGGTGCCGGGGCGGTAGCCGGGGATGTCGATGCTGGTCATGGGATCTCCTTGGGACGTGGGGGCCGCTCGAATGGCGACAGGAAAGGGAACCGTGCTCTCGAAAGATATATTCCCATGAATAAGAATCTCCTGAGTGCAACGGAAGACGCCCCGCCCGCGAACGGGACGAGGCGTCTTCGTGAACGTCGTGGGATCAGCCGACGGCGACGAGGTCGATGATGAAGATCAGCGACTTGCCGGAGAGGAAGTGTCCTCCCCCGGCCGGTCCGTAGGCGAGGTGCGGCGGGATGGTGAGCTCGCGACGGCCGCCGACCTTCATGCCGGGGATGCCGTCCTGCCAGCCCTGGATCAGGCCGCGCAGGGGGAACTGGATGGTCTCACCGCGGCCCCACGAGGAGTCGAACTCCTCGCCGGACTCGAACTCGACACCGGCGTAGTGCACGGTGACGGTGTCGCCGGGCTTGGCCTCGGTGCCGTCACCCTCGATGATGTCGCGGATGACCAGCTCTGCGGGGGCAGGACCGGTGGGGGCGTCGAACTCGGGCTTCGTACGATCAGTCATGACTCCATCCAACCCGAGTGGACGGCGACCGGTCAACGCGACCGCACCTGCTCACAGCGAACATCCGAGGAAGTCGCCCTTGACACTCCCGGGAGGCGGGTGCACCCTGGTTTCAAGCCAACTCAGCGCCCGGGAGACATGCAGGCATCGCCGCAGCACCGGGCGCTGAGTCTGTCCGGGGCGGAGCCACACCCCGGGTCGCTCAGTACGCGAGCAGCGCGGCGCGCGTCGCGCGGGTCCGGATGAGGAGCGCGCGCTCGTCTTCCGACGCGAGCGGATCCCGTCCGGTGATCGCCCGCTGGCGGACGGATGCCAGTGTCGTCGCGTCCTTGATGAACTCGCGCATCAGGGGTCGACGATCTCCGCGCAACCGCGCCGCCCAGGCCATCCCGACCTTGCGCCCCGCCGGAGTCGCCAGCATCGTGACCTCCTCGGGAGTGAACCACCCGGCTGCCGCGTAGTCGCCCAGACGCGCCTTCGTCAGTCGCGCCTCCTCCCGGCGCAGCGCGACGATGCCGATGATGAAGCCGGCGAACAGCGGGACCTGCAGCGTGAAATACAGCAGGAAGAAGTCGGCGTAGGTCGCGGATCCGTTCCACAACGCGTGCAGCAGGATCGCGCCCAGCAGGCCGAGGAGCCCCGCGCCGAGGGCAGCCCATGCCGAGGAGTGACGGCGTGCTGCGAGCCCGATCGCCAGGCCCGTCAGTGACGTGAACATCGCATGGGCGAACGGGGAGAGGAGCGCGCGCACGACGAAGGTCACCGAGAGCTGCTCTCCCCCGCCCTCGATCAGGCTGATCGCGAAGTACTGGATGTTCTCGGTGAACGCGAACCCCGCGCCGACGAGCGCGCCGTAGACGACGCCGTCGATCGGACCGTCGAACGCGCGACGTGCCACCAGGAAGATGAGGAAGACGCCGAATCCCTTCCAGAACTCCTCGACGATGGGCGCCTGCACGACCGCGGCCAGCTCCTCCGAGCGGAAACCGAAGGCGAAGGTGAGCGCGAGATCGACCAGCAGTGTGAGGCCGACCGCGGCGACGGCACCCCACGCGATCGCGAAGATCACGAGACTCTTGGGCTCGGGCTCCCATCGATCGATCAGTCTCACGCCGAGGAACACGATCGCGAGCGGGATGAGTGCGAGCACCAGCCCGATGACGGATGCCGAGGGCCCGAGTGCCACGACGAAGTACCCGATCAGCGCCAGGAGGAGCAGCCCGAGGAATCCGAAGAGCCAGATCGATACGCTGCGTCCCTTGCGCGTCGGCACGGGGAGCGCCGGCAGCCCCTCGGCGGGAGAGGGCGCGGCCGGAGCGGGCGGAGTGTACGGCGTCGGCTGCGCGAGAGCCGAGGCATAGGCCGGCTGCTGCGAGAACTGTCGGGGGGTGTAGGCCGACTGCGCGTACTGCTGCTGCGAGAACTGGGGGGCCGGCCCCTGCTGCGGGGCGGGAGGCTGCTGCACGGCTGGAGGCTGGTGCACCGCCGGGGGCTGCTGCGGAGCGGGAGGCTGCTGCGGGGCCGGCGGCG
This sequence comes from Microbacterium sp. NPDC087868, assembly GCF_044900755.1. Lineage (NCBI taxonomy): Bacteria > Bacillati > Actinomycetota > Actinomycetes > Micrococcales > Microbacteriaceae > Microbacterium > Microbacterium sp. NPDC087868. The sequence continues at coordinate 742,053 of NZ_JBJDNO010000001.1, forward strand.
GGGTGTACGGCGAGGGCTGCTGCGGCTGGGACGGTCCTCCGAAACTCATAGCCACGAGCATAGGGGCCGCAGCGATGCCGGTAGCGGTATACCGGACGCCTCCGCGGACAGGGCGCAGCCACCGGGTAGCGTAGAGGCATGCGGTTCGCTCATCTGCGCCGTCCGGATTCCCCCTCTGCGGTTCTCGCCGTGGTGGAAGACGCCGACGCCATCCTCGTCTCCGACCTCCTCACCGACGCTCCGGCGACGCTGCAGCAGCTCATCGAACGCGGGGACACCGCACTCGACCTGCTCCGCTCTGCCCTCGCCGACGGCGCCGCGCCCCGGCATCCGCTCGCCGATTGGTCGTTCGCCTCGGCGGTTCTGGCGCCCCCGGCCGTGCTGGCCGTGGGACTGAACTACGCGGCCCACTCGAGCGAGCTGGGTCTCAAGACCGACGCCGCACCGACCGTCTTCACCCTGTGGCCGAACTCGCTGACGGGTCACCAGCAGACGACCTCCTGGCCCCGCGCCCTCAGCGAAGCGGTCGACTACGAGGCGGAGCTCGGTGTTCTGATCGGCACCCCGGCGAAGAACGTCGCGGCGAGCGACGCACTCTCCCACGTCTGGGGCTATACGGTCGTCAACGACATCACCGCGCGGAACATCCAGTTCGCGGAGGCGCAGTGGTCGCGTTGCAAGTCCTTCGACGGCTTCACTCCGACGGGTCCCTTCGCGGTGACCGCCGACGAGATCGCCGACCCGCAGGATCTGCACATCTGGACCGTCGTCGACGGTCACACCGTGCAGGACGCGACGACCGGCCAGATGGTGCGCTCGGTCGCGACGCTCATCGCGCACCTCTCGCAGTCGCTCACGCTGCTGCCCGGCACGCTCATCTCCACCGGCAGCCCGGGCGGTGCCGGCTACTCCCGCGATCCGCAGATCTTCCTCCGCGACCGTTCGACCGTCACCGTCGGCATCGACGGCATCGGCGAACTCACGACGCACTGCCGCATCCTCGACTGATCGTCGTCGGGACGCGGAATCGCAGAAGGGCGGATGCCGAAGCATCCGCCCTTCTTCCGTCTCCGCTCAGATCTCGATGAGATCGTCGGTCGGGATGATCGGGATCGCGGCCGTGACGGCCTCGAGTCCGGACAGACGCGCGGGCGACAGCTGCTTGGTGACCTCTTCCCGCGACATGAGGCCGGCCTCGACGACCAGGTCGGCGACGCTCCGGTTGGTGAGCAGAGCGGTCTTCGCGAGCGCTGCCGCGGCCGCGTACCCGATGAAGGGGGTGAGCGCCGTGATCACGCCGACCGAGGCACCCACCATGGTCCCGAGGCGGTCGCGGTTGGCCGTGATGCCGTCGACGCAGTTCACCCGGAGGGTCCACATCGCCTGGCGCATCCAGGTGATCGACTGGAAGATCGAGTGCGCGATCACCGGCTCGAAGGCATTGAGCTGGAGCTGCCCGCCCTCGACCGCCATCGTCACCGTCATGTCCGCGCCCACGACGGCGAAGGCGACCTGGTTGACGACCTCGGGGATCACGGGGTTGACCTTGCCCGGCATGATGCTCGAGCCCGCCTGGCGGGCGGGGAGGTTGATCTCGCCGAAACCGGCCTGCGGCCCCGACGAGAGCAGGCGCAGGTCGTTGCAGATCTTCGAGAGCTTGATGGCGTTGCGCTTGAGCGACGACGAGAACGACATGAATGCACCGGTGTCGCTCGTCGACTCGACGAGGTCGGTGGCGGTCTCGAGGTCGAGGCCGGTGATCTCACGCAGGTGCTTGAGGACGGCGGGCGCGTAGTCGGAGTGGGTCGTGATGCCGGTGCCGATCGCCGTCGCGCCCATGTTGATCTCGAACATGAGCGAGGCGTTCTCGGTGAGCCGGCTGTGATCCTCGCCGAGGGTCGTCGCGAAACCGTGGAACTCCTGGCCGAGCGTCATCGGCACGGCGTCCTGCAACTGCGTGCGTCCGACCTTCAGTACGTCGTGGAACTCCCCTGACTTCGCCAGGAACGATCGGCGCAGCAGGTCGAGCTCCTCGAGCAGCGCCCGCAGGGTCAGCGACAGGCCGATCTTCACGGCGGTCGGGTACACGTCGTTGGTGGACTGGCTGCGGTTGGTGTGGTCGATCGGCGAGAGGAACGCGTAGTCGCCCTTCTCGTGTCCCGCCATCTCGAGCGCGATGTTGGTGATGACCTCGTTCGCGTTCATGTTCGTCGAGGTGCCGGCACCGCCCTGGATCACCCCGACCGTGAACTGGTCGTGGAACTCGCCGTCGATGACGCGCTGGGCCGCGCGGTCGATCAGATCCGCCCGCTCCGGATCGAGCACTCCGATCTCGCGATTCGCGCGGGCACTGGCCTGCTTGACCATCGCGAGGGCGCGAACGAGATCCGGGTAGACCGAGATCGGGCGCTTCGTGATCGGGAAGTTCTCGTCGGCGCGGGCGGTGTGGATGCCCCAGTACGCGTCGGCGGGAATCTCCATGCTCCCGAGGGAGTCGGTCTCAGTACGGGTCAGGGTCGGCGCGGCAGATGCCATGTCACATCCTTGTGGGTCGTGGCGAATGAGTGGAGTGGGGGATGACTCCAGTCTACGCCCGCGCCTTCGCCGCGCTCGGGGCACCGCATCAGCGCGTCGGCTTCCGCGAGAACGCCTCCAGACGCGCCTCGGGATCCAGCGCCGCCATCTTCTCGAGCCACGCCTCCGAGAAGTACTCGCCGGTGGGCGCCGTCGTCACCGGCACGACGGTATGCGTGATGGTGTCGGGGTAGACGTGCACGAGGTTGAACGCCTGCGCGGCATCCATCCCGTTGACCTCGGCCGCCGGACGCGCGACGTTCATGGTGTAGCAGGTGGCGGAGGCGACGCTCACGGGCACCCCGGCGAACACCCCGGTCGACGAGTAGTGGAGGTGGCCGGCGAGGATGCCGCGTACATCACTCCCCCGGATCACGGCCTCGAGCTTCTCCTGATGGCGCAGCTCGAGGATGTCGAACAGCGGGAGGTGGCTCGGCAGGGGCGGGTGGTGCATGGCCAACAGCGTGCCCTGCGGAGCAGGGGTCCGCAGAACGTCGGCGAGCCAGGCGAGCTGGCCGTCGTCGAGGTCGCCGTGGTGCCAGCCGGGCACCGAGGTGTCGAGCGCGATGATGCGCAGGCCATCGATCTCCCAGACACCCGTGACGGGCTCCTCCGTCGCGGGCGCGTCCAGCAGTCCCTCCCGCAGCGCGGGTCGCTCGTCGTGGTTGCCCGCGACCCAGATCACCTGCGTCCCGAGTTCCCGGGCGACCGGCTCGACCGCGGCACGCAGGCGACGATAGGCGTCAGGCTCCCCCAGATCGGTCAGGTCACCGGTGAGGACGAGCGCTGCCGGATAGGGGTGAACCGCTCGGATGGCGACCAGCGTGCGCGCGAACGTGTCGTCGACGTCGTAGCGCCCGCCCAAGCGCGCGCCTCCGGCGAGGAAGTGCGGGTCGCTGACATGGATGATCGTGTGCGACGCCGGCTGATGCCGACCGAAGACGTAGGGCCCTGGCATGGCACCAGCCTACGACGGGGGGGGTGGGACGCCGGAGCGCCCTGGCCCGTCAGTGGCCGACGACGATGATGATGATGCCGGCGACGACCGCGAGCGCGCAGAGGGCGAAGCATCCGTACGCGCCGACGAGCGACAGGCGCTTCTGCCCGTCGGTGAGCGGACTCTTGCGCGCCGCCTTGGCGGCCTGCTTCTCGGCTCGCCGGAGGTCCTTCTCGGTGATGACCGTGATCGCGTCCGTGAACTCCGCGGGGCTCACGACGGGAGCGTGCCCGCTGCGCACCAGCAGGCGCAGACCCAAGGCGTAGAAGGTGACGATCGCGACGGCGCCGATCAGCGCCGCGACGAACACCTGGAAGAAGGCGAGCCAATCGATGGAGACGCTCATTCGCCCGTTCCCTTCTCGGTGCCGGCCTCGTCGCGGACCGCGGTCGTGCTCTTCGTGCGCGTGCCGTTCTTGCCCTGCGCACGCGCATCCGCCTTCGCCTGCTTGCGGGCCTTGGCTTCGGCCTTGGCCTGCTCGATCCGCTGCTGGCGGCGCGTGGGCGGCGGGGCATCCGGCAGATCGATCGCGAGGCCGGACTCGGCCACATCGCTCATCGCGTTCGCGGGCGTGACCGCGTCACGCCGCGAGCGCAGGAAGAGCCCGATGATGACGGCGAGGGCGAGGACCGCGTCGATCGCGATGCCCCAGCCTCCGAGCCAGAGGGCGATGAGCGCCGCCAGCGCGCCGACCGCGCCGGCGGCCGGAAGCGTGAGGAGCCAACCGATCGCGATACGACCGGCCGTCCGCCAGCGCACCGTCGACCCGCGGCGGCCCAGACCGGAACCGATCACCGAGCCGGAGGCGACCTGCGTCGTCGAGAGCGCGAAGCCGAATGCGCTCGAGGCGAGGATCGTGGCCGCCGTCGCGCTCTCGGCCGAGAAGCCCTGCGCCGGCTTCACGTCGGTGAGGCCCTTGCCGAGGGTGCGGATGATCCGCCATCCGCCGAGGTACGTGCCGAGAGCGATCGTCACCGCACAGGCGATGATCACCCAGAGGTACGGGTCGGCCTGATCTGCGTTCTGCCATCCCACGGTGATGAGGGCGAGGGTGATGACACCCATCGTCTTCTGCGCGTCATTGGTTCCGTGCGCGAGTGCGACGAGCGAGGACGTGAAGATCTGCCCCCAGCGGAAACCGTCACGGCCGTCGGGCTTGCCGTCGTAGCGACGCGTGATCGAGTACGCCGCCTTCGTGGCGACGAAGGCGATGATCCCGGCGGTGACCGGCGCGATCAGGGCGGGAAGGATGATCTTCGACAGCACCATCCCGAAGTCGATTCCCTGCACGCCCACGCCCACCAGCGTGGCGCCGATGAGACCGCCGAACAGCGCGTGCGACGAGCTCGAGGGCAGCCCGAGCAGCCACGTGAGCATGTTCCAGGTGATCGCGCCGATGAGCCCGGCGAAGATCATCGGCAGGAAGACGGCGGCTTGGATGCCGTCCTCGTGGATGATCCCGTGCGAGACGGTCTTGGAGACCTCGGTCGACAGGAAGGCGCCGACGAGGTTCAGCACCGCGGCGAGGAGCACGGCGGTCTTGGGCTTGAGGGCACCGGTGGCGATGGGCGTGGCCATCGCGTTCGCGGTGTCGTGGAAGCCGTTAGTGAAGTCGAAGAAGAGTGCCAGCAGGATCACCAGCACGACGAGGAGGGCTGCGGTTTCCACCGTTCGCTTTCGGTCGTTGAGGAAGAGGGAGATGTCGACGAGATCGACGTGACGAACGAAGAGTTCACCGTGGGTTTGACTTCCGTTAACCGGCCCCGTTGAATCCTCCCACCGTCCCCGGTGCCGGTCAACTCGACCTGGGATAGCGTGGAGCGGTGACCAACGCCCCGATCGCAGACCGACGCTCGACCCTCCGCACCCACCACGGCGACACGTTCGACGACCCGTACGAATGGTTGCGCGAGAAGGAGTCCCCCGAGGTCGTCGCGCACCTCGAGGCCGAGAACGCGCACACGGATGCCGAGACCGCGCACCTCGCCGGACTCCGCGAGACGCTGTTCGAGGAGATCAGGGGCCGCGTGCAGGAGACCGATCTCTCGGTGCCGACCCGCCGCGGCGACTGGTGGTACTACAGCCGCACGGTCGAGGGGGCGCAGTACCCGATCCACTGCCGTGCGGCGGCCGACGCCGACGACTGGACTCCCCCGCAGCTGACGCCGAACGTCGCCGTTCCCGGCGAGGTCGTGCTCCTCGACGGGAACGTCGAGGCCGAGGGTCACGAGTTCTTCTCCCTCGGAGCGTTCGACACCTCCGACGACGCGACGAAGCTGCTCTGGTCGACCGACTTCGAGGGCGACGAGGTCTACACGATCCGTGTGCGCGACCTCACCACCGGCGAGACCCTGGCCGACGAGATCCCGAACACCGCCGGCGCGTTCTTCACGCCCGACGGCTCGGCCATCCTCTACACGACGCGCGACGACGCCTGGCGTCCCGACACTCTCTGGCTGCACGCGCTCGGAACCCCGGTGACCGAGGACGTCCAGCTGTTCCACGAACCCGACGAGAAGTTCTGGCTCGGCGCGGGCATCACCCGCAGCCGGAAGTACCTGGTCATCGGCGTCGGCTCGAGCATCACGAGCGAGGAGTACCTGGTGGATCTCGCCGGGCCTCTCACGGCGGAGCCACAGATCGTCTGGCCGCGCGCCGAAGGCGTCGAGTACTCGGTCGAGCACGCGGTCGTCGACGGTGAGGACCGACTGCTCATCCTCCACAACGACGATGCCCTCGACTTCGAGCTGGTCTCGGTCGCGGCCGATGCACCCCAGGGCGCACGGCGCATCATCCTGTCTCACGAGCCCGGTCGGCGGCTGCTCGGCGTCGATGCGTTCCGCGACTTCGCGACGGTCGAGTACCGGGCGGAAGGCCTGGAGCGGGTGGGTCTGCTCGACTATACGACGGACGCCGTCGCGGACATCCCCTTCGACGAACCGCTGTACTCGGCCGGAGTGAGCGGCAACCCGGAGTGGCACTCCCCCTTCCTCCGCCTCGGATACACGTCGTTCGTCACTCCGGGCACCGTGTACGACCTCGACCTCGCGACGAAGGAGCTGCTGCTCCGCAAGCGCGTCACCGTGCTCGGCGGCTACGACCCGACCGAGTACGGGCAGCGGCGGGACTGGGCGACGGCCGACGACGGCACCCGAGTGCCGATCTCGCTGGTGTGGAAGAAGGAGTTCGGCGCCCCCGGCGAAACTCCGCGCCCTCTGCACCTCTACGGCTACGGCTCCTACGAGCACTCGATCGATCCCGGGTTCTCGGTGGCCCGCCTGTCGGAACTCGATCGCGGCGTCGTCTTCGCCGTGGCGCACGTCCGCGGCGGCGGCGAGATGGGCCGCCAGTGGTACGAGGACGGCAAGCTGCTGCACAAGCGCAACACCTTCACGGACTTCGTCGCGAGCGCGCGTCACCTCGTCGACACCGGGGTGACCGCTCCCGACCGCCTGGTCGCCGAGGGCGGCAGCGCCGGCGGACTCCTGATGGGCGCCGTCACCAACCTCGCTCCCGAACTGTTCACCGGCGTGCTCGCCGCCGTCCCGTTCGTGGACGCCCTCACGACCATCCTCGATCCGTCGCTCCCCCTCACCGTCATCGAGTGGGACGAGTGGGGCGATCCACTCCACGACGCCGACGTCTACGCGTACATGAAGTCCTACTCGCCGTACGAGAACGTCCGCGACGGCGTGCAGTACCCGCGCATCCTCGCGGTGACGTCGCTCAACGACACGCGCGTCCTCTACGTCGAACCGGCGAAGTGGGTCGCCCGCCTGCGGGAGGCCGGAGCATCCGACGTCCTGCTCAAGTGCGAGATGGTCGCCGGGCACGGCGGGGTCAGCGGGCGCTACAACTCCTGGCGCGAGCGTGCGTTCGAGCTCGCCTGGCTGCTCGACACGCTCGGCCTCGCCGACTGACCGCGCGAAGAGAAGGCGATCGCGCCGCATGGGTCCGTTCCGTCGAGGAGCGGCCCGATGCGGCGCGATCGCCTGATTCGAGCTGACGCGCTCAGCCGAAGAGGGCTGCGGCCTCGTCGTACCGGCTGCGGGGAACCGTGTTCAGCTCGCCCAGCGCCTCGGCGAACGGCACCTCGACGATGTCGGTGCCGCGCAGCGAGACCATGCGGCCCCAGGACTCGGCGACGAGCGAATCCGCCGCGTGCAGGCCGAGGCGTGTCGCGAGGACCCGGTCGAATCCGGAAGGCGACCCTCCGCGCTGGATGTGTCCGAGCACCGTCGAACGCGTCTCGATACCGGTGATGCGCTCGATCTCGGGGGCGAGCACCTCGCTGATGCCACCGAGCCGGGGACGGTTGAACGCGTCGAGCCCCTTGTCGCTGTAGGCGGTGTCCATCCCGGTGAGCGTGAAGCCCTCGGAGACGACGACGAGCGGCGCACGACCGCGGTCGTGCGCGCTCGAGACGAGAGCGGTGATCTCGTCGATCGACATCGGTACCTCGGGGATGCAGATGACGTGCGCGCCGGCGGCCATACCCGCGTGCAGAGCGATCCACCCGACGTGGCGGCCCATGACCTCGGCCACCATGCAGCGCTGATGCGAATCGCCGGTGGTGCGCAGGCGGTCCATGGCATCGGTGGCGATGTTCACCGCGGTGTCGAAGCCGAACGAGTAGTCGGTCGCTCGCAGATCGTTGTCGATCGTCTTCGGCACACCGATCACGTTGATGCCGTCGTTCGCGAGACGGTTGGCGGCCGCGAGCGTGCCCTCTCCGCCGATCGCCAGGATGCCGTCGATGTTGTGCGCCGCGAGCGTCTTCGCGATGTTCTCGGCGCCGCCCCGCGGCCCCTCGTACGGGTTCGTCCGGCTGGTGCCGAGGATCGTTCCGCCGACCTTCGAGAGGCCCTTGACCTCGTGACGCGTGAGCGGGAAGAAGTCGCCGTCGACGACCCCTCGCCAGCCGTCGCGGATGCCGACGAACTCGATGTCGTAAGTGGTCGTGCCCTTGAGCACGACGCCGCGGATCACCGCGTTGAGTCCGGGGCAGTCGCCACCGCTCGTCAGGATTCCGATCTTCATGCTGTTGCCTCAGACGCTCGGGAGAAGGAAAGGGGAAAGGCGACGCTGCCTGCGATCGACACTAGTGCCATGCGCCCGTCGAGCGCCATTCGAGCACGTCGAAAACCGGAGATCTTGCCGACGAAAAAGGACCATCCGGCACAACTTCTCCGAATGGCCCTTCTCGGCCCTCGAATCGCGATCAAGAATCGTGATTCTTAACGACTTTTCACGCGCTGCGCAGCGTCTCCCGTAGCAGATGCATGAGCGCCCCGAGCTGCACGGGCTCGGCTGCCGCATCGTCGACGGCCTCGCCGTCGAGCGCACGAGCGGCCAGGCCCTGCTTCTGATCGATGAGCTCGGCGATCTTCGTGTCGATCGTGTGCGCGGCGATGATGCGCCACGCGGTGACCGGCTCGTCCTGACCGATGCGGTGCACGCGGTCGATGGCCTGCGTCTGCTCGGCCGCCGTCCACGACAGCTCGGCGAGCACGACGTTCGACGCCGCCTGCAGGTTGAGACCGACGCCCGCTGCCGTGAGGGAGCAGACCGCGATGCCGACCTCGGGGTCGCCGTTGAAGTCGTCGATCGCCTGCTGACGGACCGTCGTCGTCTGGTCGCCACGGATCGAGACCGAGCGGATGCCCGCTGCGGCGAAGTGCGCCTCCGCCTGATCCATCACGTCGATGTGCTTCGCGAAGAACACGACCTTGCCCACCGAGCGCTGAAGCTGCGCCGCATAGTCGGCGGCGAGCGACGCCTTGGCCTGGCCGATACGCCGGACCATGGTGAAGACGTTGTCGCCCCCGGTTCCGGCGGCCTTCGACTCCTCGAGCTCGTTCTGGGCGACGAGACGCACGATGTCGTCGTCGATCTCGCCCGGCGCGAGGCCGCGATCGCCACGGGCCTCGATGATCCGACGGTAGCGGGCGGCGAGACGCTCCCCCAGCTCGCGCTCGGCCTGGCGGATGCTCCGCCCGAACTCGTCGTCGAGCTGCACGGGGAGATCGGCGATCAGCTTGTCGGGCAGGTCGGCTGCGACGTCCTTCTTCTTGCGGCGGACGATCCCCATCGAGATGACGGCGTCGCGCGCCTCGGGGTAGAACGCCTTGTCCGCCGGGGTGAATCCGGTCGCGTCGAGCTTCTCCATGAGCTCCGGACCGGGCTTCTCCCCCGTGGTCCAGCCGAGGAACCGCCAGATCGCGTCGAAGTCCTCGACGTCGTTGATCAGCGGCGTACCGGTCAAGGCCAGCATGAGCGGCTTCCCGCCGGGCGTGCGCTCGCGCACACGAGAGGCCAAGGACAGCACGTTCTGCGAGCGCTGCGACGACAGGTTCTTGATGAAGTGCGCCTCGTCGACGACCATGCCGCGCAGTCCGATCGACGACAGCCACGAGAGATGGCGATCGAGGATCTCGTAGTTGACGATGAAGATGTCGGCGAAGGCGTCGATGTCGTCGCCGTCGCCCTGGATCACGGTCGCACGCCGCTGCGGCGTCCACCGCTCGACCTCGCGCGCCCAGTTCATCTTGACGACGTTCGGGACCACGACCAGGAGCGGGTAGGCGCCCGCGACCGAGGCGGCGAGAACCGACTGGGCGGTCTTGCCGAGGCCGGGCTCATCGGCCAGGAGGAAGCTGCGATGCCCGTCGCGAACCGCCTCGAGGAAGCGGGACTGATGCACCATCACCTCGAGACCCTTCGGCGAGATGTGGTCGTACTCGGGTGCCGGAGGCAGCTCCATGCTGGCGGCCGAGCCGCCCGCACCGGTCTCGAACGCCTTGTACAGCGGGCCCATCAGCTCCCAGCCGTCGAGGCGACGGCGCGGGGTGGTGGTCACGCGCGGCGTGAGATCGGGGGCGAGGAACGGGTTCGCGAGCTGGCGGGCCTCGACCGACGGCGGGGTCACCTGACGCTCGGCGATGGCCGCGGGAACGACGGAGATCTGAACCGGCGCGGCATCGGCGATGATCAACTCTTCCGGAGCGAGCTCCGCACCGGACTCGAGCAGCCAGTCGCGGCGCATGCGCTTGGCGACCGGCGAGGTCGCCTGGTCCGCTTCGAGCAGCTGGATGAGCGACGTGTCGCGCGCCGCCGTCTTGGCGAGGATGGTCGCGACGCCGTCGAGCCGCTTGAGCAGCTCGGCGCGTGCGGCATCACCGATGTCGGCATCCGCTTTGACCCTGGCGCGCTCTTCGCGTACCAGGAACGCGATCACCTGGAACTTGACGCGGTTGGTCGGTCCCAGCTTTCCGCGCTGGGACTTGGCCTCGATCTCGCGCACCTTGCGCGCGAGGATCGGGATGAGGGGCGCCTCGTCATCGCGACGAGACGACTTCTTGCGCCGTGTGGCGGCGGTTGCCGTGGTCGGCATGCTCCTCCTGAGCGTGAAGGCCGGAACGCCCCAGGGGCTCCGGCGCTCTGTTGTCCGCGTGTGGCGTGAGCCAGGACCGTGCGGATGTAGATCGATCATCTCGCCGATGCGCGCAGGACGCGGAAGATTCGACGATGACTGCGACCACTCTACGCCATCCCGGGCGGGGAACCCTCGTGGCGACGCGCGCGGCGGACCGATCAGGCGGTGTGCTCGCGCAGCACGCGCTCCGCATCGCTCACGTCGGCGGCGATCTGCGCCGTGAGCTTCTCGATGCCCTCGAAGGCGACCATGCCGCGCAGGCGCTCGGTGAACTCGACGGTGACGTCGTGCCCGTAGAGGTCGAGACCGGTCTCGCCGAGCACGTGCGCCTCGACCTGACGCTCGAGCACGTCGTCGAAGGTCGGGTTCGTCCCGACGGAGATCGCGGCGGGGTGACGGATGCTCGTGTCGTGGTCGATCAACCATCCGGCGTACACGCCGTCGGCCGGGACGAACGCATCGACGACGGCCGACAGGTTCGCGGTCGGGTACCCCAACTCCCGTCCCCGCTTGAGGCCGTGGACGACGACGCCGCGCACATCGGGCGAGCGTCCGAGCACCCGTGCGGCGCCGGTCACATCGCCGGCGATGAGGAGCTCGCGGATCCACGTCGACGACACCCGTCGTGCGGAGCCGGGAAGGTAGACGTCATCGACCACCTCGACGGTGAACCCGTGGCTGGGCCCCATCTCGCGCAGCAGCTCGGGGGTGCCCGCACCGCGGTTCCCGAAGCGGAAGTCCTCGCCCACGAGGACGGTCGAGACCCCGAGAGCCGCGACCAGGATCTCGGTCACGAAGTCCTCGGCGCTGAGCGAGGCCATCTCCTCGTCGAAGGTGAGCAGCAGCGTGGCGTCCAGACCGAGCTCGCCGAGGAGCTCGAGTTTGCGCTCCACCGTCACGACGTTCTCGGGGCAGCGGTCGGGCCGCAGGATCGCCAGCGGGTTGCGGTCGAAGGTGACGGCGACGGAACGCGCGCCCGTCTCGGCCGCTCGTTCCTCGAGCCGTCGGATCACGGCACGATGGCCGGCGTGCACCCCGTCGAACTTGCCGATCGCCACGATGCTGGGGCCGAAGCCCTCCGGGACCTCGGCGAGATCGCGGAAGACGATCACGCGTCGACCTCGACGGTCGTCCGTGCGACGTCCGGCCGGTTGGTCCGCAGCCACCAGATGCCGAACACCGGGAGCACCAGCGGGATGAAGAGGTATCCGCGTCCGAACAGCGACCACACGGTCTCGTGCTGGAACTGCTCGGGGATCAGGATGCTGAGCAGACCCACGACCAGGACACCCGTGAGCTCGAAGACGATCGCCACCCAGGCCACCGTGTACCAGCCGCGCCGCCTCGCGAGCACGAGCGCCAGGGTCGCGAGGATGTAGACGACGGCGGCGACGGCCGAGAGCGAGTACGCGAGAGGAGCCTCGTCGAACCGTCGGAAGATCTGCACGAAGCTCCGGCCGGTGGCCGCGAGCGCCATGACGGCGTAGACGATCACGAGGACGCGACCGATTCCGGTCATCCTGGTGGTGGGGGCGGTGGTGCTCATAGCGCATTCCATCCTAGATGCGCCAGAGGGGACCGACGTCCGTGTGCGGCTCCGGGTTACGCGATCTGCACGGTCCAGATGACGTGCATGCGCCACACCATGATCGCGATGGCCAGGGCGGCAACTCCGAGGATGACGGTGCTCCAGCGGCTGCGCTCCATCAACGCCCAGAGCACGGCCCCGACCGGCAGGAGCACGGCGGAGACGAGATAGACCCAGAACTCGAGGAGATCCCCCGTGGGCGGGTTCCCCACGAGCGGAGCGATGATCGCGGTGACCACCTGGGCGACCAGCAGGGCCTCGACGAGGGCGACGGCGCCGACGGACCAGTCGCTCGGGCGACGGCCGGCGAGTCCCGCCACGACGCAGAACGCTCCGGCGACGACCGCCACCACGATCTGGGCGAGGGTGAACCACAGGATCATCGGGCACTCTCCGGCATGTTCATGGCGCTCTTGAGGTCGCCTCCGCGTTTCTCGACGACACCGACGAGAACGCCCTCGTCGTCGATGGCCGCGACCAGCGGTGCATCGATCCGGCCGGCTTGGCCGGCGAGTCGCTTCCCGTGGCGCAGATCCCGCGCTTCCTCGGCGGAGACGGACAGCACGGGCAGGATGAGCTCCGCGGCCTGCGCAGGGGTGAGGACCGGAGCCCCCTCGAGGGAATCGATGTCGACGGCATCCGCGACGTCGAACGACCCCACCCGGGTGCGCCGCAGCGCGGTGAGGTGCCCGCCGACGCCCAGCGCGGCACCGAGGTCGCGGGCCAGCGACCGGATGTACGTACCGGACGAGCAGTCCACGATCACGTCGAGATCGCGGATGCCGTCACCCGCTCTGTCGCCGACGACATCGAAGCGCGAGACGACGACGTTCCGCGCGGCGAGGACGACCTCCTCCCCCGCACGGACGCGATCGTATGCGCGGCGACCGTCGACCTTGATCGCGGACACCGCGCTGGGAACCTGCGAGATCTCACCGGTCAGGGCCGAGATCTCCGTGGCGATGCGTGCGTCGGAGACGTCCGCCCAGGCGGCGGGATCCGCGTACGCGGTGATCTCTCCGTCGGCGTCGTCGGTGCCCGTGGCCTGTCCGAGACGGATGGTCGCCTCGTAGGTCTTGCCGGCGCCCACGATGTGGGTGAGGAGCCGGGTGGCCCCCTCGATGCCGATCACGAGCAGTCCGGTCGCCATCGGGTCGAGCGTGCCGGCGTGCCCGACCTTGCGGGTGCCGAACGCACGACGCGTGCGTGCGACGACGTCGTGGCTGGTCAGCCCTGCGGGCTTGTCGACGAGGAGGATGCCCGGCAGAACCATCCCTCCAGCCTACGGTGCCCGGCCGCACGGGCGAACACGCGGTCGCGGCTCGAATAGGCTTGTCGGATGCCGGAGACGCCCGAGAACCGCGACCGGGAGATCGCCGCCCCGGTCATCGACTGGTACCGTTCCGCGGCTCGCGATCTGCCCTGGCGTCGGCCGGAGTTCCACGAGCGTTTCGGCGCCTGGGGCGTGCTCGTGAGCGAGTTCATGCTGCAGCAGACGCCCGTCGCCCGCGTGATCCCCCGTCTCGATGCGTGGCTGGAACGCTGGCCGTCGCCGGCGGACATGGCCACGGCCTCCCCCGCCGAGGTCGTGCAGCAATGGGCGAACCTCGGCTATCCGCGCCGCGCGCTCTGGCTCCACCGTGCGGCGACGGAGGTCGTCCGCGAGCACGACGGAACGGTGCCCCGAGACGTCCCCGCGCTGCTCGCGCTCACCGGGATCGGCGACTACACCGCCCGCGCGGTGGCCGTCTTCTCCTACGGCGACAGGCATCCGGTGGTCGACACCAACACGCGCCGGGTGCTCGCGCGCGCCGTCGACGGCATCGCGCACCCGGGCCCTCCCTCACGGCGCGACCTCGCCCTGATGGAGGCGCAGATGCCGGTGGACGACTCCGCCGCCGCGGTGTTCAACGCCGCCGTCATGGAGCTCGGTGCCACCGTGTGCACCGCACGCGCGCCGATCTGCGAGGAGTGCCCGATCGCCGACCGGTGCGCGTGGCTCGCCGCGGGGAGTCCCGCGACGGTGGACACGCGCCGAAAGCAGGCGGCCTACGAAGGATCGGATCGGCAGGCGCGCGGCGCGGTGCTGCGCGTGCTCAGGGAGATCGCCCCCGCAGGGATCGCCCTGGAGGATCTGCTGCCGGACTGGCCGGATCCGTTGCAACGGGATCGCGCGATCGACTCGCTCGTCGCGGACGGGCTCGCCGAGGCCGGGAACGGAGAGATCGCGCTACCGCACTGACTCCTCACAGCAGCTGATTGGTCCGGTGAGCCAGCACGGTGAGTTCGACCCGCGAGCGTACGCCAAGCTTCGCGAACGCCCGTCCGATGTGCACCTCGACCGTGCGCACGGACACCACCAGCGCTTCCGAGATCTCCCGGTTGCTCGCGCCGGCCGCCGCCCGCATCGCGACCTCGAGCTCGCGCGCGGTGAGCTGCTGCGACCATGCTGCCCGGCACGCCGCCAGTGGATCGATCGCCGAAGATGCGTCATCGGCGTCGAGGGTCGCGATCCGGCGCACGACCGATCGCGCCCAGGCGTGAGCCCCCGAGAGCTCGAACAGGCTGAGGGCCGTGCGCAGGTGCTCGCGAGCGACGACCGCCTCCCCGCGGATCGCCGCACGGGTACCGAGCATCGCCTCGATGCGAGCGCGCGCGAACGGCGACCGCAGAGTGCGGGCCGCGCGCAGGACCTCGTCGCGCTCGGAGTGCCAGCGCACATCGGGAGCGGTGGCGACGCGTGTACGGAGCGAGCGGGCGAGGCTGACCTCCGGGGGCTCGATGAGACGCACGGCCGGTTCCTCGTCACCGCCCGGGCGGATCTCCTCGAGCCCGGGAACGGCGAACGACGTCTGCGGTGCCCCGAGCTCGCGCCACAGCCGGACGAATCCGGCGGCTCCGTCGAAGTCTCCGTCGAGGAACGCCTCGATGCCCTGATCGACCAGCAGATCGATCCGCTGAGCCGACGGCAGCGCACAGGTCAGCGCACGAGCGAACGGTCCCAGTTCTCCGAGCACGGCGAGGTCGAGCCTGCGGGCGAGAACGACACCGAGTCCGGCGAACGGCATGCTCACCGGGAGCGTCATGGATGCCGTGAGCAGATGCTCGCGTGCCTCGCCCATGTCACCGCGCCAGACCAGGAGCAGGGCGTGCGCGACCGCGCGGTACGCATCGACGAGCGGACTCCGCTCGAATCCCTCCACGAGCGGATCCACACCCGACGCGAGCGCGTCCTCATGCGCGAGCAGACGCAGCCCGACGTCGATCCGTCCGTCGAGAGCGGAGGTCAGCGCGCGCATCAGGCCTCCCGTCACCGGGCCCGTGCCCTCGGCATCGTCTTCTTCGGACTCGCCCACGAGCAGCCACGCGAGGGCGACTGCGGGGTCTCGGAGCTTCGACTCGACACCGACCCGGGCAGAGGCGTACCGCAGCGACTCCCGCCAGGCGCGCATGCCCCGTCGGTCACCGCGCTCCGCGCACAGGGGCACGGCCAGCGCCGCTCCCCGAGCGATCGAGTACCAGTCCTCCGGTGCATCCGTGGCCGGGCGCAGCGCCTCCAGGTCGAACTCGGGAACCGACCCCTGCAGGTGAGCCTGTGCGATGAGCAGGCCGGCGAGGCCCTGCAACCGATAGCGCTCCGTTCCGTGCGGGAACAGGGTGCCCAGCCAGGCGGCAGCCTCGAGCGCGTACCCGCCCCCGATCGCGGCCGCGCCGGCGACCATCCGGGCTTCGTCGAGATCCCGTCCCGCGGCGTGCGCGGCCGCCTCGCGCGCGATCATCAGGGCGCGATCGGCGTGCCCCGCTTCCGACAGCCCTCTCGCGATCCGCGTGAGTTCGCGGGCGGATCCGGGGTCCATCTCCAGCGACGCGCGCGCTCGATGCCAGTCCGCCTCGATCGTGCGCCGCTGCCGCGCGAAAACCTCGTGCAGACGCGCGTGCACCCGGGCGGCCTCACCCGACCCCATGCCGTCGGATATCCAGATCGCGAGTCGCCGGTCCTGCAGACGGATGCGGCCGGCGTGCAGGTCGAGATGCCCGCCGATCGCGGATGCCGCGAGATCCTCGGCCGTGCGTCCGTCGAAGGCCAGCAGCGGCTCCAGCTCGTCGGTCAGCGTCACGGCCAGCGCGAAGAGAAGAGCACGATCACGCGCCGAGAGATCGAGCCCTCGGAAGGCCTCGACGACGGCGGGCACCATCGGGAGAGGAGACGGCAGCGGAAGCAGCCCCTGGCGCTGCCCGCGCGTCAACGCGGCCGCCACCTGACGGATCGTGGGCGCACTCGCGTGCAGATCGACCATGAGGCGCGACAGCACGTGCGGCGCGCACCCGATCTGTTCGTCGATCAGCTCGCCGAGCAACGGACCGACCGTCGCCCACGCGTGACTCGTTCCTCCGGACACCACTGCGCCGTCGATGATGCACCCCCTCGCACCGGATGAGACGCTTCTCATCCGGTGCGACGGTAGCAAGCAGAACCGCGACCGCGACGGTCATCGACCGATATACCCAACGCGTCTCCGCGCCGGCGGGATCAGCGGTCGGAGTCCTCGTCCTCCGCGCGCACGTACGGGTCGGCGTCGCCGGCGTGCGAGGCGGAGGAGGCGAGCTTCGCCACCTCCGCGTCGCGCTCCTGAGCCTGACGCAGCAGCGCGGTGATGTGGTCGGCGTTCTCCGGGAGCGCATCGGGGATGAACTCCAGCGTGGGCACCAGACGGGTGCTGAGCTGTCGCCCCACCTCGCTGCGCAGCATCCCCGTGGCCGAGGTCAGCGCCGCGCCGCTGGCGATGCGCTCCTCCTCGGTGCCGAGGACGGTGTAGAACACCGACGCGTGCTGGAGGTCACCGCTCACGCGTACGTCGGTGATCGTCACGAAGCCGAGCCGCGGGTCGCGCAGCCCCTTCTCGAGCCGCTCGGCGAGGATCACGCGGATCCGGTCGGCGAGGCGAGCCTGTCGTTCTCCAGCCATGCTTGATTCTCTCTCTTCAACCGCCGAAGCGGCGTGAAACTGTTGCGGAGGCGATGGATGCCATCGGGATAGTCGGGGTCTTGGGGGTTCCCGTTATCCCGATGGCATCCATCGCCGGAGCGACTCAACGAGGATCAGCCGCGCGGCTTCTCCACCAGCTCGGTCGTCTCGATCTCGTCACCGATCTGGATGTCGTTGTACTTGCCGAGGCCGATACCGGCTTCGTAGTCCGTACGCACTTCGGTGACGTCGTCCTTGAAGCGACGCAGCGATTCGATCGCCAGGCCGTCCGCGAGGACGACTCCGTCGCGGATGACGCGGGCCTTGGCGTTTCGCGTGATCGTTCCCGATCGCACGATGACACCGGCGATGTTGCCGAACTTCGAGGAGCGGAACACCTCGCGGATCTCGGCGACACCCGACTGGACCTCTTCGTACTCCGGCTTGAGCATTCCCTTGAGGGAGTTCTCGATCTCGTCGATCGCGTTGTAGATGACCGAGTAGAACCGGATGTCCACGCCTTCGCGGGAGGCGCGCTCGCGCGCCTTCGTGTCGGGGCGGACGTTGAAGCCCACGATGATCGCGTTGTCGATCGTCGCGAGGTTGACGTCGGACTCGGTGATCGCACCCACACCGCGGTGGATGATGCGCAGCTGGACGGAGTCGTCGACCTCGATCTTGAGCAGCGATTCCTCGAGCGCCTCGACGGCACCCGAGACGTCACCCTTGATGATGAGGTTGAGCGACTCGACCTTGCCCTCTTCGAGCGCACGGGTGAAGTCCTCGAGCGAGATGCGCTTGCGGGCCTTGGCCAGCTGCGCATTGCGCTCGACCGCTTCACGCTTCTCGGCGATCTGGCGAGCCATGCGGTCCTCGTCGGTGACGATGAACACGTCACCGGCGCGGGGCACCGAGTTCAGACCCTGAACCTGGACCGGACGCGACGGGTAGGCCTCGAGGACCTGCTCGCCGTTCTCGTCGGCCATCGCACGCACACGTCCGTAGGCGGTGCCGGCGACGATCGCGTCTCCGACGCGGAGCGTTCCGGACTGGATGAGCACCGTCGCGACCGAACCGCGGCCCTTGTCGAGCTTCGCCTCGATGGCGACACCACGAGCGGCCTTGTTCGGGTTGGCGGTGAGGTCGAGACCCGCGTCGGCCGTGAGCAGCACGGCGTCGAGGAGCTCCTGGATGCCGGTGTTGGCACGCGCCGAGACGTCGACGAACATGACGTCGCCACCGAACTCCTCGGCGACCAGCCCGTACTCGGTGAGCTGCTGGCGCACCTTCGACGGGTTGGCGTCGGGCTTGTCGACCTTGTTCACCGCGACCACGATCGGCACGTTCGCCGCCTGGGCGTGGTTGAGCGCCTCGACCGTCTGCGGCATGATGCCGTCGTCGGCCGCGACCACGAGGATCGCGAGGTCGGTGACCTGGGCACCACGGGCACGCATGGCCGTGAAGGCCTCGTGACCCGGCGTGTCGATGAAGGTGATGGCACGCTCGATGCCCTCGTGCTCCGTCCACACCTGGTAGGCACCGATGTGCTGGGTGATGCCGCCGGCTTCGCCCTCGATGACGTTGGTCTGACGGATCGCGTCGAGCAGTCGGGTCTTACCGTGATCGACGTGACCCATGACGGTGACGACCGGCGGACGGATCTCGAGGTCGTCGTCGCTCTCCTCCTCCAGCTCCTTCTCGAGGTCGAGACCGAAGCCCTCGAGGAGCTCCTTGTCCTCGTCCTCGGGCGAGACCATCTGGATCTTGTAGCCGAGCTCCTCGCCGAGGACCTCGAACGTGGCCTCGTCCAGGGATTCGGTGGCCGTGGCCATCTCACCCAGGTTGAAGAGGATCGTGACGAGGGTTCCGGGCTGGACCGTGTAACCGGTCAGCGTCTCGATCTTGTCGGCGAAGTCCGCGATCGACGCACCACGGCGCATGCGGATGATCTCCCCGTTTCCACGGGTGACGTTGACGCCGCCGACGACCGGGGCGCTCCGCATCTCGAACTCTTGCCGCTTCGCCCGCCGCGACTTGCGCTGCTTGCTCTTGCCGCCACCCTTACCGAACGCACCGGCGGTACCACCGCCGGGACCACGGCCACGACCGCCGCCGCCACCGGGACGACCGGCGAAGCCACCACCGGGACGTGCGCCGGGACCGGCACCGGGTCCACCGGCGCCACCGGGACGACCGGGGCCGCCGGGACGCTGCTGGAACGGAGCACCGGGACGACCGCCCTGGCCACCGCGAGGGGCACCGGGACGGGGCGAGCCGGGACGCGGAGCACCCGGACGGGGTGCCCCGGGGCGAGGCGCCTGCGGGCGCGGGATGTTGCCCGGAGTCGGGCGCTGTCCCATGCCCTGCGCCGAAGCGAAGGGGTTGTTGCCCGGGCGAGGACCGGTGGGACGCTGTCCCATGCCCTGGGCCGAGGAGAACGGGTTGTTCCCCGGGCGCGGAGCGCCGGGCTTGGGCGCGCCGCTGTCACCGGCGGGCGCGGCGGGTGCCGGCGCCTCCGGTGCAGGGGCCGCCGGGGCGGGCGCGGACGACTCCGCAACGGGAGCCTCCGCAGCGGGCGTCTCGACGACCGGTGCGGGTGCGGGCTTGGGACCGGGCTTGGGGCCCGGGGTCGGCGCCGACTTGCCGGCCGGCTTGGCCGCTGCCGGCTTGGCGGCTGCCTGCTTGGCGGCGGGGCTCGCAGCCGGAGCAGTCTCAGCGGATGCCTTGAGCGAGGGGTCGGCATCGATCGCCGCGCGCAGCTTGCGCGCCACCGGCGGTTCGATGGTCGATGAGGGACTCTTGACGAATTCGCCGAGTTCCTTCAGCTTTGCAAGTGCGACCTTGCTGTCGACGCCGAGTTCGGCGGCGATCTCGTGTACGCGTGGTTTACCAGCCACAATTCTCCTGTCTGGGGCAGTCTGCCCAGACAGGGCAGACCATTAGTCGCGGACGGGTCTCATTTCGAGCCGTTCACTTTGTTTCCATAGCCGTTCAGCCGTTTCTCGATGGTCTGCGTGTCCACAGGGGTGGACACACGGAGTGCTCGTCCGAAAGCGCGGCGCCGCAGTGCGGACGCCATGCATTCCTGCGTCGGATGCATCCACGCGCCTCGCCCCGGCAGGACGGCGCGCTCATCGATGATGAGGATGCCGTTCTGGGACACCGCCCTGAGGAGGGCGGAGCGGGGAGCACGCATGCGACAGCCGACGCACGTTCGTACGGGTTCCATCTTACACCTGCGTTTCCTCTCGCTCGGCACGCGGGCGGCGCGTGCCGAGCGGACGGTGGGCGCTCAGTCCAGGACGCTGTCCGGCTGGATGTCGATCTTGGCGCCCGTGAGCTTCGCGGCGAGACGGGCGTTCTGCCCCTCCTTGCCGATCGCCAGCGAGAGCTGGTAATCGGGAACGAGGGCTCGCACGGCCTTGGTGGTGGCGTCGAGGATGAACGAGCTCGTCACCTTCGCCGGGGAGAGCGCGTTCGCGACGAAAGCCGCGAGCTCCGGGTCGTGGTCGACGATGTCGATCTTCTCCCCCGACAGCTCTTCGGTGACGGCGCGCACGCGGCGGCCGAGCTCGCCGATGCAGGCACCCTTGGCGTTGATGGACGGGTCGTTGGCCTTGACCGCGATCTTCGAGCGGTGCCCCGCCTCGCGGGCCAGGGAGACGATCTCGACGAGGCCGGCCGCGATCTCGGGGACCTCGAGCGCGAAGAGCTTGCGGACGAGACCGGGGTGCGTGCGCGAGACGGTGATCTGCGGGCCCTTCAGCCCCTTCGCCACACTCGTCACGTAGACGCGGATGCGCGATCCGTGCGTGTACTCCTCGCCGGGAACCTGCTCCTCGGGGGGCAGGATGGCCTCGACGGAACCGAGATCCACATGGATCATCCGCGGGTTCGGACCCTGCTGGATGACGCCCGCGACGATGTCGCCCTCCTTGCCGCGGAACTCGCCGAGCACGGCCTCATCGGCGATGTCGCGGAGGCGCTGGCTGATGACCTGCTTGGCGGCGAAAGCGGCGATGCGGCCGAAGTCGCTCGGCGTGGCGTCCTCCTCGCCGATGATGGCGCCCTCGTCGTCGGAGACCGCCTGCAGAACGGCGACGTGACCGGTCTTGCGATCGAGGTCGACGCGCACGCCCTCGGGAAGGTCGCCCTCGGCCGAGACGTGCTTGGAGTAGGCGGTCAGGATCGCCTGCTCGATGATCGCGACGAGTTCGTCGAAGGGGATCCCCTTCTCCTTCTCGATTCCACGCAGCAGGCTCAGTTCGATATCCATGACGGCTCCCTATTCAGCTCTCGTCGCGCGGAATCACACACGCGACATCCGTACAACGATACCCCGCCCCTGCCACGGGTCGCCACGTCAGGCCGACGGCGACCTCTCCGGCAGCGCATCCGCGGAGGGCAGGGCGTTGATCGCGCCGATCAATCGGAACAGGTCGCCCACGCGTCGCTGATCGAGGCGGAGCGCCAGGCGAGGAAGGTCGACGGCATCGCCATCGGCGATCTCCACGGATCGCGGGGTGGCGCGCTCGATGCGGTCGGACGCCAACATCGACGCGAAGCGCTCGTTCAGGTCGGCGAGCTCGGCATCCGTCGGTTCCGCCCGGAGCCGCAGCACCAGCGTGTCCCCGAACCAGCGCAGCGAATCGTAGTTGCGCCAGAACCCCGTGATCTCTGCCCGCGCGGCTTCGACGGAGTCCGTGATCACCACTCGATCGAAATCGCCCTCCGAGATCACCCCTGCCGGCGCGAGGTGCTCGTCGACGAAACTGCGCAGCCCCTCCCAGAATCGCCCGCCGGTCTCGTCGAGGAGCACGATCGGCATCGGCTCCGCCTTGCCCGTCTGCTGAAGGGTGAGGAGCTCGAACATCTCGTCGAGCGTGCCGAACCCGCCGGGCAGGCAGATGAACCCCTCCGACTCCTTGATGAGCATCAGTTTGCGGGTGAAGAAGTACTTCATCGCCACGACGTGGTCCTGACCGGACGACACGATCCCGTTGGGCTTCTCTTCGAAGGGCAGGCGGATCGAGACACCGAGCGAGAGTGCGGGCCCGGCTCCCTCCGCCGCGGCCTGCATGATCCCCGGCCCTGCACCCGTGACGACCATCCATCCATCGGTCGCCAGCGCCGCCGCGACGTCGCGGGCCTGCCGGTAGAGCGGATCGTCGGTGCGCGTGCGAGCGGATCCGAAGACCGTGACCTTGGGCACACCGCGGTACGGCGCGAACAGTCGGAACGCGTCGCGCATCTCCGCGAGCGCCGCTGAAGCGATCTTGAGGTCGAGACGGTCGGTGCCGTCCTCCCCCAGCAGGATCGCGGTGCGCAGCATCCTCATCACGAGCCGACGGTCGGCATGCACTCCGGCATCGTCGAGCACGGCGTTGATCTCGGCACTCAGGGCGTCGGGGAGCGGTTCGTCGATCATGCGTCCAGCGTGTCACGACCCGCTGAGCGGGCGCGAGGTGCCACACCGAGAACGCGAACGCCGCGCCCCGACGGGACGCGGCGTTCGTTCGATCGTCAGCGGGAGAGTCGTTCGACGGCTTCGGCGATCGACACGGCCTCGCGGTCACCCGTGGCGCGATCCCACAGCTCGACCTGGCCCTCGGCCGCGCCGCGCCCGACGATCACGATCTTCGGCACGCCCACGAGCTCGGCATCGCCGAACTTCACACCGGGTGAGACCTTGGGGCGATCGTCGTAGAGCACGTCGAGCCCGATGCCCTCCAGAGCGGACGAGAGCTCCGCCGCGACGTCGAACGCGATCTGGTCGCGGCCGGCGGCGACGACCTGCACGTCGAAGGGCGCGACCGACGCGGGCCAGATGAGCCCCTTGTCGTCGTTGTTGAGCTCGGCGATGATCGCCAGGATGCGCGTGACGCCGATGCCGTACGAGCCCATCGTGACCGTGACGAGCTTGCCGTTGACGTCGAGCACCTTGAGACCGAGCGCCTCGGCGTACTTGCGCCCGAGCTGGAAGACGTGCCCGATCTCCATGCCGCGCGCGAGCTCCACGGGTCCGGAGCCGTCGGGGGCGGGGTCGCCGGCGCGCACGTTGGCGATCTCGACGATGCCGTCGGCTGTGAAGTCGCGCCCGGCGACCACCGAGTGCGCGTGCTTCTGGTCGATGTTCGCCCCGGTGATCCAGCTGGTGCCCTCGCTGACCCGCGGGTCGACGAGATAGCGGATCCCGGTGGCGGACTCCTCGCCCAGCACCGCGCCCGTGCTCGACCACGGGCCGATGTAGCCCTTCACGAGCAGCGGATGCTTCGCGAAGTCCTCCGGGGTGGCGGTCTCGACCTCGGCCGGCGCGAAGGCCACCTCGGCTCGCTTCTCGTCGACCTCGCGGTCGCCCGGGATGCCGACGACGACCAGCTCGCGCGTGCCGTCGAGGTGCGTGAGGGCGAGGACGACGTTCTTGAGCGTGTCCGCCGCCGAGTACTCCCCGTCGAGAACCGCGTTGGAATGCGCGACGAGCGTGTCGATCGTCGGGGTGTCCGGCGAGTCGAACACGATCGGCGCGGCATCGGCGTCGAAGGCGACGGCGTCGGGCACGGCGGTGGTGAACGCCTCGACGTTCGCGGCGTATCCGCCGGCGCTGCGCACGAAGGTGTCCTCGCCGACCGGGGTCGGGTGCAGGAACTCCTCGCTGCGCGAGCCGCCCATCGCCCCGGCATCCGCCTGGACGATCACGTACTCGAGCCCCAGCCGCTGGAAGATGCGCTCGTACGCATCGCGCTGCGCCTGGTAGCTGGCCTCCAGCCCCTCGTCGGATGCATCGAAGGAGTAGGCGTCCTTCATCGTGAACTCGCGTCCGCGCAGCAGACCGGCACGCGGGCGGGCCTCATCGCGGTACTTGTCCTGGATCTGGTAGATCGTCAGCGGCAGGTCCTTGTACGACGAATAGAGATCCTTCACGAGCTGCGTGAAGGCCTCCTCATGGGTGGGCGCGAGCAGATAGTCGCCCCCCTTGCGGTCCTTCAGGCGGAAGAGCAGGTCGCCGTACTCGTCCCAGCGCCCCGTCGCCTCATAGGCCTCGCGCGGCATGAGCGCCGGGAAGTGAACCTCCTGCGCGCCGGCCGCGGCCATCTCCTCGCGCACGACGGTCTCGATCTTCGACTTGACCCGCAGTCCCAGTGGCAGCCACGCGAAGATGCCCGCCGCCTGCGGCCGGATGTAGCCGGCGCGGATCAGCAGCTTGTGACTGGCGACCTCTGCACCTGCAGGGTCTTCACGGAGAGTACGGAGGAAGAAGTTCGAAAGACGAGTGACCACGGGCCAAGTCTACTGACCCGTGGCCGTCGTCTTTCGGCCGATGACTCAGTTGAGCGCCGGGAGCCCCTCGGGCACGACGCCACCCTTGTAGAGGCTGGCGGCGAGCTCCTGCAGCGCCGTCAACGCGGCTCGCTGCGGGAGCGGGCCGTAGGAGATACGGGCGACGCCGAGCTTCTCGTACTGGGCGGCGCTGAGCGCGCCCGGCAAGCCGATCACGCTCACCTTCCGCTCGCCGATGCCCTCGACCAGCTGGCGAGTGACGTGGGCGTCGAGGATGCCGGGTACGAACACCGACGTGGCGCCGGCATCGATGAACGCGCGACCGCGCTGGATCGCGTCGGCGACGCTCTGTTCGACCGGGCGCCCGCCGGCGCGGACGAACGCGTCGGTGCGTGCGTTGAGGGCGAACGGCACGCCCTCCGCCTCGGCCGCCTTGACGATGGCTTCCACCACGGCGACCGACTCGTCGAGGGGCTTGAGGCGATCCTCGACGTTCGCGCCGACGACACCGGCGGCGATGGCGAGACGGGTGGTCTCCCCCGCGTCGTCGTAACCGTCGTCGAGGTCGGCGGTGACCGGCACGTGGACGGATGCCGCGATCCGGCCGACCATGTCGAGCATGATGTCGCGCGGGATCGTGCCGTCGTCGTAGCCGAACGATGCGGCGATGCCGTGACCGGCCGTCGCGATCGCCCGGGTCTCGGGGAGCTTGGCGACCGCTCGCGCGGACACCACATCCCATACGTTCACGACGCGGAGGATCTCGGGGGCGTCATAGAGGTCGACGAGGGTCTGAGCCTTGGCTGAAGTGGTCATGTCCTCCACGCTAACGCGAACCCCCGACGATCGGGCCGCCGGAAATCGCCCCGTGACGATCCTCCGCATGAGGATCCGCCTAGTGTGGACGCATGCCGCAGCGTCGTTCGCACGTCGACCCCTCCGCCGCGCAGACCGAGCTCGCCGTCGCGCTCTCGGCACTGCGTGCAGACCTCGATGCCCCGGTCGACTTTCCCGCCGAAGCGCTCGACGAAGCACTCTCCTCCCCCTCGCCGCCGCCCGAGCTCGACCTGCGCGATGTGCCGTTCGCGACGCTCGACCCGCCCGGCTCCCGCGATCTCGACCAGGCGTTCCATCTCGAGCGCGCCGGCCGCGGGTACACCGTGCGCTACGCGATCGCGGATGTCCCCGGCTTCGTCTCCCCCGGGGGCGCCGTCGATGTCGAGGCGCGGCGCCGCGGCCAGACGCTCTACGCCGCCGATGGATCGATCCCGCTGCATCCGCCCGTGCTGAGCGAGGACCGCGCCTCCTTGCTCCCCGACGTCGATCGCCCCGCTCTCGTATGGACCTTCGGTCTCGACGGTGACGGAACCGTCGTCGGCACCTCACTCGAACGAGCGCTGATCCGGTCGCGGGTGCAACTCGAGTACGCCGGCGCCCAGGATGCGGTCGACCGTGACGAGGACGGACCCGTCTCCCTCCTGCCCGAGATCGGCCGGCTGCGCATCGCGCAGGAGCGAGCCCGGGGCGGCGCCAGCCTGAACCTGCCCGACGAAGAGGTCGTCCGGACCGACGCCGGCGTATACGCGATCCGGCGGCGCAGCCCCCTCCCCGTCGAGGAGTGGAACGCGCAGTTGTCGCTCATGACGGGCATGGCGGCCGCCTCGCTCATGCTCGAGGCGGAGGTGGGGATCCTGCGCACGATGCCCCGCCCCGACGACGCGGCGTTCGACACGTTCCGCCGACAGACGGCGGCGCTGGGACGGCCCTGGGCCACCGGCGATTACGGCGACTTCCTCCGGGACCTGGATCGCACCGACCCGCTGACACTTCCCGTGCTGCAGGCGGCCGCGACCCTGTTCCGAGGTGCCGGCTACGTGACCTTTGACGGCTCGACACCGACCGACACGGTGCAGGCCGCGATCGCCGCGCCCTACGCCCACGCGACGGCGCCGCTGCGCCGACTCGTCGACCGATGGACGCTGACGATCTGCCTCGCCGTGTCCCGCGGTGAAGCCGTGCCCTCGTGGGTGCGGGACTCGCTCGCCGACCTGCCCGGTCTGATGCAGGACTCGTCGCAGCGCGCCTCCCGGCTCGACGCCGCCACCGTGAACGCCGTCGAGGCCGCGCTCATCACCCCGCTGGTGGGTTCCCGGGTCGATGCGACGATCATCGAGCTCCGCGGGGAGCGCGCGCGGATCCAGCTGGCGGACCCCGCCGTCACGGCATCCGCACCCGTTCCGATCGATGCGCGCCCGGGAGACGTCGTCCGCCTGCGCGTCGCGCGTGCGGACATCGGTGCGGGCGAGATCGAGTTCTCCCTGGACTGACCGTGCGTCAGGCCGCGGGGACGACGGTCGTCGTCATCACGAGCAGCTGCGGATCGCTCAGATCGAGCGACACCCGGATCGCTTCGAACGCCGCCAGCGAATCCACGTGCGTACCGCCGCAAAGGATCACCGCCTCCCCCTCGGGGAGCTCGCAGTGCCACCGGCGCCGGTCGACGATCGCCGGTCCCTCGGTGACGATCCGGCTGCCCGCGGCAGAGGACACCCACGCGGTCAACTGCGCGTTGATCGATGCCTCCCGCTCGGCGAGCGTCGCCGCGAACGTCTCGGTATCGAAGCCGGCGCGCCGCAGGCTCTTGCCCAGGCGATACTCGTCGACGCTGCCGTCCTCGTGGATACGGCTGGACTGATTCGCCCGCCCCTCGAAGTCGGGCGCACCGAGGGCATCGGTTCCCGGGTCCTTGCGCCACAGGTCGGCGACGGCCAGATCGAGCGCCAGCGACGCGAGATGGCAGGCCGTATGACCACGGCTGAGTCCCGCTCGGCGCGGCTCGTCGACCACGAGCCGGGCCGCCGCGCCCTCCGTGAATCCCGCAGGCGCCGAGCCGTCGAGGCGATGGGCGACCAACCACGTCCACCCGTCGGCCCCGCGTCGCACCGGGATCGCCGCGCCGATCGCGAAGTCGCCCTCATCGCTGACGGCGGCCATGATCGCCTCCGCGACCGAGACGCTCTCCTCGCCCACGACGATCGTTCCCGTATCGCCCGGCTGATCGGGCCACGTGTGATCGACCGGGTGGAAGGGCGTCGCCTCGACGACGACGACGGCGCCGTCGTCGACCGGCTCGATACGGGTGATGACGCTCTCGCCCCGGACGGAACCGCCGGCGAACGACACGACTGTCGACGACATTGCTTCTCCCTGCCGGGTCAGACGGTGACGACCTGCGCGGTGCCGAGCGGGGCTTCGGGACCCATCTCGGCGGCGATCCGGTTCGCCTCCTCGATCAGCGTCGCGACGATGTCGGCTTCGGGCACGGTCTTGATGACCTCACCCTTGACGAAGATCTGGCCCTTGCCGTTGCCCGACGCGACTCCTAGGTCTGCTTCGCGCGCCTCGCCCGGCCCGTTGACCACACAGCCCATGACGGCCACGCGCAGCGGCACCGTCATGTCCTTGAGGCCCTCGGTGACGTTCTCGGCGAGCGTGTAGACGTCGACCTGCGCACGGCCGCACGAGGGGCAGGAGACGATCTCGAGCTTGCGCTCGCGCAGGTTCAGCGACTGCAGGATCTGATGCCCGACCTTGACCTCTTCGGCCGGCGGGGCGGAGAGCGAGACGCGGATGGTGTCGCCGATCCCCTCGCCGAGGAGGATGCCGAACGCGGTGGCGCTCTTGATCGTGCCCTGGAACGCCGGTCCCGCCTCGGTGACGCCGAGGTGGAGGGGCCAATCGCCGCGCTCGGCGAGCTGACGGTATGCCTTCACCATCACGATCGGGTCGTTGTGCTTGACGGAGATCTTGAAGTCGTGGAAATCGTGCTCCTCGAACAGCGAGGCCTCCCAGACCGCGCTCTCGACGAGTGCTTCGGCGGTGGCCTTGCCGTATTTGGCGAGGATGCGCCGGTCGAGCGAACCGGCGTTCACGCCGATGCGCAGGGAGACGCCCGCGGCCTTCGCCGCCTCGGCGATCTTCCCGACGTTGCCGTCGAACTCGCGGATGTTGCCGGGGTTCACCCGCACGGCACCGCATCCGGCGTCGATCGCCGTGTAGATGTAGCGCGGCTGGAAGTGGATGTCGGCGATCACGGGGATCTGGCTCTTCATCGCGATGATCTTGAGCGCGTCCGCGTCGTCCTGGTGGGGAACGGCCACGCGCACGATCTCGCAGCCGGACGCCGTGAGCTCGGCAATCTGCTGGAGGGTCCCGTTGATGTCGGTCGTCTTCGTCGTCGTCATCGACTGAACGGTGACGGGAGCATCCCCACCCACGAGCACCTTGCCCACCTTGATCTGGCGAGACTTGCGGCGCGGGGCGAGGACTTCGGGGATCTTCGGCATTCCGAGGTTCACTGCTGGCACTGCTCCAGACTACGCCGCCAGGATGGGCGCAGGCTGGAAGCGGAGCCGGGGGAACGGGCCGTCATCCGCCCGGCCGGCGCACCCCCGGTGTGGTAGTTTCGCCCCATGCTCGCGAACTTCACCTGGTGGCCCGCCTCCTAGGCGGTGTGTTCGCGTTCCCACGAATCCAGACCGCCTCCGGGGCGGTCTTTTCGTTGCGCCGAGCCGGAGCCCTGCACAGGAGACATCGATGACCCTCTCACGACTCGCCGCGCTCACGGCCGACCCGCGTTCTTCCTTCGTGCTGATCGCGCGCGATGGCGCCGACACCGTCGAGCTGCTCACCGGCGAGGTGGTCGACGTCGATCTGCTCGCCGACATCCCGCTGACCGTCGACGGAGCCGCCCGCGAGGTGTTCGCCCTCGTTCCGTATCGCCAGGTGCGCGAGCGCGGTTTCGTCTCGCAGGACGACGGTGCGCCGCTGCGCTGCATCGTCGTCGACGAGCATCTGCACCTCCCGACGCCCGACCTCCTCACCGCGCTGCCCGAAGCGCGGATCCCCCTGCACGACGACGGCTTCGACATCGCCGACGACGAGTACGCCGCGATCGTCGAACGCGTCATCGCCGACGAGATCGGCCGCGGCGAGGGCGCGAACTTCGTCATCCGGCGCGACTTCACCGCACGCATCGACGTCGACGAGCGCACCGCGGCCCTCACCTGGTTCCGCGCACTGCTCACGCACGAGCGCGGCGCCTACTGGACTTTCGCCGTCTTCACCCCCGGTCACATCGCCGTCGGCGCCAGCCCCGAGGCGCACGTCGTCGCACGCGACGGAATCGTCACGATGAATCCGATCTCCGGCACGTTCCGCCACCCCGCGGGAGGAGCGACCAAGGAGACACTGGTCGACTTCCTGTCATCGACGAAGGAGACCGAGGAGCTCTTCATGGTCGTCGACGAAGAGCTCAAGATGATGAGCGCGGTCTGCTCCGACGGCGGTCGCATCACGGGACCGCACCTCAAGGAGATGTCCCGGCTCACGCACACCGAGTACATGTTGCGGGGCCGGAGCCGACTCGACCCGCGCGACATCCTCCGCGAGACGATGTTCGCCCCCACCGTCACCGGGTCTCCCATGCAGAACGCCTGCGCGGTGATCCACCGGCACGAACGCGAACCGCGTGGCTACTACTCCGGCGTCGCCGCGCTCTTCACCCCGAACGTCGACGGCGGTCATGACCTCGACGCCCCCATTCTCATCCGCACCGTGTACCTGAAGGGCGGGGAGGTGCGGGTGCCCGTCGGAGCGACGCTCGTGCGCCACTCCGATCCGCACGGTGAGGTCAGCGAGACCCATGGGAAGGCTGCCGGTGTGCTCGGCGCCATCGGGGCGATCGATCGGGACCGTGTCGCCGAGGAGCGCAGCGATGCGGATGCCCCGGGCGCCCCGCTGACGCTCGCCGACGACCCCACGGTCGCGGCGCTGCTCTCCTCGCGGAACGCACGCCTGGCGGATTTCTGGCTGAACCCGCAGGGCGATGACGATTCGGGTCCGTTCGCCGGGCGCACCGCACTCGTCGTCGATGCGGAGGACCGCTTCACCACGATGCTGGCGCATCAGCTGCGGCACCTGGGTCTCGACGTGCGGATCGCCGCGTGGAGCGATGTGCACGACGCCGATATCGACGCGGTCGACCTGGTCGTCGCGGGTCCCGGTCCGGGAGACCCGCGCGACACCGAGAGCCCGCGCATCTCGCGGATGCGCGACGTCGTCGCGCGCCGCCGCTCGGCGGGGGCACCGCTCCTCGCGGTCTGCCTCAGCCACCAGATCCTCGCCGATTCCCTCGGCATCGCGCTGACCCCGCTGGATGCCCCCCACCAGGGTCTGCAGAAGTCGGTCCCGGTCTTCGGGGAGGACGCGTCGATCGGCTTCTACAACACGTTCACCGCGCGGGTCTCCCCCGGTGCGACCGTCATCGGCGACGCCGAGGTCTCGGCCGATTCCACCAGCGGCGACGTCTACGCTCTGCGTGGGCCGCGCTTCTCATCGGTGCAGGGGCACCTCGAGTCGATCCTGTCGCGCGACGGCATCCGCACCCTGGAACGCCTCGTCGCTCACGCACTCCGCTGAGCGGGGACCCTACTGCAGGAAGTTCACCGGGTTGAACAGATCGGCGAGGAGCAGAAGTGCGCCCATCCCGATCAGCAGGACCGCGACCACGACGGTGAGCGGCACCAGCTTCGTGGCGTCGACCGGTGCCGGTGGCGGGCGGCGGAACAGTCGCGCCCATCCGCGCTTGATCCCCTCCCACAGCGCGACGACGATGTGACCGCCGTCGAGCGGCAGCAGCGGGATCAGGTTGAAGACGAAGAGGGCGATGTTCAACGAGCCGAGCAGGTTCAGCAGCACGGCGAAACGGTTGAGCACCGGCGCATCGGTCGCGGCGACCTCACCGGCGAGCCGCCCGACGCCGACGACGCTGAGCGGTCCGTTCGGATCACGCTCGCTCCCGGTGAACAGGGAGACGCCGACGTCCCAGAGGCGCACGGGCAGCGTCGCGATCAGATTCGCGACACGGCCCACGTTCTCGATGGCCATCTGGGGTCCGACCGACAGCGGCTGCGGGACGTAGCCCATCTGCGCGAACATCCCGACGTAGCCGACCTCCTTCACCACCGGATCCCCGGCATCGTCGAGGATCGGACGGCCA
Organism: Microbacterium sp. NPDC087868; assembly: GCF_044900755.1. Classification (NCBI taxonomy): domain Bacteria; kingdom Bacillati; phylum Actinomycetota; class Actinomycetes; order Micrococcales; family Microbacteriaceae; genus Microbacterium; species Microbacterium sp. NPDC087868. The sequence continues at coordinate 773,951 of NZ_JBJDNO010000001.1, forward strand.
CTGGCATCCGTCAGCGTGCGCTCGGCGACGATCGGGGTGATCTCGAGGTTCTGCTCGGTGCCGCCGCGCCGCACGACCACGTCGAGCGTCTCGCCCGGCGCCGCCTGCACGATCGCGGTGGCCTCGGCGAAGGTCGACACCGGGGTGCCGTCGATCGAGACGAGGATGTCGTTGGGCAGGATCCCGGCTTCGGCCGCCGGTGAGGCCGGGTCGTCGGCCGTGCACTCGGTCTGCGACGAACCGGCCGGCAGCACGCACTCCGTCACCGACGAGATCGTCGTGGTGCCCTGCTGCAGTCCGATCCCGGAAGCGAGAACCGTGAAGATGAGAAGCGCCAGAACGAGGTTCATGAACGGCCCGCCGAGCATGACGATGACACGCTTCCAGACCGGGAGCTTGTAGAAGACGCGGTCCTCCTCGCCCGCCGCGATCGTCTCGTCGTTCGCGGCGCGCGCGTCCTGGACGAGCGACCGGAAGATCCCTGTTGCTGCGCGGGAGTTCTTCGAGGCCGGGTACATGCCCGACATCGAGATGAACCCGCCGATCGGCAGCAGCTTGAACCCGTACTCCGTCTCGCCGATCCGGCGCGACCAGATGCGCGGCCCGAAGCCGATCATGTACTGGCCGACGCGCACGCCGAAGAGCTTCGCGGGCAGGAGGTGACCGATCTCGTGCAGTCCGATCGAGAGCGCGAGCCCGACCAGCATGAACAGGATGCCACCCACATAGAGCAGGGTTTCCACGCGCCAACGCTACTGCCTGGAGCCTAGGAATACGCCCGGCACGTGAGATCATGGAAGAGACATGTCGATTGAACAACAACCGAGCCTGCCTCCCGTGCTCCGCCCCGCGAACCCGCCCCGGCGTCAGCTGTCCGAACTCGCCTCCCGATTCGCTCGCGACACGCGCGGCGAGCTGCAGGGGGTGGCCGTCAGCGGCATCACCCTCGCGACCGCCGACCTCCGCGCGGGAGAGGCCTTCGTCGCGATCCGGGGCGTGAACCGCCACGGCGCCGAGTTCTCGGCCGCGGCCGCCGAGAAGGGCGCGGTCGCGATCATCACCGACGACGACGGCGCCGCGATCGCCGAGTCGGTCGGTCTCCCGATCCTGATCGTCGACGATCCGCGTGCGGTCCTGGGCGACCTGAGCGCCTGGGTCTACGGCACCGGGGCCGACGATCCGCTCCCCCTGCTCTTCGCGACCACCGGGACCAACGGCAAGACGAGCGTCTCCCATCTGCTCGCCGGTATCCTCGACCAGATCGACGTCGTCACCGGGCTCTCCTCGACCGCCGAACGGCACATCGCGGGCGAGGTCATCGTCTCGCGACTGACGACGCCCGAAGCATCCGAGTTCCACGCCCTCCTCGCCCTCATGCGCGAGCGCGAGGTCGAGGCCGTGGCCGTGGAGGTGAGCGCCCAGGCGCTCTCGCGCCACCGCGTCGACGGCATCCACTTCGACGTGGCCGGCTTCACCAACCTCAGCCACGACCACCTCGACGACTACGCCGACATGGAGGAGTACTTCGAGGCCAAGCTGCCGCTCTTCCGCCCCGACCGGTCGAAGCGCGGCGTCATCTGCCTCGACTCCCCCTCCGGCGCGATCGTCGTCGAACGCGCCGAGATCCCGGTCGTGACGGTGGGCACCCCGCTGATCGCCGCCGACCCGGAGGTCGCAGCGAAAGCGGACTGGGTCGTCACGATCGACGACGAGCGCGCCGCCGGCACCACCTTCACCCTCGCGGGCCCCGCGGGAACCCTCACGACGACGGTCCCGGTGATCGGCCCGCACATGGCCGCGAATGCCGCACTGGCGATCGTGATGCTCCTCGAAGGCGGCTACACCTGGGAGCGGATCGTCACGGCCCTCGAGCGCGACGGCGGCATCCGCGCGTATCTGCCCGGGCGCACGCAGCTCGTGTCGGGCGAACGCGGCCCGGCCGTTTTCGTCGACTTCGGCCACTCCCCCGACGCGTTCGAGAAGACACTCGCCGCCGTGCGTCGCGTGACGCCGGGACGCGTCGTCATGCTGTTCGGCGCCGATGGCGACCGCGACGCGAGCAAGCGATTCGACATGGCCCGCACGGCCGTGCAGGGCAGCGACATCCTCGTCGTGACCGATCACCACCCCCGCTTCGAGGATCCCGAGTCGATCCGTGCGACGCTGGTGGCGGGCGCACGGAAAGCACGCCCGGATGCCGAGATCCACGAGTACTCGCCACCGGAGACGGCCATCGTCGCCGCTGTCGAGCTCGTCGGGGACGGCGATGCGATCCTCTGGGCAGGGCCCGGGCACCAGGACTACCGCGATATCCGCGGTGTGCGCACGCCGTACTCGGCCAGGGAACTCGCCCGCCGCGCTCTGCGCGCGGCCGGGTGGCCGGTGCCGGACTCGCGTTGGCCCGTGCCCTACCCCGACGAGGAGTGAGGCTCAGGCGGCGGCGATCAGCCGGTCCGCCTTCTGCCGCGCCCAGAGTTCGGCCGCGGCGAGCGACTCCACCGTGAGCTGCTCGGGCGGTTCGTGCGCATCGACGACGCGGGCGATCGTGTCGACGATTCCCAGGAACGGCAGTCGTCCTTCGTGGAAGGCGTCGACCGCCTGCTCGTTCGCGGCGTTGTAGACGGCGGGGAACGTCGCTCCCGCACGTCCGACGGTCTTCGCGAGCGCGACGGAGGGGAAGGCCTCCTCGTCGAGAGGTTCGAAGGTCCAGGAGGACGCCGTCCTCCAATCGAGGGGGCGCCCCACCCCGCCGACGCGGTTCGGCCAGTCGAGTCCCAGCGAGATCGGCAGGCGCATGTCGGGCGGCGATGCCTGGGCGATGGTCGAGCCGTCGATGAATTCGACCATCGAGTGCACGATCGACTGCGGGTGCACCACGACGTCGATGTCGTCGTAGGCGATGTCGAAGAGCAGGTGCGCCTCGATGACCTCGAGGCCCTTGTTGACGAGGGTGGCGGAGTTGGTGGTGACCATGCGCCCCATATCCCAGGTCGGGTGGGCCAGGGCTTCGGCCGGCGTGACCTCGGCGAGCTCCTGCCGGGTGCGCCCGCGGAAGGGACCGCCGGATGCCGTGACGACGAGCCGACGCACCTCGGCGTGCGTTCCGCTGCGGAGCGCCTGCGCGATCGCGGAGTGCTCGGAGTCGACGGGCACGATCTGCCCGGGCCGTGCCGCGGCGAGCACCAGCTCGCCGCCCACGATGAGGGACTCCTTGTTCGCCAGGGCGAGCGTGCGTCCGGCTTTCAGAGCGGCGAGTGTCGAGCCGAGGCCGATCGATCCCGTGATCGCGTTCAGCACCACGTCGGCGTCGACGTCGCGCACGAGCTGCTCGGCCTCGACCGCCCCCAGAGCGGTGCTCTCGACACGGAAGCTCTCGGCCTGCTCGCCCAGCATCTCTGCGTTCGAGCCTGCAGCGAGACCGACCAGTTCGAAACGGCGGGGGTTGGCACGGATGACGTCGAGCGCCTGCGTGCCGATGGAACCGGTGGAGCCGAGGACGATGATGCGCTGCATGTCGTCAGCCTATGACACGCCCTCGGCTCCGCCGCTTACTGCTGGACCTGCTCCGGCGGGGTGGTCGCGAGGATGTCCACGACGAACACGAGGCTCTCGTTCTGGAGTTCGTTGCCCTCGCTCGCGCCGTACGCCTCGGACGGCGGCATCGTCACGATGACCTGCGATCCGACCTTCTGGCCTTCGAGCGCCTTCTTGAAGCCGGTTACGACACCCGTCGTGGGGAACTGCGCCGGCGCCGCTCCGCGGCTCCAGCTGGAGTCGAACTCTTCCCCGTCCGACCACTTGATGCCGCGGTACTGAACAGTGACGAGATCACCCTCGGCGACCGTCGCGCCGTCGCCCTGCTTCAGGACCGCGACCTTCGTCTCGGCCGGAGCGTCGCCGTCGGGGAGAGTGATGGTGGGGGCGCCGTCCGCGTCGAGCTCGACGGTGGGCATCCCCGCTTCGGGCTCGACGTCCGTACCCGATGCGATGGTCGGGAGCTTCTCGATCGTCTGGACGTAGAGCACGCTCGGGTTCAGGCCCTCCTGCGAGGCGGGGAGGGTGAGCACGACGCTCGACCCGACGGGGAGGCACTCCGCTGCGACCGTGAACACGGTCGACTGCGTGGGGTCGGAGATCTGCTGCTGCTGCGAGGCGAGCAACGCGGAGAGGATGCCGTCCGGGCCGCGCTCGGAGCTGCTCAGCACCTCGTTGGTCGTCGCGTCGACGAGCTGGTAACGCAGCGAGACGAGGTCGCCGGGAAGCACCTCGTCGCCGTCGCCCTCGGTGATCACCGAACGCTCGGGCTCGGTGATCTCGGTGCCTGCGGGGACCGTCACCTTCGCGTCGCCGTCCGTTCCCTCGACCGTGACGGCGTCGGATCCGGCACCGGATGCGAGGTCGGCGAGGCACGACGTCGCTCCCGCGGTCTCCTGCGGCGTGGCCGAGCTCTCCGGCTCAGCGCTGCCGGAGCAGCCGGCCAGGAGAAGGGTCGCCGCGGCGACGGTGGACAGGAGGAGGAGCGGACGCTTGCGCACAGTTGAGCCTTCGAGATCGCGGGCGGGACGCTTCATCCTCTCGCATTTCGCTTGGCCCGCGCTGGGAGACGCGACACAACCGCTTCATTCCAGTGCCGGCATGGATCTCGGAGTAGCCTTCTCTGATGACCTCTGAGCCGTCCGTGGACCCGGAATCGTCCCCCGCAGAGACCGCAGAGACCTCGAAGTCAGCGGAGCCTCGTCACGCCGGATTCGCCTACGCGCTGGGGCGCAGCATCATCAGCCCGCTCGCACGGCTGATCTATCGTCCGCGCGTCGAGGGCAAGGAGAACGTCCCGCGCACCGGGGCCGTCATCTTCGCCAGCAACCACCTGTCCTTCATCGATTCCATCGCGATCCCGGTTGCAGCCCCCCGTCCGGTGCATTTCCTCGCGAAATCCAGTTACTTCGAGGGCACCGGCGCCAAGGGCTGGCTCAGCAAGACCTTCTTCGAATCCATCGGAGCCATACCGGTACGCCGCGGTGCCGGACAGGCTGCTCTGGACGCACTCGACCTGCAGCGCCAGCTGCTCGATGAGGGACTCGCCGTAGCGCTCTACCCGGAGGGCACCCGTTCCACCGACGGTCGGCTCTACAAGGGCCGCACGGGCGTCGCCTTCCTGGCTCTGCAGACCGGAGCGCCCGTCGTCCCCGTCGGGCTCATCGGAACCGACAAGGTGATGCCGGTCGGCGCGAAGATCCCCACGACGAAGGAGCGCATCACGGTGCGTTTCGGCGAACCCCTCGATCTCGCCCCGCACGGCCCCGCGACGAGTGGTCGAGCGCGTCGTCTCGCGACCGACGAGATCATGGCCGCGATCCACGCGCTCTCTGGCCAGGAGCTCGCCGGGGCATACAACGAAGCTCCCGCGCAGGGAGCGATCGAGAAGATCAAGCAGGCTCTGCCGCACGAGCGTCGCTGACGGTCGTCGAGCGCTCAGCCGAGGGCGGTCACCGTGGCCTCGTGCCGCACGGGGAAGTTCATCGAGTTCGCGATGAAGCACCATTCGTTGGCCTGCACGTGCGCGCGCTCCGCGGCCTCGATCATGGAAGCGTCGGCGACGACGACCTGCGGGTGCAGCGTGACCTCGGAGAACGCTCCGCCGCCCGCGCCGTCTTCGCGCATCGTGCCGGTCGCGTCGTCGCGGTAGGAGAGGACGACCACGCCCGCGGTGACGCACGCGTGCAGGTACGAGAGCAGGTGGCATTCCGACAGCGATGCGACGAGGAGGTCCTCGGGATTCCATCGCGCGGGGTCGCCGCGGAAAGGCTTGTCGGCGGAAGCGAGGAGCATCGGCTTTCCCTCGACGGAGATCTCGACGTCGCGCCGATAGTCGCGGTAGCCGCTCGTGCCGGTCCCGGTGTTGCCGGTCCAGATGCTCGTGAGCGCATAACGGTGCTCTCCGAGGATGCGCGTTGCGTGTTCTGCCATGCTCCCCAGTGTGCCACCGGTAGCCGACACTCCCGGCGCCGCACTCGCTTCGGCGACTCGTCGGGCGGCGGGGATAGTCTGGACGGGTGCTGGAGACTCTCACCGTTCAGGATTCCGTCGAACTCGCCGTCGTAGAGCGGAGCGGCTTCGTCGAGTCGCGACACGCGGGAGCGGCGGTGGTGCTCTCCTCTGAGGGAGAGGTGGTCGCGCGTCTCGGCAACGCCGATGCGCTCATCCTGCCGCGCTCCAGCATGAAGCCCCTGCAGGCGGTCGCCTGCATCACGGCGGGAGCCGCGCTCGAGGGCGAGCACCTCGCTCTGTCGACGGCGAGTCACATCGGCACCGATCGGCATGCCGCCGCGGTGCGGGAGATGCTGACGGCCGGTGGTCTGAACGAAGACGCGCTCGCCTGCCCGCCGGCCTGGCCGAGCGACCAGGCGACCCGCGACGAGATGGTGCGGGAGCACGGTCAGCAGGCGAGCGTGCGGATGAACTGCTCGGGCAAGCACGCCGCGATGCTGCGCGCCTGCATCGCCACCGGCTGGCCCACGGAAGGGTATCTGGAGGAGGGCCACCCTCTGCAGGCGCACATCCGCGAGGTGATCGAGCGTCTCACCGGCGAGAAGATCTCCCACACGTCGATCGACGGCTGCGGCGCACCGGTCTACGCGATGACGCTGACGGGCCTCGCCCGCGCGATCCACCGGATCGGCACGGCATCGGATCGCTCGCCGTTCGCCCTCCATCGCGTCGCCGGTTCCCTGGTGCGCGCGGTGCGCGAGCACCCCTGGACCATCGAGGGTCCCGGACGGCCCGACACCGTCGCCATCGAGAAGCTCGGAGTCTTCGCCAAGGGAGGTGCCGAGGGCGTCATGGTCATGGTGGCCCCCAACGGCACGACCGTCGCCCTGAAGATGCTCGACGGCGGAGCACGCGCATCGACCATCGTGGCTGCGACGCTGCTCGCGCGAGCCGGGGCACTCACGGATCGTGATGTCGCCGACCTGGCCGACGTGCTCTCGCTCGACGTGCTCGGCGGCGGACAGCCGGTCGGTCGGGTTCTCGTCTCCCCCGGTATCTGACGCCTCATCCCCGACGTTCCCGCAGGCTCCGCCGTGTGCGGGGCTGGTCCGCTGGCGGCTGCGCACCGACGCTCGCTGCCGTCACGGGCGCGGGCTCACGTCTCCACGTTTCCCGCTCGCCGAGGAGCGCGGGAACCACGAGTCGTCGCGGTGCCTCGGCTCCACGCACCGCCCACACCCGTCCGGCGTGAAGCCGCGCGAACGGCGGCAGTTCCCGGAGCCCGACCAGCTGCCGGAGATCCGAAGGCCGCTCCGCGCGGATGAGCACCTCGCCTTCCGTGCGGACGCGCTGCCAGAGCGACCACTCGCGCTGCCAGGCATCGGCGTCGCCGAGAAGGACGACCGGCTCGTGTTCTCCGCCCGGGATCTGCGTGAAGCCCTGACCGGCACCGACGATGGCCCCCGACCCGATCACGCTCACCCGCGCGGAGGGGTACGCCTGCTGAACCGCGGAGACGAGCGACGCGGCCCCGGCCGTGACGATGGCATGGAGCCCCGCTCCCGGCTCCCAGCGCTCCGGCCCCTTACCACCGATCGCGCGCCCGTCACTCGCAGCTCCGTCGGGCTTCCAGAAGAACTGCGTCTCGTGCCCGTCGAGGCGAGCGCGGCCGGGTGGACGACGCTCGTCGAACGTCGCGCTCTCGCCGCCGGCGGCGACGTGATCGACCCTGCTCGCGGCGCGCAGCAGGGCTCGGCGCGGCAGCGCGTCGAGCACGCGCCCGACGGCTCCGCTCGACCGCGTCGCCGTGATCACGACGCTACTCCCGGTCGCACCGCGCAGGATCTGCTCCCACCGCTGCACCAGAGTCTGCGCATACTCGGGCGGCAGCTCCGCGGCACGGGCGTCGAGGTCGTCGCAGAGGACGAGCGCGGGCATCCGTGTGCGTCCCTCGACCAGCGACTGCACGACGTCCCACATCCGCTCCGGGTCGGCGGGGATCCACAGCGCCTCCGGGACCTGTGCGGCGAGCACGCGGAGAGCGGCGGTGCGCCCCGACCCGGGAGCGCCGATCACGGCGATCCCGCGATCCTGGCCCGCCCGGATGACGAGCCGCGGCTGCTCCTGCGACTCCGGGACGTCGGCGACTCCCCAGAGGATCTCCGAGCTCCCCGGCCTCGTCGCATCCTCCGGCAGCGGGATCACCTCGGCGAGCGGAAGCAGCCAGGGACTCGCGGGCCTGGGCAGGTGCGCCCAGCGATTCGCCACCCCGCTCAGGTCGTCTTCACGGGTCAACGCGACGCGAAGGGGTTCGGCATCGTCGTCCTGCGGGCGGCGCACGAGGCAGAGGCCTCGGGCGCTCACTCCCCCGGGGATCTCCGCCGCGGCCGCCGTCCCGATCATCGCGCGGCTGTCGGACGGATCGCTGACCCGAAGGCTGAGCCGCAACGGGCAGTTCGCGGCGAGGGAGTCCCTCACCACCCCGGAGGCGCGTTGGGTGCCGAGGATCAGATGCATCCCCAGCGCGCGGCCTCGCGCGGCGATGTCGGTGAACACCGCGCCGAGATCAGGATGGTCCTGCAGGAGGGCCGCGAATTCGTCCACGACGATCAGGAGTCGCGGAATCTCCACGTCGGCGATATCGCGCGCACCGGCTGCGGCGAGAGCGCCCTCCCGACGGCGCAGTTCGGCGCGCAGGCTCTCCACGCCGCGTCGCGCTCCCGCCTCGTCGAGATCCGTCATGACCGCGGTCACCTGGGCCAGCGCCCGGAGCGGTTCGAACGCCGTTCCGCCCTTGAAGTCGGCCAGGACGAAGTTCACTCGCTCAGGGCCGTACGACGCGGCTATCGCGGTGACCCAGGTCACCAGCAGCTCGCTCTTGCCGGTACCCGTGGTGCCGGTGACGATGGCGTGCGGACCGTCTTCGACGATGTCGACCTCTCCGTCCGCACCGGCTCCTCGACCGATGACCGCCCGCAGCCCTGATTCGGCCGGTGTCTGCACGAGCTGAGCGAACTCCACCGCCTCCGGCACGGCATCCGCCTCGTCGTCGGAGGCGAGATGGCGGGCGGCGATCGTCTCGAATTGCTGGCGGGACACCCCTTCGGCGGCGATCGTGACGACGCCCTCCGGGGTTCGGAGCGCGGCCTCCCGCGGTTCCTGCAGATCCAGGACGGTGAGGATGCCGTCGGGTACTTCTTCGCCGGACCGCGCCAGCCAGATCGTCGCGTCCGCTTCGACCTCCCGGATCGACGCGGGTCCGACACCGAGGCGGAATCCTCGCCGGAGGGACGACGAGTGCGGAAGCCCGGCGTAGTCCCCGTCGGGGAACCCCTCGCCGACGAGCTTCAGCTGTCCCGGCGCGAACCGCAGAGAGAGCTGCAGAACCAGCGCACGCGCCACTGCGAGGGTGAGAGGCTGCGGGCCCCGCACGCAGATTCCCGCGCCCAGGGGAACGATGATCGGAGCGGACTCGAGCACACGCGCACGTTCCTGGAGTTCACGTGCCCGCTCACCGTCACCACCGGTCGTACGGATGATGCTGGCGACAGCACCGGAACCGACCACGACGGGCGTCCTCGCCTCGGGCGGCTCCGTGCCGCGCAGCGGCGGTTCCTGCGTGCAGGTGGCCGCGTCGGGGTGCTGACCCCAGCGGCGGTGTCTCTCCTCCCCGTGCATCGAGGAGAGCTGTTCCTCCGCCACCGCCCATGACCGCTCATCCTCCTCGAGGATGCGTCGCTGTTCCCGACGACGACCGCGTCCCGAATCGACGAGCGAGGCCACCATCATCACGGGGCCGAGCGCGGCGAAGCAGAGGGAGAAGAGCGAGCCGGTGATCAGCCAGAGAACGACGCCGGCGACGACGGGCATACCGGCGGCGAGGAACGGCAAAGGGGCGCGTCGAGGCGGGACCTGCGTGGCCGGCAGCACGATCGGGAGGGGATCCATGCCCTCCATTCGACGGCATGGGGATCGGCGGAGGGTCTCCGCTCACAGGCGATCGGGGCTATTCGCCGTTCTCGTCCGTTGTGGAGGAGGAGTCCGCAGGATCGGTCACCTGGACGATGATGACGGTGACATTGTCTCGGCCGCCGTTCTCGAGGGCCGCGGCGAGCATCGCGTCGACGGCCGGCCCCGGTTCGGGGTTCTCCCGCAGGAAGTGCTGGATGCCGTAGTCGGTGAGCTCCTTGGTGAGTCCGTCGGAACAGATCACGAACCGATCGCCGGCGCGGACCTCGATCGTCAGGTAGTCCGGCGGCGTCAGCTCGCTCGCCCCGACCGCGCGTGTGATCACGTTGCTGTAGGGATGCCCTTCCGCTTCCTCCGGGCTCAGCTTCCCCGCCGTGATGAGTTCCTGGACGACCGAGTGATCGGTGGTCACCTGCACGAGGCGATCGTCGCGCAGGAGGTACACGCGTGAGTCGCCGATGTTCAGCGACACCCAGTGCGGCTCCCCGTCCTGAAGCTCCAGGAACACGCCGGTCAGCGTGGTCCCGGTTCCCTCGTCGGTGGTCTCGGGGTGATCCGCGATGTCCGCCACCGCGAGTTCGAGCGCCTTCTCGATCGCCGGCCGCTCCACGGATCCGTCATCGACCAGTGCCTGCAGCCGCTGAACCGTGCTGCGGCTGGCGATCTCGCCTCCTGCGTGTCCACCCATTCCATCGGCGACGATGAACAGCGGATACTCCGCAAGGAATGCATCCTGATTCGTGTCGCGGCGGCGCCCCTGATCAGTCGTGCCCGCCCAGGAGAGCAGCAGCGGGCGCTGCGCGACCGTGACGCTACGCGTCGTCGTTGTCGTCTCAGCCACGTGCTGCCTCCGATGGTCCCACGGCGGATCGGACGGCCGCGAGGTACTCACACATCGTAGTCGAATCGCTGGTTGCGCTCACACCTGCGCCCCCGGGTCCTGAGGCAGGGGGAAGAGCGCATCGATGACGGCGAGCTCCTCGGCGTCGGGTCGCCATGCATCGCCGGCGCGCGCATTCGACTCCACCTGCGCCGCCGACGTCGCGCCCGCGATGACACTGGAGACCGCGGGACGGGACAGCAACCAGCCGAACGTCGCCTCGACCATCGTGATCCCGCGTTCCTCGCAGAACACGCGATACGCCTCCAACGCCTCCCACGGCGCGTTCTCCCATACGTGACGCCGAGACGACATGATCCGGCTGCTCGCGGGTCCACCCTCGCGGGTGAACTTGCCCGTGAGCAGCCCGTTGTGGAGGGGGAAGAACGGGAAGAAGCCCAGCCCGTACCGTTCGACCGCGGGGAGGACCTCCCTCTCGGCGGCACGGGCGAGCAGCGAGTAGTGGTTCTGCGCCGAGACGAAGCGACCGCTCGAGCGAGCGGTGGAGGTGAACTCGGCCTCGGCGATCTGCCAACCGGTGAAGTTCGAGTGACCGTAATAGCGGACCTTGCCCTCACGGACCAGCTCGTCGAGAGCATCGGTGGTCTCGGCGATCGGCGTCTCGGGATCGGGCAGGTGCAACTGATACAGATCGATCCAGTCCGTCTGCAGACGACGCAGGGACTCCTCGACCGCGCGACGGACGTAGCGCCGAGATCCTCGGGCTGCGGGGAAGGCGTAGCCCATGTCGCGTTCGTGACCGAACTTCGTCGCGAGCACGACGCTGTCGCGTCGCCCCTGGAGGGCCTCCCCCATGAGCGTCTCACTCGTTCCGGCCACGGCGCCGTACATGTCCGCCGTGTCGAACAGGGTGATGCCGTTGGCGATCGCCGCGGAGATCACCTCGCGCGTGCCCTCGATCGTCTCGGTGGCGGTGCCGGCCCGCCCGAAGTTGTTGCATCCGAGGCCGGTGGCGGAGACGAGGAGTCCGGACGCACCGACGCGGCGCTGTGACATGACCATGCCCTCACGCTATCCCAGCGGCGTGCCGGTTTTCGGCGACGGGCCGAAGCGCCGCGAAGACGGGAAGAGCCCCCGACCGTGAGGTCGAGGGCTCTTCGCACGGGACGATCAGGCCGGAGGCTGCGTGGGGTCCGTCGGCGGTGCCGGCGGAGCAGCGGGCGGTGCCGGCGGAGCGGCGGGCGGTGCCGGCGGAGTCGCGGGCGGCGCGGCCGGAGCAGGCGGCGCGGGCGGGGTCGCGGGTGCACTCGCCGGGGGCGCCGCGGGGGTGCCGTATCCGGGCTGTGCGGGAGGTGCGTATCCGGGCTGAGCCGGCGGGGCGTAGCCCTGCGGAGCGGGAGGTGCGTACCCCTGCGGAGCCGCGCCGTAACCGGGAGCGCCGTATCCGGCCTGCGGGGCGGCGGCAGAAGGCTGGACGGGGATGCCCGCCCAGACGGTGCGGTCGGCGAAGAATCCGTTTCCGGCCCACGGAGCGGGCTGGATGTTCGGGTTCCATCGCGACTTGTCGAACGCGTTGATGCCGAGCCAGACGATGGAGAGGAAGATCCACAGGACCACCCACACCGCATCCTTCTGGAGCTTGAGTCCGACGCGCCACGCGATGACGGCGAAGAGCGCTGCCGCCGCGAGTCCGGTGAGGAAGTTCAGGTACGGGATGAACGAAAGACCGATCACGATCAGCACCGGCCAGGGCGACATGTCGCCCAGCTTCGCGAAGACCATGTAGTTGTACACAGGCACCCACGCGCGCCACTTGCCCTCGACACCGGCCTTCTCGAAGATCTTCATGAAGAAGAGGGAGACGAGCACGTAGGCGGCGAGGCCGATGATGACGCTGAAGATGATGACGCCACCGAGGAATGCCCAGTAGCTCGAGTCGTAGTAAGGATTCATGATCCCCTCCGGATCCGAATTGGTGGCGCAATCCACGCCGCGAGACCCACCATAGCGGTGCAGATAACGACGCGGCAACGACACGCACGGGGACATCTCCCCATGCGCGGACGGGCGTCACTCCGTGACGACCAGCTCGAGCACCCGGTCGTCTTCGGTGCGCCGAAGGACGATGTCGTGTTTCGATGCCCAGGTGAGGAGCGATCGCAACGAGCCGATCCGCGGCCGGCTCTCCGCAAGAGCGCGGACGAGCTGACCCTTCGACTTCTTGTTGAAATGGTTGAGAGCCCGCGCTCCCCCGTCGCCGTCGTCGGTGACGACCCGGACGTAGGCCGACGGCACGGAAGTGGGAATCGGTCCCAGTGCGACGTAGGCTTCGCTCCGCAGATCCAGGACGAACGCGGGTTCCGTTTCGGCGAGGGCGGCGCTGGTGGCATCGGCCCAGTGCCGGCGCATCGCCACCAGTCCCGGGAGGGCGGTGCCCGCCGCGAGCCGGTAGGGAGGAATGCCGTCGAGCGCTCCGACCGGCCCGAACGGCGCCGAGTGGATCCACACGTGCTCCCCCAGCCAGCGGCGTGACGCCGCAGAGAGCGTGCGCGCGTCGAGCGCATCGAAGAGCACTCCGGTGTAGCGGTCGATCGCGGGCATCGTCGGTGCGCTCCGCAGCATCCGATTATGGGCGATGTCGCCCACCTGGCGTTCGCTCAGCTTCAGCACCCGTCGAGCCTGCTCCTCATCGGCCGCGAGATCGACGAGAGCGTCGATCACCGCCGTGCGATGGTCGTGCAGACCCGGCAGGGCCAGTGCCGCGGGATCGAGTGGATCACCGGTACCGCCGGGATGCTTGGTCTCGGATGGAGGGAGAAGGATCTTCATGAGTCCTCGGGGAATGCAGATGCGTCCGCCTCGGAACCCGGAGACCGGGTCCGAGGCGGACGCATGTAGTCGACTGCTAGGCGATGAGCGCCGCGTTGCCGGCGACGATCGTCAGGACGTTGCCCTCCATCGAGAGGAACCCGTCCTGCGCGTTCGCGAGCACCTTGGTGCCATCGGTCTGGGTGATCCGGACCTGGCCCTCGGCGAGGATGGCCAGCACCGGCTCGTGACCGGACATGAAGCCGATCTCACCCTCGACGGTCTTGGCGATCACGAGGCTCGCTTCCCCCGTCCAGACCTCCGCGTCGGCGGAGACGAGGCTGACGTTGAGCGCCATGGTCAGGCGTTCTCCTTCTGGATCTGCGCCCAGCGCTCTTCGACGTCGCCGATACCACCGACGTTGAAGAAGGCCTGCTCGGCCACGTGGTCGAAGTCACCGCGGGTGATCGCATCGAAGGACTCGATGGTCTCCTTGAGCGGGACGGTCGAACCCTCGACACCCGTGAACTTCTTGGCCATGTAGGTGTTCTGCGAGAGGAACTGCTGGATGCGACGCGCACGCGACACGACGATCTTGTCCTCCTCGGAGAGCTCATCGACACCGAGGATGGCGATGATCTCCTGCAGCTCCTTGTTCTTCTGGAGGATCTGCTTGACCGTCGTGGCGACGCGGTAGTGGTCCTCGCCCAGGTAGCGGGGGTCCATGATGCGCGACGTCGAGGTCAGCGGGTCGATGGCCGGGTACAGACCCTTCGAAGCGATCTCACGAGAGAGCTCGGTCGTCGCGTCGAGGTGGGCGAAGGTGGTCGCCGGAGCCGGGTCGGTGTAGTCATCGGCCGGCACGTAGATCGCCTGCAGCGAGGTGATCGAGTGACCACGCGTCGAGGTGATGCGCTCCTGGAGCACACCCATCTCGTCGGCGAGGTTCGGCTGGTAACCCACGGCGGACGGCATACGGCCGAGAAGCGTGGAGACCTCGGAACCGGCCTGCGTGAAGCGGAAGATGTTGTCGATGAAGAGCAGCACGTCCTGCTTCTGCACGTCGCGGAAGTACTCCGCCATCGTCAGAGCCGACAGTGCGACGCGAAGACGCGTCCCCGGCGGCTCGTCCATCTGGCCGAACACGAGCGCGGTCTTGTCGAAGACGCCCGCCTCTTCCATCTCGTGGATCAGGTCGTTGCCCTCACGGGTGCGCTCACCGACACCGGCGAACACCGAGACTCCACCGTGGTCCTGCGCGACACGCTGGATCATCTCCTGGATGAGGACGGTCTTACCGACACCGGCTCCACCGAACAGACCGATCTTTCCACCCTGGACGTACGGGGTGAGGAGGTCGATGGACTTGATGCCCGTCTCGAACATCGTGGTCTTCGACTCGAGCTGGTCGAAGTTGGGCGCCTTGCGGTGGATCGGCCAGCGCTCCGTGACCTCGAGGGTCTCACCGGGCTCGCCGTTGAGGACCTCGCCGATCACGTTGAAGACCTTGCCCTTGGTGATGTCGCCGACCGGGACCGAGATGGCCTCTCCGGTGTCGCGAACCTCCTGGCCGCGGACGATGCCGTCGGTCGGCTTCAGGGCGATGGCGCGGACGAGCTCGTCACCGAGGTGCTGAGCGACCTCGAGGGTGATCTCGGTCGACTCCTCGCCGATGGTGATCGTCGTCTTCAGCGCGTTGTAGATGCCGGGGATCGAGTCGTGCGGGAACTCGATGTCGACAACCGGACCGTTGACGCGTGCGACGCGCCCGACGACCGCGGTCGCGGGCTGGTCAGCCGTAGCGGTGGTGGTCATTTCTTCGTCTCTTTCCTGATGGTCTATTTGCCAGACGAGAGGGCGTCGGCGCCGCCGACGATCTCCGCGATCTGCTGCGTGATCTCCGCCTGGCGCGCGTTGTTGCGCAGACGGGTGTAGTCGGTGATGAGCTTGTCGGCGTTGTCGCTGGCGGACTTCATCGCCTTCTGCGTCGCAGCCTGCTTGGCGGCAGACGACTGCAGGAGGGCGTTGAAGACGCGGCTCTGGATGTACACCGGCAGGATCGCGTCGAGCACGGTCTCGGCGTCGGGCTCGAATTCGTAGAGCGGGTAGACAGCGCTGCCCGCCTCCGACTCGTCGGCCTCCGCGATCTCCAGCGGAAGCAGGCGCACGGACTCCGGCGACTGCGTCATCATGCTGACGAAGCGGTTGTACACGAGGTGGATCTCGTCGACGCCGCCGCCCGCACCGCCGCGCGAGAACGCGTCGAGCAGAGTCGACGAGATCTCTTCGGCCGTGTGGAACGACGGGGTGTCGGTGTCGCCGGTCCACTCCGCTGCCGCCGCGATGCGACGGAACTGGAAGTAGCCGACGGCCTTGCGACCGACGAGGTAGAACACCGGCTCCTTGCCCTGACCGCGCAGCAGCTCCGCCACCTCGAGACCCTCACGGAGGATCTGCGAGTTGAAGGCACCGGCGAGACCGCGGTCCGACGAGAAGATCACGACCGCGGAGCGGCTGATGTTCTCGGGCTCACGGGTGAGCGGGTGGTCGACGTTCGAGTGCGTCGCGACGGCGGACACGGCCCTCGTCACAGCTCGCGCGAAGGGGGTGGACGCCTTGACGCGTGCCATCGCCTTCTGGATGCGCGAAGCCGCGATGAGTTCCATCGCCTTCGTGATCTTCTTGGTCGTCTGAGCAGAACTGATCTTCTGCTTGTAGACCCTGAGTTGAGCGCCCATGAAATCAGTACCTCACGCGATTACGCGCGACGACCCTTGACGATCTTCTCCTGGTTGACGTCGTCTGCCTCCGCAGCGGCGTGCTCCTCGTGACCCGGGGCGCCGATGGCGTGTCCCTTGCCACCCTGGAACTCCAGGACGAAGGCATCCGTGTGCTTCTCGAGCTCCGCGACCGTGTCGTCGCTGAGGACGTTGGTCTCACGCAGGGTGTCGAGCACCGAGGTGTTGCGACGCAGGTAGTCGAGCAGTTCGCGCTCGAAGCGCAGGACGTCCTCGACCTCGATCGTGTCGAGCTTGCCGTTGGTTCCGGCCCAGATCGAGACGACCTGCTCCTCGACCGGGTACGGCGAGTACTGCGGCTGCTTGAGCAGCTCGGTCAGACGTGCACCGCGCGACAGCTGACGACGCGAGGCGGCGTCGAGGTCGGAGGCGAACATCGCGAACGCCTCGAGCGAGCGGTACTGCGCGAGCTCGAGCTTCAGCGTTCCGGAGACCTTCTTGATCGACTTGACCTGAGCGTCACCACCGACTCGCGACACCGAGATACCCACGTCGACCGCCGGACGCTGGTTGGCGTTGAAGAGGTCGGACTGCAGGAAGATCTGGCCGTCGGTGATCGAGATCACGTTGGTCGGGATGTACGCCGAGACGTCGTTCGCCTTGGTCTCGATGATCGGGAGGCCCGTCATGGAACCGGCGCCGAGCTCGTCGGACAGCTTCGCGCAACGCTCGAGCAGACGCGAGTGCAGGTAGAAGACGTCACCCGGGTAAGCCTCGCGGCCCGGCGGGCGGCGCAGCAGAAGGGAGACGGCGCGGTAGGCCTCGGCCTGCTTCGACAGGTCGTCGAAGATGATGAGGACGTGCTTGCCGCCGTACATCCAGTGCTGACCGATGGCCGAACCGGTGTAGGGGGCGAGGTACTTGAAGCCCGCGGGGTCGGATGCCGGAGCGGCCACGATCGTGGTGTACTCCAGAGCACCGGCCTCTTCGAGCGCGCCCTTCACCGAAGCGATGGTCGAGCCCTTCTGGCCGATGGCGACGTAGATGCAGCGAACCTGCTTGTTGACGTCGCCCGACTCCCAGTTGGCCTTCTGGTTGATGATCGTGTCGATCGCGATGGCCGTCTTACCGGTCTGGCGGTCACCGATGATCAGCTGACGCTGGCCGCGGCCGACGGGGATCATCGCGTCGATGGCCTTGATGCCGGTCTGCATCGGCTCGTGCACCGACTTGCGCTGCATGACGCCGGGCGCCTGCAGCTCGAGCTCGCGGACGGCCTCGGTGGCGATCGCGCCGAGGCCGTCGATCGGGTTTCCGAGCGGGTCTACGACGCGGCCGAGGTAGCCGTCGCCGACGGGGACGGAGAGGACCTCACCCGTGCGGGTGACCTCCTGACCGGCCTCGATGCCGGCGAAGTCGCCGAGGACCACGACGCCGATCTCGTGCTCGTCGAGGCTCTGGGCGAGGCCCTTGGTGCCGTCGGCGAAGATCACGAGCTCGTTCGCCATGACACCGGGCAGTCCTTCGACGTGCGCGATGCCATCAGCGGCGTCGATGACCGTGCCGACCTCGGTCGCCGCGGCCCCGGTGGGCTCGTAAGCGGCGGCGAAGTCCTTCAGCGCGTCACGGATGACGTCGGGGCTGATCGATAGTTCTGCCATTGTCTTCCCTTTGTATCTGGGTGCGCGGTTCCCCGCGCGAAGTCGTGTTAGCCCGCGAGCTTCTGGCGAAGGTCGGCGAGTCGTGCGGAGATGCTGCCGTCGATCACGTCGTCGGCGATCTGCACGCGCAGACCACCGATGATCGTCGGGTCGATGACGACGTTGAGCGCCACCTGACCGTCGTAGCGTCGCGAGAGCGCTTCGCCGAGGCGGGCGCGCTGCGCGTCGTTCAGCTCGCTCGCGCTGTAGACCGTCGCGACGACGCGGTCACGCTGGTCGGAGACGATCCGCATGGCGCGGTTGAGGAGCTGACGGATCCGCCGCCCGCGCGGCTGACGCACGAGGGAGGAGACGATCAGGGCCGCGGGGGCGCTGGTCGCTCCGGAGAGCAGACGCTCGACGAGAGCCGACTTCGCGTCCTGACCGCCGAGACGGCTTCCCAGTGCGAGCTCGAGCTCGGGGTTCGCGGCGACGACGCGGGAGAAGCCGAACAGCTCCCCCTCGATGTCGGCGCCTGCCTCGGCGATCGCCGAGGCACGGATCGCGAGCTCGTCGATGCCGTCGACGAGCTCGTCGGCGTTGGACCAGCGTTCCGAGACGACCGTCTTGAGCACGGCCTGCGTGTTCGCCGACAGCCCGCCGAACACCGCGGTCACGACGTTCTGCCGTGCCGCTGCGGGGGCCGCCGGGTCAGCCAGCGCGCCGCTCAGCTGAGACGAATCGCCCACGGCGTGCGCGGCGGCGAAGAGCTCCCGCGCGGTGTCGAGGGTGACGTCCTTCGCTGCGGCAAGCGTCTGGATGGATGCCGCGAGTGCCTGAGTGGTCGCGCTGCCCATTACTGAGCCGCCTTCTCGGATGCTTCGAGGTCGGCGAGGAAGCGGTCGACGACCGCCGTCGCGCGGGCATCGTCGGAGAGCGTCTCACCGACGACGCCACCGGCGAGGTCGATGGCCAGCGTGCCGACCTCGCTGCGCAGCGAAACGAGAGCGGTCTGACGCTCGGCCTCGATCTGCGTGTGCGCGGTCGCCGTGATGCGAGCTGCTTCGGACGAAGCGGCATCCTTGGCCTCGGCGACGATCTTCTTGCCGTCCTCGCGGGCGGCCTCTCGGATCTCACCGGCCTCGGTGCGTGCCTCGGCGAGCTGACGGGTGTACTCCTCGAGAGCCGCCTCGGCCTGCTTCTGGGCCTCGTCGGCCTTGGCGATGTTGCCCTCGATCGCGTTGGAGCGAGCGTCGAGGAGGGTGTAGAGCTTGGGAAGCGCCACCTTCCAGACGACGACCAGGATCACGACGAAGCAGACCGCCGACCAGATGATGTCGTACCAGGCGGGGATGAGCGGATTGTGGTCCGCCTCCTCCGCCGCGTACGTGACAAGAGCGTTCAGCATCCTGTCTCCTTATCGCAGAGGGTGTCTGTCAGGACTGGAAGATGAAGTAGGTCGCGATGCCGATGAAGGCGAGCGCCTCGGTGAAGGCGATACCGATCCACATGAGGACCTGGAGGCGACCGGCCAGCTCGGGCTGACGGGCGACGCCCTCGATCGTCTTGCCGACGACGATACCCACGCCGATGGCCGGTCCGATAGCCGCGAGGCCGTAGCCGACGGTGCCGATGTTGCCGGAGATTTCAGCGAGAACCGTAGTTGCGTCCACGGGTTTTTCCTTTCGTTGGGTGGGAAGGCGGTTGTTGCCGACCCGCTCAGTGCTCTTCTGCGACCGCGAGCTGGATGTAGACCGCGGTGAGGATGGTGAAGACGTAGGCCTGCAGGAACGCCACCAGGATCTCGAACAGGGTAAACGCGAAGCCGAACGCGAGCGTGCCCGCGCCGAGTGCCGTCCACCACCCTCCGAGAGTGATGACGAAGAACTGCGTTGCGGAGAAGAACAGGACGAGCATCAGGTGCCCGACGATCATGTTCATCAGCAGTCGGAGGGTCAGCGTGACGGGCCGGATGATGAACGTCGAGAGGAACTCGAGCGGCGTCACGATGATGTAGAGGAACGGGGGGACGCCCGACGGGAACAGCGAGTTCTTGAAGAAGCCCTTGGGGCTCTTCTTGATGCCGGCGTAGATGAAGGTGACGTAGCTGACGACGGCCAGCAGCAGCGGGACCGCGATGATGCTCGTACCCGCGATGTTCAGGAACGGGATGATTCCCGTGATGTTCATGAACAGCACCATGAAGAAGATGGTGGCGAGGATCGGCAGGAAGCGACGGCCGTCCTTGCGCCCGAGCAGGTCCTCGGCGACGTTAACTCGCACGAAGTCGAGGCCCATCTCGACGAGGCTCTGGAAGCGCCCGGGGACGACGCGCATGTTGCGCGTTCCGAGCCAGAGGATCAGCACGACCGCGATCGTGGCCAGGAACTGGATCAGGTGGATGCGGTGGATGACCAGGTCGCCGATCTGGAACACCGCATCGGGGAAGAACTCCGCGATCGACGGAGCGTGGAACTCGTCATCGGTGGCAAGTCGTGGCGTCAGGGTCGCAGCAAGATTAAACAGCGCGGGCTCCAGCTTCGGGGCACCGGTCAGAACCGGGGCGACGATGGTCGGTGTGCTTCACAGCGCAAGCGCTCGCGGGCGAGCGGCGGGCACGTTTCAACACTATCAGAGTATGAGGCGGCCCTAAGACCTCTGAGGGTCCTCGTCGGCGGTCGGGGCCCCCGGAGCGACGTCCTCCGGGGCGACCGAGGGAAGCGATGCATCGCTGACATTCGGCAGGCGCATCGTCATGAGGACGACGGCGTCGACGATCAGCGACATCAGCACGCCGGCGACGATCGCGACGAAGAAGATCACGGGGTCGAGCCAGGGCTGGTCCTTGAGGACGATGACGCCGAGGAAGAACACGATCAGCTTGAGCAGCCACCCGCCGAGCACGATCGCGAAGAAGAACTGGACGTAGAGCGGCTCGCCGAACCACCGGTTCGCGATCAGGATGCTCGCATCGGTGATCCCGAGGAACACGGCGGCGATGAGCACACCGAGCAGGCCGCTGATCAGTCCGTTCTCCTGCCCGACGAGGTAGCCCACGACCGCCGCGGCGATCGCGAGGACCACGGTGGCGACTCCCGACCAGATGAGAGTGCGTCGCAGGATCGGCGTGCTGGAAACGGGGTTCGGACTCATGAGGGCTCCACGGGGGTCGGGTCGGAGTCGGGGGTTGCGGCGATCGCACGTCGCGAGGGCTTCAGGGTGAGAACCAGGCAGGCCGCGATCCCGACCACACCGAATCCCACACCGGGAAGGTACTGGCCCGGCCAGTCCTCGCGGGCGCCTACGTACATGAGGAGGACGGCGAGCGAGATCACCGCCGTCCAGGCGTAGAAGATGAGGACGGCATCACGGTCGCGGTGACCGAGGTCGAGCATACGGTGGTGCAGGTGCTTGCGGTCCGGCGAGAACGGCGACTTGCCGGCGTGCATGCGGCGCAGCACCGCCAGGCCGAAATCGAGCAACGGCAGCAGCACCACCATCAGCGGCAGCAGGATCGGGATGAACGCACCGAGCAGCTGGGACCGCCCGAGACGCTCGGGGTCGAGCGCGGAGGGGTCCATCTGCCCGGTGAGGGAGATCGCGGAGACGGCCATCAGCAGGCCGAGCACGAGTGCGCCCGAGTCGCCCATGAACAGCTTCGCCGGACTCCAGTTCCAGGGCAGGAAACCGATGCAGGCGCCGATGAGGACGGCGGCGATGAAGGTCGAGAGGTTGAAGTAGCTCGAGGCACCGGAGTCGCGCGTGAAGATGTAGGAGTAGGCGAAGAAGACGCCGTTGGCGATGAGGCAGACCCCGGCGACGAGGCCGTCGAGGCCGTCGATGAAGTTGACGGCGTTCATGACCACGACGATCGCGAACATCGTGATCGTGATGCTCAGCCAGCTCGAGAAGACGATGAGATCGCCGAACGGGAGGGAGAGGATCTGCAGCCCTCCCCCGATCGTGAGGATCCCGGCCGCGAGGAACTGCGCGCCGAGCTTGATCATCCAGTCGAGGTCCCACAGGTCGTCGACGACGCCGATCACGGCGATCAGCAGTGCGGCTCCGAGGATGGACCACATCGTCTGCGGCGGCATCCAGATGCTCTGGAAGAAGGGGTTCGCTGCCGAGATCCCCATCGCGGCGGCGATGCCGAGGAAGATCGCGACCCCGCCGAGCCGCGGAGTGGGACGCGTGTGCACATCGCGATCACGGATCTCGGGGTACAGCTTGAACCGCAGGCTCACCCGCAGGACCGCCCAGGTCAGTACGAAGGTGATCGCGGCGGTCAGGATGATCGTGAAGAGGTACTGCTTCACGAATCCCCGTCCTGTCGAGGCGCGGGCGCCGCGGAATCCGGCTCCGGAGCGGGCTCGAGCAGATCGCCGAGCACCTCCTCCAGCTGCTCCCGGCTGATCGCCCCGTTACGCAGGATGCGCACGCGTCCGGCATCCGAATCCGCCGGCGGACGAACGAGCGAGGTGGCATCGACGATCGTCGAGGCCACACCGTCGCGGCTCATTCCGTCTGCGAGGTAGACGGCGACGCTGTCGCCGAGCATCTTCTCGGCGTCGAAGGCCGAGATCGCTGCGGCCTGACCCGTGAGGTTCGCGCTCGAGACCGCGAGCGGTCCGGTCTCGGCCAGCAGCTCCAGCGCCACGCGCCCCTCGGGCATCCGCACGGCGACGGTTCCCCGGGTCTCGCCGAGATCCCAGACGAGCGAGGGCTGAGCAGGGAGCACGATGGTCAACCCGCCGGGCCAGAAGGCGTCGACGAGGCGTTGAACCGGCTCCGGGACCGACTCCGCGAGAGCCGTCAGCGTCTCCTTGCTGCCGATGAGGACGGGCGGCGGCTGATCGCGCCCCCGTCCCTTCGCATCGAGCAGCCGCTGCACGGCAGCGGGCGAGAAGGCGTCGGCGGCCACGCCGTAGACGGTATCGGTGGGCATGACGATGAGTTCACCGCGGCCGATCGCCTGGCGTGCATGGCGCATACCGGCGAGCAGCTGCGCCTCGTCGCCGCAGTCGAAGATGGAGGACATGTCGTTCCGATTCTACGGGAGGCCGCCGAGAGAGCGGATCAGGGACGGATGGCCGTGGTGGCGCGGTCGCGCAGGGTGAGGTCGCGGTGCGTCGCCGCGGCACGCCAGTCGTCGCGCTCGAGGATGCCGCGGATCTCGGCCCCTTGGAGTTCACCGTGCTCGATCACCAGCAGCCCGCCGGGACGGAGGAGCCGCAGAGCATTGGTGCTGAGCGCGCGCACGAGATCGAGACCGTCCTCGCCGCCGTACAGCGCCATCGCCGGGTCGAAGAGGCGCACCTCGGGGTCGCGCGGGATCGCCGAGTCCGGCACGTACGGCGGGTTCGAGATGACGACGCTGGCGGCACCGGCGAGGTCGGGGAAGGCATCCGCCATGTCGGCGAGCACCAGCGTAAGGTTCTCGGCATCGGCGGTGTTGCGGCTCGCCCACGCGTGCGCCTCGGGCGAGAGCTCCGCGGCGTAGATCCGTGCGTGCGGCACCTCGGTCGCCATCGCGAGTGCGATCGCCCCGCTGCCCGTGCCGAGATCGATGCCGATCGGCTGCGGATCGGGTGCGTGCAGGAGCGCGTCGATCGCGTGCTGCACCACCATCTCCGTCTCGGGTCGGGGGACGAACACCCCGGGGCCTACGGCCAGTTCGAGATGCCGGAACGGCGCGGTGCCGGTGATGTGCTGCAGGGGTTCCCGCGACTCCCGGCGCGTCACGAGCGCATGGAGCCGCTCGGCATCCGCGTCGCTCATCACGTCGCCTCGGACGACGGCCGCCTGCACCTCGCCGCGACGCAGACCCCGCACGTGGCCGACCAGGAGCTCCGCGTCGACGAGTGGATCGGTCACACCGACATCGGCGAGGCGCTGAGCTGCCGCACGGACGAGTGCGGCGAAAGACGTGTCGGGCATGATCTCCAGCGTAGAGCGCCCGCCGGGTGTCACATTGCCCTCTCCCCCGTACCCCTCCCATAGGCTGAGAGCGAAGCGACCCGCACAGGAAGGCTCCTCCATGCCCGGCATCCACTCCGACATCACGACCGCGTTCGGCAACACGCCGCTGGTCCGTCTGAACCGCGTGACCGAGGGCCTCGGCGCCACCGTCCTCGCGAAGCTCGAGTACTACAACCCCGCCTCCAGCGTGAAGGACCGCATCGGCATCGCGATGATCAACGCCGCCGAAGCATCCGGTGAACTGCAGCCGGGCGGCACGATCGTGGAGTCGACCAGCGGCAACACCGGCATCGCCCTGGCGATGGTCGGGGCAGCGCGCGGCTACAAGGTGATCCTCACCATGCCCGCGTCCATGTCGAAGGAGCGCCGTGTGCTGCTCAAGGCTTTCGGCGCAGAGATCGTCCTCACCGACCCGACCAAGGGCATGAGCGGTGCGATCGAGATCACGAAGCAGATCGTCGCCGACACCCCGGGCGCGGTGTGGGTGCGGCAGTTCGAGAACGCCGCGAACCCGCAGATCCACCGTGAGACCACCGCACAGGAGATCCTCCGCGACGCGGACGGCGAGGTCGACATCTTCGTCGCCGGCGTCGGCACCGGTGGCACCGTCACCGGCACCGGACAGGCGCTCAAGGCCGCCAAGCCCGGTGTACAGGTCATCGCCGTCGAGCCCAAGGACTCCCCCATGCTCAGCGAGGGCCACCCCGGCCCGCACAAGATCCAGGGCATCGGGCCGAATTTCGTCCCCGCGATCCTCGACCGTGAGGTGATCGACGAGGTGATCCCCGTCGAGTTCGACGACGCCATCCGGGTGGCTCGGGAGCTGGCCGCCCGCGAGGGTCTCCTCGTCGGCATGTCGTGCGGCGCAGCGACGTGGGCAGCCCTGCAGGTCGCTTCCCGCCCCGAGAACGCGGGGAAGAACATCGTCGTCGTCCTTCCCGACACCGGGGAGCGCTACCTGTCGACCGCGCTGTTCGCGGACCTGCGCGAGGACTGACGACCACCGCATGATCGGTCGAATGCGCGAGGACATCGCCGCTGCCCGGCTCCGCGATCCTGCTGCCCGCAGCGCCGCGGAGGTCGCACTGCTGTACCCCGGACTCCATGCCATCTGGGCGCACCGCGTCTCGCATGCGCTGTGGCGACGGCGGCTGCGTTTCCTCGCACGCGCCAACTCGCAGCTCACCCGCTGGTTCACGGGCATCGAGATCCATCCGGGGGCCCGGATCGGCCGCCGCTTCTTCATCGACCACGGCATGGGCGTCGTGATCGGCGAGACCTCGGAGATCGGCGACGACGTGATGCTGTACCACGGGGTCACGCTCGGTGGGCGCTCGCGCTCGACCGGCAAACGCCACCCCACACTCGGCGACGGTGTCGCCGTCGGAGCCGGAGCGAAGATCCTCGGACCCGTGACGATCGGGGCGCACTCCTTCGTCGGAGCGAACGCCGTCGTCACCCGGGATGCGCCCGCGGACAGCGTGCTCGTCGGCGTCCCGGCCAAACCGCGTCAGCGCGCGAGCGGCGAAGACACGCGCGCGCTGCTCACCGTGCCGGACTACTCGATCTGAGTCCGGTCAGCGTGCGTGACGATCGCGCTTCTCGCGCGCGTCGCCGACTCGGCGCTTGAGGAAGATCAGCGGCAGCAGCACCGTGCCCAGCGCCGTGATGAGCCAGACGATCACCGCGCCGAGCAACCAGCCGGTGACATCGACGATGCGCAGACCGCCGATGGGCAGCAGCACGACGATGATCAACGCCACCAGGGTCGAGAAGATGCCGATTCCACCGAGCAGCACCGGCGCGTAGCGGTCGGCGATCTTGCTGATCCACGGCGAGAGGATGCTCTGCAGCAGCGCGAAGATCAGAATGCAGAGCACGAAGCCCCACCACTTCGACCACTCGATCTGGAACCCGTCGAGCAGGAGATCGGCGGCGATCAGCCCGAGCCCCGCGGACACGATGTAGATGAGGGTGCGGAAGAGGAATGTGATCACGCGCCGAGCCTAGCGCTCCGGGGGCGTGCGGATCAGGACTCGGTGCCGACGGCGGCGAGCCGGGCCTCTTCGTCGGTCGTGATCGCCGAGTCGATGATCGGTCCGAGCGCGCCGTCCATCACCTGATCGAGGTTGTAGGCCTTGAATCCCGTGCGGTGATCGGCGATGCGGTTCTCGGGGAAGTTGTAGGTGCGGATCCGCTCGGACCGGTCCATACCGCGAATCTGCGACCGTCGAGCATCGGATGCCGCCGCATCGAGCTCCTCCTGCTGCTTCGCGAGCAGCCGCGCACGGAGCACGCGCATTCCCGCCTCGCGGTTCTGCAGCTGCGACTTCTCGTTCTGCATCGAGACGACGATGCCCGTCGGGACGTGCGTGATGCGCACCGCGGAGTCGGTCGTGTTGACCGACTGCCCACCCGGCCCCGAAGAGCGGAAGACATCGATCTTGAGATCGTTCTGGTTGATCTCGATCTCGTCGGGCTCGTCGACCTCGGGGAAGACGAGCACACCGGTGGTCGAGGTGTGGATGCGTCCCTGCGACTCGGTCGCCGGCACGCGCTGCACGCGGTGCACACCACCCTCGTACTTGAGGTGCGCCCAGACGCCCTGCGCCGGGTCGGTGGAGGAGCCCTTGATCGCGACCTGGACGTCCTTATAGCCACCGAGGTCGGACTCGTTGCGCTCGAGCAGCTCGGTCTTCCATCCCATCGACGCCGCGTACTGCACGTACATGCGCAGCAGATCGGCCGCGAAGAGCGCGCTCTCGGCGCCGCCCTCCCCCGCCTTGATCTCCATGATCACGTCACGGGCGTCATCCGGGTCACGCGGGATGAGGAGTCGCCGGAGCTTCTCCTGCGCGGCCTGCAGTCCGGCCTCGAGTCCGGGGACCTCCGCCGCGAAGGCCTCGTCCTCACGAGCGAGCTCGCGCGCGGCATCCAGGTCGTCGGATGCCGCGACCCACGCCTCGTACGCGGCGACGATGCGCGACAGCTCGGCATAGCGGCGGTTCACACGCTTGGCACGCGCGGCGTCGGCGTGCACCGCCGGGTCGGAGAGTTCCTCCTGGACCCGGCGGTGCTCGTCGATCAGAGCCTGGACGGACTCGAACACGGACTCTCCGCTCAGCGGATGTTGTTGTCGTGCGAACCTGCGGGCAGGGTCGGGATCGACTTCTGCATCTGCACGAGGAACTCGACGTTCGACTGCGTCTCCTTGAGCTTTCCGAGCACGACCTCGAGGGCCTGCTGGGTGTCGAGGCCGGCGAGGGCGCGACGGAGCTTCCAGGTGATCTTGACCTCGTCGGAGGAGAGCAGCATCTCTTCGCGACGGGTGCTCGACGCGTTCACGTCGACGGCCGGGAAGATGCGCTTGTCGGCGAGCGAACGCGACAGGCGCAGTTCGCTGTTGCCGGTGCCCTTGAACTCCTCGAAGATGACCTCGTCCATCTTGGAGCCGGTCTCGACGAGAGCCGTGGCGAGGATCGTGAGCGATCCGCCGTTCTCGATGTTGCGCGCGGCGCCGAAGAAGCGCTTGGGCGGGTAGAGCGCCGACGCGTCGACGCCACCGGTGAGCACGCGGCCGGAAGCCGGAGCCGCCAGGTTGTACGCGCGGCCGAGACGGGTGATCGAGTCGAGCAGCACGACCACGTCGCGACCGAGCTCGACCAGGCGCTTCGCACGCTCGATGGCGAGCTCGGCGACCGTGGTGTGGTCCTCGGCCGGACGGTCGAACGTCGAGGCGATGACCTCGCCCTTGACCGTGCGCTCCATGTCGGTGACCTCTTCGGGGCGCTCGTCGACGAGCACGACCATGAGGTGGACCTCGGGGTTGTTCTGCGCGATCGCATTGGCGATCTGCTGCAGGACGATCGTCTTACCGGCCTTCGGCGGCGCGACGATCAGGCCGCGCTGGCCCTTGCCGATCGGCGCGACCAGGTCGATGATGCGCTGCGTGAGCTTCTCGGGCGCGGTCTCGAGGCGCAGGCGCTCCTGCGGGTAGAGCGGCGTGAGCTTGCCGAACTCGACGCGCGTGGCGGCATCGTCGATCGACAGCCCGTTGATCGAGTCGACCTTGACCAGGGCGTTGTACTTCTGGCGCCCCTGCTGCTCGCCCTCGCGGGGCTGCTTGATCGAGCCGACGACCGCGTCGCCCTTGCGCAGGTTGTACTTCTTGACCTGCCCGAGCGAGACGTAGACGTCGCTGGGGCCGGCGAGGTAACCGGTCGTGCGGACGAAGGCGTAGTTGTCGAGCACGTCGAGGATGCCGGCGACCGGGATCAGGACGTCGTCCTCACCGATCTCGGTGTCGAACTCGTCGGTCTGCGCGTTGCCGCGGCGCTTGTTGCGCTGACGGTTGCGGCCGTTGCCGCCCTGCTCGTCGTCGCCGGCGGGCTGCGCCTGCTGCTCCTGCGCGGCACCGGAGCCGTTCTGGCCGCGTCCGCGGTTGCGGCTGCGGTTGCGGCTGCGGCCGCGACCGCTCTGCTCGTCTCCGCCGTCGCCACCCTCACCGGCGTTGTCCGCGGCGGGACCGTTGTCGGAGGCAGCGGAATCGGCGGCAGGGGCGTCGGAGGCCGAAGCGTCGGACTCCGCCGTCTTCTTCGGGGCGCGGCGACCGCGTCCCGTGGTCTTGGGGGCCTGCTCGGCGGAAGCATCCGCAGCACCGGCGTCAGCGGGCTTCTCCGTCGACTTCTCGTCGGAGGCCTGGGCGGGAGCCGCCTTCTCGGCAGCCTTCTCCGCAGCGGGCGTCTCGCCCGCGGACTCCGCGGCGGGGGCCTCGGCATCCGCCTTCTTGGCGCGGCTGCGGCGCGGCGCCTTGGCCTTCGGAGCGGCCTCGGCGCTGTCGCCTGCGGCATCTGCCTTGGCCGGTGCCGCGTCGGCGGCCGGCGCGGCCTCTGCCGCCTTCTCGGCCTTCGCGGCGGCGGTCGCCGTCGTCGCACGTCGCGGTGCGCGCTTGCGGGCGGGTGCCGCCTCAGCGGATGCATCGGTGCCGGCTGCTGCCGGGGCATCGACGACCGGGGCGGCCTGGTCGTTCTGGGTCTCGGAGAAGTTCTCCACGAGTACTCCCTCTATTTCTCGGGGGTAGTGAGCGGTCCACACGCGCAACGGGTGCTGCGCGCGTTCGCACGGGCTGACGCTCGGCGCCAGCCGGCCTGGGCACTTGTGCCATGAGGTTGGACGTGCGGGTCTTGCAAGAGTTGCAATGGGGCCAGATTCACGAAGACGTTACGTGGAGCCCTCCGCTCGATCCCCCACTGTACCACCACGCACATCGACGGCGAGCAGGAGGGATTCCCACGGAGTGTCGGTCACTCGCCCGGCCAGTTCGACCGCGTCCTGACGACTTCCCGGCCCGTCGGCGAGCACCAGCACACTGGGGCCGGCACCGGAGACCACGGCGGCGAAACCGGCGGCACGCAGGGCTTGCACCAGCCGCTGCGTCTCGGGCATCGCCTCGGCGCGGTAATCCTGGTGCAGCCGATCGGCGGTCGCGTCGAGGAGGAGCTCGGGGCTCTGCGTCAGCGCCGCGATCAACAGCGCCGAACGCGACACGTTGAACACGGCATCCGCAGTGGACACCTGCGGCGGCTGCAGAGAGCGCGCCTGCGACGTCGACATCGTGTACGCCGGCACGAGCACGAGGGGCGAGACGCCCCGGTGCACGAGGAGCTTCTTGTGCTGCGCACCGCGCTCGCTCATCCAGGCGATCGTCAGGCCGCCGAAGAGGGCGGGCGCGACGTTGTCGGGGTGCCCCTCGAGCTCGGTCGCGAGTCGCAGCAGATCGGAGTCGCCGATCTCGACGTCTCCGGCGAGGAGGCCCTTCGCGATCAGGACCCCGGCGACCACGGCCGCGCCGGAGGATCCCAGGCCGCGGCCGTGCGGCACGCCGTTCTCGGCGACGATCCGCAGCCCCGGCATCGGCCGGCCGGCATCGGCGTAGACGTGCTCGACCGTGCGGACGATCAGGTTCGACGCGTCGCGCGGAATCTCCTCGGCGCCCGAACCCGACACCTCGATGTCGAGTTCACCCGCCGGGAGCTCGGTGACGACGAGGGAGTCGTAGACGCTGAGTGCGAGGCCGAGGGTGTCGAATCCCGGCCCGAGGTTCGCGCTCGTGGCGGGAACGCGGACCTCGATCGTGCGCCCTTCCGCCACCGTCACTCGCCTTCCACGCGCAGCACCGACACGACGCGCTCGACGACCGAGCTGTCGGCGAGTGCCGCGACCGCGGCGCTGAGCGACTGCTCGGCTGCCCGGTGCGTGCCGATGATGAGTCGCGCGGTGGGCTCCTCGTCGCCCTCGACCGTCTGGACGATCGTGGCGACCGAGACGCCCCCGTCGCTCAGGATGCCGGCGACCGTGGCGAGCACACCCGGAGCGTCCGCGACCTCGAGGGTGACCTGGTAACGGGTCGTGACGTGCCCGATGGGCACGACCGGCAGGTTCGCCCGCGTCGACTCGCCGACGCCCACGCCGCCGGCGATATGGCGGCGAGCGGCGGAGACGACGTCACCGAGCACGGCCGACGCGGTCTGCACTCCACCGGCGCCCGCGCCGTAGAACATCAGGGAACCGGCGGCCTCGGCCTCGACGAACACCGCGTTGTTGGCGCCGTGCACCGACGCCAGCGGGTGCGAGTGCGGTACCAGTGCCGGGTACACGCGCACCGAGATCGATTCGGTTCCGTCGACGTCGAGGCGCTCGCACACGGCGAGGAGCTTGATCACGAAGCCCGCGGCACGGGCCTCCTCGATCATCGAGGCGGTGACGGTGGTGATGCCCTCGCGGTAGACCGCGTCGAGCGGCACGGCGGTGTGGAAAGCCAGGCTCGCGAGGATCGCGGCCTTCTGCGCCGCGTCGTAGCCTTCGACGTCGGCCGTGGGGTCGGCCTCCGCGTATCCGAGACGCTGCGCGTCGGCGAGCACGTCGGCGAAGTCGGCGCCCTCGGTGTCCATGCGGTCGAGGATGTAGTTCGTCGTGCCGTTCACGATGCCCATGATGCGCACGATGCGGTCGCCGGCGAGTGAATCGCGCAGCGGGCGGATGATCGGGATGGCGCCGGCCGCAGCGGCCTCGTAGTGCACCGAGGCACCGACACGGTCGGCGGCTTCGAAGAGCTCCGGACCGTGCGTGGCGAGGAGTGCCTTGTTGGCCGTGACCACATCGGCGCCGGAGCCGATCGCCTGCAGGATGCTCGTGCGTGCGGGCTCGATACCACCCATGAGCTCGATCACGATGTCGGATCCGAGGATCAGCGACTCGGCATCCGTGGTGAAGAGCTCGCGCGGAAGGTCGACGTCGCGCGGAGCATCGACGTCGCGCACGGCGATGCCGGCGAGCTCCAGCGAGGCGCCCGCACGGTCGGCGAGCTCGTCGCCGTGGCGCAGCAGGAGGTCGGCGACCTGGGATCCGACCGCTCCGGCGCCGAGAAGCGCCACTCGAAGTCGTCGGTACTCAGCCATTGTTGCTCCTTCGGAGGTGGGTCATTTCTCTCCCTCGGGGGCGTTCGCCCCGTCGATGCCCGCGTCACGGGAGAGGAGATCGTCGATGGTCTCACCGCGGACGATGACCCTCGAGCGACCGTCGCGCACGGCGACGACCGGCGGACGCGGAACATGGTTGTAGTTGCTCGACAGCGAGACGCAGTACGCGCCCGTCGTCGGCACGGCGAGCAGGTCGCCCGGTACCAGATCGGAGGGCAGGTACTCGTGATCGACGACGATGTCGCCGGATTCGCAGTGCTTGCCGACCACGCGACTCAGCTGCGGGGCGCCGATCCCCACGCGCGAGGCGATGCGCGCGGAGTACTGCGCCCCGTAGAGCGCGGGGCGAGCGTTGTCGCTCATCCCGCCGTCGACGCTGATGTAGCGCCGGACGGCACCGGAGTCGATGGTGACGTCCTTGGTCGTGCCGACCTCGTAGAGCGTGACGCCCGCCGTTCCGACGATCGCGCGACCGGGCTCGAACGAGAGCGCGGGCACGGCGATGCCGCGCGCGGCGCAGCCCTCGGCGACGGCGGACACGATCTCACCGGCGAGGACGTCGATCGGAGTGGGGTCGTCGCTGCGGACGTAGGCGATGCCGAAGCCGCCTCCCAGGTTCATCTGCGGGACCGCACCGCCCTCGAGCAGGGCCGCGTGCAGCTCGAGCACGCGCGAGGCGGACTCGCGGAACCCGGCGACGCCGAAGATCTGCGACCCGATGTGGCAGTGCAGACCCACGAAGTCGAGCCCGGGGATCTCTCGGATGCGAGCAACGGCGACCTCGGCATCCTCGAGCGGGAATCCGAACTTCTGGTCTTCGTGCGCGGTGGCGAGGAAGTCGTGGGTCTCGGCGTGCACGCCGCTGATCACGCGCACGAGCACACGCTGCACCGCGTCCACGCGGGCGGTGATCGCCGCGAGTCGCTCGATCTCGATCGCGCTGTCGACGATGATGCTGCCCACACCGACCTCGACCGCTCGTTCGAGCTCGCGCGTCGACTTGTTGTTGCCGTGGAAGCCGATGGATGCCGGTGCGACTCCCGCGGCCAGCGCGACCTCGAGCTCTCCCCCGGTGCACACGTCGACACGGAGTCCCTCGTCGACCACCCAGCGCGCGACGGTGGCGCTGAGGAACGCCTTGCCGGCGTAGTACACCTGCGCGACCGTGCCGTGCTCCGACGCCGCCTGGTCGAAGGCCCGGCGGAACTCCCGTGCGCGCTGACGCACCTCGTCCTCGTCCAGCACCAGAAGGGGGGTGCCGTAGGTGCGGGCGAGGGTCGCGGCATCCACCCCGGCGAGGGTCAGGACGCCGTCGGCGTCTCGGGCGGCGCGCGCGGGCCAGACACCGGCCGCGAGATCATTCGCGTCATCGGGAACGGCGAGCCACTCGGGCGCGAGCGAATCGGCAGCGGGAAGCAAGGAACACCAATCGTGGAGCGGGACTCGGGCGGGAAGCGCACGACGAGACTGACCCCGATTCTAGGGCACGGCGCATGCCGCCCTAGCCATGGTGACGCCCGTCCCGCAACCCCTGTGACGGCGGCCGGCGCTCACTCGTAGGGTGGGAACGTGGAAGCCCCGTCGACGTCCGAAGCCCCTGCCCGCCCCGGGCCGATCCCGCGTGCCATCGCAGCCGTGACGCGCTGGGCGCTCCAGCGCAAGCCCGTGCGGGCCTTCCTCCTCTACAGCGAGCGCCGCGGCCCGATGCTCGCCGACAGCGTCACCTACCGCGCCCTGTTCAGCGTGTTCGCCGGTGTGCTCCTGGGATTCTCGATCGCCGCACTGTGGCTCGCCGGGAACCCGCAGGCCTGGAACGCGATCATCGACGCCGTGCAATCCGTCGTGCCCGGCCTGATCGGCGAGGACGGAGTCATCGATCCGGCCGATCTCCGCGAACCGATCTCGTTCTCGCTGGCGGGTGCGGTGTCGGCGATCGCCCTGATCGGCGCCGCCCTGGGTGCCGTGGGGTCGCTCCGCACCGCCGTTCGTGTGATCTCGGGCACCGCGCAGAGCGACGTCCTGTTCATCTGGGTGATCCTGCGCAACCTCGCCCTGGCGATCGGCATCGGTGCGGCGTTCATCGCGGCGGCGTTCCTCTCCATCGTCGGACGGATCGGCGTCGGTTGGGTGAGCGATCTGCTCGGGATCCCCACCGACTCCGCGCTGGCGACCTGGGGCGTGCGGATCCTCTCGCTGGCGATCGTCTTCGCATTGAACACCGCTCTGCTCATCGCCGTGTTCCTCGTGCTCTCCGGGGTCCGCCCGTCGGCGCGGTCCCTCTGGAGCGGTGCCCTTCTCGGCGCCGTCGGCCTCCTGGTGCTCCAGGAGCTCTCCTCGCTCTTCGTCGGCGGCGCGACCAGCAATCCTTTGCTGGCCTCGTTCGCGTCGCTGCTCGCCCTCCTGATCTGGCTCAACCTGTCGGCGCAGGTCATGCTCATCTCGTGCGCCTACATCGTCACGGGCGAGGAGGAGCGGCAGGACCGGGTGCGCGCTCGTTTCGGCGCGACCACTTTCCCGCAGCGTCGTGTGCAGCGGGCCGAGATCGATGTGAAGATCGCGACCGACGAACTGCGCGCCGCTCAGGAAGCCGCCCGCGACGCCTGACTCATCCGGCCGGGCAGGTGCCCTTCTCGAGCAGGCTCTCGTCGGTGACGATGGCTCCGTCGACGTCGATGTCGATCACGGCCACGGATCCGTCGATCTCCAGCCCGGTGAGCGTGAGGCCAGCCGGGAGCTGATCGGCGATACAGATCCGCTGCGGCTGGGTGAGATCCGCGCCGATGGACCCCAGGTTCGATCCGACCTGCGAGGCGTCGATCTCGATCCCGCCGACGCTCAACGACACCGGCGTCAGTTCGAGGTCGCCCTCGAGCGCTCCGGGCGTGAGGGTGAGCGAGATCGGGACGGCGAGGCCCAGAACGGTGATCGACCCGCTGACGGTGGCGTTCGGTTCGTCGAGAGCGACCGTGTCGACCGGCAGGTCGGTGGTCGCCAGCAGCGAGGTGAACTGATCCTCGTCGATGCGGATCGTGCCCGATGCGCCCGCGAGATCGCCGCCGCGCAGGGGCACCCCCGTCGCGGTCACGTCGACCGCACCGGTGATCCCCTCGAGGGTGACCGCGTCGGTCGACAGGTGCAGGCTGTCGAGACGTCCGCCGATCAGCTGCGGCAGCAGGATGCCGTCGGCGTCGACGTCGAGCTGCTGATCGGCGGGGAGGTCGAGCTGGTCGATGACGAGCGAGCGCACGACTCCCGGAAGGATCGCCCGCGCGACGAACTCCGCCGCGACCACGAGTCCCGCGAGCACGACGACGACGATGAGCACCACCCACGGCCAGCGTCGGCGACGACGCTGCGGAGCGCTCGCGACGCCGTCGTCGGTCCCGGTCCCGGCGCCCGGGAGGACGAGCGTCGGATGCTCGGCATCCGGCTCCGGGTACGGCAGCGTGCGGTTGTCTTCGCTCATGGGGTCATCCTGCCCTACCTCGGTGGTGCGGACGGGGGGTTACATGCGCTCCGGTGCGGAGACGCCCAGGAGGTCGAGCCCGTTGCGGAAGACCTGTCCGGCGGCGTCGTTGAGCCACAGACGCGTGCGGTGCACGCTCTCGATCGGGTCGTCGCCCTGCGGGATCACGCGGCAGTTGTCGTACCAGCGGTGGTAGAGGCCCGCGAGCTCCTCGAGGTAGCGGGCGACGCGGTGCGGCTCGCGCACCTCGGCGGCGAACGCCACGATGCGCGGGAACTCCTGGAGCGCGCCGAGCAGCGCCGCCTCGGACTCGTGCGTCAGCGTCTCGGGGGCGAACTCGGAGCGGTCGACGCCCGAGTCGTTCGCGTTGCGGCTGACGTTGTGCGTGCGGGCGTGCGCGTACTGCACGTAGAAGACGGGGTTGTCGTTCGTGCGCTTCTGCAGCAGTTCGGGGTCGAGATCGAGCGGCGAGTCCGCGGGCGAGCGCTCGAGCGAATACCGCAGGGCGTCGGCGCCGAGCCACTCGAGCAGGTCGTCCATCTCGATGATGTTGCCGGCGCGCTTGCTGAGGCGGGCGCCGTTGATCGACACCATCTGCCCGATGAGCACCTGGACGTTGCGCTCCGGATCCTCGCCCGCCGCACCGGCGACCGCCTTGAGGCGGTGCACGTACCCGTGGTGGTCGGCGCCGAGGAGGTAGATCTTGTTCTCGAATCCGCGGTCGCCCTTGTTGAGGTAGTAGGCGGCATCCGCGGCGAAGTAGGTGTACTCGCCGTTCGAGCGGCGGATCACCCGATCCTTGTCGTCGCCGAAGTCCGTGGTGCGCACCCAGACGGCGCCGTCCTCGTCGAAGACGTGGCCCTGCTCGCGCAGGCGCTCGACCGCCTGGTCGATCAGGCTCGTGCCCGACGCGTCCTTGGCGTGCAGCGTGCGCTCCGAGAACCACACGTCGAACGGCACGTTGAACCGGTCGAGCGAGCTCTTGATCTCGGCGAGCTGATATTCGTATCCGAGGTCGCCGGCGACCGCGAGCTGCTCCTCGTCGGAGAGGTCGAGCAGATCCGGGCGCGCCTCGAGGATGCGACCTGCGAGCGCCGTGATGTACTCCCCCGGGTATCCGCCCTCGGGGGTCGGCTCGCCCTTCGCGGCGGCGACCAGCGACGATGCGAAGCGGTCCATCTGCGCGCCGGCGTCGTTGATGTAGTACTCCCGCACGGCGTGCGCACCGCTGGCGAGGAGCAGACGGACGATCGCGTCACCGAGCGCCGCCCAGCGCGTGTGGGCGATGTGCAGCGGTCCGGTCGGGTTCGCCGAGACGAACTCGACGTTCACGCTCACGCCCTGCTGCGAGGTGTTCGTGCCGTAGGCGACGCCCGCGTCGACGATCGTCTTCGCCAGCGCGCCCGCTGCGGCGGCCTCGAGACGGATGTTGATGAATCCGGGGCCCGCGACCTCGGCGGTGGCAATGCCGTCGACCGAGACCAGACCGTCGGCGATCTGCTGCGCGAGTTCGCGCGGGTTCGTGCCGAACGGCTTGGCGAGGCGCATCGCGATGTTCGAGGCCCAGTCGCCGTGGTCGCGGTTGCGCGGACGCTCCAGGACGATGTCGGATGCCGAGAGCCCGAGGGGCTCGCCGGGGCGTCGCTCGTCCGCGATCGGAGCGAGGACTGCGAGGAGGGCTTCGGCGAGCGTTTCAGGATTCATAGAACACCAAGTTTACGGCTCGGGACGGTGTCGAATTTGCGCAGACCGATCTGTGACTTACCCTCATGCCATGACCGTCGCTCCCGCCCGCCGCCGACTGCGTTTCGCCGGCGTCGCCGCCGTGCTCGCCGTCGCCGTCGTCGCGGGCGTCCTCGGCGTCTGGCGCCCCTGGGCACCGCTCCCCTCGACCGCCCCCGTCGGCGCCGCGGAAGGCGAGCCCGCCGCCGCGATCGCACCGGCTCCGCTCGTCCTGCCGGAGCACCCGACCGTGCTCGTCTTCGGCGACTCCTGGACGTACGGCTCGGCCGCCACCGTCCCGACCGAGGGATACGCGTATCTCCTCGCCGATCTGCTCGACGGCGAGACGATCGTGAAGGGTGTGCGCGGCAGCGGCTATCTCAAGCCCGGACTCGACGGACCCGCCTTCGGCGAGCGCATCGCGGCGCTCGATCCCGCGCTGTCTCCCGACCTCGTGATCCTGCAGGGCTCGATCAACGACCGCGAGCAGGGCGCGGCCGGATACCGCGAGGCAGTGAACGCGGCCTGGGATGCGATGGCGGCGAAGTACCCCGAGGCGACGATCGTGATCCTCGGGCCCGCCCCGCACGAGCTCCCCGTCGGTGCCGGCACCGCGCGCATCGACGCCGACCTCGCGGATCTCGCCGCTGCCCGCGGCTGGTGGTACGTCTCCCCCGTCGCCGAGGACTGGATCACCGATCAGAACTACCTCGAGGTCATCGACGTCGAGGTAGGGCGCAAGCATCCGTCCTCCGCCGGGCACCGCTACCTCGCCGAACGCGTCGCCGCCGCGCTCGATGCGCTCAGCGGCGCGCCGGTCACGATCGCCGGCGAGTCGGAGACCACCCCCGAGCAGTGATATCGTCGTTCGGTACGCCTCCGTAGCTCAGTGGATAGAGCGCCGGTTTCCGGTACCGTAGGTCGCAGGTTCGACTCCTGTCGGGGGCACGTATACGCGAAGAAGGACCGTCCGTGAGGGCGGTCCTTCTTCCGTTTCCGGGTGATGCGGTCAGCGGGGAACGGATGCCGTCCGCCGGGCGGCCCGCACCCCGTTGAGGATGACGACGACTTCGGCGATCTCGTGCACGAGCACCACGCCGGCCAGGCCGAGCACTCCGAACAGGGCCAACGGGAACAGCACCACGATGATCGCCAGGGCGAGGCCGATGTTGACGGTCATGATTCGGCGCCCGCGGCGCGCGTGGGCGAGGGCTGCGGGCAGGAGGCGGAGGTCGTGGCCGGTGAACGCGATGTCGGCGGATTCGACGGCGGCCGCCGAACCGCCCGCTCCCATGGCGATGCCGACGGTCGCAGTCGCGAGTGCCGGAGCGTCGTTGATGCCATCACCGACCATCGCCGTCGGCCCCTCGGCGAGGAGGGCGGTGACGGCGGCCGCCTTGTCTGCGGGGAGCTGCTCCGCACGGACGTCGCTCACTCCCGCGCGGGCGGCGAGCGCGCGGGCGGTGCGCTCGTTGTCGCCCGTGAGCATCATGACGCGAACACCCTGCTCCTCGAGCAACGAGATGGTCTCCGCCGCCTCGGGGCGCAGCTCATCGCGTACACCGATGACCCCCGCGATCCGTGCATCGACCTCGACCACGACCACGGTCATCCCGTCGTCCGCCATCCCTTCGGCGGCGCCCTCGAGGTCGCCCAGTTCGGAGAGCCACCGCACACTTCCGACGCGGACGCGAGTGGCCCCGACCCGACCCGTCACACCGTGGCCCGCATCCTCGACGACCTCGGTCGCCGCGGGAGCGTCCGCCGCCGCGCGTGCGATCGCGGCGGCGAGCGGGTGCGTGCTCGTCCTCTCGAGCGCGGCGGCGAGGCCGAGGACCTCCTCGCGCGTGCGACTGGGGGCCGCGGCGACGGCGACCACCTCGGACTCGTTGCGGGTGAGCGTGCCGGTCTTGTCGAATGCGATCGTGCGGATGGTTCCGAACCGCTCGAACGCCTCGCCCGAGGTGATGACGACGCCGAACTTCGATGCCGAGCCGATGGCGCTGATGACGGTCACGGGAACGGCGATGGCCAGAGCGCAGGGGGATGCGGCCACGAGAACGACGAGTGCGCGCTCGACCCACAGACCGGGGTCCCCGACAACGAACCCGAACACGACGATCAGGGCGGCGACGATGAGCACCACCGGCACGAGCGGGCGGGCGATCCGGTCGGCCAGGCGCGCACGCTCGCCTTTGCGGGCGTGCGCCTGCTCGACGAGCTCGACGATCCGGGTGAGGGAGTTGTCCCGTCCGTCGGCCGTCGCCTCGATGCGG
Source organism: Microbacterium sp. NPDC087868 (assembly GCF_044900755.1). Taxonomy (NCBI): domain Bacteria; kingdom Bacillati; phylum Actinomycetota; class Actinomycetes; order Micrococcales; family Microbacteriaceae; genus Microbacterium; species Microbacterium sp. NPDC087868. Next base: position 812,859 of record NZ_JBJDNO010000001.1, read on the forward strand.
AGCGTCGCCGATCCGTTCACCGAACCCGCCGGCACCGCCTCCCCCGGACCGACCGCGACCGGGATCGACTCGCCCGTCACCGCGGACGTGTCGATGCTCGAGCGCCCGTCCACGACCACGCCATCTGTCGCGATCCGCTCTCCCGCCCCGACGACGAGGACGTCGAGCTCGCGCACCTCCGTGGCAGGGATGCTCGCGTCGCCGCTCAGCCTCGACACGCGCACCGTCTCGGGGACGAGCGAGAGAAGAGCGCGGAGGCCCTCCTTCGCTCGGTCCATCGCGCGATCCTCCAGCGCCTCGGCGAGGGAGAACAGGAAAGCCAATGCCGCTGCCTCTCCCACGTGACCGAGAGCCACCGCTCCGATCGCCGCGATGGTCATCAGCAGCCCGACGCCGAGGCGCCCCCGCGCCAGGCGGCGAAGCGCTCCGGGCACGAAGGTGTAGGCGCCGGCGAGGAGGGCGACCCCCTGCAGCACGAGGGCCGGGATGGGGAACCCGCTCCACTCGAGCACGTAGCCGGCGAGCAGCACCACGCCGGCGATGACGGACGGGAGCAGCGCGGTATCACGCCAGAGCGGCGGACGAACCTCATGCTCGGCATCCGTGTGCCCGACCGCCCCTGCCGCTGCGATCACCGGACCGCAGCACGCGTCACAGGTCGACATCGGCGGGTGAACAGCACAGCGGCACGTCGCAGTTCTCGTCGGCGCACGGTTCGCCGTCGTCTACCGCGAGCACGGTGTTCACCAGAAGGGTGATCGCCTTCGTCACGTGGGGGTCGGCGATCTCGTAGCGGGTCTGCCGCCCCTCCGGCGTCGCGACCACGATCCCGCATCCCCGCAGGCACGACAGATGATTCGAGACGTTCGTGCGCGAGAGGGCGAGCGTCTCCGAGAGGCGCGCAGGGTACGCGGGGCCGTCGAGAAGCTGCAGGAGGATCCGCGAACGCGTGGGATCGGCCATGGCGCGGCCGAGACGGTTCATCACATCGATCCGGGAGGCAATGGTCAGCATGCAGTGACTATACAGCGAATAGTGAATAGTCGACACTCGGCGAGGCGTCGCTCCATCCCGGACTCCGCCTCTGGACACGCCACCGCGGCGAGCGCATGCTGATTCCATGACCGCTTTCCAGATCACGCATCCGTTCAGCGGGTTCAGCGTCGACTCGATCGACGCCGCCCGCGCCTTCTACGGCGACACCCTCGGCCTGGACGTCACGACCAACGCGATGGGGTTCCTCGACATCCGGTTGCCCGACGGAGGGTCGATCCTCGTGTACGCCAAACCCGATCACACACCGGCCAGCTTCACGATCCTCAATTTCCCCGTCGACGACGTCGAGGCCGCGGTCGACGATCTGAACGCCCGGGGCGTGGTCACGAAGATCTACGACGACGAGATGGGCACCGACGCCAAGGGGATCATGCGCGGCGGGCCCGATCGCGGGCCGGACATCGCCTGGTTCAGAGATCCGGCTGGCAACGTGCTCTCGGTACTCTCGGCATCCTGATCCACCGGAGCAGACCCACCGAAGCGCGTCGTCAGACCACGTCGGCGAGCGCGGCGAGCGGGATCGCGATCCACGCGGGGCGGTTGCGCTTCTCGTACACGGCCTCGTACACGGCCTTGTCGGCGACGTATGCGTCGAGCAGCGTGCGGTTGTCGGCGAGGATCTGCTCCTCCTCCCCCGGTGCCGCGGCATCCGCCCCGACCGACTCGGTACGGCAGAGCGCGCCGACGTAGGCGTCGAGGAAATGCCCCCGCGCCCGACGCGCCCACTCACGAGCGAGATCGGCGCGCAGATCGTCTTCGGCATCCGGATCGGCCCCCTCCTCCGTCGCCTGCGTGAGGGCCACCGTGCCGGGCACGTAGTCGAAGGAGCGCAGCATCCCGGCGACATCGCGCCAGGGTGAATCGGGGAGCGAGCGCTCCGCGAACGGGCGCCCCGGCTCACCCTCGAAGTCGACGATGCGCCACCCGTGCGCGGTGCGCAGGGTCTGCCCCAGGTGAAGGTCGCCGTGCACGCGCTGCACGTCGAGCCGGCCGAGCGCGGCCACCGTCGCGTACATCGCCCGAAGGCGCTCGGCGTACGGTGCGAGTTCCGGCACGACACCGAGTGCGTGGTCGAGGCGATCCTCCAGCGCACGCGCCAGGGCCTGCGCGGCGGCCGCATCACGCGTCTCCGACGGGAACCGTCCGCGCAACGCCGCGTGCACCTCGGCGACCGCAGTTCCGAGGCGCGCGGCCTCGCCGGCGAAGTCCGCTCCCGACTCCTCGACGCTCTGCGACGGGTTGGCGAGCAGGGATCGCACGCTCCCGGTCGCCAGTTCGAACCCGTCGGAAGCGGTGCGCAGGAACTCCTGCATCATCGCCAGCTGCACGGTCTCGCCGTCGACATCGGCCTCGACCCAGCCGTAGAGCGCGGCGACGTGCTCCGAGTGCTGCCGGGTGAGTTCCCGATGGATCTCGATGTCGGGATTCGCGCCGGGGGTCACCTTGCGGAACACCTTCATGATCGCGACGTCGTCGAACCGGATCGACGAGTTGGACTGCTCGCCGCTCAGCGGGGATGCCCGCAGCCCCGGGTCGAGCGGATCGGTTCCCGGCACGCGATGGAAACGGAGTCCTCCGCGGTCGAACGTCGCGCTGTGCTCCGCCGCCACGAGCCCGTCGAGCCAGAGCGCCATGGCATAACGATCGTGCACCGCGTCGTAGACGTGCCGGATGCGCCCCTCGTCCTCCGCCGCCCCGATGAACGCGTGGGCGATCGCCTCCTGCGGCTCGTCGTAGATCGACAGGGGTACCTGATAGGTCTCGTGACCCGCCTCGCCGTCGGAGTAGTCGACGGTCACGAGGAAGACCGCCACCCGCACGCCCTGATCCGGGCCCTCGAGGTCAGCGATCCGCCGAACCCGCGATACGCGGAACGGTCGGCTCTTGCCGGCGAACCAGCGGGTGCGTACGAGATAGTCCTCCAGGACTCCCGGAGCGACGACATTCACAGCATCCCCCGTTCATCCGCATCGTCGGCGGGTTCCTGCAGCTGGAACCAGAAGAACCCGTGTCCGCCGAGCGTCAGCAGATACGGCAGCTCGCCGACGCGGGGGAAGGGCACGCCGCCGACCAGCTCGACCGGCACCATCCCCTCGAAGCGACGGAGGTCGAGTTCGACCGGCTGCGGGAACTGCGACAGGTTGTTGACGCAGAGGATGACGTCGACGGTGCCGTCGTCATTGGTGTGCTCGCGCGTGTACGACAGCACGGCGGGGTTCGATCCCCCGAGGTCGTTGAAGCTGCCGAGCCCGAAGGCCGGGTGCTTCTTGCGGGCGTGGATCATCAGCCGCGTCCAGTGCAGCAGCGATGACCGGTCCTCCTGCTGAGCTTCGACGTTCACCGCGAGGTACCCGTACACGGGATCCTGCACGATCGGACGGGAGAGCCGTCCGGGGTTGGCGGTCGAGAAGCCCGCGTTGCGATCCGAGGTCCACTGCATCGGAGTGCGCACGCCGTCGCGATCGCCGAGCCAGATGTTGTCCCCCATCCCGATCTCGTCGCCGTAGTACAGCACCGGCGATCCGGGCAGCGACAGCAGGAGTCCCGTGAACAGCTCGATGCGATCGATGTCGTTGTCGAGGAGCGGCGCGAGGCGACGGCGGATGCCGATGTTGGCCTTCATCCGGGGATCCTGCGCGTATTCGCTCCACATGTAGTCGCGGTCCTCGTCGGTCACCATTTCGAGCGTGAGCTCGTCGTGGTTGCGAAGGAAGATCCCCCACTGGCACCCCGACGGGATCGAGGGCGTCTCGGCGAGGATCTCGCTGATCGGGTACCGGGACTCCCGTCGGACCGCCATGAAGATCCGCGGCATCACCGGGAAGTGGAAGCACATGTGGCACTCGTCGCCGCCGACCTCGGGGTCGCCGAAGTAGTCGACGACGTCGGCCGGCCACTGGTTCGCCTCGGCGAGCAGCACCCGACCGGGGTACTCGTCGTCGACGATCCGCCGCACCTTCTTGAGGAAGTCATGGGTCTCGGGCAGGTTCTCGCCGTTGGTGCCCGGGCGCTCGTAGAGATACGGGACGGCGTCGAGGCGGAATCCGTCCAGCCCCATGTCGAGCCAGAAGCGCATGGCGTCGATCATCGCCTCGTGCACCTTCGGATTGTCGAAGTTGAGGTCGGGCTGGTGGGAGAAGAAGCGGTGCCAGAAGTACTGCTGGCGCACCGGGTCCCAGGTCCAGTTGCTGGGTTCGGTGTCGACGAAGATGATCCGCGCGTCCTCGTAGAGATCGTCGGTGTCGCTCCACACGTAGAAGTCTCCGAAGGGCCCGTCGGGATCGTTCCGGCTCGCCTGGAACCACGGATGCTCGTCACTGGTGTGGTTCATGACGAAGTCGATGATCACCCGCATGTCGCGCGCATGGGCGGCGTCGAGGAACTCTTGGAAGTCAGCCGTGGTGCCGAGGTCGGATTGGATGCCCGTGTAGTCGGCGACGTCGTACCCGCCGTCTCTCAGCGGGGAGGGGAAGAACGGCGGGATCCAGAGGCAGTCCACCCCGAGCCACTGCAGGTAGTCGAGCTTGTCGATCAGTCCGCGGAAGTCACCCGACCCGTCGCCGTCTCCGTCCTTGAACGAGCGGACGAGGACCTCGTAGAACACCGCGGTCTTGAACCACTCGGGCGCGGGACTGCCCGGGGTGTCGGGGAACGGCTCCTGGGTGAGGATGGGGATGGATGCCGTGGGCGGTGCCGATTCTGCAGCAGAGCTCATGCGGTTCTCCCAGTGCGGACCATGCGCCCAACCTGTCACATGAGCGGGCCCACGCGTCACCCCTTGCGCCCGCGGACGGGAAAGGTGTAACCGGGGACTGTCGGTACCCCTGCCTATCGTGGATCCATGCCGACACCGCGTACTCTTCCGGGGCCGTGCCACCTCTGCGGCAGCGTCTCCGGGACCCGCACCGGCGGTGCGTGGGAGTGCGCAACGTGCGGGTGGCGCTACGGCGATGTGCCCGACGCCGACCTGCCGCGTCCTCGCATCGACGTCGTGTACTACCTCCGGTACGACCGACGGGTGAAGATCGGCACGAGCATGCGCCCGCGGCAGCGGCTCGCGAGCATCCGCCACGATGAACTCCTCGCATTCGAGCGCGGCGACCGCACGGTGGAGCGGCGACGGCATCTCGAATTCGCCGAAGCGCGCGAGGGGGGCGAGTGGTTCACGCTGACGGCGCCGTTGCGCGCGCATATCGCCGGGCTGTCGTCCGGCGGTTCTCCCTGGGAGCTCTACGCCCGCTGGCTGAGCGAGGCGCTGCGCCCGTGACCGCACTGCGAGCATTCACCACGGCATCGCCGAAGGCGGAGCAGCTCGGCTGACGCGTGGTCACCGTGCGAGTGCTTTCGCCTTCAACGACTCGTACTCGCCCGGCGTGATCGCCCCGGAGTCGAGCAACGTCTTCGCCTTGGCGATGTCGTCGGCGGGCGATGCCGTTCCCGCGGTCTCTCGGATGTAGGCGGTCTGCGCCTCACGCAGCTGCCCGATCTGCTCGGCCCGCCGTTCGGCCATGCCCTGTCCTCGGGCGATCAAGTACACGAGCGCGGTGAGGAACGGCAGGAAGACCAGGAAGATGATCCAGACCGCCTTGAGCCACCCGTTGAGGGAGTGGTCGCGGAAGATGTCGCCGATGATCGTGAAAACGACCATCAGATACGAGATGAAGACGAAGGACCAGAAGAACCAGCCGATGAGATCCCAGATGTTCATAGTGCTTCCTTTGCTCGGGACACGGACGTGCCAGGACTGAAGCTAGTGAGAGGCCCGTCCGTCGGCGTCACCCTGCTCGGATGACTCTTCGACGCGAGGATCCGGATGCCCCGGCCCGCGTTCGTCGACCGGATTCACCGAGATCACCTCGATGTGCAGGTCGTCGAACGCCCCGAGGAGTGCCAGCAATCGCGGTTGGTCGACCACCGGTCCGACGATGCTCGTGATCCCGCCCTCCCGGTTTCCGACGACGAATCCTTCGAGCGCCTCCGCGATGTCCGGGCTCAGCCGGCCGCGGACGATCACCTCGAACGTCTGAACCATTCCGGCCTCGCTACCTCGCCGACAATCGCGGCGTCTTCTCCGACGGGGGTCCCTCTCATGATCGGCGTACGTCGAGCATCCGTCCTCACCCCCTCTGGATGATCTCGTCGCGTACTGGGATACTGGCCGGGATCGCGATGACCGTCCTCCCCCTTGTGCCGGTTCACGCCGTCGACCGCCCGCGTCTGCGCGGCCGGCTCGACGCGGCCCTCAGCGCGCCGGTGAGCACTCTCGTGGCCCCCGTGGGATCGGGCAAGACCGTGCTGCTGTCGCAGTGGGCGATGTCCCGCCCGGACGTGAGATTCATCTGGCTCGAACTGCACGCATCCGACAACGACCCCCAGCACTTCATCGATCGTCTGCTCGACGGATTCCGGGGGCACACCGATGCGCCTCACGACCTGAACACTCCGCACGCCCTGAGCGGCAGGACGATCGGTCGACCCGCACTCGACGCGCTCTCGGCCGTCTTCCGCGAGCATGCGGGCACTGCCGTCGTGATCGATGACGCGCATGCGATCACGAACTCGGCACTCCTCGCCGATCTCTGGTGGCTGGCCGACCATCTGCCCGCTCAGAGCCATATCGTGCTCTCGTCGCGGGTGGACCTCGGCTTCGCCTGGAGTCGGCACCGGCTGCGCCACTCGCTCATCGAACTCCGGCAGGCCGACCTCGCACTGGACGCGGCGAGCGCGGGCACGTTGCTCGAGCGCATCGTGGGAACGCGCGTGAGCGAAGCGACCCTGTCGGCCGTCATGGACAGGACAGAAGGATGGGCAGCCGGAGTGCAGTTGACCGCCTTGGGCCTGCGCGACCAAGCCGACCCGGAACGGTTCGCCCGCAACCTCCGCGGAACGGATCGCCTCATCTCCGACTACCTCGGCGAACAGGCGCTGGCCCAGCAACCTCCCGATCGTCGGGATCTCCTGCTGCGGTTGTCCGTCTTCGATCGGATGTCGGCCGACCTCATCGAGGCCGTGCTGCACATCGACGATGCCGCCGAACTGTTCGAGAAACTGCAGCACGACTCGATGTTCCTCATCGCACTCGACGATCAGCAGGAGTGGTTCCGATTCCATCGCCTGTTCCGCGATCTCCTGCACTACCGATTTCGCGCACGACACGGCGCCGAAGAGAGCCGACTGCTCATCGCGGCCGCGGATTGGCACCTGCGTGACGGAGACCTCGACTCCGCCATGGACTATCTCCTGCGCGCTCATGAATGGGATCGCGCACTCGACCTGATCCTCGCCAGCGGCCGCGACGTGTTCGAGCGGAGCCGCACGCTCTCTGTGAGCAGGTGGTTGGACGCCATTCCTGCCGAGAAGCGTGCGACGCGACCGGATGCCGAGATCCTGTGGGGAATCGTGCTGGGCATGAGCGGTGACGCGGTACGGGGAGAGGACGTGCTCCGCGGTCAGGCCACACGTGATGACCTCACGTCAGCCCAGTCGGCCGTGCTCCACGCCTATATCGCCGCGCGTGTGCAGTTCCGCTCCGAGCCCGAGATCGCCCTGCGCGCAGCGAAGACCTCACTCGAACACCTCACACGAGATCCGTCATTGCATCCGCCCGATCTCCTTGGTCTGACGCATCCGTCGTTCCTGCACACTCTCGCGCGGACGTCCGGCGGCCGAGCCCATTTCCTCGCCGGCGACTTCGTGCGAGCACGCCGCTGGTTCGACGATGCGCTCGCGGGCCCGGCATCGTCGTACTCGCCCTACCGCGTTCATCTCCTCGGGTCGATCGCACTGCTCGACGCCTGGTGCGGCCGCATCACCGCCGCAACGACCCTCGCGCAGGAGGCACTCGAATTGGCGGCGGACGCACAGCTGCTCGCACACCCCGCGCCCGCCGATGCCTATCTCGCCGCCGCTCTGGCAGCCGTCGAGAGAGGCGAACCGCGCAACGCCGCCCTGAACCTGCACGAAGGCATCGTCCGCGCCGAAGCCAACCGCCGGTCGCAGCTGCTGTGGATCGGGCATCTCCTCCGCGCGTCGATCGATCCCGACGATCCGACCAACGCACGGCCGCAGTGCCCCGGTGGTCCGCCTCCCATCGTCGACCTCGCGCTGCGCGCGGAGGCGGCGCGCATGACGCGCGGACAGGGAACGCTGACGTTCGACGAGGGTCCGACCGCGGCGTGGTCACCCGTCGTCGCCGAAGGGATCGCCGGCGCGCTCGCCGACCATCGACCGGACCTCGCGCGGCGGCGCCTCCAGATGTCTACACCCACCCACGATGCACTCCCCCGCGAGAGCGTGGAGCGTCTCGTGCTCGGCGGATGGCTCGCGTCCGTGGAGGGAGATCCGACGCTCTCGACCCGTCTGCTCTCCGAAGCGATGTCGGCCGCGGAACCGCATGACCTCGTCGCGGTGTTCCCGCGCATCGGCCCGGAGGCGGTGCGTCTGGTCGCCGAGCTGCCCGGGGTGCCGTCGCCGTTCCGCGCCACCGTCATCCGGTGCGCGCACGAGATGCGACAGCCGCGCGCGGCATCGCCGCAACTGGCCGAGCAACTCACCGATCGTGAGCTCGAGATCCTCGCCTACCTGCCCTCGCGGATGACGAACACCGAACTGGCGGCGCGATGCTTCGTCTCGGTGAACACCATCAAGACGCACACCGCCCACATCTACCGCAAGCTCGACGTCGCCAACCGCAACGGTGCCGTCGCCAAGGCCCAGGAGCTCGGCTTCCTCTGACTCGCCCGGACGCACGCCTCGAGGCCCCGCCTCCAAATCGCCCGCAAAGGATGACGCGGCCGAAGAACCCGGGTCGCAGAGTGTCACCATGAGCGACGCGACAACGCCCGCACCCGACGCCGCCGACCCGGCGGTGCCCGTGCCGGCGCCGTTCCCGCAGTTCGCCCGTCGGCGCAGCATCCTCACCTCGGTGGACCACCCGTTCGGGCTGGGCTTCGCGCTCGTGCTCGGCGGCCTCGCTGCATTCGTCCTCGGCCTCGCCCTCACGTCGCTGTCGACGATCCTCATCTACATCGCACTCGCGATCTTCATCGCACTCGGCCTCGACCCGGTCGTGAAGCGACTCGAAGGGCACGGCATGTCCCGGCCCCGCGCGATCGCCATCGTGTTCGGCATCTTCCTCGTCATCCTCGTGGTCGTCATCGTCTTCATCGTGCCGCCTGCGCTCCGGCAGGTGGCCGAGTTCGTCCGTTCGGTGCCGGCCGGCATCACGCAGCTGCAGAACTCCGACTGGTATCGCGGGTTCGAAGCGCAGATCGGCGACGTGGTCGGAACCGCCCTCGACCAGCTCTCGACCTTCCTCGCCGACCCTGGAAACCTCCTCGCCGTGGGTGGCGGGGTGCTCGCGGTCGGTTTCGGAGTCGGAAATGCGATCTCGGGGATGCTCATCGTCATCGTGCTGACCCTGTACTTCCTCGCGTCCCTCACCGCCTTCCAGACCAGCTTCTACCGCCTCGCACCGGCACGCGACCGGCCGACCGTCGCCGAACTCACGGAGAAGATCACGGACTCCGTCGGCGCCTATCTGATCGGCATGGTGATCCTCGCCGCGTGCAACGCCGCGTTCGCCACCCTCCTGCATCTGGTGCTCGGCCTGCCGTTCCCGGCGTTCATGGGACTCGCCGCGTTCCTCATCACGCTGATCCCCCTGGTCGGTCCCGTCCTCTACTGGATCATCGCCTCCGTGGTCGCCCTGTTCACGAACCCTGTCATCGCTCTGATCTTCGCGGTGCTGTATCTCATCTACATGCAGTTCGAGGCGTATCTCCTCACCCCGCGGATCATGAACAAGGCCATCGCGATACCGGGCGCGCTCGTCATCATCGGCGCGCTCGTGGGCGGAACCCTCCTCGGGTTGCTCGGCGCTCTGGTGTCGATCCCGGTGACGGCGGCGATCCTGCTGATCATCAAGCAGCTCGTGATTCCCCGACAAGACGCGAAGACCTGAGCACGGAGACCCCATGAGCACCCCGACCATCGAAGACCTGCAACACCGGCTGGCCGCCCTCGAGGCGGAGAACTCGGTTCTGCGAGACAGCCTTCCTCGCGGGGGCGGTACCGGTCCGGCGGCTCCCCGAGAGAGGCGGCATCGATGGGCGTGGGGGCGCACCCTCCTCGCCACCGTGCTGATCCTTCTGGGAGCACTCCTCGCCCCCGTCGCCGTCGTCGCCGCGTGGGCGAACGTGCAGCTGACCGACACCGACCGATTCGTGCAGAGCTTCGGTCCCCTCGCCGACGACCCCGCGGTGCAAGCTCTCGTCACGACGCAGGTCATCGACGTCATCGACGATCAGGTCGACATCCCGGCTCTCACGTCCGATGTGATCGACGGGATCATCGATCTCGGCACCGGCGACAGCGCCACGCGAGCACTCGAGTTGCTGAAGGGACCAGCCGCCGAAGGCGTGCAGTCGCTCGTGGCGACGATGGTCAGCCGGTTCGTCGAATCGGATGCGTTCGCCGATGTCTGGGCATCGGCACTGCGTGTGAGCCACTCGCAGGTGACGGGCGCCCTCCGCAATGATGCGAGCGTCGCGATCGAACTCGGATCCGGCGGCACGATCGCCATCCAACTCGCTCCCATCATCGATCAGGTCAAGGAGGTGCTGCTGGCACAGGGGGTCGGCTTCGTCTCGGCGATCCCCAGCGTCGATCGGACGATCGTCGTCGCGACATCCGATGCCCTCCCCACCGTGCAGCTCGCGTACGGCCTCGCCGTCGCGTCCGGACTGTGGCTGCCGTGGATCGCCATCGTTCTCCTCGTCGCGGGGGCTCTGGTCGCCCGCCGCCGGTGGAGCGCAGCGATCGTCGCGGCGCTGGCGCTCGCCACGTCGATGCTGATCCTCCTCGCGGGCTTCGCGATCGGAAGGATCTTCTTCGACGGAGCCCTGCGCGCGGGTCCGGTCTCGCCCGATGCGGGCGGCGTCATGTACGAAACAGTGGCCGGGCCCATGCGTGACACCGCTGTGGCCGTGCTCGTCCTCGCGGTCGCCGTCGCCGCGGTCACGTGGTTCGGGGGGCCGTTCGACGTTCCGCGTCGTCTCCGCGCCGCCGCGCAGGGCGGAGCCGCCCGAGTGCGCGGCGGGATGGAGCGGTACGGGGTGACGACGGGGCGCGTGGGGGTTTGGATGCACGCGCACCACGCATTTCTGCGCTTCCTCGTCGCGGCGATCGGTGCCGCCGTCGTCCTGCTGGTGAGGCCTCTGTCCCCAGGGCTCGTCATGTGGACCGTAGCCCTCGCCGCGCTCGTCGTCATCGTCCTGGAGATCGCGGAGCGGCCTCCAGGCGGCCCCGCCCCGACCACCGACGATGGCATTCCAGACGACGATGCTTCGGAAGACGTCGTTTCATCGCACACACCTCCCGCCGACGATCGCGTCACCGGGGCCGAGGTCTGACATGGGCGAGAACCCGGGCTCCGACGTGCGCTCCTCCGAACCACCGACCGCGGTCGCACCCGAATTCGTTCTTCGACGCAGCAGGGGCCGAGACGCGCGCGCACGGGCCCCGCGATCGGGGCAGGGACCGTGGGTCTCGCCGCCCGATCGCATCGACCCGATATCGCTGCTCGAAGAGCAGGCGGAATCCCGAGTCGCCGAACTCGTACCGCTGCGGTACGAGCGCATGGCGACCTCGCCGTTCGCCTTCTACCGCGGAGCCGCGCTGCTCATGGCGTCCGATCTGGCGACCATGCCTCACAGCGGCATCATCGTGCAGCTCTGCGGTGATGCGCACCTGTCGAACTTCGGAGTCTTCGGAACCCCGGAAAGGCAGCTCATCTTCGACATGAACGACTTCGACGAGACGCTTCCCGGCCCGTTCGAATGGGACGTGAAGCGACTCGCTGCCAGCTTCGCCGTGGCCGGACGGCAGCGCGGGTTCTCCCCGTCGGCGACCCGTGGCTGCGTCGCCGCGGCCGTCCGCGGTTACCGGGTCACGATCGCCCATGCCGCCGAGGCCTCCGTCCTCGATGCCTGGTACGACCGATTCGATGCCGAGCGAGCGCGCCGGCGCATCCGATCCGAACGTCGACGGCAGCGAGCGGATGACGAAGCCGTCGCCCGGCTGGACGCCGCCCTGTCGAAGGCACGCAAGCGGGACAGACGGCGGTCGTTCTCCAAACTGGTCGAGACCGTCGACGGACGATTGCGCATCATCGCGAACCTTCCGTTGATCGTGCCGATCGAGGATCTCGCCGCGGGGACGGATGCCGCATCCGACGAAGTGGGCATCATGCGCGAGGTCCTCGATGCCTATCAGCGCACGCTCATCGGCGACCGGCATCCGATCACCGAGTACCGCTACCGGCATATGGCACGCAAGGTCGTGGGCCTCGGCAGCGTCGGCACCCGCGCCTGGGTGATCCTGCTCAGCGGTCGCGATGACGATGATCCCCTGCTTCTGCAGGCCAAGGAGGCGCAGCCTTCCGTGCTCGAACGTTTCCTCGAACCGAGCGCATACGACAACGCCGGCGAGCGGGTCGTGCGGGGGCAGCGCCTCATGCAGGCGTCCAGCGACATCTTCCTCGGGTGGCAACGCATCATCGGTCTCGATGGTCGCAGCCGGGACTTCTCCGTGCGCCAGCTTCACGATTGGAAGGGCGGCATCGATCCCGAGACCATGACACCGCGGGGCGCGGCACTCTACGCGCGAGTCTGCGGCGAGACGCTCGCCCGCGCCCACGCGCGAGGTGGAGACCGGCTGGCGGTCGCGGGCTACCTCGGGCGGGGCCGCGGGTTCGAGGCTGCCGTGTGCGCATTCGCCGACTCGTATGCGGATCAGAACGAGCAGGACTTCGCATCGTTCCGGGCTGCTCTGGATTCGGGGCGGCTCCCCTCCGATGAGTCGACGGGATCGGCGTCGTGACGACGACGCGGCGGAGCTCGTCGGCCGCACGAGCGCGCAGGTCGCGGTGGGACATCGGGCAGATCGACGGTGTCGCGGGATACGCGCTCGTCATCGTGCTGCTCGTGGCGTCGTACGCTCTCTCCGCGGCCCAGCGCACTCCTGACCCGAGTCCGCTCGCTTTCCTCATCATCCTCGTCACCGTCGCCGTGGTGTTCCGGATCACCGATGTGCGCACGGCTGTCCAGCGCGCCAGCTGGGTGATCCTCGCGGTATCCGCCGCGGTGACGATCGCGGCGTCCCTCCTCGGGGCGAAAGGACATGTCCTCGACATCGTGCTCTCGGCCGCCACGTTGCTCGCTCTCCTCGTGTCTCCGACCGCGATCATCGGCCATCAGGTGAAGCGACGCGGGCTCAATCTCGAGGCGCTGCTCGCCACCATCGCCGCATACGTGCTCGTCGGCCTGTTCTTCGCGTTCGCGTTCAACCTGCTGGCGCTGGTCTCGCAGGCGCCCCTCTTCGGCGACACCGGCGAGGACTCTCTCGCGAATCAGCTGTTCTTCTCCTTCACCACGCTCACGACGACCGGCTACGGCAACCTCGTGCCGGTGGGCGCGAACGGGCAGGCGATCGCCGTGACCGAGGCGATCACCGGGCAGCTCTTCCTCATCACCGCGGTCGCCCGCATCATGCGCGGCGCCAGTGGCATGCGCACCGCCGGTCAGTCGACACCGACACCGACGAAGGAGACCCCATGAAGAAGTGGAACGTCGTCCTCATGCTCGGCTGCGCGCAGTTCGTGATGGTGCTCGACGGAACGGTCATGAACGTCTCCATCTCGACCGTCGTCGATGACCTCGGCACGACCGTCGCCGCCATGCAGGGCGCCATCACCTTCTACACGCTCACGATGGCCGCGTTCATGCTGCTCGGCGCCAAGCTCGGAGACGTATGGGGGCGTCGCCGGGCTTTCGTCATCGGTTCGTGCGTCTACGCCGTCGGTTCGCTGGTCACGGCATTGAGCCCGAACGTGCAGACCCTCTTCCTCGGTTGGTCGGTGATCGAAGGACTCGGTGCGGTGCTGGTCATCCCGGCGATCGCCGCGCTCGTCGCCGACAACTACCACGGCCGCGACCGGGTGACCGCTTTCGCGGTCGTGGGCGCGGTGTCCGGCGCAGCCGTCGCCGCCGGCCCGCTGATCGGCGGCTTCGTCACGACCTACTTCGATTGGCGTTATGTCTTCGTCGCCGAAGTCGTCATCATGCTCGGTGTCGTGCTGTGCGCGCGGATCATCACCGACGCCACCCGCCGCCGGCCCATCCGCATCGATGTGCTCAGCGTCGGCCTGTCATCGGCGGGGCTCGTCCTCGTCGTGCTCGGGATGCTGCAGAGCAAGACCTGGGGCTGGATCCTCCCCCTGAAGATCCCGGTGATCGGCGGCGTGAGCGTCGCTCCCCTCGGCATCTCGCTGACCGCGTGGTTCATCGTGGCGGGGGTGGCCTTCCTCACCCTCTTCGTCGTCCGTCAGCGTCGACTCGTCCGTACAGCCCGCCCGCCGCTGCTCAACGTCGAGATGTTCACCCTCACCTCCCTGCGCAGCGGACTCGCAGTGCTCGGCGCGCAGTACACGGTGACGGCCGGGCTCTTCTTCATGGTCCCGGTCTATCTGCAGATGACGTTGGGGCTCGACGCACTGCAGACGGGGATCCGGATCTTCCCGTTGTCGGTCGCGCTCGTGCTCTTCTCGATCGTCGGCACCGCACTCTCGAAGAGGATGTCGCCGCGAGCGATCGTGCGCACCGGCCAGCTCCTGCTCGTCTTCAGCGCGTTCATCCTGCTCGGTTCCGCGACGAGCGATCTCCGCGGAGGTCTCTTCGCGCTCGGGATGTTCCTCTCGGGAGCGGCCCTGGGCCTGCTCGCCTCGCAGCTGGGCAATGTGAACATGTCGAGCGTCACCGAGAAGGAGACGAGCGAGGTGGGCGGTCTGCAGGGCGTGTTCCAGAACCTCGGTTCGTCGCTCGGCACCGCGCTGATCGGTTCGATCCTGATCGGCGCGCTGTCGACATCGTTCGCGTCGGGAGTCGCCGGCAGCGACCTGCCCACCGAGACGAAGCAGACGGTGAGCACCTCGACGCAGAACGGCGTGAAGATCGTCCCCGCCGCAGATGTGGCGCAGATCGCCGAGGATGCCGGTCTGGACGACGCTGCTGCAGAGCAACTGGCCGAGATCTACCGCGACTCGCAGTTGTCATCCTTGCGCATCGCCTTCTTCGGACTCATCGTCATCAGCCTGCTGTCACTGTTCTTCTCGCGCGGCATCCCGACCGAGATCGAGGTCCGTCGGCGCCGCGCTCCCGAGTCCGCGGGATAGTCTCCTTCAATTCAATTGTGCACAATCTAATCGCGTGCAATACTTGACGCATGGCTGTGACAGACGAGATGGTGTGCTTCTCCCTCTACTCCGCCGCACGCGCGACCACCCAGGCGTACCGGACATTGCTCGCCCCGTGGGGCCTCACCTACCCGCAGTACCTCGTGCTCGCCATCCTCTGGCACGAGGGCGAGCAGACCATCGGATCGCTCGGCGAGGCGATGCAACTCGACTCCGGCACGCTCTCCCCGCTCGTGCGACGCCTCGAGCAGTCGGGGCTCGTGCGCAAGCAGCGCAGCTCCGCCGACGAGCGGGTCGTGACCGTGCAGCTCACGGCGGAGGGTCAGGAGCTCCGCGGCGACCTGGCGAAGATCCCGGCCGAGGTCGCCGGGTTCTCCGGCATCCACGACGACGCGCACCGGCTGCGTCTGATCGCCGAGCTCCACGAGTTGACGCGCCTCCTCCAGGCATCCACCCCGACTCCCGCCGACGCCGCACGCGCCCGCGGCTCCGAATGACCACCCTCCCGGAAGGAAACACACCCATGGAAGCTCTGTACACCGCCGAAGCACTCGCCACCGGCGCCGGCCGCAACGGACACGTCGCCACCGACGACCGTCGCGTCGAGTTCGATCTCGCCATTCCGAAGGCGATGGGCGGCAGCGGCGACGGGGCGAACCCCGAGCAGTTGTTCGCCGCCGGCTACGCGGCCTGCTTCCACTCCGCGCTGCAGTCCGTCGCCCGGGCGCAGAAGGTCCAGATCGAGGACTCCTCGGTCGGCGCGCGCGTGCACATCGGTTCGAACGGCCAGGGCGGCTTCGGCCTCGCCGTCGAACTCGAGGTCGTGATCCCCACGCTCCCCCACGAGCAGGCGCAGGCCCTCGCGGATGCTGCGCACCAGGTGTGCCCGTATTCGAATGCGACCCGCGGCAACATCGACGTCACGATCACCGTCTCCGACGACTGAGACCGAAGGAGCAACTCCATGCACGCACTCATCCACCACACCTTCGGAGAAGCCGAAGACGTCCTCGCCCTCGAGGAGCGACCCGTTCCCCAGCCGGGGCCCGGCCAGGTCCGTCTGCGCGTCGCCCTCTCCCCCATCCACAACCACGATCTGTGGACGGTGCGCGGCACCTACGGGTTCAAGCCCGAGCTGCCCGCCGCCTCCGGCACCGAGGCGCTCGGCGTCGTCGATGCCCTCGGCGACGGCGTCGAGCATCTCGTCGTCGGCCAGCGTGTCGCGACGGGTGGCACCTTCGGCGCCTGGGCCGAGTACATCGTCGCGAACGCCGCAGGGCTCATCCCCGTGCCCGACGGCCTCTCCGATGAGAGCGCCGCGCAGCTGGTCTCGATGCCCTTCAGCACGATCAGCCTGCTGCAGTTCCTCGATGTGAACGAGGGCGACTGGATCGTCCAGAACGCGGCGAACGGCGCCGTCGGGCGCATGCTCGCCCAGCTCGGCGCCGCACGCGGCGTGAACGTGCTCGGCCTCGTGCGGCGCTCGGCCGGCGTCGACGAGCTGCGCGCGCAGGGCATCGAGAACGTCATCGCGACCGACCAGACGGATTGGCGCGAGCAGGCCGCCGCGCTGACCGGCGGTGCCGCGATCATCGCCGGGGTCGACTCGGTCGGCGGATCGTCGGCGGGCGACGTGCTGTCGCTGATCGGCGAGGGCGGCACGCTCGTGGCCTTCGGCGCGATGAACTCCCCCGTCATGGAGATCGCCTCGTCCGATGTGATCTTCAAGCAGGCGACGGTGAAGGGCTTCTGGGGCAGCAAGGTCATCCAGACGATGGATGCGTCCACCCGCGGAGCACTGTTCACCGAGCTGATCCAGCGCGTCACCGACGGTACGCTCACCCTCCCGGTCGCCGGCACCTTCGACGCCGCCGACGTCGCGGATGCCGTTCGCCTGAGCAAGACCCCCGGTCGTGTCGGCAAGGTGCTGCTGCGCTTCTGACGCCCTCCGACCGGTATGGGCCGGGTCGCCGATGTCGGCGACCCGGCCCATACTGCGTTCATGGACATCTCACTGATCAGACCGGCAGGGCTCGTCATGAGTCCCGCGTTCAGCCACGTCGCGGTCGTCCCGCCGGGAGCGACGACGATCCACGTCGGCGGCCAGAACGGCGTCGACGAGTCCGGGAAGATCGTCTCCGACGACGCCGCAGAGCAGTCGATCCGCGCGGTCGAGAATGCGGCGATCGCTCTGGCGGCGGTCGAGGCGACGCTCGACGACGTGATCAGCTGGACGGTGCTGATCCACCAGGATGCGGATCTTCGCGCCGCCTACGGCGCGGTCGCCTCACGGCTCGCGCGAGACGGCGAGCCTCCGCTGGTGACCGCCGCGATCGTCTCCGCGCTCGGCGTTCCCGGCGCGCTGATCGAGATCAGCGCCGTCGCCGCCGTCGTGCGCGCCTGACGGGCGTCCGGCGATCCGGTGCCGCGATCAGGCGAGCGATGCACCGATCGCGGTGACGACGACCGCGAGGAGCGGCAGGGTGCCCTGCATCGCCGCAGCACGCGCCTTCGTCCGGTCCGCGAGCACGAGCACGAGAGCGGCGGCCAGCATCATCCCGGTGCCGGCGAAGACCAGGGTCAGCCCGATCGTGACGAACCCGAACATCGTGAACCCGATGCCGAAGAGGGTCGTGAGCGCCAGGAACAGATTGTAGAAACCCTGGTTGAAGGCGAGCTGCTTCATCGTGACGGCATCCGCCTCGCTGGCGACGCCGAAGATCTTGCGGGTCTCGGGCTCGGTCCACTTCAGCGACTCGAGCGCGAAGATGAAGACGTGGAAGGCGGCAGCGGCCGCGGCGAGGACGAGTCCGGCGATGAGCATCCTCCGATTGTCGCAGACTCGCGCCCTCGCGCGCGGCCTCAGACGAGGAAGATCGGCAGCAGTCCGGGATTGTGCGCGTGCACCAGAACGGCGAAGACGACGGCGTCGAACAGCAGGTGCACTGTAACCACGTAGGCGAGCGAATGGGTGCGCAAGAAGATGAACCCCTGCAGCAGTGCGAACGGGATCGTCAGGAGAGGGCCCCACTCCCGGTAGCCGAGTTCCCAGAGGAACGAGACGAACACGATCGACTGCAGCACGTTCGCCACCGCGTCCGGGAAGTGCCGGCGCAGCAGGGCGAAGACGGTGCAGATGAAGAACAGCTCGTCCCAGATGCCGACCGCACCGACGCCGACGAAGAGGCGCGCGATCAGATCGGGGGTGTCGACGACGGGCCAGTTGGCGTAGACGCCGCTCGTGATGAAGTAGAACGGCAGGATCAGCCAGCCGAGCACGAGGACGGCGACGAGCCAGCCCCACTGC
Source organism: Microbacterium sp. NPDC087868 (assembly GCF_044900755.1). Lineage (NCBI taxonomy): Bacteria > Bacillati > Actinomycetota > Actinomycetes > Micrococcales > Microbacteriaceae > Microbacterium > Microbacterium sp. NPDC087868. Next base: position 831,473 of record NZ_JBJDNO010000001.1, read on the forward strand.
AACCGGCCCCACCGGCGGTGCGCCCGCCACGGGAAAGAGATCGCCCGGTCGCGATAGACGAAGCGCGACACGAGATAGGGCAGAGCGACCGCGCCGCCGAGCGCGAGGGTGAAGCGCAGCATCGCAAGGTTGTCGAGTTCGGCGGCCAGCGGGATCACACTCACGACGAGCAGGCCGAGGGCGATGAGCGAGAGGTCGCGCGTGAGCGAGGGGGCGGATGCCGTGACCCGTCCGCGTTCGATCGCCCAGGAGACGCCGATCCCGATCGCCAGCAGCACCCATCCGAGCCAGGCGATCTCCGCCACGAAGAACGCCGGCGCAGCGGCGCAGACGAGCACCGCCGGGACGATGCCCCGGGTGCGCACGTCGCTCCGCACGTCGGTCACGGGCGCGGGCGACGTCGGTAGACGAGGTCGCGGATATCGCGCCCCTTCGCGATGCCCTTGCGCTCGAAGGCCGTCATGACGCGTCCGTCGAAGCGGTCGGCCCACTCCCCCTCGAAGGCGCGCTCGAAGAGCGGCTCGGCATCCAGCACCTCGCGCATCTGCAGCGCGTAGTCCTCCCAGTCCGTCGCGAGACGGAGCAGGCCGCCGTCGACGAGCGCCCTGGCCGCGTTGTCGGCGAATCCCGGACGCACGAGGCGACGCTTCGTGTGCTTCTTCTTGTGCCACGGATCGGGGAAGAAGATCCAGGTCTCCGCGGCGGCGGCCTCCGGCAGGTACGACGAGAGCACCTCGGGCGCGTTCGCCTCGATGACCCGCAGGTTCTTCGCGCCCTCCCGGTCGGCGTCGAGCATGGTGCGGGCGAGCCCTGCACGGAACACCTCGACGGCGAGGAAGTCGTCATCGGGCCGCGACGCCGCAGCGGCGACGATCGCGTGCCCCTGCCCCGAGCCGATCTCGACGATCAGAGGGGCGTCGCGACCGTATTCGGCGGCCACGTCGAGGCGGGCCTCCGGGTGCACCGAGGTCCACGCGACGGCCCGCGGCACGTCGAGCAGGTAGTGCGGGGCGAGGTCGGTGAAGGCGCGGTCCTGCGCCTCGGACATCCGTCCGCTCCGGCGCACGAAGGACACCGGCTCGTCACGGAAGGTTCGGGGTTCGGGCATGCTTCCAGGGTAGCCGGGTGCGTCCCCTCGACCGGTGCGCGGGTCAGCTCGCGGGTTCCGTCACGAAGTCGATGAGTTCTTCCACCCGGCCGAGCAGCGCCGGCTCGAGATCTCGGTAGCTGTGCACCTTGCTCAGGATGTGCTGCCACGCACGCGCGGTGTCGGCCTGGGTCTCGTGCGGCCATCCGAAGGCGCGGCAGATCCCGGTCTTCCAGTCCGTGCCCCGCGGGATCTCGGGCCAGCGCGTGATACCGAGTGCCCGCGGGGTGACGCACTGCCACACGTCGACGAACGGATGCCCGACGATGCGCACGTGGCGCCCGTGCGGCCCCCGGGCGACGGCATCCGCGATCCTCGACTCCTTCGAGCCCGGCACGAGGTGGTCGACGAGCACGCCGTAACGCCGCTTCGCGGACGGAGGCTCGTCGGCGAGCAGCTCGTCGAGGAGGTCCACGCCCTGCAGGTACTCGACCACGACGCCCTCGACGCGGAGATCGGCACCCCACACCTTCTCGACGAGCTCCGCGTCGTGCTTGCCCTCGACGAGGATGCGGCTCGGCAACGCGATGCGCGCGCGCTGGTCTCCGACGGCGAAGGATCCGGATGCCGTGCGCTGCGGTGCCTGTGTCTTCGGCACCGGGGGCGCCAGCCGCACAGGCCTGCCCTCGATGAGGAAGCCGCCGCCGAGCGGGAACAGACGCTTGCGGCCCTTCCAGTCCTCGAGTTCGACGTTTCCGCCCTGCACGCGGGTGACCGCTCCGCAGTACCCGTCGTCGGCGACCTCGACGACGAGATCGAGCTCGGCGGGGACCGTCGGCACCTGCTTCGCACCGCGCTCGCGCCAACCCGATGCGAGCACATCCGATCCGTACCTGTCGTCCATGCCTTCCAGCGTATGCGTCTCCGCTGAGGGCGAACGGCGATCCGCTCTCGGATGCTGTCGCGTGTCGGGCTGTGTGAATAGACTCGGGGCATGGGGCTCGCCTGCCGGTCGGAGGGAAAACGATGAAGACACGGTGGCTGGCGCTGAGCGCCGCGGTCGTCGCCGTCGCGGCGGGTCTTGTCACTTCCGGGGCCGCCTCCGCGACCGATCCCCTCACGCTCGACTCGGGGTACGTGACCGATGCCGCGGGTGTCCTCAGCGCGAGTGAGAAGGACGCCGTCGAAACGCGGCTCCAGGAGCTCACCGAGAACTCGTCCGCCGATCTCTTCGTCGTCTTCGTCGACGAGTTCACCTCGCCGAACGACCGCGTCGAATGGGCGGACACGACGGCGACGCGCAGCAACCTCGGTCCCGATCAGTACCTGCTCGCGATCGCGACCGATCAGCGCAGCTACTACATCTCCGCGGCCGAGGGCGGGCCGTTGAGCAACTCCCGCCTCGACGACATCGAGCAGGAGATCCAGCCCCTGCTCGCACAGGACGACTGGGACGGAGCGATACTCCTCGCCGCCGACGAGATCCAGGGCGATGGCGGCGCGGGCGCCCTGCAGGCGTTCCTCGTCGTGGCCGGGCTCATCGCTCTCGCGCTCGTGGCGTGGCTGGTCATCGCTCTCGTCCGGCGGAGCCGCCGGGCGGCCGCGATCCGCAAGCGCGGGGCGATGCCGGAGCATCCGGACCCCGCCGACCCGTTCTCGACGCTGACCGATGAGCAGGTGCAGACGCAGGCGGGTTCCGCTCTCGTGCAGGCCGACGACGCCATCACCTCGAGCCGCGAGGAGCTGGGGTTCGCGATCGCGCAGTTCGGTGAGAGCGCGACGGCCGAGTTCACGACCGCCGTCGATCAGGCGAAGGCGAAGCTGTCGGAGGCCTTCGACCTCAAGCAGAAGCTCGATGACGAGATCGAGGACACGGTGCACGAGCAGCGCGCCTGGAACATCCGCATCATCCGGATCGCCGACGAGATCGACGACGTCCTCGACGCGAACACCGAAGCCTTCGACTCCCTCCGCAAGCTCGAGCAGAACGCCCCGCAGGAACTCGAACGCGTGCGTCGCGAGCGCGCCGCACTCGCGCCCGTACTCGCCGGAGCGGCGCCGGCCCTGGCGGCGCTCTCGGCGACCTACGCGGCCGAAGCGCTGAGCACCGTCGCCGACAACCCCGTTCAGGCTCAGGAGCGTGCGGGCCTCGCCGACCACGCGATCGAGGCGGCGGGCCAGGCGATCGCGGCCGGCCGCACGGGCGAAGCGGCGTTCGCCATCCGCACGGCTGAGCAATCCGTCGCCCAGGCGACCCAACTCGCGCAGGCGATCACGGCCCTCGGCTCGGATCTCGCCGCCGTCGAGACACAGTCGCGGGCGCTCGTGGCCGAGCTGCAGTCCGATGTCGCCGCCGCGCAGCAGCTCCCCGACACCGGCGGAGCACTTTCCGCAGCCGCGTCCACGACCCTGCAGTACCTGCAGGCCGCGCAGGCCGATCTCACCGGTACAGCGCGCAATCCGCAGCGCGCTTTCGATGCCCTGTCTGCCGCGAACGCCCAGATCGATGCCGCGATCGCGCAGGGGCGCGAGGCGCTCGAGCGCACTCGGCGCGCGGAGCAGATGCTCGAGCAGACCCTGACCCAGGCGGGCTCCGAGATCCGCACCGCCCGGGAGTTCATCGAGACCCGACGCGGAACGGTCGGGTCCACCGCCCGCACCCGCCTCTCGCAGGCCGATGCGAGCCTCACGCAGGCGGTCGCCCTCCGCACCACCTCGCCCGACGCCGCGCTCACCGAGGCCACCCGCGCCCTCGATCTCGCACGACAGGCGATCTCCTCCGCGTCCGCCGACGTGTCCGCCTACGACTCCCGTGGATACGACGGCTGGGGCAGCGGACCGTTCGGAAGCTCCGGGGGCTCCGGCTCGTCCGGTGGTTCCGGCCTCGGTGGCGACATCCTCGGCGGCATCATCGGCGGCCTCCTCGCGGGCGGAGGTGGTGGCAGTCGATCCTCCTCCCGGAGCAGCGGCTGGCGCTCGAGCGGAGGCGGTGGATTCCGCAGCTCGGGCTTCGGCGGCGGCCGCTCCAGCGGCGGGCGCAGCGGCCGCTCGGGAGGTGGGCGCTTCTGAACCTCATAGGCCACTCGACAAGACTTCGATTCCGACCCTCTGAAAGGAACCTCGCATGACCAAGCAGTCCATCTTCGGACGAATCTCGACCCTCGTCCGCGCGAACATCAACTCGCTCCTCGACTCTGCCGAAGACCCGCAGAAGATGATCGATCAGCTCGTGCGCGACTACACGAACAGCATCGCCGATGCCGAGTCCGCGATCGCCGAGACGATCGGCAACCTGCGCCTGCTCGAGCGCGACCACGAAGAAGACGTGCAGTCGGCCACCGAGTGGGGCAACAAGGCCCTCGCCGCCAGCCGCAAGGCCGATGAGATGCGCGGCTCCGGCGACACCGCCGACGCCGACAAGTTCGACAACCTCGCGAAGATCGCGCTGCAGCGTCAGATCAGCGCCGAGCGCGAGGCCCGCGGCGCAGAGCCGCAGATCGCCGCTCAGACCGAGATCGTCGACAAGCTCAAGAGCGGCCTGAACGGCATGAAGGACAAGCTCGGCGAGCTCAAGAACAAGCGCAGCGAGCTTCTCGCACGCGCCAAGGTCGCCGAGGCGCAGACCAAGGTGCAGGACGCCGTCGGATCGATCAACGTGCTCGATCCCACGAGCGAGCTGGGCCGCTTCGAAGACAAGGTCCGCCGTCAGGAGGCCATCGCGCAGGGCAAGATCGAGCTCGCGGCATCGAGCCTCGACGCCCAGTTCGAGAGCCTCGAGGACCTCGGCGAGCTCACCGAGGTCGAGGCGCGCCTCGCCGAGCTGAAGGCCGGCGGCACCGCTCCCCGTCAGGCCCTCGAAGGCAACTGATCCACCCCGCGGATGCCCCGGACTCACCGTCCGGGGCATCCGCACTTCCTCTTTCCCGGGAGGCACCCATGGTGCGATTCCTCGTCGTCCCGCAATGGCAGGGATCACCGGCCGCACGCGCGATGCTCCTCGTCGACGGCGCATCGGCCATCGCCGGCGACCTGCCGCGCGCCCGCACGACCACCCTCGACGTGCCGGTCGAAGCCGGCGAGTCGCTGGGGACCGGTGTGCGGCGGCTCAGCGCTCTGCTGCGCACCCGCGAGCTGATCCGCGAGCACCTCACCGACGAGTACAGCGTGCTGATCGGTGGAGACTGCAGCATCACCGTCGCCGCCCTCGACGCGCTGCCCGGCGGCACCGACGACCTGGCCGTGGTGTGGTGCGACGCTCACGCCGACCTGAACACGCCGGAGACCTCTCCGTCCGGGGCGTTCTCCGGCATGGCGCTCCGCGCGATCCTGGGCGAGGGAGAGCCGCAACTCGCGCTCACCGCTGCCCTCCCCCGAGAACGCATCGTCACGGTCGGAATGCGTGCCCTCGATGATGCCGAGGTCGACGAGATCTCTTCGTTCGCCCACCTGCAGGTCGCCGACCTCGACGACACGGACGCGCTGCTCGATGCCGTCCGCGCGACCGGCGCCTCACGTGTCTGGGTGCACATCGACGTCGATGTGCTCGATCCCGCCGAGATCACCGGAGTCTCCGATCCCGCGCCGTTCGGCACGACCCCGGCGGCGCTCGCCTCGGCCATCCGCCGACTCCGCGAAGACATCCCGCTCGCGGGTGCCACGATCTCGGGCTTCGCCCCGCGCACGCCCGCCGACGCGGTGGACGACCTCGGTGCGATCCTGCGTCTGATCGGTGCCGTCGCATGACGACGGACTGGAGCCCCGCGGCCGAGGAGGCACTGGCCCGCGGCCGACGCTTCGACCGCCGCATCCCCTCCTTCCTCCTCCGCTCCCCCGTGAGCCGGATCGGCTACGCCTGGGGGACGGCCGTGGGATGGCTCTGGGGGTCGCTGTGGAGCACCGGCCCCGTCGAACGCCGCGGCGGACTCTGGATCTTCCGGGGAATGCCCACGTGGACCTTCAATCGCGGCGGCGTGTGCGTCGGAGGATGCTTCCTCACCGGTGACGTGCGTCCGACCGACGCCGTCCTGCGTCACGAGGCGGTCCACAAGGCTCAGTGGCTGCGGTACGGCTTCCTCATGCCGGTGCTCTACTTCGTCGCCGGGCGCGACCCGCTGCGCAACCGCTTCGAGATCGAAGCCGGGCTGGAGGACGGCAACTACGTGCGCCGCTCCCGCTGACGGTCAGCGATCGACCGGAACGTTCAGCGATCGATCGGGAGCAGACCGAAGCGCTCGGGAGCGTGGATCGACGTCGCCTCGACCGCGAGGCTCGTCGTGAGGTGATCGACGATGTCGGCGGTGCCGAGGTAACCGCCGAGAAGCGTGACCTGGGTGGAGACCTCGTCATCGCAGAGCATCTCGTCGGCCCACGCGCACGTGGCGCGCGCGAGTGCCTGACCCGGGGCGCAGGAACGACCGGAACCCGGAGCACCCGAGCGGTCTGCGCGTGCCAGCCAGGTCACGGTCATGCGTGCCGGCGCGTCGATGACCTGGATATCGGCAGCGGTCGGAACTTCGATGAAGATCCGACCCGATGCGCACAGCGGGAGCGTGGAGAGGAACATCTCGAGGTCGACGAGCGACTTCTCATCGGCCGTCACGAGGTGGTGCGAGCGCTGACGAGCGGCACGGCGCGCTGCGCGTGTGCTGCGGATGTCGAACGAGGTGTCCATGGTTCCTCCATCGTAACACCGATGAAGGCATGCCTAACCTTGCTCCGCGATTCGCCTCAGCCGACGGGCTCGACGAGTGCCGCGGTCAGCGCCGCGAGCTCGGCATCCGTCATCCCCTGCGCCCGCAGATAGTCGGCCGCCGACCCCCAGCGCTCGTCAACCATCTCGAGAAGACGGCGCATCACCGGAGCCGGGGACTGCGTCGCGAGAGCGACGGCGTTGACGGCTTCGGGGTGGAGCTCGGTCAGGTATGCGGCGATCCGTCGGTTCCGCTCGGGTGGGAGTTGCGACTCGGTCAGCGCATAGTCCTCGATCACCGCCTCGCGATCGGCACCCACGGCCGACAGTGCCAGTGCGACCGTCACCCCCGTGCGGTCCTTGCCGACCGTGCAGTGGACGAGCGTCGGCTCCCCCGCCGCGATGATGCGGATGGCCTCGACGAGCCTCCCACCGCTCTCCTCGAGGAGATGCAGGTAGAGGTCTTCGAGACTCGTGTCGGTCTCGAAGAACGAGCGCACGGACCCCAGGAACAGCGGGAGGTGGGTGGTATCCGGACCGACGATCTCGCTGGGCTCCGCCGCCACCTCCTCGCCGTCGCGCAGATCGACGATGTGCGCGACACGTCCGCGGAGCTCCTCGGCCCCCTTCGCCGTCGCTCCGGAGAGCTGACCGGAGCGCAACAGGATGCCCTGACGGATGCGACCGCCTGCCGCCGGCATCCCGCCGACGTCGCGTACGTTGTTGACGCCGCCGACGTCGAGCACGCTCATGGCCGGGCCTGCGGCGAACGGGCTGGTACGGGGTATCGCCCGGCGACCACGACGCGGTTGAACGCGTTGATCGACACGCACGCCCAGCTCAGGGCCGCGTACTCCTTCTCGGTGAACACGCTACCGACGCGGTTGTACACCTCGTCGGACACGCCCTCCTCCGAGATGAACGTGAACGCCTCGGCGAGTTCGAGCGCCGCGCGTTCGCGCTCGCTGAACACGCCGCTCTCGCGCCAGGTCGCGATCTGCATCATGGTGTCGGCGTCGATACCGGCAGCCTCGGCACGGTCGACGTGGATGCGTGTGCAGTAGGCGCAGCCGTTGAGCTGCGAGCAGTGGATCATGACGAGCTCCTTGAGACGATCGTCGATGCCATTGGCGGCGCAGATCTCTCCGACGGTGCGCGAGAACGCATCGAGGGCCTGGTAGGCGGTCGGCTCGGTCTTGGAGAGGTGCACTCGCGTCTCGCTCATGACTCCATGATATTCGGCTGCCGGTGTCGGACGGCCGACGCATCCCGTCATCGAGAAATGCGCAAAGCCAATCCTGCAAGCTGTTTGCTTAACTTTTAGACAAGCGTTTGATGGTTCTAGATGCTCACTTTGGTCCGCCATTTCGCGATGCTTGCTCCAGGGGCGCAGAATATGGGCGTGGCGATCGACATCAGCGAGTTCAGCTATCTTCCCGCGCAGGCCGAGGCGCTCGGCCTCCCCGTTCCCCCGGTCGAACGGCTCACCCTCCCCCTGCCGGATGGCCGCACGGTCAGCGCGCTGCGCTTCGGGACGGAACCCGCCCGTGTGACGCTACTGCACGGTGCTGGTCTGAACGCGCACACCTGGGACACCACAGCGCTCGCCCTCGGCACCCCGCTCCTCGCGATCGACCTCGCCGGGCACGGAGACTCGTCCTGGCGCGACGACCTCGACTACACGCCGCGCACACTCGCCGTCGACGTGGCCGCGGCGCTCGATGCCTGGACCGATGTACCGCAGATCGTCGTCGGACAGTCCCTGGGCGGCCTGACCGGCGCGGCGCTGGCGGCGAGCCGCCCCGATCTCGTCGCCGAGCTCATCGTCGTTGACATCACCCCCGGCATCGACACCTCCGCCGGTCCCGCGGCCCTCCGCGAGTTCTACGCCGGGCCCGTGGACTTCGCGACCCGCGATGAACTCGTCGACAAGGCGATCGCGCTCGGGTTCGGCGGTACACGCCCCGAGACCGAGCGAGGCGTGTTCCTGAACACCCGCGTGCGACCGGACGGACGCATCGAGTGGAAGCACCATTTCGCGCACCTCGCCGCGCAGGCTCTCGCATCCCACGCCCCGGGCACCCCGGCGGCACCGTCCGTCCTGCACGAGACGGGATGGGACGACCTCGCCGCCGTCCGCGCTCCCCTGACCTTGATCCGGGCGACGCGGGGATTCGTCAGCGAAGCGGATGCCGATGACCTGCAGCGCCGCATCCCGACCGCACGCGTCGTGGTGTTCGATGCCACCCACAACGTTCAGGAGACCGCTCCCGTCGAGCTCGCCGAGTTCGTCGCCGCAGCCTCCGCGTCGGTGTGAAACGGAATGTGACGTCGCGTTCCACACCGCACCCTTCGATTTCTCGCTCATCCCTAGGCTCGTTCAACCGGCACACAGCACCTGCCGCACCGAGAGGAAACCATCATGTTCCGACGCTCCCGACGCGTAGCGCTCATCTCCGCGCTCGCCGCCACCGCTGTCATCCTCAGCGCGTGCTCCGGCAGTCCGCAGCCCGCCGCCACCTCGACCGGTGAGGTCGACCCCGACGCGACCCTCCACGTGGGTCTCGTGCTCGAGCCGACCAACCTCGACATCCGGCACACCAGTGGCGCGGCACTCGAGCAGATCCTCATCGACAACATCTACGAGGGCCTGGTCACCCGCACTCAGGACAACGAGATCGAGGCGCGCATCGCCTCGGACTACTCGGTCTCCGACGACGGCCTGACCTACTCGTTCACCCTCAACGACGGAGTGGTCTTCCACGACGGCTCGCCCCTGACGTCGGCCGATGTCGTCGCCTCGTACGAGCAGGTGCGCACCGACGAGACCATCCAGGGCAACGCGGAGTTCGCCTCGGTCTCCGCGATCACCGCGCCCGACGAGAAGACCGTCGAGATCGTGCTCTCCGAGCCGAACCAGAACTTCCTCTTCGCCCTGACCGGTCCCGCCGGCCTGGTGTTCAAGAGCGGCGACACCACCGACCTGCAGACGGCGGAGAACGGCACCGGCCCCTTCACCCTCACCCGCTGGAACAAGGGCAGCACGATCACGTTCGCGCGCAGCGACGCCTACTGGGGCGAGCCCGCCGGCGTCGCGTCGGTCGAGTTCCAGTACATCCCCGACTTCACCGCGGGTGTGAACGCCGCGATCGCGGGCGACGTCGACGTGCTGACCGCCGTCGACCCGAACCTCGCGTCGCAGCTCGAGGACTCGGGAGATTTCACCCTCACCACGGGTCGCACGACCGACAAGGCCACGCTCGCGTTCAACAACGCGAAGGCGCCGCTCGACGACGTCCGCGTGCGCGAGGCATTGCGCCTGGCGATCGACCACGACGCGCTCATCGAGGCGGCCGGCGCGGGCACCCCTCTCTACGGACCGATCCCCGAGCTCGACCCGGGCTACGAAGACCTCTCCGATGTCGTCTCCTACGACCCCGAGCGCGCGAAGGAACTCCTGGCGGAGGCCGGGCAGGAGGATCTCGAGCTGACCCTCACGATCCCCTCGTTCTACGGCACCACGGTGCCGAAGGTGCTCATCTCGGACTTCGCGAAGGTGGGCGTCACCCTCGACGTCGACTCGGTCGAGTTCGCCACCTGGCTCGAAGACGTCTACACGAACCACGACTACGACCTCAGCTACGTGCTGCACGTCGAGCCGCGTGACTTCGGCAACTTCGCGAACCCGGACTACTACTTCGGGTACGACAACGCCGAGGTGCAGAGCCTCTACGCCGAGGCCCTCGCCGAGGTCGACCCCGACAAGTCCGCCGATCTCCTCGCCCAGGCGGCGCGGATCGTCTCGGAGGACCACGCGGCCGACTGGCTGTACAACGGCCAGACGATCACGGCGGTCGCGCCGATCGTCACCGGCTTCCCCGAGGACTCGATCAACTCGCGCATCAACCTGGCCGGCGTGACGGTCTCGTCCGCCGAGTAAGCGGCGGTCTCGTCCTCCGTGATCCGTTACGCGCTCGTTCGAGGAGCCCTGCTCATCGCAGGGCTCCTCGTCGCGAGCGCCCTCATCTTCCTCACCCTGCGCGTCTTCCCGGGTGATGTCGCCCAGCTCATCGCCGGCACCCAGGCATCGCCGGCCGAGGTCGAAGCGCTGCGCGAATCGCTCGGCCTGAACCGGCCGCTCCTGTCGCAGTACACCGACTGGATCGGAGGCATCTTCCGCGGAGACCTCGGCACGTCACTGCTCTCCGGCGCCTCGGTCGGTGAAGAGCTCCTGCTCAAGGCGCAGGTCACGGTGCCGCTCGGGCTGATGTCGCTCCTCATCGCCGTCGTGATCGCGATCCCCTTCGGCATCCTCGCCGCGCTGGCTCGCGGACGGCGCGCCGGCACCGCGCTGAGTGTCGGCGCGCAGACCCTCGCCGCCGTCCCCGTCGTCTGGGCCGGCATGATGCTCATCGTCGTCTTCTCGGTCTGGCTCGGGTGGTTGCCCCCGCAGGGCTTCCCCCGCACCGGGTGGAGCACGCCCGGCGAGGCCATCGAGGCGCTCCTCCTGCCGGCTCTCACGATCGGGATCGTGGAGGGTGCCATGCTCATGCGCTTCGTGCGCAGTGCGACCCTGCAGGCGGCCGGCCAGGACTTCGTCCGCACGGCGGCGGCCAAGGGACTCACGCGTACGCAGGCGCTGATCCGACACGGCATCCCCGCCGTCGGGCTGTCGATCATCACGGTGCTCGGCCTGCAGGTCGCCGGCATCATCGTGGGCTCCGTCGTGATCGAGCAGCTGTTCACCCTCCCGGGAATCGGACGGATGCTGGTGGCGGACGTCGGCACCCGCGACCTCATCAAGGTGCAGAGCGAACTCCTCGTGCTCACCGGCTTCGTGCTCGTGATCGGATTCCTGGTCGACCTGCTCCACCGTACGATCGACCCGCGCCAGAGGGAGGCATGATGGCTCCGCTGTGGCTCCGCCGCCTGTGGGCGACCCCGACGGGCGCCTTCGGCCTGATCGTCGTCGCCCTCATCGGCCTGACAGCCCTCGTCGCGCTGTTCTGGACGCCGTTCGACCCGCAATCCTCGACCATCAGCGACCGGTGGCTCGGTCCGAGCTGGCCGCACCTCCTGGGCACCGACGACACCGGGCGCGACATCCTGAGCCTGATCATGGCGGGGGCGCGCACGACGGTGTTCGTCAGCATCGGTGCCGGAGTCGTCGCCACCGTCGTCGGCATCGCCCTCGCCGCGCTCGGCGCCCTCACCGCCCGGTGGCTGCGCGAGACGATCGCGGTTCTGGTCGACATCCTGATCGCCTTCCCGGTGCTCCTCATCGCGATGATGATCTCCTCGGTCTGGGGCGGCTCCCTCTGGGTCGTGATCTGGGCCGTGGGCATCGGCTTCGGCGTGAACATCGCGCGCGTCACCCGCCCCGAGCTGCGGAGGGTGCAGCAGAGCGACTTCATCCTCGCGGCGAAGGCATCCGGCCTCACCCCCGCGCAGAGCCTGCTGCGCCACCTCCTCCCCAACGTCGCTCCGGTGTTCATCGTGCAGCTGTCGTGGTCGATGGCCGTCGCCGTGCTGGCCGAAGCCGGACTGTCGTACCTCGGCTTCGGCGCGTCGGTCGTCGAGCCCAGCTGGGGCCTGCTGCTCGCCGACCTGCAGCGCTACATCGGCGTGCACCCGCTCTCGGTGATCTGGCCGGGTCTCACGATCACCCTCACGGTCCTCGCCCTGAATCTCCTCGGCGACGCCCTGCGCGAAGCCACCGACCCCACGCTGCGCCACCGCCGCGCCGAGACGCACACCCCCGGAGTGGTCGCATGAGCCTCGTCGTCGAAGACCTGACCGTCGAGATCGACGGGCGTCGCGTCGTCGACGGCGTCTCGTTCGAGGTCGCAGACGGCGCCCGTCTGGGCCTGATCGGCGAGTCCGGGTCGGGCAAATCGCTCACCGCTCTCGCGATCCTCGGGCTCCTGCCCGACGGCGCGACGGCGGCGGGCAGCATCCGCTGGAACGGCACGGAACTGATCGGGATGCCGGACCGCGAGCTCGCCCGACTGCGCGGTGACGAGATCGGCATCGTGTTCCAGGAGCCGCGCACCGCCCTCAATCCGATCCGCACGGTCGGTCGGCAGATCGCCGAGGCGATCCGTATCCACGAGGGCATCGGGCGACGCGAAGCGCGCGCACGCGCGGTTCAGGAAGCCGTCCGCGTGCGGCTCCCCGATCCGGAGTCGATCGTCGATCGCTACCCGCACCAGCTCTCCGGCGGCCAGCGCCAGCGCGTCGCGATCGCGATGGCACTCGCCTGCCGCCCGCGCGTGCTCATCGCCGACGAGCCGACCACGGCGCTCGACGTCACGATCCAGTCCGAGATCCTGGCGCTCCTGCTGCACCTCGTCGAGGACGAGGGCATGTCGCTCGTCTTCATCACCCACGACCTCGCCGTCCTCGCACAGGTCGCCACCGAGGGCGTGGTTCTCGAACACGGGCGCGTCGTCGAGTCCGCTCCGGTCTCGACGCTGCTCACCGCACCGAGCTCGCCGATCACGCAGGGGCTGCTCCGCGATGCGACGGCGACGCTGTGGCGCCCGGACGGAGGCATCGCATGAGTCTCGTCGAAGCGCGCGGGCTGACCCGCGAGTTCATCGTCCCGAAGCGCTCGCCCCTCGAGCGCACACGTCGGCAGACGGCGCTCGAGCCGACCGACCTCGACATCATCGAGGGCTCGTCCGTCGGGATCATCGGCGAGTCCGGTTCGGGGAAATCGACACTGGTGCGCCTGCTGCTGGGCCTCGACAGACCGACATCGGGGACGGTGACCGTCGACGGACGGCGCGTGGACGCCTCGGCATCCGCGACGTCCCTCCGGTGGCTGCGCCGACAGACGGGACTCGTCTTCCAGGACCCCTACGCCTCCCTCGACCCGCGCATGACCGCCGGGCAGATCGTTCGTGAGCCGCTGTGGGCTCTCGGCATCGACGGCGATCATCGGGCGCGTGTGCGGGAGGTGCTCGCCCGGGTCGGGCTGGAGCCCGATGCCGGCGACAGATATCCGCACGAGTTCTCCGGCGGGCAGCGACAGCGCATCGCGTTGGCTCGCGCGATCGTGCACGGCCCCCGCATCCTCATCGGCGACGAGCCGCTCTCGGCCCTCGACGTGACAGTACGGGCGCAGATCCTCGAGCTCCTCGTCGATCTGCGACGGACGACCGACCTCACCCTCGTACTCGTGTCGCACGACATCGGTGTGGTGCAGAGCCTCAGCGACACCGTGGTGGTGATGAAGGACGGCCGGATCGTCGAGCGCGGCACGACCGGCGACGTGCTCCTGCGCCCGCAGCACGACTACACGAAGGCTCTGCTGGCCGCGATCCCGGTCATCCCGCGCGATCAGTGACCGCGACCGGCGGCGAGGAACCGACGGCGGCGCGCGACCGGTCTCAGCGCGCGCTTCATGTACACGGTGCCGAGCTCGCGACCGAACTTGTGGCCGACCCGGGCCATGCGCCCCGCCTCCACGAAACCGAGGCGAGCGTGCAGACGGATCGACGCCTCGGCACCGCTGTCGCTGATGACCGCGACCATCTCGCGGATGCCGAACTGCTCGCAGGCGTCGATCAGCGCCTGGAGCAGCGCGCCACCGAGGCCCTTTCCGCCGGCACCAGGGCCGAGATAGATCGAGTCCTCGACCGTGTAGCGATAGGCGTTCTTGCCCGCCCAGGGCTGCGCGAGCGCATAGCCGATGACCACCCCGGAAGGTGACACCGCGACGAGGAACGGGAGCCCGAGCCGATCCAGCAGGGCGAACTTGTCGCGCCAGTACGGGATGCTGCTGCTCTTCTCGTCGAGCGTGACGGCGGAGTTGCTCACGAAGTGGTTGTAGATCTCGCGCACGGAGGGCAGATCACCGGGCCGGGCGGGACGGATCGTGTACGAGAAGATCTCGGGGGCCGCCGCAGGACGCAGGTGGCGCGGAAGGATGCGACGTCGGTCCCCCGGTTCGAACTGCATGCGCTCAGCTTAGGGATCCGGGGCGTTCGCCCTCTACCCGCCAGTCGATCGGCGCCGCTCCCAGGCCCTCGAGCAGCTCGTTCGCGCGGGAGAACGGGCGGGACCCGAAGAAACCGCGACGCGCCGACAGCGGCGAGGGGTGGGCCGACGCGATGACCGGCGTCGCCCCCAGGAGCGGACGCAGGTTCTCGGCGTCCTTGCCCCACAGGATCGCGACGAGCGGGCGGTCGCGCGCGACGAGCGCCCGGATCGCGGCTTCGGTGACCTTCTCCCACCCCCACCGCCGGTGCGAGCCCGCCACGCCCGGCTGCACGGTCAGCACCCGGTTGAGCAGCAGCACCCCCTGATCGCTCCACGCCGAGAGGTCGCCGTGCGGCGCGGGCGGGATGCCGAGATCGCTCTCCCGCTCGCGGTAGATGTTGGCGAGGCTGCGCGGCAGCGGCCGCACGTCGCGGTCGACCGCGAACGAGAGTCCGATCGGATGACCGGGGGTCGGATAGGGATCCTGACCGGTGATGAGAACCCGCACATCGGCGAGCGGTCGCCGGAACGCCCGGAGCACGTTCGCGCCGTCCGGAAGGTATCCACGCCCCGCCTGCACCTCGCCGCGCAGACGCTCGCCCAGGGCGGTGATGTCGTGCTGCACGGGCGCGAGCGCCTCCGCCCATCCCGGGTCGATCTCGCCATCCGCGGCGAGCTCGGCGAGGGTGCGGGGCATCGTCATTCGGCGGAGCGCACGCGCAGCGGTCCGCGCGCCAGCAGGTGCTGAGCCGACTGCGCGACCGGACGCATCGTGACGAGGTCGAGGTTCACATGCCCCGGCGCATCGAGCGCGTAGGCGATGACGTCGGCGACGTCTCCGGCGACGAGCGGAGCCTCGACCCCGGCGTAGACGGCTTCGGCTGCGACGGAGTCCCCGCCGAGACGGTTGAGGGTGAACTCCTCGGTGTGCACCATTCCCGGGGCGACCTCGACCACGCGGATCGGCTCGCCGTTCAGCTCCTGACGGAGCACCCGGACGAGCATCGCCTCGGCGGCCTTCGCCGCGTTGTACCCCGCTCCGCCCGCATACGCGGTCTGGGCCGCCGTCGACGTCACGAACACCGTGTCGGCGTGGCCGTCGGCTGCTGCGGCGCGGCGCAACAGCGGAAGCAGGCCCTTCACGAGCCGCTGCGTCGAGAGCACGTTCGCGTCGAACATCCACTGCCAGTCCTCGACCGAGGCATCCTCGATGCGGTCGGTCCCGCGCGCTCCCCCGGCCACCTGCACGAGCGCGTGCACGGGGCCGCTGGCCTCCAGCTCGGCGATGAGGGCATCGACGGCGGCGGAGTCGGTCAGGTCGCAGGCGATGGCGGATGCCCCGGTCTCGGCCACGAGGGCGGTGAGGCGATCCTCCCGCCGCGCGACGCCCACGACGTCCCATCCGCGCGAGCGGAGCTCCCGCACCGTCGCCGCCCCGATCCCCGAGCTCGCTCCCGTCACAACTGCACGTCTGTTCACCATGCCTCCACCGTACGATGTTCCGCGGTTTTTCGCCGATCGGGACTGTTACGTCACATTTCCCACTCATTGTTGACAGGAGGGAACATTCCGTACTCTCGCTGAAACGGCATCCGCCATCCGACCATCGATCGTTCCAGGGGGAACAACATGTCCGCACCCGAGACCTGGCGTTTCGAGACCAAGCAGATCCACTCCGGCGCTGCGCCCGACCCGGTGACGAAGGCACGTGCCACGCCGATCTACCAGACCACGTCGTACGTGTTCGACAGCGCCGACCACGCGGCGAACCTCTTCGCCCTGGCCGAGTTCGGCAACATCTACACCCGTATCCAGAACCCGACGCAGGACGTCCTCGAGCAGCGCCTCGCGGCCCTCGAGGGAGGCACGGGAGCACTGGTGCTCTCGAGCGGCCAGGCGGCATCGACCTTCGCGATCCTGAACATCGCCGAGGCCGGCGACCACTTCGTCGCCTCGAGCTCGATCTACGGCGGCACCTACAACCTCTTCAAGTACACGCTCGCCAAGCTCGGCATCGAGGTCACGTTCGTCGAGAACCAGGACGACCCCGAGGAATGGCGCCGCGCGGTCCGCCCGAACACCAAGCTGTTCTTCGCCGAGACGATCGGCAACCCGCAGATCAACGTCCTCGACATCCGCGCCGTCGCCGACGTCGCCCACGCCAGCGGTGTGCCGCTCATCGTCGACAACACGATCGCCACCCCGTACCTGATCCGTCCGTTCGAGCACGGCGCCGACATCGTGATCCACTCGGTCACCAAGTTCCTCGGCGGCCACGGCACGACGATCGGCGGCGTGATCATCGACGGCGGTTCGTTCGAGTGGTCGAAGAACGTCGAGAAGTTCCCGGGGCTCACCGTTCCGGACCCCTCGTACCACGGGGCCAGCTACACGACCGCGGTCGGCGACCCGCTCGCGTACATCATCAAGGCCCGCGTGCAGCTGCTCCGCGACCTCGGATCCGCGATCGCCCCGCAGAGCGCGTGGAACCTGATCCAGGGCGTCGAGACGCTGTCGCTGCGCATCGAGCGCCACGTGCAGAACGCGCAGGAGATCGCCGAGTGGCTCGACGGACGCGACGACGTCGCGACCGTCAACTACTCGGGGCTGCCGTCCTCCCCCTGGTACGCCAAGGCCAACGAGTACGCGCCCAAGGGCGTCGGAGCGGTGCTGTCGTTCGAGCTGAAGGGCGGTGTCGAGGCGGGTCGCGAGTTCGTGAACAGCCTCTCGCTGTTCAGCCACCTGGCGAACATCGGCGACGTGCGCTCGCTCGTCATCCACCCGGCATCGACCACCCATGCGCAGCTCACCCCCGAGCAGCAGCTCACGGCGGGCGTCACGCCCGGCCTGGTGCGCCTCTCGGTCGGCATCGAGAACGTCGACGACCTCAAGGCCGACCTCGACCAGGCCCTGGCCGCTGCCCGTCGCGTCTCGGAGGCCGCTCGCGCCTGACGATTCGTCCACCACGGATGCCTCGGACTCCCGGAGTCCGGGGCATCCGTGTCTTCCGACGGCGTAACGTTCGCCGCCCGACCCGCAGGTCACGCGAGAATGGAAGCATGGACTGGCAGACGACCTCTGAAGACACGGTGCCCTCGGCGCTCGTGACGGAGGCCGACGTCCGGCTCCTCCGCGCGCGACCTCCGGCGACCGGTGCCTGGCGCGACGGCGATCCCGTAGGCGGACGCCGCTTCGCGCGGTCCGGCGTATTCCGGACCGAGAGCGGGGCCGAGCTCCCCAGCATCCGCATCGCCTACGAGTCGTGGGGCGAGCTGAACGCCGCGGGCGACAACGCGGTGCTCGTGCTGCACGCCCTCACCGGCGACAGCCACGTGCGCGGCGAGGCCGGTGCGGGGCATCCGACCGCCGGATGGTGGGAAGAGCTCACAGGTCCCGGCGCGCCCCTCGACACCGACCGCTGGTTCGTCGTCGCCCCCAACATGCTCGGCGGCTGCCAGGGCTCGACCGGACCCGCGAGCGTCGCCCCCGACGGCTACGAATGGGCCTCGCGCTTCCCGTACCTGACGATCCGCGATCAGGTCGCCGCTCAGGTGCGCCTCGCCGATGCCCTGGGAATCGACACGTGGGCCGCGGTCATCGGCGGCTCGATGGGCGGTATGCACGCGCTCGAGTGGGCGGTGACGCATCCGGAACGGGTCGAACGGCTCGCCGTGCTCTCGTCGCCTCCCGTGACCACCGCCGACCAGATCGCGCTCAACACCGTGCAGCTCGAGACGATCCGCATGGATCCGCGTTTCCAGGGCGGCGAGTACTACGACCTCGGCGACGGCGACGGCCCGCATCGGGGTCTGGCCCTCGCCCGGCGGATGGCTCTGCTGAACTACCGCAGCCCGATCGAGCTCAATCAGCGGTTCCAGCGCTCCTGGCAGTCGGGGGTCTCACCGCTCGGGCACGGCGGGCGCTTCGCCGTCGAGTCGTACCTCGACTTCCACGGCAACAAGTTCACGCGCCGCTTCGACGCGAACAGTTACATCACGCTCGTCGAGGCCATGAACTCGCACGACGTCGGGCGCGACCGCGGCGGCGTGGAGGAGGCTCTGCGCACCGTGACCGCGACGACGCTCGTGCTGGGGATCGACAGCGACCGCCTCTTCCCGGTGGACGGCCAGCACCGCATCGCCCGGAGCATCCCGAACACCCTCGACGGCCACGACGCGGTCGTGCTGAACAGCGACTTCGGGCACGACGGGTTCCTCATCGAGAACGAGGCCGTGGGCGCTCACCTGCGGCGACTGCTCGACAGCTGACGCCCCGACGGCCCACTCGCCGGCTCACTCCTCGACGAACCGCCACGGGAGTCCCCCGGTCAGCAGACGACCCTGCTCCCAGGCGAAGTCGCGCCCGGTATCCGTCGGGATGACGCGCGTTCGGAACAGGGCCGGTGTCGACGGCGCGGCGAGCGCGGAAGCGGCGTCCGTGACCGCGATCAAACCGTGGAGTGTCATCCACGTCGGCGGGAACAGAGTCCACTCCCCCGTCGCGTGCCGTTCGAGCGCCTGTGCCGGCGTCGTCCAGGCGTACTCGACGACCTCGTCGGGCGACGGGACGGGCGTGGCATCCGGTGCCGCAGCGAGGAAGAACCACGTCCGGATCCGCGTGGCCGCCTCGGCGGGCGGATGCCACTGCGACATCGCCGACAGACCGGCGATCTCGAGGCCGACCTCCTCCTGCGTCTCTCGGATGGCGGCGCGTCGCGCGTCGTCGATCTCCGCGGAGCCGCGTCGCCGATCGTGTTCCTCCACCTTGCCGCCCGGGAAGACCCACGCGCCCGCGAAGGAACCCCGCTCGGGCCGACGGATCACCAGCACCTCGAGGCCGCCGGTCGAGTCACGCACCAGCACGGCCGTTCCGGCCACCGGAAGAGCATCGGGGATGAGCATCCCCTCACCCTACGACGATGCGCCCACCAGGGCAGCGGAGCGACGAGCCTCGACGCGGTACGAGAGCAGCGCGATCAGCAGACCGGCGATCGCGAGCACGGCGCCGGTCCACGCGGGAGCCGTGAAGCCCCAGCCGACGGCGATCACGACGCCACCCAGGAACGCCCCGAGGCTGTTGCCGATGTTCAGCGCCGAATGGTTCATGGCCGCGGCGATCGACTGATTGTCTCCGGCGACGTCCATGAGACGGGTCTGGATCGTCGGGCTCAGCACCGACGACACGAAGCCGACGATGAGCACCAAGAGGCTCAGCGAGATGATCCAGAACGAGAACACGGCGAGCAGGGCGAAGACGACCGCCATCGCCGCGAGTCCGAACAGCAGCGTGCGCCGCAGATCGATGTCGGCGAGATGACCGCCCACGACGTTTCCGACCGTCATGCCGATGCCCATGAGCACCAGAACGATCGGCACCACCCACTCCGGTGACCCGGCCACCTCGGTCACCAACGGGGCGATGTAGCTGTACACGGCGAAGAACCCGCCGAAGCCGATCGCGCCGATGCCCAGCGTGAACCAAACCTGCCGGATGCGGAAGACGCCCAGTTCCTGACGCATCGTCCGGCCGGGGGAACCCGGGTGCTCGGGCACGAAGAACACGATGCAGATCGTCGCGAGGGCGAAGACGAGGGCGACGACGCCGAACGCGGCGCGCCATCCCCAGGCCTGGCCGAGGAACGTGCCGAGCGGAACCCCGACGACGTTCGCGACCGTGAGGCCGGTGAGGATGAAGGCGACGCCCTTGGCGCGGTTGCCCGGCCCCATGACGTCGGCCGCGACGAGAGCGCCGATGCCGAAGTAGGCCCCGTGCGGGAGGCCGGCGAGAAAGCGCGACGCCCCGACCAGCTCGAACGTCGGCAGCACCACGGTGAGGGCGTTGAAGACCGTGAGCGCGATCGCCAGGACGATCATGACGCGGTGCCGCGGGAAGCGCGCGACGAAACCGGCGATGGTCGGCGCGCCCACCACGACGCCGAGCGCATACAGCGAGATGAGCCATCCGGCCTGGCTCAGCGCATCCTCCTGGCTCGAGGCCCAGAGGGAGGGAAGCAGGTCGGAGGCGATGTTCGGGAGCAGGCCCATGACGACGAACTCGGTCATGCCGATGCCGAAACTGCCGATGGCGAGAGAGAGGAGCGCCCTCTTCGCCGCACCCCTCGATTCAGTCGAGGGATTCACCGGTCCAGCCTACCGGCCCGCCGACGGCCCGAAGGCACCGGGGGTCGTCCCGAGCACGCGCCGGAAGTGTCGCGTGAGATGGGCCTGATCGTGGAACCCGGCCTGCGCCGCGGCGTCGGACGGTCGGATGCCGTCGACCAGGAGCCTTCGCGCGAGATCGATGCGTCGGCTCAGCACGTACTGATGCGGCGCGATGCCGTACGTGCGCGTGAAGGAACGCGTCAAATGGCTCGGATGCGCTCCCCATGCGGTGGCGATCTCCGAGAGGGTGAAGGACTCCGTGAAACGATCGTCGATGAGCGCCCGGAGGCGGCGAGCGAGCGGCGTGTCGCGAGAGGCAACGGTCGATGACCCGAGATGGGCGAGGATGCGCCCTCTCAGCGCGAGCGTCCACTGCTCGGCGGCGAGCAGGTCACCGGGCAGGGCGAGTGCGGCGTGGATGCGTCGCGCCGCCGCCGTCGCTCGCGGGTCGCGCACCGTCGGGTGGACGACCGACCTGCCCACCGCCTCGGCGGGGAGCCACGCCGGATCGAAGTACACGACACGTTTGCGATAGATGCGACCGTCCACGGTCGAACGCCCGTCGTGCGGGACGCCCGGGGGCAGCAGCGTCACCGCACCCGGCGCGGCGATGTGCGACGAACGATCGAGACCGTAGGCGACCGCTCCCTCGTCCACGAGCATCGCCGTCCAGACGTCGTGGGCGTGAAGCGGGTACGCGTGCTCGAAGGAGGCGTGATACACCTCCCGCACCGCGGGCACCTCGGGATGCCAGGCGTGCACGCGATCGACCATGCAAGAAACGTACAAGACGCCGCGGGCTTCCGGCGCGATCGTGGATACATGACCACCGCACTGCCGACGAGCATCCCCGCTGAACAGACCGCCCGCTTCGACACGAAGGTCGTCGTCCTCCTCGGCGACGACCTCGCCGCCTGGCAGGAGCTCAACGTGACCGCTTTCCTGATCTCCGGCATCACCGTGAGTGCACCCGATCTCACCGGCGGACCCTACCGCGACCGCGACGGCACGACGTATCTGCCGATGCTGCGTCAGCCCGTTCTCGTCATGACCGGGAACTCCGATCTCCTGCGCTCGGTTCGCGATCGTGCCTCCTCCCGAGACGATGTCGCGCTCGCGGTCTACACCCGCGAGCTCTTCGCGACAGGGCACGACGATGCCAATCGCGCCGCCGTCGCGGCCGTCGCAACGGCCGACCTCGATCTCGTGGGGCTCGCGCTCCGGGGTCCGCGCAACGCCGTCGACCGCATGCTCAAGGGCGCCCGCATGCACGCCTGAACGACGTGTGCGTTCTACTCGGCCTCGTCGATCGCACGCTCGAGACGCTCGATCTTGCCGTCGAGCTCGCCGGTGAAGCCGGGGCGGATGTCGGCCTTGAGCACCAAGGACACGCGCGAGCCGAAGGGCATGACCGCCTCGGTGGCGCGCTTGACGACGTCCATCACGGTGTCCCAGTCGGGGCCCTCGATCTCGGTGAACATGCTCGTCGTCCGGTGCGGCAGCCCGGACTCGCGGACGACGCGCACGGCGGCGGCCACGGCGACGTGGACGGAGCCGTCTTCGCGGCCGGTGCCGGAGGGAGCGACGGAGAAGGCGATCAGCATGGGGAACCTCGTGTCTCTTCGATGGCGGTGGGAGCGACTTCTCGGCCGGCGGGGTCCGAGCCGAGCATCGAGGCGAGGACCTGCGCGACCGCCGCTGCCACACGATGCATCATAGGCTCCGGTCCTCGCCGTCGACGGGAGTGAGCACGACGGCGCGGATGCCGAGCACGAGGAGGACGACGAGCAGGAGGTTGCGCACCGACAGCACCACGATCGGCAGCACCTGCCCCTGCAGCAGCGCATCGTAGCCGAGCGGATAGACGAGGCAGGTGAGGACGCAGAGCGCGAGCACCACGACCGCGGGCAGGACCGCCCTCGCCCGGTCGAACACGAGCCAGAGGATCACGGGCGCGATCAGCCAGACCTGGAACTGCGGGGAGCCGACCTTGTTGGTCACGATGAGCGCCGCCACGAGCGAGAGCGCGAGCGGTGGGAGCAGCCGGGCGAACGCGGCCCCGCGCATCGCCTTCCAGCCCGAGAGCGCGAGGATGCCGGCGACCACCGCGACCATGACTCCGGAGAGCGCCGTGGCGACGACGTCGGCACCCGGCGCGGCGACCTGGAACGTGAGGATGTCGAAGCTGTACTCGATGCGCGCGGAACCGCCGAGGACCGCCCACAGGAAAGGCGTCGCGGCGACCGCCTCGATCTGCAGACCGCGTCCGCCCTGCTCGGTGAGGAAGCCGAAGAGATGCTCGTGCGCTCCGAGCAGCAGCAGACCGGCGATGACGGCCGTCGTCACCACCAGAGCCGCGACGATCATGCGCAGCCGACGGCGCCCGGCGATCAGTGCCGCGAGCAGCACCGCTCCGGGCCAGATCTTGATCCACGCGCCGATCGTCAGGAGGGCTGCGGCGAGCGCGGGGCGCGAGACGAGCCAGAGACCGGCGATCACGACGATGGGCAGGGTGACGGCATCCAGCCGGTAGAGCGCGATCGGCCCCAGCAGCAGCAGCGCGGCGCTCCAGAACCATGCGGCGGTGCGACGCGGTGCCGACCGCGAGCGCCCGAGCAGCACGGCGAAGGCGAGCGCGTCGAGAGCGGTCACGAGGATCGCCCAGGCGACGAGGTATGCCCCGGAGACGCCGAGGAGTCCGACGAACGGCACCGCCATCGCCTTCACCAGGAGGATCGGCGCGAGGGCGAGCTGCGGGTACACCCAGGTCTCGGTGATCCCGACGATCGGTCCGCCGCTCACTGCCGCCGTCGCCCAGGGTTCGTAGACGAGCACCACATCGCCCATCGGCTGACTCGGGTAGACCCACCCCAGCCACGCGGTCAGGGCATGGACCGCGACGAAGACGACCCAGAGCGCGATGAGTCGTTCCGCCCCCTGCTTCACGCCAGCACGTCCGCGATCGCGCGCGGCAGGGCCTGCGCGACGTCCGACGCGACGATCGGATGCCCCGGCTCACCGTTCGCGCTCCCGGAGGCGATCCGTGCGGCGTAGCCGTGCAGCCACGCTCCCGCGGCGGCGGCCTCTTCCAGAGGAGCACCGGGGTTCGCGGCGAGCAACGCACCGAGCACTCCGCCCAGCACATCGCCCGTGCCCGCCGTGGCGAGCCAGCCGGTCCCCGCCGCGACGGCGATCGCTCCCCCGTCGGGCGTCGCGATCAGTGTGCGTGCGCCCTTCAGCAGCACGGTGACGCCGAGCGCACGAGCGACCTCGGCGGCGCCGCCGGCGCGATCTTCCTCGGCAGAGGCCAGACGCAGGCGCGCACGCAGTTTCGAGAACTCCCCCGCGTGGGGCGTCAGCAGTACAGGAGCGGTCGGGCGATCGACGAGGTCGAGTGCGCCGGCGTCGACCACGACTCGGGTGCTCCCGGTCAGCAGGGCGCGCAGCGCCGCTTCCTCGTCGGCGCTGCGATGCGCGGCATCCGTCCCCGACCCGATCACCCAAACGTCCACCCGCGTGCGCCCGACATCGCTCCCCGTCACCGTCTCGGGACGACGAGCGAGCACGGCGGCCGACACCCGGCCGTCGCCGACGAAGCGCACGAACCCCGCGCCGGTGCGCCATGCGGCCTCGACGCCCAGCACCGCCGCGCCGGGGTATGCCGCAGAGCCGGTGCGCAGTGCCACGACACCGCGCGAGTACTTGTCGTCGTCGGCTGACGGCACCCGGAACAACCGCGCCGTATCGCTGCGGGACCACTCGCGAACCTCGACCATGACTCCACGTTAGTGCGACGGCCCTCGGGCCGTGCGAGCGACGGTAGCGTCGAACGGTGAGCATTCTCTTCTCTCCCCTGAGCATCCGTTCCGTCGAGTTCTCCAACCGTCTCTGGGTGTCGCCGATGTGCATGTACAGCGCGATCGACGGTGTGGTGCAGGAATGGCATCACACGCATCTGGCGCAGTTCGCCTCCGGCGGCGCCGGGCTGATCGTCGCGGAGGCGACCGCCGTGGTTCCCGAGGGCCGCATCTCACCGCGCGACGTCGGACTCTGGAACGACGAGCAGCGCGATGCGTGGGTGCCGATCATCCGGGCGATCCACGAGCGCGGCTCGCTCGCGGGCATCCAGCTCGCCCACGCCGGCCGCAAGGCTTCGACCTGGTGGCCCTGGGCGGAGCTGCGCGGATCGGTTCCGGTCGCCGACGGCGGCTGGACCACGACCGCGCCGTCCGCCCTCGCGTTCGAGGGATTCGCCGAGCCCGAGGCCCTCGATGCCGAGGGGATCGAACGCGTCGTCACCGGCTTCGCCGATGCGGCCCGTCGCGCGCTCGACGCCGGGTTCGATGTGCTGGAGATCCACGGCGCGCACGGCTACCTCGTGCACCAGTTCCTCTCGCCGCTGTCGAACCGGCGCGATGACGACTACGGCGGCTCGCTCGAGAACCGCGCTCGCCTGCTGCTACGCATCCTCGATGCGGTGCGCGACGTCGCGGGTCCCGGAGTCCCCGTGTTCGTGCGCATCTCGGCCACCGATCACGCCGAGGGCGGATTCACCGCCGACGAGGCGACGCAGGTCGGGGAATGGGCGACCGCGCACGGCGCGGACCTCATCGACGTCTCCAGTGGCGGTCTCGTCGCCCACCAGCAGATCAGCGTGTTCCCGGGATACCAGGTGCCGCTGGCCGAGACCGTCCGCCAGGGCGGTCGCATCCCGGTCTCGGCAGTCGGTCTGATCACCGCCGCCGAGCAGGCGGAGCGGGTGCTCTCCGACGGCGCCGCCGATGCGATCTTCGCGGGACGCGAGTGGCTGCGCGACCCGCACTTCGGCCTGCGCGCCGCGCACGATCTCGGTGTCGACGTCGCCTGGCCCCCGCAGTACGACCGCGCGCGCTGGCGCTGAAGCCCCGCGGCCGATCCGCGCACGATGAAGGCCGCCGACCCGTGATCGGGTCGGCGGCCTTCGTGTGCATGATCAGTGCCCGCGGACGCGACGCGTCGCGTCCTGCACCTCTCCGACCAGCTCCTCGAGGATGTCCTCCAGGAAGAGCACGGCCGTGGTCTCGCCCCGGGCATCGCGCACCTTGGCCAGGTGACGGCCGGCGCGGCGCATGACCGCGAGGGCGTCCTCGAGGTCGGTGTCCTCCTGCACCGGCACCATGTGGTGGATGCGCTTGGCGGGAAGCGGCTCGACCATCTTCACCTCGGCATCCGGGCCATCCGAAGCTCGGAGGATGTCCTTCAGGTGCACGTAGCCGATCGGCGCACCCTCGGTGTCGACGATCACGTAGCGGGAGAACCCGTATCGCGCGACCGCCTTCTCGATGTCGTCGGGGGTCGTCGTGGCCGGCAGCGTGACGAGGTCGCCCAGCGGGACCGCGACATCGCGCGCCTTCTTGTCGGTGAACTCGACGGCGGCGGCGACGGTCCCCGCGGTGTCGGTGAGCACCCCTTCGCGGCGCGACTGGTCGACGATCGTCGCGACCTCCTCGAGCGTGAACGTCGAAGCCGCCTCGTTCTTGGGCTCGACGCGGAAGAGTCGCAGCACACCGTTGGCGGCCGCGTTGAGCAGCCAGATCACCGGCATGAACACCTTCGACACCCACACGAGCGGGGTTGCGAGGATCAGCACGGCGCGGTCCGGCACCGAGAACGCGAGGTTCTTGGGAACCATCTCGCCGAACACCACGTGCAGGAACGACACGATCAGCAGGGCGATGGTGAACGAGACCGCATCGACGGCGCCGTCGGGCCACCCGAGCGCGTGCAGCGGCACGGCCAGCAGATGGTGGATCGCGGGCTCCGAGACGTTCAGGATCAGGAGCGAGCAGATGGTGATGCCCAGCTGCGAGGTCGCGAGCATGAGCGTCGCGTGCTCCATGGCGTACAACGCCGTCTTCGCGGCGCGCGATCCCTGTTCGGCACGCGGCTCGATCTGCGAGCGGCGTGCCGAGATCACCGCGAACTCCGCGCCGACGAAGAAAGCGTTCGCGACCAGCAGCACGACGAGCCAGGCGAGTCCTCCCCAATCGCTCATCGGGTCACCTCCTCATCCGCATCGACGGGTCTCGGAACGAAGCGGATGCGGTCGACCCGGCGGCCGTCCATGCGGACCACCTGCAGCATGCCGCTGTCGAGCGACACCTCGTCGCCGACCGCGGGGACGCGCTCGAGGACGCTCATCACGTAGCCGCCGACCGTGTCGTACACATCGCCCTCCGGCACGTCGATCCCGGCGCGGCTGCGCAGCTCGTCCGGGCGCAGTTCGCCCGGGAAGGTGAGACCGTCGCGCCCGCGGATCACGCCGGCGCGCGTGCGATCGTGCTCGTCCGACACCTCGCCGACGATCTCCTCGACGAGATCCTCGAGGGTGACGAGACCGGCGGTCCCGCCGTACTCGTCGACGACGACCGCGAGTTGGTAGCCCCGGGCACGGAGCTCGGAGATGAGACCGTCGATGTGCACGGTCTCGGGAACGCGCAGGGGGTCGGTCGCGAGCGCGCCGACCGGCACTTCGGCGCGACGGTCGCGCGGCACCGAGATCGCTGCCTTCAGGTGCACGACCCCCATGATGTCGTCGAGATCGTCGTCGTACACGGGGAACCGGCTGTGCCCCGTGCGACGGGCGAGCTGGATGACGTCGTCCGCCGAATCCCCGGCCGCGATCGCGTGCATGCTCGGGCGTGCGGTCATGACGTCCGCCGCCGTGAGGCGCGAGAACGTCAGGGTGCGGTCGAGCAGGGTCGCGGTGTCGGCTTCGAGCACACCGGCGCTCGCCGATCGGCGCACGAGCGAGGAGAGCTCCTCGGCGCTGCGCGCCCCGGAGAGTTCTTCCTTCGGCTCGATGCCCATGCTGCGCAGCACGCCGTTGGCGCTGCCGTTGAGCACGACGACCGCGGGCTTGAAGACGGTGGTGAAAGCGACCTGGAACGGAACCACGAGCTTGGCGGTGGCGCGCGGCAGGGCGAGCGCGAAGTTCTTGGGCACGAGTTCGCCCAGGATCATCGACAGCACCGTGGCGACGAACATCGCGACGACGGTGGCGATGGGCGCGACGGCGGGCTCCGGAATGTGCCAGGCGACCAGGGTTGGCCGCAGCAGGTTCGACAGCGCCGGCTCCATCGTGTAACCGGTCAGCAGTGTCGTGAGCGTGATGCCGAGCTGAGCCGACGAGAGATGCGTCGAGGTGTGCTTGAGAGCACCGATCGTGAGGGCGAGTCGGGATTCACCGCGCGCCTGTCGCGCTTCGAGATCCGCGCGGTCGAGATTGACCAGTGCGAACTCGCTCGCGACGAACAGACCGGTGCCGATCGTGAGCAGGAGCCCCACGCCCAACATGACGTAGTCCATCAGAGGTTCCTCTCCGGTGGGAGAGGGGGACGGTGGGGCGATCTACTGCAACTGGGAGGGTCGTCCATAGTGTGGACGATTCTACCGAATGCGCTCGCGCGCGGTCGCGTCACCCGCGCGCGATTCCGCTACCAGCTCACCGGCAGCGCCTTGCCCTCTTCGTAGCCCGCGGCCGACTGCAGACCCACCAGCGCGCGATCGTGGAACTCCGGGACGGAGGATGCTCCGGCATAGGTGAACGACGAGCGCACGCCCGAGGTGATCATGTCGAGCAGGTCCTCGACGCCCGGCCGCAGCGGATCGAGGTAGATCTTCGACGAGGAGATGCCCTCGGCGAAGAGTTCCTTGCGCGCCCGCTCGTAGGCGTCGAGTCTGCCGAAGCGGGCCTGCACCGCTTTGGTCGACGCCATCCCCCAGGACTCCTTGAAGATGCGCCCCTCGGCGTCGCGCTGCAATTCGCCCGGAGCCTCGATCGTCCCGGCGAACCAGGAGCCGATCATCACGGATGCCGCGCCCGCGGCGAGCGCCAGGGCGACGTCGCGCGGGTACCGGACCCCTCCGTCCGCCCAGACGTGCGCACCGAGTTCGCGGGCCGCCTGCGCCGTCTCGAGCACCGCCGAGAACTGAGGGCGGCCGACGGCGGTCATCATGCGGGTCGTGCACATCGCGCCCGGGCCGACGCCGACCTTGAGGATCGAGGCTCCGGCATCCACGAGATCGTGCACGCCGTCGGCGGTCACGATGTTCCCGGCGACGATGGGGAGCCCGAGGTTCAGATCGGACACGGTGCGCAGGGCGCGCAGCATCCCGTCCTGATGGCCGTGCGCCGTGTCGAGCACGAGCACGTCGACCCCGGCGCCCGCGAGCGCGGTCGCCTTCGCGGCGACGTCGCCGTTGATCCCCACCGCCGCGGCGACGGTGAGCCGTCCGTCGGCATCGAGTGCGGGGCGGTAGAGGGTGGAGCGCAGGGCGCTGCGCGCGCTCAGCGTCCCGACGAGGTGCCCGTGGTGCACGACCGTGACCATCTCGGCACCGGCCTCGGTGATCACGTCGAAGGCGTGCCGTTCGGATCCGATGTCGTCGGCGTCGATCGACGGCGTCCCCCGATGCACGAGGTCGCCCAGCTGCGCGTCCGGCAGAGCAGTCGCCAGCCGATTCGCGGGAAGGATGCCGAGGATGTCCTCGACGCCGATCGGCGCGGCACCGTGCGCGACCACGATCCCGTGCCCCGGCGCGGCGGGAAGGAGCCGGAGGGCGTCGGCGACCGATGCGTGGGGCGGCAGGACGAGAGCCGTGTCCCACAGCACCGGCTGCGCCTTCACATCGCGGATCGCCGCGTCGAGATCCTGGAGGGGCATGTCCTGCGGCAGCACCCCGAGACCTCCGCGTCGCGCCATCACCGCGGCCAGGCGCGGCCCGGTCACGGAGTTCATGTTCGACGCCACGAGAGGCAGGGTCGCGGGCGTGCCGTCCTGCGGCGCCAGGTCGACCTGGAGCCGGCTGGTGACCGACGATCGTCGCGGCACGAGGAACACGTCGGAATAGGTCAGATCGACGGTCGGCTGCGCACCTGAGAACTCCATGACTCCACGGTATCGAGATCGAGCACTCCCTGGGCATGGCGTCGAAGATTCGCACCGGGAAACACGTTAGGCTTGTCGATCGAGAGTGTGCGGACCTGGGCGCATCCTGCGTCCCGCGAGCACTGTGAATCTTCAGCGATGAAAGAGGGCGATCGAGCGTGTCGAACCAGGTGACCGGCGTCGGGGGCGACGGGGGGTTCGGAGCCAATTCCTGGCTCGTCGAAGAGCTCTACGAGCAGTTCAAGGTGAACCGCGATTCCGTCGACAAGGAATGGTGGCCGATCCTCGAGAAGTACCACTCCGAGAACGCCGGTGCGACGGCCCCCGCCAGCACCCCGGCGGCCGAGCAGCCCGCCCACCCGGTGACGGCCCCGATCCCCGTGATCGGATCGCAGCCCGTGGCGCGCACGACGGCGAAGCCGGCAGCGGCGGCTCCGATCCCGGCGCAGGCGCCCAAGCCCGCCGCCAAGGACCCGTCCCCGGCCCCCGCGGACGAGGCCGAGGAAGACAAGGTCACCGTCCTCCGAGGCATGCCCAAGACCCTCGCGGCCAACATGGACGAGTCGCTCACCGTCCCCACCGCGACGAGCGTCCGCACCATCCCCGCCAAGCTGATGATCGACAACCGCATCGTCATCAACAACCACATGGCGCGCACCCGAGGCGGAAAGATCAGCTTCACCCACCTCATCGGCTGGGCGCTCATCCGCACGCTCGACGAGTTCCGCAGCCAGAACGTGTTCTACGCCGAGGTCGACGGCAAGCCCTCCGTCGTCGCCCCCGCGCACGTCAACCTCGGCATCGCGATCGATCTGCCGAAGCCCGACGGCACGCGCGCCCTCATGGTGCCGAGCATCAAGCGCGCCGACACCATGACCTTCACCGAGTACCTCTCGGCCTACGAAGACCTGGTCACCCGCGCGCGCAACAACAAGCTCACCGCCGGCGACTTCCAGGGCACGACGGTCTCGCTCACGAACCCGGGCGGCATCGGCACGGTGCACTCCGTCCCGCGTCTGATGAAGGGCCAGGGCTGCATCATCGGCGCCGGGGCCCTCGAGTACCCGGCCGAGTTCCAGGGCGCGAGCGAGAAGACGCTCAACGAGCTGGCGATCGGCAAGACGATCACGCTCACCAGCACCTACGACCACCGCGTCATCCAGGGCGCGGGATCGGGCGAGTTCCTCAAGAAGGTGCACGAGCTCCTCATCGGGCAGCGCGGCTTCTACGACGACATCTTCGCGGCGCTGCGCATCCCGTACGCACCCATCCACTGGAACCCCGACATCGCCGTCGACCTCGCCGAGCGTGTCGACAAGCAGTCCCGCGTGCAGGAGCTCATCAACTCCTTCCGCGTCCGCGGCCACCTCATGGCCGACATCGATCCCCTCGAGTACCGCCAGCGCTCGCACCCCGACCTCGAGATCGAGAGCCACGGGCTCACCTTCTGGGACCTCGACCGCGAGTTCGTCACCGGTGGCTTCGGCGGACGTCGCGTCGCGAAGCTGCGTGACATCCTCGGAGTCCTGCGCGACTCGTACTGCCGCACGCTCGGCATCGAGTACATGCACATCCAGGACCCGGAGCAGCGCCGCTGGTTCCAGGAGAAGGTCGAGGTCAAGTACCAGAAGCCCGGCCACGACGAGCAGCTGCGGGTCCTCCGCAAGCTCAACGAGGCCGAGGCGTTCGAGACCTTCCTGCAGACGAAGTTCGTCGGCCAGAAGCGCTTCTCGCTCGAGGGCGGCGAGTCGCTCGTCCCGCTGCTCGATGAGATCCTCCAGGGTGCCGCGACCGCCGGCCTCGAGGGCGCCGCCATCGGTATGGCGCACCGCGGCCGCCTCAACGTGCTCACGAACATCGCCGGCAAGACCTACGGCCAGGTGTTCCAGGAGTTCGAGGGCACCCAGACCCCGGGCAACCAGCGCGGCTCCGGTGACGTGAAGTACCACCTCGGCACCGAGGGCACCTTCGTGGCCGACGACGGATCGGAGCTCCCGGTCTACCTCGCCGCCAACCCCTCGCACCTCGAGACCGTCGACGGCGTGCTCGAGGGCATCGTCCGTGCGAAGCAGGACCGCAAGCCGATCGGCACGTTCGCCTGGCTGCCGATCCTCGTGCACGGCGACGCGGCCTTCGCCGGTCAGGGCGTCGTCGTCGAGACCCTGCAGATGTCGCAGCTGCGCGGTTACCGCACCGGTGGCACGATCCACGTCGTGGTGAACAACCAGGTGGGCTTCACCACGACCCCGAACGACGGCCGCACCTCGGTGTACGCCACGGATGTCGCGAAGACCATCCAGGCGCCGGTCTTCCACGTGAACGGCGACGACCCCGAAGCCGTGATCCACGTCGCGCAGCTCGCCTTCGAGTACCGCGAGCGCTTCCACCGCGATGTCGTGATCGACCTCGTCTGCTACCGCCGTCGCGGTCACAACGAGGGCGACGACCCCTCGATGACGCAGCCTCTGATGACCGACCTGATCCAGGCCAAGCGTTCCGTGCGCCGTCTGTACACCGAGTCGCTCGTCGGTCGCGGTGACATCACCGAGCAGGAGTACGACGAGGCCAAGGCCGACTTCCAGAACCGGCTCGAGATCGCGTTCGCCGAGACGCATGCCGCCGAGACCGGGGCCACCCCGATCGCGCCCGAGCTGCCGCCGGTCGACGGCCAGGTCGGCGCACCGGATGTCACCGGTGTCGCGGGTGAGGTCATCCAGCTCATCGGCGATGCGTTCGTGAACAAGCCCGAGGGCTTCACCGTGCACCCGAAGATCCAGCAGCTGCTCGAGAAGCGCCTCGACATGAGCCGCAACGGAGGCATCGACTGGGGCTTCGGCGAGCTGCTCGCGTTCGGATCGCTCCTCGTCGAAGGCACCCCGGTGCGTCTCGCGGGTCAGGATGCGCGCCGCGGAACGTTCGTCCAGCGCCACGCCACCCTCCACGACCGTGCGAACGGCCAGGAGTGGCTGCCGCTCTCCAACCTCTCCGACGCCCAGGGCCGCTTCTTCGTCTACGACTCCCTGCTCAGCGAGTACGCGGCGCTCGGATTCGAGTACGGCTACTCGGTCGAGGCCCCCGAGGCCCTCGTCCTCTGGGAGGCGCAGTTCGGCGACTTCGTCAACGGCGCCCAGTCCGTGATCGACGAGTACATCTCGGCCGCCGAGCAGAAGTGGGGTCAGCAGTCCAGCGTCACCCTGCTGCTCCCCCACGGCTACGAGGGCCAGGGGCCCGACCACTCGTCGGCACGCATCGAGCGGTTCCTGCAGCTCTGCGCCCAGGAGAACATGATCGTCGCGCGTCCGTCGACGCCGGCCTCGTACTTCCACCTGCTGCGCCGACAGGCGTACGCCCGTCCGCGCAAGCCGCTGATCGTCTTCACGCCGAAGGCCATGCTGCGTCTGCGCGGCGCGACCAGCCCCGTCGAGGCGTTCACGCAGGGGCGCTTCGAGCCGGTGATCGATGATGACCGCGCTCTCGACCGCAGCGCCGTCAAGCGCGTGCTCGTGCACTCGGGCAAGGTCCACTGGGATCTGCGCGCCGAGCTCGAGAAGAACCCGAACCCCGAGGTAGCGCTCGTGCGTCTCGAGCAGCTCTACCCGACGCCGATCGACGAGCTCAAGGCCATCACCGACTCGTACCCGAACGCCGAGCTCGTGTGGGTGCAGGAGGAGCCGGAGAACCAGGGCGCCTGGCCGTTCCTGGCACTCGCGTTCGCGGACGTTCCCGGGGACCGCGCATTCCGACCCGTCGCTCGCGCCGCGTCGGCATCGCCCGCGACCGGGTCGTCGAAGGTGCACGCCGCCGAGCAGGCCACGCTCCTGCGCGAGGCGCTGACCACGGCCTGACGTTCACTCGTACGCAGAAGGGCCCCCGACTCCGGTCGGGGGCCCTTCTGCGTACGCTCCGCGCGATCAGTACCAGATGTCGAGCGAGGGCGCGGGAGACGTGAAGA
The DNA here is from genome assembly GCF_044900755.1 of Microbacterium sp. NPDC087868. Taxonomy (NCBI): domain Bacteria; kingdom Bacillati; phylum Actinomycetota; class Actinomycetes; order Micrococcales; family Microbacteriaceae; genus Microbacterium; species Microbacterium sp. NPDC087868. The sequence goes on from NZ_JBJDNO010000001.1 coordinate 865,278, forward strand.
AGGCACGGTCGAGGAGGTCGACGACGGATGCCTCGGCATCGATGAGGCCCGCTCCGGCGAGCGCGGTCGCGCGCACCGCCCCCGCGTACAGCGACGACAGAGCGGCGACGCCGAGGACGGCATCCGGTGCGGCGGATTCCGCCGCTTCGACGGTCGCCACGCCCGAGACGTCGACGTGGAGTCGCCAGTCCCCCGCAGCGAAGCCGAGGGGGTCGTGGATGCGGAGCACGAGATCGACCGGAACCGAGTACTTCCGCGCGCTCAGTGCTCGAGCGACATCCAGCACTCGCAGCCAGCCGTGGTCGTGCACCTCCTGCGTGACGCCACGCTGATCGGCCACCAGCCACGGCAGCGGGTCATCCGCCGTCTGCAGGTCGGCGGTGACCTCGTCGACGAGGTCGTGCTGCAGGGCGAACCGCCACAGCGCTGCACGGGCATCCGCGGTCTCGGCCACCAGCATCCGCACGTTCAGGCCGAATCGGAAGCTGCCGCTGCGATCGGTCACCGTGTACACGAGCACACCGCGGGTCTCGCCGTCGGCATCGACGTGGCGCACACCGCGCACCTTGTCGCGATCGGTCTCGCCCGGGGCGGTACCGGCGAACTGCTCCCATCGCCCCGCCCACCCGCGGATGCGGCCGGCGCGCGTGCGACGGGCCCGTTCGTGGACCGTCGCGAGATCGTCGACGAGCTGCGCGCGCTCGCGGTACTCCAGGCGTCCGGACGGTTCGTGCCCGCCCCATCCCGCCCGCCGGGTGTCGACGGTGAAGCGCACGGCCGGCAACGCCGACCCGAAGCCGTAGCGGCCGTAGATGGTGGCCTCCGACACCGTGAGCCCGGCGATCGCGATCCCCGCGCCGTGGGCGGCGCGCAGCTCGCCCTCGAGGAGGGAACGAGCGACGCCCCGACGCCGATGCGTGGCGGCGACGGTCACCCCGCTGATCGCCCACATCCCGATCTCCGCTCCCCCGGGCACCGTCAAGGGCGTCACCCACGAGTCGATGGTCGCGACCGGGAGGTCGCCGGAGGCCGCGTCGGTCTCGAAGACCCCGGTCGTCCGACGCTGCGAAACGGTCTGCCGGCTATGGGCGAGCGCCTCGGGGGTCGACTCCTCACCGAGGAATCCGCGGCCGACCGCGCGGAGGAAGGGCGTCGCGGCCGCGTCGTCACTCAGATCGACCACGCGATAATCGAGACCCGAACCGTTCAGTCGGTCGCGGGAGGTCGCGTCGGCGGGAATGTCGCGGGCGTCGATGAGCGTCATGCCTCCACCCTACGGGTGGCTGACGACATCGGAGCCCGAGATGTCAGTGCTGCGCGGCCTGCGCCTCACGCAGGCGGGCGAACACCTGATCACGCAGCTCCTCGGGAGCGGTCTCCTTGCAGGCGCGCGCGATGACCTCGGTGAGCGTCTTCGCCACGAGGACCTCATCGCGGCACGACGGGCAGTTCTCGAGGTGCTCTCGGATCTCGGTGTGCTCGGTCTTGCACACCTCGTTGCGGAGGTACTCCTCCAGATCCTGACGCGCTTTGTCGCAACCGCAGTCGCTCATTTCCCGCTCCTCTTCTCAGCCGCGGCGATGCCCCGCTCCGCGGCGTAATCTGCCAGCAGCTCCCGCAGCATCCGTCTGCCACGGTGCAGACGGCTCATCACGGTGCCGATGGGGGTCTTCATGATGTCGGCGATCTCCTGGTAGGCGAAGCCCTCGACATCCGCGAGGTACACCGCCAACCGGAAGTCCTCGGGGACCGCCTGCAGGGCGTCCTTCACGACGGACGCCGGCATGTGATCGATCGCCTCGGCCTCCGCAGACCTGCTGTGCGACGCGGTCGTCGATTCCGCGCCGCCCAGCTGCCAGTCCTCGAGCTCGTCGATCGTGCCCTGGAACGGCTCGCGCTGCTTCTTGCGGTAGATGTTGATGTACGTGTTCGTGAGGATCCGGTACAACCACGCTTTGAGGTTCGTCCCCTGCGAGAAGGTCGCCCACGAGCCGTACGCTTTCACGAACGTCTCCTGCACGAGGTCGGCGGCGTCAGCGGGATTGCGCGTCATGCGCATGGCGGCGGCGTACAGCTGATCCATGAACGGGATCGCCTGTTCCTCGAACTCACGCTGAGAGTCGCTCGAGGTCGCTGCGGTTGCGGTGTCATCCATCACGGGCCAGTCTAGGCCGCTGATGTCCACCGACCCACGCTCCAAGGTCGCCAGCATCCTGCTCTCCTCCTCGGCGGGTACGCCGCCGTTCACTAAGGTGGAAACCGATGAGCGCCAACAGGTATTCCCCTCCCCCCGTCACGGGCGCCTACACCGCGCCGGTTTTCGACGATCCGATCCACGCGACGCTGACGATCCCCGGCTCGAAGTCCCTCACGAACCGTGAGCTCATCATCGCCGCGATCGCCGACGGCCCCGGTCGTCTGATCAGTCCACTGCACTCCGACGACTCCCGCCGGATGGTCGACGCGCTGCGTGCGCTCGGCGTCGGCATCGAGGAGGTGGATGCCGGGGGCGAGTTCGGACCCGACCTCGTCGTCACCCCTGCGAAGCTCTCCGGGGGCACCACGGTCGACTGCGGCCAGGCCGGCACGGTCATGCGGTTCATCGCGCCCCTCGCGGGCCTCGCGGCCCACGACGTGCACCTCACCGCGCACGAGACTGCCCTGCACCGCCCCATGGGCGGCCTGATCAGCGCCCTGCGCGACCTCGGGGTCGACATCGACGACGAGGGCACCTGGGCGCTGCCGTTCACCATCCGCGGGCACGGACGCATCCGCGGTGGACGCGTCGAGATCGATGCCTCCGCCTCGAGCCAGTTCGTCTCGGGTCTGCTGCTCGCCGCTCCGCGCTTCGACGTCGGCCTGCACCTCGTGCACACCGGAGAGCACCTGCCGAGCCTCCCGCACATCGACATGACGATCGAGGCCCTCAGCCGTCGCGGCATCCGCATCGAACGTCCGGCGACCGGGGAATGGCTCGTCGAAGCCGGCGTTCCGCGCGCCAAGGAGATCGCCATCGAACCGGATCTCTCCAACGCCGCCCCGTTCCTCGCGGCGGCGATGGTGACCGGAGGGGCGGTGTCGATCACCGGCTGGCCGGCGCACTCCACCCAGCCCGGAGCGCTGCTGCCCGAGATCCTCCAGGCGATGGGCGCCCACGCCAGCCGGCACGGCGGAGCTCTGACCGTCCGTTCCGGCGGCGTCATCCGCGGCCTCGACCTCGACCTGTCGGCGGCGAGCGAACTCACCCCGACCCTCGTCGGCCTCGCGGCCTTCGCCGACGGCCCCACGACGATCCGCGGGATCGGTCACATCCGCCTGCATGAGACCGATCGGATCGCCGCTCTCATCAACAACCTCCGCGCGCTCGGCGGCGAGGCGGAGGAACTCCCCGACGGTCTGCGGATCATCCCCCGCCCGCTGCACGGCGGCACCTGGGCCGCTCACCACGACCACCGGATGGCGACCACCGGCGCGCTGATCGGGCTCCGGGTGCCCGGAGTGGAGATCGACGACATCGGCACCACCGCGAAGACGCTGCCCGAGTTCACGCTGCTGTGGGAGCGGATGCTGCGAGGCGCGGCCGCGTGAGCTGGCTCGACGGCGACGACGACCTCGAGGACGACTTCGAGGACTACGACGAAAGCGCGATCCGCTCTCGCCCCAATCCGAAGGCGAACAGGCCCCGGACCAAGCGTCGGCCTGCGCACGAGGATGCCGAGATCGGTCGTGTGCTCGGCGTGGATCGCGGCCGCTACTCCGTGCTGCTCGACGAGGACTCCCCGACCGAGCGCACGATCACCGCTGCCCGCGCCCGGGAACTGCGCCGGAACCCCATCGTCACGGGTGACCGGGCACGCGTCGTCGGCGACCTCTCCGGGGAGGACGGCACGCTCGGCCGCATCGTCGGGATCGTCGATCGCACGTCGCTCCTGCGCCGCAGCGCCGACGACACCGATCAGGTCGAACGGGTGATCGTCGCGAACGCCGATCAGATGCTCATCGTCGTCGCGGCCGCCGATCCGGAACCCCGCGAACGCCTCGTCGACCGCTATCTCGTCGCCGCCCTCGATGCCGGCATCCGCCCGCTCCTCGTCGTGACCAAGACCGATCTGGCCGACCCCGCGCACTTCCTGTCGCACTTCGACGGACTCGATCTGACCGTCTTCACCAGTGCCCAGGACGTCATGCCGATCGACGAGATCGGGTCCGCGCTGGTCGGGCACTCCACGGTGTTCGTCGGTCACTCGGGTGTCGGCAAGTCGACGCTCGTGAACGCGCTCGTCCCCACCGCCGGTCGGGCGACCGGGCATGTGAACCAGGTGACGGGACGCGGTCGGCACACGTCGTCGTCGACGGTCTCTCTGCGCTACCAGGGGCCGACCGGCAACGGATGGGTCATCGACACCCCGGGTGTGCGATCGTTCGGCCTCGGGCATGTGAAGCCCGAGAACATCCTCGCGGCCTTCACCGAACTCGCCGAGATCGCGGAGAACTGCCCGCGCGGATGCACGCACCTCGCGGATGCCCCGGACTGCGCCCTCATCGAGGCGGCCGAGCGCGGCGAACTCAGCGAGACGGGCCTCGCCCGCCTGGACTCTCTGCAACGCCTGTTGCAGACGTTCGCCGACAAGGCGGAGCAGGCGACCGGCCGATAGGCTGGACGGGTGACTCAGCGCCTCGAAGCCGGAACGCCCGCCCCCGATTTCACCCTTCTCGACCAGGACGGTACGAGCGTCTCGCTCTCCGATCTGCGCGGCGAGAAGACGGTGCTCTACTTCTATCCGGCCGCGATGACCCCCGGCTGCACCACGCAGGCGTGCGACTTCCGCGACAGCATCTCCTCGCTCCAGGGCGCCGGCTACCGCGTGATCGGCATCTCGCGCGACGAGCCGAAGAAGCTCGCGACCTTCCGCGAGCGCGACGGCCTGACCTTCACGCTTCTGAGCGACCCCGACCACGCCGTGCACAGCGCCTACGGCGCCTGGGGCGAGAAGGTCAACTACGGCAAGGTCATCGAGGGCGTCATCCGTTCCACGTTCGTCATCGACGAGGACGGCGCGATCGCCCACGCCCTCTACAACGTGAAGGCGACCGGACACGTGGCCCGGCTGAGGAAGCTGCTCGGTATCGACGCCTGAGGCGCGTCAGTCGCCCGCGGGCCCGTCGTTCTCGTGCAGCTCGGCCTCGCGCCGCGTGCTCGCGATGAGGAGCACGAACCCGAGCAGTCCCGGCAGACCCGCCCCGAGCACGAACGCCCACGGGATCGGCTGCAGGGTCAGTGACGCGAGAGCGATCACGACCGCGAGGATCTGGAACACCACGCCCCCGGATCGCGCCCACGAGCGCCCCGCGCGGGCACCCCAGGCGAAGGCGAAGAGCGCCGCCGCACCGATCAGGGTGAGCACCATCAGCGCGAAAGCCGTGGGCACGGATGCCGCGTCGCCGGCACCGATCCCCATCAGCTCGATCAGGGCGAAGACCACGAGAGCGGCCCCCTCGGCGGCGAGCACCGCCGCGGCGGCGAGGGCGAGTCCGGGTGCGCGCACGGAGTCTCCTGGGAATCGAGAGTGAATGGCAAAAAGCCTTGATTTCGAAGGTTTCCTGTAACACAATAGAAACAGTCATGTGCTCCCACAGCGGCGTGGGGCGGGCTCTCTGCCCGCATCACACTTCGCGGGCAACCGTCCGCATCTCACACAGGGTAACGGATCCCGAGCCGTCACCCGAATCGAGACATCGCATCGCGATTCTGAAATCCACACCGAGGAGCCCCCATGGACTGGCGCGACAAAGCCGCCTGCCTGACCGTCGATCCCGAGCTGTTCTTCCCGGTCGGCAACACCGGCCCGGCCGTCGACCAGATCGAGAAGGCGAAGACCGTCTGCGCCACCTGCACGGTCACCGAGATCTGCCTGCAGTACGCACTCGAGTCCAGCCAGGATTCGGGTGTCTGGGGCGGCCTCTCCGAAGACGAGCGCCGCGCCCTCAAGCGCCGCGCCGCACGCGCCCGCCGCGCCTCCTGACGCATCACGAAAGCCCCGCCGTCGAGAACTCCTCGTCCGGCGGGGCTTTCGTGTGCCCTCAGCTCCCTCGACGGCTCACTTCTGCAACCACCGCAGCGGAATGTCGATGACCACGGAGGTCCCCTCGCCCTCGCTGCCGCGCCACTCGATCGTGCCGCCGAGCTCGCCCTGGATGAGCGTGCGGATGATCTGCGTGCCGAGGCCCTGACCGATCCGCCCCTCCGGCAGCCCGTGTCCGGTGTCGTGCACCGTGACCCGGAGATTCTCCTCGGTGCGTGCCGCGTCGATCGTGACGAGGCCCTCCTGGCCCGCGAGCCCGTGCTCGACGGCGTTGGTGACGACCTCGGTGAGCGCGAGCGCCAGCGGGGTCGCGTACTCGCTCGGCAGCACGCCGAACCGACCGGTCGACTGCGTCTGCGCCCGTGTGTTCGGAGCGGAGGCGACCTCGGCGACCAGCTTGAGGACGCGATGGAAGACCTCGTCGAAGTCCACCTTCTGGGTCAGTCCCTGGGCGAGCGTGTCATGGACGACCGCGATCGCGTCGACGCGTCGCATCGCCTGGGTGAGCGCATCCCTGGCCTCGTCGGAGTGCGTCCTGCGCGCCTGGATGCGCAGCAGGGAGGCCACCGTCTGCAGGTTGTTCTTGACGCGGTGATGGATCTCGCGGATCGTCGCGTCCTTGGTGATGAGTTCCTGCTCCTGATGACGCAGCTCCGAGACGTCGCGGCAGAGCAGGATCGCGCCGATCCGCGTGCCGTGATCCTTCAACGGAATCGCTCGGAGGGAGACCGTCACCCCACGCGCCTCGATGTCGGTGCGCCACGGCGCCCGTCCGGTCACGACGACGGGGAGCGACTCGTCGACCTGCCGGGAGGGCGGGACGAGACGTGTGGTCACCTCGGCGAGGGACTCGCCCTCGAGCTCGTCGTCGAATCCCATGCGGTTGAACGCGGACAAGGCGTTCGGGCTCGCGAACGTGGTGATGCCGTCGACGTCGATGCGGATCAGACCGTCCGAGGCACGGGGAGCGCCGCGGCGCGGCGAGGTCGGAGCCGCGAGATCCGGGAAGCTGCCGTCGGCGATCATCCGGAACAGATCGTTGGCGCAGTCGTCGAACGTGATCTGCTGACGGGAGGGCGTGCGCGCCTCACCGAGGTTCGTGTGCCGGGTGACGACACCGATGACGGACGGTGGCACGTCGCCCGAGCGCCGCGCGTTCACGATCGGCACGGCGCGCACCCGCGTGGGCGTCTCCTCGAACCAATCGGGTGAGGACGAGTCCACGATCTCCGCGGTGTCGAACGCCCCCTGCACCTGGGTACGCCACTGCGGACGCACGCGCTCCCCGACGATGTCCCGGTAGAAGAGGGTCGCCGCGCCGCTCGGGCGGGCATGGGCCACCGCGATGAAGGAGCCGTCGTCGGTCTGCACCCAGACGACGATGTCGGCCGATGAGAGATCGGCGAGCAGCTGACCGTCCCCGGCCAGGCGATGCAGCCACTCGACATCGCCGTCGTTCAGACGGCCCTGGGCATGGGCGAGATCAGTGAGGGTCGACACCCCACCAGCCTACGGTCCTTCGCTCTAGAGGATCGCCAGCGACGTCGCGCGCCAGCGCCGATCCAACCCCTCCAGGCGCACGGCGACGGCACGCGTGCGTCCGGGGCCTGCCACGATGACGACCGCTTCGATCACGCTGTCGACGGGAGCGGAGATGCGCAGGGAACGGATCTCGAAGGTGGGGCGGGCCGGCACCACTCCACGTGCGCTGCGCGCCCGTGCCGAGAGGTTCGATCGCGTGACCAGGCTGCGGTAGGCGTCTTCACTGAACCATCGAGCGAGCTGATCGACCTCCCGCACACCGGCGAGCACCTCGAGCACACCCTGGGTGAGGCTGCGCAGCAGCGGGGCCGGATCGGGCAGCTCGACGGTCGGGGTCGGCTGCCGCGCGAAGTACTCATGAAGCGTCATCGTCACACTCTCAGTCGGGGAACGCGAGCCAGTAGAGCACGCGGAAGCCCGCGCGCAGGGCCCTTCGACAGAGGTATGTGGATAACTCGTATGTCGCCCTTCGCCCTCCCCTACGCTCGATCCGATGAACTGGGACAGGCTGTTTGAGGACCTCGAGGGTCAGCTCGCGTCGGAGTGGGAGGCGGAGCGCGTCGCTCTCGATGCGGAGTCGGAGCGTGTGCGCATCTCACAGCTCGCGCTGCGAACGCGCCTGCGTGCGATGAGCGCACGGCGTGCGTCGATCGTGATCGAGCTCGCGAACGGGCGACGGATGCCGGTGATCCTGCGCACCGTGGGCGCCGACTGGCTCGCGGCCGAGATTTCCACCGCGCTCGGTGCTCTCGCCTCCCGGTCGATGCTCGTCGTCCCCCTGCGCGCGATCCAGAGCCTCGGCAGCGATCACGGAATGCTGTTGAGCAGTCTCGAAGAGGACGCCGATCCCCCCAGCATCCTGCGCGAGAGGATGACCCTCGGGTTCGTGCTCCGCGACCTGGCGCGCCGACGCGTCGCGCTCCACGTCAGCACCACGAGGGGCGACGACGTGCACGGGACCATCGATCGTGCGGGCGCCGATCACCTCGATCTCGCTGTGCACGATGCGGGCACCGCGAGACTGGCGAGTGCGGTGCAGAGCTTCCGGATCGTGCCCTTCGAGGCCCTGGTCGCCATCCGGCTCGCCGGCGATCAGCGTCTGTGAGCGGTGGAGGCTCCCCAGATCTCGGGGAAGCTCGCCTCCTGTGACTGACGCCAGAGCGCCATCCGACGGGAATCCTCCGACTGCGCGGCCAGATACCCCTCGATACTCGATTCCTCGATGCGCCATCGTGGGGGGACACCGAGCTGAGCGCCACGCAGACGTCCGGCCAGGACGAGCTCGATCACCTCGTCGATCTCGACGCTCAACAACTCCGCCACCTGCGCGGGGGCGAGGTAGCGCGGAGCGACGCGAGACGGATCGGGCATGCACCCATTCTGCCCCGCACGGCATCCGCACCGCGTCCGGGCATCGCCGTTGTGGATAACTCTCGGACCGTTTCGCGGATATCTGTGAGCATGGGTCGCCATGAGCACTTTCTCTCGGCCGCGTCGCGCCTTCTGGGGCGACCTCCGCTTCCTCATCGGCATCGCCCTCGTCGGGGTCTCCATCACCGGAGTGTGGCTGATCGTGTCCTCCGCGGACTCCGCGACGCCGATCCTGCAGGCCGACCGCACGATCATCCAGGGCGAGGCGATCACCGCCGCGGACTTCCGCGTCGTCGACGTCTCCCTCGGAGCGCTGACCGACGACTATCTGCAGCCCCAGGATCTCGAATCCGGCCAGGTCGCCGCTCGGACCATCGCGGAGGGCGAACTCGTCCCGCACACGGCATCCGGGAGGGCCGACGACAGTCGGAGCACCACGCTCGTCATCGAGAGCAGCATCAGCATCCCCGAGGGCGTCGACGCGGGCATGGTCGTCGAGCTCTGGCAGGCGCCGCTGCTCGAGGACGGCCGCACGCATGACGCGCCGCGCATCCTCGTCGCCGATGCGATCGTGGCGGAGGTGCTCGATTCCGAGGGGATGCTCTCCGCTTCGCGCAGCGCCGTCGAGATCGTGGTCGACCGCGCCGCTGTCGCCGACGTGCTCGCAGCGATCTCGGGCGGCGCAGCCCTCTCGGTCGTGCCGGTCGGTGCGGGGTCATGACGGGACTGATCCTCGCCGTCGAGGAGCCGCGCGCGAGCGCTCTCGCCCGCGAGCTCGAACTCGAGGGCGAGCACATCATCGCGATCGTCTCGGCGACCTCGGCGACGACGCTCCTCTCCGGCGCCCAGGCGCTCGTGATGCCCGCGAGCCGAGAAACCCTCACGCCCGAGCTGGTGTCGGCCTGTGACCGGGCGGGCGTACGGATCCTCGCCCTGGGCGGTGCGGAGAGTCGCCTGCTCCAGAAGTTCGGCATCGGGCCCGGGTTGCCCGTCGATGCCACCGGCTGGCAGATCTCACGCGCGCTCCGGACACCCGCAACGATCCAGGACCGCGCGCGCGGCGACCTCCCGCATCGTCTGATCGCCGTGTGGGGGCCGCACGGCTCCCCCGGACGCTCGACCGTTGCGATGCTGCTGGCCGTCGAACTCGCGCGTCTCGGTCGACGCACCGCCCTCGTCGACGCCGACACCGTCGCGCCCTCCCTCGCGCTGCTCCTGGGTCTCGGCGATGACGCTCCCGGGATCGCCGCCGCCTGCCGCCGTGCCGAGCTCGGCGGGCTCGACAGCGCGGAACTCACCCGCCTCGCCACCGTGGTGCCGACGAGCGCCGGAGACCTCGATGTGCTCCCCGGCATCAATCGCCCCAGCCGATGGCCGGAACTCTCGGCCTCCCGCCTCACCCGTGCCCTGCAGACCTGCCGGGAATGGACCGAGGAGACCGTCATCGATGTGGCGGGTTCGTTCGATGCGGACGAAGAAGCCACGTACGACGTTCTCGGCCCCCGCCTGCACGCCGCCACGACGGCCGCCCTGAACGAGGCGGATGCGATCATCGCCGTCGCGTCGGCGGACCCCCTCGGCGTCAGCCGATTCCTCCGCGACTACGCCGAGCTGCGCAACCTGACGACGCCGACGCCGGTCACCGTCGTCGTCAATCAGGTTCGCCCGGGGCCCCTGGGCCTGGATGCCCGCGGGCAGATCCGGAACACGCTCGATCGGTTCGCCGGCATCACCGATCCGCTGTTCCTTCCGCACGACCAGCGCGCGGCGGACGCCGCTCTCCTGCACGCCCGACCGATGTCGGATCTGACCCCGCGATCAGCACTCGTCGCCGGCGCGCGGCGCCTGGCGGCCGTGCTGGCCCCGGGCGCCGCGCCGACGATTAGTTCTGCCGATAGCTCGCGAGGAAGTTCCCGAGCCGCTCGACTGCTTCGCTCAGCACGCGCGGCTCGGGGAGCGTGACGATGCGGAGGTGATCGGGAGTCGGCCAGTTGAACCCGGTGCCCTGCACGAGGAGGATCTGCTCGGAGACCAGCAGGTCGTACACCAGTCGCGCGTCGTCGCGGATCTCGTGCACGTTCGGATCGAGTCGCGGGAACGCGTAGAGCGCACCCTCGGGCTTGACGCACGATACGCCGGGGATCGACTCGAGACCCTGCCAGGCCACATCGCGCTGCTCGTGCAGCCGCCCGCTCGGCGCGATCAGCGCGTCGATAGACTGCACTCCCGACAACGCCGCCTGCACCGCATGCTGCGAGGGCACATTCGGGCACAGACGGGTGGAGGCGAGGAGGGTGATGCCCTCGAGGAAGCCCTTCGCGTGCTGCTGCGGCCCGGTGATGACGAGCCAACCCGAGCGATACCCGGCCACACGGTAGGTCTTGGACAGACCGTTGAAGGTCAGGCAGAGCAGGTCGGGCGCAAGCGTCGCGGTCGGGATGTGCACCGCGCCGTCGAAAAGGATGCGGTCGTAGATCTCGTCCGAGAGCAGCAGCAGCTGGTTCTCCCGCGCGATCTGCACGAGCCCCTCGAGGACCTCGCGGGAGTAGACGACACCCGTGGGGTTGTTCGGGTTGATGATCACGAGCGCCTTGGTGCGCGGCGTGATCTTCGAGCGGATGTCCTCGAGGTCCGGCTGCCAGCCGTTGTCCTCGTCGCAGAGGTAGTGGGTCGGCGTCCCTCCGGCCAGGCTCGTCATCGCGGTCCAGAGCGGATAGTCCGGCGCCGGGATCAGCACCTCATCGCCCTCGTCGAGAAGCGCCTGCATGGTCATCGTGATGAGCTCGGAGACGCCGTTCCCGAGGAAGACGTCCTCCGGTCCGAAGCGCGGGAAGTCCTCGATCTCCTCGTAGCGGCTGACGACCGCGCGGCGCGCCGAGACGATGCCCTTGCTGTCGCTGTACCCGTGTGCGGTCGGCAGTGCGGCGAGCATGTCCTGGACGATCTGCTGCGGCGCATCGAAGCCGAAGATCGCAGGATTTCCGGTGTTCAGCTTGAGGATCTTGTGACCCTCTGCTTCCAATCGCGCCGCCTCGACGAGGGCGTTTCCGCGAATCTCGTACAGGACGTTCTTGAGCTTCGACGACTGGTCGAAGTGGCGCGTTGGTGTCATCGCCCAAGCCTACAGGGACGAAAAGAGGGCCAATCCACATGGACTGGCCCTCTTCTCCGGGTGAGATCTACTTCTTCTTCTTGCCCTGCGCCCGACGCTGCTCGCGGTTGCCGGCGGCCGGAGCCGGAGCATCCGTGCGCTGGCCGAATGCTCCGCGCGGGGCCTCCTCGGGCTCGGCCTGCGGTGCCTGCGTGCGCGCGGCGGCCTGCCGCAGGCGGTCGGTCGCCGCCTGCTGGACCTGACCGCGATCGTTGCGGACCTCGACCTCGCCGGCGTCGTTGGCGGCCGAGTACTCCAGACGCTGTTCGGTGGCTCCCTCGGCGAGACCCTTCGCCTCGACCTCGGTCACCTGCGAGTCGCCCGCACGGCGCACCTCGACCTCGAGGTTGTAGAGGTAGCCGACGGACTCCTCCTTGATCTGTCCCATCATCGACTGGAACATCGCGTACCCCTCGCGCTGGTACTCGATGAGCGGGTCGCGCTGAGCCATCGCCCGCAGTCCGATGCCGTCCTTGAGGTAGTCCATCTCGTAGAGGTGGTCGCGCCAGCGACGGTCGAGAACCTGCAGCACCACGCGTCGCTCGAGCTCGCGCGTCGCCGCCTCGCCGAGCGTCTCCTCGCGGGCCTCGTACGCGATCTTCGCGTCGGAGAGCAGTTCGCGGGTCAGTCCGTCCGCGGTGATGCCACCCTTGCGACCGGCCGCCTCGGAGACGACCTCGTCGATCGTGACACTCACGGGGTACAGGGTCTTGAGCTCGGTCCACAGAGCGTCGAAGTCCCAGCTCTCGTTGTGGCCCTCGCCCGTGTGATCGCGGACGACGCCGCTGATGGCATCCTCGATGAAGTGCTGCACCCGACCGGCGATGTCATCGCCCTGGAGGATGTGCCGGCGATCGGCGTAGATGGCCTCGCGCTGACGGTTGAGGACGTCGTCGTACTTCAGGACGTTCTTGCGCATCTCGGCGTTGCGCGCCTCGACCTGCGACTGCGCGCTGCGGATGGCACGCGAGACCAGACCCGATTCGATCGGCACGTCGTCGGGGAAGTTCGTGCGCGAGAGGATCGCTTCGGCGGCCCCCGACTGGAAGAGGCGCATGAGGTCGTCGGTGAGGCTGAGGTAGAACCGGCTCTCGCCCGGGTCGCCCTGACGGCCGGAACGACCACGCAGCTGGTTGTCGATTCGACGCGACTCGTGCCGTTCGGTTCCGAGGACGTAGAGACCGCCGGCTTCGGTGACCTTCTCGCCCTCCTCTGCGACGATGCCCTTCATCGACTCATAGGTCTCGTCCCAGGCCGCTTCGTACTCCTCGGGCGTCTCGACAGGGTCGAGGCCCTTCGACTTGAGCTCTTGGACCGCGAGGAACTCGGCGTTTCCACCGAGCATGATGTCGGTACCACGACCGGCCATGTTCGTCGCGACCGTGACCGCTCCCAGACGTCCGGCGCGGGCGACGATCTCGGCCTCGCGCGCGTGGTTCTTCGCGTTGAGCACCTCGTGCTTCACGCCCTTCTTCGCGAGCAGACGCGAGAGGTATTCGCTCTTCTCGACGCTCGTCGTACCGACCAGGACCGGCTGACCTGCGGCGTGGCGCTCGGCGATGTCCTCGACGACCTGAGCGAACTTCGCGGTCTCGTTCTTGTAGACCAGATCGGGCTGGTCCTTGCGGATCATCGGCCGGTTCGTCGGGATCGGGATCACGCCGAGCTTGTACGTCGACATGAACTCCGCGGCCTCGGTCTCGGCCGTACCGGTCATACCGGCGAGCTTCTCGTAGAGACGGAAGTAGTTCTGCAGGGTCACGGTCGCGAGCGTCTGGTTCTCGGCCTTGACCGGCACCGCTTCCTTCGCCTCGATCGCCTGGTGGATGCCCTCGTTGTAGCGGCGTCCGACGAGGATTCGACCGGTGTGCTCGTCGACGATCATGACCTCGTCGTTCATCACGACGTAGTCGGTGTCCTTCTTGAACAGCGCGAGCGCCTTGATCGAGTTGTTCAGGAACGAGATGAGCGGGGTGTTCGCCGACTCGTAGAGGTTGTCGATGCCGAGGTAATCCTCGACCTTCTCGATGCCGGGTTCGAGCACTCCCACGGTGCGCTTCTTCTCGTCGACCTCGTAGTCGACGCCCACCTCGAGGGTACGGGCGATCTTCGCGAACTCGGCGAACCAGCGGTTGGCCTCGCCGGAGGACGGACCGGAGATGATGAGCGGGGTGCGGGACTCGTCGATGAGGATCGAGTCGACCTCGTCGACGACGGCGAAGAAGTGCTCGCGCTGGACGAGGTCCTCCTTGCGCCATGCCATGTTGTCGCGCAGGTAGTCGAAGCCGAACTCGTTGTTCGTACCGTAGGTGATGTCTGCGGCGTACTGCTCGCGGCGCACGGCCGGGGTCTGGCCCGAGACGATGATGCCCGTGGTCATGCCGAGGGCGCGGTACACGCGTCCCATCAGCTCGGCCTGGTAGCTCGCGAGGAAGTCGTTGACCGTGATGACGTGGACGCCCTTGCCGGCGATCGCGTTGAGATAGGCGGGGAACGTCGCGACGAGCGTCTTTCCTTCACCCGTCTTCATCTCGGCGATGTTGCCGAGGTGGAGCGCGGCGCCACCCATGATCTGCACGTCGTAGGCGCGCATGCCGAGCGTGCGCTTGGCCGCCTCGCGGACGGCGGCGAACGCCTCGGGCATCAGCTGGTCGAGCGTCTCGCCCTTCTCGAAACGTGCACGCAGTTCGGCGGTCTCGTTGCGCAGCTCGTCGTCGGTGAGCTTGGAGATGTCCTCTTCCAGCGCTCCCACGGCTTTGACCACCTGGTTCAGGCGGCGGATGACCCGCCCCTCGCCGGCGCGCAGCAGCTTCTCAAGAGGATTGGCCACGGATGTCATCTCCCTGTTGGTGGGTAAAGTGCCGGCGCACGACGGAGCGTGCCCCAGGCATATGTTGTCATGTTACCGGGCCGTGACCTCCACGTCGCCTGCATGGCCGCGCTCCCACGCTTTTCCAGGTATGCATATGCTGGGAAAACACTTCAGGAGGTGGCGATGTCCGTTCGGCAGAGTCTGCTCGCGATCCTCGACCAGGGGCCGTGCTACGGCTACCAGCTGCGGCACGAGTTCGATCGACGCACGGGGTCGCGCTGGCCGCTCAACGTCGGCCAGATCTACAACACGCTCGAACGACTCGAGCGGGACGGGCTCGTCACGAGACTCGATGCGGATGCCCAGGGCCACATCTACTGGCAGATCACCGCCGACGGATCGGCCGAGGTCGCGCGATGGCTCTCCTCCCCCGTCGTCCGCACGACCGCCGTCCGCGACGAGGTCGCGATCAAGCTGGCCGTGGCGGCCACACTGCCCGGCGTCGACGCGCGTGCGGCCATCCGGGCGCAGCGCGCCGAGACGCGGGGGAACCTGGTCCGCCTGCGCGCGGAGGCGACGAACATCGGGGATGCGGACGACGCCGAGCAGCTCGCCCGCTCGCTCGTCATGGACTCCCTGATCTTCGCGGCGGAGGCGGAGGATCGCTGGCTCACCCATCTCGAGGAGCGGCTCGCGGCGCACCCCCGGCACGCCCTCGCCCTCGGCCTCACGCAGGAGCGCCCCAAGCGCGGTCGCCCGTCGAAGAGCACCGGCGACGCGGTGCTGATCTGAGGCATTGCCGCGAAACCCGCGTTCGCCTGGAGCGGATGCACAGGCATCCGCTCGTCCGTGGAAAGTAGGATCGGGTCATGGCAGGTATCTGGGGCAGACGCAAACGCGAACAGGAAGCCCTCGCGGTCCAGGACGCAGATCTCGCACGCCGGGCGGAGCAGGCACTCGTCTCCGCCGATGAGCGGATTCGATCGACATCCGACGAGCTGGCGTTCGCCGAAGCCGAGCTCGGGGAATCCCTGACCGGCGATCTGAAGAAGGCACTCGCCGCCGTCCGCACCCACCTGCGCGAAGCGTTCCAGTTGCACCAGCTCAACCACGACGAGATCCCCGACACCCCGGAGGAGCTGCGCACGCGCAACGCGCGCATCATCCAACTGTGCGACTGGGCGCAGGATCTCCTCGACGAGAAGACCACCGTCCTCGCCGAGTCGGTCGCGAAGGTGCGGCGGGCACCCGAGGTGATCGCCAAGGTGCGGGCGGATGCCGAGACTCTCAGTGCGCGCATCCCGGCGACGACCGCCACGATCGAGCGTCTTTCCTCCCGCTACGCCCCCTCGGCGATGACGCAGATCACCGCGAGCGCGCGCGAGGCCGAGCAGCTCATCGCCTTCGCTGTGCACGGGGCATCGGTCTCGGAGCGTCGCCGCGCCGCCAAGCAGAACGAGGAGGCGAATCTCGCGCTCGAGACCGCCACCGAGGCGACCCGACGCGCCGCCACCCTGCTCGACGCCGTCGAGGATTTCGAGATCGAAGCGCTGCGCGCGGAGTCCACTCTGGCCGAGGTCATCGCCGACTCACGCGGCGACCTGATCGCCGCGCGCAACGCACCGCAGGTTCCCGCGGTCGCCGCCGCGGTCTCCGCCCTCCAGGAAGCGCTGAGCGCTCTCACCCCCTCGGGAACTCCGAACGATCCGTTCGCCGAACTCTCTCGCCTGCGCGACGCGAACACCGGCCTCGACGAGGCGATCGCGACCGCCGAGCACCGTGCCGCCAACCCGCTCCCCTCTGTCGCCCAGGTGCAGCACGCCATCGATGACGCCGACCGCCAGCTCGGAGTCGCCCGCGGTCTGATCTCCGGCCACCGCGGGTGGATCGGCGCCGACGCCCGCACGCGCCTTGCCGAATCCGAGCGGCTGCGGGTGGATCTGAACGACCTCCTGCCCGCCGAAGAGACGCGCGAGCAGGCGCTCCTCGTCGCGCGACGCGTGGCGCACCTCGCGTCCGAGGCGCTCCAGCTCGCGCAGCGCGATATCGACTCCTCCCGCCCGCAGGATCAGGGCTGGGGCGGCGACGGCGGATGGGGCGGCGGCGGTTGGGGCGGCGGCGGCCGACGCGGAGGGGGCGGCGACATCGCCTCCGGCATCCTCGGCGGCCTCGTCATCGGCAGTCTCCTCGACGGCATCTTCGACTGACGCTCCGCACACGAGAAAAGCGGCCCGGTCCCCTCTCGGGGCCGGGCCGCTTCCGTGCTATCAGGAGGCGAGAGCCTCAGCAGGCGGGGCCTGCGCGCTCAACGCGATGACACCGTAGTCCCAGCCCTTGCGGCGGTAGACCACGCTCGGGTGATCGGTACGAGCGTCGACGAACAGGAAGAAGTCGTGTCCGACCAGTTCCATCCGGTCGACGGCCTCTTCGACCGTCATCCACTCGGCATCGAAGTTCTTCGTGCGGATGACGACGGGCGAGTAGGCCTCCTCCTCGTCGTTCTGCACCGGGATGTTGCCGGTGGCCACGGCCCGCAGGACGTCGACGGATGCCGGCTCGACATCGATCCCCTCGAGGGCGCCGCTGCCCTTCTCGAAGTGCGCGCCGCGAGGGTGCTGCCGCCCATCGACTCGCTTCTCCTTGGCACGGCGCAACTGCTCGGCCATCTTGTCAACCGCGAGGTCGAGTGCGACGAACTTGTCGCCGTCGGTCGCCTCGGCACGGACGACCGGGCCCTTGCTCACCAGCGTGAGCTCGACGGTCTCCTCCGGCACCTGACCGTTGCGGTAGACCCGGTGGGTGACCTTCACATCCAGTCGTTGCGCGCGAGCCGCGAATGTCTGGATCCTGGCGATCTTCTCTTCGACAACGGTTCGGAAGCGATCGGTGATACCCACTCCGACGCCAACGATGCTCGTTTCCATTGCTGCCTCCTTGTCCCGGTCCTCCCGGCCAAGGGCGGACCGTGGTCGCCTTGTGACCCCCCACGCTAGTCCGCTTGGGAGCGGATGTCACGGGTCACTTCCTCCGTGTCGTGGAAGAGTCTCCGATGAGTCTCCCGTGACGCGGCGTGGCGGCGAGCGCGACGGCACCGACGACCTTATAGCCCGCCTCGGTGAGCGCTCGCGCGGCCTCGTCGAGCGTCGCCCCGGTGGTCACGACATCGTCCACCACCAGCACGGGAGCACCGCCGCCACGCCGACGGGCGGTCATGCTGCGCCGGACGTTCGCGGCTCGCGCCCGGGCATCGAGGCCGCGCTGATCCGCCCGACGTGCGACTGCCCGCAGCAACGAGGCCGGAGCGGCACCGGCTCTGCGCAGCAGCAGCTCCGGCACCCGATAGCCCCGTCTCCGGAAGGCCGACCCCGACGTAGGCACCGGCACGACATGACGCACGTCCGCCACCAGCGGCGCCAGCACCCCGGCGAGCGCGGCGCCGAGCGGGGCCGCGAGCAGAGTCTCGCCCTCGCCTTTCAGCCGCCGGATGCACCGTGCGGCGACACCCGTGAAATCCAGAGCCGCCCGCACCTCGAGTCCGCCCGGCGTGCGCACCGTCCGGGGCACGGGGCGCAGCTCGGCACGGCACCCTGCGCAGAGCACCGTCCCTCCTGCACTGCAGCCCGCACACGATGCGGCAAGGAGGAAGGCGAGCAGTTCATCCCCGAGGGATGCGAGGTTCGAGATCGCAGGCATCCGTCGATCTTCACGCGCCGACGGCGGATCGTCCTCCCGGACGCCCACGTTTCGGAACAGGACAGGGCTGTCCCACGCCGGTGCAGGAAGAGAGGGGCGTCACTGCCCCGCGCGCGTGGCCAGCACGCGTACGCCGGTCGCGACCTCTCGCCACGCCGATCCGGCGTGCGCGAGGAGGGCGCCGTCTGTCGACAGCACCCGCACGCCCGATACGGTCCTGGCGCCGGAGAGCGCGGTCGCGCCGGTCGGGGCGGATTCGACCGTCGCGGTCCCGCCGACCACCTGGGTGAGCAGGTCGGGACTCGGCGAGTCCGCCAGCACCGCCAGGCGGTAGTCGCCGACCCAGACCAGTCCCTGCACATCGCCGTCGACACGGGTCTGCTGCTTCATCGGTCCCAGCTCGGTCGGAAGACCGCTCTCATCACGCACGACCGCGGCGACCACGACCCAGCGCTGACTGCCCACCTCGATCACCGCGGCGATCCTCGAGCCGTCCGCCGATACCCGCATCTGCAGCACGGCCGAGGCGTCGGGCCACGCGTTCGCCACGGGATGCGACATCCGGTCGCTGCCCCAGACGAGCACGTCGGTGGGACTCGCCGTCGGCACCGTCCAGGTGTAGCCGTACGGATCGAGCGACGGAGCGATGAGACCGCCCCGCACATCGGGTTCATCGAGTCGGCCGTCGCCGACCAGATACGCGCGTCCATCGACGAGCTGGACCACCGCCATCCCGTCGTCCGCCGCGACGTCGATCGCGGCGATCGGCTCCGGGATGCTCAGGATCTCGTCGCTGAGTCCGTCGATCGGGGAGACCTCGTCTCCCACGATGGTGCCGAATGCGCTGTCGGTGAGCACGAGCGGCCCGGATTCCTGCGGGGGCACGACGACGTTCACGACCCCCGCGTCGAGCGTGCGACCGTCGACCGTGAACCGCACCTGCGACACGTGCACCCCCGATGCGCGCAGGGTCTCCTGCAGTTGCGTGCGCATCCGGGCGAGCGTCTGCGTCTCGAGAGCCGCGGCCGGGCGGGTCAGGGCGACTTCCGCCACCTGATTGGCGTTGATCGGCACGGCATCCTGCGCGAGCTGCACATCGGCGGGGAAGGCCGTCTGCACGGCGGGCTCGAGCCACGAACTCGGCGACCCGCTGATCAGAGCCTGCACCACGGTCGTCGCGATGCTCGTGCGACGCGGGAACCAGCGCACATCCGGCACGAGTCGCGACCAGGTGCGGTCGAAGTACTGGAGGGGATACCCCTCGAACACCGTCGAGAAGCGCTCTTCATCGATGACGATGCCATCGGGCGCCTGCGAGATGCGCCACTCCCCCGCATCGGTGCGCTCCAGGGCGAACGCGAGGTTCGCCGGCCCCGCCGCCGAGGAGTACTCCCCGGAGGAGTCGACGCTCGCCACCTGGTCGAGCTGCACCTGCACGTCTGCGGCATCCGCGTCGTCGACGTCCTCGTCCAGCACCGAGGAGGATACGGCCCGGTCCGTGGCGGAGGCGTCGACGGCCACACCCGTGCTGGGGCGCCAGGACCGCTGCATGTCGGGAGTGAGGAACCGGCGGGCGATCTCCCAGTTCTCGGCCGGTGTGATCGCCGCCTCCATGAAGCCCTCGACGATCTCCCGGGGGCCCGCGCCCGGCGCGGGGCCGGAGGCGAGAGGGAGGAAGTCCGCGTCGTCGGGCGACTCGCCCAGCTCCAGGCCCACGTTCACGTCACCGGAAGTCGGCAGACCGGTGCACGCGGTGAGCAGCACCAGGCTCGCTGCGGCGAGCGCGATGCCCCGCAGGAGGTTCCTCATCCGTGCAGTACTCACGGGGCCTCACCCCCGTCGAGCATCTCGCGTCGCACGTCCGTGAGCGAGAGAGGCTGCGTGGCATCGCCGAGTTCGGCGAGGGAGTCCTGGGGTTCGACGGAAACAGGGCTCGGCCCGTCGAGCGTCGTGCCGTGGCGAGGAAGGGTGAGCACGAAGTTGGTGCCGGCGCCGAGCTCCGACCACACCGACAGGGTGCCCCCGTGGAGCGTGGCATCGCCGAGCGCGATCGACAGCCCGAGTCCGGTGCCCCCGATGGTGCGCTGACGCGACGGATCGGCGCGCCAGAACCGGTCGAACACGCGTTCGGCATCGGTCGGGTCCATCCCCAACCCGAAGTCGCGCACCCCGGCGGCGACCGCGTGCTGGTTGCTGTCGACGGTGACGACGATAGGACGCCCCTCGCCGTGTTCGATCGCGTTGCCGATGAGGTTGCGGAGCACGCGGCGCACCCGACGCGGATCCATGTCGACCGGGGAATATCCCCCCGGAGCGACGAGCCGCAGCTCCGTGCCGTGACCGTCGGCGAGAGGACGCATCTGCTCGATGACGTCCTCGGCGACGTGCGCGAGACTCGTCGCCTCCAGCTCGAGCTGCACCGACCCTGCGTCGTATCGGCTGATCTCGAGGAGGTCCGACAGCAATGTCTCGAAGCGCTGCACCTGGGCGTGCATGAGCTCGGCCGCCCGCGCCGTGACCGGGTCGAAGTCCGCACGCTGATCGTTGAGCATGTCGGCGGCGAGACGGATCGTCGTCAGCGGCGTGCGAAGCTCGTGCGAGACGTCGGACACGAACCGCTGCTGCACCATCGACAGCTCCCCGAGCTCCTTGATCTGCGCCTCGATGCTGTCGGCCATCGCATTGAACGAGCGGCCCAGCGTCGCGAGTTCGTCCTCACCGTGCACTTCCAGGCGCACGGCCAGATCGCCCGAGGCGAGTCGCGCACTCGTCTCCGCCGCCTGGATGATCGGCGTCGAGACCGTGCGCAGGACGATCCACGAGATGGCCGCGACGATGGCGACCAGGCCGATCCCCGCGATCCAGAGAGTCCGCTGCACGAACACGAGGGTCTGGTCGGCATCCGAGAGGTCGTATGCGAAATAGATCTCGAAGGGGCCCGCCTCGGGTACGACGACCTGCTGCCCGACGATGATGCCCGGCACCTCTCCCCCGCCTTCGACGGGGAGGGCGACCGACTGCCAGGCCTGGCGGTCGTCGAATTCCACGACGCGTGCGCGGAGGCCGTCGCTGAGCAGGCTCGCGCTGAGTCCGGCCGTGAAGCCGTTGAGGCGGACGCCGTTCGCATCGGCGTCGATCCGGATGCCGGTGAGCTGATCGGCGTTCGAGTTCTGCGCGAATCCGGCCTGGATCGTGTTCCACAGGTCGGCGAGGGCTGCCGGGTCGTCTCCGACCTCGGCGACGTCGAGCGTGCTCTGGGCGACGTCGACCGCGCGTCGGGCGTCTTCGAGCGCTTGGTTCTTGCGTGAGACGAAGAGGTCGTTCTGGATCACGAGCGCCATGGTGACGCAGGTGATGAGGATCGCGAGGGAGGTCGCGAGCAGGGTCACCGCAAGGGTGCGGAACCGCAGCGATCTGCGCCACAGGGATCCCAGAACCGTCGGCCAGCCGCGCCAATCGCGCAGGACGGCGACCGCCGTGGTGGTGGCTGTCGTCACGGCCATGGGCGTGTCAGACAGCGCTCCCGGCGCGATAGCCGACTCCGCGGACCGTCATCACGATCCGCGGGTTGTCGGGATCGAGTTCGACCTTCGCGCGCAGTCGCTGCACGTGCACGTTCACGAGACGCGTGTCGGCCTTGTAGTGGTAGCCCCAGACCTGCTCGAGCAGCATCTCGCGGGAGAACACCTGCTGCGGCTTGGAGGCGAGAGCGACGAGCAGCTGGAACTCGAGAGGGGTGAGGGCGATCGGGTCCGTGCCGCGGCGCACCTCGTGCGCATCGACGTCGACGGTCAGATCGCCGACGCGGAGCTGCTCGCTGGTCGTCTGCGGCACGGGACGGAGCCGCGTGCGGATGCGGGCGACCAATTCCTTCGGGTTGAACGGCTTGACCATGTAGTCGTCTGCGCCCACCTCGAGACCCCGCACGACGTCAGCGGTGTCGGTGCGAGCCGTGAGCATGATGACGGGCACACCGGACTCGGCGCGGATGCGCGTGCAGATCTCGATCCCGTCCATGCCGGGGAGCATCAGATCGAGGAGGACGAGGTCCGGGCGCTGTGCGCGCCACTCGTCGACGGCACGTGCTCCGTCGGCGCAGAACACGGGCTCGAATCCTTCGGTGCGCAGCACGATGCCGATCATCTCGGCGAGCGCGGTGTCGTCATCGACCACAAGGATGCGTGAGGTCATAACTGTTACCTTATGGCACTCGGTCTCACGTTCCCCAGGTCTGCGCGCCAACACCGGGGATATGGCACGATGGAGGCGCACGACGGAGGGAAGTGCTGTGAGCGCCCAGACCTGGACCCCTGCCCGGAAGAAGGGCATCATCCCCCTGCATCCGATGACGTTCGGAATGCTGCTCGGGAAGGCGTTCGCCGCGCTGCGACACAACCCCAAGGTTCTGTTCGGCTTCGCCGTCATCCTCCAGCTCGCCGTCCTCATCCTCGCGGCGCTCGCGATGGGGCTCGTCCTCTTCACGACCTTCTCACGACTCGAGACCGTGTCGACCGCGAGCCCCGACTTCGAGGCGATCGCTGCCGGAACCATCGCGATCAACATCATCGCCGGCATCCTGGTCGGTCTCGCTTCGGTCGCCGTCACCGCGATCATGCAGGGCGTGATCGCCGCCGACGTCAGCTACGCCACGATCGGCAAGAAGGCCACGCTGCGAATGCTGTGGCGCCGGATGACTCCGGCCTTCTGGCGTCTCGTCGCATACTCGGCGCTCGTCATCGTCGCCGTGTTCGGCCTCGTCATCGTGGTCGCGCTCATCCTGTTCGGGATCATCGCCGGTGGCATCGCGGGCGGGATGGGAGCCTCCCCCGAGACGGTCGGCCTCATCGTGCTGGTCGTGGTCCTCTTCTTCCTCGCCTGCATCCCCCTCTACGTCTGGCTCAGCACCAAGCTGATGCTCGTGCCCTCGATCCTGGTGTTCGAGCGCGCGCGGCTCAAGGACGCGATCGTGCGCTCGTGGCGGCTGATCCGCGGCCGTTTCTGGGTCGCCTTCGGTGTGAGCTTCCTCATCAGCTTCATCATGGGCATCGCGATGAACGTGGTGGCCGTGCCCGCGCAGCTGTTCGCCCAGATGTTTGGCACGGTGCTCGTGCCCACCGGCGACCCCGAGCCCAGCGCGATCATCGGGATGATCCTCCTGCTCCTCGCACCGCAGATCCTCACCCTCGTGCTCCAGGCGATCACTCTGGTCGTGCAGAGCACGAGCGCGGCTCTCATCTACCTCGACTCCCGCATGCGGTACGAGGGGCTCGACCAGACTCTCGTCTCCTACGTGGAGCGCAGCGACATGGGGTGGACCGAGGAGCAGCTCGGGGACCCCTACGCGGTCGACCCGGCGCGGGCCGTCTCGAGCGCACCCCCGCCCAAGGCCGTCCCCGACTACGTCCTCCTCTCGCAGTCGTACGCCTACCCGGCACCCACGGGTGCGCCGCAACAGCCCGGGTATCCCGGACCGTACGGATACGCGCAGCAGCAGCCGGGCCAGCCCTCCTCCCCGCCGCAGCCCCCGCAGTACGGGTACGCGCCCGCACCGCAGGCCTACGGCGCCCCGCCCACTCCCCCCGTGTACACCGCACCGCCCGCACCCCCGGCGTACAGCGCACCGCCCGCTCCCGCGACACCACCCGCGGCGGCGGCACCGTGGACCGCTCCGGGCGACGGTGACCCCCGGGCATGATCCGACCGTTCGACGACCTGTTCGTCCCGGACGGCGACGACGCACGCCGCTGGGCCGAAGAAGAGTTGAGCAATCCGCGCTACGCCGATGCCGAGCCCTCGTGGTTCGACTACCTCGCGCGGGACATCGGCCGATTCATCGACAACCTCTTCAGCTCCGACAACGGCGCAGCCGTCGGTCCCTCCGCCCTCGTCATCGTCTGCGTCCTGATCGGTGCCGCGCTGATCGTCGCTCTGATCGTCTGGGGGCGCCCGCGACGCTCCCGCTCCGTCGCCCGGGCCCGCACCGACCTCCTCGGTGTCGATGACGACCGCTCGGCGGCCCAGTTGCGCGCCGAGGCGGAACGCAGCGCCCGTGCCGAGGACTGGGATGCCGCCACCGTCCTGAGGTTCCGCGCGATCGCCCGTGACCTCCTCGAGCGCGACATCATCGACCCTGCTCCGGGCGCCACCGCCCAGGCCATCGCCCGAGAGGCCAGCGCGGTCTTCCCCGACGAGTCGGCACCGATGCGCAGCGCCGCGACAGCGTTCGACGACGTCCGCTATCTGCGCCACCCCGCGACGCCCGAGTCGTACGCCGCCCTGGCCGCCACCGACGAGCGCCTGCGGTCCCGCAGGCCGGCGGTGGTGACCGCATGACCGTCACCGAGGAGCGGATCACCCCTCACACCGCGGAACCGACGAGACGCCTGCGCTCGATCATCGGTTGGGTGGTCGTCGCCGCCCTCGTCGTCGGTGTGGCGTGGGTGGGGCTCCAGATCGCCGCGACCGCCCCGAGTGAGCGCCGTTCACTCGACCCCGAGGGCCGTGGAGATGCGGGCGCGCTGGCGCTCGCCGAGATCCTGCGGGACCAGGGGGTCGAGGTCGACGTGTATCGCTCGCACGTCGAGGCGCGTGACGCTCTGGACGAGAGCACGACGCTCGTCATGACCAATCCGTACACACTCAGCGATGAGGGTCTCGCCGAGCTGATGGGGCCGGCCGACCGTGTCGTCTTCCTCTCGGTGGGAGCTCACCTGCTCGACGACCTCGATCTCGGTGCCTACTCCTCGGCGCCGCTCGCCGAGGTCGACGCGCAGTGCACCGCCGGCGAGTTCGCCGAGGTCGGCACGATCGAACCCGATCGACTGATGACTCCTGACTCCGGCGTGGAGTGGTGCTTCGGAGACGAAGAGGGCGCGGCCGTGCTCATCAACGACAGCGATGGTCGACGCACCTCGATCGTCGACGGCTCCCGTTTGTTCAGCAACGCCTATCTCGCCGAGAACGGCAACGCCGCGCTCGGGCTCGCCCTGCTCGGCCAGACCGATCGCGTGGTCTGGTACGTCCCCTCGCTCGGCGATTCCGACCTCGAGGCGACGTCTCCCGAGACGCTGGGCACTCTGACGCCACCGTGGGTCACCCCGGCAATCATCCTGCTGATGCTGTCCGGGGCTGCCGCCGCCCTGTGGCGCGGCAGACGGTTCGGTCCGCTGGTCGCCGAGACGCTGCCGGTCACGGTCCGCGCTTCCGAGACGATGCACGGTCGCGCACGTCTGACGGCGAAGGCGGCGGATGCCCCGCACGCAGCGCTCGCGATCCGCGACGGCGCGCAGCGGCGCCTGGCCCGGCGACTCGGGCTGACGGCACGCGCGACATCCGACGAGGTCGCCGATGCGGCATCCGATCGTCTGCGCATTCCCCGGGGCACGCTCCAGGCGCTCCTCGCCGGCCCGCTGCCCACCGACGACGCCGCACTCGTCGAGCTCGCTCGGCGCCTCGCCGACCTCGAAGAGGCCGTCGAGAAGACGCATCGAACCGCCCGCGCGACGGACGCACCATCCGCACACACTCCATCCACGACGGAAGCCGAGGACACCCGTGACCGCTGAGTACAATCCCGCCGATGACACGGCCCTGCGCGGGGCGATGCACCGCGTGCGCAGCGAGGTCGACAAGGCCGTGGTCGGACAGGCCGGCACGGTGACCGGCCTGCTGGTCTCTCTGCTCGCCCGGGGACACGTGCTGCTCGAGGGCGTCCCGGGCGTCGCGAAGACCCTGGTCGTGCGCTCGTTCGCCCGGGCCCTCGGCCTCGACACCAAGCGCGTGCAGTTCACTCCCGACCTGATGCCCGGTGACGTGACCGGATCGCTCGTGTACGACGCGCGCACGGGAGAGTTCGACTTCCGCGCCGGCCCGGTGTTCACGAACATCCTGCTGGCCGACGAGATCAACCGCACGCCCCCGAAGACGCAGGCGGCGCTCCTCGAGGCGATGGAGGAGCGCCAGGTGTCGGCCGACGGCACGAGCCGCGCCCTCCCCGACCCGTTCCTCGTCGCGGCGACCCAGAACCCCATCGAGCACGAGGGCACGTACTCGCTTCCCGAGGCTCAACTCGACCGGTTCCTCATGAAGCTCGTGGTCGGGATGCCCGAGCGCGACGCCGAGGTGGCCGTGCTGCGCAAGCACGCCTCCGGCTTCTCGCCACGCGAGCTCACCGGCGTCGAAGCCGTCGTCACCGCCGACGAGATCCGCGCAGCGCAAGTCGCCGCGGGACGCGTCGAGGTGACGGACGACGTCCTCGCCTACGTCGTCGACCTCGCCCGCGCCACGCGGCAGTCCCCATCGGTCGAGCTCGGGGCCAGCCCGCGCGCCTCGACGGGCCTCCTCGCGGCGGCGAAGGCCTGGGCCTGGCTCAACGGCTCGACGGCGGTCACGCCCGATCACGTGCAGACGATGCTCGTACCGGTCTGGCGCCACCGTCTGCAGTTGCGCCCGGACGCGCAGATGGAGGGCGTCTCGGCGGATGCCGTGCTGACCTCCGTGGTGCAGCAGACCCGGGTACCGATCTAAGTGTTCGTCACGGGTCGCCTCGCGCTCGCCGTGGCTGCGGGCGTCGTGCCGCTGGTCATCGCCGGGCTCGCGGGTTTTCCGCCGTACGCGGTGCTCGGCGCGTGGCTGGGCCTCTGCGTGGTTCTGGTCGTCATCGACGTCGTCTTCAGCGCGAGTCCGCGGTCGGTGACCGTGACCCGGCGCGTGCCCGCTCGTGCACGGCTGGGCGAGGCGGTGCCGGTCAGCGTCGCCGTGCACAATCACGGGTCCCGCGAACTGCACGCGCTTCTCCGCGACGCCTGGCAACCGACGGCGGGCGCGGGAACCGCACGGCAGACCCTCGACATCCCGAGCGGTGAGCGCCGTCGGGTCGACATCCCGCTCCTCCCCCGTCGCCGCGGCGAACTGGTGAGCGAGTTCGTCGTGATCCGCTCGCGCGGCCCCCTCGGTCTCGCCGGACGGCAAGCCGTCCACCGCGTGCGGGGAGCGATCCGAGTGCTCCCCGCCTTCTCGTCCCGCAAGCACCTCCCCTCGCGTCTCGCCCGGCTGCGCGAGCTCGACGGCAACACGAGCATCCAGGTGCGCGGTCAGGGCACCGAGTTCGACTCGCTGCGCGAGTACGTGCGCGGCGACGACGTGCGATCGATCGACTGGCGGGCAACTGCCCGCGCCGGGACCACCATGCTGCGCACCTGGCGGCCGGAGCGCGATCGGCACGTCGTCATCATCATCGACACCGGACGCACCGCGGCGGCCCGCGTGGGCGACGGAACACGAGCGGATGCCGCGCTCGAGGCCGCCCTCCTGCTCGCGGCTCTCGCGGCGCGCGCGGGCGACCACGTGCACCTGCTGATGTACGACCGCGTCGTCCGGGCACGGGTGACCGGTGTCGAGGGCAATGCTCTCCTGCCCGCGCTGACCGACGCCATGGCCCCGGTGCACGCGCGCCTCGTCGACACCGACTGGCACGGCGCGTTCGCAGCCGTGCGCACGCTGACGACTCGCCCCTCGCTCATCGTCGTACTCACCGCGCAGGACGCCGCGGAATCGGCGCGAGGCTTCCTCGGCGCATTTCCGGATGCCTCGCGGGCGACGTCGATCCTCGTGGGCTCCGTCACCGACGAGTCGATCGTCGAGCTGGCGCAGCAGCGCGGTTCGCGCGAGGAGGTCTACCTCGCCGCGGCCGCCGAGCGCACTCTGCGCGACGCCGAGAACGTGGCGGACGCGATCCGCCGAGCGGGCGGCGAAGCGATCTCCGCTGACCCCGAGGATCTCCCGCCGCGGATCGCCGACCGCTATCTCGAGCTCAAGGCTGCAGGCCGGCTCTGAGCGCTCCGGTCACCCCGCGAGAAGTCGTGGGGTGCCCGCCTCGTACTCGACGAGATCACCCGTCTCGCCGCGGCGATAGGCGCGTCCGCCGACGACGAGCATGTAGATCAGGAACACGGCCAGCGCCGCCGCGCCGATGCCGATCTTGAGCGGCCAGGGCAGAGCCCACCCGGTCACGAAGCCCTCGACGAGGCCGGCGAGGAACATCGCGAAAACGAGGCCGAGCGAAACCGTTGCGAGAGCTCTGCCCTCCTGCGCGAGCGATTCCGAGCGTGATCGGTGCCCCGGTGCCACCCACGACCAAAACAGTCGTAGCCCGCCGGCAGCCGCGACGAACAGGCACGTCATCTCCAGCATCCCGTGCGGCAGGACGTACAGCACCATGATGTCGGCCTTGTCGTAGGCGGCCATGATCGCGCCGGCTTGCCCGATCGCCATAGCGTTCGTGACGATCATGTACACGGGGTAGATGCCGGTCACCCCGAAGATGACGCAGAGCATTGCCAGCCACGCGTTGTTCGACCACACCATGCCCATGAACACCGCGGCGGGATTCTCTGTGTAGTAGCCGGTGAAGCGCTCGTCTGCGTACTGCTCGAGAGCAGCGGGTGGGCCGAGCGTCGCCACGAGCGCCGGGTCACTCGCGATCCAGGCGGCGGTTCCGATCGCGATCGCGAGGAACACGACGGCGATCGCCAATGTGAGCCACCGCAGACGGTAGAGCGCCGCGGGGAACTGCCGAGCGAAGAATCGCGCAGCCTGCGTCAGGACGCTGTCCGAAGCACCCGTGAGTCGCATGCGAGCGCGAACGAGGATCGTCGAAAGGTAGTTACCCTGCGGCGAGTCGCCGACCGACGTCTTGAGCTCGGCGAGATCCGCTGACGCGGCGCGATAGCGCACGATGAGTTCGTCGACTGCCGCCCCGTCCAGCGAGGCGCGGCTGAGCTCATCCAGCCGCGCCCACTCGGCGCGGCGTGCATCGGTCAACGCATCGGCATCCACCTGATTTACTGTACTCATGTCCGTGCCGATCGATACGACCGACGAGATGCTCTCCGGAGAAGCCGTCGCCATCGACGTCCAGCCGGTCGGGTTCCTCATGCGTTCTCTCGGTGCGCTCATCGACATGCTGCTCGGCTACGGGGTCTTCATCCTGTGGCTGTTCCTCCGCGTCTGGCTGCTCGATGCCGGTGTTCTCACCGAGGCGACCGACCGAATCGCGACCATCGCTTCTCTCGCGGTGAGCTTCCTCGTGCTGCCCCTGAGCATGGAGATGCTGACGAAGGGCCGCAGCCTCGGCAAGCTGGCCGTCGGCGGGCGCATCGTCCGGATCGACGGCGGCGCGACGGGATTCCGTCACGCGTTCATCCGCGCGCTCCTCGGAGTGCTGGAGATCTACATGACCCTCGGAGGACTCGCGGTCCTCTCAGGCGCCCTCACCGCACGGTCCCAGCGCCTGGGAGATCTCGTGGCGGGCACCTACAGCCAGCGCGTGCGCACGCCGGCGCTGGCCCAGAGCGTTCCGGTGATGCCCGGTGAGCTCCTCGGCTGGTCGCAGATCGCCGACGTCGCGCGTCTGCCCGACCGTCTCGCCCGGCGCATCTCGCAGTTCCTCGCCTCGGCGCACCAGCTCGTGCCGGGGGCACGCGCGCGCGTCGCGAACGAGCTGCTCGCCGAGGCATCCGCCTTCGTCTCCCCCCTGCCGCAGGCTTCACCGGAGCGCGCCCTGGTCGCGATCACGGTCATCCGTCGCGAGCGGGAGCGACGCGCACTCATCGCCTCGGATGCCCGCGCCGAGCGGCTCTCGGGGCGCCGCGTCGGGGTCTGACGCTCAGGCGCGCAGCGCCTCGTGGCGCACGACGATCCACCCTGCGGGCACCGACAACCGGTCGGCGTGCTGGGCGCACAGGTCGTGAGCGTGCGGGTGACGCTCGAGTCCGAGCGGACCGAGCGCGGCCATCTGGTCGCCGTAGTCGTACGTGAGCGTGGCCACCGCTTCGCGCGCGCAGCCCACCTTCGAGCAGAGTCGTCCGTCCATCCGTGCCAGGCTACGGTCCGGTACGCGTCCACGACGGATGCCGCGCCGTTCGGCGCCGCACACGGCCTAGACTTTCGTCATGCCCCGTCGACGCTCCCCCCGCACCCCAGAGGCGCCCCGGCGCGGCGCGCGGCACGGACGCCACGGCCGTCTCGGCCGCAGCGAGGTCGTGCGGCCTCCCCTGGCTCCGCTGGACGGACGCCTCGACCGGTTCGACCTCTCGGTGGGAACCGCCGTCGAGTTCCTCCGTGGCACGTGGCCGGAGCTGCAGGACGTGCGATTCGAGATCGGTGCGATGCCCGGATTCGAGGCGGGTGACGAGGTGCCGCGCTGGTACCTCGATCGCGAGCACGCACGCATCGTGCTCTTCCGCCTGCCCATCGAGCGTCTTCTCCCTCCCGGCCACGACGACAACGCGCACCGACGGATGGCGATCGAGAGCGCCGTCTTCCGGGCAGCGGCGGAGTACGTCGGCCGCGAGCCGTGGGATCTCGGCCACGACCACTGACCGGAGCGCATCGTCCCCGTGTCTAGGGGTAGACCGTGATGCTCTTCTCCGCGCCCGCGCTCGGCTGCAGAGGCCACGTCGCGAGCGCTCCGGCACCGGACATGCTCATCGCCGCGCGCACGGCGTCAGAGGTGCTGAGCCGATAGACCGTATCGCCGTTGAGTGTCGCCGCCACCGAACTGCCGGCGGGCACGACGACCTCGCGGGAGTTCCCGCTGCCGAGGTTCTCGAGGGTGACGGTCGCATCGGCACCGTCTTCGTTGATGAGGTACAGCGCCGGCTGGGGTCCGTTCGGCACCGCGAAGAGGGCGTCCGTGCCGATCTCCGGCGCCGGTGTCATCCACGAGAAGTCCGCGCCCTTGCCGAATCCGTTCTGCTGACGGACACCCGCGACCACCGGGGTGTCGGCTTCGATCGACACCGAGTACGACCCGGGCGCGAGGGCGCTGAGCGACGCCTCCGCCGGGGTGTCGGCCGCGAGATCCACCGTGAACTCCTCGACGACCTCGGGTGAACCGACCGCGCGCACCGTGACGACGGCTCGCCCGTCCGCACCGGCCGAAAGCAGCCGGAGCACCGTCATGTCGGCGTTGTCACCGTCGCCGTCGAACGACTGCACGCCGACGATCACCGGATGCCGCTGCGGCCCGGCAACCGCTTCCTGCAGGTCGATGCCGGCCGGGTCGAGCGTGCGCACGAAGGAGGACTGCAGAACCGCCCTCACAGGAGCCCCCTCGGCCGTGACCTCGACCACGGGTGTCGTATTGCCCGCCGCGATCGAGCTGAGCGGAAGGGCGACCTGCGTCATCGCCGGGACGATCACGGTGCGGTTGCTCCGCGAATCGCCGTACGTCGAGAGGGTCACGGTGGACGTCACCGCCGCCGCGTTGGTGAGGGTCACGATGTCCTTGGTCCCGGTGGCGACGCTTCCTCCGACCAGCCAGGATTCCAACCTGCTCTCCCCGCAGGGCAGGGCGGCGAAGCCCGCCAGATCCGTCGCCGAGACCGAGATCGACTCGGTCGCGGCGATGAGGGGCGCGCTCCGGTCGACGACCTCTCCGGTGAATCGGTCGACCTCGGCACCGCCGATGAGATCGGGCGCGGCGATGGGTGCGGATGCCGGAGCGCCACCGGTCCCGTCCACGGTGACCGACGGCGACCCCGCCGAGCGCATGCTCAGCGGGTCGGAGGAGTCGCGACCGATCGCGCGGAAGTCGCCGTTGCACACGAGCATCGGCGCTCCGGGAAGCGGCGTGACCTCCACCTGCGCAGGTTCGTGCGCGACCTCGGGCCACGGTGCGTGGATCGCGGTGACGACGCCGGTGACGCAGGCGACCGCGACCACGGCGCCCACGGCGACGCGCGCGCCGGTGGCGACCACTCGGAAGACTCGCGTGCGGCTCATCGCTGCTGCTCCTCGGTGTCGGGGTCCCCGGTGGGATCGGCGGCGTCATCGTCGACGGCAGCATCTCCTGTCGGCGCGTCAACGGCCTCTCCGCGTGATTCCACGTCGTTCCTCGAGGTCTCGCCGTCCGGTGCGACGGCCTCCTCGAGTGCATCCGCGGGCGTCTCGCCGACGATCGCGGCTTCAGCGAGTTCGTCCACTCCACCCGGTTCGACGATCGAGGCTTCCGCGAGCTCCTCGCGATGCCGTGGGAGGACGAGTGGCTCCTCGGGCGCACGCCCGACGATGCGGGATTGCGCACGCGCCGCGCGTCGCGACGCACGGGTGGGCAGAGCGAGGAGCAGAGCGGCGAACAGGAAGATCAGCTGCAGAGTGACGACGAGTCGCGCCTGATGCTCCTGCGCGTTCGTGAGAGTCGCCGGTGCGGCGATGTCGGTGTCGACCCTCCAGAGAACGCCGCGATCCGTGGTGCCGGCGTGCACGAACCCGGCGCGCTGATCGATCGCGGTGATCGCCGACGTCCGCATCGAACGAGCCTGGTCGGCCTCATCGCCCGGCACCTGCGCGACGAGCACGTAGCTGATCCCGTGGGCGGCGAGCTCCCCCGGCGCATCGAAATCGCGCGCCGAGAGCAGGTCGACCGAGAGGGCGGCGATGTCGGTCCCTCGCGGCTGCTCCGCTGTCGAGAGGATCGTGGTCTGCGCACCCAGGGTCTCACTCGCACCCCAGACCACCTCGGCGGCGAGTCCGCCCTCGTTCTGCGGCGTGAGGACGAGCGTGCTGATCGGCTGATCCCCGGAGGCCTGCGCCGCGACGTACGCGGGAAGCGTCGAATCGGGCCCGTTGCGCAGCGCGGATGCATCGAGATGGAGAGCCGTGAGGGCCGGCACCGCTCCGACCACTAGAGCAATCGCGGCTATGCCGGTGACGGCAGTGCGCAGTCGCGGCAGCGTGACAGCGGTGTCGAGGGTGACGACCGCGCCACCGACGATGCCGATCCACGCGAGCGAGAGCCCGGCTCCCGGCCAGATGGCGACCGGAGTGCCCTGCGCGAAACTGACCGTGACGCCCACGGCCAGGAACGCCGTCGCGAAGCCGGCGAGCGAGACGACGAGCAGGGTGATACCCGCACGCCAGCGCGGCGCGACGGCCGCACCGAGCGCGAGCAGGGCGAGAGGCGCGCTGAACACGGCCGCCCAGGCACCGAGCGGCGCGATCTGGAAAGCCGCCCACCCTGCGGCATCCGCGGTGGGATATCCCGTCGCGAGGGCGAGGCGCCCTGCGGCATCCGCCGCCGCCTGCGGGCCGGCCCAGATCGCCCCGGGATCGGCCAGGAGTGCGACGAGCGATCCGTCGACGAGGTGCGCGTACGCGAGCGGCGCGAAGAGCACGAGGGCCGGGATGGGGGTCCAGAGCAGGCGAACGGCGCCACGGAACTGGGCCGTACCCAGAGTGATCCCGAGCCCGACGACCCAGAGCACGAGAAGTGCGGGGACGAGTGACGGCGAGCACGCGGCCACGGCGGCGAACACCAGCGATGCCGCCCCCGCCGCTCCCCACGATCGATGCGCGACGACCGCCGCATGGAACAGCCAGGGCAGGAGGAGATGCACGAGAACGCCGGTCGGGCGGCCGTCGACGAGCGCGGTGAGGAACGTCGGCGCCAGAGCCCATCCGACTCCCGCGAAGATGCGGAGCCCCGCGCGATCCGTCACCCGCGTCGCGGCGAACCAACCGCCGAGGACAGCGAGCGGCAGCGCGAGCACCCACAGGAGCACGAGGGCGAAGGACGGCGATCCCGGCCAGAGCGAGCCGAGGACGGCGACCACACCGGCGAAGGGATCGGCCGGACCGACGACGTCGAGGCCGAGCCCCCGGACTCCCCACACCGCGTCCTGCCAGAGTCCCGCGACGGTCTGCCGGAGCGGCAGGAGGGCTCCGCCGCCGAGCGAGGGCCAGGCGAGAAGAGAGGTGAACGACGCGACGCTCACGGCGAGGGCGGCCAGCACGGCCCACGCGCCACCGCCGCCGAAGAAGTGCAGTTCGCTGACGGCGCCGCCTTCGCTACCGTGGCCGTCGTCGAGACGACGGCGGAGCTGCGAGCCCGTGACGCGCAGGGGCGAGATGCTGGCCCACGACGAGGTGCGGAAGGATCGGATGGCGGCACGCGAACGGGCGAGCGCTCCGAATCGGAGCATCGCCACCACGGCGGCACCGAACTCGGGGAAGACTTCCTCGGGGCGCTTGCCGACGAGGTGCGCGATCGAGCGCCACAGCGCGAGGGGCAGGAGCGCGATCCAGTGCAGCGGCACGGCGATCGCCGGCGCATAGGCGAGGCGGCGATGCAGCTGGGCGAGGCGGATCACATAGGCACGCCGGGAGCGGCCGCGAGGGAGCGATGCCGGGCCGTCGGGCGAGACCGAGATCCGCGCGGTCGGGGCGAGGACCACGCGTCCGCCGCCGAGACGAGCGCGCACGCCCAGATCGAGGCCCTCATCGGCTCCGGCGAGCGCCGGGTCCGGGCGGAGCGCATCGCGCACCTCGCTGCGGATCAGCATGCCGCGGATGTCGGCCGCGAGCGCCTCATCGAGACCGTCGTGCTGCCCCTGGTCGAGCTCACCCGCCGAGAGCTCGACCGAACGGCCGAGGCTCGTCATGCTGATGCCGAGGGAGACGATCTCACGATCGTTGTCGGTGGCGACCAGCTTCGGTGCCGCGATCGCGGCCGACGGCGAACGCTCGAGCATCCCGACGAGGCGTTCCAGGGCTCGAGGGTGCGGCGCGGTGTCGTGTGCGAGGAGCCATACGGCGCTGTTCTCGGCGACCCGGGGACGCGCGAGTTCGACGGCCTCGGCGAACGAGGTGGAGTGCCGGGCCTCGACGATCCCCTCGACCGTCTGCGCGACGGCCTCGCTGGTACGAGCCGATGCGGCGTCGCCGCAGACCACGAGGGTGACCGCTTCCACCGGTGCGGTCTGCGATCTCAGCGCCTCGAGGGTGCGGAGCAGTTGCGCGCGGGCTGAGGAACCGGGGCGCGCGACGATAATGGCGTGAACTCGGGCTGGCATGACATCGTCAGCCTAAGCGCGGTGCGACGCGGGAGAAGGCAGCCGGTGCGGCGCGCCCGCGAAGGTCCCGGTCGGATTCCATCCGGGAGACCGTCGACCGGCGGATGCGTCGCCGTTCAGCTGGCGCGGCGCTTGAGCTTGCGACGCTCGCGCTCGGAGAGACCGCCCCAGATACCGAACCGCTCGTCGTTGTTGAGCGCGTACTCGAGGCACTCCCCGCGCACGTCGCACGAGGTGCAGATGCGCTTGGCGTCTCGCGTCGAGCCGCCCTTCTCCGGGAAGAACGCCTCGGGGTCGGTCTGAGAGCACAGGGCGTCGGTCTGCCAGGCGAGAGCGTTGTCGTCGTCTGCCTCGACCTTTCGAACCCCGGGTACACCGAGGTTGACCGGGTCGACGAACCAGTTCTCCGGAACGTCGGATCGGTATCCCGTCATCTCGACCTCCAACCCCTCATATCTCGCCCCCCGCCGGGCCGTGCACCACTAATTACACCCGTGTCATTCGCTCGGGTCAAGTCGCGGATCGTAAACCCTCAATCATGTATTGAAGGTTCTTGACGGTATATCGGCGTGTCGCGCGCCCGAAGGTGGACTCGGGCGCAGACGTCGCGCGTCAGTGCCCCGGAGACGCGATGAAGACCTCGCCGAGGCCGGACAGACGCAGCTCGGTCTCGTCGTCGGACGCATAGGCGACGGCCCCGACGGGCAGATCGATCGCGGCATCCGCGCCTTCGACGCGAACCGTGCCGCCCGTGGCGAGCACCATGGTCCGGCCGTCGACGGGCACGCTCGTCGGCGAGCCGTCGAGCACGATGCGGCGCAACGCGAAGTCCGGAACCGGCACGTCGTACGTCGTGATCGCGCCCTCCTCGGCAGGGCGCAGCACCGGGACGAGCCCGGGTGCGGTGTCGACGAGCGACAGGAGTTCCGGCACGTCGATCCGCTTGGGCGTGAGTCCCCCGCGGAGCACGTTGTCGCTGGCGGCCATGATCTCCACGCCGAGGCCCGAGAGGTAGGCGTGCAGGAGACCGGCGCGCAGGAAGACGCCCTCGCCCCGGCGGAGCACGAGGTGGTTCATCAGCAGCGCGACCACGACCCCCGGGTCACCGGGGTAGGTGTCGGCGATCCGCGCGATCGCGCGCAGAGTGTCGCTCCACTCCCCCGCGTCCCCTCGGGAGGCGGTGACGACCGCGTCGATGACGCCGTCGACGGCCTCGCCCGCCGACCCGTCGAGCAGCCACTCGAGGGTGTCGCGCAGGACGTCACCTTCGGCGGAGAGACGCTCGCGCAGCGCGCCGACTGCGGCGGTGGGCGCGAGGGCATCGATGAGCTGCAACGTCTGTGCGACCGGGCGCAGGCCGCTGAGCGACTCGAAGCGCTCGCTCAGCGCGACCAGCAGCTCGGGCTTGTGGTTGGCGTCGCGATAGTTGCGCTGCGGATCGTCGAGCGCGAGGCCGCTCTCGCGCTCCCAGCCCTCCTTCGCCTGCGCCAGGGTCGGGTGCACCTGGATCGACAGCGGCTGAGCGGCCGCGAGCAGCTTCAGCAGGTACGGAAGCGTTCCGCCCGTGACCGCATCGAGCGTGCCACCGCCCACCACATCCGCGGGGTCGCCCGGGTGATCCCCGAACCAGACTTCCGCCTCGGGGGCGCCGCTCGGCGCACGCCCTTCGAGGTCGGCGAGAAGGGTCTCCGATCCCCAGGCGTAGTCGCGGGGTGCGTTGGTGAGGTGCAGCAGCATGTTCCCAGCGTAGAGCGCGCCACGCCGCTCACAGACGCACGTGACCGCCTCGCGGTACCCTGATCGCGATGGCCCAGTACACCCAGCATCCGGTGAGCGCCCCGCCGACCGCCCCCGAGCGGGAATCGACGGGGCATCTGCTGTTGCGCGGCTACGTGATCCTCACGCTCTTCGTCACGTTCGCGCACACCGCCGTCTACAACCTCCTCGGTATGCTCGGCGCCGCCGTCGTGCTCGTCGTGTTCACGCTGGCCACCGTCGCGATCGGCGTCCCGATGCTGGCGCGCAACCGCCCGCAGGCGTTCCGCTGGCGGCGCCTGCCGTGGACGGCTCTCGCCTACACGACCCTCGCGCTCGTCTCGGTCGCGTGGTCTCAGTGGCGGGGGCCGACGTTGCTCACCTGGCTGCTCCTCGCCGCGGTGACCATCAACGGACTGTTCGTGGCGCACGTGCTGACGTGGCACGAGATCGTGCGTGCTCTCTCATCGACGTTCAAGTGGATCCTCGGCCTCTCCATCGCGCTCGAGCTGTGGGTGTCGCTGGTGATCCACGGCCCGCTGCTTCCGAACTTCGCCGTCATCCCCGAGGACGGGATCGACCCGCAGCTGTACTGGGTGCGCGACAACCTGTTCGACGGCGGTCGGCTCCAGGGCATCGTGGCGAACGCGAACATCCTCGCGATCATCTCCCTGTTCGCGATCCTCACCTTCGGAGTGCTCTTCGCCGCCCGCGCGCGCTGGCGGACCACGCTCGCGCTGTGGATGCTGCTCGCCGCGTTCTTCCTCGTGCGCACCGCCTCGACCACCGCCCTCATCTGCGCCGCCGCCGTGGGCGTCGCGCTGGCCGTCGCCCTCGTCATGCGTCGCGCGCGCACGCCCGGCGACCGCACGCGCATCTACGTGATCGCGATCGGCGGCTCCGCCGTGCTCGCCGCCGCCGTGTGGCTGCTCCGGGAGCCGCTGCTCGGCCTGGTCGGACGCAGCGCCGACCTGACGGGGCGCTCCGACAAGATCTGGACCGCGGTGCTCGAGCGCGCTGCCCAGCATCCGTTGTTCGGCAACGGCTTCTCGAGTCCGTGGATTCCCGGGGACCCCGCCTTCGACGGCTGGATCGTCGACCACGGCCTCACCGTCTTCCACGCGCACAACATGTGGCTCGACGTGCTCATGCAGCTCGGCGTCCTCGGCGTGATCCTGATGGGCATCTCGTATCTGAGCCTGCTCTGGCGGTCGTGGTTCTTCGCCGTCGACCGCCCCCGATGGGACCTCAATTCCTCGCGCAACTTCTCGCCGATCACGCTCCTGCCGAGCATGTTCACGATCGTGCTGCTGGTGCAGGGACTCTCCGAGTCGACCCCGATCATGCTCTGGGGATGGATGCTGCTGGTGATGTTCACGTTCAAGCTCAAGTCGGTGCCCCTGATCGGCGTCGGCGAGCGGGAGCAGTTGTTCGACCGCGGCGCGCGCGCCCGGCGGATCCCGTGACGTCGACCACCCGTGCGGTCCGACTCCTCGGGTCGGTCGAGATGGCCAGGGCATTCACGCTCGCGGTGATCACCGCCGTGTTCGGATCGTTCGCGATCGAGCGACTGACCTCGCGTGTGACGCTCGCGACGATCATCGCCGTGCTCTGCCTGCTCGGAGCGGCGATCCTGTGGGCGCGGCGCGAGGAGCTCTCCGCACTGCGCCTGGCACCGTTCTCGCTCTACGCCTTCCTCGGATGGGCGCTGGTGAGCCTGGTGTGGACGACCGACCGCGGCGAGACGCTGCTGGGGTGGTCGTCGCTGTTCGGCTACGCGTTCCTCGCCCTCACCGTCGGGCATATCCGCGACACCCTGCAGACCGTCCGCGCTCTCGGCGATGCGCTGCGCGGACTCCTCGTCGTCTCCCTCGCGCTCGAGACCCTCTCCGGCATCCTGCTCGACGTGCCCTTCGTCGCGCTCGGGATCCAGGGGAACCTCGCGGCCGGCGGCCCCGTCCAGGGCATCTTCGGCAGCCGGAACATGCTCGGCTTCGTCGCCGTGATCGCCCTCATCACCTTCGTGATCGAGTGGCGTACCCAGTCCGTGAGCCGAGCGATCGCCATCCCGTCCATCGCTCTCGCGGCACTCCTCGCCGCCTTCTCGTCCTCCCCGACCGTGCTCGTCCTCGCCGCCGCGGTGGGGATCGTGACCGCGGCGCTGACCCTGGTGCGGCACTCGCCCCCGGCCCGACGCAGCATCGTGCAATGGTCGCTCAGCGTGCTCGTCACCGCTGCCCTGGCGGTGGCCTTCGCCTTCCGGCACCAGATCATCGCGCTGCTCGACGCGGGTTCGGACTTCTCGATCCGCGCCACCCTGTGGAACACCATCCTCGACTTCGTCGTCCTCAAGCCGATCGAGGGCTGGGGCTGGTTCGGGGCATGGGCGCGGGGCGAATACCCCTTCACGTACATCAACTTCCTGCTCGACGATCGTCATCAAAGCGCACTGAACGCCTTCTTCGACGTCCTGCTCCAGCTCGGCACCGCCGGACTCGTGCTGTTCCTCCTGCTCGGAGGCGTCGCGCTCGTTCGTTCCTGGTTGGTGGCGAGCGTGCGCCGTTCCGTCGTCTATGCGTGGACGCCCATCACTCTGATCACGCTCGCCGTCGACTCGGTCTTCGAGAGCTTCACCCTGGTGGGAGCCGGGTGGTTCCTGCTCGTGCTCTGCGCGCTGCGCGCCGGCCAGTCGCGCTCGTGGCGCGAGAACATCGACGCCGCGCACACGGGTGTGATCCCGACGCTGCGCGCGCAGGGCTGAGCGAACGCTCGATCAGAGCGCGTCGGAGGCGGCGCGCACGGCGGGCAGCTTCTCCGCCCAGTCGAGGGCGTCGCGCACGCCGTCGTCGGTCGATCGCTCCGCGCGCCAACCGAGCAGATCG
Organism: Microbacterium sp. NPDC087868; assembly: GCF_044900755.1. Taxonomy (NCBI): domain Bacteria; kingdom Bacillati; phylum Actinomycetota; class Actinomycetes; order Micrococcales; family Microbacteriaceae; genus Microbacterium; species Microbacterium sp. NPDC087868. The sequence continues at coordinate 905,420 of NZ_JBJDNO010000001.1, forward strand.
TGCGCTCGATCGACGATCGCGAAGGCTCCGGCCTGGTCCCCCGCGCGACGCGGCGCATCGATGACGGGAAGGGTCTCCCCCGTCACCCGCTCGAAGGCGGCGACGAGTTCGCGCACGGTGACGCCGTCGCCGGTGCCCAGATTGATCACCCGGTAGGGATCCGGCGTCGTCACGATGTCGTCGAAGCGCTGCACGGCGGCGACATGGGCGAGGGCGAGGTCCCACACATGGATGTAGTCGCGCAGGCCGGAACCGTCGCGCGTGGGCCAGTCGGTGCCGGTGATCGTGAACGGCACGCCCTCGGCCTTCGCCTGCATGATCTTGCCGAGCGCATGGGTCGGACGCGGGTTCTGCAGTCCGGTGCGCAGGCGGGGGTCGGCACCGATCGGATTGAAATAGCGCAGAGCGATCGCACGGAAGTCGCCGGCCACCGCCGCATCGCGGAGGATCTGCTCGACCATGGCCTTCGTCGAGGCGTACGGACTCGACGGCGCGAGCGCCCCGGACTCGTCGACCCCGCCGCCGGTCTCGGCCGCGTAGACCGCGGCGGAGGAGCTGAACACGATCCGATCGATTCCGGCCGCGCGCAGGCGTGCGAGGAGCAGCACCGTCTTGCCCACGTTCGTGTCGTAGTAGCCCAGGGGATCGTCGACGGACTCGGGCACCACGATCCGCGCGGCGCAGTGCACCACGGCGTCGATGTCGGGGTGGTCGGCCAGCACCCGGTCGAGGACCTCGGCATCCGCGATGTCGCCGACGTAGAGGCCCCGCCCCTCGCCGAACGCGCGCAGCCCGGTCGACAGATCGTCGATCAGCACCGTCTCGATCCCGGCCTCCAGGCATGCCGTCGCGACTGTCGATCCGATGTATCCCGCACCGCCGGTGATCAATACCTTCATCGCCCGCCATCCTATCCCGCGCCCTCGACACCGCCCGGGACCCGCCGACTCTCCGCGGATCCCGAGGTGGTGGAGGGTAGGCTACTCACTGCTCGCAGAGTCCACTGCTCCGCCCGTCCGGCGGCAGTCGGCGCAAACCCCTCCGGAGAACTCCCCCGTGGCCCACGTCCTGCAGAACGTCGTCTTCCCGCTCGATCGCGACCCCGACCTCCTCCCGCTGTACGCCGACCCCGAGACGTGGTCGGTCATCGAGAACGAGCCGGTGCGCGTCTCGAACCGTGCGCATCTCGGCAACATCCTCGGCCGCCACCGCGCCCGCATCGTCGCTGGCCGACGAGTGTCGCTCGGCACGTACTTCAACGCGTTCCCCGCCTCGTACTGGCAGCACTGGACGAGCATCCGCCAGGTGCAGCTGACCGTCCGCACCAGCGGATCCGCCACCATCCTCGTGTACCGCTCGAACGGCTCCGGTGTGCGTCAGCGCGTCGCCACGAGCGAGGTCACCGGCGAATCGTCGACGACGTTCGACCTCGAACTCACCCAGTACAGCGACGGCGGATGGCTCTGGTTCGACGTCGTCGCCGACGAGAGCAACGTCATTCTCGAGGGCGCCGAGTGGACCACCGAGCAGGAGCCGGCCCGCACGGGCAAGGCCTCGCTGGGAATCACGACCTACAACAAGCCCGACTACTGCGTCGAGACCCTGCAGGCCCTGGCCGCATCGCCCGATGCTCTCGAGTTCGTGGACCGCATCTTCCTCGTCGACCAGGGCACCCAGCTCGTCGCCGATCAGGACGGATTCACAGAGGTCGCGGCAGAGCTCGGCGAGACCCTCCAGGTGATTCGGCAGGCGAACCTCGGCGGCTCCGGCGGCTTCGCCCGGGCGATGCACGAGACCCTCCAGCGCCCGGAGAGCGACTTCGTACAGCTCCTCGACGACGACGTGCGCATCGAGCCGGAGTCGCTGCGCCGCTCCGTCGTCTTCGGGCGGTACGCCACGAACCCGATGCTCGTGGGTGGCCACATGTTCGATCTGCTCGACCGGCCCAAGCTGCACGGCTGGGCCGAGGTCGTCGACGAAGCGCCGTTCATGTGGCGCAACCTCTACCAGGAGGAGATGCCGCACGACTTCGGTGTCTCCAACCTGCGCCAGTCCCCCCTCCTTCACATGCGCATGGATTCCGCCTACAACGGCTGGTGGATGTGCCTCATCCCCCTCGATGCGATCCGCAAGGTCGGCCTCTCGCTCCCCGCCTTCATCAAGTGGGACGATGCCGAGTTCTGTCTGCGTGCCGGCGAAGCGGGGTTCCCGACGGTGTCGATGCCGGGCGTCGCGCTCTGGCACGTCTCATGGGTCAACAAGGACGACACCATCGACTGGCAGGCGTACTTCCACGCCCGCAACCGCATCGTGGCAGGACTCATCCACTCGAACGCACCGAAGGGCGGACACCTGATCCGTCACAGCCGTCGCGTGGACCTCAAGCACCTCATGATGATGCAGTACTACCCCGTGGCCCTTCGCGCGCGGGCCCTGCGCGACGTGCTCTCGGGCCCGGACCACATGCGGCGCACGCTCGCGACCGCGATGCCGGCCGCCCGAGCGCTGTCGTCGGAGTACCCCGAGACCGTGATCCATAAAGACCCGACGGCCGTGCTCCACTCGCGTCGTGGACGCCAGGTCTTCCAGCGACAGCGCTCACGGCACGAGTACGACAGCCCGAGCGGCCTGGCGCTGCGCAAGTTCACCCTGACGACGCTGATCGCGCACTGGCTCCACAAGCCGAATCCCGCCAACGTGGCCCAGCCCGAGGTGGAGTTCGGTAAGGACGATGCGCACTGGTGGCGCCTTCCGGTCTTCGACAGCGCACTCGTCAGCACGGCCGACGGGTCGGGGAAGAACATCTACACGCGCGACCGCGCGAAGTACCGCCGGATGCTGCGCGAGAGCGTGCGCCTCCACGCAGAACTGCAGCGCAGGTGGCCGGAGCTGCAGAAGCAGTACCGCGATGCGCTGCCCGGACTCGTCTCGCCAGAATCCTGGGAGCAGATCTTCGAGGAGCAGGCATGACCGCGGCATCCGTCGCCTTCGACCCGGCCACGGCGACGATCGTCATCGTCACCTACAACCGCTCGCACCTGCTCACCGGGTTGCTGGAGAGCATCACGACGATGGACCCGAAGCCGGGCCACGTCGTGATCATCGACAACGCGTCCGCCGACGACACGACCGAGGTCGTGGAGTCGTTCCGGGCGGGCATCGGCACCGAGATCGTCTACCGCCGCCTCGAGACGAACACCGGCGGATCCGGTGGGTTCAGCGAAGGCATGCGCACGGCGTACGAGCTGGGTTCCGAATGGATCTGGATGATGGACGACGACGTCGAGGTCATCCCCGACGGTCTCGCGAAGATGGGCAAGTGGTCCTCGCGGTTCAAGAGCATCCAGGGACGCCGCTACGACTACGACGGCAGCGAGTTCTACTGGCAGTACCGGATCGCCGAGCGCATGGGGATCCCGATCCCCTTCGCGCCGTCCGGCTTCGACGCCTCCGGGTTCAAGGAGATGAACAGCGGATGCTTCGAGGGGATGTTCATCCACCGCTCGATCGTGAAGCGGATCGGCCTCCCCGACCATCGCTTCTTCATCTACTGGGACGACCAGATGTACGGCTGGCTGGCATCGCGCCTGACGACCGCCGTGATCGTCGATGAGTTCGTGCTGCGCCGTACCCGCGAGATCAAGCAGTGGGATATGGGCATCCGTCACATGAACGCGTCGAGCAACGCCTATCGCTTCTACATCATGCGCAACCGTGCCCACATCAAGCACTACTACCGCATCCACGACAACTACAACCCGGTGCTCTTCGGCCTGGGCACGGCGATGACCTTCGCCAAGGAGCTGATCCGCCTGGTCTTCGTCGAGCGCACCGTGCGCGGAACCAGCAATCTGTTCCGCGGTCTCAAGGAGGGGCGGAAGATCTCCCGGGATCGCTCCTGGCAGCCGATGTCGCCCCTGGAGGCGTGATGTCGAACACCCCTCAGCCGGAACTGCGCTGGGCCCCCATCCCGCCCAAACCGAAGAATCGTGCGCGCATCTGGATCATCATCGGCTCGGTGATCCTTGCCCTCGCGATCGTGGCGGCGCTCCTGTGGTTCTTCCTGCTCCGCGGCGAGACCCCGGGCGGTGCCCCGTCGCCGTCTCCGTCGTCCTCGGAGACCGCGAGCCCGTCGCCGTCGGGTGAGCCCGATCCAGGAGCCTCCGAGAACCCGTCCGAGGAGCCGGGCACTCCCCCGGTCGCGCCCGCGCCTGACCTCTCCGCTTTCGTGGCACAGGTGCAGCCCCGCCTCGATGACGGCGTCCGCGGCCTCGACATGCTGGCTCAGCTCAGCGGGCAGGACGCCGTCGGAGTCGTCGATCAGCTGCAGCAGGATGCTCAGCGGTTGGCGGAGACGACGCCGCCCACGTCGATCTCGGACTCCTGGTTCACCGCCGTCTCGGAGTACTCCGCGGCGCTGAGCGAGGTCCGCTCCGCCGCCGAGAGCGGCGGGGGCACGACGGACTCCGTGACGACGGCTCGCGAGCGACTCCAGACGCTCCGAGGCCTCCTCGGGATCTGATGAGGGGCGCGGCATTCCGTTGAGGCCGGGGCTGTGGGCTCAGGCCTGGGTGCTGTCGGCGTTGTACCGGTCGAGCACGTCGCCGATCGGCCCGTCGAGCACGAGCGCACCCTTGTCGAGATAGAGACCGCGCTCGCAGAACCGACGCAGATCCCGCTCGTTATGACTCACGAAGAAGAGCGTGCGCCCCTCGGCGAGCAGTTCGTCGATGCGTCGATAGCACTTCTCGCGGAACGCCTTGTCACCGACGGCGAGCACTTCATCGACGAGCAGGATGGGCTCCTCGAGCTGCGAGACGACGGAGAACGCAAGACGCACCTTCATGCCGTTCGACAGGTGCTTGTACGGGGTGTCGAGGAAGTCCTGCAGCTCGGCGAACTCGATGATGCCGTCGAAACGACGAGAAATCTCCGCGCGACTCATACCGTGCAATCCCGCCGTGAGACGCACATTCTCGCGCACGGTGAGATCCCCGACGAAGCCGCCGGTGAGTTCGATGAGCGGAGCGACCCCCTCGTGAACGTCGACGCGTCCTTCGTCGGGCAGGAGGACCCCGGCCACGAGCTTGAGCAGCGTCGACTTTCCCTGGCCGTTGCGGCCGACGACGCCGATCGATTCGCCGGGCTGCACCGTGAACGAGACGCCCCGGAGCGCCCAGAACTCGCCGGGACGCTTGCCACGGCCCTTGCCTCCGAAGAGATCCTTGAAGCTTCGGCGGCCCCGTCGATTGCGACGGAAGCGGACGCCCAGATCGACGACCTCGATCGCGCTCATCACAGCTCCTTCAGGACGGCGGGCTCGAGACGCCGGAAGACGAGGATGCCGAGCACCAGCGCGATGGCGCTGACCAGCACCGCGCCGAGGATCTCCGTGGGATTCCACTGGTCGGGGAAGAACGCGACCCGGTAGAGGCTGAAAATACCGAACAACGGGTTGGCCGCAGCGAACTCGCCGAAAGCCCCCGGGAGGTCGGAGCCGGCGTAGATGATCGGTGAGGCGTAGAACAGCACGCGCAGGATCAGGCGGGTGGTGCGCTCGAGGTCGGCGTACAGCGCACACAGCGGAGCCACCAGGAGTCCGAGGCCCACCAGCAGAACCGCCTGCAGGAGCACCGCGACAGGGAACCACAGCAGCTGCCACGACACCGTCGCACCCGCGAAGATCGCGAAGGCCGCGAGCACGGGCAGCGAGCAGAGGAACTCGATGCCCTTGCTCAGCACGATCCGGTTGACCCAGATCGATCGCGGGATCGCGGTGGAGCGCACGAGCTTGGAGTCACGGCTGAAGGCGCGGGTGAAGTCGGTCACCGCCGAGTTGAACCACACCCACGGCAGGAGGGCCGAGATGAGGAAGACGATGTACGGCTGCTCGCCGACCGTGCGCGAGAAGACCTGGGTGAAGACGAACCAGTAGATCAGGCTCATCAGAAGCGGGTCGAGCACCGACCACAGATATCCCAGCCAACTCGTGGCGTAGCGCACGCGGAGATCGCGGGCCGACAGGAGCCAGAGGGAGTGCAGGTAGCGCCGCGCCGAACCCGGCGCGCCGATCGAGGTCTCGCTCATCCCGGTGTGAGGAACATCGTCCGGTCGCCGATCAGGCGAGCGTGTTGTTCCACATCGACAGCGCCGAGCCGATGGCCATGTGCATGTCGAGGTACTGGTAGGTGCCGAGGCGTCCCCCGAAGTGCACGTCCTTCTCCCCCGCCATGAGGTCGCGGTAGGCGAGAAGTCGCTCGCGATCGGTCGCCGTGTTCACCGGGTAATAGGGCTCGTCGTCACGGCCCGCGAACCGTGAGAATTCCCGCATGATGACCGTGCGATCCTTCGGGTACCGGTCTGCCCGCTCGGGGTGGAAGTGACGGAACTCGTGGATGCGCGTGAACGGCACGTCCGCATCCGGGTAGTTCATGACGCTCGTGCCCTGGAAATCACCGATGTCGAGGACTTCCTCCTCGAGGTCGATGGTCCTCCAGCTCAGTTCGCCCTCGGTGTAGTCGAAGTAGCGATCGACGGGCCCGGTGTAGACGACGGGGACCTGCCCGACGACGGCAGCCTTGTTGAGGGGCTGGGCCTCGTCGAAGAAGTCCGTCGAGAGGCGCACGTCGATGTTGGGGTGATCCGCCATTCGCTCGAGCCACGCCGTGTACCCGTCGGTGGGGAGGCCTTCCCAGGTGTCGTTGAAGTACCGGTTGTCGTAGGTGTAGCGCACCGGGAGCCGGCTGATGATGGAGGCCGGGAGGTCCTTCGCCTCGGTCTGCCACTGCTTGGCCGTGTAGTCGCGGATGAAGGCTTCGAACAGCGGGCGCCCGATGAGACCGATGCCCCGCTCCTCGAGGTTGGTCGCCGTCGCCGGGTCGAACTCGCCCGCCTGCTCCTGAATGAGCGCCCGCGCCTCGGCGGGGCTGTACGCGGCCTGGAAGAACTGGTTGATCGTTCCCAGGTTGATGGGGAGCGGGTAGACCACTCCCTTGTGAGCGGAGTACACCCGGTGGACGTAGTTCGTGAAGGTGGTGAAGCGGTTCACGTACTCCCACACGGTCGTATTCGAGGTGTGGAAGAGGTGCGCGCCGTAGCGGTGGACCTCGATGCCGGTCATCGCCTCGGCCTCGCTGTAAGCGTTGCCGCCGATGTGGTGGCGTCGATCGAGGATAGTCACCTTGCGTCCGGCGGCTGCTGCGCGCTCAGCGATGGTGAGTCCGAAGAGACCGGAGCCGACGATGAGGAGGTCCATGGATTCTTCTTTCCTGTCTGGATCCCCGTCGAGGGACCCGTCGCGACCGGACCCGTCGGTGGGCGGCCGTTAGCGTACCCATGCTACCCGGGACAGAACTCGCCGCCGTCTCGCCGCGCACGGCGCCGTGCAGCCGAACCGCCGCTCGCTCGTATGCTGGAGGCACGATGACCATCGATATCATGCTGCCCTTCTGGGGCGACCCCCTGCTCCTGCGGCAGACGGTCGAATCCGTGCTCGGGCAGACCGATCCCGAGTGGCGGCTGACGGTGATCGACGACGCGTATCCCGATCCCTCCGTGGCCGAGTACTTCGCGCAGATGGACGACCCGCGCGTCCGGTACGTGCGCAACGACGTGAACGTCGGGATCATCGAGAACTTCCGCGCCAGCGTGAGGCTCGCGACGGCTGATCACCTCGTGGTGCTGGGCAGCGACGATCTGCTCCTGCCGGGTTACGTCGCCGCCCTGCGCGACGCCGTGCGGCGGCATCCGGATGCCGCCGTCTTCCAGCCGGGCGTGCGGGTCATCGACGAGAACGGCGCACCGTCGCTGCCTCTCGTCGATCGCGTGAAGCAGCGAATGCTCCGCCCCGACACGCGAACGGGCGACGCCGTGCTGTCGAACGAGCGGCTCGCCACCAGCCTCACGCGGGGGAACTGGCTGTACTGGCCCTCGCTGCTCTTCCGCACCGAGGCGATCCGGGCCCACGAGTTCCGCGACGACCTACCCATCGTGCTCGACCTCGCGATCCTGCTCGACATCGCGTTCGCGGGCGGATCGCTCATCGTGATCGACGAAGAGGTGTTCGCCTATCGCCGGCACACCGAGAGCGCCTCGCAGAAGGCGATCCTCGACGGCTCCCGCTTCACCGACGACCGTCGATTCTTCCTCGAGACCGCGCGTCGAGCGGATGCACGGGGGTGGCCATCGACGGCCCGAGCCGCCCGGGCCCGTCTGTTCGCGCGGCTCCACGCCCTCACGACGGTGCCGACGGTGCTCCGTCGTGGCGATGCCGCCGGACGCCGCGCCCTCTGGCGGCACATCCTCCGCTGATCAGCGGCGGCGGGCGCTCCCCCACGCACGCAGCAGCATCACGCGCGCGCGGAGCACCGCTCCGATGCCACGTGGACGGGAGGGCGATGCGTTCGCGTCGTGGATGCGTCGCCGGATCGTCGCCGTCTCAATGTGCGCCATGGTGCGGCGGGCGTTGCCGAAGAGCGCGATCCAGAGGTCGTGGCTCTCGTCGAGGTAGTCCGGGAACGGAAGAACTCGATCCACGGCGTCGCGGCGGATCGCCATCGCGCATCCGTAATACGGCGCCATGCCCGCGAAGATCCGCAGCGCGTTACGGGTGCCCTGCCGGGACCACGCGGCGCGCAGCCGCCACGGGCGACGGGTGAGTGGGTTCGGCAACGGTTCGTCCGAACCGAGCAGCACCAGGTTGGATGCCGCGACGGCGGAGTCCTCGAGCGCCGCCACGAACAGCGCGCGACGCCCCGGCACCCAGACGTCGTCCTGATCGGAGAGCATCAGGATGTCTCCGGTCGCCCGCCCCAGAGCCTCTTCGAACGTCTTGACGTACCCGCGGTTCTCCTGGCGTGCGTGCACGCGGATACGCGGATCGTCGAAAGCCTCCAGCGCGGCGACGGTTCCGTCCTTCGAGGCGTCGTCGACGACGACGAGCTCGTCCTGGGGTTCGAGCTCCCGCAGGATCGACTCGATCTGCGGGCCGAGGAACCGCTCGCCGTTGTACGTCGCCATGCAGACGCTCACCCGCACCGCGCTCATGACGCCACCTCCGTGATCGGCTTGCGCAGCTCCCGCCGCAGAACGAGAACCTGATAGCCGCCGACGCAGAGCTCGGAGACCGCCACGGCCCAGGCCACCAGCGGAACGGATCCGGCTGCGGCGAAGACGAGGATCAGCGGCGCTCCGACGATCGCACCGATGAGCGTCGACACGGCGAGCGCGCGCACGCGCCCGACGACGACCAGGCACGCGTAGCCGACGATGGCGGCCGTGGCGATGCCCACGAAGGCGACGCCGAGGGGCAGCGACACCTGCCACGGCACGCTGATCTCCCCCACCGAGAGGAGCGTGGAGACCCAGGGGCTCAGCACCGCGATGCACGTGCCGCCGACGACGCCGATGAGCATGGCGGCGACGGTCGCGATCCGGGCACGGCGACGGAAGTCGGCTTCGGGGTCGGGCACCCAGCTCTGGAAGTACTGCTGGATGGGGAGCAGGGCGACCGACGCGTACTTGAAGAGGCGGTCGGCGAACGCGTACATCGGCTGAAGCCCGGGGAGGAACGCCTGCACGGCCACCATCGGCAGGGTGACGTACAGACCGCTGACGAACGTCGCCGACACGGCGTGCCGTTGCCCGCTCAGCGCAGTGCGCAGGGGAACCGGAGTGTGCGCGACCCCGAATGACCCTCGCAGTACGACGACGGCGTCGAGCACGACAGCACCGATGAAGCCGAGGCCCTGCGCGACGAGGTAGACCCAGAGTTCCCCCGTGACGACGGCGCCGATCACGCCGGCGATGCCTCCCGCGACGGTCGGGAGGGTGTCGCAGAGCAACAGGCGCATCGGCTTCCCCTCGCCCGTGAAGTACCAGATCGCCCCGAGCTGCGGAAGCAGGTAGACCGCGGCGCCGAGCACCGAGATCAGCACGTCGCCGCGTGTGAGGAGAGTCAGGATCACGGCGATGACCGGCAGCACGAGCACGTAGAGCAACGCGCGGGCGCGCAGCGACGTGCGATAGAAGGCTTGGCGTTGCCCGATGGGGATGCCGGCGACGGTGGCCGCACCCGTCGCTCCCCAGCCGAAGGCCACGAGGATGCCGCCGAACTGCGAGACGGTCTGCACGAGTGCGAGCGTGCCCCAGGTCGACTTCCCGAGGGACGAGGTCAGGAGCGGGATCGAGACGATCCCGATCAGCGTCACGACTCCGACGGAGATCGTGAACCCGCTGAGACGACCGACCGCCGTCCGGATGGGCCCGCTCACTTCTCCCCCTCCGCGACCACGGGGGCGTCCCACCGGATCTCGGCCGCGATCGGCATCAGTGCGTCCGGCATCCGCCCCATGCGACCGCGCACGGCGGCGACGAGAGCGGCCCGGTACACGCGCGCCAGGGCGCGGCGCGGCTTCGCGACCCACCAGGCGTTCGCGAAGTGGATGCCGTCGAGCAGCGTTTCCCGGATGATCTGTCCCGGCGCGGAGAAGAAGTACTCGCGGTTGAGGATCAGGCGGTTCCGCACGCGGTAGAAGTAACGGAATGGCGTGCTCAGGCTGAATTCCGCGGGGACCCCCGGGAGCGCGACCGTGCGGCCGAACAACTCGCGCCGATACCGGGTGCCGAGCGTGTGCTCCATCCGCACCCCTCCTGCGGCGAGTACACGCCAACCGCGGGCGCGGATCCGCAGGCCGAACTCCATATCGACGAGGTCGATGAAGAAATCCTCCCGCAGGGGTCCCTCCTCGGCGATCACGGCTGCGGGGATCAGCATCCCCGACTGGATGACGTTCGCGGCGTCACCGAAGGTCGCCTCAGGCCCCGTCTGCTGACGCACGCCGGCGAAGTACTCCGGCACGACGAGGCCGACACGGATACCGGCACGGGTCGCGACGTCATGGGCGGAGACGAGGTTCCGGACGAACCCCTCCGCCACCCGGGAATCCTGGTCGAAGGTGATCACGAAGGCGGCACCGGCGTCGAGCGCGCGTGCGATCCCGTCATTGAGCGCCGCCGCGATGCCGTCGTTGTCGGGCCTGCGAACGACGATCGCCCCCGCGCTCTCGAGCGTGTCGAGCACCGCCTCGGCGATGGGCCCCGAGCCGTCGTCGACGACGATCACTCCCTCGACCTGTTCGGCGACGGAGGAGACGGCGTCCAGAGCGGCGTCACCGGGACGGAACGTCGAGAATACCGCCCACACGGGGTAAGCACTCATCCGAGACGCACCGGACGACGGACGGAGAAGGGAATCACGAGCATGGCGGATTTAGACTAGCTTCATTCGCTGTTCAATCCCCGCAGACCCGGAAGGCCGCCTGTGTCGACACATCCCTTCGGCACGATCGTGCTGGCCGCCTACTCCCCCGACCCCGAGCTCTTCCGCCGGCAGCTGACGTCGCTGCAGGCGCAGACGGTCCGCGAGTGGGAATGCGTGATCTCGGTCGACGGCGAACCCGAACCGATCGCCGCGCTGGTCGCGGAGATCACCGAGGGAGACGCCCGATTCCGCATCGTCGGCGACGGCACGCGACTCGGTTTCTACCTGAACTTCGAACGCGGCCTCCTCGCCGTCGACGAGCGGAGCGAGTGGATCGCCCTCTGCGACCAGGACGACCGCTGGGACGCGGACAAGATCGAGAAGCTCCTCCCGCACCTCGACGAGGTCTCTCTCGTCTCGGCCCAGGCCCGGCTCGTCTCGTACCCCTCCGAAGTGGAGACGGGCCGTACGACGCGTCACGACCACGGCGCGATCTTCACGATCCTCTCCAACGAGTTCACCGGCTCGCTCTGCGTGTTCCACCCCGAGGTACTTCCGACCGCGCTGCCGTTCCCCCGAGCTTCGACTCGGGCGGCCGCGCACGATCACTGGCTCGCCGTCGTCGCGTCGGCGCACCGGGGCACCCGCATCATCGACGACGTCGTCCAGGACTACGTCCAGCACGATGCGAACGTGTTCGGCGACCCGAGCAGGCTGGGCAGCGGAAGCATCCGCAGTTCCATCACCAACGTGCTCGCGCAGTCCCAGCGCTTCGAGGGTTCACGCAGCCCGCGGTCGATCTTCCGGATGACGTTCTGGGCCTACGTGGGCTGGCGCCAACTGATGGTCGACACCCTCGCCGCGCGTCGCACCGACGCCGCGACCGATTCCCGTCAGGAGCTGGCCTTCGGTCGCTCCCGCAGGCTGCGCACCGCGCTGTCGCTGCTCCGTGCGGGACGCGCACGGGAGATCGTCCCCGAGCGCTTCACCTGGGAGTACCGGGCGAGCTGGATCGGCGGAGCACTCAGCGGTGGCCGGCGCGCCGTCGCTCGGGCGGTCACCGCGCCTCGGCGCTGACGCCCCGTCAGGAGGGTTCGCCGTCCGACCCCGTCCGGGGAGCCTCGAGCTTCGCGAGCCGGCCCTCGACGCTCTCCAGCTGCGTGCGGAGGATGGCGGCTTCCTCCGCGAGTCGCCGCGTCTCCTCCTCGACCTGGCTGAGCTCCCACGAGAGGTGCAGGGCGACGCCGAGGAGCAGGAGGATCGCGGTCGCGAAGAGCAGGTTCGAGGGGACCTGCACACCGAGCAACGCCGTGAGCCCGCCCAGCAGGCCGGGGAACAGCCCGACGATGAGCACCGAGACGGCGATCACCAGCCAGAGGACCGCGTACTTCTCGCGCAGTTTGCGCGTGAGGAGCATCCACAGCACGATCACGAGGATCAGGACGGCGAGAGCGATCCCGACGAAGACGATCATGCGCGTTCCTCCTGCCGCCGTGAGCCCGTACGTCGCATCGCGGCGAGCAGCAGCGCGAACACCGACCTCAGCAGGTAGACGGTGGAACCGAGCGGCCCCTGGCTGGGATTGCCATGTGCACGCGGGCGCATCGCGACGCCGACCTGCGTGACCGTCAGCCCGGCATGCAGCGCGGCGACGAGTGAGTCGAGGGTGTCACCGAGATACTCGGCCGGGTAATAGTGCACGTATTGGGCGATCGCGCGGGTGTTCGCCGCGCGGAAACCGCTCGTCACATCGGTCAACCGCGTCTTGGCGATGCGCGAGACCACCGAGGCGAGGAAGACCATGGCCCAGCGCCGGGGGCCGCGCACCGAGTAGTCGCCGACGTCGGAGAAGCGCGCGCCGATCGAGATGTCGGCGTACTCCAGGCCGGCGAGCACCCGATCGATGTCGACGGGGTCGTGCTGCCCATCGGCATCCACCTGGATCGCGGCTCCGTAGCCCTCGCGCGCCGCATAGGTGAACCCGGTGCGCATCGCACCGCCCACCCCCAGGTTGAAGGGCAGGGAGAGCACGGCCGCGCCGGCGGCTCGGGCTACCTCGGCCGTGTCATCGGTCGACCCGTCGTCGATCACGACGACGTCGTACCGCGACGAGGCCGCACGGATCTCGCGCACGGTGTCGCCGACACTGCGCTCCTCGTTCCACGCGGGGACGAGGACCAGGACGCGATCGATGCGCGTGGTGTCGCTCATGAGGGAAGTCTCTCCGTGTTCAGCCGAGACCGCAGGCGGTCACTTCGTACAGTCTGGCATCGCCCTGGCTGTCGACCAGGCGCACCGCTCCCGATTCCTCGAGATCCTCGAGGCCTGCGAGCGGATGCGATCCGCCGTGCACCTCCCGATCCCCGAAATCGAGGACGAACCGGACGTCGAGCGCCTCGGCCGCATCGCACACGGCGGGCATCGACTCGGCGTCGGCGAGGTGGTCGTTGATGGTCGCCGCATCGTCGGAGACGTCCACCAGGATGTGCGGCATGAGCACTTGACGCCCCCCGATCGCGTATGCGAGTGCGGTGCCGGTGTACGGGTTACCGGCGACCACGGAGCCTGCGGGGACGTGCTCGGGGAGGCGTTCGAGCAGGGCCATCTCGTCCGAGCTGATGAGGGAAGAACCCTCGTCCAGCACGAAGCGGATCTGCGCCTGCGCGACGGCGGCCGGGATGGCGGGAAGCGGCAGGACCACGAAGCCGATCGCGGCAGCGACGACGCCGGCTATCACGCGCAGGAGATGTCCGTCGGGCTGGGCCCGCGACCAGAGCCGCCCGATCGCCTCGACCGTGCGCGCGATCCCCAGGGTCGCGAGCGGGACCAGCGCGATCCCGAACACCGCGGCCAGACGCGGCCAGTTGTTGTACCAGCTCCCCGTCAGCGCATCCCGGATGGGACCGATGGGCAGTGAGATGACGACGATGAAAAGGATCGCGCCGATCGCCCAGAGAGCCGCACCGACCACGAACGCCTCACTGCGCTCCTTCAGAACCCAGAAGAGGCCGAGGAGCACGGCGATCGCGACACCGATCGCGATCGTGCCGTAGAACATCGACACCTGGGCGACTTCGAGCGCCGCCTGTCCGGGAGTGAGGGCCGTCGGCCACCCGCGGGTCGGGAGCGGCGGGCGCAGCACCATGAGCAGGAGAACACCGACGCCGAAGTAAGCGAGGACGCCGGCGGCGAGTGCCGCGCGAACCCGACCGGATCGATGCGCGCGCCACAGGCGCACCACGAAGACGAGAACGATCGGCACCGAGAACGCGAGCCAGGCGACGAATCCGCCCGGGTGCGCGAGGGCGACGCCGGGGATCGCGCCGAGCGCGACGAAACCCCACCAGCCCGGCGCGAGGTCCTTCGCCGATGTTCCGATTCCGAAGGCGGATGCCGTCGCCGCCACCGTGACGGGGACCACGGCGAGAGCGAGCTGGAACGGGTAGAGGACGCCGTAGTCCATCGGCAGGATCGGGAACATCGGGATGGCGCAGCTCACGATCGCAGCGGTGACGGTGACGGTCGCCGACTTCCCCATGAGCGTCCGCGCCAGGAGCATGGCGCTCACCGGCCAGATGACCGCGGCGATCACGAGCGTCTGCGCGTTCACGACGGCGGGGATGCCGACCCCGCTCAGCTGCGCCACGATGGCCGCGGTCGCGTGCCAGGCCGACGGATAGAACGGAACTCCGCCGTTCGGGCTCGTCATCTGCCCGAGTTCGAGGGGCGAGGCGGCACCGGTGTCCATGATGTAGCGAATGGCGTTGAGGTGGAACACGTTGTCGAAGGTCTGCGAGATCGCCGACGGCTGACCGATCACGGCGAAGATCTGCAGTCCGATGACCACCGCTGCGGCGACAGCGGCGCCGATGGTCCACCACCTCGACGTCGACGGCGAGGAGGTCGCACCACGCCGTCCGCGGCGGCGCACGAGGTGGATCCCCACGCCGATCACCGCAGCCAGGACAAGGCACGGCACGATCGACCAGCCGATCCCGGCGAAGCCGGCGAGCAGACTCGCACCCCCCACCACGGTCATGGCGAACGCCGGTGCGGCGGCCACGGCCCAGAGCCCGCGCAGTCCGATCAGCCAGGCCAACGTTCCGCCCAAAACGGCGTACAGCGCGAGAAGCACGGCGGCAGGCCAGAGCAGTTCGAGCATTTCCATGTGTTCCAGACCCTCTCACCGACAACCGACCCAGGATATCCCGGCGGGGCTGCGATCTCGGTGAGCGCACCCCGGGGCGTCCCTGACACGGGCGATCCAGGCTCGGTATGACAACATAGAGGCGTGAAAGGCATTATTCTCGCCGGCGGGTCCGGCACGCGTCTGCACCCGATCACGCTGGGCGTCTCCAAGCAGCTGATCCCGGTCTACGACAAGCCGATGGTCTACTACCCGCTCTCGACGCTGATGCTGGCGGGGATCAAGGACATCCTCGTAATCACGACGCCGCACGACGCTGCGCACTTCGAGCGCCTCCTCGGCGACGGATCGCAGTTCGGTGTGAACCTGACGTTCGCTCAGCAGCCCTCTCCGGACGGACTCGCGCAGGCGTTCACGATCGGCGCGGACTTCATCGGCGACGACTCGGTCGCCCTGGTCCTGGGCGACAATCTGCTCTACGGCCCGGGCCTCGGCAGCCGCCTGCAGCGATTCGAGAACATCGACGGCGGAGCGGTCTTCGCCTACTGGGTCGCCGAGCCCGAGGCCTACGGTGTCGTCGAGTTCGACGCCGAAGGACGCGCGGTCTCGCTCGAGGAGAAGCCCGCCTCCCCCAAGAGCAACTACGCCGTTCCCGGCCTCTACTTCTACGACAACGACGTGATCGAGATCGCTCGCAACCTGGCGCCCAGCGCCCGCGGCGAGTACGAGATCACCGACATCAACCGCGAGTACCTCGAGCGCGGCAAGCTCCAGGTCGAGGTCCTCCCGCGCGGCACCGCCTGGCTCGACACGGGAACGTTCGACCAGATGACCGACGCCGCCGAGTACGTGCGCACGATGGAGCGCCGTACGGGCATGAAGATCGGGATGCCGGAGGAGGTCGCCTGGCGCCAGGGCTTCCTCACCGACGACGAACTGCGCGAACGCGCCGAGAAGCTCGTCAAGTCCGGCTACGGCGCCTATCTGCTCGACATCCTCAAGAGAGGCCACGCATGACCCGTCTGCTCGTCACCGGAGGAGCCGGTTTCATCGGCTCCAACTTCGTTCACCACGTGATCGAGAACACCGAGCATCACGTGACGGTGCTCGACGCCCTCACCTACGCCGGGAACCGGCGGTCGCTGGAGGGACTCCCCGAGGATCGGCTCACGTTCGTCCACGGCGACATCACGGATGCCGGCCTGGTCGACGGCCTCTTCGCCGAGACGGATGCCGTGGTGCACTACGCCGCGGAGTCGCACAACGACAATTCGCTGAACGACCCCCGGCCGTTCCTCGACACCAACATCATCGGCACGTACACGCTGCTCGAGGCGGCACGACGCCACGACGTGCGCCTGCACCACATCTCGACCGACGAGGTCTACGGGGACCTCGAGCTCGATGATCCCGAGCGGTTCACCGAGTCGACTCCCTACAACCCCTCGTCGCCGTACTCCTCCACCAAGGCGGGCAGCGATCTGCTCGTGCGCGCGTGGGTGCGGTCGTTCGGCGTCCAGGCGACGATCTCGAACTGCTCGAACAACTACGGCCCGTACCAGCACGTCGAGAAGTTCATCCCGCGTCAGATCACGAACGTGATCCGCGGCATCCGCCCGAAGCTCTACGGGGCCGGGCAGAACGTCCGCGACTGGATCCACGCCGACGACCACTCCTCGGCCGTGCTGACGATCCTCGAGAAGGGCGCGATCGGCGAGACGTACCTCATCGGCGCCGATGGCGAGAAGGACAACAAGTCCGTCGTCGAGCTGATCCTCACCGAGATGGGCCAGCCCGCGGACGCGTACGACCACGTCACCGACCGCGCGGGCCACGACCTCCGCTACGCGATCGACTCGAGCAAGCTGCGCGACGAGCTCGGCTGGGCTCCGCAGTTCTCGGACTTCGAGGCCGGACTCGCCTCGACGATCCAGTGGTACCGCGACAATGAAGCCTGGTGGGCGCCGTCCAAGGACGCCGTCGAGGCGTTCTACGCGGGCAAGGGCCAGTGAGCACCGCGTTCGGGAAGCAGCTCGAACGGATCGAGACGCCCATCCCGGGCCTCGTCATGTTCGAACTGCCCGTCCACGGGGACTCGCGCGGATGGTTCAAGGAGAACTGGCAGCGCGAGAAGATGCTGGCGCTCGGGCTCGAGGACTTCGGCCCGGTGCAGAACAACATCTCGTTCAACGACGCCGTCGGCACGACGCGTGGCATCCACGCGGAGCCGTGGGACAAGTGGGTCTCGGTGGCGACCGGGCGCATCTTCGGCGCGTGGGTCGACCTGCGCGAAGGACCGACCTTCGGCACCGTGTTCACCACGGAGATCGACCCGTCTCGGGCGATCTACGTGCCCCGAGGCGTGGGCAACTCGTACCAGACGCTCGAGGCTGACACGGCGTACACCTATCTCGTCAACGACCACTGGTCCCCCGATGCGTCGTACTCCTTCCTGAACCTCGCGGACGAGACGGCCGCGGTGGCGTGGCCCATCCCGCTCGCCGACGTCGAGATCTCGGAGAAGGACAAGGCGCACCCTCGGCTCGCCGACGTCACCCCGATCCCGCCGAAGCGCATCCTCGTCCTCGGGGCGTCCGGCCAGTTGGGACTCGCGTTGCGCGCTCGTTTCGGAGATGCCGCCCACATCGAGTACGCCACACGCGACGACATCGATGTGACCGCTTCGGACCTTTCGTCCGCTCGGCGCTGGCGCGACTACGGTCTGATCGTCAACGCCGCCGCGTACACCGCGGTCGACCTTGCTGAGACTCCTGAGGGCC
The DNA here is from genome assembly GCF_044900755.1 of Microbacterium sp. NPDC087868. Taxonomy (NCBI): domain Bacteria; kingdom Bacillati; phylum Actinomycetota; class Actinomycetes; order Micrococcales; family Microbacteriaceae; genus Microbacterium; species Microbacterium sp. NPDC087868. The sequence goes on from NZ_JBJDNO010000001.1 coordinate 923,607, forward strand.
GAGAGCAGGCGTGGGCGGCGAACGCGACCGCAGTCGCCGCGCTCGCCCGTGTCGCCGACGATCACGGCATCACCCTGGTGCACGTGTCGAGCGACTACGTCTTCGACGGAACGTTCGACGGCGCCTACGACGAGAACGCCCCGTTGCGCCCGCTCGGTGTCTACGGCCAGACCAAGGCGGCCGGCGACCTCGCCGCATCCACGGCCTCGCGGCACTACGTCGTGCGCACCTCCTGGGTGATCGGCGACGGAGGCAACTTCGTCCGCACGATGCACTCGCTCGCGGAGCGCGGAATCGACCCGCGGGTCGTGGGCGACCAGTTCGGGCGCCTCACCTTCACCGCGGACATCGCGGACGCGATCGCGCACCTCTACGCATCGGATGCCGCCTACGGCGTCTACAACGTGACCGGATCGGGCGATGCCCGGTCCTGGGCCGATGTCGCCCGCGAGGTCTTCCGTCTCTCCGGCCACGACCCCGCGCGTGTGATGGCCGTCAGCACCGAGGACTACTTCGCCTCGGCGACCGGCCCGGTGGCCCCTCGCCCCCGCAACAGCGTCCTCGATCTGGCGAAGATCCAGACGACCGGATTCGCGCCGGCCGACGCGTATCGGTCGCTGGCGGAGTACATGGCCCAGCTCGCGTAGGTACGGCCAGCCTCCGAACGGCACTCAGGGGGCCCACGTACACTGTTGACAACGGTCCCGACGTCTGAAGAAGGGTCTTTATGCGGTCTGCTCTGATCGGTTTCACGGGGTTTGTCGGTTCGAACCTAAGCAATTCCCACTCATTCGACGGCCTCTACAATTCCAAGAACATCGATGAGATCGCAGGCAAGGAGTACGACGTCGTCGTGAGTGCGGCCAATCGCGCCGACTCCTTCCGTATCAACACCGACGGCGCCGCGGATCTCGCCGAGATCGACACCCTCATCGACATCGTGCTTCAAGCACGCATCCGCAAACTCGTCCTGATCTCGACGGTGTGTGTCTACCCGGAGGGGGGTTCGCCCGATGAATCCGCTCCGCTCTCGGCTGCGGGTCTCACCCCCTATGGTGCGAATCGGCTCCACCAGGAACGACGCTTCGGGGAGGCACTGGACACGACGATCATCCGCCTGCCGCAGTTGTACGGTGCGAACCTCAAGAAGGGCGTCGTCTACGACCTCGCGAACGATTACAGGGTCGAGCACATCCGCCCGGGCAACGAGTTCCAGCACTACGACGTTCGCGATCTCTGGGATCACATCTCTCTCGCCCTCGAGAACGACCTTGATGCCGTGAACATCGCCACGCCGCCGATCTCGAACGAACTCCTCGCCCGAGAGGTCTTCGGCCGTGACATCTCCGGCCAGGTGCCGCCCGAACCCGAATCGCCCTTCGCGCGGATGTACACGCGGAACATGACAACTCGCCATTCGGAACTCTTCGGAGGCGAGGCCGGCTACCTGCTCAGCGAAGAAGCTGAGCTCGAATCATTGCGACGCTTCACCTCATCCCTGAAGCAGAAGAGAGACTGACCGTGTACAAGGGACATTCGATTTCGGCGATCGTGACCTGCGCCGGCAAGGGCACCCGCTTCGGGAGCAACAAGCTGTTGGTCGAGCTCGGCGGGATGACCGTGCTCGAGCGCACGGTACGGGCCGTCGCGCTCCCGTTCATCGATGAGATCATCGTGACCATCAGCGCGGAGAATGAGGAGACGTATCGAAAGATCCTCATCGACAAGGCGAAGCTTCCAGTGACGCTCGTGATCGGCGGCGAGGAGCGGCACCTGAGTGCGAAGAAGGGGCTCAAAGCGACGACCGGGGATGTCGTCCTCGTGCACGATGGGGTGCGTCCGTTCGTGACGGAGCAACTGATCCGCTCCGTCCTCGATGCGGCGATCGAAGACGGAGCCGCGATGCTCGGCACGCCCAGCACGGTGCAGGTGAAGCTCGTCGGTGATGATGGCTTCATCGAAGGCTCACTCGATCGATCGCACTCGTGGCTCGGCCAGACACCACAGGCGTTTCAGCGCAAGCTGTTGAAGAAGTCCTATAAGCGAGCGGTGAAGTCGAACTATCAGCGGGTGAGCGACGACGCAGATCTGGTGCACGAGTTCATGGGGGTTCCCTCCCGGATTCTTCTCGGCGACGTCAACAACATCAAGATCACGACCCCTCACGACCTCGGAACCGCCAGGCTTATCGTCGATCATCTGATCGCGGCTGAGGAAGTGGAGTGAGATGAACTCGGCACAGCCGAAGGTATCGATCGTCGTCGCCACTTATCGTTCCGGCGCGGGCCTCGACCGCCTCGTCGCTTCCCTCGATGCGCAGTCCCTGCCTGCCGATGAGTGGGAAGTGATCTTCGTCGATGACGGTTCCCCCGACGATACCTATGAGCGCCTGGGCGAAATCGCCCGTTCACGACCGAACTACCGCGTGACCCGAATCGAGAACTCCGGATGGCCCTGCCGGCCTCGAAACACTGGGATCGAGCTCGCTCGAGGTGAGTACGTGGCGTTCATGGACCACGACGACGAACTGTTCCCCGATGCGTTGAGAGACGGATACGGATACGCGCACGCTCACGCCGCCGACGTGCTCAACGGCAAGGAAGCCCGAACCGACGACGCAGGTTGGGCCATCGACCAGTTTCCCGAAGACATGCCACAGGTTCTGGGGGCTGGACTTCCCTACGGTGCGCTCACCCCGACGAATCCCCACAAACTGTACCGTCGCGAGCTCCTCATCGAGCACGGCATCCGGTTCCGTGAAGGCGGACGTGTCCTCTGGGAAGACATCTTCTTCAACGTGGAGGTGCTCGCGCGATCGACGGTCGTCTCGACGTTGGCATCCACGCCGTACTATCACTGGTTCACCACCGCCGGCAGTGGCTCGACGACCTTCCGTCGGGCGCGACCGGAATGGTGGCACTGGCTCAATGAAGTGATTATCGCGATCGACGAGGGGCTTGCGTCCCCCGGCCTCGAGGCCGAGCGGAGGCTCTTGCGCGAGCACCAGTATCGTTCGCGTCTGATGGACGCGTTCAACGGCTACTACGTCGAGCGGAAGCCCGAGATCCGGAAGCTTATCTTCGAGCACGGGCGTCGCATCCAGGCCGACCACTTCTCCGAGGAGGACGACGCCTGCCTGGATGTCACGTGGCGTCTCCGTGCCGAGTTGCTTCGCGCGGGTCATCCCCACGCGCTCGATCGACTCATCCGCGAGGATCCGGTCATCGGTCCCGTTCCCCGCGCGACGAGCATGCGGTGGAGCGGAGGCAAGCTTCATCTCGATCTCGGCGTGACGTGGAAGGGCGCCGACGGTCGCCCTCATTCGCTGCGCTCCGATGGGCAACGCATCTTCAAGGACCTCTCCGAGCCCTTCACACGAATGTTCGCGGCGGATCAGCTCGATGTCACGCACGAGATCGATTCCGCTGCCGTCGCCGTCGGCGTCCGTTCGGATGTCACGCGCATCGGCTGGCTCGTGCCGAGTTCGAGCACGATGTGGACGCGAACGGAAGAGCAGTTCGGCTTCGGTGTCGATGCCAGCGCCGTGATCGATCCGTCCAACGCAGCTTTGGGGCGGAAACTCGACGACAATGTCTGGGATCTGACCGCTCGTTGCGTACTCGGGACCCAACGTCGTCAGCCGATGCTCCGCGGAGCGCTGCCCCCCGCTGTGCGTCTGTCCGCGGACGGTGTCTGGGCGGCGTACGCCGTGGGTGCCGATCGGCTCGTTCTCGACCTCTCGCCCTCCGATATCGGAGCACTTCTGCGACCCACAGGTACGGTCGAATCGATCGGCGGACGCGTGTCGATCCAGGTCGACGTCGACGAGATCGAAGCTGGCGCAGCGGCGATCTCTCTCCGCATTCCCGTGAGGGATCGCCGTGATGTCGGCATCCCGAGTTCAGCAGTCCGCCGGGTCGGTCTCCGAAAGAAGACCGCCCCGAGTCGTCACGTCGACGCCTTGCTCGTGACCAGGAACGGCAGTGCGTGGGTGGAGATGGACGCAGGCGATGAGCCGATCATCCGGCTCGGCGCTCGATTCCCCGGCGGCGCACGGGACTACCGCGTCTCCGCACGCGGTCTCCGCACCGTCCCGCAGTGGCGATCCGAGTAAGTGAGTCCGGACCGACACCCACTCACTTCTGGATGAGAGGGTTGTCCTCGCGCAGCCGTTCGAAGACGAGATCGTAGAGCTCCGCGACCCGACGGTTGTCCTGACGCACTTCCTTGAGCTGAAGCTCAAGCTCGGCGACCCGAGCGATCAGCTCCTCGCTCACCTCAGCGCTCGCAGCGACAGGCTTGTCGGGGTCGAAACGCTGCAGCTTCCCATACGCCGTCGGCGCGATGAGCATGGCGAGCTTTCTCAGAATCTTCCGCATGACTACTCCTCGGTCTTCTTCAGTTCACGACGCTCCCGCACGAACGCCTGATCTCCCGCACGGACGATGCCGCTGGTACGACGGATGCGCGCCGTGTACACCTCTCGGGTGTCTTTACGATCCCGGCGACGCCGCCTGTCGATGATGTCGATCGCGAGCGGGTGCCCATCGGCTTCTTCCACCAACCACCGCTGCGGCAGATGCCACGTCGACGGCTTCCCCCGCTCGTAGTGTCCGCTGAGGTTCTCGTCGCTGGAGAGATCCGCGAAACCGCTTCCTCTGAGCACCAGGTCCAGGAGGAGCATGACGTTCTGCCGGTTCGCCTTAGTGAGCGCCTGCAACGAGTGGTGAGCGAAGACGCACCACTCCTGGCCCGTACCCAGCATCCACGCACCGAACTCGAGCACGGATGCTCGGTCATTGAGGTTTAGATAACGGAAATCCACCTCGGACTCACCCTGCGCAGATCGAGCGATGCGGAGCGCCTCATGGCTGTAATCCACGCCGGTCACGGCGTGACCGGACGAAGCGAGTTCATGGGACCAACGCCCGTCGCCGCAACCGAGGTCGAGGATTCGGGCCCCGGCAGGAACGTCTGCGAGGAAACGCTCCACGGGGCGCCGAGCGTCCGTGAAGCCCATCGGAGTCTCGTACCCGAGGTAGTGCTTGTCCCAGTACACTCGGCCGCGGTTGAAGACCCCGAACCACGCCTCGAATCGGGCACGAGTCGATCGCGGGGTGACGAACTTGAAGGTGGGATCGGGGACACGCCATCCCGGACCGTACGCGTAAGACAGCCACGCGGTGGGATTCGCGGGCTCCGGGAGCTCGACGCCCTCGATCTCTCGTGGACGGGTGGGAACGAGATCCTCCGGCAGGATCTCCGGGCCCCTGAGAGCGAAGGGCTGGCAATACTGGCCGTCTCTGAAGAACCCGGTGAAGATGTCGATGTAGTGGTCCGGTTCTCCGGCGCTGTTGAAGAACTCGATCTCCAGATGGGCAAGGCTGTGCCGCACGACCGTGTATCCACGGGACTGGAGCGCGCGCTCCATCCGGTAGGAGACGAGACCGATGTCCAGCGGGTTGTCCGCGTGACAATAGAAGGCCAGATCAAGATCGTCATCATGCGGGAGCAGCCCGCCGTCCCTGACGATTCCGAGTAGCGTTCCGCCAACGATGTAGACCTCGTGGCCATCCGACGTGAGGTCGTCGACCAGCCGACGTCCGTTCTGCAGCAGGATCGCGCCGAGATCGTCGGAACGGCCGTCGAGGACCGGGCCGAGCCGATCCCACTTCGTCATCGCCAGCCATCTCCCGCGGGCATCGGTGAGCGCGAGCCTGTCCTTACTGGAACCGAACGACACGGCCTCAGCGGAGTCGATGACCCGTCCCGTCGCCGAGTCGGTGATCGAGACGTCCGTCACTCCCGAGAGCCGGATCCGCAGCGCCTTCGGCCAACGGAGTGCGATCTCGCCATCCGTCGCGTAGGGCACGCTTGCCGACCAGACCCTGTGCCCATCGAACCGGACATCGACGACCTTGGAGTCGAACAGAGTGAAGGGGTCGAGAACGATCCGCTCGGACGTGATCTGCATCATGCCGTCATCGCCTCGACGGCGTCATTGACCGGACCGTCGAAGATCTTCTTGCCTTTTTTGATGACCACACCGCGATCACATAGATCGCGAACCATGTTCGCATTGTGACTGACCACGAGCATCGTCACGCCTTGCGACGTGAGCTCCTTGATCTTCGCCGAACATTTCGCACGGAAAGGGGCGTCTCCGACGGAGAGAACCTCATCGACCAGCAAGATGTCGAGTTCGACATGGATCGCGACCGAAAACGCGAGGCGCATGAACATTCCGGAGGAGTAGTGCTTGACTTCCTGATCGATGTACTCGCCGATCTCGGAGAATTCAACGATCTCGTCGAACCGCTCGTCGATCTCGCTCTCCGACATCCCGAGGATCGCGGCGTTCAGGTAGACGTTCTCCCGTCCCGACAACTCCGGATGGAATCCGGCTCCCACTTCGATCAAACCGGCCACTCTACCTCGGGTGTAGACGTTCCCGCTGTCGGGTTCCAACACACCGGAGATCAACTTGAGAGTCGTCGACTTGCCAGAACCGTTGAGTCCCATGATCGCGACCGACTCACCTTCGCCGACCTGGAAGCTGATGTCGTCCAGTGCAGAAAATTTGTCGGCCCTCACCTTCTTACCACGGATCCATCCGACGAACGCCTCCTTGAAGGAGTGCGTGTTTCGCTTCAGGAATCGTTTCGACACGTGCTCGACGATGATGCTCGGACGGGCTTCGGTCTGAGAGATGATATGGGGCATCACAGGTCCTGTGCGAATGAGCGCTCGAAGCGGCGGAAGGTGAACTGCCCGATGATCGTCATGGCCACGCAGATGATCAGAGCAACCAGGAGGGCACTACCGAACCCGGGGAGAATGCTGGGGTCCGGTTGACCGGCCGGGACGGGCTCAGTGGTGCCTGCCCAGAACCCCTGATGGAAGAGCTCTACCGCGATCGTGAGCGGGTTCCACGTGTAGACGGTGAAGAGCCAGGAGTGATTCGCCAGAGCCTCCTGCACGAGAATCCAGCTGTACAGCACGGGCGAGGTCCACGTCGAGAACATCTTGATGAGGTCGACGAAGTTCTGCGCATCGCGGAACCGCACGTTCAGCGCGCTGAAGAACAATCCCAGGCCGAGAGCGAAGAACAGCACGATCAGCATCGCCAGGAGCACACCGCCAATGCTGAGCAACGTAGGGCTCCAGCCGACGATGAGACAGACGAGCAACAAGATCGCTGCCTGCGGAAGGAAATGAATGAACGCGATGATCGCCGACGCCACGGGAAACAGCTCTCGTGGGAGGTAAATCTTCTTGACGAGGGCACGATTGTCGACGATCGACGTTGTCGCGTTTCCGAACGCCTCGTTGAACAAGTTGACGGCGACCACGCCCGAGAAGAGGTAGATCGGGAAGTTCTCGATGTTTCGATCGAGTTTGAGGATCACTCCCATGACGAAGTAATAGATGACGAACTGCGCCGAGGGTTTGACGTACGACCAGACCCATCCGAGTACCGAGTTGCGGTAGCGGGTCGCTGTTCCCTTTCGGACCAGCAAGCGAAGGAGATAACCTCGGCGGAAGATGTCGAGGATTCCCCTTCCCCGTCCCGGTACATCGAAATCGGCCAAGTCGATGGGCGTGCCAAACGTCAACTTATTCGCCCTTCCAAGTTACGTGCGCGGAATCGGGACCGCGAAGCATCCTGGCGAGTATATCCGAACACCAACACCGCGATCCTGTGCGCACTCTGACGATGCTTCGTCGCGGCATCGCCGGCCTCTACGACTTCGGTAGCCCGGCGATGGTCCGGTCGTCGAGGACGAGCGGCTTCACGGTCGGCGTTCCCCCGGTCCAGGGCACCAACTCGCCGCCAGCGAGGCTGTACACCGCGCCCGCCGCCGAGGTCACCAGAACCGTGCTCAGCGGCGCCGCTGCACTCGTCTTCAGCGTTGCGCACGCCTCAGCCGTCAACGGAGTCGACACGAACCCACCGAGCGCCGCGGTGGTCACCGCGATGAGCGTGCCTCCGGAAGCGATGTAATCGGTCTGCCCACAACGGACGAAGATTCCGATACCGGTTTGATCCGCGGGGCGCGTTGCGACCGCCTGAGCAGCGACGATCTCATAACGCGGTTGCACACCGAGATCAGCCGCAACCCCCCAGTTCGGGATCATCAGACGGACTGCCCCGCTGATTAGGGTGACGGCCGACTCATTCGAGGCGCGGACGAGCGCGCCCTCGCCGGGTACGACCGCCCGCGCGAGCGTGTTGATGTATCCGGCATTCACGGTGTGCGTGACCACCGGGGCCCCGGCAGCGGCGCGAGTGACGCTCGCGGCATCGGGGAGGATCAAGAAGCCACCGGCGACCGCGACCGCGGTCTGCGATCCGTCGCTGATGATGACGGGGGTGTCGACTGCAGTGCCGGTCGTCCGTCCCGCGCACACCTGCGCACTCAGCGCCGTTGTGCTGTGACCGCCGAGCTGTCCGGGTGCCACCGCGCGAAGCTTCCCGTCGGCCGCGACATAGGTACCCCCAGCGCACGTCGCGAACGGCGTGAGCGCCGATCGTTGTGCCATGCCGGAAATCGCTTCGGGCGCAACGACGGTCGACTTCGAGGGAAGACCGTATTCGGCCGCGATCGCCCAGTTCGGGAGATGGACGAGCGAGGCACCGTCGACGAGCCACACTGCCGACGTCCCGTTCGCGCGGATGAGCGTGCCACCGCCGGGGTACGGGGCCCCGATCTTGACTGCAGCCTTCCAGGCCGCGCCCGTCTTCAGCACGGACGGTGCAACCTCACCGTTGATGGACTTCTGCTGGTCGGCGGTCGGGACGGCGCGATACTGCCCGTTGATGAGGTGGAACACCTCTCCGACGCCGCCGAACTGGACGAACACCGCGGTGCCGCTGAGCTTCGTCCCGGTCAGCTTCAGCTTTCCGCAGGTAATCGCGTCCAACCGGGTCGCGGTGAATCCCGATGGGACCGCACCACCGAGAGCATGCAGGGTGCCTCCCGCAGCCGCATAGTTCACCCCGCCGCACTGGACGAAGGGGGACAGCGGGTCCGTCGCACTGTAGCCCTTTATGTCCGCAGCGGAAACGGTCGCGCCGACCTTGGATGGCAGACCCAGCTCCGCCGCCTGAGGCCAGGACGGAAGGTGGTGGAGCACCCCTGCGTCATCCGGCAGCCAGACGGAGGCCTTCCCGGATTCCTTGATGAACGTTCCCGGCGTGAATCGGATACGCGTCTCAACCTTTCGCTGAGTCACTGCGGCGGCCGGCATCACTGCGGCGTACGGAGTCACCCCGGCGTTTCTCGCCTTCGCCGTGGCCGCATCGAAGAGCGGAACGAGCGAGTTGCCGGACAACTGATGGATCCGTCCGCCACTCGCCACCCGGGCGAAACTCGTCATCTCCGAACCGACCTTGAACTTCGAGAAGTGGGCGTTCGACATGGTCACGAGAGGTGCACCGCACGAGCCACCCCAGGAAGCAACCAGCGCGCAGCTCGCGAAACGATGGGTCTGACTGCCCTGCAGCATGGCTACGACACCGGTCGACGCGTTCTTCACATAGAACGAACCGCGCGCGCCGACCGTGTACGGCGTGAGCGCCGATGCGGTGGTGACCTTCGGCGCCCCGAGAACGGCCTTGTACTCCGGGTATGCTTCGGCGGTGATGTGGTAGCGGTTCTGGCCGGACACGAGCCAGACCGCGGTCCCGACTTTCACGAGCCCCTGGGGGGCGGACGCACTCTGCGTCGATCCGAACCAGTCGGTGAAGTAGTTGTAGAAGTTGCGATTGCCGTAGGCGGAGCATCCGTCGCCGGTGCCGTATCCGGCACGGAGCGCAGCCGCGTTCGGCTGGTAGGGCGTGTAGTAGTAGAGCGCCGACGTCGCCTTGTTCGCGACGTACACCGGAGAGGATCCGCAGTTGGCGTTGGGGTTGTAGAGGATGTTCCAGGTCTTGCCCGGGGCGTACCACTGGAACCAGCGCCCCTCCATGTAGATCTGCATCTGACGCGCGGCGCCGTAGATCTGGTGGAAGAAGCCGATGTAGTTGGGGTCGCACGGAGCGGTGTCGGGGCAGCCCTGGCCCAGCGCGATGTTGTATCGCCATGCGCTCGGCCACGTGTGGGTGATGAGGCCCTGCTCCTTCTGGAGCATGACGATCAGAACCTGCGGGTTGATGTTGCACGCCTGCGAGACGCGATAGATGATCCGCGCCGCCGACTCGTTCGCAGCTCCCGAGTAACCGCTGCAGTACTGATCAGCCGGGCGCGTGACCGACGTGATCTTGAAGTCCTTGAGGCAGACGATCGGCTTGCCGTTCTCGTCGGTGCCGCCCAGGCATCTCGACACCTTGCTGTTGAAGAACGCCTGGATCTGCGCCTCGGTCATCGTGCTCTTATTGGTGAACACGGCGTCGCTGATGATGTTTCCCGGATTGAAGCCCACGAGCGTGCTCTTCACAACGCCGGATGCCGCGGGGTCACCGACCGCCTGGGAGACGGCGCTCGACACCGTCGCACTCGCTGGGGCGACTGCGGAGGCGGCGCCGGCCGGAAGCACGGTTCCGGCGACGACAGCGGTGACAGCGAGGAAACAAGTGAGGAGACGGGCGATCCCTCGATTGTTTCGCGAGCGTGGGGCACGTCGAGACATGTGACCAGTGTGACGGAAGTTCAAGAATCATGCCACTGTTACGGAATATCGCTTGGTTCTCGGCGTGTCGTTGCGACGACCGAGCACTCGCCCGGCCGCATTTGTTGGCTACGACGCGGTGATGGACATTCGCAGTTCACTGCTCCTCTTACCGAGCCTGCGGGCGATGCGCGCCGACGGTTCTTCGACCCAACGTGCGAAGCCCCACGCGATCGCCACCGACGCGATCGCACCCACTGCCAGGGACAGATTCGGATACCGAGGTGCGAAGTGCTGTGCGGCAAGGAGTACCGGGACGTGAACCAGATACAAGCTGAACGAGATCCGGCCGAGGAACCTCATCGGCGCGCTCCCGAAGAACCGGGTGAGGGCGGACGGGAGCACCAGGCTGAGGACCAGTACGGTCGCGCCGAGCGTGACGAACCCCTGAGCACCCGTGCTCACGGGCCAGCCGAAGCCGACTCGGAGAATATCCGGAACGCTTATCAGTGCGAGCCCGCAGACGAAGAGACCCCAGGATGCGAGCGGTGACGTCCGACGATCCCCTCGGTCATGAATCATCTTCGCCGCTGCGCACCCGGCGACGAACATGGGTCCGTACACCAGCGACGGGATATCGACCACGACTCCTCCACCGGACACGACTGCGGAACCGATGATGGTCGCGACATATCCGCGTCGCATGCGCGCGACGAAGAGGAAAGCCACCGGAAGCGTGAGCGAGAACAGCATCTCCCACTGCAACGTCCACATCGGGTTGTTGAGCCCCGGGAAGTTCGTTACGAAGAAAAGACTCTTCAACACCTCGTGCGCAGTCAGGCGATCGAGACTGAAGGAATAACGGGCGCCCCATTCGCTCACGGCATCGTCGGCGTTCTGAGTGCTGAGGAGGATCAGCACGATCGCCAGTGCGATCGAGGCCGCCGCTGGAATCCACAGCCGTGCGATCCGCCTCGGATAGTAGGCCCAGAGATCGAGCCCTTTTCCTCCGAGCATCGGGAGGGTCAGAACGAAACCGCTGAGGACGAAGAAGATGACGACGGCCTCGGGCCCCATGGTCAACAGGCGCAGAGGCGTGTCGACGACTATGTCGAGCGCAGTGTTGGCGCCCGATTCACCGTGCAGCCGGTCGAGGAATTCATCGCCCAACGTGCTCGCGAGCAACGCGTGGTAGACCACAACTGCGACGGCAGCGATGCCCCGCAGGCCATCCAGCGACGTCAGGCGAGGAATGTGACCACGACTCACGCGGTCAGGAACCGGAACGTTCTGGGACACGATGGCCAATCTTATGTGACTGCCGAGATGCTCGGACAGCACATCTCACAGATCCGCGTGCAGACCCCACACGCGCTCGGCCGATCCGGCCCACGAGAACGCGCGCGAGCGGTCCGCCGCGAGCACCGAGAGTCGCGCTCCTTCGCCCCCGGTCGCGCTCTCGACCGCTTCGGCCAGGTCACCCGGGTCGACGAGCAGTCCCCCGTCGGCGAGCACGTCCCGGTGCGTTCCCGAGTCGACGCCCACCACCGGTACACCGAGACGCATCGCCTCCACCGCACGCCAGGGCCAGGCGGCGGTCGGACTGCTCGCGACGTAGGCAGCGGCTCCGGCGAGCACGGCGGCGCGGTCGGACGTGTCGAGGGCACCCCGGACGTGCACGCGGGACTCGGCCAGTCCCGCGGAGGACGCGATGTCGGAGTAGCGGGGCTCCGTCCCCTCCGCCGCATCCAGCACCACGGCGTGCGCCCCGGCCGCCAGCGCGCCGCGGAATCCGTCGGAGACCGAGTCCCAGGTGCCGTGCACGACGACGTAACGTTCGGGCAGGGAGAGCCCGCCGCGCCGCTCGGCGGCGTCGAACGGCGGAACGAAGCCTTCGGGCGCCGCCCCCGCGATCACGCGCACGCGATCTCCGACACGGGCGATCTCCTGGAGCCGTTGCGCGATCGTGTGCGTCGGCACGACGACCGCATCCGCATGTTTCGCGGCTCGGCGCAGCATCGCCTTCTGCCACGCGACCGCGGCGCGGGACAGGCTGTCCGGCGCGTCCCACGCCTCGAGACCCCAGACCGTCACGGTCGTCTGATCGTTGTCGTGGGTACGGTCGTGCCGCACCAGCGGTGCCATCAGCGTCGGCGAATGGATCAGTCCTCCACCGGCGCCGGCGGCGATCCCGAGCTGCCACGACGCCGCCAGTTCCCGGCGGGCCAGTCCGAGGGTCCGCACCTCGGTGACGCCGGGGATCGACACCTCGCTACCCGCGGCGACGATCGCTTCGACATCGCACCCCGAGGGGGCTGTCGCGACGAGTCCGCGTGTGAGTTCGATCGCGGCGGCAGCGTGATCCGGGTCGACCACCTGCACGAGCTGATCCAGAACCACACGCAGTCGAGCACCCATGCGCTCAGAGTATCTCCGTCGACCGCTTCCGGCCCGGAGGACGCCGACGCGTCGCACGGACTGACAGCGTTCGCTCAGCATCCTCGCCCGCACCCCCCGTTCATGCTTGAATGCTCACGTGAGCGACGGGCGACTTCCACGACGGCGCCGATGGGTGGGGTGGACCGTCGGCATCGTGCTGACGCTCCTCGTCCTCGCCCTCGGCTGGGTGACGATTCGAGGGATCGGGGCGGTCGACAACCTGACGCACGTCGCCGAGCAGTCCTCGGATCTGAAAGCGGCGATCGCGGAGGGTGACCTCGACAGGGCCGCGGACGTGTCCGGCAGCATCGCCCGGCACGCGGCATCCGCGAACGACCTCACCTCCGACTTCGTGTGGCAGGGTTTCGCCGCCGTGCCGTTCGTCGGCCCCAACTTCCGCGCGGTGAGCGACATCGCCGCCATCGCCGACAGCGTAGGGACGGACGCGCTCACACCGCTGCTCGACGTCGCCGCCGAGGTCGATCTGGCGAGCCTCGGCCTCTCCGGGGGCGCGATCGACCTGGCCCCGTTCGCCACGATCCGGGAGCCGCTCGCGGAGGCCTCGAACGTGCTCGATGAGGCGCTCGCACGAGCGGAGGGCATCGATGCCGATGCCACGCTCCCTCCACTGGCGGATGCCGTGCGAGAAGTGCGTACCAACGTCACCGAGGCGGCGACCGTGGTCGGCACGCTGAACGGCGCCGCGATCCTGCTCCCCACGATGCTCGGCGGCGAAGGCCCCCGCACCTACGTCCTCGCGATGCAGAACAACGCCGAACTCCGCTCGTCCGGCGGCATCATCGGTTCGATCGCCCTGTTGCGGGCCGAGAACGGCAGGATCTCCCTGGAGCGGCAGGCGTCCACTCTGGACTTCCCGCCGCTGACGGATCCTCTCCCCCTGAGCGACAGCACGATCGCCCTCTTCGAGGACGGGCCCGGCCGATATCTGCAGAATCTGACGAGCATCCCGGACTTCGCCGAGGCGGGCCCCGCGATCGCCACCCGCTGGGAAGGCGTGTTCGGCGGCCCCGTCGACGGGGTGATCGCGGTCGACACGGTCGTCGTGAAGCATCTGCTCGATGCGATCGGTGAGCTGAGCTTCGGTCCGTTCACCGCGACCTCGGAGAACGTGGTGAGCATCCTGCTCTCGGAGATCTATGCGGCGATCCCGGATCCGGTCGTCCAGGACCAGGTGTTCGCCCAAGCCGCCACCGGCCTCTTCGGCGCGGCACTCGCCGGAGGTGATCCGCGCGCGCTGCTCGGTGCCCTCGCCACCTCGGCGGACGAGGGACGTATCCGCATCTGGAGCGCGCACGAGGACGAGCAGAGCGTTCTCGCCGCCTCGACGGTCGGAGGCACGCTCCCGGTCGACACGGATGCCGGGACGCACGTCGGCGTCCTGATCAACGACACCACCGGCGGAAAGATGGACTTCTACGCGCACGCCACGGTCTCCACGGCGATCGGCAGCTGCGCGGGCATGCCGACGACGCAGGTGAGCGTGACGTGGACGAACGACGCGCCGGCGGATGCCGCGACCGCTCTTCCCCCGTACGTCACGGGCGGTGGGAACTTCGGCGTCGACCCGGGCAGCACCCGCACCCTGCTCGCGATCTACGGCCCGGAGGGGGCGACGTTGTCGCGCGCCGATCGCGACGGCGACGAGGAACCCGTGCAGACCGCGCTCCTCGGGACGCGCTCGGTCGTGCAGCACAACGTCCTCCTGGCTCCGGGCGAGTCCACCACCGTCACCGTGCAATTCCAAGGAGACGGCGCAGGAGAGCGCATCGACTCGGTCGTGCAGACGCCCACGATCGATGCGCCGACGGCGACACGCGAAGAACTGCGCTGCACCTCGTGACTTTCTCCCCGGGATGGGGTACCGTCATCTCACTGGGGAATATCTGGGCTCTAAGAACCTGCCGTGGGGGCAGGGAGGGTCCACGCAGTCGGATGCAGGGGTGTATCCGGGTGTGATTCCGCGTGAAATTCTGGGGAAACATCATGCTGAAGAAACTGGCTGCTATCAGCCTTGCCGCTGGCGTCATCATTCTCGCCGCGCCGACCGCCGCCTCCGCGGCGCCGTCCGACTCCTATGCCGACAAGCCGAGTGTGACGGTCAACGACCCGATCATCGACATCTGCGACGTCTCGACCATCGTCTTCGGGGCCGGATCGTTCCAGCCCTCCGAGGTCGTCGGCGTCTCCGTCTCCGGCCTCCGCGCCGAAGAGTCCGAGATCTCGGGCAACACCGCCGCTGCCGACGGTAGCCTCACGGTCTCGTTCCGCCCGCCGTCCGGCGGCTCCGGCGCGTATGCGATCACGTTCACGGGCGCGGGTGCCAATGCCGCGGCTCGAGCGGCATCGGTCGCCGGCATCGGCCAGTACACCGCCGTCATCACGGTCAGCGGCACGTCGAGCTGTGCCCACGACCCGAGCATCGCGGCTGCAGGCACCGAACTGCCGCTCACGGGTGACGGCTCCATCGAACTCGCGCTCACCGGTGGAAGCATCTCGCCCTGGGTGATCGGCGGCGGTGCTGCGGCACTCGCGGTCGGCGGTGGCCTCGTGGTCATCGGAGCCGCCCGCCGCAAGCGCGCCTAGATCTGATCGCCGCCTCGTGCGGCGGTCGACTGGACGACGGTGATCCCTCCCCCTCCGATCACCGTCGTCTGGCGAATCCGGTGATACACCGGAAGCCCACGGCCTCCTCCACACTCTCCCGAGGAGGCCGTGGGCACATTCATGCCCGGAGCCGAACTTCCGCCGTCACCCTCCGCGTCAGGGAGCGGGAGTCGGCGTCGGCGTCGGCGGGTGAAGCGCCTGCTGGATCATCTCGTGGATGTAGGCGTAGTCCGGCTGGAACTCGTCGACACCCTGCTCCGGGGTGAGCTCGATCGTGTTCACCGGAAGCTCCTTGGCCTTCATCATCAGGTCGAAGAACTCCGGAAGCTTGTCCTGCGGAAGGTCCGTACTGATCAGCGCCGTACCGGCCGCCGCCACCTCATTGAACCGGGTCAGGACGGTCTGCGGGGTGAACTGCGCGAGGATCGCCGCCTGCAGCTCGCGCTGGCGCTTCATACGATCCCAGTCGCTGGTCGTGTACCGCGAGCGCGCGTACCACTGCGCCGTGTCGCCGTCCATGTGCTGCGCGCCGGGCTCGATCCACCCGATCGCCCACTCGTTCACGTCCGTCCCGTGCCAGCCCTCGGGCGGTCCGCCCTTCGGCAGACGCTCCGTCACGGTGATGTCGACACCGCCGAGTGCGTCGACCAGATCGGCGAAGCCGTGCATGTCGACGAAGACGTAATAGGGGATCTTGATCCCCAGCACACCCTCCGCGGCATCCTTCGTCGCTTCGATGCCGGGCTCGGATCCCTGAGCTTGCGCATTCGGGTACAGACCCGTGCCGTTGTCATCGCGGCACACCTCGGCGGCGTTGCGGACGTGGTTCATCCATCCGTTCCACCCGCAGCTGGACGAACCGTGACCCTCGAATCCGTTCGGGTAGAGCTCCTGCATCGGGCTGCCCTCGCTGAACGGTGCATTCGGCAGCTCGCGCGGGATTCCGGTGATCGTCACCGCTCCGGTGTCGGCATTGACCGAGACCACCGAGATGCTGTCGAAGCGCATGGAGTCGCGGCCGTCACCGCTGTCGGCGCCGAGCAGCAGGATGTTGTAGTAGCCGTCGTCGGGCGGGAGGCTCGGTCCGCTCTGCCCGAAGATCGAGCTGATCGTGTTGCGGGTCGATCCCACGACCGTCGCCGCATAGGCCGCTCCCCCGCCGACGAGACCCAGCAGGATCAGTGCGACGACCGGGATCGCGAACCGCGATGCCGTCGGCACCTTCACCAATCGCACCATGCGGAGCACGTCGAAGGTGAGCACGGCCCAGAGCACCACGTACACGACGAGGAGGATCTGCACGAGCGTGAGAATGAGAGCGGAGAACCATCCCGCGCCTACGGTCAGCCACAGCAGCACGGGGCGCGCGAAGAGCGCCAGACCCGCCGCGACGATCACGAGGAGCCAGGCGAGCAGGGTCGCCCGCAGACCGATGCGTCCCAGTCGACGGTTGCCCGCGACGATCTGAGCGGAACCGGGGATCAGCACGTTCAGCGCGACCAGCCACCAGCCGCGCTTCGCCATCGCCCCCTCATCGGTGGAGTCCGGGTGCCGCATGGGCCGGGTCTCGATCAGCGGCCGCCCACCCGCCCGCGGTGGCGCGAGGGTCACAGGGAGTCCTTCAGCCGTTCGTTCTTGGCCTCGACCTGGGACTCGAGCTCGCGGGCGTAGTCCTCGACGCGGTCGGCGAGAGCCTCATCAGCGGTCCCGAGGATCCGAGCGGCGAGCAGACCGGCGTTGCGCGCTCCCCCGATCGATACCGTGGCGACGGGGATGCCCGCGGGCATCTGCACGATCGACAGCAGCGAATCCATTCCGTCGAGGTAGGCGAGCGGCACGGGCACACCGACCACGGGCAACGGCGTCATCGAGGCGAGCATGCCCGGCAGATGGGCCGCGCCGCCGGCGCCGGCGATGATGACACGGATGCCACGGGCACGAGCCTCGCGGGCGTAGCTCATCAGCTTGTCCGGCGTGCGGTGCGCCGACACCACCTCGACCTCGTGCGCGATGCCGAAGTCGGTGAGCGCCTGGGACGCGTCGCTCATGACGCGCCAATCGGAGTCGGATCCCATGACGACGCCGACCAGGGGCGCGGCGGAGGAGTGCAGTGGCTCGGTCACCAGAACAGGCTACGGTCTGGTGCTGGAGATTGCCCCCACGGCACGCGGCCGAGCGGCACCCTCGTCCGGCGAATCAGGCGAAATGCGCGGCCGCGGCGCGCGCGACGTAGACCGCGTCGTCGAGATCGCCCGACGACACGTTCACGTGGCCGACCTTGCGCCCGGGCCGCGGATCCTTGCCATAGGTGTGAATCTTCGCCTCGGGGTGGGCGACCATCGCGCTCGCGAAGCGCTCCCCGAGCCCTCCCTCGGCGGGACCGCCGAGGATGTTGACCATGACCGACCACGGTGCGCGCGGGGCGGTGCTGCCGAGGGGGAGGTCGGCCACGGCGCGCAGATGCTGCTCGAACTGCCCGGTGACGGCGCCGTCCTGGCTCCAATGACCGCTGTTGTGGGGGCGCATGGCCAGCTCGTTCACGA
Source organism: Microbacterium sp. NPDC087868 (assembly GCF_044900755.1). NCBI lineage: Bacteria > Bacillati > Actinomycetota > Actinomycetes > Micrococcales > Microbacteriaceae > Microbacterium > Microbacterium sp. NPDC087868. The sequence continues at coordinate 941,825 of NZ_JBJDNO010000001.1, forward strand.
GGATGCGCTCGTCGTCGGTCTCGAACAGCTCGACCGCGAGCATCCCCGTCACCCCGAGGCCCTCGGCGATGCGGACGCCGATGCTCTCGGCCACCTCGACGAGGCGCTCGGCGGCCGCCGGTGCCGGCGCGATCACCTCGGCGCAGACGCCATCGCGCTGCACGGTCTCGACGACCGGATAGGCCGCGATCTCACCGCTCGGGCGGCGCGCCACCTGCTGCGCGAGTTCGCGCACGAAGGGCACCAGCTCCTCGACCAGCAGAGCTTCGCCCGCGGGCACGGCGGCGAACCAGTCGCGGGCATCGCTCGCGGCACGGACGACGCGCACACCCTTGCCGTCGTACCCGCCGCGCGGCGTCTTGACGACGCCCTGGCCGTCGTGGGCGTCGAGGAAGGACTGCAGCTCCTGCTCGGAGGCGACCGCAGCCCAGTCGGGCTGGGGCACTCCGAGGTCCGCCAGGCGCGCGCGCATGACCAGCTTGTCCTGGGCGAACTGGAGGGCGTCGGGGCCCGGGTGCACGGCCACGCCGTCGGCGACGAGGGCGCGCAGGATGTCCTGCGGCACGTGCTCGTGGTCGAAGGTGACGACGTCGACGTCGGCGACGAAGGCGCGCACGGTCTCGAGATCGTGATAATCGCCGACGGCGGTCGCGGCGAGCTGGGCCGACATCCCCTCGCCCTCGGCGAGCACTCGGAGATCGAGCCCCAGTTCGACCGCCGGAGCGATCATCATCCGAGCCAGCTGTCCGCCGCCGATCACGCCCACACGCAAAGCCATGTGCCGCCTCCCTTTCGTCTCGACCATTCTCGCGCATCGTCATCGGTGCGGATGACATCTCGAGATCGCGGGCGCACGGCAGTGCGGGCCCGCGTCACGAGGATGCGAAGCCCTCGGTGCCGGTCTGGGCGTCGCGGTGGGCGAGGATCTGACTGACCTCGATCTGATCGGCCAGGGTCTCGTGCACGAGAGTGACGTTCGGCACGTTGACCAATCGCAGCGGAGCGTCGACACCGTTGGAGAGCGTGATCGTCCCCGTGCCCCACATCCGCTGCAGCGGTCCGCGGCGCACTCCGATCGTGTACCCGCGCGCGTGCGACATCTCGCGGCGGTTGCGCGCGCCCACACCGCCGTGGACGATCACCCGCCGGGTCGTCACCGTCGTCGAACGTGCGAGCCACACCGTGAACGGAATCACGACGAGCAGCAGCACCACGCCGCCGGCGGCGGACAGCAGCATCCAGTTCTCGAACGGCGCCGGAAGGTTGTCGTAGAAGTAGGCGGTCGCCCCGAAGGTGGCCACCAGCACGAGCGCGGACCAGAAGAGGCGACGGGCGTGACCGCGGAAGCGTGCGATCAGACGCTCCTCGGACGGCGCACCGGGCGGCGGCATCATCGGCCGACCGCTGAGCGTCACAGGCTGCGTCACCCCACCATTGTGCCCGTGATCTCCGACATCGACGCGCGGGCGGGCGGCGTGTCAGTCCGCGAGAGGGCGCACGTGCACGACGTCACCGGCGGAGATCGGATGATCCACCCCGCCGTGACGCACCACGAGACGCCCCTCGTCGTCGAGCTCGCGCGCGATGCCGTCGAGCGTCCGCTCCCCCGGCAAAGACACCCGCACGGTGCGACCGAGGGTCGTGATCCGCTCCGTCGCCGCGGCGTGCAGGCCGCTGGAGACCGCGTCGTCGGCCTCGGCGAGAGCCGCGAGGTGCGCGTCGAATCCTCGGAGGTAGTCGGCGAGCAGCCGATCCTCATCGGCGGCGGCCCCCTCCACGGCGAACGATGTCGCGGTGGGCACGGGCAGCTGCTCCGCCGTCATGGCCGTGTTGACGCCGGCGCCGACGATGATCGCATCCGACGTCGCCTCGGCGAGGATGCCGCAGATCTTCCGCTCGTCGACGAGCACGTCGTTCGGCCATTTCACGCCCACCGCACGCGCGGGCAGCTGTGCGGCGACGGCATCCGCCATCGCGATCCCCGCGATCAGGGGGATCCAACCGCGGAGCGCCGGTTCCACCGAGACGCGCACGACGACCGAGATCGCCAGCGCGGCCCCGTCGGGAGCCGTCCAGACGCGATCCAGCCGTCCGCGACCGGCGGTCTGGTTCCGTGTGATCAGGGTCGACAGGTGCGGCCAGCGGAGCGGATCCTCGGCCAGCAGCCGCAGATCGGCGTTCGTGGATGCCGACGCCGGCACGTACTCGATCCGGGGGGCGACGTCTCGCGCGAGCGGGAGATCCATGATCAGATCTCCTCCTCGTCGCCCTCTTCGTCATCGTCGTCGAGATCCGGCCGGACGGCACCCATCTCGTGCGCTTCCCAGTCGTCCCACTTGGCCATGAGCTGTTCGATGCCCGCGTGGAACTTGGCCGTCGCGGCGCCCGGAGTCGTGTCGCCGAAGTAGTGCTGCACCCACATGCGCAGACGCGCGATCGCCGCATCGTCGGCGCGGACCCGCTCGACCTCCGACACGATGTCGGCGGCGGCATCCGCGGTCAGCCACTCGCAGTCCGAGAGGTAGCCCGTGGTGTCGATCGAGGCGCGCTCGTCGACCGGACGCGTGATCATCAGGGGCTTGCCCGAGGCGAGTCGGTCGTAGACCATCGCGGAGATGTCGACGACCGCCACGTCGGCGGCCGACAGCTGCCACCCGAGCTCGGGGCCGTCGTCGTACACGTGCTGAGCGCGCGGGTCGGTGGCGTTCGCCGCGGCGATCGCGGCGATGATCCGACGGTGCGCCGCCCCGTACTCGTGGTCGACGACACCGCTGCGCGGGTGCGGCCGGTAGATGACGCGGTGAGATCCGGTCGCCAGCAGTGTCGACACCAGCCGCTCGCCGTGCGTGGAGATCGACCCGTAGTGCGCGCTCGGTCGGTCCCCCTCCCAGGTGGGCGCATAGAGCACCACGGTGCGGTCGTCCGGCGTGAAGGGGAGCTCACCCGAATAGTGATCGGCCTGCGGACGGCCGATCTCGATGGTGCGCCGATCGACGTCGTAGGCCCAGAGAGTGCGCGAGAGACGGTCACGCGCCGCCTGACCCGCCACCATCGCGTAGTCGTACGCCTTGTACTGGTTGGTGGTCATGTACATCTTGTCGGACTCGCCGTGGTTGATGAACACGTGCCACCGGCGTCCGTACCGGAACATCTGGAAGTTGCGGGTGTTCTGGTTGACGTACAGCACGATGCGGATGTCGTGCTGCGCGACGAACTTCTCGAGATTGCGCACGGTCGGCACGAACGCGACCGGAGGGGCGTCCTCGGCGAGCAGCTTCTCGGCGCCCGTCGCCTGCCGCGCGAGCACGACGACCGGCCAGCGCTTCGACAGCTCGGCGAGCGGCCGGTACCACTGCCGCATCTGGTACATGTTCACCGCACCGTCGGCGAAGTAGACGGCGATCTTGAAGTGCCCTTCGGGGAACTGCTCACTGACCGCGAGGCTGCGGCGCACGCGCTGCACGGCCGTCCTCGACGCGACCGCCCGCTTCAACAGTCGGTACGCCTTCTTCGCGTCGGAGATTGCACCCATCCTTCCAGGATACCGAGCCGGGAGCAGGGCCGAGATCTCGATCAGCGAACGTCCGACGCCCCATGACATGATCGACGAATGCAGCATGACGATTCGCACGCGCCGCCCGTCGGGGTCTCCTTCGTCATGCCCGTGCTGAACGAACGCGGGTATCTGGAGCACGCTGTGCAGTCCGTCCTCGCCCAGGATCTCGACGTTCCCGTCGAGCTGATCCTCGCCCTCGGGCCCTCGACCGACGGAACGACCGAGATCGCGAACCGACTGGCCGCCGACGACGAGCGCATCCGCCTCGTCGACAACCCCGCCGCGCACATCCCGGTGGGCCTGAACGCGGCGATCCGCGCGGGCCGGTACTCGACCGTGATCCGCGTCGACGCGCACTCGGAGCTCTCCTCCGGCTATGCCGCCCGTGCCATGCAGACCCTCGAGCGCACGGGCGCGTCCAACGTCGGCGGTGTGATGCACGCCGAGGGGCGCGCACCGTTCCAGAAGGCCGTCGCGCGCCTCTACAACTCCCCCGTCGGCCTCGGAGGCGGCGCGTACCACGGCGGCGCGCACGAGGGGGAAGCGGAATCCGCGTACCTCGGCGTGATGCGCCGCGAGGTCCTCGACGAGGTCGGTCTCTTCGACGAGACGATCCGACGCGGCGAGGACTGGGAGCTCAACCTCCGCATCCGCCAGGCCGGTCATCGTGTCTGGTTCGACCCCACTCTCGCCGTCACGTACTGGCCCCGCGAGAGCTGGGTGCGCCTGGCGCGCCAGTTCCGCGCGACCGGCGCCTGGCGCGGAGAGCTCGTGCGGCGATTCGGGCGGCGCAACGGCATCCGCTTCTTCGCCCCGCCGGTTCTGGTGCTGCTCACGATCGTCGCGGTGATCGTCGGCATCCTGCAGCTCACCGGGGTGCTCAGCGGCCTCGCCTCACTCATCGCCTCGATCGTCTACGCCCCGCTCGCGGCCTACGCGCTGCTCGTCGTCGCCGTCGCCGCCGCACCGGGCGGTGGCGGCATCCGACAGCGGTTGTGGACGTTGCTCGTGCTGCCGACCATGCACCTGGCCTGGGGCTGGGGTTTCCTGGGCGGCGTTCTGCGTGGAGCCGGCGACACCGTCGATGCCTCCCGCCTGGGCACCCGCAACACTCCGCTGCCCTGACCTGCCCCGGCCATGGCGGGCCGAGGACCTGCGGCCGCGGGTCAGGCCGTCAGGAAGCCCTGGTCGAGGATGCGGTCGACGACGCGCTCGGCCGCTCGCCCGTCATCGCGAGCGTTGAACTGACGCCGCCATGCGTCGTAGCGCTCGGCGTACACCTGCTCGTGGTCGGGCGCGGCGAGCGCGCGCACGAGCTCGTCCTGACTCCCCACGAGCGGCCCGGGAGCCCGGGCGCCGAGATCGAAGTAGAACCCGCGCAGGGTTCCGCGGTAGTGCTCGATGTCGGGCACGAGGAAGTACATCGGCTTGCCGGTGACACTGAAGTCGAACATCACCGAGGAGTAGTCGGTGATGAGGGCGTCGGCCGCGAGCAGCAGCTGGGCCGTCTCGGGATAGCCGGTCACATCGATCACGCGCGCGCCGGCATGGTCGCGTCCGGCGTCGAGCGTGCGGGAGTGCCCGCGCACGAGCACGACCGCATCGGTCTGCTCGGCCAACCGCTCGGCGTCGACGAAGTCGACCATCTCGGTGCGGTCGTCGCGCCACGTCGGTGCGTACAGCAGCACGCGCTCGTCGGCTCCGATGCCGAGCGCCGCGCGGATCACGGCCGGATCGGTGGTCGCGAGCGCGTCGTTGCGTGGATATCCCTCGACCCAGATCGGACGCCCGAAGAACGCATACGCCTTCTTGAGAATGCGCTCGGCGTAGGTGTTCTGCGCGAGCAGCACGTCCCACCGCCGTGATTCCTTGACGACGGCCGCCATTCGTCGCGGGTCGAATCCCGGACGATGCAGCGCGAGCCGCTTGAGCGGAGTCCCGTGCCAGGTCTGCAGCACCTTCTGGCCGGGCTTGCGGGCGAATCTCCGGCGCAGCCAGTCGTTCACGACGAGCAGGCGCGCCGCTCCCCGAGCGTGCCACCACTCCGGGCTTCCCTCGACGACGGCGATCGCCCCCTCCGGCACGGGGACCGAGAAGTCCACCACGCTCCAGTAGCGACGCACGTCGGGGGCGCGCTTCGCGATCTCGCGGTCGATCGCCTGCGGATTGCACCCGACGCTCCGGCCGTAGAAGCTCTCGAAGAACACCGCATTCTCCGTGCCGCCCGCCTGGGCGACGTAGCGCTCCTCGAGCGTGGCCTGCCCCTCGGCGGTCTCGTAGATGGGATCGATCGGTGCGGCGATGCGCACGGTGTCCCCGGCCACCTCGACGCGGAGCCCGGGCAGCAGCACCGGAGCGACGTCGATGTCGTCGAACGCGGTGTCGGCGACCGTCAAGCGGTACTCGCCGGCGGGAAGCGGGAGTGCGGGACCGCCCCATCGGGCGGCCTGCAGCGCGAACACCGCCTTCCAGGTCTTCCCCGCACCCGACAGGCGGGCGTCGACCCGCGCGCGCGGGCCGACCAGCTCGGCGTGCGCCGGGCGCGGTCCGGTTCCTGCGATGACCAGCGTCTGCGCCGACTCATCGATCCGGGCCGTTGTCATACTGCTCCCTTCGGTGCGCGGATTCCCCGCGCGCGGATCGCACCATAGACCCGCTCGGTGTTTCGGCCGTCGCGGAAGGCGTGCATCTCCGCGCTGAGCGTAGCGGAACGGGCGGCCCGCTCGGTGAACGCGGCCTCGTCGGACAGCAGCCCCTCGAGCTGCTCCAGCACGTCCGGCCAGGAGGACGCGGCATCCGCACCCGCGACGTCACGGAAGCGACCGTAGAAGCCGCGTGAGTGCGCGTACTCCTCCGCGTCGGGCGCGAGGAAGAGGACGGGCATCGCCAGGAGTCCGACGTCGTAGGCGAGCGACGAATAGTCGGTGATCAGCACGTCGACCGCCGGCAGCACCGGGGTCACGTCCGCGAGCACGGAGGAGCCGAGCGTCCGCACCCGACGGCTCGGCAGAGGCGGGACGTAGCCTCCTTCGCCGAGCGGATGCGATCGGATGACCAGGGTCGCATCGCGCTCTTCGAGCACTCGGACGATCCGCACCCAGTCGTCGGCCGAGGGGACGGCGGGGTCCGCTGCACCGTCGCGCCAGGTGGGCGCGTACAGCACCACGCGAGACGTTTCGGCCAAGCCATCGAGCGCCGTGCGCAGTCGGGCGGATGCTCGTGCGCGACGCTCCTCCGGCGATCCCTCCGAGAGCACGTCCACACGCGGCTCCCCGGTGACGACGACGCGGTCGCTCGGCAGCCCGAAGGCCGACTCCAGGCGCCCGCGGGAGCGGTCGGAGGCGGCCGGGAGCACGCGGATCCTCTGCGCGGCGGCCCGGTACAGGATCGCGATGGCCCGCCGCAGGATCGCGGACCCCGGGACGTTCGGAACCTGGGTCGTCGCCGGCGAGTCGAGTCCGATGCGCTTGAGGGGGATGCCGTGCCAGAGCTGGACGATGAACCCGCCCCCGTCGGCGTACCGGTTGATGTCGCCGAGACCGTGCGTGACGACGAGGACCCCGGCGCGTGCGGTCGCCCACCAGCCCCGGATGCTCGATCGTCGGAGCGTGCGGATGCCGAGCGCCGCCGCCTCGTCGTCCTCCCGCTGCGATCGGGTCAGCCAGACCGCCTCGTGGCCCTGCGCGGTCGCGTAACGGTGGAGGGCGAGCGCGCCGTCACCGATCCCGGCACCGCATCCGAACACCCAACGATCGCCGCGCGGTACGACGAGCGTGCCGAGACGCCCTGCGAGGGAGAGCGGGATCCTCAGCAGCTTGGCCGCATTGCCGGACCCGAAAGAGAAGGACGCCACCCCGCGAGCCTATCGCGGAGGTGGCGTCCTTCTCCGGGCGGTGGGATCAGCCGGCGAGTTCGCCGAGCGTCACCTCGATCTGGTACTCCTTGCCGCCGCGGATGTAGGTCACCTTCGCGTCGCTGCCCCCGGCCGCGGCGCGCACCTGGGCCGTGAGGTCGCTTGCGCTGGTGATCGGCACGCCGTTGAAGGCGGTGACGATGTCGTCGGCCTTGAGACCGCCGGCTGCCGCCGCTCCCCCGCTGGTCACGTCGGCGATGTACGCCCCTGCGACATCCGCGCCCTGCACGGAGGCCGCATCCTGCACCGACGCCCCGAGCAGGCCGTGCGTGGCCGCACCGTCGGCGATGATCTCTTCGGAGACCCGCTGGGCGATGTTCGACGGGATCGAGAAGCCGAGGCCGATCGACCCGGACTCCTCCGACGATCCGGAGCTGGCGATCGCGACGTTGATGCCGATCAGTTCGCCCTTGCTGTTGACGAGGGCACCGCCGGAGTTTCCGTGGTTGATCGCGGCGTCGGTCTGGATCACGGCGATCGAGATCGACTCCGACGTCTGCTGCTGGCCGTTGCCGGGCAGATCGAACTGGAACGGACCCTGCTGGCCGTCCTGCTGACCGTCCTCGGGCGCCTGTTCCTGCGGGGCGTCCTCGCTCGACGAGTCCGGCAGGGCGGAGGACGCGATCTGGATGCTGCGGTTCAGCGCGCTGACGATGCCGGTGGTGACCGAGTTCGACAGTCCGAGCGGCGCGCCGAGTGCCACGGCCGTGTCGCCGACGTTCAGCTCGGACGAGTCCGCGAACTCGATGGGCGTGAGATCGGTGGCATCGGTGAGCTTGATGACCGCGAGGTCGTAGATGGGGTCGGTCCCCACGACGGTCGCCGAGTAGATGCGACCGTCGGAGGTCGTCACACGGATCGTGGGGTCGGCGACGGCACCGCCGAGCGTCACCACGTGCGTGTTGGTGAGCACGTAGCCATCGTCGCTGATGATGACTCCGGAGCCGCTGCCGGCCTCGCTGGTGCCGGCGACCTCGATCGTGACCACCGACGGCAGCGCCTTCGTGGCGACGGCCGTGGTCTCGTTCACGGAGCCGGGGTTGTTGACGGTGACCGTCTGTGGCCCCTCCGCGACACCGCTCGAGGGCGTGGTGCCGACGGCGTTCCAGATCGCGCCGCCGCCGAAGCCCGCGACGCCTCCGACGAGTGCGGCGGCGACCACGATGGCCGCGAGGCGCACGCCGCCGCGCGGCTTGGCCTCCTTGGTCTTCACGTGCGGATCGGCCGGTGCGTCACCGAGGCCGAGCGGCGCGGTTCCGCCCAGGGGAACCGTGGGCTGGGTGTGGGCGGCGCCGGAGTGGAGACCGAACGCGGCTCCCGGCGACGTGGCCGTCGAGCCAGCGAACTGCTGCGCGGTGGCCGGAGCGATCACGGGCGCGGGGGCGGCGGGAGCGGGCGACGCGAACGTCGAGGGCACCTGGTGTCCCGCGGCCGGCTGCGGCGCGGGAGCGGACTCTGCGGCCACGGGGGCGGCGGGCTCCGCGGCCGGCGCGGCGGGGATGTCAGCGGCGGCCTGCGGCGCCGAACGGTCGGCGACCTCTGCTGCCTCGGTGGACGGCACGTCGGGTGCCGAGTGGTCGGGGGTGTTGTCTTCGTTCATGGTGTGTGCTCCTTCAACAACGCCCCTTCAGAGTGCTCTCCGAGTCTGTGCGTTTCATATGGCGAAGGTGAGTTTCCCTTATGGCCATAGCCTGTTCTTCATGAGTGTCATCACCGGTGCATGGCGGCGCACAGCGGCGGGCGCGGGCCTGCTCTCGCCCGACGGGGCCGTCGCGCCCACCATCTTCGCAGAGATGTCGGCCCTCGCGGCCTCGACGGGAGCGATCAATCTCGGGCAGGGATTCCCCGACGAGGACGGCCCGGCGGAGGTTCTCGAGGCCGCCAGGCGGGCGATCGCCGATGGGGTGAACCAGTACCCGCCCGGTCGGGGCACCGCCGATCTTCGACTCGCCATCGCCGAGCACCAGAAGCGGTTCTACGGCCTCGACGTCGATCCGAACACCGAGGTGCTCGTCACGGTCGGAGCGACCGAGGCTCTCACGGCGACGCTCCTCGCCCTGATCGACGGTCCGGAGGACGAGGTCGTCGTCTTCGAGCCGTACTACGACTCCTACGCGGCCGCGGTCTCTCTCGCCGGAGGCACGCTGCGCACCGTGCCGCTGCGCGTGCCGGACTTCCAGCCGGACCTCGACCGGTTGGCGGATGCTGTCACCGACCGTACGCGGATCATCCTCGTGAACGATCCGCACAACCCGACCGGCACGGTGTTCGACGCGGACGTGCTCACCGAGATCGTTCGCCTCGCCGAGCGGCATGACGCGCTCATCGTGACGGACGAGGTATACGAGCACCTGGCGTTCCGTGCCCGGCACATCCCGGTCGCGACACTGCCCGGCGCGGCGGAGCGCACGCTGACGATCTCCTCAGCGGGCAAGACCTTCTCGGCCACCGGGTGGAAGGTCGGCTGGATCCACGGTCCCGCCGCACTGATCACCGCGGTGCTCACCGTGAAGCAGTTCCTCACCTACGTCGGGGCCGCCCCCTTCCAGCCCGCCGTCGCGGTCGGGCTCCGCCTGGGAGACGCCTTCTTCGCGGATGCCGCGGCGACGCTCGCCCACAAGCACGACGTGCTCGGTGCCGGACTGCAGGCCGCGGGTTTCACCGTCTTCGCCCCGCAGGGCGGGTACTTCACCCTCGCCGACGCCACGGCGGTCGGCGGCGCCGATGGTGCGGAGTTCTGCCGCACCCTGCCCGAGCGCTTCGGCGTCGGGGCGATTCCGCTGGCTGCTTTCCTGCCGCCGGCGCACCGCGCCGACCCGGAGTACGCGGGCATCGTGCGCTTCGCCGCCTGCAAGAAGGTGTCGGTCATCGACGAGGCCGTCTCGCGCCTGGCGCGCCTGCGGGACTGAGGGCTCTCCCAGCGGCCCGCGGGGGCCCCGGGGGCCGAAGGCTCCGCCGCGAGGTGCGGAGAGCTCGCCGGTCAGCGCGGAACGACGGCGTACCGGCGCACCCGCAGCGACGGGTTCGTCTCGCGGACGCGGTCGATGACCGCCCGTTCGACGGGCGCCACCGCGATGCCCTCGGCGCTGCCGACACCGGCGAGCACCACTCCCTGCGGGTCGACGATCTGCGAGTGACCGACGCCGATCGGCGCGGGGTGGTCGGCGGAGACGACGTAGACCGTGTTCTCGATCGCCCGGGCGGCGAGCAGGGTGGTCCAGTGATGCTCCTTGAGCGGACCGCGCACCCACTCGGCGGGCACGACCAGCACGTCCGCCTCCGCGTCGACGAGGGTGCGGGCGACCTCGGGGAAGCGGAGGTCGTAGCAGGTCATCAGGCCGAAGCGCAGGCCTGCCAGGTCGAACGTCGCCGCCTCGCCCACCTCTCCCGGCTCGACCCAGTCCGACTCGGTCTGCCCGAACGCGTCGTAGAGGTGCTGCTTGCGGTAGACGGCCAGGATGCCGTCGCCCCGAACGGCGACCACCGTGTTCCGGACGCGATGGGTGTCGTCCGACTTCTCGACGAGTCCGGCGACGATCACGACCGCGTACTCCCCCGCCAGCGCGATCAGCGTCTGCACGAAGTCGCCCTCCAGCGTCTCCGCGTGTGCGGCGAGGGTCTCGTCCATCGGATTCACGAAGTAGCTCGAGTACTCGGGTAGAACGATCAGACGTGCGCCCCGCGCCGCGGCATCCGCCACGAGTTCTGCGATGCGCTCGCGATTGCCCTCGCGGGAATCGGTGGGCGCGAACTGGCAGACGGCGACGGGGACGGCGGGGCTCACGGACATGCCCTCATCCTCCCGCATCGCCGCGGACTGCGCCTCGATTCGCGCACTCCCGATTCCCGTGTTAGGCTATTCCTTGTGCCGCGGGGTGGAGCAGTTCGGTAGCTCGCCGGGCTCATAACCCGGAGGTCGCAGGTTCAAATCCTGTCCCCGCAACGAGAATGCGACACAAGAAAGGCCCCTGATCAGGAGAAATCCCGGTCGGGGGCCTTTCGCTGTGCCCGGTGGATGCGTGGACCGACACGATCGCCGGTACCCGGGAACGACGAATGCCGCATCCCGAGGGATGCGGCATTCGTCAGTGCGGTCCGAGGATCACTCCCCCGAGGTGGACTCCATGTCGAGGAGCTTCTGCACTGCCTCGGTGAGACGCTTGTCGGCCTCGCCGAACTTCTCGAGGTCACCGGCCTTCAGAGCGGTGTCGCGATCGAGGAGCGCCTGGCGCGCGTCGGCCAGGGCCGCAGCCTGCTCGTCGGTCGGCGTCGTGGGTTCGGTCGGCTCGGTGGTCGGCACCTCACCCGTGTCGGGGTCGACCTCGGAAGGATCGACCGGTTCGACCTCGTCATCTCCTCCGGTCGCACCGGAGTCACCGCCGAAGAGGGAATCGAGCGCCTCGGTCAGGGTGTTCTCGAACGCGACCCTGTCGCCGAAGGCGACGAGCACCTTCTGCAGACGCGGGAGCTGCGTGCCCTCGGACGACTGCACGTACACGGGCTGCACGTAGAGAAGACCGCCACCCACGGGGAGCGTCAGCAGGTTGCCGTAGATGACCTCCGACTCTCCCTGCTGCAGCAGGTTGAGCTGCGGGACGACCGCCGTGTCGGAGTTGTAGGTGTTCTGCACCTGACCGGGACCCGGCACCGTCGTGTCGTCGTTGATCTCGAGCATGCGCAGTTGGCCGTAGCCCTCCGCCTTCACACCCGCCTCGGCACCGGCATCCGAATCGACGGCCAGATAGCCCATCAGCACGTCTCGGCTGCTGCCGGCGCCCTGCGACGCGGGGATGAAGGTCGAGAACATCGAGAACCGCGCGCTGTCCTGCCCCGGCATCTGCATGGTCAGGTAGTACGGCGGCTGCAGCATCGCGTCGCTGCGCGGGTCGTTCGGGGTCTGCCAGCGGTTGTCCTGCTGGGCGAAGGACCCGGCGGTGTCGATGTGGTAGATCCCGAGGATGTCGCGCTGCACCTTGAACAGATCGGTCGGGTAGCGGACGTGGCTCATGAGCTCGCCCGACATGTCGCTGATCGGCTTCACGGTCGACGGGTAGACCTTCTGCCAGGTCTTGAGGATCGGGTCCTCGGCGTCCCACGCGTAGAGCGTGACGGTGCCGTCATAGGCATCGACGGTCGCCTTGACCGAGTTGCGGATGTAGTTGATCTCGTCGATCGCGAGGCTCGGTGCCCGCGTGTTCGAGTCGGTGATCGCGTCGGAGAGGCTCACGCTCGTCGCGTAGGGGTACGTCGAGCTCGTCGTGTAACCGTCGACGATCCAGACGATGCGGCCGTCGACCACGCTGGGGTACGGGTCGCTGTCGAGCTCGAGGTACGGCGCGACCTTGCCCACACGGGTCTTCGGGTCTCGGTCGTAGAGGATCTGCGAGTCCTCGTTCACCAGATTCGAGAAGAGGATCTGCTCGGACTGGAACTTGAGCGCGTAGAGGAGCTTCGTGAACGTGTCGCCGATGGCGGGGCCGCCCTCGCCGTTGAACGTCGTCTTCGTCTCGCTCGCGCCGTCCTTGCCGCGCGGGTAGTCGATCTCGACCGGGTCGGCGCCCTCCGGGGCTCCCACGATCGAGTACTCGGGCGAGTTCTCACCGAAGTAGACGCGGGGCTCGAAGTTCTCGCGGTCGGTCAGGAAGCCCGACGACGGGATGCCGCGCTCGAGGAAGACGGGCTCGCCGTCGCTCGTGCGCTGGTTGCCCGCGGCAGCGACGAGGCCGTAACCGTGCGTGTAGACGGCGACACGGTTGTTCCAGTTGTCGCCCTCGCCGAGCTTGGTGATGTCGAGGTCGCGGACGGCGACGACCGTGTCCTGCATCTCGCCGTCGATCTCGTAGCGGTCGACGTCGAGCGTCTCCTCGAACTGGTAGTACGCGCGGTACTGCTCGAGCTGCCGCACGGTGGGGCTGATGACCTTCGGGTCCATGATGCGGATCGAGGCCGTGGTGTCGGCATCCGCGCGCAGCTGACCGGCTTCGGCATCCGTCTCGGCCTCGAAGGTGGTCGTCTCGAGGTTCGCGACCCCGTACGCCTCCTTCGTGCCGTCGATGTTCCGCTGGTAGTACTCGGCCTGGTAGGCGTTCTGGTTCGGCTTCACCTGGAAGGTCGTGACGACCCACGGGTATCCGACGCCCACGACCAGCGAGGCGACGATCAGCAGCGCCGTGGCGGCGAGCGGGAAGCGCCAGCGGCCGATCACGGCCGTGACGAAGAAGAGGATCGCGACGAGTGCGGCGATGATCGCCAGGATCGCAAGACCGGGGATCGTGGCGTTGACGCCCGTGTACGCGGCACCGGTGATGCGGTCGTCGGGGGTGACCAGCGTCTTGTAGCGGTCGAGCCACAGGCTGACCGCCTGCACGAGGATGTAGAGACCGGCGATGACGGCGAGCTGGATGCGCGCCGCCTTCGAGATGCGCAGCTCTCCCTGACCGATGCGCACCGACCCGTAGAGGTACGACACGAGCGCCGTGACCAGGAGCGAGAGCAGCAGCACGGCCGAGACGAACGCGAGCGCGATCGAGTAGAACGGCATCGCGAACATGTAGAAGCCGGTGTCGATGCCGAACTGCGGGTCGACGTCGCTCGTCGCGACGCCGTTGGCCCAGAGCCACACCGTCTTCCACTGCCCGGCGGCCGAGAAGCCGGCGAACAGACCGAAGAAGATCGGCATACCCCACATGGCGAGACGACGCAGGGGCTCGATGACCTCCTGGTAGCGGTCGAGCTGGGAGCTCAGGCGAACGTAGACCGGGCGCAGGCGGTAGGCCAGCTGGATCACGACGAACAGCGGCACCGCCATCCCGAGGAACCCGATGACGAACATCACCACGGTGGCGACCCACTGGGTCGTGAGCACACCGGTGAAGCCCACCTGATCGAACCAGAGGAATTCGGTGTAGAGCGACGCGAAGACGAAGAACACCGCGATCAATGCGGCGATGATCACCAGCGAGATGCCGAATATGCGTCGGGAGGTTCGAGGAGTGGCCGGGTTCGGAGCTGAGGTCGAGGTCACACCCCCATCCTAGGCACGCGTTACTGGGCTGCGGCTGTCATCCCGGTCACGGCGAGGTCACGACGGGGTGCAGGCGGGCAGCGCCGAGACGTCTCCGCCGTCGGCGATGACCTCGAGAGCATCGAGCGATTCCTCGAGCGTCGCGGTGCGGACGACCTGCAACCCGTCGGGCACGTGGCCCACGACTTCGTCGCAGTTCGATGCCGGAGCGAGGAAGAACTCGGCCCCCGCATCACGCGCCCCGTAGAGCTTCTGACGGATGCCGCCGATGGGGCCGACCGTGCCGTCGGCCTCGATCGTGCCGGTGCCGGCGACGTTCTCGCCACCGTTGAGCTCGCCCGGGGTGAGCTGGTCGATGATCCCGAGAGCGAACATCATCCCCGCGCTGGGGCCGCCGACGTTGTCGAGCTGGATCGTCACGTCGATCGGGAAGTCGTAGTCGGTGCGAAGGGTGATGCCGATCAGCCACGTGGTCGTGTCGCCCTCGGTGTACTCCTGCGGAGTGATCGTGACGTCCTGCTCCTCGCCGTCTCGCAGGACCGTGAGGTCGATCTCCGCTCCCCCGATGTCCTGGATGCGCGAGCGCAGCTGCTTCGCCGACACCACGGGGTCGCCGTCGATCGCGGTGATCACGTCGTCGGGTTCGAGGATGCCCTCGGCCGGGGAATCCTCGACGGCCTCGACGACGACGACCTCGGCCCCGGTGTCGTAGCCGAGCTCTCCCAGCGCCGCGGCGGTCGCCTCGTGCTGCGAGTCGACCATCAGGGTCGCGTTGCGCTCATCGCGCTGCTCGGTGGTCACGCCCTCCGGGAACACGGAGTCGAGCGGTACGACGGCGCGGGAGGAGTCGGTCCACGCCAGCGCGAGTTCGAACCAGCTGGGGGTGCGCTCGCGGTTGCCGACGACCTGGACGGTGGTCAGATCGAGCGTGCCGCCGGTGTCGAACGTCTCGGCGCCCTCGATGCTGATGAGCGGCACCTTCTCCCCGTCCGCACCCGCGGCCGTGCCGAGGGTGTCGTAGACGGGGCCCGGCCGCTGGATGACGTAGGGGGTGGGGAGGAAGGTGAGGACGACCAGTGCCACGAGTGCGACGATCAACGCCCAGACGCCGAGTCCGAGCTTCACAGGCCGCGTTCGTTCCACAGCATCCTCCGTCGTTCGCGAGCGGCGTACAGGGATCTGCCCGCATCGGGTTCGCTCGCATGAACCTGTGACTAGCGTAGATGGCACGGCTATAGGCGTGCTGAGAGGGCGATCGACATGGCAGACAACGACCCGACACCCGAGGACTTCCAGGAGTTCCTGCGGCGGATGCTCGCAGGCCAGGGTGGCGACATCGACCCCGAGGCGCTGCGTGGTGCTTTCGAGGGCATGGACGGGCTGGCGCTCGACCCCGCGATGATGCAGACGATCATGTCGCAGTTGCAGGGAGCGTTCGGCGGCGACGCCTGGGAGAACGCGCTGCGCCAGGCGCTGCACATCGCGAACCGCGATGGACAGGGCATCACCGACGGCTCGCGCACCTCGCTCGTGGATGCGTTCGCCCTGGCGGGGCTCTGGCTCGGCGAGGCGACCACGATCTCCGACCTCGCCCAGGCGCCGGTCGCGATGACCCGCGGCGAATGGGTCGAGAAGACCCTCCCCGTGTGGAAGGAGATCGCCGGCCCCGTCTCGACCAGCATCGCCGATGCGCTCACCAGCGCACTAGACACGCAGGTGCCCGAGGAGATGCGCGACGTCGTGCAGGGCGCGGGCAGGCTCATGCGCGGACTCGGCGGTTCGGTGTTCGCCGCGCAATTCGGCCAGGTGCTCGGCAACCTCTCGCTCGAGGTGGTCTCGGGCGGAGACGTCGGCATCCCGGTGCTCCCCGCCGGCACCGCCGCGATCATCCCGCAGAACCTCTCCGCCTTCGGCGAGGGGCTCGAGATCCCCGACGACCAGATCGCCCTCTACCTCGCGGCGCGCGAGCTCGCGTACGCCCGCCTGTACCGGCACGCCAAGTGGCTGCACCTGCACGTGATGGCCCAGATCACCGACTTCGCGCGCGGGGTGACGGTCGATGTGGATGCACTCGAAGACGTGGCGAGCCGACTCGATCCGTCCAATCCCGAGGAGCTGCGGGCCGCGATCGAGGGCGGTGCCCTGCTGCCGACGCAGACCGAGGCGCAGCGCGAGGCACTGACGCGGCTCGAGAACCTCATCGCGACGATCGACGGCTGGGTCGACGTCGTCACCACCCAGGCGACCTCGCGCCTCCCCGACGGTGCACGGCTCGCGGAGGCGGCACGTCGTCGGCGCGCGGTCGGCGGTCCCGCCGAGGACGCGCTCGGGGCTCTCGTCGGTCTGAAGCTGCGCCCGCGCCGCATGCGCGAGGCCGCCGCGATGTGGCAGCAGGTCACGGATGCCGTCGGTATCGCCGCCCGCGACGCGCTCTGGGACTACCCCGATCTGATGCCGACCGCCGACGACATCGACGACCCGACGGCCCTCGTCGCCCGCCTCCAGGCGACGGCGCGGGGCGAGCAGCCGGTCGCCGACGAGTTCGACGAGGCGCTGGCCCGCCTGCTCGACGGTGACGACTTCTCGGGCGACGCCGACGAAAAGTCGGGCGGAGATTCGTCGGGCGGAGATTCGTCAGGCGGAGACGAATCGGAAGACCGCCCCGAGGGCGACCGACCGGTCTGAGCCGCGACTGCTCCTCCCCATCGGAGAGGAGCAGTCGCGTTGTCCACGGATGTCTCTGCGGCATCCCATGGACGCCGTGGAATGTCCAGAATCGGTGGATGCCTCCGCTCACGCCGACGACACTCACCCGCCTCTCCCCCGCCCTTCCGCTGCTCTGGCGCGACGAGCGCACGCTGCAGCTTGGACTCGACGGCGATCTGCACATCGACGCCGAAGCGGCATGGGTGGAGCTGCTGCTGTCACGGATGGGTTCCGGCTTCCGCCGAGCCTCCTTCGACGTGATCGCGCACGGACTCGGGGCGCCGCGCGAGGAGGCGCGAGCGCTGCTCGCGCGGCTGGAACACCTCCTCATCGACGACCCGCCCGTGCCGCGCGCCGCCTGGGTCGAGCGACTCGGCGTGACCGATGCCCGCACCGAGCATCGCTTGCGGGAGAGCCTCGCCGACGAGGGCGTTCCGATCGGAGAGCACGGTTCTCGGTCCGGCACGGCCGTGGTGCTCGTCGCCGGCAGCGCTGCGGCGATGCAACTGGCGACGTACCTCCGCGACGATGTGACGCACCTGCCCGTCGCCGTCGGTCGCGATCAGGTGACGATCGGCCCGATGGTCGTCCCCGGCATCACGCCGTGCCTCACGTGCCGCGATCTCCATGCTCGCGATCTCGACCCCGCCTGGCCCCGACTGCACACGCAGCTCGTCGCTCGCGACCCCGGGCGCGTTCGCGCCGTGCTCATCGCGGGCGCCGGAGCGATCGCCGCGCGCCTTCTCGCCGCCGCGCCCTCGGCGGAGAGCGAGATCATCCGGCTCAGCGCGGACGGGTCCCGCGACTCGCGAGCGGTGAGGTTTCACGGAGAATGCCTGTGCCGCGTCCCGTCGTCCCGATCTCTGCCAGGAACCGCGAGGGAGCCCGTTCGCCTCGTCCCGCCGAGCGCGACCACGACAGAGACAGAGTTCGCGCGGCTCGCGTGACGCCGACGTACGCGAGACGGCGCTCCTCATCGATCGATTCGAAGCTCGTCGCATAGGAGATCGGCAATGCCCCCTCCGCCCATCCGGCGAGGTGCACGTGCAACCACTCCAGGCCTTTCGCGGCGTGCAGGGTCGAGAGCGTGACGGTGCGCATGGTCGGCTCGTGCTGATCCTTCGCCCGGGCCATGAGCGCATCGCCGAAGGAGCGCAAGGTGGCTTCGGGCCCGGCCTCCTCGGCGAGGCGGAGGATCGCGCGTCGCGCCTCCCAGCCGTCGCGCTGGGCTCCGCCCGCCGCCGGCGGTTCCTCGGTGAGTCCGAGCTCGCGCAGCACGCGCTGCACCGCAGGGACGAACCCCTGCTCCACCGGGGCGACGGCCGCAGCACGGATCGCGAGGATCGCCTGACGCACCTCGGGCATCGAGAAGAAACGGGTGCCGCCCAGCACCGTGGTCGGGATGCCCTCCGCGGCGAGCGCCTGCTGCAGCGCGGCCGATTGGGCATGGGCCCGGTAGAGCACCGCGATGTCTGCGGGAGAGATGCCCTCGGCGATCTGTGCCGAGATGGACGCGGCGATTCCCTCCGCCTCGTCGCGCTCGCTGTCGTAGGCGGTGACGGTGGGCGGCTCGGTCGCGAACTGCTCGCGCGCGGGGGTGAGCTCCAGCGCGCCGGGGCGCCCCTTCATGAGCGCGTTCGCGGCGGAGAGGATGGGAGCCTGCGAGCGGTAGTTCGTCTCGAGCCGCACGACGGTCGCATCGGGATGGCGGCGCTCGAACTCGAGGAGGAAACGCTGCTCGGCGCCGGCGAAGGAGTAGATCGTCTGGCTGGCGTCGCCGACCACGCAGATGTCGTGCCTGTCACCGATCCAGAGCTCGAGCAGTCGGTTCTGCAGAGGCGAGACGTCCTGGAACTCGTCGACCGTGAAGTGGCGGTACTGCTCGTGCACCGATGCGGCGACTCGCGGTTCGGCCTCGAGCATCCCGGCGCACGCCAGGAGAACGTCTTCGAAATCGAGCTGGTTCCGCTCGTCCTTGAGCGCCTCGTATCCGCGCTGCAGTTCGGCGAGTTGCGTCGCATCGACGCCGGATACCGACCGTCCCAGGGTCGCGTGCTGCTCGATCGAGAGCATGGAGACCTTGCGCCATTCGATCTCCGACGCGATGTCCCGCAGGGTCGCGGTGCTGGGACGCAGGCGGATGGCGTCGGCGACCTGTCCCAGCATCCGCACCTTGTTGTCGATGATCGACGGGGCGGGCTGTCCGGCGAGCGTCGGCCAGAAGAAATTGAGCTGCGCGAGAGCGGCGGCGTGGAACGTGCGGGCGGCGACGCCCTCGACCCCGAGCGCACGCAGGCGCCCACGCAGCTCCCCCGCGGCCTTCGCCGTGAACGTCACGGCCATCACCCGCGCGGGCGAGTACGCGCCGGTGTCGACTCCGTGCGCGATCCGGTGGGTGATCACGCGCGTCTTGCCGGTACCGGCCCCCGCCAGCACCGCGACGGGTCCGCGGAGGACCGATGCCGCCTGCCGCTGCCGCTCGTCGAGTGCGTCGAGAGCGCTCACGCGCCCGCCTCGAGCCAGTCCACGATGAGTGCGCGCGCGATCGATGCGTGTCCGGGCAGCCCGACGGGCCCCTCCCCCTTTAGGGACGACGTGATCTCCGCGCGGGTGAACCAGCGCACGTCGACGATCTCCTCGCCGTCGGCGCGGGCATCCGCCTCGTCGTCGACGACCGCGCGGAAGCCGACCATCAGAGAGCGCGGGAACGGCCAAGCCTGCGAAGACACGTAGCGCAGCGCGGAGAGACGCACCCCCGATTCCTCGGCGAGCTCACGATGGACGGTCGATTCGAGCGACTCGCCCGCCTCGACGAACCCCGCGAAGCACGAGTACATCCGACCGCCCCAGTTCGCGTTCGCGCCGAGGAGCAGTCGCTCGCCGTCGCGGCTCTCGACCGCCACGATCACGGCGGGGTCGGTTCGCGGGAAGTGATCGCGCCCGCAGACCAGACAGCGACGCGACCATCCCGCCTGACGGATCTCGGTGCCTCCGCCGCAGGTCGGGCAGAACGGCGCATCGCGCAGCCAGGCGGCGAGCGCCAGCGCCTCGATGAGGATCTCGCTCTCCTGCGCCGGGAGCCGCGCTCCGAGATCACGCAGCCCGAGCCACGTCTCGTCGGGGGCCGCGTCGATCGATGCGCTCTCGGCCGGAAGCGCGGCCAACAACAGCGGAGTTCCGGACTCGTCGCGCCCGAGGAGCGCCCATGTGGCATCGACGGGTTCGGTCGGCGCGACGCGGACCAGCAGATCATCGGTCACGCGCACTCGACCGTCGCGGACGGCGATCACGCGTGTCGACGTCTCTCCGCGCAGACGATCGATGACGCCGGATTCCTCGCGGAGCTCGGCCGCGCGGTCGAGGGTTGGGCGGTGCATGGGTGATCGACTCCCTCTCTCACGGGCGTGGCGGAGGCGGGACCGCCCCTGAGCCGACCTACCCTTAGGGCATGGGACGCTCACCTTTCACTCTAGCCGCGGCCGTGACGGCGGCACTGCCCGGCGCGGAGGTCACGGGTACTCGCACGCTGAGCGCAGACGGTGACGCACGTTTCGACTCCGCCGTCGCCTCGCTGGCCGACGGGCGCGAGCTCGCGATCCGCGTCGCGGACGACGACGAGACGGCCCGTGAGCTCGCCGCCGAGTCCCTCGCGCTGCGCGCCCTGACGGCCGGCGCGCGGGCGATCCTCCCGTTCCGCGCACCCGAGTACGTGGGCGAGACCCGCGTCGGCGATGGTCGCGCCCTCGTCACCGAACTCCTCCCCGGCTTCCAGGTCGAGGCCGCCCACGTGCCGGCCGGACGCGGCACGGCGGAGTCGATGGGGGCAGCGATCGCCGCCGTGCACGGCCTGCCCGTCTCGATCGTCCGGAGCGCGGGTCTCGTCTCACGCTCGGCCGAGGAGAGCCGTGAGGACATCCGGCGGCTGGTCGACGACGCGGCCTCCACCGGCCGCGTTCCCGCCCGGCTGACGGCGCGCTGGCGGGATGCCGTCGCCGATGACGAGTTGTGGCGCTTCGAGTCGACCGTGACCCTGAACGGCGTGCAGTCGACCTCCTTCCTGCTCGAGGACGACGATGAGCGCGGTCCCCAGGTCACCGGACTGCTGAACTGGCACGGCCTCTCGGTCGGCGATCCGGCCGTCGACCTCGCCTGGCTCTCGGCCGCGCCCGATGCGGCACCCGACGTGCAGGCCGCCTACGCCCGGTCGTCGGAGCGTTCACCGGACGGTGCGATCGAGGTGCGCGCACGGATGCTCGCCGAACTCGAGTTCGCGCGCTGGCTGGTGCACGGGGACTCGCTGCACCGCCCCGACATCGTCGACGATGCGGCTGCCCTTCTCGAGGCGCTCGCCGAGGGTCTCCGCGCGGACGACCTCGCCGTCGTCGCCGCGCGGAACGAGGGGGTCGACTCGGCCCTCGACGCGCTCGACCGCGTTCCCGCGGAAGCCGCAGCACTGATCGACACCTCGATGCAGACCGACGCCTACAATCCCGACGAACTCTGGGCGCAGGAATCGGAGGAGGGATCGTCGTCGACCGACACCTCCGAAGCGGCGCGTCGCGCCGCGATGGTCGACGTCGAAACCGAGGACCTCACCGGCGTCGGCGATATCTTCACGGCCCCGGCGGACGCCGGCGACGACGCGGATGACGACGAACGCGATGACGACGAGGCTCAGCGCGCGGCGCGCGCGGCGCTCCAGCGCTGGAAGAGCTCGGACTCGGAGTAGACCCGGTCTCCGCGGATGACGAGGTCGTCGGCGACGTAGTAGAGCGCGACGTCGATCTCGTCGAGCGGCACCCCGAATCGGCGGTGGTAGGCGAGACGGTACAGTGCGAGCTGCAGCATCCGCTCGTCCCGCTCGGCCTCGCCCTTCGGCGGCTTTCCCGTCTTCCAGTCGACGATCTCGATCCGGCCTCCACGATCGTCGCGGCGGTACACGGCATCGAGCTTGCAGATCACGATGTGCGCGTCGGACTCGCCGGCCCGGTCAGCGGGGGCATCCGCGAGCCCGGCGCCGAGCGCGAAGTCGATCTCGATCTCGACGGCGATCGGCTGGAGGGAACCCCACTCGCTGCGCTCGAACGTCGCCTGGAGGATGGCGAGGTCGGCCGCATCCGCCGCTTCGCCGGTTCCCTCTCCCGGCGCCGGACCGATCTCGCCGCCCACCTCGTCCTCGTCGATCTCCCAGAGCGCCTCGTCGACGCGGGCACCGACGCCCACGAGCGATGACCGGTGCTCGACCCAGGCGTGGAAGAGCGTGCCGAGTCGGGTCTGCCGGTACGGACGCTCCGGCATCGGGCGGATGATCGCCGAGACCGTGCCGCCGTAGTCCGTGACGTAGTCCTTGAAACGGGAGGCGGGCACGCGGGTCGGCGCCGCTGCGTCGATGCCACGCAGACGCGCGGCGCGCTCGGCGAGGAGCCGCTGGAGCTCTTCGGAGGGAACGAGCGTCTCGGGTCGCGCGAGGGCCCCCGCGACCATCTCCGCCGCCGACTCGACGAGCGGACGGCGGGCACCGAGCGGATCCAGTGGCCACGAGATCGTCGCTCCCGGCCCGTCGTAGGGGTTCTCGTCGGGATCGACCGGTTCGATGGGCTCGTGCTCGCGCACGTCGATCGCCTCGAGCAGGAAAGGACTCGGCGTGCGGGGAGCCTTCTGCCCCGCCCAGTGCGCACCGCTGAGAAGCAGGTCGGTGCGCGCGCGTGTGACCGCCACGTAGGCGAGCCGGCGTTCCTCCTGCTGCTGATAGGCGCGGTATGCGTCTTTGAAGCGCTTGATCGCGCCGCCCTGGGGATTGGCCTTGGTCGCCCCGCCCGACAGTGACGCCTGCGCCAGAGCCTGACGCTTCTTCGGGTCGAGCTCGCCGCCGACCGCGCTCTCGGGGTCCCAATCGAATCGCGGCAGCGCGTCGCGGTCGCCGCGCAGCGCGAACGGCACGACCCCGAAACCGAACCAGCCCGAGGTGTCGGAGACCCGGCTGGGGAGTTCGTCGGCGACGAGACGGACGACTGCGACGGCATCCCACTCCAGCCCCTTCGATCCGTGGATCGTCAGCAGCTGCACCACGCCCGGCTCGGGGGGCTCCGGGCGCGGCATGAGCTCGTCGGTGCTCTCCGCCTTGTCGAGCCAGGCGAGGAGGCTCCCGATCGTGCCGCGGTCGTCGGCCGCGAGGAAGGCACGCACCTCATCGGAGAACGCGCGGAGCTGCGTCGAGGCGACCCGTGCCGGCCCCCGGGTCTCGTTCGCCGCCAGTTCGATGTCGAGGCGCAGCTCGAGTTCGATCAGGCGCAGCAGCTCGGTCAGCGGCTGCGACGAGGCCCGTCGGAGCCGCTCGAGCATCTCCCCCGCCGCACGGATGCGCGATCGCCCGTCGGGGGTGAATCCCTCCAGCAGCCGATAGTCGTCGCGCACCGCTCGCACCACGTCGACGGCATCGACGATCGACACCGCCTCATCGGCGCCGCGCGACGAGCGCAGTCGCACGCGCACCTCTTCGGGAAGCGGCATCATCGAGGTGTCGCGTTCGGCGAGGGTTCGGCCGAGATCGTAGAGCGCGGCCATATCGGCCACCCCGACGCCGAACCGCGGACCCGTGAGCAGACGGATGAGTGCCGAACCCGCGGTCGGGTCGTGGACCACGCGCAGGGTGGAGACGACGTCGACCACTTCGGGGGTCGCCAACAGTCCGCCGAGCCCGAGGATGCGGTGCGGTACGCCCTCCGCGGCGAGCGCGGCCGCGAAGGTCTGCATGTGACGTTTCGAACGGAACAGCAGCGCGCCGGTGTGCGGGCGCCCGGCGGCGGACGCATCGTGCGCAGCTCGTCGCTCGACGAACCAGCGAGCGACATCGGCGGCCTCGTCGTCGACCGTGAAAGCGAATCGCAGATCGACGGTTCCGGAGCCCGCACCGGGACGGGGTTCGAGCGGGGGCACGTCGAGCCCCGGCCGCTGCAGCGGCTCGAGCACGCGATTGGCGATGTCGAGGATTCCGCGGTCGTTGCGCCAGCTGGTCATGAGGCTGTACGTCTGCGCCTCCTGCTCGCGCGCGAAGGCGCTCGAGAACGCGTACAGATTGTCGGCGCTCGCGCCGCGCCAGCCGTAGATCGACTGGTGCGGGTCTCCCACGGCCATCACCGCGCTGTCGTGGAACAGCTCGGCGAGGAAACGGGTCTGGATGACCGAGGTGTCCTGATACTCGTCGAGCAGGACGACGCGGTGCTGCTCGCGCAGCTCGGCGCGCACGTCGGGAGCGGCCTCGACGATGTCGTAGGCGCCACCGACCTGATCGGCGAAGTCGAGCACGCCGCGTCGCCCCTTCTCGGCGATGTACTCGCGCACGAGCGCGGCGAGCGTCGGCAGGCTGAGAAGGTTCGCCGCCGCCTTCTCGACGTCGCCGTTGCCGCGGTACGGCTCGAACGACAGCGCCGTCTCGCGCGCGAGACGCTCGGCCTCATCGAGATCGACCCGATGGTCGAGAGCCTCCCCCGCGAGGCGCTGCACCGCGTCGATCACCGTGCCGAGCGCGTAGTCGATCCCCTCGAGTTCCGGGAGGTCGGCGCGCAGCACGACCTCTCGCGCGAGCATCCACGACGCGGCCTGACTCAGCATCGCGACGTCGGCGTCGCGTCCGATCCGAGCGGCGTGCTCGCGCACGATGCCGTCGGCGAAGGCGTTGTAGGTCGACACCCGTGGGCGGATCATCAGCTCCTCGGCCGCACGCGGAGCGGTCGGGTCCCAGCCCGTGCCGTAACGGCCGGCGAGCTCGTCGAGCACGTGCGTGCGCACGACGTCGCGCTGACGACCCGCGGCCGCCTCTTCCACCCGGCGCAGGGCGTGCGTCGCCACGATCTCCGGCACGTGCGGCAGCAGACCGCGGCGACCGAACTCGTCGATCACGGCGAGGCGGTGCCCGATGCGCTCGGCGAGCTCGCCCGCAGCCTTTCGGGTGAAGGTGAGTCCGAGGATCTCGTCGCGTCGTACATGACCGTTGGCGACGAGCCACACCACGCGACCCGACATCGTCTCGGTCTTCCCGCTGCCCGCTCCGGCGACGACGAGGGCGGGCGACGGCGGCGCCTCGATCACCTGCTGCTGCGCGGGGGTGGGTGAGGGCTGGCCGAGAGCCGCCGCGACATCGGTCGCCGACAACCCGAGTCCGCCGCCCCAGCCGGTCACGCGCTCACCGCCGGGACGGTGTGGATCCGACAGGGGTGGATGCGGCGCTGCGTGTCGGCGCAGTGCGACTCGACCTGCGCGGTGAAACTCGAGGCCGACATCCCGCGGGCGGCATCGGCCACACGGCGCAGGAACGCCTCGCGCGCGGTGTCGTCGAGCGTGTGCTGGTGGGCGATGCGGTAGTCGCTCTTGGCGAGGGTCTTCGAGACGATCACGAGACGCGCCCCGGCGAGGGCCTCGGCGGGGGCACCCTCGATCAGGCCCTGCTGGACCGCCACCTGGTACGCCGCCAGTTGGGCGTGCTCACGGACTCCCGCGTCGGCCTCCGGATCGGTGCGTCCGGTCTTGAGGTCGACGACCACCGCGCGCTCGCCCTCGCCGGCCGCGGTCATCTCGGTCCACCCGCGCCCCCGCGCCGGGGGATGCTCCCCCGCCCCCGGAGGGTAGGCCTCGATACGGTCGATGTAGCCGCTCACGATCGCGCGCGCTCCTCTGTCGTCGCCGACGTCGTGCACGACCGGGAGGCCGTCGTCATCGGGCAGGGAGACGGCGAAGTCGAACCGCGTCTCGCTGCCGACGACCCGCCCTCCGTCGCGTCGGACGTCGCCGAGGTACGTGTGCAGCCGGTCGACGTAGAGGTCGGCTCGACGCCGCTCCTTGCGTCCGATCCACTCGGTCTCGAAGTCCAGCTCGGGCCAGTGCTCCGCGACGATCGCCCGCATCTGCTCGAGGTCGCCGTCCGGTACCTTCTCCATGGCCTCGTGGATGATCGTGCCGATCCCCGCCGTCGGCGGCATCACGGTGTCGCCCCCCAGGGCGGAGACGACCCAGTTCAGGCCGCACTCCTCGTAGGACTCCATCTTCGAAGGCGACACCCGCGCACCGTCGGCGGCGAGGTCCCGCAGGGGACGATCGGTGCTCGGTGGCGTGACGCCGTACCAGTCCCGCGGATCCGCGCCGGCGACACCCTCGGCCGCGAGGATCGCGAGCTGCTCCGCGGCGAGACGACGTGCCGGGTCGGAGGTCGCCGTCGTGAGGGTGCGTCGGTGGCGC
The DNA here is from genome assembly GCF_044900755.1 of Microbacterium sp. NPDC087868. Taxonomy (NCBI): domain Bacteria; kingdom Bacillati; phylum Actinomycetota; class Actinomycetes; order Micrococcales; family Microbacteriaceae; genus Microbacterium; species Microbacterium sp. NPDC087868. The sequence continues at coordinate 968,255 of NZ_JBJDNO010000001.1, forward strand.
GCGACGAGTCCGCGGAGGGTGAGCGGATGCTCGGCCGATGCGTGTGCCTCCGGGGCGTCGGGCGTCGGTAGGAACGCGAAGAACGGGCTCGGGCTCTGGTCGTCGTCGTCGACCGCCGTCACGAGGATCCGGTCCCGCGCGCGCGAAATGGCCCGGACGAAGAGGCGGAGCTCGTCGTGCAGCGCTCCTCTTCGCCGATCCAGGATGCCCGGCGTCTCGAGGGGGACGCCGGTACGCATCGACGTCACGGCGTCGGGAAGACGCCAGGTCTGCAGCATCCCGCCCCGGAGCCGGAGGTTCGGCCAGACGCCGTCTTGAAGACCGGCCACGACGACCGCGTCGAACTCGGTGCCGAGCGCGGTCGCCGGGGTGAGCAGAGTGACCCGCCCCGGCCGATCGGGTGTCGAGAGCGAGTCCTCGGGCACCTCGCTGTCGAGGATGTCGCGAACGAACGTCTCCGGGCGCTCGTTCGGCGTGCGCTCGACGAAGCGCTTGGCCGCGTCGAACAGCGAGACGAGGGCATCCAGCGATCGCGCGGTCTCGGCGCCGCCGGGCTGCGCCGACAGCTCTCGCCACGCGATGTGCAGGCGGCGGCCGTCGATCGCCCGCGACTGCTCCCAGATCCGCCAGAGCAGGTCGTGGATCGTCTCGCCGGCTCGCGCGGCGGCCGAGACCGCCTCGATCGTCTCGGCGAACCGCCGGGCCGTGCGGGACTCCGGGGCATCGATGAGCGTGAAGTGCTCGGGGTCGGCCATCGCCCGGCGCAGCAGCTCGCGAGCGGGTGTGGCTCCCCCGTGTTCCAGCTCGAGGTGTCGCAGCCGCGCGCGCAGACGACGCAGGGCGATCGCGTCCATCCCCCCGAACGGCGTGCGCAGGGCTTCTTCGAGTTCCGCGGACGTGCGCTCCGCTGCCGGGGTGAGTGCGAGGCGCACGATGCCGACGATGTCGCGCACGACGCCCTCGCTGCCGAGCGGACGCTGCACGCCGGCGGCCCGTGTCGGGATCTCCCGCGCGGCGAGCTCGGTCTCGAGCAGTGTCACCTGACGCGTGTCGTGGGCGATGACGGCCATGCGATCCCAGGCGACGCCCCGCATGAGGTGCCATTCGCGCATGACACCGGCGATGCGGTCGAACTCCTCGTGCGGCGACGGGGCGAGGAACGACGTGACGGCGGCATCCGCTCCCTCGATGGGGCCGGCCTGCGGTGCGCGCCGGTGCTCGACCCTTCCCGAGACCCCGATCGCCTGCGTCACGGTGCGGGTGAGCGCGGTGAGCGCCGGGTGCTGGCGGTGCGCGCCGTCGAGCACGTGCACCGCTCCGAGCGCCGAGACGAGGTCGGCGAACAGTTCGGGGCTCGCTCCCCGGAACGCACCGGAGGAGATGTCGGGATCGCCGAACGCGAGCACCGAGACCCCTCGGGCACGCAGCGCCTGGACGACGGCGACGCCCCCGCGGGTCAACTCCTGCGCGTCATCGATGAGCACCACGCGCAGGGGCGCCAGGGGGCCGAGCGTGCCCGGGGACGCGTCACGGAGGATCGTGCTCGCCTCGCCGAGCAGGTCTGCGGCGTCGCGATGCGCCGAGCGCAACGCGTCGAGCACCGAGCGGTACTCGAGAATGAAATCGGCGGCGGCCGCCCAGATCGGGTCGCCCGATGCCTTCAGCTCGTCCGGGAGCACACCCAGCTCGGTGCACTCGGCGATGAGCGCACGCAGCTCGGAACGGAACCCCTTCGACCCGCGCACCGATGCGCTGAGCGCGTCGGGCCAGCGGATGCCGCCGTCTTCGGCGTCGCCCGCGAGGAGCTCGGCGATGATCCGGTCCTGATCGGCGCCCGTGAGCAACGCCGGCGGCTCGGAGCCCGCGTGCACCATCGCTCCGCGAACGATCTGGAAGGCGAAGGATCCGAGCGACCGCGCGAGCGGACCCGGCGTCGCCTGGCGGACGCGCACGCCGATGCGGTCGCGGAGCGCCGTCGCCGCCTGCCTGCTCGGAGTGAGGGCCAGCACCTCCTCGGGGCGCATCCCCTCGTGATCGAGCAGCCTGCCGATGCGCTCGATCAGCGTGCGCGTCTTGCCCGTTCCCGGTGCGCCGATGACGACTCCGGATGCGGTCGCCGCGGCGTCGATCACGGCTCGCTGCGCGGCATCCCCTGTCATGCACTCCACGCTAGCGGCGTGCGCCGACATCGCCTCCCGCGGCGGGTCGGGCGCGTGTGCGCTCACGGCGAAACCGCTCCCCTGCGCCGATCCGGCGACGCACCTGCGGGGTAGAGTTGGCGCAGACCTCGGACGACGACATCGTCCTGACACTCCAAGGAGTACGCGTGGAAATCCGCATCGGAATCATCAACACCGGCCGCGAGCTGAGCTTCGAGACCGCCACCGCAGCAGAAGAGATCCGCACCCAGGTCGCGGCAGCGCTCGACCAGAGCACCGCGCACCTGAGCTTCACCGACATCAAGGGCAACTCGTACATCGTCCCCACCGCGAACCTCGCCTACATCGAGCTGGGCACCGAGGAATCGCGCCGGGTCGGCTTCGTCGCCTGATCGCGATGTACATCCTTCTCGCCCTCGTCGCGGCCTGCGCTCTGGGCATCGCCGCGCATTTCCTCATCGACGGCCGCGAACTCCGCGGCGCCGCACTGACCCCGGGCATCGCGACGGTCGTCGCCGCCGCGCTCTACACGGGCCTGCAGTGGGCCGGTCTCGGCGAGGACAACGTGTGGCTCTGGCTCGCGAGCATCCTCGGCGGTGTCGTGGTCGCCGTCGTCGCGACTCTCGCTCTGGTCGCCGCCCGACGCCGCTCGGACGCGGCGAAGACCGCGGCCCTCGGCATCTAGGTCCGCACGTCCAGATCGATCTGCAGGTCTAGGACTCCGCAGGTCTAGGACGCGAGCCCCATCGCGTCCATGCGACGCGCGTGCGCGCCCATCAGCTCGGTGTACACCGGTTCGATGCGCTCGTCGTCCGGTGCCACGAAGACCTCGGGCTTCAGCGCCGAGCGACAGACGAGGATCGTGTCACCCACCAGGCGTCGCGCCCACATCGACAGCAGTGAGCGCCACTCCTCGTCGCTCTCGATCGTCTCCTGGATGATCGAGACGATCTCGTGGCGGGCGTCGTCCTCGCGCAGGATCTCGGCGATCCGCCGCCCGGTCTCGCCGTAGCTGGACGCGAGGGCGAGATAGAAGTCGTCGAGCATCCCGGCCGTGATGTACACGGCGAGGAGCGTCTCGCGCGGTCGCGCACCGATCGTCTTGCGGCGGAACGCATCGAGGTTCTCGCGGAACGGGAGCATCAGCTGCGTGGGGTCGTCGCCGCGCTCGGCGATCACCTCGACGATGCCGCGATGCTTCGTGAGAGCGGCCCCGGCCGCACGGGAGAGCGCCTCCTTCTCGGCGAGCTCCGGCGTGGCACGGATGAGACGGGTGAGGGTCTCGAAGTACCCCAGCTGCAGGTAGGCGGCCTGGCCCAGGAAGCGGGGCAGCTCGGGCGCGAGGTCGGCGAAGTCCACGCGGGTCGCGTCGCCCTGGTCGCCCCGGCTGCGCAGGGCGAGAGTGCGTCGCGGCGCATCGTCGCGCTGCCAGAACCACTTAACCACGAGGTCTCCCTACCGAGTTCGCCACGACGATCACAATACCCGGGGCGGAGGTCCTCCTCGGGCGTTCGGCCGCCCTCCGGTAGGCTGGGCGTGTCCCCGCCGTCGGAGCGGGGCCCGCGCCTGTGGCACAAGAGACGGCGTGGATCGTTAACGTGGCGGTCTCAGCACGACCGCCGGACAGGCAATCTGAATACAGTGACTACTTTCTCCGATCTCGGGATCGATCAGGACATCGTCGATGCGCTCGCTGCGAAGGGCATCGTCGACGCGTTCCCCATCCAGGAGCAGACCATCCCCCTCGGCCTTCCGGGCCAGGACATCATCGGCCAGGCGAAGACCGGAACCGGTAAGACCTTCGGCTTCGGCATCCCCGTCGTGCAGCGTCTCGGCCTCGACCCCGAGCACGGGGTGAAGGCGCTCATCGTCGTGCCGACCCGCGAGCTCGCGGTGCAGGTCTACGAGGACATCGACCTGCTCACCAGCAACCGCTCGACCAGCGTCGTCGCCATCTACGGCGGCAAGGCGTACGAGGGCCAGATCGACCAGCTCAAGGCCGGCGCGCAGATCGTCGTCGGCACGCCCGGTCGCCTGATCGACCTCGCCGGCCAGCGTCTGCTCGACCTGTCGAACGCGACCGAGGTCGTGCTCGACGAGGCCGACAAGATGCTCGACCTCGGCTTCCTCGCCGACATCGAGAAGATCTTCCAGAAGGTGCCGGCCGTGCGCCACACCCAGCTGTTCTCGGCGACGATGCCCGGCCCGATCGTGGCGCTGGCCCGTCGCTTCATGACGAACCCGATCCACATCCGCGCCAACGACCCCGACGAGGGCCTCACGCAGGCGAACATCAAGCACCTCGTCTACCGCGCGCACTCGCTCGACAAGGACGAGGTCATCGCCCGCATCCTGCAGGCCGAGGGCCGCGGCAAGACCGTGATCTTCACCCGCACCAAGCGTGCGGCCCAGCGACTGGTCGACGAGCTCGGCGACCGCGGTTTCAACGTCGGCGGCGTGCACGGCGACATGGGCCAGGACCAGCGCGAGCGCTCGATGGCGGCGTTCAAGGCCGGCAAGAAGGACGTCCTGGTCGCGACCGACGTCGCCGCCCGCGGCATCGACGTCGACGACGTCACGCACGTGATCAACCACACGATCCCGGACGAGGACAAGACGTACCTGCATCGCGCGGGCCGCACGGGCCGCGCGGGCAAGACCGGTATCGCGGTCACGTTCGTCGACTGGGAGGACCTGCACAAGTGGGCCCTGATCAACCGCGCCCTCGAGTTCGGTCAGCCCGAGCCCGTCGAGACCTACTCCTCGAGCCCGCACCTGTACGAGGACCTCGACATCCCCGCCGGCACGAAGGGTCGTCTCGTCTCGGCGCCCAAGGCGGAGTCGACCCGTCCCCCGCGCACCCCGCGCCCCGAGCGCGCAGCGGATGCCGCTGCCGAGGGCACCGACGAGGGCGGCACGCGCCGCCGTCGTCGCCGTCGCGGCGGGTCGAACCCGGTCGGTTCGACGTTCGCCGAGGGCGCCGCACCTGCGGCCTCGGGTGACGGCGACGGTGCCCCCGCCGCCGATCGCAGCGCCGAGGGCGCCGGCACGCACGACGGTGCAGGCAAGGAGCACCACGACGGAAAGCCCGCCCCGGCTCGCCGTCGCCGCCGTCGTCGCGGAGGTTCCGGCGGAGCGGGCGCGGCACCGGTCGCGGGCGCCTGAGACGGTTTCGACAGAGGGGCGGATGCTGCGGCATCCGCCCCTCTGTCATGTCCCGGCTCGGGCCCGCGCCGGGGCCTTCGGCGGGTACACCCACGTCACGAGCACGACCGAGATGATCATGAGCAGGAACCACGACACGAGCTTGCTCGGCGAGACGGGTTGCCACCCGTCGGCCTGATCCGGGTACGCCCATGCACCGGCCAGCGTGCCGATGTTCTCGGCGAAGTAGATGAACACCGCGACGCCGGCGAACGCCAGCAGGAGCGGGATGCGCAGCGTCCGCCGCCAGACCCGCGCGTGCATGACCGTCGGCAGCCAGAGCACGAGCACAGCGATCAGCAGAACCCAGCGTGCATCCCACCAGTAGTGGTGCGCGAAGAAGTTCGCGTAGATCGCCAGGGCGACGAGTGCGGTGAGCCATCGGCGCGGGTAGCGCGTGAACCCGAGGTCGAACAGGCGGTAGACGCGCACCATGTAGGAGCCGACCGCGGCGTACATGAAACCGCTGAACAGCGGCACTCCGCCGATGCGGAGGATGCCGTCGGCGGCATACGCCCACGACCCCACGTCGGTCTTGAACAACTCCATGACCGTGCCGGTGACGTGGAAGAGCAGGATCACCCACAGCTCGCGTCCGCTCTCGAGCCGGAACACCAGCATCGCGACCTGGATGAGCACGGCGGCGATCGTGAGTGCATCGTTCCGGGCGAGGGCCGCATCATCGGGATACCAGAGCCGCGCGGCGACGATCACGACGAGGAGCGCCGCGCCGAAGATGCAGGCCCAGGCCTGCTTGAGCACGAAGACGGCGAACTCGACGAGGAACGCGCGGATGCCGTTCGCCGGGGCATCGCGGAGCAGACGGTGAGCGGCCGCGTCGATCCGGCGCTCGAGCGAGGTGGCGCGTTGCATCGGGCGAGCGTATCGACGACGACGGCGAGAGCGCCGGGAGTCGACCGCCAGTATGCCGGGAAGCCCCGTCAGGGGTAGCGCGGTGTGGTACCGGAGGCGCGCGCGATCAGGCGCTCGACCATCTCGTCGCTCGTGGTGTTCTCCCCGGGCCGGTTGGGCTTGCCGCTGCCGTGGTAGTCGCTGGAGCCGGTGACGATGAGATCGCGTCGAGCGGCGAGTTCGCGCAGCAGGGCCTTCCCCGCCTCGGTGTTCTCCCGATGGTCGATCTCGAAGCCGCCGAGCCCCGCATCGATCAGCTGCTCCAGGAACAACATCGGCATCATACGGTCGCGACCGGAGGTCACCGGGTGGGCGATGATCGCCACTCCCCCGGCGTCCGTGATGAGCCGGACGGCGGTGAGCGGATCCGGCGCGTAGTGCGGCTCGTAATACCCCTCGCGCGGATGCAGGATGCCGTCGAACGCCTCGGTGCGGTCGCGGACGATTCCTCGTGCGACGAGCGCATCCGCGATGTGCGGGCGACCGACCGTCGCGTCCGGCGTGGTCTGGGCGAGCACGTCGTCCCAGTGCAGGTCGTAGTCGCGGCCGATGCTGCGGACGATCCGCTCGGCCCGGCCGATGCGGTCGCCACGGATGCGATCCGTCTCCGCTCGCAGGGCCGCGTCGTCGGGGTCGAACAGGTAGCCCAGCACGTGGACGCTGCGCCAGTCGTGCTTCGCCGACAGTTCCATCCCCGGTAGGAAGGTCATTCCCAGCGCCGCCGTCGCCTCCGCCGCCTCGCCCCAACCGGTCGTGCGGTCGTGGTCGGTGAGCGCGATCGTGCGCAGTCCGTGCGCGTGCGCCTGGCGCACGACCTCGGCCGGCGCCTCGGTTCCGTCGGAGTGATTCGAGTGCAGATGCAGGTCGGCAGGACCGACGAATCGACGGGAGTGCTCAGGGGCCATCCTCCGAGCGTACCGAGCGGGGCGGAGGGCGGGCGCACGGGAGCGCAGTCCCGCCTGTCGCGGCAGGGACTTCACAGGCGGCGCTCCTAGGCTGGAGGGGATGTTTCGCCTCCTCGGAATCCTGATCACCGTGCTGTTCGCCGCCGCCACGGCCGTCGTGGTGTGGCCGCAGTTCTTCCGGCTGGAGCAGACCTATCCCTTCGCGCAGGTCGTCGCGGCGCGCGGTGTGGTGCTGGGCATCTTCGTGGTGATCGCGCTCCTGGCGCTGCTGCTCCTGCTCGCCCGCCCGCTGCGCGGCTTCGCCGCCTCGATCCTCATCGTCGCGCTGCTCGGAGCCGGAGCGACCGGAATCATCGGAGCGACCCGCGGATTCGGCACGTCGGCCCTTCCCGACAAGGCGGAGACGAGCGTCCGTGTTCTGACCTGGAACACCGCCGGCGAGGCGGTGTCGGCCGACCAGATCGCCCAGGAGATCCTCGACCAGGGAGCCGACATCGTCGCGCTCCCCGAGACGACCGAGGCCGTGGGCGAGCGCATCGCGCTCATGCTGCGCGAGCAGGGGCATCCGATGTGGGTGCACCACGTGCAGTTCCGCCCCGACGTGCCCGACGGCCCGCAGTCCTGGCAGACGACCGTCCTGGTCTCCCCCGACCTCGGGGAGTACTCGGTCATCGAATCGTCGCAGGACGGCACGAGCAACACCGGCTCGGTGCCCAGCGTCGTGCTGATGCCGGTCGATGGGAGCGGGCCGACGGTCGTGGCGGTGCACGCCGTGGCACCCCGCGTGGAGGAGATGCAGCAGTGGCAGTCCGATCTCCAGTGGATCGCCGACCAGTGCCCCGCGGGCGATTTCATCCTCGCGGGCGACTTCAACGCGACGATCGACCACATGGCCGGTCTCGGCATCGAGGGCGGTGACATCGGGTACTGCCGCGATGTCGCTTCGCGCACCGGCAACGGAGTCGTCGGGACCTGGCCCAGCTCGCTGCCCCCGTTGGCGGGCGCGCCGATCGATCATGTGATGGCCTCGCAGAACTGGACGCCCACCGGTTCGGTCGTGCTCGACGACGCCGGCGGCAGCGATCACCGCGCCCTCGTGGTGCAGCTCGAGCCCGCCGGCTGAGAGGCGGCGTGCATCCCCGAGTGAGAGACTTGAGGGATGAGCACCGCAGCAGAACGCGACACGATCGCCGAACCCGACGTCGAGAACAGCAACACGAATCGCAAGCAGCCGTTCCCGCAGGGCTTCCTCGACACCATCTCGACCGGGTGGGCCGAGCGTCCCGAGACGCTTCCCGGCGCGCGCGAGCAGGCACCCTACGCCGCCGTGCGCCGCGCCGCGCTCTCGGCCGCGTTCCCCGGTAAGCGCCTCGTCATCCCGGCGGGCTCCCTCAAGCAGCGCAGTAACGACACCGACTACGTGTTCCGTGCGCACTCCGCCTTCGCGCACCTCACCGGCTGGGCATCCGACACCGAGCCCGACTCGGTGCTCGTCTTCGACCCGACCGACGACGGTCACGACGTGACCCTGTACTTCCGCGAGCGTGCCGACCGCACCACGACCGAGTTCTACGCCGACGCCACCGTCGGAGAGTTCTGGATCGGACCGCGCCCCTCGCTGGCCGGTGTCGCCGCCGACCTCGCCCTCACCACCGCGCACCTGGCCGAGTTCGCGCCGGCCGAGGGCGAGCTGGTGCTCGATGAGGACGAGGCGCTGACCCGTGCGGTCTCCGAGCTGCGCCTCATCAAGGACGACTTCGAGATCGCCGAGATGCGACGTGCGGTCGAGATCACCGCCGCCGGCTTCGACGACATCATCCGCGAGCTCCCCTCCGCCGTGGCGCACGCGCGCGGCGAGCGCGTCGTCGAGGGCGTGTTCCACCGCCGGGCGCGCGAGGACGGCAACGGGGAGGGATACGACACCATCGCCGCCTCCGGGCCCCACGCCTGCTACCTGCACTGGACCCGCAACGACGGCGCCGTGGTGCCCGGCGATCTGATCCTCGTCGACGCCGGTGTCGAGGCCGACAGCCTCTACACCGCCGACATCACCCGCACGCTGCCCGTCTCCGGCACGTTCACCGATGTGCAGCGCCGTGTCTACGAAGCCGTGCGCGAAGCGGCCGACGTCGCCTTCGCCGCCGCGAAGGTCGGGGTGCGCTTCCGCGACATCCACGCCGCGGCCATGACCGTGATCGCCGCTCGCGTCGCGGAGTGGGGTCTGCTCCCCGTCACGGCCGAGGAGGCCCTCGACGCCGACGCCGGCGGCCAGCACCGCCGCTACATGGTGCACGGCACCTCGCACCACCTCGGCATCGACGTGCACGACTGCGCCCAGGCTCGCCGCGAGATGTACTACGACGGCATCGTCGCCCCGGGCATGGTGTTCACGATCGAGCCCGGCCTGTACTTCCAGATCGACGATCTCACCGTCCCCGCCGAACTCCGCGGGATCGGCGTGCGCATCGAGGACGACATCCTCATGACCGAGGACGGCCCCGTCAACCTCTCGGCCGGCATCCCCCGCACGGCCGACGAGATCGAGGCCTGGATCGCCCGCGTCCAGAGCTGATCCCTCGGGAGTCAGATCCGGGCGGCGAAGTCCACGAGGAGGGGCGCGAGCCCGGCACCGATATCGGATGCCGGACGCTTGCGCCCCTTCACCTCGAAGCTGTGACCTCCGCCGTCGATCCAGGCGACGCGCGCATCCCGGCAGGTCTCGACGACCTCCTCGAACTGCGTGAGCGGCTGGATGAACGGGTCGTTCGAGCCCTCGATGAACAGCTGGGGCACGGCGATCGCCGGCAGATGCTCGGCGCGCAGCTTCTCGGGGGCGCCCGGCGGGTGCAACGGATAACCGAGATAGACGAGAGCGTCGACGTCGAGTCCCTCGGCCACGGCCATCGAGGCCATCCGGCCGCCGTACGACTTGCCGGCCGCGATGATCCGCGCCGTCGGGTCGAGCTCCCGCTCCGCGGCGACGGCGGCGCGCCACGTCGCGATCGCGTGCGCGGCGGGGCCCGGCATCCGTCGCTCCTGCTCCACGTAGGGGAAGTTGAACCGAGCGGTCGAGAACCCGGCCTCCGTCAACGCCGCGGCGAGCCCGGTGAGGAACGGGTGGTCCATTCCGGCGCCCGCACCGTGCGCGATCAGGATCGTCGTGCGCCCCTCGCCCGAGGTGTGCTCGACAGAGACCTGCGTGCCACCTGCGGGCAGGGCGACCTCGAACGACGAGCGTCCGGATGCGAGCATCAGGCGGGCTCGGGCGTACCTGCAACGGGAGCGTCGCCCTCGCCCGGCTTCGCGGGCTTGCCCTGCTCCGTGTCGCCGGGCTCGGCGCCCTCGGGCGCGGTCGGCGCGTCTGCTCCGGGAGCGACCGGTGCGGCGGGCCGCGGCGGGATCACCGGTTCGCCGGAGGGCACGGGCGCCTGGCCCTGGCTCCCCGGCGTGATCCGCTCGCCGTAGCGCGGGGGCTCGTCGAGATCGACCGGCGGGCGCACGGGCGCCTGGCGGGCGGTCCCCAGCGCCTGACGAGCCTTCGCCAGCGACGCCGGCAGCACCGTGACCTCGTAGTGGTCGGCCGCCAGCTGCGTCACACTCGCGAAGTCGCGACGGCGGCGGACGATCGCGAAGGTCACGAGGCTGAGGATCATGCCGATCGCCACGCCGATGAGCACGAAGCCCAGGAACAGCTGGATCGGGACCTCGGGGTTGCCGATCACGAGGATCGCCGAGAGGAAGAGGCCGATGAGCACGCCGTTCACCGCGCCGGAACGCGCGGCCGTCGCGTAGCCGAGGCGACCGGTGATGCGCTCGACCGTGCGGACGCCCTGGCCCACGATCGCGATGTCACGGGCGGGGATCTCGGCGGCGATCAGCGTGGACACGGTCTTCTGCGCGGTGGCGTAGTCACGGGTGGACGCCACCATCTCGCCGGTGTCGGTGCTGTTCACGGGACGGTTGAGCATGCTCATCCGCCCATTGTCCCACGCCTCGATGCGCGCGTCCTCGGAGCGTCGATCCGGGGGACGCCCCGGGGCCGCGCGGACTACGCTGGGTGGGTGAGCACACAACGGGTATTCGCCGCGCGCCTGGCCGGTTGCGCCGTCTTCGACCCCGTGGGCGACCGGCTCGGCAAGGTCCGAGACGTCGTCATCGTGTACCGAAGTACGGCGGCCCCCCGCGTGATCGGCCTCGTCGTCGAGATCCCGGGCCGTCGCCACGTCTTCCTGTCGATCGGTCGGGTCACCTCGATCCGCTCCGGTCAGGTCATCAGCACCGGGCTCATCAACGTGCGCCGCTTCTCGCCGCGCGCCGGCGAGGTGCGCGTCCTCGCCGAGATGCTGGGGCGCCGTGTCAGCTTCGCCGACGGCAGCGGCACGGCTGTGATCGAAGACGTCGCCATCGAACCGAATCGACTCGGCGAGTGGGCCGTCAGCCAGCTGTTCCTCCGGAAGCCGAAGACCAGCGCCTCGCCGTTCGCGAAGGGCTCGACGACCTTCGCCGCCTGGAGCGAGGTCACCGAGGAGCGCGCGCCCGGGGAATCGCAGTCCGCCGAACAGCTGGTGGCGTCGTACTCCGAGCTGCACGCGGCCGACCTCGCCAACACGCTCCTCGATCTGCCGCAGCAGCGCATGATCGAGGTCGCCGAGGAGCTGTCCGACGACCGCCTCGCCGACGCCATGGAGGAGATGCCCGAGGACGAGCAGGTGCACATCCTCGACCGCCTCGGCGACGAGCGCGCCGCCGACATCCTCGACCAGATGGAACCGGACGACGCGGCCGACCTGCTCGCCCAGCTCCCCCCGAACCGCCTGGAGCACCTCCTCGAGCTCATGGAGCCGGAGGAGGCCGAAGACGTGCGCATGCTGCTGCGCTACGGCCCCGACACCGCCGGCGGGCTCATGACGCCCGAGCCGATCGTGCTCTCGGCCGACGCGACGGTCGCCGAGGCGCTCGCGCTGATCCGTCGCCACGAGCTGCACCCCGCCCTCGCGGCCGCGGTCTTCGTCACCCTCCCCCCGTTCGAGACGCCGACGGGCCGCCTCCTCGGCGTCGTGCACTTCCAACGGATGCTGCGCTACCCGCCGCACGAACGCCTCGGCGCGATCGTCGACGACAGTCTCGAACCGGTGTCCGCCACGGCCTCCGCGGCGGAGGTCGCCCGTCTGCTGGCCAGCTACGACCTCGTCTCGCTCCCCGTCGTCGATGCCGCGCACCGGCTCGTCGGTGCGATCAGCGTCGACGATGTGCTCGACTACCTGCTGCCCGACGACTGGCGCACGCACGATGTCGATGAGGTGTCGGACGACACGACCACGGAGGTGCGCTGATGGCCCGCTCCCCCCGCCTCGACGCCCCGCTCGGGCGCGGCACGACCCGTCAGCGTCCGACCTCACGCGACCGCTTCGGACGGTTCACCGAGTGGGTCGCCCGCGCGATGGGCACACCGGCGTTCCTGCTGATCCTCAGCCTGTTCTGCATCCTGTGGATCGTGTGGAACACGATGTCGCCCACGAGCCTGCGGTTCGACGACGCCGCCCTCGGATTCACCGCTCTGACCCTCGTGCTCTCGTTGCAGGCCTCCTACGCCGCGCCGCTGATCCTGCTCGCGCAGAACCGGCAGGACGACCGTGACCGGGTGCAGATCGAGCAGGATCGTCAGCGCGCCGAGCGGAACCTCGCCGACACCGAGTACCTCGCCCGCGAGATCGTCGCGCTGCGCATGGCGCTCGAGGAGCGCAACTCGCACGTCGTCACGCGCGACGTGCTGCGACAGGAGCTCAAGGCACTGCTCGCCGACCTCGGCGATCACGACGCGGACCCCGAGGCCCCCGCGGCCTCCCCCGCGCCGACCACGGGGCCGGTGGCGACGAGGCCTCCGCGTCGCCCGCGCGCATGACGTCCGCCGATGACGTCCGACGCGCGGTCGCCGCGGTATCCGATCCGGAACTCCGACGTCCGATCGGCGACCTCGACATGGTGCGCGACATCGTCGTGGAGGGCGGCAGCGCCACCGTCGGGATCGTCCTGACGATCGTCGGATGCCCGGCCGCGACGAAGATCGAGTCCGATGTGCGCCGTGCCGCGGCATCCGTTCCCGGCATCGACGCCGTCGAGGTCGAGGTCGGGGTGATGACGCCCGAGGAGCGCAAGCGCCTGACCGAGAAGCTGCGCGACGGCAGAGCACCCCGCCAGATGCCCTTCGGCCCGGACTCCCTGACCCGCGTGATCCTCGTCTCCAGCGGCAAGGGCGGCGTCGGTAAGTCGACCGTCACCGCGAATCTCGCCGTCGCCCTCGCCGACCTCGGCCTCGCGGTCGGCCTCGTCGACGCGGACGTGCACGGCTTCTCCATCCCCGGGTTGCTGGGCATCCCCGCGGGCACGCAGCCGACGCGCATCGACGACCTCATGCTGCCGCCGGTCGCTCACGGGGTGAAGACCATATCGATCGGGATGTTCCTGCGCGAAGGCGAGGGCGTGGTCGCCTGGCGAGGGCCGATGCTCCACCGCACCGTGTCGCAGTTCCTCACCGACGTGCATTTCGGCGATCTCGACATCCTGCTGATCGACATGCCGCCGGGCACCGGCGACATCGCCATCTCGATCGGACAGCTGCTGCCGCACGCCGAGGTGCTCGTGGTGACGACCCCGCAGGCGGCCGCCGCCGAGGTCGCCATCCGCAGCGGACTCGTCGCCCGCCAGACCGGTCAGCGCGTGATCGGGGTGGTCGAGAACATGGCGGGGCTCACCCTTCCCGACGGGACCCTGGTCGATCTGTTCGGTGCGGGCGGTGGAGCCGCGGTCGCGGAGGCGCTGTCGTCCGACGGAGCCGGCGTCCCCCTGCTGGCCTCGATCCCCCTGAGTCCCGCCCTGCGCGCCGGCGGGGATGCGGGTGCTCCGGTCGTGCTGGATGCCGAGACGGATGCCGCAGCCACGGCCATCCGCGCCCTCGCCCGTTCCCTGGCCGGGCGAGGGCGCGGGCTCGCCGGTCGCCCGCTGCCGATGTCGCTCGGCTGAGGTCGCGACCGCCGTCGATCGCCGATGCGATCAGGTGGCTTCGAGATCGAAGGGCGGCAGTTCGCCGGGAGTGAACCTCTGCGGCGGGGTGCGCGGCTCGGGCTCCGCGATGGCGGCGGCCGCCGCCATCGGATGCGCCGGAGGGGTCGGCTCCTCGAGGAGGGCGTCCCGGATGATGCGACGGGGGTCGTACTGGCGGGGGTCGAGCTTGCGCCAGTCGACGTCGTCGAGCTCGGGGCCCATCTCGTCGCGCACGCGGGTGCGCGTGTCGCGGAGGTACTCCCCGGCGCGGCGCACGACCTTGGCGAAGCCCTCGGCCATGCGCGGAAGGCGTTCGGGGCCCACGATGAGCACCGCGATGAGACCGATCAGCAGAAGCTTCTCGAAGGTCAACCCGAACTGCATCTGTCCAGGCTACCGCCGCGCCTGCGCTCCGCGTGCGCACCGAGCCAATACGCTGGGAGGAGTCACAGCGTGGACGGGAGGATCAGGTCATGAGCGAACACGACGCGAACGCACGTTTCATCCGAGAGTCCCTCACGGAACCGGATGCGATCGCGCGCGCTCGGGCGCACGGCGTCGAGCTCGGAGCGGCGCCGATCAGCATCGCCGTCGGCTCGCAGATCGCCGTGCTCGCCGCCGCGACCGCCGCCCGTTCGATCGTCGAGATCGGCACCGGCGCCGGAGTATCCGGACTCTGGCTGCTGCGCGGCGCGCCGCAGGCCGTGCTCACCTCGATCGACAACGAGCCCGAGCACCTCGCCGCGGCCCGCCAGTCGTTCTCCGACGCGAAGGTTCCGGCCACCCGCGCCCGCTTCATCACGGGCCGCGCCGCCGATGTGCTCCCCCGCATGAACGAGGACGCCTACGACATCGTGCTCGTCGACGCCGATCCCGAGAACGTCATCGACTACGTGGAGCACGGACTGCGCCTCGTCCGCCGCGGCGGTATCGTGCTCGTCCCCCGCGTGCTCGCGGGTGGCCGCGTGGCCGACCCCGTGCAGCGCGATGAGATCACGGCGGGCTACCGCTCCCTGATCCAGGAGACCCAGGAGTCGTCGGCCGTGCTCGCGACCGTGTCTCCCGCGGGCGAGGGCCTGCTGCAGTTGATCAGCGTCGCCGAGCGCGACTGACGCTCCCCCCGACAGACGAAGGAGGCGGCGGATCCGATGATCCGCCGCCTCCTTCGGTTGATCCGTGAGACGGATCGGGGTGACTCAGGCCGGCGCCACGACGGCTGCCAGCACGTCGTGAAGCTCCTTGGCCTCGGCGTCGTTCACGGAGACGACCAGACGGCCTCCTCCTTCGAGCGGAACGCGCACGATGATGAGTCGTCCTTCTTTCACGGCCTCCATGGGGCCGTCCCCGGTCCTCGGCTTCATCGCTGCCATCGCGGCTTCCTTTCCTCGGTGGTATGGGAAGAGTTTATCGGTGTCGTCGCGACCTGAGCGTCACCTGTGAAGAAATGCATCGATTCTTCATGTTCACGGCACCTGCCAGAAGGTGTTCCCGAGCGCGTAGACGAAGTAGATCCACACGCCCTGACCCACGAGGCACAGCGCCAGAACGCTCAGCCGCCAGAGCCGCGAGCGCGGCACCGCCACCGCTCCCCAGAGCGGACTGATCGGCAGGAGCAGCCGGAAGGTGCTCGATTGCGGGAAGAACACCGCCAGCAGGTACAGCAGATAGCTCGCGCTCCAGAGCCGGAGGTCGAGACCGAGCGCTCGAACCTGCGGCGAGCGCACGAGCGCGAGTCCGGTGGCGACGACGATGACCACGAGTCCGATCGGGCCCCACCACGCGGGGATACCCCACTGCGCGAACCAGAACTGCGACGCCTGGATCCAGCCCTCGAAGGGTACGAACCCGGCCACTCCCCCGCTGATCCAGTGCTGACGCCACGCCAGCTCGGTGGCGAGGTACGCCCCCATGTCGCCCGTGACGAGACCGGCGATCACCTGCCACGAGAAACCGGCGACGGTCGCGAGCGCCGCCGTCGCGACGATGTGCACGATCTCGACGGCGGTCAGTGGTTCGCGGCGACGGTTCATCCAGCGGGCGATGCCGTGGAGGCCGAGCAGCAGCGCGAACGCCAGGATACCCGGGCGGGTGAACGCCATGATCGGGAGCAGGAGGTACAGCCAGGCGTACCGGCGGCGGATCACCGCGTCCAGTGCCAGGAAGAGCAGGAGCAGGAACAGCGTTTCGGCGTATCCCACCTGGAACATCGCCGCGAGCGGCCCCGCGGCGAAGAACACCACCGCCCACAGCGCCGCGGAGGATCCGATCCGGTCACGCAGCAGCCGATGCAGAGCGAGGCAGGCGAGATAGCCGGCCACGAACGAGAGCAGGAACGCCCCCACTCCCCAGGAACCGAAGAAGAACCCGATCGCCTTCGCCGCGTAGGCGAAGACGGGCATGAACGCCCACTGGTTCTCGACGACGGTGCCCGCGTCGGTCAGCTCGAGCGTCGAGGGGTATCCGCTCTCCGCGACCAGCCAGTACCACTGCGCATCCCAGCCGAGCACGAAGTCGGCCAGTCCGGCATCCGCTCCGAAGCGCGACAGCGACGTCGAGGCGGATGCCGCGAAGAGGAGGAAGCCCGTCGTGACGAGCCGGGCGATCAGGTAGATGACGGCGATGCGCAGCGGCAGCGGCATCTGCGCCCACCGACGCGCGGCGCTCAGTGCGAGCTGAGCCACGCCCGCAGTCCCCGCTCGACGGCATCGATCTGCGCGACGGGGACGCGCTCCTCGTCGTGGTGGGCGAGGTGGGGATCGCCGGGCCCGTAGTTCACCGCAGGGATGCCGAGCGCAGAGAAACGGGCGACATCGGTCCAGCCGTACTTGGGGCGCGGTTCCGCGCCGACGGCGGCCACGAACTGCTGGGCGATCGGTGCGTCGAGGCCGGGACGTGCACCCTCCGCCGAGTCCGTGACCTCGAGGTCGAAGCCCGCGAGCACACTGCGCAGGTGAGCCTCGGCATCCGCCGCCGACTTGCTCGGAGCGAACCGGTAGTTGATCTCGACCTCGCAGGCATCGGGGATGACGTTGCCCGCGACACCGCCGCTGATGCGCACGGCGCTGAGGCTCTCGCGGTACAGAAGACCCTCGACCAGCACCTCGCGCGCCCGGTACTCACCCAGGCGGGCGAGGATGGGGGCCGCGCGGTGGATGGCGTTCTCGCCGATCCAGGCGCGTGCGCTGTGCGCGCGGACACCGCTCGTGCGCACGATCGCGCGCATGGTGCCGTTGCATCCGCCCTCGACCTCACCGTCGGACGGCTCTCCGAGGATCGCGAAGTCGGCGACGAAGAGATCGGGACGCACGGCGGCGAGCAGACCGAGTCCGTTCTTCGACGCCTCGACCTCCTCGTTGTCGTACCACATCCACGTGATGTCGATGACGGGATCGGTGATCTCGGCGGCGAGCTTCAGCTGCACCGCCGTGCCCGCTTTCATGTCGACCGTGCCGCGGCCCCACAGGTACGCCTCGCCGTCGACGTCGATCAGGCGCGTGGGCAGGTTGTCGTTGATGGGGACGGTGTCGATGTGACCGGCGATGGCCACCCGCTGGGCGCGACCGAGGTCGGTACGGGCGACGATCGTGTTGCCGTGCCGGATCACCTCGAGGTGGTCGAGCGGCACGAGCGCCTGCTCGATCGCGTCGGCCAAGGTCTTCTCGTCTCCCGAGACGCTCGCGATGTCGCAGATCGCGCGCGTGAGGTCGAGAGAGGATGCGGTCAGATCGAGCACCATGCCCCCAGCCTATGACCTCGGCGCGCGGTCATCGGACGCCGGTCACATGGGCCGGGCGTGATCGCGGGAGCCGGTACCGTGGAGGCATGACTGATGCGCGCACCGTGTGGGGAATCGGACTCTCGACCATCGCCGGCGACGGCACGGTTCTCGACGCCTGGTACGCCACCCTCGGCACCGGCGCCCTGCCCTCGGATGCCGCGGCAGATCTCGACGGACTCACCGGTCCCGACGCACGGCGCAACGTCACCGTCGAGGCGGTGCGGCTCGAGATCGACCTCGATGCCGCTCCGGCCTCGACCGCCGACGCCTACCTGCGTCTGCACGCGCTCTCGCACCTGCTCGTGCGCCCGAACGAGCTGAACCTCGACGGGATCTTCGGTCACCTCCCGAACGTCGCCTGGACGAACGCGGGCCCCGTGCTCCCCGCCGATGCCGCCCGCCTGCGTCCGCAGCTCCAGCGCGCGGGAATCCAGGTGCAGGGGCTCGACAAGTTCCCCCGCCTGACCGACTACCTCCAGCCGCAGGGCGTGCGCATCGCCGATGCCTCGCGCGTGCGCCTCGGCGCCCACCTCGCGCCGGGGACCACTGTGATGCACGAGGGATTCGTCAACTTCAACGCGGGCACCCTCGGGGCCTCGATGGTCGAGGGCCGCATCTCGCAGGGCGTCGTCGTGGGCGACGGCAGCGACATCGGTGGCGGCGCATCGATCATGGGAACCCTCTCGGGCGGGGGCTCGCACCGCGTCTCGATCGGCTCGCGCACGCTCCTGGGCGCGAACGCCGGTATCGGCATCTCGCTGGGCGACGACTGCGTGGTCGAGGCGGGCCTCTACGTCACCGCCGGCACCAAGATCGTGCTCGTCGACGGCCCCGTGACGGCCGAGGGCACCCGCACCAGCGTGAAGGGCGCCGAGCTGTCGGGGCAGAACGGACTGCTGTTCCGCCGCAACTCGATCAGCGGCGCGGTCGAGGCCGTGCGTCGCGCGGGCGTCGGCGTCACGCTCAACGAGGCGCTGCACGCCTGACGCGCGGTCATCCGCACCTGCGGCCGCCTCGGAGCGGGCGCTGATAGACTGTGGCTGTTGCCCGAGCACGAGCTCGCCAACGTCGTCGTCGTCACGGGGTCTCTGAGGACCGAAGCGAGTCACCCGGCTCCCATCACCAGCGCTTTGCTGGCCTTTCGCACGGCGAACCGATGCGCACGCCCCCTGCGAGCGCCGTCGCCCACCTCAGCCCACTATCGTGCGTGTCTTCTCGCGTACGGACGGAGTCATCCATGCCTACTTTCCTCGAACTCGGCGTTCCCGCCGAACTCGCCGCCGTTCTCGCCGATTCCGGCAAGACCGAAGCCTTCGCGATCCAGCGCGACACCCTCCCCGACTCGCTCGCCGGCCGCGACCTGCTCGGTCGCGGTCGCACCGGCAGTGGCAAGACCATCGCCTTCGCTCTCCCCCTCGTCGCGCGCCTCGCCGCGTCCGGCAAGCAGCGCCGTGCGGGCCTCCCCCGCGGTCTGGTGCTCGCCCCGACCCGTGAGCTCGCGACGCAGATCGCCGCGACGATCTCCCCCCTCGCCGAGGCCGCCGGCCTGCGCGTGACCACCGTCTTCGGCGGCGTCAGCCAGCGCCCGCAGGAGCAGGCGCTCCGCGGCGGCGTCGACATCGTCGTCGCGTGCCCCGGCCGCCTCGAAGACCTCATGAAGCAGCAGATCGTGCGGCTCAGCGCGGTCGAGGTCGCCGTACTCGACGAGGCCGACCACATGGCCGACCTCGGCTTCCTGCCCGGCGTCACGCGCATCCTCACCGCGACGCCGGCCGGCGGACAGCGCCTGCTCTTCAGCGCGACGCTCGACCGCGGCATCGATTCGCTCGCCCGCCGCTTCCTCTCGAACCCCGTCAGCCACGAGGTCGACGAGGAGAGCGTCCCCCTCGGCGAGATGACGCACCGCGTGCTCGTCGTCGATTCCACCGAGAACAAGACGACCCTCGTGCGCGACCTCGCGTCCGGCACCGGTCGCCGCATCCTGTTCACCCGCACCAAGCACCAGGCGAAGAAGCTCGCCAAGCAGCTCACCGCTGCGGGCATCCCCGCCGTCGACCTGCACGGCAACCTCTCGCAGAACGCCCGTGAGCGCAACCTCGGCGCGTTCTCGTCGGACCCCGCAGACGGCGGCGTGCGCGTGCTGGTCGCGACCGACGTCGCAGCCCGCGGCGTGCACGTCGACAACGTCGACCTGGTCGTTCACGTCGACCCGCCCATGGAGCACAAGGCGTACCTGCACCGCTCGGGCCGCACCGCCCGCGCCGGTGCCGCCGGTACCGTCGTCACGGTCGTGCTCCCCGAGCAGCGCCGCGACGTCAAGGACCTGCTGCGCAAGGCCGCGATCGTCGCCCCGCTCGAAGACGTCACCGCCGGCGCCGTGACCGAGCTCGTCCCGGAGCGCGCACCGCACGTGCGTCCCGCCCCGGTGCAGGCTCCGCAGCGTCAGGCTCCGAAGCAGCGTCCCGCCGGTGGCGAGCGCAGCGGCGCGGCGAACCCGCCCGCACGCCGTCGTCGCCCCCGCTCCGGTGGCGGTCAGGGCCAGAGCCAGGGCGGCGGTTTCGCGCGCCAGGGCGGCCAGGGTCGTCAGGGTGGACAGTCCCGCCAGGGCGGCCGCGGTTCGCAGGGACGCTGACCCGCAGCATCCGCACGTCTACGACCCCGGGGTCCCGTTCCGCACGGAACGGATGACCTCGGGGTTCGTGCATCCGGCGACGAACCCTGCGAGGCGCCGCCGGATCTCGAAACCGAGGATCACCGCGCCGACGCGTTCAGCCACCGGCGCGAGCCAGGCCGGGCGGCACGAGAAGTTGTACTTCCACGTCGCGATCGTGCCCGACCCATCGGGTGCGGCGACGAAGCGCCAGCCACCGCCCAGCTTCTCGAAGAACCAGGGGCCGGTCTCCATGACCATCCCCACATTCGTCGGCGGAGCGTACGACACGTAGCGGCTCACCATCGACAGACCGAACCGCTGGCGCGTGAAGGTGCGCACGCCCTTCGCGGCGCTCTGCGCACCGTCGAGGAAATGCTGCTCACTGATGAACCCGTCCCAGCGCCGGCGAACCGCGCCGGTCGTCTGCGACACCGCGAACGCCGTCGCCGGATCGACCGGAACGAAAGCCTCGGCGCTGACGACGGGCATCGGTGTCGTGTCAGCGGTTCGGGTACGAACGCTCCGGAGACCCGGTGTACAGCTGCTGCGGGCGACCGATCTTGGTCTGCGGGTCGAGCTGCAGCTCGCGCCACTGCGCGAGCCAGCCGGGCAGACGGCCGATGGCGAACAGCACCGTGAACATGCGCGTGGGGAACCCCATCGCCTTGTAGATCACGCCGGTGTAGAAATCGACGTTCGGATACAGACGACGCTCGCGGAAGTAGTCGTCGGCGAGAGCGATCTCCTCGAGCTCCTTCGCGAGGTCGAGCAGCGGGTCGGTGACGCCGAGGGAGGCGAGGACCTCGTCGGCGGCGTCCTTGACGAGCTTGGCGCGCGGGTCGTAGTTCTTGTAGACCCGGTGCCCGAAGCCCATCAGCTTCACGCCCTCTTCCTTGTTCTTCACCCGCTCGACGAAGCGCGAGACGCTCTGACCCGAGTCGCGGATCTGGCCGAGCATCGTGAGAACGGCCTCGTTGGCCCCGCCGTGCAGCGGCCCCGAGAGGGCCTGGATGCCGGCGGACACCGACGCGAACTGGTTCGCCCCGGTCGATCCGACCAGTCGCACGGTCGAGGTCGACGCGTTCTGCTCGTGGTCCTCGTGCAGGATCAGCAGGAGCTCGAGCGCCTTCGACATGACCGGGTTGATCTCGTAGGGCTCGGAGTTGACGCCGAAGTTGAGCTTGAGGAAGTTCTCGACGAAGCCGAGCGAGTTGTCGGGGTAGAGGAAGGCCTGACCGACGCTCTTCTTGTGCGCGTAGGCCGCGATCACCGGGAGCTTCGCGAGCATGCGGATCGTGTTGATCTCGACGTGCTCGGGGTTGTGCGGGTCGGTCTGGCCCTCGTAGTAGGTCGAGAGCGCGGCGACGGCCGAGGACAGCACCGACATCGGGTGTGCCGTGTGCGGCAGTGCCGAGAAGAAGTGCTTGAGGTCTTCGTGCAGCAGCGTGTGGCGACGGATCTTCTCGTCGAACTCGGCCAGCTCGGACTCCGAGGGGAGCTCACCGTAGATGAGCAGCCAGGCGACCTCCAGGTAGCTGGTGCGACCGGCGAGCTGCTCGATCGGGTACCCGCGATAGCGCAGGATGCCCTTGTCGCCGTCGATGAAGGTGATGTCGGACTTCGTCGACGCCGTATTGACGAACCCGTAGTCGAGCCCGGTGTAGCCGGTCTGGCGGGTCAGCGTCGAGAAGTCGATGCTGTTGTGGCCCGCCGTGCCCTGCAGCACGGGGAACTCGGCGGTCGTGTCACCGATCGTCAGCTTCGCCGTGGCCTGCTGGTCTGCCGCTGCACTCACGCGGACCTCCTTGGGGTTTCTGCCCGTAGTCTGTCTCGTCTCGCCCCGAGCAGATCGGTCATCCTTGGAACCTGATCTCATCGGAGCGGGCGATCGCACGGCGCACAGCGCCAGGTCGGGTCACGACCGAATCGCCTTTACAGCCTAGTAGGCCCGCACGCCTACTGTCGCATCCGCCAAACGGATCGGTGCTGGGAGGGGGAAACCTACAGATTCTCTACGAAGCGGCGGCGTGCAGGCGTCGAGCGGCCTCCGCGACGCGCTCCGTCGGCGCCGTCAGCGCGAGACGCACGTGCGAGGCGGCGGCTGCTCCGTAGAACGGACCCGGACCCGCCAGGATGCCGAGATCGGCGAGGCGAGCCATCGACTCCCATGCGTCACGCCCCTCGGTCACCCAGAGGTAGAGACCGGCTTCGGAGCCGTCGAGACGGAAGCCGGCGGCCTCCACGGCGGGACGCAGCAGCTCCCGCCGTTCGCGGTAGAGCTCCTTCTGGGCGGCGACGTGCTCGTCGTCGCCGAGCGCCACCGCCATGGCGTGCTGCACGGGTTCGGGCGGCATGAGGCCGAGGTGCTTGCGGGCGGTGAGCAGGTCGGCGACGATGCGCGCGCAGCCGGCGACGAAGGCGGCGCGGTAGCCCGCGAGGTTCGACTGCTTGCTCAGCGAGTAGACGCTGAGCAGGTTGGCCCGCGACCCCCCGGTCACCCGCGGATCGAGGATCGACGGGATCGCCTCGGTCGCCCAGGCGCCGTCCCAGCCGAGCTCCGCGTAGCACTCGTCGCTCGCGATGACGGCATCCAGCTCGCGCGCACGGCGCACCGCGGCGGCGAGCTCCGAGACCGTCCAGGTGCGACCGTCGGGATTACCCGGAGTGTTGATCCAGATCAGCTTGGTGCCCTCGGGCCAGTCCGCCGGGTCATCGGCGGGAAGCGGCGTCGCTCCCACCACGCGTGCTCCGACGTCGTAGGTCGGGTAGGCGATCTCGGGGTGCACGACGACGTCGCCCTCTCCCAGCCCGAGGAGGGTCGGGAGGAGCGCCACGAACTCCTTCGAGCCGATCGTGGGCAGCACGTTCGCGACGGTGAGGTCATCGACCCCGCGGCGACGCGCGTACCAGGAGACGATCGCCTCGCGCAGTGCCGGTGTACCGACGGTCTGCGGATAGGCGTGCGCGTCCGTCGCCTCGGCGAGAGCGCGCCGGATGATCTCGGGCGTGGGATCGACGGGCGACCCGACGGAGAGGTCGACGAGTCCGCCGGCGTGCGCGGACGCCCGCTCGCGGAAGGGGACGACGGCGTCCCAGGGGTAGTCGGCGAGGTCGCGGACGCTCACGGGCGCCGGCCTACTCGCCCTGGGGCGGCAGGGCCGCGATGATCGGGTGGTCGTGCGCGATGACGCCGACCTTGGCCGCGCCTCCGGGCGAGCCGACCTCGTCGAAGAACTCGACGTTCGCCTTGTAGTAGTCCTGCCACTCATCGGGCAGGTCGTCCTCGTAGTAGATCGCCTCGACGGGGCACACCGGCTCGCAGGCGCCGCAGTCGACGCACTCGTCCGGGTGGATGTAGAGGGAGCGCTCGCCTTCGTAGATGCAGTCGACGGGGCATTCGTCGATGCAGGCTCGGTCCTTCACATCGACACACGGGAGGGCGATCACATACGTCACCGCTCCAGTCTACTTCTCCGCCTCCGTGGCGACGGGCACCGACCGGAACGACGGCCACGCGATGACGACGAGAACGATCGCGGCGATCAGGTACGTCCAGATCTGTCCCGCGAGCGTGTTCTCGACGACGACGGATCCGCCGGGGCCCCGGCCGGAGATCAGGAGCAGCATGCCCACCATCCCGAGGCCGGCCGCGACGGCGGCGCCGCGGTCGTGGGTAAGCACGCGGATGGCGACGAGGATCGCGGCGCACGCGATCGCTCCGACGATCATGCCGGTCGGGATCGGACCCCAGGTCTGGCTGTGCGCGATCGTTCCGGCGACACCGTAGACGCCACCGACCAGGGCCGAGGCCACCCACGACAGAACTCTCGACAACCGACTCACGCCCACCCTCCGATCCTACGCGCGGTCAGGCCGCGAGTCCGAACAGACGCAGGAGGGCAGCGGTGAGCGCCGCCGCGAACACCACGACGAGGAAGGACTGCCGCAGCCACAGCAGACCCGCCGCGACGAGCAGAGCGGGCACGCGCGCATCGACGACGATCGCCTGACCGTCGCCCAGCGTCTGCACCGCAACGAGCGCCGCGAGCAGGGCGACGGTCAGCAGGTCGGAGATGCGCGCGGGTCGAGGCGCCTCGAGCACCTTCGGCGGCACGAGGTATCCGACGGCCTTCAGCGACAGGCAGACGAGAGCCGCCAGCAGGATCGCACTCCACAGGGTCATGATTCCCCCTTCTCATCGGCATCCACTGCGCGGCCATCGGATGCCGGGCGCCCCAGCCAGTTGAACCACCCGACGATCACGGCCACGACGGCCGCGACGAGCACCGGCAGACCGGGGAGGAGGAAGGGCGTGAGCGCCGCGGCGACGACGGCGGCGGCGATCCCGACCGCGATCGCCTGGCGTTGCTGCAAGCGCGGCCAGAGCAGCGCCAGGAAGGCGGCCGCCGCCGCGGCATCCAGCCCCCAGTCCTTCGGATCGCCGAGCACGTTGCCGACGAGGGCGCCGATGAGGGTGGTGATGTTCCAGCCGACGAAGATCCCGATGCCGGTGACCCAGAATCCGACCCGGCGCAGGCGCGGATCGCTCTGGGCGATCGCCACCGCCGTCGATTCGTCGATCGTGAAGTGGGCGGCCAGTGCACGGGTCGCGGGCCCTCCCCCGATGACCGGCGACATGCGCATGCCGTAGGCGACGTTGCGCACGCCGAGGAGGACGGCCGAGGCGATCGCCGAGGGGAGCGCCGCGACACCGCCGGCCGCGAAGACCCCGACGAAGGCGAACTGCGATCCTCCCGTGAACATGAGCAGGCTCAGCACGCAGGTCTGCCAGACGTCGAGCCCGGCCGCGACGGCGAGGGCACCGAACGAGATGCCGTACGCGCTCGTCGCCAGCACGACGCCGAGGGCCTCGCGCCAGACCTCGCGCTCGGCGGTCACGGGGCGATCCCCTCGCGCACCGTTCGCTGCAATGAACACATGACCATCATTCTGAACATTCAAGGACGACTAGTCAAGCGAACGATCGTTTGACATGATGAACGCATGGAGGATCTCCGCACCCGCATCGCCCGCACGCTGCGCCGGGAGCGTGAAGCCGCAGCCCTCTCGGTCTCGGAACTCGCTCGGCGCGCCGGCGTCTCGAAGGCCACCGTGTCGCAGCTCGAGAGCGGAGCCGGAAACCCGAGCGTCGAGACCCTCTGGGCGCTCGGCGTCGCACTCGACGTGCCGTTCGCCGTCTTCGTGGACCCGCCCCAGAGCGGGCCCACGCTCATCCGCCGGGAGGATCTCAGCGGCGTCCCGTCCTCGGCCGCCGCGTACAGCGCCACCCTGCTGGCCGCCTCCCCGCCCGGCGCACGGCGCGACCTGTACCTGATCTCCGCCGAACCGGGCGAGGCCCGACGCTCCGATCCGCACCACCCCGGGACCATCGATCACGTGGTGCTGATCTCGGGGCAGGCGAAGGTCGGCCCCGCCGGTGCCGCCGCACTGCTGAACCCCGGCGACTACCTCACCTACCCGGGCGACGCCCCGCACGTGTTCGAGGCCACGGCCCCGAACACGAGCGCCGTGCTGATCTCCGAGCTGCGCTGAGGATCAGTCCGACGCGGCCACGGGCGACGGATCCGGGATCTCCTCCGGCTTGTATCGCGGCAGTCGGGAGGCCGGGAGGATCGCCAGGGCGCTGATCCCGGCGAGCACGAGCAGCCCGAGCCGCAGCGTCGACAGACGGGACTCCTCGTTGACGGCCACGGCGGCGTCGACCTGGGCGGGCGTCGCGTCGGTGCGCTCGAGCACCACGCGCAGGTCGTCGTTGCTCACGAAGTTCACGCTGTCGAGATCGACCTGCGCGACGAGCGCCGGCGGCAGCTCCGGATGCTCCACGACCGCGCGCCCGACGCTCAGCCCCAGCAGAGAGACGAGCAGCGCACCCGCGACCGCCGTCCCCACCGCCGACGCGAGGTTCTGGGTCGTCCCCCGCAGCGATCCCACGTCACCCGCGAGCGACGACGGCGCCGAGGTGACGAGCACGTTGAAGACGAGGGTCACGAGCGCCCCCTGCCCGATCCCGAACACCACCAGACCGAGGATCGTGGGCAGCGTCTCCCAGTTGTTGTTGACGACGAACGAGAGCCATACGAGGGCGCCGGTCGTGAGCAGGAATCCGAAGACGCCGATCACACGCGGCGGGTAGCGCTTGTAGAACCGCACGACGAGGGTCGCGGTGATGAACACGGTGAGGTTGAACGGCATCATCGCGATCGAGGTGTCGAAGGGAGTCCTCCCCTGCACGATCTGGATGTAGAGCGGGATCGTGAAGTTCACGCACGCCTCTAGCGCGACCACGATGAACATGGCGTACACCGCCGCGCGCTCCTTCGAGGAACGCAGGATGCTGAGGTCGATCAGCGGCACACGTCCCTCGGCGATCCGCCGACGCGTCCACAGGAAGAACCCCTGCCCCAGCACGACGCCGGCCACGATGAAGAGCGGTGCCGGGGAGAGCCCCAGGATGTCGAACGGGGCCGCATCCGTCGCCTCGATCGCTCCCCAGCCGTTGAGATTGTTGAAGCCGAGGGTGAGGAGCACGATCGCCGCGCCGATGAGAAGCGAGGCGACGAGATCGATGCGAATGCCGGGGTCGCCGCGGTCTCCGCGCAGCGTGAAGCTGAAGGCGAAGACGAGCACGGCGATGCCGAGGACGATGAAGAACATCGGACGCCACCCGACGAGAGTGCCGAGAGTGCCGCCGATGAGGAACGCGGTGACGCCGGAGATCGCCCGCGCCGAACCGATCGCGCCGATCGCCGTCGCCTGCTGGGCGCCGCGGTAGTTCTCGGCGATGAGCGCGACGATCGAGGGCACGATGATCGCCGCCGCGGCACCGGCCACCGCCTGACCCGCGATCGCCCATCCGATGCTCGGGGCGATCAGCATGAGCACCGACGATGCCGCGAACAGCGCGATCACGACGCGGAAGATCAGCACCCATCCGACGCGCTGACCGAGCTTCGCACCGGTCATCACGAGCGCCGCGACGGCCAACCCGTACATGACGATCGTGGTGCTCGCGACCGTCGGCGGCACGCCGAACTCGCTCACCATCCCACCCAGCGAGATGGGGAGCGCGGCGACGTTGAACGACATCAGCACCTGCGCCATGAACAGGCTGATCATGGGAAGCCAGGACGACTTCACGGCGAAGGATGCGGTCTGCGGCGCGGACTCGGTCATCGGGACTCCTCGGGGGCGGGTGCAACGGCGGGTGCGGACGCGAACAGATTGAGCCCGAGGGCACGGGAGAGGTAGCCGATCGCGCGCTGCGAGCGCACGGAGTTGCCGGCATCGTCGAGACGCGGCGAGAAGCCCGCGACGGCGCCCTTGCCGGGGGCGACCGCGACGATGCCCCCGGAGACACCGGACTTGGCCGGGAGTCCGATCTCGAACAGCCATTCACCCGAGCGCTCATACAGGCCGCTGGCGGCGACGACGGCGAGCGTGTCACGGCACACCTCGGCCGACACCACGCGCTGCCCGGTGAGGGGATTGACGCCGCCGTCGGCCAGAGTGGCCCCCATGACCGCCAGATCGTGCGCGGTCACCGTGAGAGCGCACTGGCGGGTGTAGACGTCGACGACCTCGTCGGAGTCTCCCTCGAGGCGTCCATAGCTGGTGAGCAGGCGCCCGAGCGCTCGGTTGCGGTCGTTCGTACGCGCCTCGGAGGCGTAGACGACGCCGTCGAGTCCGAGAGCGCGGCCTGCGAACGCCGACAGACCCTCACGGACGCGCTCCCACTGCTCGGCGGACGTCTCCCCCGGCATGAGCGCGGTGGTGGCGATCGCGCCGGCGTTGACCATGGGGTTCATGGGATGCCCGGCGTTCAGCTCGAGCGCCATCACCGAGTTGAAGGGAAGGCCCGTGTTGTTGACCCCGACGATCTCGCGGACGCGCTCGTGCCCGTGCTCCTGGATGGCGAGGGCGTAGACGAACATCTTCGAGATCGACTGGATCGAGAACGGATGCTGCGCGTCGCCCGCGTCGTGCACTCCCCCGCCGACCTCGATGACGGCGAGCCCGAAGAGCTCGGGGTCGACTTCGGCGAGCACGGGGATGTAGTCGGCGACGATGCCGTCGGAATCCCCGGCGAAGCGCGCGTGCGCGTCGCCGACCAGCCGCTCGACGTCTCGCCACCCGGGCAATGCCCCGGTCGAGACCTGCTGCGGGACGTGGTCCCATCCGGCCGTGTCCACGGGCTCTCCTCGCGTTCGACGACGCCCCAGCCGTCATTCGCCACGATAGCGCTCGAACGCCCCCGGTAGAAGGTGTCTACCGGGGGCGTTCGCGGGTCTGCGGGCTCAGTACCAGTTCATCGCCTGCGAGTGCCCCCACGCGCTGCACGGGGTGCCGTACACGGACGAGATGTATCCCAGACCCCAGGCGATCTGGGTCGCGGCATTGGTCTGCCAGTCGCTGCCCGCCGAGGCCATCTTGCTGCCGGGGAGCGCCTGCGGGATGCCGGTCGCGCCGCTCGGGTTGTAGGCCTGGTAGTTCCAGCTCGACTCCTTCTGCCACAGCGAACTCAGGCAGGAGAACTGGTCCTCTCCCCAGCCGTACTGGTCGGCCGCCATGACACGTGCGGTCGCCTTGGCCCCCTCGGGGGTGTTCGATGAGGCGAGCGCTGCAGCTGCCGCCTCGGCCTCTGCCTGCGCCTGCGCGGCGGCTGCGGCGGCCGCGTCGTCCGCCGCCTTCTTCTCCTGCGCCGTGGTGAACGCCGACTGGAGCGCCGCAGTCTGCTCGATCACCTTCTCGGTGTGCTGCTGGGCGATGACCGTGGTGAGAGTGAGCTCGATGGCCGGGACGGCCTTCCGACCGTCGAGGGTGTCGACATTGCTCTGCAACTGCGCGGTCTCGACGGCGGGGACGACTCCGCTCAGGTCGAAGCCTGCGGCGTCGATCTCGGCGGACAGCTTATCGGCGGCATCAATGGCATCGGTCGCGGCGGTCGCGGTCGCCGCGACGTCGTCCGACGCCTCGACGGTCGTGGTGGTGCCGGTGGTCGCCGAGGGCGATGCGTCATCGGTCTCGGTGGCGCCGGAGGCCGGGCCCGCGACGAGTCCGGCGGTCAGCGTGATGCCGAGCATCGCACCGACGGCGGTGCCGAGGAGCAGCAACGGCCGACGAGAGCGGACGGCGGAGTGGGCGGTGGCGGCCTCGAGGGCGCGCCGGGAAGCACGGGTGTTCTGAAGGTGAAGCAAAGAATCGACTTTCGGGTCGTCGAGCGCCCGGACCTGCGGACAGGGCGGCTCATCGGGAGCCGACTCATCGGACGCAAGTCATCGATTCTGTGTCATGTTTCTGAACGAACCCTCCGCAGAGCCTGGACGGAATATAGGTCCCACCTGGGCTTTTCATGAGAAAAGGGCCTCGCTGCCGCATTTCTGCAGAGCGAGGCCCTCTTATCGGTCCTGTTCGGACTCAGGCGTTGGCATCCTGACGCTTGAGGCGAGCGGTCTCGCGCGCACGCGTGTTGGCGTCGAGGTTCACCTTGCGGATGCGCACGGCCTCCGGCGTGACCTCGACGCATTCGTCGTCACGCGCGAACTCGAGGCTCTCCTCGAGCGTCAACTGACGCGGGGGCGTCATCGACTCGAACGAGTCGGAGCTCGCCGCACGCATGTTGGTGAGCTTCTTCTCCTTGGTGATGTTCACGTCCATGTCGTCGGCGCGCGAGTTCTCGCCGATGACCATGCCCTCGTAGACCTCGGCGGTCGGCTGCACGAAGAACGACATGCGCTCCTGCAGGGCGATCATGGCGAACGGGGTGACGACACCCTGACGGTCGGCGACGATCGAGCCGTTCTGGCGGGTCGTGATGGATCCGGCCCAGGGCTCGTAGCCGTGCGAGATCGCGTTCGCGATGCCGGTGCCGCGAGTCGTGGTGAGGAACTCGCTGCGGAAGCCGATGAGGCCGCGCGACGGGACGATGAACTCCATGCGCACCCAACCGGTGCCGTGGTTGGTCATGTTCTCCATGCGACCCTTGCGGTTCGCGAGGAGCTGGGTGATCGCGCCGAGGTGCTCCTCCGGCGTGTCGATCGTGAGGTGCTCGAAGGGCTCGTAGGTCTTGCCGTCGATCTTCTTCGTGACCACCTGCGGCTTTCCGACCGTGAGCTCGAAGCCTTCGCGACGCATGTTCTCGACGAGGATCGCGAGTGCGAGCTCACCGCGGCCCTGGACCTCCCAGGCATCCGGGCGTCCGATGTCGACGACCTTGAGCGAGACGTTACCGATGAGCTCCTTGTCGAGACGGTCCTTGACCATGCGCGCCGTGAGCTTGTGGCCCTTGACCTTGCCCATCAGCGGCGAGGTGTTGGTGCCGATCGTCATCGAGATGGCGGGGTCGTCGACCGTGATCGCCGGGAGCGGGCGCACGTCCTCGGGGTCGGCGATCGTCTCGCCGATGGTGATGTTCTCGAAGCCCGCGATCGCGACGATGTCGCCCGGGCCCGCGGACTCGGCCGGGTAGCGCTCGAGCGCGCGGGTCATCAGCAGCTCGGTGATGCGGGCATTGCTGGTGGTGCCGTCGGAGCGCACCCAGGCGACGGTCTGACCCTTCTTCAGCGTGCCGTTGAAGACGCGCAGCAGCGCGAGGCGGCCGAGGAAGGGGCTGGAGTCGAGGTTCGTGACCCACGCCTGCAGGGGCGCCTCGTCGTCGTAGGACGGAGCCGGGACGTGCTCGAGGATCGCCTCGAAGAGCGGCTCGAGGTCGTCGTTGTCGGGCAGCGAGCCGTCGGCGGGACGGTTCTGCGACGCCGCACCGGCACGACCGGACGCGTAGACGACCGGCACGTCGAGCAGTGCGTCCACGTCGAGGTCGGGCACGTCGTCGACGAGGTCGGACGCCAGACCCAGCAGCAGGTCGTGGGCCTCCTCCTCGACCTCCGCGATGCGGGCGTCGGGGCGGTCGGTCTTGTTGACCAGCAGGATGACGGGGAGCTTGGCCTCGAGCGCCTTGCGCAGCACGAAGCGGGTCTGCGGGAGCGGGCCCTCGCTCGCGTCGACGAGCAGCACGACGCCGTCGACCATCGACAGGCCGCGCTCGACCTCACCACCGAAGTCGGCGTGACCCGGGGTGTCGATCACGTTGATCGTGATCTCCTTGCCGCCGGCGTGCTTGCCCTTGTAGGTGATCGCCGTGTTCTTGGCGAGGATCGTGATGCCCTTCTCGCGCTCGAGGTCGTTCGAGTCCATCGCGCGCTCTTCGACGTGCGAGTGCTCACCGAACGAGCCGGTCTGGCGGAGCATCGCGTCGACAAGAGTGGTCTTGCCGTGGTCGACGTGAGCGACGATGGCGACGTTGCGGAGGTCAGAGCGGAGGGCGTGAGCCATGCAGGAATCCTAAGAAGAGGAGTGGGAGGAGTCGGGAAACCGACGTTCCAGGATAACGCACGCGCAGGACCCCCGGCTGAACGGAGGCCGTACCATCGGAAAAGTGAGGCACGAAGACGCAGACCGACCGCTCCCTGACCCGGCCTCCGAGCCCTCGGCGCGGCGGCTGTGGTGGGAGATCGCGATCGTGCTCGCGCTCGGTCTCGGCCAGTCGGCGATCTACGCGATCGTCCAGCTCGCCTACCGGCTCACGGACGACACCCCGCTCGCCGATCAGACCGCGACGCTGAATCCCTCACGCAGCGACCGCGAGGTCTTCGACCTGATCTACCAGGTGCTGTCGATCGGCTTCTCGCTCGTACCGGTGCTGCTCGTCTGCTTCCTGCTCTGGCAGCACCGTCGACCGCACCTCGCCCGTCTCGGCCTCGACGGCACACGCGTCGGCGTCGACATCGGCCGGGGCGCGCTCCTCGTGCTGGCCATCGGCATCCCGGGCCTCGGCCTGTACGTCGTCGGCCGGGCACTGGGTCTGTTCGTCGCGGTGAACCCGGGCGGACTCGACACCCACTGGTGGACGATCCCGATCCTGCTGCTGGCCGCCGCGCGAGCGTCGTTGCAGGAGGAGTTCGTCGTGCTCGGGTATCTCTTCGCCCGGCTCAAGCAGCTCGGATGGTCGCCCTGGACCATCATCATCGCGACCTCGGTGCTCCGGGCGACGTACCACCTCTATCAGGGACCCGGGGCCTTCATCGGCAACCTCGCGATGGGGCTGCTGTTCGGCTGGCTGTTCCTGCGCACCGGACGCCTGCTGCCGTTCCTCATCGCGCATTTCCTGATCGACGCGACGGTGTTCGTCGGCTACCCGTGGGCGGCGGCGACGTGGCCGGCGCTCTTCGGCCTCCCGGGCTGATCCCCCGAGAAGCCCCGGCGATCCGCGCCCGCGTTCAGCCGGCGTTCGCGACCAGCACGGCGCCGATCGCCCACAGCACGATGATGCCGAGGGCGAGAAGCGCGCGGGAGTCCCACTCGCGGCGGATCGGGGCGTCCGCCCCGGTCGCCGCATCCCACCGGTCGCGGATCTCGGTGAGATCGCGGATGCCGGCCGGGGCCTTGGATGCTTCGCCCTCTGCTGCATCACGACGCGAGGGACGCGCGCGGGCGGGTCCGCCGTAGGCGCTGACGCGCGAGTCGTCGTCGAGGGAGAACTCCAGCTGCCAGCGGAAGTCCACGTCGCG
Organism: Microbacterium sp. NPDC087868; assembly: GCF_044900755.1. Taxonomy (NCBI): domain Bacteria; kingdom Bacillati; phylum Actinomycetota; class Actinomycetes; order Micrococcales; family Microbacteriaceae; genus Microbacterium; species Microbacterium sp. NPDC087868. Next base: position 1,001,491 of record NZ_JBJDNO010000001.1, read on the forward strand.
GACGCGGGCCCAGCCGAACGAGGTGCGCCGGAGCATGTTCTGCACGACCACACCGGCGTCGTCGACCCGCACCATGGATACGAAGCTCAGCTCGTACACGACCCACATGCCCAGCAGCACCCACGGCGCCACCAGGAGCATCTGCGTCCAGCTGCCCCGCACGACCGTGTCGCCGAGCAGGAAGAGCGCGAGCGCGCCGGAGATCACGAGCACGGCCGTGCCCGAGGACGCGCGGAAGATCCGCACGCCCTCGGGCTTGTCGGCAGCGGTCACGCGCCGCTTCCGCCGAGCGGAATGGACGCGCCGGGGATCGCCTGGAGCAGGCGATCCGTGTACTCCTGCTGGGGGTTGGCGAAGATCTCGTCGACGGTACCCTGCTCGACGATCCGACCCTTCTCCATGACGCACACCAGGTCGCTCGACACGCGCACGACCGCGAGGTCGTGGGTGATGAACAGGTAGGTCAGGCCGAGCTCCGACTGAAGTTCGGCCAGGAGCTGCAGCACCTGGTCCTGCACGAGCACGTCGAGAGCCGAGACGGCCTCGTCGAGCACGATGATGTCGGGCTTGAGCGCGAGGGCACGGGCGATCGCCACGCGCTGCCGCTGACCGCCGGAGAGCTCGTTCGGGTAGCGCGTCGCCAACGCCCGCGGAAGGGCGACCTGGTCGAGCAGCTCCTCCACACGCTCACGGTGCGAGGCACGATCGCCGACGCCGTGGATCTGCAGCGGCTCGGCGATGGTGTTGCCGATGTTGCGCAGCGGGTCGAGCGAGCCGTACGGGTCCTGGAACACGGGCTGCATGCGGCGGCGCAGACCGAACGCCTGCGCGTTCGACAGCTTCGACACGTCCTGCCCGTCGATCTCGATGGTTCCCGCGGTGGGCTCCTCGAGCTTGAGCACCATCTTCGCGACGGTGGACTTGCCCGAGCCGGACTCCCCGACCAGAGCCAGCGTCTTGCCCTTGGGGATCTCGAACGACACGTCGTCGACCGCGCGGAAGGCCTCGCTGCGGAAGCCGCCCTGACGGATCTTGTAGTCCTTCGTGAGCCCGGCCACGCGCACCGTCGGCGGGATGTCGGCGAGGTCGTCGAGGGTCTCGATGCCCCGATCCTCCACGACCGCCTGGATGCGCTGCGAGGCGACGCTGGGCGCCGCCGCGACGAGACGCTTCGTGTACGGGTGCTGCGGGTCCTCGAGGATCTGCCGGCTGGGGCCCGCCTCGACGATGTTGCCGCCGTTCATCACGATGATCTTGTCGGCGCGCTCGGCCGCGAGACCGAGGTCGTGCGTGATCAGCAGCACCGAGGTGCCCTTGTCGCGCGTCAGCGAAGCCATGTGATCGAGGATCACGCGCTGCACCGTCACGTCGAGGGCCGAGGTCGGCTCGTCGGCGATCAGGAGCTTCGGATCGGCCGCGAGGCCGATGCCGATCAGCGCGCGCTGGCGCATGCCACCCGAGAACTGGTGCGGGAACTGGTGCAGACGGCGTTCGGCGTCGGCGAGACCCGCCTGCTGCAGCACCTCGATCGCGCGGGCCTTGACGGCCTGGCGACCCTGGGCGATGCCGTTGGCGCGGATCGCCTCCTTCACCTGGAAGCCGATGCTCCACACCGGGTTGAGGTTCGACATCGGGTCCTGCGGCACGAATCCGATGTCGCGGCCGCGCACGCCCTCGATGGCCGTGCGGCTCAGAGTGGTGAGCTCGCGACCCTCGAGGGTGATCGATCCGCCGGTGACCGTGCCGGTGCCGGGCAGCAGGTTGACGATCGCGGTGGCGGTCGTGGACTTGCCGGAACCCGACTCCCCCACGATCGCGACGGTCTCGCCCGGGAAGACGTCGAAGCTGATGCCGTGGAGCACTTCGCGCAGACCCTCCTGGGTGCGGAAGGCGACCTTGAGGTCGCGGATGCTCAGCAGGGGCGCCTGATCGGTGATGCGCTCGCTCATCGGCGTGCCCTCGCCTTCGGGTCGAGGGCGTCTCGGATGAGCTCACCCAGGGTCACGAACGCGAGCACCGCGAGGGTCAGCGCGATCGACGGATAGATGAGCGCCATCGGGGCGACACGGAGCGATGCCTGGGCATCACTGATGTCGTTACCCCATGACATCACGTCGCTGCCCAGACCGACACCGAGGAACGACAGCGTGGCCTCGGCCACGATCGCCGCCGCGAGGCCGAGGGTCGAGACGACGAGCAGCGGCGCGATCGCGTTCGGGATGACGTGGTTGAGCAGAATCTTGAACTTCGACTGGCCGAGAGCCTGCGACGCCACGACGAAGTCCGCCTGACGCACGCGCAGCACTTCTGCTCGCACGACACGGGCCGTGGAGGCCCAGGCGAACCCGCCGATCGCGAGCGCCAGCGTCCAGACCGAACGCGAGTCGCGGAACACCGTCATGACGACGACGGCCGCGAGGATGTACGGGATCGCGAAGAAGATGTCACCGATGCGCGACAGCAGACCGTCGAGCCACCCGCCGTAGAAACCGGCGAGTGCGCCCATGATCAGGCCGAGGAACGACGAGATCACGGTCGCGATGAGGCCGACCGCGAGAGACGTCTGCGCACCCCAGGCGATGCGGGCGTAGATGTCGCAGCCCTGGAACGTGAAGCCGAGCGGGTGCCCGGCAGCCGGGCCGCCGTTGCTGTTCGCCAGATCGCAGGAGTCCGGTGCGGTGGCGGTGAACAGCGTCGGCCACACCGCCATCAGCAGGAACACGAGTCCGAGGACGACGGAGAACCAGAACAGCGGACGGCGGCGCAGGTCGCTCCAGGCGTCGCGCCACAGGTTGCTGGGCTTCTCGGAGATGCGGACAGCGTCTACCGCGATCGACTCGGTTTCGACCGGGGCGACGTAGTGCTTCTGGGTCGTGGGGTCAGGCATAGCGGATCCTCGGGTCGAGCAGACCGTAGAGCAGGTCGATGAGCAGGTTCACCAGGACGTACAGGATGACGAACACGGTGACGAACGAGACCACGGTCGGTCCCTCACCGCGCTGGATGGCCTGGAACAGGGTGTTTCCGACGCCGGGCACGTTGAAGATGCCCTCGGTGACGGTCGCGCCGACGAGCAGCACGCCGAAGTTGGTGGCGGAGTTCGTGATCACGGGGATCAGCGAGTTGCGCAGCACGTGCACGGGGATCACGCGACCGCGCGAGAGGCCCTTGCTGTACGCGGTGCGCACCCAGTCCTGGTTGAGGGTGTCGATGACGGAGCTTCTCATCAGGCGCATGCTCACGGCGTACAGGCTGAAGCCGAGCACGATGGCGGGGAGCCAGAGACCGCCCCAGTCGTTGTCGGCGCCGACCGTCGGTTTGAACCACCCGAGCTTGATCGCGAGGAAGTACTGCGCGAGGAAAGCGACGACGAAGATCGGGATCGCGATCGCGACGAGCGCGACCATGAGCGACACGTTGTCGAAGACCTTGCCCTTGCGCAGCGCCGAGACCGTTCCGATGATGATCGCGAGCGTGAACTCGATTCCGATCGCCATGACCGCGAGGCGACCGGTGACCGGGAGCGTCGCGGCGAGCACGGCGGAGACCGGACGGCCCGAGAACGTGTTGCCGAGGTCGCCCTGGAACACACCGGTGATGTAGTACCAGTACTGCACGATGAACGGGTCGTTCAGGTGGTACTGCTCGCGCAGCTGCTCGACGACCGCCGGGTTGGGGGTCTTGTCGCCGAACAGGGCGAGGATCGGGTCGCCGGGCATGGCGAACACCAGGAAGTAGATGAGCAGGGTGGCACCGAAGAAGACCGGGATCACCTGCAGGAGACGTCTCAGGATGTAACCGAGCATCCGCTGTCCCTTCTGAAGGGGGGGAGTAAGAAGACCGTGCGAACACAAGCCTGTGAGGCGGTGACGAAAATCGTCACCGCCTCACAGGTGAAGTGCCGTTAGATCTTACTCGCCGGCCTTCGTGATCTCGTAGTACAGCGGGACGGAGTTCCAGCCGAACGTGACGTTGTCGACGTTCTCGCTGAATCCACCGGTCACGTTGGAGTACCACAGCGGGATGGCGGGCAGGTCCTCGAAGAGGACCTCCTGAGCCTTGGTGAAGTCCTCGATCTGCGCGTCGGCGTCGGGGTTGCTGATACCGGCCGAGATGAGCTCGTCGAACGCGGGGTTCGAGTAGTCACCGTCATTGGAACCGGCGCCCGTGGCGTAGAGCGGTCCGAGGAAGTTGTACAGACCCGGGTAGTCCGCCTGCCAGCCCGAACGCGCAGCCGTGGTGATGGTGCGGTCGTTGATCTTCGTGCGAAGGTCCTGGAAGGTGGGGTACGGGTCGCCCGAGGCGCTGATGCCGAGGTTGTTCTTGATCTGGTTGCTCACCGCGTCGACCCAGGCGTCGTGCCCACCGTCGGCGTTGTACGCGATCTTGAAGTCACCCTCCCAGGGGGCGATGGCGTCGGCCTCGGCCCACAGCTCCTTCGCCTTCTCCGGGTTGAAGTCGAGAACCTCGCTACCGGGGACCGAGTCCGACCAGCCGGCGATGACCGGCGAGGTGAAGTCGGCGGCCGGAGTGCGCGAGCCCGAGAAGATGGTCTCGGTGATCTCTTCGCGGTTGATCGCCATCGAGAGCGCCTGACGACGCAGCTTGCCCTCTTCGCCCGAGAAGTGCGGGAGGAACTGGCCGATGGTGAACGACTGGAACACGGCCGAGGGCTGGTTCACGGCGCGGTCGCCGAGCTCGTCGGTGAAGACGGCCAGCGAGTTCGTCGGGATCGCGTCGATGACGTCGACCTCGTTCGAGAGCAGGTCGGCGTAGGCCGCTTCCTGCGTCGCGTAGAACTTGATCGTCAGACCGCCGTTGGCTGCCTTGCGGCCGCCTTCGTAGTCGTCGTTGCGGACGAGGTCGATCTGCACGTCGTGCTGCCACGCGTCGTCGCCGTCGATCTTGTACGGGCCGTTGCCGATCGGGTTCTGACCGAACGCGTCCATGTCCTCGAAGGCCACGTCCGGGAGCGGGTAGAACGCCGAGTAGCCGAGACGCAGAGCGAAGTCGGAGGCCGGCTTGTTCAGCGCGATCGTGAAGGTGTAGTCGTCGACCTGCTCCAGGCCCGTGAGCTCGGAGTCCTCGTCGTAGCTGAAGCCCTCGATGTCCTCGAAGAAGTAGCTCGACAGGTGGCCGTTGGAGAGCTTCGCGCCCTCGTTCCACGCCTTGATGAAGTTGTCGGCGGTGACCTCTTCACCGTCGGTGAAGGTGAGGCCTTCCTTGATCTTGACCGTGAGGTGCTGCGGGTCCTCGGTCGTGATCTCCTCGGCGACGTCGTTGACGGGCTCGCCGTCGGCGTCGTAGTAGATGAGCCCTGCGAAGATCTCGTCGAGGATCTTTCCGCCGCCGACCTCGTTGGTGTTGGTCGGGATCAGCGGGTTCTCCGGCTCCGAGCCGTTCGTGGTGATGATGGCGTCCGGGTTCGCCTCGCCCGCGGCGCTGCCGCCGTCGGAGTCGTTTCCACCACCGCTCGCGCAGCCCGCGAGCGCCAGGGCGCCGATCGCGAACAGCGCGGTGCCCGCAAGGGCGATCTTGTTGCGCTTCACTATGTGTCCTCCTAGGACGTGTACTTCTGACTGCGCGCTCATCGTCGAGCACGTAGGGATATTTCAGAGTATCCCGGCATCTGGCGCCCGACGCGCCCGGCTAATCAACCGTTACTGAGTGGTGACCATCTGAAACATCGCCGAAACACACGGCAACACGCCGTAAAACTTCCGACGGCACCGTCTCCGGGAGGAAACGGTGCCGTCGGCGTGTTATCGGATCAGGCGAACGCCTCGATCGGCGGGCAGGCGCACACGAGGTTGCGGTCGCCGTATGCCTGGTCGATGCGCCGCACCGGAGGCCAGTACTTGCCGGCGATCAACGCGTGCACCGGATAGGCGGCCTCCTCGCGGGTGTACGCGTGCGTCCACTCCCCCGCGATCAGCGACACGGCCGTGTGCGGTGCGTGCACGAGCGGGTTGTCGTCGGCCGGCCAGCGCCCCGCCGCCACGGCATCCGCCTCGGCCTTGATCTGGATCATCGCCTCGATGAACCGCTCGATCTCGCCCAGGTCCTCCGACTCGGTCGGCTCGACCATCAGGGTGCCTGCGACCGGGAACGACATGGTCGGCGCGTGGAAGCCGTAGTCGATCAGGCGCTTCGCGACGTCGTCGACGGTGATGCCCGTCGCCTCCTTCAGCGGGCGCAGGTCGAGGATGCACTCGTGCGCGACCCGACCGTTCTCGCCCGTGTAGAGCACCGGGTAGTGCTCGCCCAGGCGAGCGGCGATGTAGTTCGCCGACAGCACGGCCGCAGCGGTCGCGCGCCGCAGGCCCGCGCCGCCCATCATCCGCACGTACGCCCACGAGATCGGGAGCACGCCCGCCGAGCCGTAGGGGGCGCCCGAGACGACCCCACCGGCGAAGACGTGGCCTCCCGCGTGCTCCGCGCGCTGCGCGAGCGGGTGCGAGGGCAGGTAGGGGGCGAGATGCGCCTTGGCCGCGACCGGTCCGACACCCGGTCCGCCGCCGCCGTGCGGGATCGCGAAGGTCTTGTGCAGGTTGAGGTGCGAGACGTCGCCGCCGAGGTCGCCGAAGCGGGCGTAGCCGAGCAGCGCGTTCAGGTTCGCACCGTCGACGTACACCTGACCGCCCGCATCGTGCACGGCGGAGGTGATCTCGACCACGTCGTGCTCGTACACGCCGTGGGTCGACGGGTAGGTGATCATCAGCGCCGAGAGCTCCTCGGCGTGCACCTGGATCTTCGCCCGCAGATCGTCGAGGTCGACGTTGCCGAGCTCGTCGCACGCGACCACGACGACCTTCATCCCAGCGAGCACGGCCGACGCGGCGTTCGTTCCGTGCGCCGACGACGGGATGAGGCACACCGTGCGCTGCTCGTCGCCGTTCGCGAGGTGGTACCCGCGGATCGCCAGGAGCCCCGCCAGCTCGCCCTGCGAGCCGGCGTTCGGCTGCAGCGACACCGCGTCGTATCCGGTGACCTCGGCCAGCCAGGCCTCGAGCTGATCGATCAGCTCGAGGTAACCGGCGACGTCGGATGCCGGGGCGAACGGGTGGATGCCCGCGAACTCGGGCCACGTGATCGCCGCCATCTCGGTGGCCGCGTTGAGCTTCATCGTGCACGAGCCCAGCGGGATCATGCCGCGGTCGAGCGCGTAGTCGCGGTCGGCGAGGCTCTTGAGGTAGCGCATCATCGCCGTCTCGCTGCGGTGTGCGTGGAAGACGGGGTGCGTGAGGAACTCCTCCCGGCGGAGCAGCCCCTCGGGCAGGGCGTTCGCGTCACCGACGAAGGCGAACGCTCGCTCGGCGCGGCCCCCGAAGACGCGGGCGACCTGCAGCAGTTCGTCGACGGTCGTGGTCTCGTCGACCGAGATGCCCACGGTGTCGGCATCCGCCGCATGCAGCAGGATGCCGTAGCCGTGGTGCGCCTGCTCGACGTACTCGGCCGCGCGCCCGGGGACACGCACCTGCAGCGTGTCGAAGAACGCGTCGTGCACGACGTCGGCGCCGTCCTCGACGAGCCAGGAGCGCAGCAGCCCCGCCTTGCCGGCGACGCTCCGCGCGATCGCCGTCAGGCCGTCGGGTCCGTGATAGACCGCGTACATCGACGCCATGACCGCGAGCAGCACCTGCGCGGTGCAGATGTTCGAGGTCGCCTTCTCGCGCCGGATGTGCTGCTCGCGCGTCTGCAGCGAGAGGCGGTACGCGGGCTTGCCGTCGGCATCGACCGACACACCGACGAGGCGGCCGGGGAGCTGACGCTCGAGACCGGCGCGCACCGCCATGTACCCGGCGTGCGGGCCGCCGAAGCCCATCGGCACGCCGAAGCGCTGGGTCGTGCCCACCGCGACGTCGGCACCGAGGGCTCCCGGCGAGGTGAGAAGGGTCAGCGCGAGCAGGTCGGCCGCGACGACCGCCAGGCCACCGGCGAGATGCGCCGCATCGATCACGGCGGACGGATCCCACACGCGACCGGAGGCACCGGGGTACTGCACGAAGACGCCGAACAGGTCGGCCGGCAGCTGCTCGCCCGCGGCGAAGTCCACCGTGACGAGACGGATGCCGACGGCATCCGCCCGGTTCTCGAGGAGCGCGCGCGTCTGCGGGAGCGCGTCGGCGTCGACCGCGAACACGTCGGTCTTGGCCTTCGACGCGCGGCGTGCGAGGAGCATGCCCTCGGCGACGGCCGTGGACTCGTCGAGCATCGACGCGTTGGCGGTGGAGAGCCCGGTGAGGTCGGCGACCATCGTCTGGAAGTTGATGAGCGCCTCGAGTCGGCCCTGCGAGATCTCGGGCTGGTACGGCGTGTAGGCCGTGTACCACGACGGGTTCTCGAGCACGTTGCGCTGGATCACCTGCGGGGTGATCGTTCCGTAGTAACCGAGACCGATCATCGGCCGGTTCACCGTGTTGCGCGCGGCGAGGGAGCGCAGTTCCGCGAGCGCCTCGGTCTCGCTGGCGGCGGCGGGGATGCTGCTGTCCGCGAGCGCGGACTCCGACGGCGCGGCCGTGAAGATCGACGACGGCACCGCCTCGGTCATCAGCGCTTCGAGCGGCCCCTCGGGGTCGACGTCGGGCCCGATGCCGAGCGCATCGAGCATCCGACGCTGGGCGTCGGCCGTGGGTCCGATATGACGATCGGCGAAAGAGACCACGTGCGGATCAGCCCTCCGTGAGTGCGACGTAGGCGTCGCGGTCGAGCAGTCCGTCGGGCGCTCCGCCCGCGACGGAGACCTTGATGAGCCATCCGCCCGCGAAGGGCTCGGCGTTGACGAGCGAGGGATCGTCGACGACCGCGTCGTTGACCTCGACGACGGTGCCGGTCACGGGCGCGTACAGCTCGCCCACCGACTTGGTCGACTCGATCTCGCCGACGACGGTGCCCGCGGCGACCTCGGTGCCCACGGCGGGCAGTTCGACGAAGACCACGTCACCGAGCTTGTCGGCGGCGTAGTCGGTGATGCCGACGGTGAGGGTGTCGCCCTCCACGGCGATCCACTCGTGCTCTTCGGTGTAGTGCAGGGTGCTGAGATCGGTCATTTCGTCCTCCGGTAGAAAGGCAGAGCGGTCACGGTCGCGGGGATCCTCGTCCCCCGCACATCCAGGAATACTGCGGTTCCCTCTTCCGCGGAAGAAGGGGTCACGTAGGCCATCGCGATCGGATGGCCGAGGGTGGGGCTGAGCGCACCGCTGGTGATCTCGCCGAGCGGGGCACCGTCGGCATCGACGACGCCGTAGCCGGCCCGGCCGGCGCGCTTGCCCTCGGCGACGAGCCCCACGAGCACGGGGGCGTCGGCCGCGGCATCCACCGCGTCCTTGCCGATGAAGCTCGACTTGTCTGCGGCGACGACCCGGCCGAGCCCCGCCTGCGCGGGCTTGGTCTCGGTCGTCAGCTCGTGCCCGTAGAGCGGCATCCCCGCCTCGAGGCGGAGGGTGTCGCGGGCGGCGAGCCCCGCCGGCACGAGACCGTGCGGCTCCCCGGCGACGAGGAGCGCGTCCCACAGCGCCGCGGCACCGTCGGTGCGCACGAGGAGTTCGAAGCCGTCCTCGCCCGTGTATCCGGTGCGGGCGATGAGCAGGGGTTCGTCGCGGAACGTCGCCTGGGCCCAGGCGTAGTACTTCTGCTCGCCCCACGGCACGCTGAGCGCGTCGATCCCCTCCGTGTCGGCCAGGATCGCCTGCGCCGCCGGGCCCTGCACCGCGATCAGGGCGAAGGAATCGGAGACGTCGTCGACGTCGACGCCCCGGTCGCCCAGGAAACCGGCGAAGCTGCGCTCCTCGCCCTCCGCGCGCTCCTGCTGCCGCTCGATGATCGACGGGAACGAGCGCACGCGCGAGGCGAAGGCGGAGTCGACGAATCCGCGGTTGCCGGCGTTCGCGATCACCAGGAACCGGTCGTCGGCGAGGCGGTAGGCGATGACGTCGTCGATGATCCCCCCGTCGGCGGCCAGCACGAGCGAGTACTTCGCCTTGCCGACGGGCATCGCCGAGATGCGACCGGCGAGCGCGTAGTCGAGGAACTCCCCCGCATACGGCCCGGTGACGAGGAACTCCGCCATGTGCGAGATGTCGAAGAGACCGGCCGACTGCCGCACCGCGTGGTGCTCGGCGAGGTCGGACGTGTAGCGCACCGGCATCTGCCAGCCGCCGAAATCGGTGAACGACGCGCCGAGCGCCTCATGGCGCTCGCGGAGCGGGGTGTAACGGGGATCGGACATGGAGTTCTCCCGGATGCAGACGGGCGGAACGACGGCACCGCCGTTCCTCGGAACTCCCCCTCTGTCATGGGCCTGAGAGTTTCGCCCTCGCTGACGCAGGGCTTTCACCGTCGGCGGATCCCCCGACGGGCGGGATCGCTTTTCAGAGTGGCCGGAACCGCGCGGTACGCGTACCTGAGAGATTGGCGGGGAGGCTTGCTCCTTCGGTGCCCGGCTGCGTTCGCCGGGGCTCTCCCGCGGGGGTCATTCGGCCCGTGTTCGATTGTGCGCCCAGTCTAGCGGGTCTCCGCCGCGAGCTCCCGCCTGACCTCGTCGCGCAGGCGACCGAGATTCTCGGGCTCCGGCGCGGCACCCAGCAACGTCTTCGTGTAGGCGTGCTGCGGGTTCAGGATGACCTCGTCGGCCGGGCCGCGCTCGACCACGTCGCCCTTGTAGAGCACCATGATCTCGTCGGAGAAGTGCCGGGCGGTGGCGAGATCGTGGGTGATGTAGAGCACGCCGAGGTCGTCTTCGCGCTGCAGATCCGCGAGCAGGTTGAGCACCCCGAGTCGGATCGACACGTCGAGCATCGAGACCGGCTCATCGGCGACGATGAACCGCGCGCCCGGGGCGAGCGCACGCGCGATCGCGACACGCTGACGTTGCCCGCCCGAGAGCTCGTGGGGCTTGCGCTCGGCGAAGCTCTTCGCCGGCGACAACCGCACCCGGTCCAGCAGCTCCAGGGCACGCTCGTGCACCTGCGCGCCGCTCCACTCGGGGTGGTGGATGCGCAGCGGCCGCTCGAGGTGGTGGACGATCGAGTGGAACGGGTTCAGTGAGGCGAACGGGTCCTGGAACACCATCTGCACGTCGGAGCGATAGCGGGCGAGCGATTGCCCCCGCGTGCCGGTCTCGGTTCCGTCGAGCAGGATCTGCCCGCTCGTCGGCGTCTCGAGCTTCATCAGCATGCGCGCGATCGTGGACTTGCCCGACCCGGACTCCCCGACCAGCGCGATCGTCCTGCCCGCCTCGAGCGTGAAGGAGACGTCCTTCACCGCGTGCAGGATGCTGGTCTTGAAGCCCGACCGCAGGTGGAAGTCCTTCGTGAGGTGCCGCGCCTCGAGCGTGCGCGCGGCGGCACCGGCATCCGTGTGAGCGCTCATCGCACCTGCTCCTGACTCTCGTGCATCCCGGTGCGGACGAAGTCCCCGCGCTCTCCGCGCAGACTGGGGAAGCTCGACAGCAGCCGCTTCGTGTACTCGTGCTGAGGAGATCGGTAGATCTCCTCAGCGGTTCCCTGCTCGACGATCTCGCCCTGCAGCATCACGGCGATGCGGTCGGATATCTCGATCAGCATCGGCAGGTCGTGGGTGATGAAGATCACCGCGAAGCCGAGCTTCTCGCGCAGCCGCATGATCTCGCGGATGATCCCGCGCTGCACGACCACGTCGAGCGCCGTCGTGGGCTCGTCCATGATCATGACCTGCGGGTCGAGGGCCAGAGCCATCGCGATCATCATGCGCTGACGCATGCCGCCCGAGAGCTCGTGCGGGAAACTCGTCAGTCGCGCGGGGTCGACGCCCACCAGTGTCAGCAGCTCCTCGGCGCGCTCCTTCTTCGCCGCGCGCGTCATACCGGGGCGATGCGTGTCGAAGATGTCGTAGATCTGGGCCCGGACGTCGATCACGGGGTTGAGCGAGTTCATCGCGCCCTGGAACACCATCGAGATCTTGTCCCAGCGGAAGGCCCGCAGACCGTCGTCGCGCAGGCCGACGATGTCGATGTCGTCGCCGTCGCGGTCGTGGAAGACGATCTCCCCGCTCGTCATGAGGGCCGGAGCCTTGAGCAGCCGATTCATGCCGTAGGCGAGCGTGGTCTTGCCGCACCCCGACTCCCCCGCGAGACCGAGGATCTCGCCGCGGTGAAGGGTCAGCGAGACGTTGCGGACGGCCTTGACCGGCGGATCGACCTCGTACTCGATCGAGACGCCGCGGGCGGTGAGGACGGCGTCGCTCATGCCGCGACCCCCTTCGTCTTGGCTGCCCGGCGCACGCGTCTTGCGGCATCCGGCGCGTTGCGCAGCTTCGGGTTGATGATCTCGTCGATGGCGAAGTTGATCAGCGCGAGCCCCGCGCCGAGGAGCGCGATCATCACGCCCGGCGGCACGAACCACCACCATGCTCCGCGTCCGAGTGCCTGCCCGGACTGCGCGTCGTTGAGGATCGTGCCCCACGTGATCGAGGAGTTCGGGCCGAGCCCCAGGTACGACAGGCCCGCCTCGCCGAGGATCGCGAAGATGATCGCGAAGAGGAACTGCGCGGTCAGCAAGGGCAGGAGGTTCGGCATGATCTCGACGAGGATCACCCGGAACGATCGCTCACCGGCCACCTTCGCGGCCGACACGTAGTCGCGGGTACGGAGCGAGCGCGTCTGCAGCCGCAGCACGTACGCGGCACCCGCCCACGACGTGATGCCGAGCACGAACGCCACCAGCTGCCAACTGCGCTGCGGCACGAACGACGCGATCACCATCACGAGCGGCAGGCCGGGGATGACGATCATCACGTTGGTGATGAGGGCGAGTCCGTCTTCGCGCCACCCGCCGAGGTATCCGGCGAGCACGCCGAAGAGCAGCGATAGCACGATCGCGATGCCGCCGGCGGTGACGCCGACGAGCAGTGAACCCTGCGCGCCGATCGCGAGCTGGGCGAGCATGTCGTTGCCGAGCTTGGTCGTGCCCAGCCAGTGCTCGGCGGAGGGCGGCTGCAGGGCCGCGTTGTCGGTGCTCCGCGGGTTCTGCGTGAAGAACGGCGCGATGATCGCGAACAGCGTGATCGCGAGCACGAGCACGAGGCCCGTGACGAACTTCGCCGAGCGGGTGGGCATCAGCCCGCGCCCCCGCTTCGGGCGGCCGGTCGCGGTCGCGAGGGTCATGGTGGTAGCCGGCTCATCGGTCGGCTGCTCCTTGACGATCTGCATCGGGGTGAGCTTGGTGTCAGACATTCTGGCGAGCCCTCGGGTCGATGAATCCGTAGATGAGATCCATGAAGAAGTTGGCGGCGAGCACGGTGATCGTGATGACGAGGAAGAGTCCCTGCATCAGCGCGTAGTCGTTGTTGGTGACGGCCTGGAACATCAGCTTGCCGATGCCCGGGTAGGTGAAGACCTGCTCCATGACGATGGACCCGGCGACCACGAACCCGAGGGTGATCGAGAAGCCCGCGATCGACGGAATGGCCGCGTTGCGCGCGGCATAGGTGGTGAGGATGCGCCGGGGACGCAGCCCCTTGGCCTCGGCGGTGAGAACGTAGTCCTCGGCGAGGGTCGAGACCATCATGTTGCGCATGCCGAACAGCCATCCGCCCACCGAGCTGATCACGATCGTGACCGCGGGGAGGATCGCGTGCGAGACGGCGTTCGTGAAGAACGCCCAGGTCGGCTCCGGGCCGTCCGGGAAGTCGAAGACGTCGTAGCCCCCGAAGATCGGGAACCAGCCGAGGCCGACCGCGAACACGGCGACGAGGATGAGCGCCATCCAGAAGTACGGGATCGACTGCAGCACGGTCGTGGCGGGGATGAGGTGATCGACCCACGTGCCGCGCTTCCACCCCGCCCAGGCGCCGAGCACGACGCCGAGGATGAACGAGATCACGGTCGCGGTGCCGACGAGGATCAGCGTCCACGGCAGCGCCTGCCCGATGAGCTCGCTCACCGGGGTCGGGAACTTCGTCACCGAGACGCCCAGGTCGCCCTGGAACATCCGCCCCCAGTAGGAGAGGTACTGCTCCCACAGAGAGGAGTCGTCGCCTCCGAGGAGGAGCTTGATGTTGCGGATGGTCGTCTCCGAGACATCACCGCCCGCGCGTTGCATCTTGGCGATCATGATGTCGGCGGGATTGCCCGGCATCATGCGGGGAAGCAGGAAGTTGATGGAGATCGCGGCCCACAGCGTGAAGGCGTAGAACCCGATCCGTCGTGCATAGAACTTCATGTGTGCGTCTTCCTTGACTTCCTGCTTCCCCGTTGGCGGTGCTTACTCGACCGGCTGCAGATGCGTCAGGACGTAGCCCGCCGCGATCGCGCCCCAGGACGGCGGGAACGCGTACAGGTCGTCCTCCGTCGGCCAGCCCGTGTAGTCCTTCGTGTTGTAGAAGGTCTGGGTGGCGTTGATCACCAGCGGGATGTAGGGGAGGTCGCGCACGATCTCGGTCTGGATCGTCGCGTACAGCTCCTTCTTCGTCGCCTCGTCGTTCGTGCTGATCGCGGACTGGATCGCGGCGTCGACGGTCGGGTTGTCGTAGCGGCTGAAGTTCCAGCGCCCGGTGGGGATCTCCTCGCCGACGGGGCCGGTCGAGGCGACGGCGGTGCCGCCGAACCAGTCGCGGTAGATCTGGAACGGATCGGCGACCGAGGTGCCGATCATGCCGCCGACGATGAGCTGGTACTCCCCGCTCTGACGGGTGTCGGAGAACTCCTGCCACTGCACGGTCGAGGCGTTGATCTTGATCCCCGCGGCCTCGGCCTGCTCGGCGATGAGCTTCGCGGCGTCGTTGTAGTCGGTCCATCCGTCGACCGAGGTCAGGCTGAGCTCGACGGGCACTCCGTCCTTCTCGTAGATGCCGTCGGAACCCTTCGTGTAGCCGGCGGCCTCGAGGATCGATCCGGCCTCGGCCGCGTCGGCCTCCTGCGGGCTGAGCTCGTTCGCGGGGTCGGCGACCCACTTCTCGTCGCGGGGCAGCAGGGCGTAGGTGGGCGAGATCTCGGCGGTCAGGTCGACGAACGCCTTCTCCTTGATGGTGCCGCGATCGATCGCGGCGTTGAGCGCCTGGCGCACGGCGACGTCAGTCTGCGGGCCCGTGCAGCCGAGGTCGGCGTTGGAGCAGGTGTAGAGCACCGTCGGGTCCTGCGGCGTGTTGATCCAGTCGATCGCGCCGTTCGCGGTGACGTCATCCGGGTTCGGGATGAACATGCCGGTCCAGTCGAGCTTTCCGGCCGCGAGCAGGTCCTGGGCGGTCTGGTTGTTGTCGACCGCGATGTACTGCACCTTCTTGACGCCGAGGTCGGCGGCGTCGCGGAAATTCTCGTTCGCGACCAGGGTGTACGACTCGCTCGTGGTCTTGTCGACGACGTAGGCGCCGGATCCGACCGGATCCTCGTTGGCGAAGTTGGCGTAGTCGTCGACGTCCTTCCAGATGTGCTCGGGGAGGATGTACGTCGAGCCGAGCCGCTGGAACTCGGTGGTGTACTGCGCGCTGTCGTAGGTGAGCACGACGGTGGTGTCGTCGGTGGCTTCGGCCGACACCAGCCCGTTGGCCTCGGGGCTGTTGGCCTCGTACCCGAACGAGAACGCGACGTCGGCCGCGGTGAGGGGCTCGCCGTCGCTCCACTTGAGGTCGGGCTTGATGGTGACGGTGATCACCGTGCCGTCCTCGTTGTACTCGTAGGTGTCGCCGATGAGGCCGACGGGCTCGGTGTCCGCGGTCTTGTTGAAGAAGAACAGCGGCTCGTAGATGGGGCCGAGCGCACCGTGGAGCACGGTGGGCGCGAAGGGGTTGTAGTTGGCCGTGATCGGGGTCTGGCTGCCCGCCCAGACGCGGAGGGCGCGGTCGCCGTTCGCGTCGGAGTCGCTGCTGCCGCCCGAACCGCAGGCGGTCAGGCCCAGAGCGAGGACGGATGCCCCCGCTACCGCGGTGAGCGCGATCTTGCGCTTGCCATTACGGATCATTCTTGATTCCTCTCGGTGCTGCACTGCAGGAGGGGTGCTCCGGGTGTGGAGCCGATCCTCGGGGGTGGGGATCGTGGCCGTCGTCGGCTGCTCTGCCGAGCGACGGGGTTTGTTAGGACAGTAACCTAACAAACCCCGTCCAGGGGGACAAGAGTTCTCTCCGCCATCGCATAACGTTTCGGACTCGACGCCGCGGAGCGTCATCCACTCGCACTAAATGTCTCAATGACACTAAGATCGAGACGGAGGTTAAGGTAACTATGACTCGAACTGACGGCATCCGCGTCGCGGGATCCACCGTGATCCTGACGCTGCGCCCGTCGGCACTGGGCACTCCCGCGCTCGCGCTGCCCCTCGTGCGACGCACGCGCGAACCCTTCGCCGACCGCTGGGCACTGCCCGGCGGGTGGATCGCCCCCGACGAGTCCCCGATCGACACCGCCGCGCGCACGCTCGCCGAGACCACGGGTCTCACCCCGTCGTATCTCGAGCAGCTGTACGCCTTCGGCGCCGTCGACCGCTCCCCCACGCGCGTGATCTCGATCGTGTACTGGGCGCTCCTGCGTCAGGACGAGGTCCTTGCGCAGAGCGCCGCGCACCGGGCATCCGGGCGCGCGCCCGAGAACGTCGAATGGTTCGACGTCGATGCTCTCCCCGACCTCGCCTTCGATCACGCCGACATCATCGAGTACGCCCTGTGGCGTCTGCGCAGCAAGGTCGGCTACAGCCGCGTGGCGCACGGCTTCCTCCCCTCCGAGTTCACGCTCGCCGACCTGCGCGAGGCCTACGAGGCGATCCTCGGCCGGCAACTCGATCCCGCCAACTTCCGGCGCCAGGTCGAGGCGACCGGCAACCTCATCCCCACCGACCGGTTCCGCACCGGCAGCCACCGTCCCGCCCGCCTGTACCGCGACAACACCGACGTCGAACTGGCCGCTCGCGGCCCCCTCGGTCCCGAAGAAACGAGCATCCGATGAGCATCACCTTCGTCCCCGCACCCGCCGTCCCGCCGCGAGACGGCTCGGTCGATCACGCGATCCAGGCGATCGTCACCGGCGCGTCCGTCGACGAGACCTGTACCACCGACCTCGCCGTCGGCCCCTGGGACTTCGACAGCCGCCCCGGGTACGGACCCGGCTCATCGATGGGCGACGTGATCCCGACCGGAGCTCCGCGTCAGGGAGAGCTCCCCGTCGCCTACCGCGAGGCGGACGAGGCCGAGCTCGATGAGCGCATCCGCGCCGCCAAGCAGACGCTCGGCGACCGCGTGGTCGTGCTCGGACACTTCTACCAGCGCGAGGAGGTCGTGCGCCACGCCGACTACGTGGGCGACTCCTTCCAGCTCGCGACGGCGGCCAAGGGCCGACCGGATGCCGAGGCGATCGTGTTCTGCGGCGTGCACTTCATGGCCGAGACCGCCGACCTGCTCTCGGGCCCCGACCAGGCCGTGATCCTTCCGAACCTCGCGGCCGGCTGCTCGATGGCCGACATGGCCGACATCGATCAGGTCGAGGAGTGCTGGGAGCAGCTCGAAGACGTGCTCGGCGATCTCGACGCGATCGACGAGGACGGACGCGTGCCGGTCATCCCGGTCACCTACATGAACTCCTCCGCTGCGATCAAGGGATTCGTGGGTCGGCACGGCGGCATCGTCTGCACGTCGTCCAATGCGCAGACCGTGCTCGAGTGGGCGTTCGAGCGCGGACGCCGTGTGCTGTTCTTCCCCGACCAGCACCTCGGCCGCAACACCGCCAAGGCGATGGGAGTGCCGCGCGAGCAGATGCCGATGTGGAACCCGCGCAAGCCCCTCGGCGGGTCGAGCGCCGAGGTCCTCGAGGACTCCCGGGTGATCCTGTGGCACGGCTTCTGCTCGGTGCACCGCCGGTTCACGGTCGGGCAGATCGAGCAGGCGCGCGCCGAGCACCCGGGCGTGCGGGTGATCGTGCATCCGGAGTGCCCGATGGAGGTCGTGGATGCGGCCGACGAGGCGGGATCGACCGACTACATCCGACGCGCGATCGATGCGGCGACCGAACCCACGACTTTCGCTATCGGCACCGAGATCAACCTCGTCAAGCGACTGGCCGCGCAGTACCCGCAGCACGAGATCTTCTGCCTCGACCCGGTCGTGTGCCCGTGCTCGACGATGTACCGCATCCACCCCGGCTACCTCGCCTGGGTGCTCGAGGAGCTCGTCGCGGGCCGCACTCCGAACCGGATCACCGTCACGTCCGACGTCGCCGACCCCGCGCGCGTCTCCTTGGAGCGGATGCTCGCCGCGAAGCCGCCGGTGGTTGCGAGCGCGCGATGAACGTCATCGTGGTGGGATCGGGCGTCGCGGGCCTCACCGCGGCCCTGCACGCGCATGAGGCGGGTCACACCGTCACAGTGGTGACGAAGGGCACGCTCGGCGACGGATGCACGGGGTACGCGCAGGGCGGAGTCGCGGGTGTCTACGGGGCGGGCGACTCGGCTGCCCTGCACGCCGCCGACACGATGACCGCGGGAGCCGGTCTGTCGGACGAGGCGGCGGTCGGGGTGCTCGTCGCGGACGGCGCCGCTCGGATCGCCGAGCTGATCGCCCGCGGAGCAGCCTTCGACCGCTCCCCCGACGGCGCGCTCCTGCTCGGTCGCGAAGCCGCGCACAGCCACGCACGCATCGTGCACGCGGGCGGCGACGCCACCGGCGCCGAGATCGCCCGTGCCCTCACCGCCGCCGTGCGCGGAACCGGGATGGCGGTCGTCGAGCACGCGTTCCTCGTCGACCTGATCGTCGACGGGGCTGCCGTGCGCGGCATCCGTCTGCTGCGCGACGGGCAGTCGGGTGAGTTCGACGCGGATGCCGTCGTGCTCGCGACCGGAGGCGCCGGGCACCTCTACGCGCACACCACGAATCCCGACGGCACGACCGGTGACGGCATCGCCGCCGCCCTGCGCGCGGGCGTGGCGGTCGCCGACCTCGAGTTCGTGCAGTTCCACCCGACGATCCTCGACGCGCAGCCCGCTTTCCTGATCTCCGAGGCCGTCCGGGGCGAGGGCGCGACACTGATCGACGACACGGGTCGCCGCTTCACGTTCGACAGCCACCCCGACGGTGAACTCGCACCGCGCGATGTCGTGTCGCGGGCCATCGCGCGTCAAGCCGCCCGGCAGGGTTCGCCCGTTCGTCTCGACGCCACGATGCTCGGCGCCCCGACCCTGGCTCGGCGCTTCCCGACGATCGACCGCGTCACCCGCGAGCGCGGCTTCGATTGGGCGCGCGAGCCGATCCCCGTGACGCCGGCGGCGCACTACCTGATGGGCGGGATCGCGACCGATCTCGACGGCCGTACGACCGTGCCCGGTCTCTTCGCCGTGGGCGAGGCCGCGCGCACCGGCGTGCACGGCGCGAACCGCCTCGCCTCGAACTCGCTGCTCGAGGGCGCAGTCTTCGGGGCCCGCGCCGCTGCGGCGATCGGAGCGCCCTGGCCTCTGCCGCAGGCGCCGGAGCCGCACGCGATCGCCGAAAACGCGGCGACGCCGATCTCCTCGCCGTTCTCGCGCGACGCCCTCCAGCGACTGATGTGGGACGAGGTGGGGCTGCTGCGCACCGACGACGGACTGCGACTCGCGCTCGCGACCATCCGCGCCTGGCGCGCCGCGCTCCCCACCCCGATCGATGTCGCCGCGCACGAGGACGCGAATCTGCTGGTGCTCGCCGAGGCGACGGCATCCGCTGCTCTCCTGCGCACCGCGTCGGTCGGCGCCCACTTCCGCGAACCCGCCCTGATCGGAGTCTGATGCTCACCGCCGCCACCCTCACCCGTGTCGTCGCCGCCGCCCTCGAGGAGGATGCGCCCTGGGGCGACCTGACGAGTGAAGCGCTGATCCCCGCCGATGCGACGGCCACCGCGGATCTCGTCGCGCGCGAGCCCGGCGTCTTCAGCGGCGGCACCGTCTTCACCGCCGCCTTCGGCCTCACCGACCCCGACGTGACCGTCGACCTGCACGTCGGTGACGGCGATGCGTTCGAGAACGGCGACGTGCTCGCCTCCGTATCGGGCTCGGCGCGCAGCATCCTCACCGCCGAGCGCGTCGCACTGAACTTCACCCAGCGCATGAGCGGCATCGCGACGGTCACCGCAGAGTACGTCCGAGCGGTCGCGCAGACGCCCGTTCGGATCGCCGACACCCGCAAGACGACCCCCGGCCTGCGCGCCTTCGAGCGCCACGCCGTCGCCTGCGGCGGCGGCAGCAACCACCGGTACTCCCTGTCGGATGCCGTGATGGCGAAGGACAACCATCTCGCCGTCCTCACCCGCTCCGGCGTCGATACCGCCACGGCGCTGCGCGCCGCGATCGCGCGCCTTCCGCACACCGCGCACGTCGTGGTCGAGGTGGATCGCCTCGACCAGATCCCCGCCGTGCTCGAGGGAGGGGCGCACACCGTGCTGCTCGACAACTTCACCCTCGACGACCTCCGCGCGGGCGTCGCCATGATCGACGGGCGCGCCACGGTCGAGGCGTCCGGAGGCGTGAATCTCGACACGGTCGCCGCGATCGCCGCGACCGGAGTCGACGTCATCTCGGTCGGTGCGCTCACGCACTCCGCTCGCGCACTCGACCTCGGCCTGGATCTGCGGATCGGCTGACGCGGGTGCTCTACCTCGATCACGCCGCGACCTCGCCGGTGCGCCCGGAGGTCCTCGAGGCGATGCGGCCGTATCTCACGGACGTCTTCGGCAACCCCTCGAGCCACCACACCGTGGGCGAAGCCGCGGCGAGCGCACTCGACGACGCGCGACGCCGTGTCGCCCGGGCGCTCGGCATGCGTACCGCCGACGTGGTGTTCACCTCGGGCGGCACCGAGGCGAACAACCTGGCGGTCAAGGGCATCACGCTCGGCGCCCTCGCGAGAGGCAAGCGCCATCTGATCGTCTCGCCGATCGAACACGAGTCGATCCTCGAGTCCGCGGACTTCCTGCGCCGTTTCCACGGCATCGAGGTGTCGCTCCTGCCCGTCGACGGATGCGGAAGGATCGCGGCATCCGACCTGCAGGCACTCCTGCGCGACGACACGGCGCTCGTGAGCGTCGGCCATGCGAACAACGAGATCGGCACGGTGCAGGATGCCGCGTCGCTCGCCGATCTCGCCCGGGATGCCGGGGTGCCCCTGCATCTCGACGCCGTGCAGTCCGCCGGGTGGCTGCCCCTCGACGGACTGGGTGCGGATGCCGTCTCGATCGCCGGGCACAAGCTCGGCGCCCCGAAGGGAACCGGCGCTCTCGCCGTGCGCGGGCGCGTTCCGCTCGAACCCCTGCTGCACGGCGGCGGGCAGGAGCGCGGGCGTCGGTCGGGAACCGAGAACGTCGCGGGAGCGGTGGCGCTGGCCACGGCTCTCGACCTGGCCGAGGCCGAACGGGTGGATGTCGCCACGCGGGTCGGGCGGGCGACGGCTCGTTTCATCTCCGCGGTCCTGACGGCGGTGCCACAGGCGGCGCTCACGGGAGACCCTGCGCAGCGGCTCCCCGGAACCGCGAGCTTCACGTTCGCCGGCACGAGCGGGGAATCGGTGCTGCTCGAACTCGAGCGACGCGGGGTGGTCTCGTCGAGCGGCTCGGCGTGCGCGGCGGGCAGCGACGAGCCCTCCCCCGTCTTGCTGGCGTGCGGAATCGACCCCGCGATCGCGCAGACCTCGGTGCGCTTCACCTTCGGTCGCGGAGCGCTCCCCGACGACGCCCCCGAGCACCTCGCCCGGCTCGTCGCGGAGTCGGTGCGCGCCGTCCTCACCTGACCCTGCGGCCATAGAATCGGGGGGTGAGCGCACCCGACACGATCGTGACGATGATCGTCCCCGGGCGGGACATCGCCGCCTTCGCCCCCGCCGCGATCGACTCGTTGCGCGCGCAGACCGAGCCGCGCTGGCGGGCGATCCTCGTCGACGACGGTTCGACCGACACTACCGGCGATGTGTTCCGGGCGGCCGCGGCCGACGATCCGCGCTTCCGCCTGCTCCGCCGCGACGAGGCGCACGGTCTCGGTGCCGCGCGGAACGCCGGACTCGAGCTCGTCGACACGCCCCTCCTCGGATTCCTCGATGCCGATGACGAACTCACCCCGACCGCGCTCGCCCGCCTCACCGGCACCCTCGCCGAGAGCGGCAGCGACTTCGTGGCGGGAGCGTACGTGCGCACGCGCGCGCAGGGTGACTCCTACGTGGCCGGCCGCGTGCAGCCCTGGGTAGCCACGGCCACGGACCCGCAGCGCCTCGGCACGACGATCCTCGACCACCCGGCCGCGTCGGCGAACATCGTGGCCTGGTCGAAGATCAGCCGCACCGACTTCTGGGGAGACCTGCGCTTCCCCGAAGGAGTCGCCTACGAGGATCAGGTCGTGGCGCAGCTGATGTACACCCGGGCGACCGCCTTCGACGTGATCCCCGATGTGGTCGCGCACTGGCGGGTCCGCGCCGACGGCACCTCGATCACGCAGGGCAAGGCTCGGCTCCCCGTGCTGCTGGACTACCTCGCGGCGTTGCGCGGCGGCATCCGCGTGCTGCAGGATGCCGGAGCGCACGACGCCGTCGCCGCCCGTCTCTCGCTCATCGTCGCGATGGATCTGCCCCCGCTCCACGAGATCGCCCGCACGCACCTCGACCCCGCCTACGCAGCGGCGGTCTCGGAGTTCGTCACCGAGATCGAGGCGCTTCCCGAGTTCGCCCACGCCTCCCCCGACCACTCGCTTACGGCCGCCCTCAGCTGGTGACGCACCCGGAGACCCCATGACCTACCTCGACAGCCTCTTCTCGCTCACCGGACGCACGGCGATCGTCACGGGCGGCAGTTCCGGGATCGGGCGCGGGATAGCGACCGCCCTCGCCGGAGCGGGTGCGTCCACCGTGATCGTCGCCCGCGGCGCCGAGCGCATCGCCGAGACCGTCCACGCGCTGCGCGATGCCGGCGGGACCGCGGAGGGAGTGATCGGGGACCTCAGCTCCCGCGACGGCATCCGCGCCGCCGCCGAAGACGCGGCACGACCCTTCGGTGAGCCCGACATCGTCGTGCACTCCGCCGGGATCAACATCCGCCCGCCCTTCGCCGAGATCACGGAGGACGACTGGGACGCGACCATGACCGTCAACGCGCTTGCGCCCTTCCTGCTCGGACAGCGTTTCGCGCCCGGAATGGCGGAGCGCGGCTATGGGCGCCTCATCCACATCAGCTCGCAGCAGGCGCACCGCGCCTTCGCCACGAGCGGCATCTACGGAGCATCCAAGGGTGCCGTGGAGTCCCTCATGCGCTCCGAGGCCGAGGCCTGGGGCGGCACCGGGGTGACGAGCAACACGCTCGTTCCCGGCTTCGTCCTGACACCGCTCAACGCCCGGCTGCAGCAGGATCCGCAGGCTGTCGCGAGTCTCGCCGCGCGCACGATGATCGGGCGGAACGGACTGCCCGAGGACTTCGCGGGTGCTGCGGTCTTCCTCGCCGGCGCAGGCTCGGCCTACGTGACCGGGCACTCGCTCTTCGTCGACGGCGGTCTCTCGGCGCACTGATCACGATCCGGTCGCGGCCGTTCACTCCTGCGGCGGATAGACCCGATCGTCCGTCGCGGCATCCAAGAGCGGCACGGCGGCCGTCAGCGGGACGGATGCCGTCAGCGTCTCGACCGCGTCGGCCGACACGGGGTCTTCCGGAGCGCGATCGGCCCGGCGATCGCGCAGTGCGCCGGCCACTCCGCCCGAAACGGTCATCTCGACGGCCGCCTCGGTCGCGAGCACACGGGACGCGGCCACCTGCTGGGCGGCGAGCTCGGCGTAGAGCCCATCGTGCGCGAGCAGCTCGGCGTGGGTACCGGACTCGACGATGCGCCCCGCCTCGAGCACGTGGATCACGTCGGCGCCCATCACGGTCGAGAGTCGATGTGCGATCGAGATCGTCGTCCGGCCCTTCGCGGCCTCGTCGAGCGCCTCCTGCACGACGCGCTCCGACACCGTGTCGAGAGCCGACGTCGCCTCGTCGAGCAGCAGGACGGGAGGGTCTTTCAGCAGCACGCGCGCGATGGCGATGCGTTGCTTCTCGCCGCCGGACAGACGGTATCCGCGCTCGCCCACCACGGTGTCGTAGCCGTTCTCGAACCCCGAGATGATGTGGTGGATGTTCGCCGCCGTGGTCGCCTCGATCAGCTCCTCCTCGCTCGCGTCGGGCTTGGCGTACAGCAGGTTCTCGCGGATGGTCGCGTGGAAGAGGTAGGTCTCCTGCGACACGATGCCCACGTTGTCGATGATCGACTCCTGCGTGAGCGTGCGCACGTCGGCGCCGGCGAAGAGCACGGCTCCGCCGCGGGCCTCGTACAGGCGCGGAGCGAGGTAGAGCACCGTGGTCTTTCCCGCTCCGGACGGACCGACGAACGCCACGTGCTGGCCGGGCTCCGCGACGAACGAGACCCCGTCGAGGGTGGGCCGGGCGTCATCGGTCGCATCGGGATAGCGGAAGACGACCTCGCGGAACTCGACGCGCCCTCGCGGTCCCGGAGCATCCGCCACTGAGATCGCATCGGGGGCGTCCTCGATCTCGGGGACCAGGTCGAGGTACTCGAAGATGCGCGCGAACAGGGCCGAAGAGGTCTGCAGATCGAGCGAGACGCGCATCAGGCCCATGAGCGGCTGCAGGAGCCGCGCCTGCACCGTGGTGAAGGCGACGACGGTGCCGGCGGTGATCGCGCCGGTCCCTCCCGCGATGAGGTAGCCCGAGACCAGGTAGATGATCGCCGGCACGCTCGCCATGATGACCTGCACCACCGCGAAGAAGCCCTGGCCGCTCATCGCCCGACGCACCTGCAGGTGCACCTGGTTGCGGTTCTCGGCCTGGTAGCGCTGCGATTCCGCGCGCTGCCGGTTGAACGCCTTCGACAGCAGCATGCCCGAGACGCTCAGGGTCTCCTGCGTGATCGAGGTGAGCTCCGACAGGGACTCCTGGGTCTCGCCCGCGATCCGCGCACGCACCTGCCCGACCCGGCGTTGCACGATGATCAGGAACGGCATGAGGATGATCGCGATGAGGGTCAGACGCCAGTCGATCAGGATCATCGCCACGAGCGAGGCGATCACGGTGACCGCATTGCCGAGGATGCTCGTGACGGTGTTCGTCAGCACACCGGAGACGCCACCGACATCGTTCTGCAGGCGCGACTGGATCACGCCGGTCTTGGTGCGGGTGAAGAACCCCAGCTCCATCGCCTGGAGGTGCTCGAACAGGCGCACCCGCAGATCTCCTGTGACGCTGTTGCCGACGGTCGAGGTGAGCCACGTCTGCGCCACGCCGAGCGCCGCGGACCCGAGGAAGAGCCCCATCATGGCGACCACGAGCCAGACCAGGAGCTCGAGGTGCGGACCGCCGCCGTCGACGGGGAAGAGCGCGTCGTCGAACACGCGCTGCACGATCAGCGGCGGGATCACGGCGATGCCCGCGCCCAGCACGACGAGGATGCCGGTCACGACGATCCGCCACTTGTAGGGGCGGAAGAGCGTCACCACTCGGGCTCCGAGGCCGCTGATGCGCGGAGCCTCGGCGTTCAGCCGGCGCTGCGCATCTTCGTCGACACCGCGGAAGCCCCCGGGATGCCTCCCACCCATTCCGCCGCCCATGCTCATGAGGTCAGCGTAGCCAGCGGTGGGGACATCAGGGTCGCGGCGTCCGCCCTCAGCAGATATATCGCGGGCTCGGAATGAAATGTCCGATCCTGTGGTTACGCTGAATGATCCTGGCGCACTCGCGCACCGTTCTCTCTCTTTCCTGTGCCCTGGAGGCCGTATGTCTGCCGTCGACACCGGGTCGATCCCGACCACCGCTCCCGCCGACGGGACGATCGCGCGTTCCGACATGCGGGTGATCTGGCTGCTCCTGGTCGCCGCGTTCGTGGCGATCCTCAACGAGACCACCATGGGGATCGCGATCCCCCACCTCAACACCGACCTCGGCATCCCGCCCGAGCTCGGTCAGTGGCTCACCAGCGCCTTCATGCTCACCATGGCCGTCGTGATCCCGACGACCGGGTTCATCCTGCAGCGCTTCACGACGCGTCAGGTGTTCATCGCCGCGATGATCTCCTTCTCGCTCGGCACCCTGGTGTCGCTGATCGCCCCCGGTTTCGCCGTGCTGCTCGTCGGCCGCGTGATCCAGGCCGTCGGCACGGGAATCATGATGCCGCTGCTCATGACGACGATCATGAACGTCGTGCCCCCGCAGTCGCGCGGGCGCATGATGGGTCGCGTCGGCATGGTGATCTCCCTCGCTCCCGCGACGGGCCCCGTGCTCGCGGGCGCCGTGCTCGAGGTGTTCAACTGGCGCGCGCTGTTCGCGATCATCCTCCCGATCGCCCTGATCGCCCTCGCCATGGGCATCCGCTGGATGACGAACCTCGGCGAGACGCGCCGTATGCCCCTCGACGTCGTCTCCATCCCGCTCGCCGCTCTCGGCTTCGGTGGAATCGTGTTCGGCATCAGCCAGCTCGGCGGCGAGGGCGCCGGAGCCGGTGCGACAACGGGCGTCATCGCGCTCGTCGTGGGCGTCGTCTCGCTCGGGCTGTTCGTCTGGCGTCAGCTCGTGCTCCAGCGCGTCGACGACGCGCTGCTCGACCTGCGCGTCTTCCGTTCGACGAACTTCACCTTCTCGGTGATCATCATGTCGATCCTCGCGCTGTCGATGTTCGGAACGCTCACGCTGCTCCCGCAGTACCTGCAGAACGTCGTCGGACTCGAGTCCTTCTCCGCGGGCCTCATCCTGCTCCCCGGTTCGGTGCTGATGGGTCTGCTCGGCCCGATCATGGGTCGTGTGTACGACGCACGCGGCACGCGCCCGCTGCTGATCCCCGGCACGATCCTGGTCTCTGCCGCGCTGTTCTTCTACTCGACCGTCAGCGAGCACACCGAGTGGTGGGTGCTGGTGATCGTGCAGGCCGTGATGTCGGTCGGCCTCGCGATGTCGTTCACGCCTCTGTTCTCGGCATCGCTCGGTTCACTGCAGCGTTCGCTCTACTCGCACGGCTCGGCCGTGCTCAACACCATGCAGCAGGTGGCGGGGGCGGCCGGTGTCGCGGTGCTGCTCGTCACCTACTCCGCGATCCTGCACTCGGGTGAAGAGCAGGGTCTCTCGACCGCACTGGCCGGTGCACCGGGCGCGCGCATGGCGTTCCTGATCGCGGCCATCATCTCGCTCGCGGCCGTGGCGCTGAGCCCGTTCGTCCGGAAGCCGGCCGACGACGCCGGCGGAGAGTTCCACGGCGGACACTGACGCCGCATGGCGGCGTCTGGCGCTTATCCCGTCTTCTTCGGAGCGGGGAAGTGGCAGACGCCGCCGCTGCAGAGGCCTGCAGCTTCCCCGTCGAGAAGGTTGAGGGTTCCGGGCAGAGGTGCCAGCCCGAGGGCGGCGTCCTGCTCGGTGGTGTCTCCCTGCTGATCGGTCATCCCTCGATCGTACGCCTGTCCTGAGGCAGCGGCGTCGATCCGGGTGTTGCGTCGCGCCCGCGCGGCGTAACGTTCGCTGTGGACTCGAGAGTCGAGGCGAAGGAGCAGCGATGATCATCACTCCCCCGGATGCGGCATCCGTCGTGGGGCACGCCGCCGCGATGTACGCCGACGACATCGCCGAAGACGGATTCGTCTACGTCCACACCCAGGCGATGGCGATCAATCCCGAGGCGCACGCCGCCTTCGAAGAGCTGATACGGGCCGTCGTGCCGTCGATCGGCGTGCGGGTCTACGAGGCTGCGACCCTCGGCGCCGCACGCGCGATCGGTTCGACGCACTGTCTGCTGGCGCACGGTCGACGCGCTCTCGCCGTCGGGGTGCTCGACGAGGCCGGCCTGGCGGCGTTCACGGCTCACGACGATCGCGGATTCGGCCCGGCCGAGCAGGCGGTCGTGCGCTATTCGGCCCGCCTGTCGACCACACCCCGGGCGATGACGGATGCCGATTCCCAGGAGCTGCGCGATCTCGGGTTCACCGATCGGCAGATCGTCGACATCACGCTCGCGGCGTCTCTGCGCAACTATTTCAGCCGCGCACTGCAGGCCCTTGCGGTGCCCGTGGACGCCGTGCCGGGGCTTCCCCCGGGTACGGCGGCCGCTCTCATCCGCCTCGCCGGCGACTCCGAGGCATCCTCGTCGCCAGCGGACGGATAGCCGCTCCCCCTACGGTGGAGAGATGATCACGCGTTCGATAGCCCGCCTCTTCTGGGCCCTCAGCCGTTGGACGCTCGTCGGGCACGACGCCGTCCCCACGCGGCCAACGATCCTCATCGGAGCACCGCACACCTCGAACTGGGACTTCGTCCTCATGCTCGCGATCGCCTGGCGGCTCGGGATCGATGTGCACTGGCTCGGCAAGAAGAGCCTCTTCCGCGGCTGGAAAGGCCCGATCATGCGACGACTCGGCGGTGTCCCCGTCGATCGCGAGAACCCTGGGCGGGTCGTGTCCGACGTCGTCGGCCAGGTGCATGCGGGCGAGGTCTTCGGTCTCGTCATCACCCCGGACGGCACGCGCGGGGGCAACGACTTCTGGAAGTCGGGTTTCTACCGCATCGCGACCGAGACCGGGATGCCGCTGACACTCGGTTTCGTCGACCGAACGACCATGACGACGGGGCTCGGTCCGACGATCGAAGTCACCGGCGACGTGCGCTCCGACATGGACCGCATCCGCGCCTTCTACGCCGACAAAGCGGGCGTGCGCCCCGAACGCCGCACCGAACCGCGCCTGCGCGAGGAGCAGCCGACCGATACGCCCATCGGCTGAGGAATCACTCCCCGGATGCCTCGACCTCGGCGCGCGCATAGTCGAGGTCGTCGTCCGACAGCGTCTCCTGCATGCCGACCACCGCACCGGTGATCTCGCGGATCTCCTCGCGCACGGTGTCGGTGAGGTGAGGGAGGTCACCGTCGAGGAGGGTGCGTCGCGCGTCGATGGAGAGCTGCGGCCACCAGTCGCGGATCGGTGGAAGAGTCACGCGGTCATTCTCCCCTTCGGCTCACGCGTCTGGACAGGCATCCGCCCCAATCGACAGACTGAGTCCATGAGTACTGCGTCCGAGTTCGACGACCGTGCCGATGGTCGCGACGAGACCCCCAACGAGCGGGCTGATCGCAACTGGGACGAGTTGCTGCAGGAACTCCGGGTGATGCAGACCGGCACGCAGATCCTCACGGGCTTCCTGCTCGCCGTCGCCTTCCAGCCGCGCTTCACCGACATGGACGAGCTGCAGCGCGATCTGTACGTCGTGCTGGTGGCACTGGCCGCGATCGCCACGATCCTCGCCCTCGCGCCGGTGGGGATGCACCGCGCTTTCTTCGGCCGACGGCGCAAACCCGAACTCGTGAACATCGCCGCGCGCATCGTGAAGATCGACCTCCTCGTCATCGGAGCGCTGACGATCGGGGTGACAACTCTCATCGTCGACTTCACCGTGAATCGCACCGCGGGTCTCATCGCCCTCGTCGCCGCGGTCGTCGCGGTCGGTGCGCTGTGGGTCGTTCTCCCGCGCATCATCCGCAACTCGGTGCGGCCGGGCGACAGCCCGAAGGGCTGACCCGACCGCACCCCGACGCGCCGCTCCCCTGACGCGCGGCCGTGCGGATCGCTCCCTTCAGCGCCCCGCAGGCTCTCGGTTCTCCGCACTCACCATCCAGGCGAACTGCTCGAGGCGTTCGATGATGGCGTGGAGAAGGTCTGCGGAGGTCGGGTCCTCGTCGTCGACGGCATCGTGCACATCGCGCAGTGTGCCGACCGTGGCCTCGAGGCGCTCGGTGATGAGGTCGACCGTCTCGGTGGTCGACACCTCTCCCGCCGGGAACTCCGGGAGAGAGGTCGCTGCGGCGATCGTGGCGCTCCGGCCGTCCGGCACGGCGTGCAGTGCACGCATGCGCTCGGCGATCGTGTCGCTGAATGCTCGGGCGTCGTCGATGATCTCGTCGAGCTGGCGGTGCATGTCGCGGAAGTTCCGACCGAC
The DNA here is from genome assembly GCF_044900755.1 of Microbacterium sp. NPDC087868. Taxonomy (NCBI): domain Bacteria; kingdom Bacillati; phylum Actinomycetota; class Actinomycetes; order Micrococcales; family Microbacteriaceae; genus Microbacterium; species Microbacterium sp. NPDC087868. The sequence goes on from NZ_JBJDNO010000001.1 coordinate 1,031,402, forward strand.
GACGTTCCAGTGCGCCTGCTTCCCCTGCAGGGAGAGTTCGAGCAGATCGACGAGCACGGCCTGCAGATTCGCCGCCAGCGTCGACGAGGCGGTGAAGCCCTTCTCCGCGTTCTGGGTGCGCGTCGTCTTCGCGCCGCGCTTACTCGTGCCGGTCTTCTTCGCGGCCGACGTGGACGTGGTCTTGCTTGCCATTTTCTGACCTCCTGAAGGCGAACGTATCGTTCACCATCCGCCTTTCCGAGGGGGTTGACACCCCGGCACGGCAACACCGAACGTAGGCAGGTGACCGCACGAGAAAAGACATCGCAGAATCATCCGCACGAGGGCCCGACCCTCGAGATCTCCCCTCTTCGGGAGGAGGACGCCGGTGAAGTGCTCACGATTCAGCGCGCCGCGTTCGTCTCGGAGGCGCAGATCTACGGCAGCGCCGACATGCCGCCGCTGACGCAGACCCTCGACGAAATGCGCGCGGAACTCGCCGCGGGCGAGGGTTTCGCCGCCCGTCTCGACGGTCGGGTGGTCGGTGCGATCCGCTTCCGAGACGGCACCGACCTCCTCCTGATCGGACGGATCGCGATCGCCCCCGATATGCAGGGGGAAGGAATCGGACGGGCGCTCCTGGAAGCAGCCGAGCAGGCATCGGCGGCCCCGGAGGCCGAACTGTTCACCGGCAGCCTGAGCGAGGCGAACATCCGCCTGTACGAGGCGTGCGGCTACGTGGAGAGCGAGAGGATCCCCGACGGGGACGGGACCGAGCAGGTGTTCCTGCGAAAGCTGTTGCCCAGGTGAGAGGTTCCTCCGAACCGGCGCGTCGAGGTTGAAAGCGCGTCCCCGTTTCGGCATCGTGGCCCGGACACGTCGCGACCGCGCCGTGCCCCAACCGGAAGGAGAGTCTCGTGCTCACCCTCACCGATAACGCCTCCGCCATCGTCACCACCCTCGTGAGCCGCCAGAGCGAAGCTCCGGATGCCGGCCTCCGCATCCACTCCACCGAGGCCCAGGGCCCCAGCGGCGAGTCCCGCCTGGCCGTGCTGGTGACGACCGATCCCGAGCCGCAGGACCAGGTGGTCGAGATCTCGGGAACGCGTCTGTTCCTCGATGAGACCGCCGCCGTCGCCCTCGACGACAAGATCCTCGACGCGGGCGTCGACGACGAGGGGGCCGTGTCGTTCGCGGTCCTGCCCCAGGTCGCCTGACCCACAGACTTCGGATGCCGCGGCTCACCAGAGCCGCGGCATCCGCTGTGTCCGGCCGATCCCGTAGGTTGGGAGCAGAGCCGCGATCGCCGCGGACCCGAAGGCACCACCATGAAGATCGCCCTCCTGCGCCGCTACGTCGTCCTCGCCGAGACGCTCCATTTCCCGCGTGCCGCGGAGTCGCTCGGCATCCCCCTCGCCTCGCTCTACACGTCGCTCGACAAACTCGAGGAAGAGGTCGGGCACGCGCTGATCAATCGTGAGGGCACGCCGCGACTCACCCACGTCGGCGAGCTCTTCCTCGTCGAGGCGCAGGCCGCCGTCGCTGCTGCGCCCCCGCCCGCCCCGAAGAACGTCGCCCCGGCGGGCGGCAAGGCCAAGGCATCGAAGGGCAAAGGCAGGGCCCCGATCGTGAAGGGCCAGCCCAAGCCGTACAAGAAGCGTCAGGGGCGCTGACGCTCAGAGTTCGGTGACGTTCCCGTCGGTGACGTTCCATCGCCGGTTCGTCTCGACGGCGTCGAGCATCCGCCGATCGTGCGTGACGAGCAGCAGCGTGCCCGTGTACGACTCGAGGGCCTGTTCGAGCTGCTCGATCGCCGGCAGATCCAGGTGGTTCGTCGGCTCGTCGAGCACGAGCAGGTTCACACCGCGTGCCTGCAGCAGCGCGAGCGCCGCGCGGGTGCGCTCCCCCGGAGACAGGCCATCGACCGGCCGCGTGACGTGGTCGGCCCTGAGCCCGAACTTGGCCAGCAGCGTGCGCACGTCGGCCGACGCCATCTCGGGCACGAGCAGTTCGAAGGCATCCGCGAGCGCCGCGTCGCCGACGAGGAGGGAGCGCGCCTGGTCGATCTCGCCGATCTGCACGCTGCTGCCGAGGCTCGCGCTCCCCTCGTCGGGGCTGCGCGTGCCGAGAAGGGTTCGCAGAAGCGTCGACTTTCCCGCACCGTTCGGACCCGTGATCCCGATGCGGTCGCCCGCGTCGACCTGGAGCGTCACCGGTCCGAGCGTGAAGGCCCCCTGTCGGACGACCACCCCGTTCAGCGTCGACACGACGGTGCTGGAGCGCGGTGCGGACCCGATCGTGAACTCGAGCTTCCACTCCTTACGGGGCTCCTCGACCTCGTCGAGGCGCGCGATGCGGCTCTCCATCTGGCGCACCTTCTGAGCCTGCTTCTCGCTCGACTCCATCGACGCCTTGCGCTTGATCTTGTCGTTGTCGGGAGACTTCTTCATGGCGTTGCGCACACCCTGGCTCGACCACTCGCGCTGCGTCCGCGCCCGGGCGACCAGATCGGCCTTCTTCTCGGCGAACTCGTCGTACTGCTCGCGCAGATGTCGCTTGACCGTCGCGCGCTCCTCGATGAACGCGTCGTACCCGCCGCCGTAGAGGCGGTTGGTGCCCTGCGCGAGGTCGAGCTCGAGCACCTTCGTTACGCTGCGCGCCAAGAACTCGCGGTCGTGGCTGACCAGCACCACGCCGCCGCGGAGACCTCGCACGAACGCCTCCAACCGATCCAGGCCGTCGAGATCGAGGTCGTTCGTGGGCTCGTCGAGCAGCACGACGTCGAACCTCGAGAGCAGCAGCGCCGCCAGACCGACCCGCGCCGCCTGGCCGCCAGAGAGCGCCGTCATCATCGATTCGGGGGTCAGCGCGCCGCCGCTCGACGACCCGAGATCGGCCAGCACCGCCGGCAGACGTTCGTCGAGGTCGGCCGCCCCGCTCGCGAGCCAGCGGTCGAGAGCGGTCGAATAGGCATCGGCCGGGTCGACACCGGGTGCCGCGAGCGAGGGATCGCCGAGAGCCTCGGCCGCGGCATCCATCTGTCTCGTCGCTTCGGCACAGCCCGTGCGACGCGCGATGTACTCCGCGACGGTCTCGCCCGCGATGCGCTCGTGCTCCTGCGGCAGCCACCCGACGAAGGCGTCGGCCGGCGCGAGCGCGACGCTCCCCTCGATCGGAGCATTCGCCCCCGCGAGCAGGCGCAGGAGGGTGGACTTGCCGGCGCCGTTCGCGCCCACCACGCCGATGACGTCGCCGGGAGCGACCGTCAGGTCGACACCCTCGAAGAGGACTCGGTGGCCGTACCCACCGGAAAGGTTCTGGGCGACGAGGGTGGCGGTCATCAGACCATCCTCTCAGCCCGAGAGGTCAGTCCCAGTCGAGGTAGTCCTCGATCGCCCAGGAGGTCGCCCCCATGTGGGTGAACGGGAAGAGGTATCCGCCGCCGTCGACGCCCACGACGCTCACGCGGTCGGGGGCTGCGGCCTGCAGCTTCTCGCCGTTGACGACCGGAGCGATCGGGTCGTCGGTGCCCTGCACCACGAGCACCGGGAGCCCCTCGCCGAGCGGAGCGGGGGTCTCCCACGCGGCGGCCTGCAGCGCGTCGACCTCGGCATCGCGGGCCGGGGCGGGGATCGCGGCGAGCGCCTCGGCCGAAGGGCCGGTCTCGTCCACGCCGAGCAGGAGCACGCCGTTGACGCGATCGTGGTGGTCGAGAGCGACGACGCGTGCCACCGCACCGCCGAAGGCGTGACCTCCGACCCAGGCATCCGAGATCGAGAGGTGCGACATGACGTCGACGACGTCCTGCGCGAGGTCGTGCATCGTGACCGCGGCATCCGAGGGGCGACGCGAGCCGATGCTCACGACCCGGAAGTCCTCCTCCGACACGGAGTGCGACAGCAGCTCGAGGTAAGTGACATTCAGACCGTGCCCGGCGATCAGGATCAGTGCGGGGCCCTCACCCTCTGCGGTGAAGGGGATCGCGCGTCCTGCGGGTTCGAAGATCTGAATGTCAGCCATAGTGCGGCAGTCTCCTTTGGTGAGGTGGGCCTTACCCAGCGTACCGGGCGGTCGCGGAAGTCACGAAGCCGGGTGCCGCACAGGCGGCCCCGCCGCACAGGCCAGGGGCGTACTGTCGGAGAAGGAACTGACCCTGGTTCTCCGATGATGGGAATCACGTTGTCCGACGCCGCACCCCGCTCCGCTGCCGCTCTGCTCTCACTCGGTCTCCTCGCCGGCTCCTCGATGGAGAACGAGCGACGACTGCCGATCCACCCCCACCACTTCGACCGCATCGACCCGGACCTTCGGGCGCGCATGGTCGTCGAGCGCGGATACGGCGCCGACTTCCGGCTCTCCCCCGGCTACATCGAGTCGCGCGTCGGACGAGTCGCCGACCGCGCCGAGGTGCTCGCCTCCGCCGATGTGCTGCTGCTGCCCAAGCCGCAGGCGGCCGATGTGGCCGCCATCCCCGCGGGGCGCACGCTGTGGGGCTGGCCGCACTGCGTGCAGGATGCCGCGATCACCCAGACCGCGATCGACAACCGCCTCACGCTGATCGCGTTCGAGGCGATGAACCACTGGACGCCGCAAGGAGACATGAGCCTGCACGTGTTCCACAAGAACAACGAGCTCGCGGGCTACTGCTCGGTGCAGCACGCGTTGAGCCTGGTCGGCTCGACCGGCGACTACGGTCCACGCCTCAGCGCGGTCGTGATCGGCTTCGGAGCGACGGCGCGCGGCGCGGTCACCGCGCTCAACGCGCACGGCATTCACGACATCCAAGTGCTCACGCAACGCGGAGTGGCGGCCGTCGGCTCTCCCATCCACAATGCGCACATGACGCAGCTGAACACCGATGGCAGCGGGGCCACCCACCTCAGCACGGTCGTCACGGATGCCGGTGACGTGCTGTTGCCGGACTTCCTGGCGTCGCACGACATCGTCGTCAACTGCACACTGCAGGACGTCGCAGCGCCGATGACCTATCTGCGCACGGAGGACCTGCAGGGATTCACGTCGGGAAGTCTCATCATCGACGTCTCCTGCGACGAGGGCATGGGATTCGAGTGGGCGACACCCACGACCTTCGACGAACCGATGTTCACCGTCGGCGAAGGCGTCGATTACTACGCCGTGGACCACAGCCCCTCGTACCTCTGGAACTCGGCGACCTGGGAGATCAGCGAGGCGACGCTGCCCTTCCTCCGCTCGGTGATGGAGGGAGAGGCCTCCTGGGACGCGAGCAGCACGCTCGCCCGCGCGATCGAGATCCGCGACGGCGTGGTCCAGAATCCGAGCATTCTCAGCTTCCAGGACCGCGACCCGGCATACCCGCATCCGCAGATCGAGCGACGTCCGTCAGCGGTGTGATGACCGTGCGCCCGCGCCCGTCGATCTAGGCTGGTGAGATGCTCGCCGCTCTCATCCGCCCCGTCGAATCGCACACCGTCGAGGTCGCCGGCGCGTCCCTCGACGACGTGTACGCGCAGATCTCGAGCCATGCACCGGACGGGTTCGACCTTGTCTCGGCCCCGGTGCGGATGCTCAAGGGCACGGCGGGCATCCAGGCGACGGCCCGGTTCGATCGCCGAGACGGCGTCCGTGAGATCTCGGCCGACGACATGGGCGCGCTCGAGGCGCAGGTTCCCGAGGGCTGGCAGATGCTCTCGGTCTGGACGCTCTAGCGGCTGACTCGGCTAGATCTCCCTCTTCAGTCCGACATGGGCGGTCTGGTACCCGTGTCGGGTGTAGAAGGCGCGAGTCCGCTCCCGCGCATCGTCGGTGGTGACCTGCGACAGCCGGGCCCCGCGCACTCGCCCGAATTCGTGCGCCCACTCGAGCATCGCCGCGCCCAGCCCTTGTGACCGCGTCCCTGCAGCGACGCGCAGTCCCTCGATCTGGAGCCGGGTCGACCCACCGCGGGAGAGGCCCGGGATGACGGTCAGCTGCATCGTGGCGACCGGGTGATCGTCGCTGTCGCGGACGACCCCCAGGTAGTTGGATCCGTCGCGCGCGACCGCGCTGAAGGCCGCCTCGTAGCGCTCGAGCTCGACGCTCTCCCGATCCCGGCCGAACTGATCGTCGAGCAGCAGCGCGGCGATGGCCCCGATGTCGTCTCGATTCGCCCGTTCGAGCCGAAACTCTCGGCCCGCCACCTGCAGGCGTCCCCGCACGGACGACCGCGCATCCGCCTGCAGCCGGGCGACGAGGAGGTCGAGCCATCCGCCGACGTTCGCGCGAGCCTCCGCCGTGTCGGGGTAGCGGCATCTCAGGTGCAGGCCCGACTCATCCAGGATGAACCACAGCATGACTCCGTCCGTGTCGGTCGCCGCGCTGACGTACTGGGCGTCGAGGCCGACGGAGTCGATGCGCACGGGAAGCCTGCGCAGGTCCAGCCACGAGATCGCGAACATCCCGGGGGCGACGGGCATGCCGCCCCACGGCGCGAGGACGTCCGCGAGCGGCCAGGCGCCGAGTTGCACCGCCTCTTTGACTGCGGCCGCCGCCGCGCGCGGTTCTGCGACGTCCGACTCGAGGACGGAGTTGGTGATGAACCATCCGACCGAGTCGTGCCAGGTGTCCTCGAATCGGCTGTGCACGGGGAACACGGCGCGAAGTGGGGCATCCGCCAGTTCTCGGGTCACCGCGGTCATCGCGACGACGGCGCGCGCGAGGGTCGAAACGCCGTCGTCCCGGGCCTGTGCGGCGAAGGCCGCGGCGTCGTCGACATCGAAGACATCGCGCACCTCCACGCGCTCACGATGCGGCTCGGGAGTACCCAGCGACAACGGGAACTGCGGCATCACGCCGCCGCTGCCGTCGATGATGTCCTCCCACCGCCGACGCACGTGGTCGGGTGCCGCGTCCCGATCCAACAGTGTCTGCGTGTGTTCGACGAATGCCGGTGCCGGCCGCGACGTCGGCTGCGCACCGACGCGCCCGGCGTCGAGCGCCGACAGCAGGTCGCGCGCGATCACCAGCATCGACCACATGTCGACGTGCGCATGGTCCGCAGCGATCACGACCGTGAGACCGGCAGCGGTCTCCAACACGCAGAGGCGGTGCGACGGATGCCGGTACGGCGAGCATGCCGAATCGAGGACGTCCCGCAACGCGTCGTTGACGGCCTGACCCGAGCCGACCTGATGCTCGACCCAGCCTCCGGGACCGATCTCGATCTCGTGGAGCTCCGGCTCGCCGTCTGCACCGGCGACGAACGCCGTCCGCAGCGTGCCGTGGCGAGCGATCACCTCCAGCCAGGCGTCGGCGATCGACTCCCGACGAATCGGTGCGGGGAGCCGGAACGACAGTGCCATCCACGAGCCGGGTCGATCGCCGGCGCCGACGTGGAGGCGCTGGTCGAACGACACGGGGAGGCGTCGTCCGGGCGCGGACGCGGTGACGTCGTAGCCCCAGAGCCGTCCGAACGGGAGACGGAGGTGCGTCACATTGGTCAGGCGCATGGGTAGCACCATATATCCCCCAGATAACCTGGAGATCACACCGACCACCGAACCAATACGGTCATCACCGAGCGAGGAGCCTGATGCCCACATTCGAGGTGCCCGGAGCCGAGCTGGCCGTCGCCATGAGCGATGAAGGCGGACACCCGGTCGTCCAGCTGCACGGCCTCACCGCGAGCCGGGCGCGCGATCGAGGACTCGAGCTCGACCTCGGCCGAGGACTCAGCGGAACGCGACTGCTGCGCTACGACGCGCGCGGCCACGGCCGGTCGACCGGGCGGAGGGTCCCCGAGGACTATCGCTGGCAGACCCTCGCCGACGACCTCCTGCGACTGCTCGACCACTGGTTCCCGGGCGAGCGCGTTCACGGCGTCGGCCCCTCCATGGGCACCGCGACACTGCTGCACGCTGCGACGATCGCGCCGGAACGCTTCACCGGACTCACGCTCATGGCGCCGCCCACGGCGTGGGATACCCGACCCGCTCAGGCCGCGAACTACCGAGCCGCGGCCGATCTCATCGACGCCGAGGGTATGGAGGCGTACCTCGCGAGCACGCGCGGCCCCGCACCCTCGCCCGAGGCCGAGGCCGTGCCGGATCCGGGGCCCGACGTCACCGAGACGCTTCTGCCGTCGGTCCTGCGAGGAGCGGCACTCAGCGATCTGCCCACGCCGGAGGCCGTCGCCCGCATCGAGGTGCCGACATCGATCCTGGCGTGGACCGACGACCCGGGGCATCCGCTGTCGACGGCGGAGGCACTCGTCGAGATCCTCCCGCACGCGACCCTGACGGTTGCGCGCGCGCCCGCGGACATCGAGGTCTGGCCCGAGGTGCTGAGGCAGGATCTCGGCCGTCACGGAGCGGTCAGCTGATCGCGCCGACCCCGCTCAGTTGTTGAAGCGGAACTCCACGACGTCGCCGTCCTTCATGACGTAGTCCTTGCCCTCGAGGCGGGCCTTGCCCTTGGCACGGGCTTCGACGACCGATCCGGTCTCGACGAGGTCCTCGAACGAGACGATCTCCGCCTTGATGAAGCCCTTTTCGAAGTCGGTGTGGATGACACCGGCCGCCTGCGGAGCCTTGGCACCCTGCGGGATCGTCCAGGCGCGCGCTTCCTTCGGACCGGCGGTGAGGTACGTCTGCAGTCCGAGCGTGGCGAAGCCGATGCGGGCGAGCTGGTCGAGGCCGGACTCGTCCTGGCCGGTCGCCGCGAGCAGCTCGGCGGCGTCCTCGGGGTCGAGGTCGATGAGTTCCGACTCGATCTTCGCGTCGAGGAAGATCGCCTGAGCCGGAGCGACGAGCGCGGCGAGCTCTGCCTTGCGTGCGTCGTCGGTGAGGACTGCCTCGTCGACGTTGAAGACGAAGATGACGGGCTTCACGGTGAGGAGCCCGAGTTCGCGGATGGGCTCGAGGTCGAGGCCGCTGACCGAGAGCAGCTGACCGCGCTCGAGAGCGTCCTTCGCCGCGTTCGCCGCATCGAGGACCGACGGGTCAATCTTCTTGCCGCGGACTTCCTTCTCGTACCGGGTGATCGCCTTCTCGACGGTCTGGAGGTCGGCGAGCATCAGCTCGGCGTTGATCGTCTCCATGTCGGATGCCGGGTTCACCGCACCGTCGACGTGCACCACGTCGTCGTCGGCGAAACCACGCACGACCTGAGCGATCGCGTCGGCCTCGCGGATGTTCGCAAGGAACTGGTTGCCCAGCCCCTCCCCCTCGCTGGCGCCGCGCACGATGCCGGCGATGTCGACGAACGACACCGCCGCGGGCAGGATGCGCTCGCTGCCGAAGATCTCCGCGAGCTTGTCGAGCCGCGGGTCCGGCAGGTTCACCACGCCGACGTTGGGCTCGATCGTCGCGAACGGATAGTTCGCTGCGAGCACGTCGTTCTTGGTGAGTGCGTTGAAGAGGGTGGACTTGCCGACGTTGGGCAGGCCGACGATTCCGATAGTGAGAGCCACGGGGAACGAGTCTACCTGTCGCGGCTGCCGGCGCCCGCGATCACCCGGGGCAGGTGCTCGCCGGAGTCCCCGATTCGAGTTCCCCGAGCCACAGCAGAAGCTCCGGCACGGAGGCGTACGCGGCGAGCCCGTGGTCGACACCCGGGAAGCGGTGGAACGAGACGTCGACCTTCTGCGCGCACAGTAGTGTCACGTACTTCTCGGTCGCCGAGGGGATGACGAGTTCGTCGGCCCCGCCTTGTCCCACGAACACGGGAACCGTGATCGGCGCGGCACCGGCGCTGTTCTCGCGCAGCATCGTCTGCCAGGGTTCGGTCGTGGCCGGATCGCTGGTGACGTATTCGCCGACGAGCGGATCGGCGATCGCGTGGATCTGCTCATTCTGCGTGAGCAGGCACAGGTCGGCCATCCTCGGGGTCGCCTTCGCACCGGCCGGGGTGAGGATCGCCGAGATCGCGGCCTCGCCGAATCGTTCCCCGTATGCCGCGGTGTACGCCGGGATGGCGTAGGAGGCGATGGTCACCCCGGAGATGTCGACGATGTCGTCGCTCATGAGCGCACTCAGGTCGGCCGCGGGCGCGGCCACGGCGGCGCCTTCGAGTGTCAGCTCGGGCGCGTAGTCCGCGGCGCGCTCCGCCGCGAACAGCACGGCCTGCCCGCCCTGCGAGTGACCCCACAGCACGAAGTGGTCGCCGATCTGCGCCTCGTCGATGTCCCGTGCCGCCCATACGCTGTCCAGCACCGCATTGGACTCCGGAACCCCGAGCAGGTATGAGGACTCGCCGTCCACTCCGAGCCCCGGGTAGTCGGTCGCCGCGATCGCGTAGCCCTCCGCGAGCAGTTCGTGCATCCCCTCGACGAGTTGGAAGGGGTCGAGTCCGAGCGAGGGCGCGCATCGCGTCGCGGCTCCGGTGGTCGGATGCCCCCACGCCACGATCTTTCGGCCGTCGACAGGCGCGGGCGAGTTCGGGACGATGACGATGCCCGAGACGGGGATGTCCTTCCCCGCGAGATCCCGCGAGTGGTAGATGATGCGCCAGGCCGTCGCCCCGGCGGGCGCGCTCGCGATCGGCTCGCGACGGATGATCGCGCCCGGCTCCCCCGTGGGCACGGGCGACGGTAGGGAGTAGAACGCGGGGTCCGTGGCGAGCTCGCCCTCGCCTTCGGCATAGCGGCGGATGCCGTCGGCGACGACCAGCGCGATCACCACGCCCACGACGATGAGGACCGTGACGGTGCGGCGGTGCCGGCGCGCCCATCCGACGCGGGCGCTCACGCCTCCCTCGTCGACCGCGCGCTCGACCATGCCTACCCGCGACGCGCGCGGAACGCCTTCGTCACGTACGGCAGATCGATGACTCCGTCGGTGAACTCGAGGTCGTCGAAGAGGGCGTCCATTTCCCGATGGATGCGCTCCCTTTCCTCGGGTGTCGCGGTGATCACCGCGCTGCGCGACGAGGCCATGCGGTGGAGCTGTTCGCGTGTCATCGGCCGCGACCATTCCCAGCTCTCGCTCTCGAGCGTGTCGAAGGGGGCGGCGATCACAGGATCACCCGCGGCCAGAGCCTCCTCCGCCGGGCTTCGATGCATGATGCGACTGAGGTCGCGCACCCACTCGACACGCTCGTCGCGGATGTTCCAGATCAGCCCGAGCGCTCCGTCCGCGCGCACCGCACGTCCGATCTCGGCGGAGGCTCGGACCGGGTCGACCCAGTGCCAGGCCTGGCCGAGCACGACGGCGTCGAGGCTGTCGTCCGGAAGGGGAAGGGACTCGGCGGTGCCGAGGAACGTGGGCACGCCCGGCACGTTCTCGCGCAGGGCGGCGAGCATGGCCGGGTCAGGATCGATCGCGACGATCTGAGCCCCCGGAGCGTGCGCGATGGCTCGGGTGAGCTTGCCCGTTCCGGCCCCGACGTCTGCGACGCGCTGCGCCCCGGCGGGCAGGATCTCGAGCATCCACGCCACCGCGTCGAAGGGGTACTCGGGTCGCCCCGCCTCGTAGTCCTGCGCCTGCGCGCCGAACGACGTCGCTCTGCTGTCCGCCATGTCGTCAGCATACGGCGCGCCGCCCGCCGCGAACTGGACGCTAGGGCGAGAGTGGATTCGTGCCCCTGGACTTCACAGCGATCGACTTCGAGACGGCGAACTCCAGCCCCGCCTCCGCCTGTTCCGTCGGCCTCGTGCGCGTGCGCGGCGGCGAGGTCGTGGCGCAGGCCGGGTGGCTGATCCAGCCCCCGCCCGGGCACGACGAGTTCCAGGAGTGGAACGTCCGCATCCACGGCATCCAGCCCGAAGACGTTCTCACGGCCGCCACGTGGACCGAGCAGTTCGACCGCCTGTGCGATTTCGCCGGGTCCGATGTGCTCGTCGCGCACAACGCCGGCTTCGACCTCAACGTGCTCCGCCGCGCATCCGAGGCAACCGGCGGCGTATGCCCTCCGTATCGCTCGCTCTGCAGCCTGCAGGTCGCGCGCAAGACCTACCAGCTCGACTCCTATCGCCTCCCGAAGGCGGCAGCAGCCGCCGGGTTCGCCGAGTTCTCGCATCACGATGCGCTGGCGGATGCTCGGGCCTGCGCGCAGATCGTGATCGATGCCGCGCGCCGCGCCGCAGCCTCGGACGTCGAGATGCTCGCCGAGATCTTGGGACTGCGACTCGGTGGCGCGCCGGTCGTCCGCGAGGAGCGCGCCGTCGCCTGACCGGGACGCCTCCCGGCAATGTCGGTGGGCAGGGGCATCATGAGCACATGGATGCTCCCCTGATCGTTCTCCTCGTCATCGCCGCTCTGTGCGCCGGGGCGGCGCTCGGCTGGTTCCTGCGCGCCGGCCGAGGTGCCGCCGAGTTCGCTCGCGTGCAGGCCGAGCTCGCCGCGGCCCGCGACGATCGCGATCGCCAGTACGACCTCTACCGCGATGCCGTCGAGCACGCGCGCGTCGAGCAACGAGCGGAGGCGCAGCGGGTGCAGCAGCAGAACGCCGTGCTCACCGCGCTCGCCCCGGTGCGTGAGAGCCTGCAGCAGATGCAGCAGAAGGTCGCGACGATCGAGCAGGAGCGCCACGCCCAGTTCGGCTCACTCGCCGAGCAGTTGCGGCGAGCGCAGGAGTCCGATGAGGCGCTGCGCGCGACGACGGAGTCGCTCGCCGGAGCGCTGCGCTCGACCGCCACGCGCGGCGTCTGGGGCGAGACCCAGCTGCGGCGCGTGGTCGAGGCGGCGGGATTGACGCGGCACGTCGACTTCGACCTGCAGACCACGATCTCGTCGGACCGCGGGCAGGGCCGACCCGACATGGTGATCCGTCTCGCCGGCGGCGCCTCGATCGCCGTCGATGCCAAGGTGCCGCTCGACGCGTACCTCGAGGCGTCGGCGCTGCCCTCGGGCGATGCGCACGAGGCCCAGCGCCGCGCGCACATGCAGAAGCACGTCAAGGCGGTGCGCGCACACGTCGATGCACTCGCGAAGAAGGCGTACTGGGCCGGGCTCGATTCCAGTCCCGAGTTCGTGATCTGCTTCCTCCCCAGCGAATCCCTGCTCGCCGCCGCGATCGACGAGGACCCGACCCTCCTCGACTACGCGTTCGGTCGACGCGTGGCTCTCGCCTCCCCGGTCAATCTCTGGGCCGTCCTGAAGACCGTTGCGTACACGTGGACACAGCAGGAGGTGTCGACCGAGGCCCGCACGCTCCTGAACCTCGGCACGCAGCTGTACGACCGTCTCGGGACCCTCGCAGGTCATGCCGACGACCTCCGCCGCGCGCTGGAGCGCACGGTCGACAGCTACAACCGCTTCGCCGGGTCGCTCGAGACCCGCGTCCTCGTGACCGCACGCCAGTTCCCCGGCATCGACGCGACCACGCTCGATGCCCAGCCGGCGCGCATCACCGCGAGCGCGCGCCGATTCACGGCATCAGAACTGGTCGAGGAACCGGTCCGCGAAGAGACCGTTCAGGCAGAGATCGGTGCGGTGCGTGACAGGATCGACGCTCCGATCACACCGGAACGCCACTGAGCAGGATGATGACGAGTCCGCTGGTCGCGAGGAAGGCCCCGATCATCCACCAGGCGCTCATCTCCTGCCCCTCGGCACGGCGCTTGCGGAAGAGCACATCGGCGCGACGAGCCGGATCGACGACCGGCTGAGCGGCAGGCACAGCAGGCGTGGCCGCCGCGATGCTGCCCTCGGCATCCGCCGCGCTCACGCGGAGAATGCGTCCGGTGTTGGTGGTGACGATCTTCGTCGGCGCGGCCTTCGAGCTGCGTGTCTGCGGCGTGGTCATGTGTTCGCCCTCCTGTGCCTGCGGTGCCAGATGGCTCCGTCCTCGGCGACAAACCCAGGCTCAAGTCTGACACGACCCACGAAGAATCGCAGGATCGGGCGCGCAGGAGGGATACCGGGTCGGTAACGATGCCGAGGCCCCCGACATGCGCCGGAAGCCTCGATGCCTCATCCCGCGAGGATCACAACCACTTCGAGACGAGGTGCTCCGAGGCGATCCGTCGCAGCGTTCCCGACGCCCCGCGCAGTACGACGCTCTCGGTGTACACGTACCCGCGCTCGCGGCGCACGCCGGCGACGAGCTGGCCGTCCGTGACACCGGTCGCGACGAAGATCGTGTTGTTGCCCTGCACCAGATCATCCGCCTCGTACACGCGATCCATCTCGAGTCCCGCGTCGATCCCGCGCTGGCGCTCGTCATCGTCGCGCGGCCAGAGGCGTCCCTGGATGTGTCCACCAAGTGCCTTGATCGCGCAGGCGGTGACGATGCCCTCCGGGCTGCCGCCGACGCCGACGCACATATCGGTGCGCGCGTCATGGCGCGCCGCATTGATCCCACCGGCGACATCGCCATCGCTCATCAGACGCGTACCCGCGCCCGCATCACGGATCTCCTGGATGAGCTGCTCGTGACGGGGACGGTTCAGCACCGACACGACGATCTCGTCGACGGGCTTCTCGAGAGCGCCGGCGAGGCGGCGGATGTTCTCGCCGATCGGGAGGCGGATGTCGACGACACCGACGCCTGCGGGCCCCGTGACGAGCTTGTCCATGTAGAAGACGGTCGACGCATCGAGCATCGACCCGCGGTCCGAGACCGCGATGACCGAGAGCGCGTTCTGCCGTCCCGCAGCCGTGAGCGAGGTGCCGTCGATCGGGTCGACGGCGATGTCGCACTCGGGACCGCGTCCCGTTCCGACGACCTCGCCGTTGAACAGCATCGGAGCGTTGTCCTTCTCGCCCTCGCCGATCACCACACGCCCCTGGAAGTCGACCGTGCCGAGGAAGGCGCGCATCGCGTCGACGGCCGCACCGTCGGCGGCCTCCTTCGCTCCCCGCCCGATGAACGGCACGGCGCGGATCGCCGCCGCCTCCGTCGCCCTCACCAGCTCCATCGCGAGGTTGCGGTCGGGTCGAAGCGGGCTCAGATCAGCAGTAAGACTCACCATGGGGTCAGCCTAGCTAGCGGGCAGGGGCGAAATGCCCTGTTTTCCCCGTCGAGACCGTGAAGGATTTGCGTTTCTTAACAGAACAGCAGGAGACACGCACCGGCATCGCGCACCGGCCCCCGGCATCCGTCCACGCTCCCGGCTAGAGTGACTGCTGTCCCAGGCTTCATCTACCGCAGGAGTTCTCATGCCCGTCGCCACCCCGGATCAGTACGCCGAAATGCTCGACCGCGCGAAGGCCGGCGGCTTCGCGTACCCCGCGTTCAACGTCTCGAGCTCGCAGACGATCAACTCCGTCCTCCAGGGGCTGACCGAGGCCGGCTCCGACGGCATCATCCAGGTCACGACCGGTGGCGCGGACTACTTCGCCGGCCACACCGTCAAGGGCCGCGCGACCGGCGCCCTCGCCTTCGCCCGCTTCGCGACCGAGGTCGCCAAGAACTACCCGATCACGGTCGCCCTCCACACCGACCACTGCCCGAAGGACGCCCTCGCCGGCTTCGTCGAGCCGCTGATCTCCGCCTCCGAAGAAGAGGTGAAGGCCGGCCGCAACCCGATCTTCCAGTCGCACATGTGGGACGGCTCGGCCGTGCCGCTCGCCGAGAACATCGAGATCGCGAAGGACCTCCTCCCCCGCATGAAGGCGATCAACGCGATCCTCGAGGTCGAGATCGGCGTCGTCGGCGGCGAAGAGGACGGCGTCCAGCACGAGGGCTCGAACGACGCCCTTTACACGACCTTCTCCGACGTCGACCAGGCCGTCCAGGCACTCGGTCTCGGCGAGCAGGGCCGCTACATCGCCGCCCTCACCTTCGGCAACGTCCACGGCGTCTACAAGCCGGGTGGCGTGAAGCTGCGCCCCGAGCTGCTCGGTGACATCCAGGCCGAGGTCGCCGCCAAGTACGGCACGGGCCCCAAGCCCCTCGACCTCGTCTTCCACGGCGGCTCGGGCTCGACCGACGAGGAGATCGCCACCGCGGTCGCGAACGGTGTCATCAAGATGAACATCGACACCGACACGCAGTACGCCTACACGCGTGCGATCGCCGACTACATGTTCAAGAACTACGACGGCGTGCTGAAGGTCGACGGCGAGGTCGGCAACAAGAAGCAATACGACCCGCGCGCCTGGGGCAAGATCGCCGAGACCGCGATGGCCGCCCGCGTCATCGAGTCCACTCGCCAGCTGGGCTCGTACGGTCAGTCGAAGAGCTGACCCACCGCACGAGAAGAACGGGTGCCCTGCCGCGAGGCGGGGCACCCGTTCTTTTTCTTCTGCGTAGCGGCAGGGCGCGATCGATCAGGAGCCGGTGCCGCCCTGCATGTAGGCGACGAACGCGGGGTCTCCCATCATCGGGATCGCGATGCAGATCGCCGCGATGCCCAGCGTCACCACGGCACCGACCAGGGGCAGCCACCAGGTGAGCTTCCCGCGGCGCAGGCGACGGATCGAGAGAGTCGCCGTCAGCGCCCACCCGGCGATGAGCACCACGGAGGCGATCGTCCCCCAGAGTCTGCCCTGTGCGAAATTGGTGAACTCGCCGGAGGCGCCCAGCACCGACAACACCTGGTTCATCACGTTGGGAAGGTCGAGGTACTGCAGACCGGTGACCACGACGTTCACCAGCCCGTAGGCGAGAAGTCCGATCGTCACGAAGCGGTCCACCGGGTGCGCGCGCCGGGGTGCATCCGTAGCGGCGTCCGCGGCCGGCAGCGCGACAGCCGGCTCGACCGGCGGCAGTTCGGAGAGAGGCGGGAGACCGGCGGCACGCCGCTGCTCCTCGGGAGTGGCGATCTCGCCGTACTGGGGCCGCTGTTCGCTCATCCCGCCATGCTAACGGCCACGCCTGTCCCGGGCTCCCAGCGGAAGGTCCTCCGATAATGGTGGCGGCCCCGGAGAAGTGGGGACTTCTCGGGGCCGCGGACGAGGAGCGCTGGGGACGCATCCTCATCCCAGTCAGTTGCGAGGGACTGGGGATCCTGCTCGCAACCCGTAGTGCCGTGATGCACAGACGCCTACGCCTACAAGGATAGGCAACGGCGGAATCCTCTGCCACTGAGGTTTTTCAGATAGTGAACTCCGGCCCGGGATCGCCCCCGCCGAGCGCATCCGCCCCGAGCTGGATCGACAGCCGCCGGGCCGCCCTCTGCAGCTTCGCCACCAGCTCGCGGTCGACGATCGCCTGATCCGACGGCAGCGAGATCGCGAGTGAGGCGGTGACGTTGGGCGCGATGACGGGAACCGCCACGCAGGTCGCGCCGATGACGTACTCCTCCTGGTCGAGGGTCCACCCCGGGGAATGCTCGAGCTGCGTCAGCAGCGTGCGCCGATCGCTGATGGTCCGAGGAGTGAGCTCCTCGAGACGATGACGCGAGAGGTAGTCGAGACGGTCGTCATCGGGAAGCTCCGCCAGGATCTGCTTGCCCAGCGCCGTCGCGTGCCCGCTCGACTGCAGTCCGACCCACAGCTCGACACGCGGGTTCTGCTCGGCGTCGACGATGTCGATGAGGTGCATCTCCCCGTCGTCGTAACGTGAGAGGTACGCCGTGGCCCCGACCTCGTCGGTGACCGACCGCAGCGCCGCCCGTACGCGGGCGAGGAAGACTCCGCGGGTGTCGATCTCGCGCTGGAAGGTCGGAAATCGCGCCCCGAGCACGAGCCCGTCGGGTTCGGCCGACAGGTACCCCTCGTGGATGAGCGTGCGCACGAGGTTGTAGGTGGTGCCGGGCGTGAGCCCGGTGATCGCCGCCAGCATCTTGGTCGGCAACGGACGGGGAGAGTTGGCGACGATGTCGACCAGGCGAAGAGCCCGCTGCACCGATCCGATGAGCGTGGGTTCCGCCTCGGCGCCGCTCAACGCTATGCGCCTCCTCCGGTCGCGCGTCCGCCCAGGGCCCGATCGTCGCGCTTGCCCGAAGCATCCTGACGCAGTTCTTTCGGCAGCGAGAACATGAGGTCCTCCTCGGCCGTCTTCACCTCTTCGATGTCGCGGTAGCCGGCGTCGCCGATCGCGTCGAGCACCTCGCGCACGAGGACCTCGGGGACGGATGCCCCGCTCGTCACGCCGACCGTCTCGACGCCGTCGAGCCACTCCTGCTGGATCTCCTCGGCGTAGTCGATGCGGTACGCGGCCTTGGCCCCGTACTCGAGCGCGACCTCGACCAGGCGCACGCTGTTCGAGGAGTTCGCGGAGCCGACCACGATGACGAGATCCGCACCGACGGCGACCTTCTTGATCGCGACCTGACGGTTCTGCGTCGCGTAGCAGATGTCGTCGGACGGAGGATTGTGCAGTTCGGGGAAGCGCGTGCGCAGGCGGTTGACGGTCTCCATCGTCTCGTCGACGGAGAGCGTGGTCTGCGACAGCCACACGACCTTGTTCGGGTCCTTCACGACGACCGTGTCGGCCTCGTCCGGCGAGTTGACGATCGTCACGTGATCCGGAGCCTCACCCGCGGTGCCCTCGACCTCTTCGTGCCCCTCGTGACCGATGAGCAGGATCTCGAAGTCGTCACGGGCGAAGCGCACGGCCTCGCGATGCACCTTGGTGACCAAGGGGCAGGTCGCGTCGATCGCGTGCAGGCCGCGGTCGGATGCCGCGTTGACGACCGCCGGCGAGACGCCATGCGCACTGAAGACCACGTGCGCCCCGGTCGGAACCTCGTCGACCTCCTCGACGAAGATCGCCCCCTTGGCCTCGAGCTCGCTCACCACGTGGATGTTGTGGACGATCTGCTTGCGCACGTAGACCGGAGCGCCGTAGCGCTCGAGAGCCTTCTCGACGGCGACGACGGCGCGATCGACACCCGCGCAGTATCCGCGCGGCGCCGCGAGCAGCACGCGCTTGCGTCCGGCCACCGCGTTATCCTGAAGCCTCCCGGCCGCCGCACGCACGCGTGGGAGGCGAGGGATGGGGAGATGAACGGCAGTCGAGGTCACCCCTCGATTCTACCGGCGTCCACCCTGAGAAAGCCGGGAATCCTCCCCCGCACGACAACCCCCAGGGACGAGAGCAGATGACGGTCTTCGAAGCAGCCACCGGCCCCGGCGAGAACCCGCCGGCGGATGCCGTCTCGCCCCGCGATTCGACGGCGGATGCCCCGACCTCCGTCGCCCGGCTGAACGCCACCATCCGGGACTTCGTCGCGCGTTGGAACACGGTGTGGGTCGAGGGCGAGATCACCTCCTGGAACGTCCGCGGCGGCAACGTCTTCGCGCGCCTGAAGGACGTGCAGTCCGATGCGCAGATCTCGATCCGCGTGTGGTCGAGCGTTCGAGGGCGCATTCCCGCCGACCTCGGGATCGGGGATCACGTCGTCGCCGCCGTCAAGGCCGACTACTTCGTGAAGGCCGGCGACTTCAGCTTCACCGTCTCCTCGATGAAGCACGTGGGGCTGGGCGACCAGCTCGAGCGGCTCGAGAAGCTGCGCGCGCAACTGCGTCAGGAAGGCCTCTTCGACCCCTCGCGCAAGAAGCGGCTGCCGTTCCTCCCGCACGTGATCGGACTCATCACGGGCGAGAGGTCCGACGCCGAGAAGGACGTGCACCGCAACGCCGAGCTGCGCTGGCCGCAGGTGCGCTTCCGCACCGAGTACGCGGCGGTGCAGGGCGAGCGCTGCGTTCCCGACACGCTGGCGGCCCTCGCCCGTCTCGACGCGGATCCCGACGTCGACGTCATCATCATCGCCCGGGGCGGTGGCGATCCGCAGACCCTCCTCGGCTTCAGCGACGAGCGCCTGGTGCGCGCCGTCGCCGCCGCCTCGACGCCGGTCGTGAGTGCGATCGGGCACGAGAACGACCACCCCCTCCTCGACGATGTCGCCGACCTGCGCGCGTCGACCCCGACGGATGCCGCGAAGCGGGTCGTGCCGGATGTCGGCGAGCAGCGCGCCCTGATCGGACAGCTGCGCTCCCGGGCGACCACGCGACTCACCCAGCGCCTGTCGCACGACATCGCGCAGCTCGAACAGCTGCGCTCGCGCCCCGTGCTCCGCTCCCCCGCCCCGATCATCGACTCCCGCGCGCAGGAGGTGTGGCTGCTGGTCTCGCGGGGTCGCGACACCCTCACCCGCCACCTCGATGCCGCCGGTCGCCGCACGAGCGAGCTGCGGGCATCCCTGCGTGCGCTGTCGCCGGCGGCGACGCTCGCGCGCGGCTACGCGATCGCGCATCTCGAGGGCGGTGTGATCCTGCGCGATGCGGCGGATGCCCCGGCCGGAAGCGCCCTGACCATCACCGTCGATCGCGGTTCGGTGGCCGCGCGGTCGGAGGGTGAGATCGCCGAGGCATCCTGATCGAGCGCGGCCCGCGGCCGCTCACCGATCGCGACGGCACGCCGTAGGATGGAGGAGTGAGCGCGCTGAACGATACCCCTGTCGAGACGCTGACGTTCGAGGCCGCTCGTGACGAGCTGGTCACCGTGGTCGCCGAACTCGAACAGGGCGCGCCGACCCTCGAGCAGTCGCTGGCGCTCTGGGAGCGCGGTGAGGCCCTGGCGGCCCGCTGCGAGGAATGGCTCCTCGGCGCCAAGCGCCGACTCGACGCCGCCCGCGCCGCTGCCGACGACGGGGACGAGCGATGAACAAGCCCGCTCCCATCGTCGCGGAGCTCGGACGCCCCGAGACCCCGGAGGAGACGGCCGCCCGCAAGGCCGCGTCGAGCAAGGCCTACCGGTCGAGCCAGACCGTGCGCAGCCTCATCGCCGCACTGCTGGCGACGCTCGCCGTGCTGGCCGTGATCATCTTCGCCGTCCCGCGCGGTGAGCCGGCATCCGCGCCGTCCGTCGACCTCACCGGCATCGCCGCCGACGTCGAGAACACGATGGACAGCGCCGTGATCGTGCCCGAACTCGGCGACTTCTGGCGGGTGAACGCGGCCGAGCTGCAGAGCGGTGCCACCGTCGTGTGGGACATCACGCTCGCCCCTGCCGCCCAGGACGAGCGCGGGTTCGTCAAGGTCGCCCAGGCCTTCGACGCCGATTCCCGCTGGGCACCGCAGCGCCTCGAGGGGACGGCCCCCACCGACACCGTCACGATCGAGGGCATCGAGTGGGACGTCTTCACCCCCGGCGACTCGGCCTCGAACATCTCCTACGCCCTCGGCACGCAGGCCGGTGACGACTACGTGCTGCTCTACGGCTCGCGGTCGGCCGATTCCACCGCCGAGCTGGCCGCTTCACTCACCCCCCAGATCCGCACCCTCTCGGAGGCCTCATGACGCACGACCTGACCCCGGCCGCAGCCTGGAAGCAGATGCGCGACGGCAATCGCCGTTTCGTGAACGAGGAGCCGCGGCATCCGAATCAGGACGTCGCCCGCCGCAAGGGACTCGCCGAGGCCCAGAACCCGGTCGCCACCCTGTTCGGATGCTCGGACTCGCGTCTCGCCGCCGAGATCATCTTCGACCTCGGACTCGGCGACCTGTTCGTCGTGCGCAACGCCGGCCAGGTGATCGGCGAATCGATCGTCGCGAGCCTCGAGTACGCGGTGGCGGTGCTGAACGTGCCGCTCATCGTGGTTCTCGCCCACGACTCCTGCGGTGCCGTGCGCGCCGCGATCGACGGCACCGCGATCGACGCGGCACCCGTGCCCCCGCACATCTGGAAGCTGATCGCCCCGATCGTCCCGGCCGCGCGCAAGGTGCTCGCCGAGAGCGGCGGCACGACGGTCGCCGAGATCGACGCCGAACTCGTCGGCCAGGAGCACCTGCGCAACACCGTCGCCGACCTGCTGCAGTCGTCCGAGATCATCAGCAGCGCCGTCGCCGAGGGCCGCCTGGGCATCGTCGGCGCCAACTACCGTCTGGCCGAGGGCACGGCCGTGCCCGTCATCACCGTGGGGATCGACCCCGAAACGCAGGAGGGTTCGGAATGACCGATACCGAGTACCGCATCGAGCACGACACCATGGGTGAGGTGCGGGTGCCCGTGAACGCGCTCTACGGGGCGCAGACGCAGCGCGCCGTCGAGAACTTCCCGATCTCGGGCAAGGGGCTGGAGTCGACGCAGATCGCAGCCCTCGCCCGCATCAAGAAGGCCGCCGCGCTCGCCAACAAGGAGCTCGGCACGCTCGACGGCGCCATCGCCGACGCCATCGCGCAGGCCGCCGACCAGGTCGCCGCCGGCTCCCACGACGGCGAGTTCCCGGTCGACACCTACCAGACCGGCTCGGGCACGTCGTCGAACATGAACATGAACGAGGTGCTCGCGACGCTGGCGACGCGCATCCTCGGCGCGGACGTTCACCCCAACGACCACGTCAACGCCTCGCAGTCGTCGAACGACGTCTTCCCGACCTCGGTGCACATCGCGGTGACCCAGGCGCTCATCGACACGCTCATCCCGTCGCTCGACCACCTCGCCGTGGCACTCGAGGCCAAGGCCGAGCTGTGGAAGGACGCGGTGAAGTCCGGTCGTACCCACCTCATGGATGCGACCCCGGTCACCCTCGGCCAGGAGTTCGGCGGCTACGCCCGTCAGGTGCGTCTCGGCATCGAGCGCGTGCAGTCGGCGCTCCCCCGCGTCGCGGAGGTCCCGCTCGGCGGCACCGCCACCGGCACCGGGATCAACACCCCGCTCGGCTTCCCGCAGAAGGTCATCGCACTGCTCGCGGCCGAGACTGAACTGCCGATCACCGAGGCGAAGGACCACTTCGAGGCCCAGGCCAACCGCGACGGTCTCGTCGAGGCATCCGGTGCCCTGCGCACGATCGCCGTCTCGCTGACCAAGATCAACAACGATCTGCGCTGGATGGGCTCCGGCCCGAACACGGGTCTCGGCGAGCTGCACATCCCCGATCTGCAGCCCGGTTCGTCGATCATGCCCGGCAAGGTCAACCCGGTCGTCCCGGAGGCCGTGCTGATGGTGTGCGCGCGCGTGATCGGCAACGACGCGACCGTCGCCTGGGCCGGAGCCTCCGGTTCGTTCGAACTGAACGTCGCCATCCCCGTCATGGGTACGGCGCTCCTCGAGTCGATCCGTCTGCTCTCCAACGCCTCGCGCGTGCTGGCCGACAAGACGATCGACGGCCTGCAGGCGAACCTCGACCGCGCGGCCGCGTTCGCCGGTATGAGCCCGTCGATCGTGACGCCCTTGAACAAGCTGATCGGCTACGAGGCCGCCGCCAAGATCGCCAAGCACGCGGTCGCCCAGGGCATCACGGTGCGCGACGCCGTGATCGATCTCGGCTACGTCGAGCGCGGCGACCTGACCCTCGAGCAGCTCGACGAGAAGCTCGATCTGCTGTCGATGACGCACCCGGGCTGATCCGTCCGACCACGCAAGAACGCCGGTCCCTTTCGGGGCCGGCGTTCTTTGCTTTCTCGGATGAGACGGACCGTTAGCTCAGCTCACCGCCCTCGAGGAGTTCGGTGACCAGGGCCGCGATCGCGGAGCGCTCGGAGCGCATGAGCGTGACGTGCGCGAACAGGTCGTGTCCCTTCAGCGTTTCGATCACGCTGGCGATGCCGTCGTGGCGTCCGACGCGGAGGTTGTCGCGCTGGCCGACGTCGTGCGTGAGGATGACCCGCGAGTTCTGACCCATGCGGCTGAGCACGGTGAGGAGCACATTGCGCTCGAGGGACTGGGCCTCGTCGACGATCACGAAGGCGTCGTGCAGCGAACGGCCACGGATGTGCGTGAGCGGCAGGACCTCGAGGATGCCGCGTTCGACGACTTCCTCCATCACATTGCCCGAGACCACCGAGCCGAGCGTGTCGAAGACCGCCTGACCCCAGGGCCCCATCTTCTCGCCCTGGTCGCCCGGGAGGTATCCGAGCTCCTGCCCGCCGACCGCGAACAGCGGACGGAAGACGATGATCTTCTTCTGCTGCTGCCGCTCCAGCACGGCCTCCAGCCCGGCGCAGAGCGCCAGGGCCGACTTGCCGGTACCCGCACGACCACCCAGCGAGACGATGCCGACGTCGGGGTCGGTGAGCAGGTCGATGGCGATCCGCTGCTCGGCCGAGCGCCCGTGCATCCCGAAGATGTCACGGTCGCCACGAACCAGCTTGTACTCGCCCTCCCCGGTCACCCGTCCGAGGGCGGAACCCCGCTCCGAGTGGATGATGAGGCCGGTGTTCACCGGAAGACCGCGGGCCTCCTCGCTGATACCGACCTCGCTCTCGTACAGGTCGCTGATGTCGTCGCCCGAGAGGTTCAGGGTCGAGATGCCGGTCCAGCCGGAGTCGATCGCCTGCTCGGCGAGGTATTCCTCGGCTCGGAGCCCGAGCGACGCCGCCTTCACCCGCATCGGCAGGTCCTTCGAGACGATCGTGACGTCCTGTCCGTCCTGGGCGAGATGCATCGCGACCGACAGGATGCGGGTGTCGTTGTCGCTCAGGCGGATGCCCGCGGGGAGCACCGAGGAGTCGGTGTTGGCGAGCTCCACCCGGAGCGTGCCGCCCTCGCCGACCTCGACCGGGAAGTCGAGACGGCCGTGCTCGATGCGAAGGTCGTCGAGGTGCCGGAGCGCCTGTCGGGCGAAGTATCCGATCTCGGGGTCGTGGCGCTTGCCCTCGAGCTCGGTGATCACGACCACCGGGAGGACGACGGAGTGCTCGGCGAATCGGAAGAACGCCTGCGGATCGCTCAGCAGAACCGAGGTGTCGAGGACGTAGGTGCGGAGATCCTGATCCGGATCCGATGACGACGCCCGTCGATTCGACTGACGGGTGGACTGCTGCGCGGTGCTGGTGGACTGCTGCGCTGAACGTGTGGTCACGACCCACTCCCGACCCGGGGAATCCCGGCTATTCGAACGAGTCGACCAGGGGGTCACGAGTCGCTTGCCTGTGGCCGACCCGATCGGGCACCATGCCCGATGCCTTGAAGGTACGACCAGCCGCCGACTTTTCCCCGGCTCGACACGCCAGCGAAGTGTTACGCGATGGTGAACGTCTCGTTGCCGAATCCGGCGAGCGCGTCGTCGAGCATCCGGATGGTCTCGTCGTCGGTGCCGGCGTGCGGGGCCACCCGCACCGCCGAACCACGAGCGGTCACCACGACACCGGCGTTGGCGAGGGCGGCTGCGAGGCGGGCCGGCTCCTCCGGCGCGAGGGCGACGATCCCCGCGCGCCGCTCACGCTCACGCGGAGAGACGACCGTGATGCCGTGCCGGTCGGCGATCTCGATGACCGCGTCGACGCGGCCCGCGAGATGCTCCTCGATCGCCGCGATCCCGGCATCGCGCACGGTGCGCGCGCCGACGGCCAGGCGACCCGCCGCGAGCGTGTCGGGACCGCTGGTCGTGAAGGCGCGAGCGGATGCCGCGGGCGCAGGGCGCTCGTCGACCGCGAGCCCCTCCCCCTCGGTGCCGGTGATCCCGCTGAGCACCGGGGCGAGGCGCTCGCGCGCCAGATCCGAGAACCAGGCGAAGCCGGTCCCGCGCGCGGCGCGCAGCCACTTGTAACCGTGTCCCACGACCACGTCGGCGGCGCGGAAGTCGGTGTCGACGATGCCGAAGGACTGCACGGCGTCGACGATGAGCAATCGGTCCGGGCCGATCACCTCCCGCAGCGCCGCGAGGTCGGCACGGTAGCCCGTGCGGAAGTCGACGTGGCTCACGGCGAGGGCGGTGACATCGTCGTCGAGCGCCTCCGCGACGGCATCCGGGGTCACACGGCCGTCGGCCGGGTCGATCCATCGCGGCACGACCGTGCCCTGCGAGAAGGCGGCCGCGCGATCGAGCGTCAGGCTGACGCTGGGGAACTCGGCGGTCGAGGCGATCACCGTGCCCCGTGCGCCGTAGAGCGCTTGGGCGAGTCCCTGGGTCGACGACGGCTGCACCGTCACGTCCTCGGCATCCGCCTGCAGGATGTCGGCGACGATCTCGCGCGCCTGGGTGACGCGCTCCGCGACGAGCGCGAGCGAGGCGGGGCGTCCGCTGCCGAGGAGGTCGGCGTCGGCGAAGACCTCCTCGCGCACCGACGGCGACAGCGGTCCGAATGCGGCCCAGTTGAGATAACCGGGTTCGACGTCGAACGTGGCCAAGTACTCGTGGATGGTGCTCACCGAGTAAGTCTGGCACGATGCCGGCGCGGCGACGACTCCCTCTCGGGCGTCCCGTCACCGCCCGAAACGACGGTCCCGATCCGCGAAGTCGCGCATCGCCCGGAGGAAGTCGACCTCGCGCAGGTCCGGTCCGAGAGCCTCGACGAAGTAGAACTCGCTATGGGCGCTCTGCCACAGGAGGAAGTCGCTGAGGCGCTGCTCGCCGCTCGTGCGGATCACGAGGTCGGGATCCGGCTGTCCTCCGGTGTAGAGGTGCTCCCCGATCATCTCCGGCGTGAGTTGCGCCGCGAGGTCCTCCATCGTGCCGCCGGACGCCTCGTGCGTCACCAGGATGCTGCGCACCGCGTCGACGATCTCGTTCCGGCCGCCGTAGCCGACGGCCAGGTTGACGTGGAGTCCCGTGTGGTCCTTCGTGCGCTCCTCGGCATCGGCGAGGACCCGGGCGAGATCCGTCGGAAGGATGTCGGAGCGCCCGACGTGCTTGACGCGCCAGTTGCCCTCCCACGACAGGCCTTCGGCGAGATCGGCGATGATCTCGATCAGATCCGCCAGCTCGGCCGAGTCGCGCTTGAGGAGGTTGTCGCTCGAGAGCAGGTACAGCGAGACCACGCGCACGCCGAGTTCATCGCACCAACCGAGGAACTCGCGCATCTTGATCGCACCGGCGCGGTGTCCGTGAGCGGCCGTGGCGTAGCCGAGCTGTCGTGCCCATCGACGGTTGCCGTCGATCATCATCGCGATGTGGTGCGGAACGGACGCCGGATCGAGGCGGCGGCGCAGCCGGTTGCTGTAGAGCCGGTACAGCGGCCCACGCCCCTGGTTATCCCCTGACATCACCTTCCTACGCTACAGCGTCCTCCCCCTCGCCGCCGGTGCGGATGCTGTGGACATGTACGGCCGGCGGAATGCCACCGCGAATAGAGTGTGCACGTGAGCACTCCCGAAGACTCCGGCCCCGACCTCCCTCAGCTGCCCCTCATGGAGGCTGCCGCAGCCGATGCCGTGATCGAGGTCAAGCCCTCGTGGCGCGGATGGGTCCACGCCGGCACCTTCCCCGTGGCGATCGCCGCGGGCGTCGTGCTCATCGTGCTCTCGGAGGGAGCGCCCGCCAAGTGGGCCGCCGCGGTGTTCATGGCGTCATCGTTGCTGCTCTTCGGCAACTCCGCCCTGTACCACCGCTTCAACTGGGGCCCGCGCACGAAGATCGTGCTCAAGCGCATCGATCACGCGAACATCCTGCTGCTGATCGCCGGCACCTACACGCCGCTCGCGACGCTCGCCCTCCCGCCGGAGAAGGGCACGCTGCTGCTCTTCCTGGTCTGGGGCGGCGCCCTGCTGGGCATCCTGTTCCGGGTGTTCTGGATCCACGCCCCGCGGTGGCTGTACGTCGCGCTCTACCTGCTGCTGGGCTGGGCCGCCGTGATGTACATCGTCGACCTGCTCAACGCGAACGTCGCCATGATGGTGCTCGTCATCGTGGGCGGACTGCTCTACACGGGCGGGGCGATCGTCTACGCGCTCAAGAAGCCGAACCCGTGGCCCGGGCACTTCGGCTTCCACGAGATCTTCCACGTGTGCACGGTGCTGGCATTCCTCTGCCACTGGACGGCGTGCCTGCTGATCGCCCTCGCACCGCTGTCGCCCTCGCTCGGCGTACCCGCCTGATCGGTCAGGCCGGGCGCGGACCGTCGTCTGCAGGATCGTCGTCGCCCTCGCGCACGATCGGCAGGTCGGCATCCGTCTCGGTCGCCTCGTCGGCGGCGCGGGCGGCCTCCTCGGCGTCGAGCTCGTCGCGCACCTCCTCGCGGTAGCGCACGCGGCGGATACGGCGGTTCATGTCCCAGATCAGCAGGATGACGGCGATCAGGACGACGACGATCGCCGCGAACCCGACGAAGCCGGGGGTGACGGACTCCGGGTCGACGGTCATCGTGGGCGTCGGCATCGGGGTCTCGGACAGAGCGAGCATGAATCGGCCTTTCGTACGCAGGTCGCATAACCTGTAATCACCAGCCTAACGATCGGGAGACCTGCAGCGTGACGACCCCAGAGCAGCTCGACGAACGGTACGGACGCACCCGCAGGCGCCGCGCCCCCTGGATCATCGCCGGAATCGTCGCGATCCTGCTCGTCGGCGGCTACGGGTGGGGCATCGTTGCGCAGTCGATGAACCAGGTCGATGCCGACGACCTGGGATACACGCTGGTCGACGAGCACAGCGTCGACGTGCGGTTCCAGATCACCGGCGTGCAGGGCAAGGACGTGGTCTGCATCGTCGAGGCCCTCGACGAGGAGTTCGGCGTGGTCGGGTGGAAGGTCGTCGAGATCCCCGCCGGCGACAGCCACGCGCAGGCCCTCGCCGCCACCATCCCGACCGTGGCCGAGGCCACGACAGGTTTGGTGAACACCTGCTGGGTCGCTTAGACTCGACGCAGAACGACGACGCCCTGGCAAGTGCCGGGGCGTCTTGGCATATCCCCCGCCGCGAGCGGGAGCGATACCGAAAGAAGGAGCTTCGTCATGTCCACGGACGCTCAGGTTCCCTTCCTCACGCAGGAAGCCTACGACCGGCTCGTCGCCGAGCTCGAGAACCTCTCCACCACGGGCCGCGACGAGATCGCGAAGCGCATCGAGGCCGCCCGCGAAGAGGGCGATCTCAAGGAGAACGGCGGCTACCACGCCGCGAAGGACGAGCAGGGCAAGCAGGAGGCGCGCATCCGCACGCTCGAGAACCTGCTCAAGACCGCCAAGGTCGGCGAGGCACCGGCCAGCCGCGGCGTCGTCGAGCCCGGCACGGTCGTCACGGCGCTCGTCGCCGGCGGCGAAGAGGTCTTCCTCCTCGGCAGCCGCGAGATCGCGGTCGGCAGCGACCTCGACGTGTACAGCGAGGCCAGCCCGCTCGGACAGGCCATCCTCGGCCTGAAGCTCGGCGAGAAGTCGTCGTACGAGGCTCCCAACGGGCGCTCGATCTCGGTCGAGATCGTCAACGTCGAGACGTACACCGGCTGACACCCCCTCACGCAGAACGCCCCTCGGCCCGCAGGCACGAGGGGCGTTCTGCGTTCGGCGTCAGTCCGGAACGACGATGGGCTCGAAACCCTCGCGGCGGAGCGTGTCGAGCGTGTGCTCGGAGTGCTCGGGTCCGCGGGTCTCGACGCTGAGTTCGAGGATCACGTCGCTGATCTGCAGACCGTGCCCGTGACGGGTGTGCATCGCCTCGATGACGTTCGCTCCCGCCTCCGCGATCAGCTCCGAGACGCGCGCGAGCTGGCCGGGACGATCCGGAAGGGGGATGCGGATGGTCAGGTAGCGGCCGGAGGCGGCGAGACCGTGCGAGACGACGCGCTGCAGCAGGAGCGGATCGATGTTCCCTCCCGACAGCACCGCCATCGTCGGGCCCGTCGCCTCGATCTTCCCCGACAGGATCGCGGCGACACCCGCCGCGCCCGCGGGCTCGACGACGACCTTCGCCTGCTCGAGGAGGATGAGGATCGCCCGGGCCAGATCATCGTCGGAGACGGTCACGACCTCGTCGACGAGGTCCTTGATGATGTCGAACGGGATCGCCCCGGGACGGGCGACGAGGATGCCGTCGGCGATGGTCGGACGCGTCTCGATGTCGACCGGGTGGCCGGCTGCGAGCGACGGCGGCACGGCCGCGGCGTTCTCGGCCTGCACACCGATGATGCGCACCTCGCGGCCGAGTTCGGCGGCGCGCGCCTTGACCGCCGCGGCCACGCCGGCGATGAGCCCTCCCCCGCCGATGCCGAGCACGATCGTATCGACCTCGGGGGCGTCGGCGAGCAGCTCGAGGCCGAGCGTGCCCTGGCCGATCACCACGTCGCGGTGGTCGAACGGGGGGATGAGCACGGCTCCGGTCCGCTCGGCGAACTCCGCGGCCAGTCGCAACGAGGTGGCGACGGTCTCGCCCTCGAGCACGACCTCGGCGCCGTAGCCGCGCGTGGCGAGCAGCTTGGGCACCGGCACGCCCAGCGGCATGAAGATCGTCGCCGGGATGCCCAGCGCTTGGGCGGCGAGCGCGACGCCCTGCGCGTGGTTGCCTGCGGACGCCGCGACCACGCCGCGAGAGCGCTCTTCGGCGCTCAGCCGCGACAGCCGGTAGGCCGCGCCACGGATCTTGAAGGAGCCGGTGCGCTGCAGGTTCTCCATCTTCAGCAGCACCGGTGCGCCGAGGATGTCGGACAGTGCGCGGGAGGGCAGCGTGGGCGTGTGCGAGATCACCTCAGCCAGACTCT
This sequence comes from Microbacterium sp. NPDC087868, assembly GCF_044900755.1. Taxonomy (NCBI): domain Bacteria; kingdom Bacillati; phylum Actinomycetota; class Actinomycetes; order Micrococcales; family Microbacteriaceae; genus Microbacterium; species Microbacterium sp. NPDC087868. Next base: position 1,061,515 of record NZ_JBJDNO010000001.1, read on the forward strand.
GAGCTGCGTGCTCGAACTCGGTCAGGCTGGGGACTGCGCTCATCGATTTCTCCGTCTCCGCTGTCGCGGTACTGTGCTCCAGATCAGATCTGCATCTGGTTGGTCTCCGGTGCGCCACGACCCGGTGCTGACGGTCACGGCGGCCACGTTCACGAATGCGGCCAGCGGCACGGCGAACAGTGCGCCGGGGATGCCGCCGATCATGGATCCTCCGGCCACCACCAGCACGACCGCCAGGGGGTGCACCTTCACGGCGGACCCCATCAGGATCGGCTGCAGGACATGGCCCTCGAGCTGCTGGACCCCGAGCACGACGATGAGCATCGCCAGGGCGATCCACGGGCCGTTGTAGACGAGGGCGAGCAGCACCGCGATCGCGCCGGTCACGACGGCACCGACGATCGGGATGAAAGATCCGAGGAAGACGAGCACCGCGACGGGGAGGGCGAGGGGAACACCGAGAAGGGCCGCTCCGGTGCCGATGCCGACCGCGTCGATCGCGGCGACGAGCAGCTGCGTGCGTGCGTAGTTGACGATCGTCGACCAGCCGTTGTGGGCCGCGCTGTCGGCGGCGGGACGCGCCTTGCGCGGGAAGAGCCGGAGCGTCCACCGCCAGATCCCCGCTCCGTCGGCCAGCAGGCAGATGAGGATGAACAGCGACAGGACGGCGCCGGTCACGACGTGGGCGGCCGTGGTTCCGACGGCGAGAGCCCCGTTGAGGAGGAGCTGGGCCTGCTCGTTGACGAGTTCGAACGCCTGATCGATGTAGCCCTGGATCTGCTTCTCGGTCAGGTGCAGCGGACCGTCGAGGAGGAACTGCCGGAACTGCTCGACCGCGGCCCCCGTGCGCGCCTGCACGTCCGGGAGCTGGGCGCGGATCTGCCAGATCACGAGCCAGAGCAGGGTCGAGACGATCGCGATCGTGCCGAGGATCGAGATCGCGACGGCGAGCCACCGGGGGAACCGGTGCCGCAGCATCCACTCGAACGCGGGCCACAGCAGAGCGGTGATGAGGATGCCGACCATCAGCGGGATCACGAGCAGCTTGAGCTGGATGACGATCCAGATGAACCCCGCGACGACCGCGGCGATCAGGAGCAGACGCCACGCGTAGCCCGCCGTGATGCGCAACGGGAGGGGCACGGCCTCCTCCGCCTCGGTCGTCACCGTCCGGTCGGTCGAGACCGGGCGCGGACGCAGGAGATCCCTCAACCGCGGTCGCTGCTCGTCGCTCATCGCCCAAGTCTACGGCGATGCCGTATGCCGTCAGACGCATCCTTCGGCGGCCGGTCACGAGCCCGCGATGTCGGCGGCCGGGGCTACGCTTTCCGACGTGACCGAAACCCTCAGCGCCGCTCAGGCGCGGCGCATCGCCCTCGCCGCCCAGGGGTTCACACGTGCGCGCCCGAAAGACGTCTCCTCGCGGCACGTGCACCGGGCGATGGAGCGACTCGGTGTGCTGCAGATCGACTCCGTCAACGTCTTCGCCCGGTCGCACTACATGCCCCTGTTCTCCCGTCTGGGCGCCTACGAGCCGGCCCTCCTCGACCGCGTGTTCCTCTCACGCACCACTCACTACGTCGAGTACCTCGCCCACGAGGCGACGTTCATCCCGATCGAGGACTGGCCGCTCTGGCAGTTCCGGATGGACGACTTCCGCCGACGCTGGTCGGGCGACGAGTCCTGGATGAGCCAGAACGCGCGCACCCTGACCTGGGTGCAGGATGAATTGCGCGCCCGCGGCCCGCTGCGGCCGGTGGACCTGCGCGAAGATGCACCGCGCGAGCGAGGGACGTGGTGGGACTGGGACGACGTCAAACTCGCCCTCGAGCACCTCTGGCGCACGGGCGACGTGGCGATCAGCGGTCGCAAGGGATTCGAGCGCACCTACGCTCTTGCCGAGCACGTGATCCCCGCCGATGTGCGCGCCCGGACGATTCCCCGCTCCGATGCGATCCGCGAGCTCGTGCGCCGCGCCGCACGTTCGTCCGGCGTCGCGACGCAGTCCGATCTCGCCGACTATTACCGCATCCGCGACCGCGCTGCGGTCTCCCAGGCGATCGCCGATCTCTCGGATGCCGGGGAGCTCCTCCCCGTACGGGTTCGCGGATGGGAGCGCGGCGGGCGCCCCCTCCCCGCCTGGCGGCATCGGGACAGCGTCCTGCCCCGCGCCCTCGGGAGCGCCGCACTGCTCACCCCGTTCGATCCCGTCGTGTGGTTCCGCGATCGAGCGCTGCGCACCTTCGACCTCGACTACCGCATCGAGATCTACGTCCCGGCCGAGAAACGTCGCTACGGCTACTACTCGTTGCCCGTGCTCGTCGGCGACCGCATCGTGGCCCGCGTCGATCTCAAGGCCGACCGTTCCACGTCCACGCTGCAGGTACAGTCGGCCTGGTGGGAGCCGCAGGCCCGCCCCGAAGACGCCGAACCGATCGCCCGCGAACTCGCTCTCGCCGCCGCCTGGCAGCGGCTCGAGCACGTATCGGTGTCGGGCTGGGGCGATGCGTCCGACGCGATCCACGGAGCGCTGCATGCCCTCGGCGGCGTCGTTCGCCGGCACGTTCACGCTCGGGAGACGGACGGATGACCGACCGGAGCACGACGGATTGGCACCCGAGCCCACGACGCAGGAGCACTCGGCCCTGGGTATGGCTCGTCGCCGCGATCGTCGCCGTGCTCCTCGTCGGTGCGGGCATCGTGATCTGGCAGGCGCAGTCGCGGGCGGGCTCGGCCGACGAGGCCGCGCACGCGTACCTCCGGGCGCTCGAGTCCGGCGACGCCGCGGCGGTGCAGGCCACCGGGATCGACGTCTCGGACGAGGCGCTCCAGGCGTTCGACGGCGCGCATTCGCTCGTCTCCGAGGCCACCGTGGTCTCGGTGGAGGAGACGGGATCGAGCGCGGTGGCGCACGTGTCGTTCGTGCTGGGTGATGCCGAGCACGACGCCGACCTCGCTCTCACCCGTTCCGACGGTCGGTGGGTCCCGGACGGATCGGGCCTCGCCGAGGTGACGGTCTCGACGACCGCGGGTACGGCCGTTGCGATCGAAGGCACGGTGCTCGATGCCTCCGAGGCGCTCTTCCTCGTCCCCGCCGTCTACACGGTCGCGGCCGCGCCGACCGCGTACCTGTCGGGGTCGATCGACGTCGTGGCGCTTCCGGGCGCGGCCGACGACGTCGAGGTCGAGACGTCGCTGCGACCCGAGGCGACGGAAGCGGCGCAGCAGCGACTCGACGAACTCCTCGAGGCATGCGCGGCAGAGACGGCCCTCCCGGCCGACGGCTGCGGCATCCGCATCCCCTGGGGCACCGAGTTCCGCACGGTCGACGACGTCGCATTCCGCATCGACACGATGCCGACCGTGATGCTCGCCGACGACGGCGCGAGCTTCACCGCGAGCGGCGGGGAGCTCGTGGCGACCCTCACCGGCACCGCCCGCGACGGCGGTTCGCGCACGACCACCTATCGCAGCGAGGACTGGGCGGTGCGGGGAGACGTGACGTTCGCCGGAAACGAGATGACCCTCACCGTGTGGTGAGGGTCATTCACGAAAGCGGAATGCGGAACGCGATCAGAACTGGACGCGCGGCGGCTCGGAGATCGCTCCGCTGTCAGCGACCTCGAAGAACTCGCGCTCGGTGAATCCCAGGCCCTTGGCGAAGAGGTTGTTCGGGAAAACCTTGATCTTGGTGTTGAGCTCGCGCACACCGCCGTTGTAGAACCGGCGCGCAGCCTGGATCTTGTCTTCGGTGTCGACGAGAGCCTGCTGCACCTGGAGGAAGTTCGTGCTGGCCTGCAGCTGCGGGTACGCCTCGGCGACGGCGAACAGGCTGCGCAATGCCTGCTGCAGGTGGCCCTCGGCGATGCCGGCCGCACCGGGCCCGCTCGCGGAGAGCGTCTCGGCGCGCGCACGGGTCACGTTCTCGAAGACGGCCTTCTCGTGCGAGGCATAGCCCTTGACGGTCTCGATGAGGTTGGGGATGAGGTCGGCTCGACGCTTGAGCTGGACGGTGATGCCGCTCCATGCCTCATCGACGCGGACGTTCAACTGAACCAGCGAGTTGTACGTGGCCCACAGATAGATGCCGACCAGCAGAATCACGCCGACGATGATCAGTACCGGCACGAGCCATTCCATCAGAGGCCCACCCTTCCTCGTGTTTCTCTCATCCTATCCACCGCGCCTGCACGTGGACTGGGCATGACGCGTCTCGGACCTGTGAATGCGTTCAGGCTCCGAGAACGCGATCGAGATACCGATTGCGGAAGAGCCGATCGGGGTCGAGCCGGTCGCGCAGCGCGACGAAATCGTCGAATCGGGGATACCGCTCACGCAGCTGATCGGCGTTCAGTGTGTGCAGCTTCCCCCAGTGCGGGCGCCCGCCGTGCTCGTGCATGATCTGCTCGACCGCCTCGAAGTACTCCGTCGGGTCGGCCCGCCAGTAGCGGTGCACGGCGATGTAGGCGCTGGCTCTCCCGTAGGCCGTCGACAACCAGCGGTCGTCCTCCGCCGCGAACCGCACCTCGAGCGGAAACTCGATGCGCCATCCGCGCTGGGCGATCAGCGCCTGCACGGCGCGGAACACCGGAACGATCCGCTCCGCCGGCACGGCGTACTCCATCTCGCGGAAGCGCACGTTGCGCGACTGCGTGAGCACCCGGTGCGAGCGGTCGGTGTACTCCCGATCGCCCGTGAGCTTGACGGCGAGGCGGCTGAACGGGGGCGTGACCGCGGGCACCACCTGGCCCGCGGCGCACACCGCGCGGTAGACGCCGTTCGAGAGCAGCGACTCGTCGACCCACTTGCCGAAGAGAGGGAGCGGCTTGCGCACTGCCGACTCGTCGAGACGGGTCTGCCGCTTCGTGAGCGCGACGTCGGTGTGCGGGAACCAGTAGAACTCGAAGTGATCCGATGCCGCCGCGCGATCGTGGAGCGTCGCGAGCACATCTGCGAGCGGGGCCGGCGCATCGACGGCGTGCAGTACGAAGGCGGGAACGCACTGCAGCGTCACCTCGACGAGGACCCCGAGGGCTCCGAGTCCGAGAGCGACGGCCGGAAGCAGATCGCTGTTCTGCTCGTCGTCGACCCGGAGGAACTCGCCCGCGGCGGTCACCAGTGTGACGCCGACGACCTGCGTTGCGAGTCCCCCGAAACCGGTACCCGTGCCGTGCGTTCCCGTGGAGATCGCCCCGGAGATCGACTGCCGGTCGATGTCGCCCAGGTTCTCCATCGCGAGGCCGAACGGGGCGAGCAGACCGGGGATGCGGTGCAGACGAGTGCCGGCGAGCAGGGTCACGCGGCCGGTCGTGGCGTCCGCCGACACCAGGCCCTGCAGATCGTCGAGCTCGAGCAGCACGCCCGGGGCGACCGCGATCCCGGTGAAACTGTGCCCGGCGCCGACGGCCTTGATCGTCAGCCCCTGCGAGGCGGCGGCCACGACGGCGCGCTGCACCCCTTCGGGCGTGCGCGGGCGCTCGACACGGACGGGCTTGACGGATGCCGACCGCCCCCAGTTCTGCCAGGTGCCGCCGATTCTCGTCACAGGAACGCCTTTCCTTCGCCGCGATAGGTGGGAAGCTCGTCGACGATCTCGTCGCCCGAGACGAGCTGATAGCGATCGATGCGCTCCGCCGGTTCGCCGCTCTTCGCGTGCCGGAACCAGACGCGGTCGCCGACACCGAGCGAGGCGGCAGCCGGGCCCTGCAACGGCGTCTGCACCTCGCCCGCGGCTTCGCGCGGCAGGGTGCGCAGACCCTCCGGCCACACCGGTCGGGGCTGACGGGAGGCGACGGGCGGACCCGACGCGATCCATCCCCCGCCGAGAACGGTGGCGATGTCGGCGGCGGGGCGTCGCACGACGTCGAACGCGAACGCGGAGGCCGGTGCGGGTCGGAACGAGCGGTACCCGTCGAAGAGGTGGCCCCCGAGAAGACCGCTCCCGGCGCTCGCCTCGGTGAGCGATTCGTCACTCGCCGTGAACTCGAGCGAACCCGTGCCGCCGCCGTTGAGGAAGTCGAGATGGGCGACCTCGGCGACCGCCGAGACGATGGCGGCCCGCCGTTCCCGCAGCTCGGCCCGGGAACGCGCCTGGACGAGACGGATGAGCGGAGCATCCGACCCTGCGTCGTCGCCCTGCCCGGCGATCTGGGCGTCGTACATCTGCAACCCGACCAGCCGGAACCCGGGGCGTGCCGCCACTTCGCGGGCGAACGCCGCGACCTCACCCGCACTGAAGAGGGCCGAGCGGCGAACCCCGATGTGACCGAGCAGGGCCGAGCGCCACGACGCGTCGACGTCGATCGCGACGCGGACCTCCGGCCGATGACCGGGACCGGCGACGCTGTCGATGAAATCGAGGTGCGCAGGGTCATCGACCATCAGGGTGACGCGCCGGGCCGCCTGCTCGTCGGCGAAGAGTCGCGCGAGTGCGACCCGGTCGACCGTGGGATAGCCGATGACGATGTCGTCGTGCGTCTCGGCCAGCCACAGCGCCTCGGCGAGCGTGAAGGCGAGGATGCCCCGGTAGCCCGGAAGAGCCAGCACCGCGTCGAGCACGGCGCGCACGCGCACCGACTTCGACGCGACCCGGATCGGCAGACCCCCCGCGCGGACGAGCATGTCCATCGCGTTGTAGCGGAGCGCGTCGCGATCGATCACGGCCACGGGGGCCGGCAGATGCGCGGTCACGGCCGACAGGCGCGGCCAGTACCTGGCGGGGTCCTCCCACTCGGGGGACACCCCGGTGCGGTGCGGATCGGGGCTCAGTTCGGCTGTGAGGTCGAGCACTCCCCCACCCTACGGCTTCTCGGACTCAGGGTCACGGGTCGCGGGACCGGATCGCACGCGAAGGCTTCGATAGGCTGGCCACGACGAGGCCCCCGTAGCCCAATGGCAGAGGCAGGCGACTTAAAATCGCTTCAGTCTGGGTTCGAGTCCCAGCGGGGGCACTCCTCGTGGTCGCGGATCACCGCCCGAAGAGATCGCGGATGTCGGGAAGCCCGAGCTCCCCGAGCTTGTCCCCCCAGCCGCTCGCCGTCTCGCCCAGCCCGCTGACCGCCTCGCCGGCCGAACCGACGACGCCCTCAGCCGCGCCCGCGAGCCCCTCGACGTCGACGCCGGCCGCGATCGCCTCGAGATCGACGCCCTCGGCGAGGGCGGTGAAGTCGACACCCAGGCTCGCCGCCTGGTCGAGCAGCGGGCCGGCGACGGTGCTGAGCACCGCCCCGCCCGCGACCGCCCCGAGCACACCGACCGCTGCGCCACCGACGGCACCCGCCGCGCCGAGCCCGCGTCCGCCGCCGCGGACGCGCGAGAGCAGCCCCCGCATCCGTCCGGGCTTCGCCGCCTCGGCTCGGCCGGCCGCCCGGGCGAGGTTGTCGGCCGACGCGGACGCCGGGCGCTCGTGCGGAGGGAGCTCCGCGCGCATGCGGTCCTCGATCTGCGCACGCTGCGCCGGCGTGAGGCGCTCGAAAGCCTCGCGATGCATCTGCTCGATGCGCTGCGGGTCGGCGGTCTGCATCAGGTAGTCGTAGCGCGCGATCGCCGCGCGGTCGGCGTCGGAGGCCGCGGCGCCGGCGCGCGGAGCGGGGGCATACGCTCCCGGCGCGGTCGGCGGCGAGTAGGGGTCGTGGCCGCGCGCCGGCTGTCGCGGAGCCGCGGTCTGCGGCGCGGCCTGATCCCGGCGGCGATCACCGGAGTCGAGGTCGAGCGCCTGCGTGGCCATTCCGATGAGGCGGGAGAGCTTTCCCATGATGCGATTCCTTCGGGTCGTGTGCGGACGACCACGGGAGCCACGACGGGAGGAGACGAGGGATCCACGGCTGTCCGCGACGGCGGACGCCAGGTCTCCTCCACCCCGGACGGGGCCGGTGGGCCGGGACACATCGACATGTCCGTAATGACGACACCACCGCAGACGGGAGTACTCCCCTTGCATGCTCGAGAGTAGCGATCGCACCTATGAGCCCCGTGCGAATACGGGCTGACGCACGAACGCCCCGACTCCGGGCGGGAGTCGGGGCGTTCGATGGCGCGGATTACTTCGCTGCGGCGGGCTCGGCGGCCTTCTCGGCAGCCGGCTTCTTCGCGGCGGGCTTCTTGGCCGGAGCCTTCTTCGCCGGAGCCTTGTCAGCCGGAGCCTTGTCAGCCGGAGCCTTCTCGGCCTTCTCGGCCGCGGCATCCGTCTTGGCCGGAGCCGTCTCGGCGGCGGGCGCTGCGGCCGGAGCGGCCGGACGCGGACGAGCGGCGAACTCTTCGAAGACGTAGCGCGGGTTCTGCACGGTCTGCAGGTTCACGATGTCGCGACCGAGCCACAGGTTGTTCCACCAGCCCCACAGCACGCGCCACTTGCGCTCCCACGTCGGCATCGCGAGCCCGTGGTAGCCACGGTGCGCGACCCAGGCGACGAAGCCCTTGAGCGCGATCTTCCCGGACTGGAACACACCGTTGTAGAGGCCGAGACCGGCGACGGCACCCAGGTTCTTGTGGAAGTACTCCTTGGGGTCCTCACCACGGAGGACGGCCACGAGGTTCTTCGCGAGCAGCTTGGCCTGACGCACGGCGTGCTGCGCGTTCGGCACGCAGAAGCCGCCGACGCCACCGCCCGAGAGGTCGGGGACGGCCGAGACGTCACCGGCAGCCCAGGCGCCCTCGACGAAGGCCTCCGGGGTTCCGACGCGCAGGTCAGCGCGGGTCTGGATGCGGCCGCGCTCCTCGACGGGCAGGTCGCCGCCGCGCACGACGGTCGGGTTCGCCATGACACCGGCGGTCCAGACGATCACGTCGGTCGGAATGACCTCACCGGTCGACAGCTCGACGTTGCCGTCGACCGCGCTCGTGAGCTGCGTGTCGAGGTGCACGTTGGCGCCGCGCTTGGCGAGGTCCTTGAGCACCCACTCGCTGGTCGGCAGCGAGACCTCGGGCATGATGCGGCCCATCGCCTCGATGAGGTGGAAGTGGGTGTCCTCGAAGCTCAGCTGCGGGTACTTGCCGACGAGGGACGAGGCGAGCGAGCGCAGCTCGGCGAACACCTCGATGCCGGCGAACCCGCCACCGACGACGACGACGGTCAGCAGGCGGTCGCGCTCGGGGCCGGCGGGCAGCGACGCGGCCTTGTCGAAGTTCGACATGACGCGGTCGCGGATCGCGACGGCCTCTTCGATCGTCTTGAGGCCGATCGCGTTGTCGGCGATGCCCGGGATCGGGAACGTGCGCGACACGGCACCGGCGGTGACGACGATCTGGTCGTAGGCGAACTCGTACGGCTCACCCGACGGCGGCGTGATCGTGGCGACCTTCTCGGCGTGGTTGATGTTCGTCACCTTGGCGGTGATCACGTTCGTGCGCTTGAGGTGGCGACGGTGCGCGACGACCGAGTGACGCGCCTCGATCGAACCTGCGGCGACCTCGGGCAGGAACGGCTGGTACGTCATGTACGGCAGCGGGTCGACCATGGTGACGTCGGCTTCGCCCTTGCGCAGGTGCTTCTCGAGCTTCCATGCGCTGTAGAAGCCTGCGTAGCCTCCACCGACGATCAGAATCTTGGGCACAGTGCTGTTCTGAGGCACAGGGGGACAACTCCTCGGAGTCAGGAATGTGGCGTACGTCGAACGCGCGCCGATCGGATGCGCCGGGCAGCTGCGGTGACGCCAAGCCCCACCAGGATACCAGGGACTGTGAGTGCGACGAGCGGCAGGGTACCGTAGCGCAGTGAATCGGCGCTGGGAAGGAGCGGGGAACCCGGTTCGGTCGGTGCGTCGGCGGCGGGGAGCGGGGGAACCTCCACCGGCGTCGCCTCGGGTTCCGGCTCGGGATCGGCCGCCGCGGCCCGGCGATAGAGCCGCACCCACTCGGCGAGATCTCCCATCGGGTTCTTGTCGACCGAGGGGAGATCGGCGGAGATCGCCGCCGCGGCATCCACGAGTCCGTATCCGTAGAGCGGATCGGGGACGTCGGTGACACCGGGCACCGGGATCGCGGTCTTGATGATGCGGTTGATCACGTCGATGGCCTGGATGTCGGGGTGGGCCGACCGGATCAGCGCGGCGATGCCCGCGACGATCGGTGCTGCGCCGCTGGTGCCGTTCCAGGAGGCGAGCTTGCCGTCGGCCGAGATGCCCAGCAGCCCCTCGCTCGGCGCCGAGATGCCGATCGTGATGCCCTGCGTCGACGCCTCGACGCTGGCCGTGCCGGTCTGATCGACGCCGCCGACCGTGAGCACGCCCGGGATGGTTGCGGGAGCACCGATGATGCTCGTGCCGCTCCCCCGGTTGCCGGCGGCGACCACCACGACGACATCGTGGTCGAAGGCGTAGAGGAACGCGTCGTCCCAGCTCTCGTCCCAGTCGAGCGTGTTCGTGGTGAAGGAGAGGTTGATCACGTCGGCGCCGTGATCGACCGCCCAGCGCATCGCCTCGGCGACCTGCTCGCTGAAGGGCACGGCGGCCGCTGCCCCGAAGCCGACCGAGATCGACAGCAGATTCGCTTCGGGGGCGACCCCGATCATGCCGGTGCCGTCGGCGGCACCTCGGGCGGCCGCGAGCGACGCGACCCAGGAGCCGTGGTTGCCGTCGACCGCGCCCAACGCGGTGCGGCCGTCGGGCGATCCGGTTCCCGACACGTCGGTGCCGCCGATGACCGCGTCGCCGAAGGCCTCGGGCACCTTGCCGATGCCGGTGTCGATCACCGCGATCGTGACGCCTTCTCCACGCGTTGTCTGCCAGGCTTCGCGAATCCGTGCGCCGTCGAGCCAGTACTCCTGCGCCCGCACCGGATCGGAGGGATCGTCGGGCACGGGACCGGTGCCCGGCCCCGGAGTTGGAGTGGGGGTCGCCGTCGCGCCCAGGAGCAGGACGGACACCGCCACCAGCGCCGCCGCGGCGGTGGTGCGCAGCGTCCGCCGGACCGTCACGCCGACGGATCCGTCTCGTCGCGGAGCGCCGCTCCGGGCGCATCGCAGCGGCACACCTCGGGCGACCAACTCGAGCGGGCGAGGGCGAGATCGCCGATCGGGTTGACTCCCGGGCCTGCCGCGAGCGCGTGCCCGGCCAGTGCATGCAGGCACTTCACGCGCGTCGGCATTCCCCCGGCGGAGATGCCGTCGATCTCGGCGACCTCGCCGAACTGCGCACGGTCGGCGAGATACGCCCGGTGCGCGGCGAGGTAGCCGGCGGCCACGTCGTCATCGGTCTCGAGGAGCGCGGCGAGCTCGGGCATCACCTGCGTGGCCTCGAGCGTCGACATCGCGGCCGTCGCCGCCGGATGCGTCAGGTAGTAGAACGTCGGGAACGGGGTTCCGTCGGGCAGGCGGGGCGTCGTGGAGACGACCGTCGGGTTGCCGCAGGCACAGCGCGCGGCGATGCCGACGACTCCGCGGACGGGGCGCCCGAGCTGGGCCGTCACGACGGCGAGCTCGGCGGCGGTGGGCGCGGGGAAAGGCGGCGTGGTCACCCCACCAGCGTAGGGGAGGCTGCCGAGAGGATGCTCGGAGCGCCGGTCACTGCGCGACGGCGGCGGTGTCGCTCAGACCGCTCGACACCAGGGTGCGCAGGAGCTGCGGCATCCAGTCGGCCGGCTTCTCCTCGAGCGTGTCGCTCACCGGCTCCTGCGCGCGCGGGAGGTCGGTGGCGTCGAGGTCGTTGTCGATGAGGAAGACGACCTCGCCCGGCTTGACGTAGTAGAGGCGCTCACGCGCCTGCGTCGTGATGTACGCCGGGTCGTCCCAGCGTTCGCGCTCCTGCTCGAGTTCGGCGATCTGCTCCTCGCTGACCTGCACCGAAGCCTCGAGGGCAGCGATCTTCTGCCGCTGGTCGATGAACGTGCCGAGCGTCGGCACGAGCACCCAGGCACCCAGCACCACGAGCGACAGCATGATGACCGAGAACGCCGAGAGACGGATGCCGGCGGCCCACTCCCGCACGTCGACCTTCGCCTCGGCCCCGCGACGACGGCGCGACGCGGGCGTGGTCACGGAAGCCTTTCCGGATGCCGTCGCGGACTGCCCCGGAGACGCCGAAGGAGGAGCCGGTCGTCGTACCACGGCTCCTCCTTCATCGATGTCTCAGCTGCGATCAGCCCTGGTAGCGCGGGAACGCCGAGCGGCCGGCGAAGACCGCCGCATCGCCCAGTTCCTCTTCGATGCGCAGAAGCTGATTGTACTTCGCGACGCGCTCGCTGCGAGCAGGCGCACCCGCCTTGATCTGACCCGCGTTCGTCGCGACGACCAGGTCGGCGATCGTGGTGTCCTCGGTCTCGCCCGAACGGTGCGAGAGCATCGCCGTGTAGCCCGAGCGCTGCGCGAGGCTGACCGCGTCGAACGTCTCGGTGAGCGTTCCGATCTGGTTGACCTTGACCAGCAGCGAGTTGGCGACGCCGCGCTTGATGCCGTCGGCGAGACGGGCCGGGTTCGTCACGAACAGGTCGTCGCCGACGAGCTGCACCTTCGACCCGAGCGCCTCGGTGAGGTGCTTCCAGTTGTCCCAGTCGTCCTCGGCGAGGGCGTCCTCGATCGTGACGATCGGGAAGTCGTTGACGAGGCCGACGTAGTACTCGGTGAGCGCCTCGGCGTCCCAGTCCTTGTTGTCGAGGCGGTAGACGCCGTCGGTGAAGAACTCGGTCGCGGCGACGTCGAGCCCGAGCGCGATGTCGCGGCCCGGCGTGAAGCCGGCCTTCTCGATCGCCTTGACGAGGAAGTCGAGGCCCTCGCGGTTGCTGGGCAGGTCGGGGGCGAAGCCGCCCTCGTCGCCGAGGCCAGTGGCGTAACCGGCGGCCTTCAGCTCGCTGCGCAGCACGTGGTAGGTCTCGACGCCCCAGCGCAGGGACTCCGAGTAGGTCTCGGCACCGATCGGCGCGAGGAAGAACTCCTGCATGTCGATGCCGTTGTCGGCGTGCTCGCCACCGTTGATGACGTTGAACAGCGGGACGGGCAGGACATGAGCGTTCGGTCCGCCGAGGTAGCGGAACAGCGGCAGGTCGGCCGAGTCGGCGGCGGCCTTCGCCACGGCGAGGCTGACGCCGAGGATGGCGTTCGCGCCGACGCGCTTCTTGTTCTCGGTGCCGTCGACCTCGATGAGGATCTCGTCGACGATGCGCTGCTCGCTCGCCTCGACACCCTCGAGGGCCGGACCGAGCTCGTCGATGATGGCCTCGACGGCCTTCAGCACGCCCTTGCCGCCGTAGCGGCTCTTGTCTCCGTCGCGCAGCTCGTACGCCTCGAACGCACCCGTGGAGGCACCGGAGGGAACGGCGGCACGCTGGACGATGCCGTCGTCGAGGAGCACCTCCACCTCGACGGTCGGGTTTCCGCGCGAGTCGAGAATCTCACGTGCGCCTACAGCCTCGATCAGTGCCACTGATGTGCTCCTTGTTCAGGGGGAAGAGTGATGTGGAGCGTCTTCGATCCGTCGCCCAGTCTAGCCCGCCCCCTCCGACGCCTCGAAGCCCTCCCGGGGCGAACAGCAGCCGAACGTCAGACGACCAGGGCGATCGCCACGCCGTCCCAACCCTTGATGCCGACGGTCTGCAGCGCGGTCGCGTCGAATCGCGGATCGGTTCCGAGCATCCGCAGTCCTTCGCGCGTGCCGATCACCTTCGGATCGGTCGAGTCCGCGCGCACGATCTCGCCCTCGCGGCCGATGTTGTCGAGCACGATCACGGTGCCGGGGTGACCGAGCTTCGCCGCCCAGTCGAGGTAGATCGTGTTCGACTCCTTGTCGGCGTCGATGAAGACGAGGTCGAACCCGCCGACGAGGGTCGGCAGGACGTCCGCGCCGCGGCCGATCCGGATGTCGACCTGCTCCCCCACCCCGGCGGCGTCGATGCTCGCCCGCGCGACGGCCGCATTCGCCGCCTCGGCCTCGACGGTCACGACGCGCCCCTCGGGACCGACCGCTCGTGCCAACCAGATCGTCGAATACCCGCCGAGCGTGCCGATCTCGAGCACCCGGCGCGCACCGCTGATGCGGGCGAGGAGGTGCAGGAGCTTGCCGCCGACAGGCGCGACCTCGATCTCGGGGAGGCCCGCCGCGCGCTGCGCGACGAGCGCGGCCTCCAGGGCATCGTCGTGCCCGACGAGGGTGTCGGCGAGGTAGACGTCGGCGTCCGACCAGGTCTGCGGTGTGGATTCCATGGCCTCAGCCAACCCGCCGAGCCCGACACCGTCAAGAGGGTGGGTTCACCGCCCCCTCGCGCGGTACCGAGAGCAGTCGGCCGTGCCCGTCGGCGAGCTCGGGCTGATGGCGGAACTGGCCGGTCACGACGAGCACGAGCACCACGACGGCGATCACGATCCAGGCCGCGACCCCCAGGGGGCCGGCCAGCGCCATGTCGGGTGCGGAAGCGGCGACGACCAGCACGAGCCCGGCGGCGGCGTTGAGCGCTCCGTGCGCCAGGACCGCGGGCCAGAGCGATGCCGACCGCAGGCGCAGCCACCCGAGCAGGATGCCCCACGCGATGCATCCGGCGACCATGAGCAGCACGCCCGAGAAGTCGATCCGGCCGAAGTTGTACCCGAGCAGGATGACCGGGCTGTGCCACAGTCCCCAGATCGCTCCGCTGAGGAGGAGCGCCGGCCACGTGCCCAGCGGTCGCAGGGCCGGGAGGAGCCATCCCCGCCACCCGAGCTCCTCGCCGAACGCGAGGACGCTGTTGAGGAGGGCGCCGGCCGGGATCATCGCGAACTGCGCGACGACCAACAGCTCGATCGGCGGCATCGGGGTGCCGGGCGGGAGAGCGGCGGCGATCTGGGCGGCGAATCCGCCGAAGGCGAGGTCGATCTGCACGAACCCGAGTGCGGCGGCGACGAGGATCGTGAGCGCCACGAGGACGGGCGGAACGAGCCATCCCGCCACCATCAGCCAGACGACGCGCTTCGCCGGGCGGAGCGGCCAGAGTCCGAGGAACCGGGCGCGACCGCCCGGGGCGGGGACCCTGAGCGCGAAGGTCACGATGAGTACGGCGACCGCCGGCGTGAACATCATCACCGGCAGCAGCACCGGGGTGAGCGGCGAGGCGAGCCCCGCGCCGAGCCACAGCGGCAGCGCCACGAGCCAGGCGAGGCCGCAGGCGAGCGCGACGAACACGATCACCGCGCTCCACGGAACGCGTCGGGGAAGGGAGGGGCGTGCAGCGGTCATCAGGAGGCCTCTCGTTCGCTGTCGGATGCATGGCGCTCGGCGTAGGCCTGGAGGAGCGCGGCGGCTTCTTCGGCGCCGTCGATCGTGACGATGAAGGGCTTGCGGTCACGGCGTGCGATCTCGATCGCGGCGCCCCGATGCATCACGATCCCCGTACGGCCGTCGACCGCGATCCGCCATCCCCAGCCCCCGAAGTCCCCGAACGGAGAGATGTCGACGGCGCGCGCCGAGACGATCCGTTCGATCGGGATCACCGCCCGCGGCCACCCGAGCAGAGACCGCGCGGCGAACCCCGACGGCGTGATGCGCACGCGGAACGCGGAGGTGACGGCGAGCGCACCGCCCACCACGATCACGCTGATCGCGGTGACCCACCCGCCCGAGGCACCCGCCGCGAGCATGTAGGCCGCGATCACGGCGAGGAGGAGCGTGACCCCCGCCATCGACAGCAGCGCCGCGCGCGGCATCGTCGTCGTGCCGAGCCAGACCACCCGTTCGCCGTCGGCCACCCGCACCGCGAGCCGGGGTTCGAGGACGCCCGCCGCCTCGTCGATGACGCGCGGCTGCACGGCCCACCCCGCGACCGTTCCCGCGGCCAGCACGACGAACGCGAGCAGGAGGACGAGCCCGACGTCGGGGGTGTCGGCCGCATCGGCCAGTCCGCGCTGCAGCGCGAGCGACCCGAGGCACAGCGTGAGCGCGAACGCCGAGAGTCCGGCGGCGAAGCCGCCCATCAGTCGCGTGGTCGCTCCCCACCTGCCGCGCGATGCTCCGAAGGAGGTGAGCGCGAGCGCGAGCGGCAGCACGAGACCGACCGCGAGGAGCAACCAGAAGTATGCGGTCGGCGCGGCGAACCCGTCGGCGCCGGTGGTTCCCCAGTGGATGACGACGGGGTCGGGCAGAGTGGGCAGCCACGCGGCGATCACGGCGGAGCCGATCGCCACGAGCGCGACGGGAAGGGCGACACCGACGGCGAGGAACGCCGCGCGGGCGCGACGGCTCTCGGATGCCTGCGCGGATGGGTGCGTGGTCATGGGGCCACCTCCTCGGGGCCTGCGGTGCCGGGCGTACCGGCGCGGTGGGA
This sequence comes from Microbacterium sp. NPDC087868, assembly GCF_044900755.1. Lineage (NCBI taxonomy): Bacteria > Bacillati > Actinomycetota > Actinomycetes > Micrococcales > Microbacteriaceae > Microbacterium > Microbacterium sp. NPDC087868. The sequence continues at coordinate 1,077,733 of NZ_JBJDNO010000001.1, forward strand.
GCGGATCAGTGCGGCGAGCGTGTCGGAGGAGACGCCGAGCCGGGCGGCGCGCTGCACCAGCTCGGCGACATCGCTCGCGAGTTCGGCGAGCGGGGCGGCCGAGGCGGCGACGACCGCGCCCCTCCCCCGACGCAGATCGAGGAGCCCCTCGTCGCGGAGCCCCTGATACGCGTGCAGCACGGTGTGCTGGTTGATGTCGAGGGCCGCTGCGACCTCCTTCGCGGAGGGAAGCCGGTCGCCGGGGCGAAGGGTTCCCGAGAGGATGTCGGCCCGCACGGACGCGGCGACCTGGTCGTACAGCGGCCGCGTGCTGTCGATGTCGACCCTGATGAGCATCTCGCCTCCTCGTTTCTCTATTAATTATAGGAGAACTATAACAACTGTCGCAATCCTCCAGCGAACTTCGTCCGGCGGACACGCTCGGCCACACTGGCGCCATGCGCATCACTCCCCGCCGCCTCGCGATCGGAATGAGCCTGTGGGCCCCGAACCTGTTCAGCGGCATCCGCGTCCGTCGCTTCAGCGACGACTGGACCCACGCGACCGTCGAGCTGCACGTCAACGTCTTCACCCGCAACTACGTCAAGACGGCGTTCGGCGGATCGATGTCGGCGATGACCGACCCGTACTTCTTCATGCTCGTGATGCACCAGCTCGGCCGGGACTACGTCGTGTGGGACACCCGCGGCGAGATCGATCTGATCAAGCCGGGACGCGGAGTGCTGACCGCCGAGTTCGCGGTGTCGAAGGCGCGCGCCGAAGACATCCGGCGCAAGGCGCACGGCGGTGGGAAGGTGCTCGAGTGGTTCGAGACCGTGATCACCGATCGCGACGGGGATGTCGTGGCCCGCGTGCGGCGCGAGGTCTACATCCGCGAGAAGAAGCGGGTCGCCGAGGCCCGCCGCTGACGCGGGTCACCCGCCGTTCACCGATCGATGCGACGATGACGGGATGCCCCTCGCCCGCCGACTGAGACTCGCCGATGCCGTCTTCATCGGTCTCGGCTCGATGATCGGAGCGGGGGTCTTCTCGGTCTGGGCGCCCGCGATCGGCGTCGCCGGCGCCGGGCTGCCCGTCGCCCTGGCGATCGCCGCGATCGTCGCCTACGCGAACGCCACCGCCTCCGCCCAGCTCGCCGCCTCCCACCCCGTCGCGGGGGGGACCTACGCGTACGCCCGCGCCGAGATCGGTCCCTGGTGGGGGTTCGTCGCCGGGTGGAGCTTCGTGATCGGCAAGATCGCGAGCTGCGCGGCCATGGCGATGACCTTCGCCGCCTACGCCGCCCCCGCGGGGTGGGAGACGCTCGTCGCGGCGGTGGCCGTCGCCGCCCTCGTCGCGGTGAACTGCTTCGGCGTGACGCGCACGGCACTGGTCACCCGCATCCTGGTGGTGCTCTCGCTGATCGGGCTGACGATCGTCGTCGCTGCGGGGTTCGGCGCATCGCCCGCCATCCCTGCCCCTGCGCTCCCCGATGCGACGGCATATGGCGTGCTGCAGGGTGCCGGGCTGCTCTTCTTCGCGTTCGCCGGGTACGCCCGCATCGCGACGATGGGCGAGGAGGTCGTGGATCCCGCGCGCACGATCCCCCGCGCGATCCTGCTCGCGCTCGGCGGCGCGGTCGTCGTCTACGGCGCGGTCGCGGCCGTCGTGATGCTCACACTGGGAGCGGATGCCGCGACCAGCCCCGCCCCGCTGGTCGATGTGCTCACGGCGACCGGCACGGAGTGGCTCGCGCCCGTGGTGCGCGTCGCGGCGGCGACCGCATCGCTCGGGGCGCTCCTGGCACTGCTCACGGGCATCGGGCGCACGACCCTCGCGATGGCGCGCGAACACGACCTTCCCGCGGTGCTCGCGAAGGTCGATCCCCGCTGGCAGGTGCCCCGTCGCGCCGAGATCACGATCGGCGTGGTCGTGATCGGCATCGTCCTGGTGGCCGATCTGCGCGGCGCGATCGGATTCTCGTCGTTCGGAGTGCTGCTGTACTACCTGATCGCGAACGCCGCGGCGTTCCGGCAGGAGCGAGCTGCCCGGCGGTTCCCCCGCGCACTGCAGGTCGTCGGCGCGCTCGGGTGCCTGATGCTCGTGAACACGCTCCCCGTGCTGGCGTCGCTCATCGGCACGGCCGTCGTGATCATCGGCGTGGGCGGACGAGCGATCCGGCTGCGTGCCCGGCGCAGAAGCGGACCTCGCGCTCAGCCCCCGGCATCCGACCGGTAGGGCCGCCTCGTTCAGCGCGACGCCGAGTGAGGACGCGCCCTGACCGACCGCTGCGCTCCTCGGCAGACCGCCGGCAGCAGGGCCTCGGCCGTCCGGCGGTAGCCGAGGGCGCTGGGGTGGAATCTGTCGAGGCTGAACATCCGCTCCGGCTCGTCGAAGAACATCGGACCGACCGATCGGCGCAGGTCGACGGGCTCGGCGCCGGCGAGGCGCGCGGCATCCGTCTGCGCGACCGCGAGCCGCCGCGACAGGCTCGACACGATCCGACGCAGCGGCTGCGGCACCGGTCGCAGCGATCCCAGATCGGGACAGGTGCCCACCACCACCTCCGTGCCCAGCGCCCGCAGCCGCCGGACGGCCGCATCGAGATGCCGCACCGATGTCGCGACCGGAAGACGATGCGTCACGTCGTTTCCCCCCACCACGATCACCGCGACATCGGGCCGGTAGCCCGCCGCGAGACCGTCGAGCTGCGCGTCGAGATCCGGCGACTCCGAGCCGACGATCGCGGCGGTGCGCAACCGCACCGGGCGGTGCAGACGAACGGCCAGGCCCTTGGCGATGCGTCCGCCGAGGGTCTCCTTGCGCCGCGCCGCACCGAGGCCCGCGGCGAGCGAGTCGCCGAGCACGAGGAGTTCGATCGGCTCACCGTCGAGCGAGCGTCGCCAGATGCGGTCCGCATCCAGCGAGTCCTCGCCCAGCGGCTTGCCGATCCGGCGCCGAGCGATCGCCGCCTGGCGCGTGAGGAGAACCCGCCCGCCGACCGCGAAGCCCGCGGTCAGGGCGGTGGCGCCGAGGAGGATGGGGAGGCGTGTTCGTCCCATGCCCCGATTCGACCGCGGTGACGTGAACGCCGCGTGAACGCGGGCGCGGAGCCGACCGTCAGGCGAGCGGCTTGCGCTCCAGCGAGGCCGCCCCGGCCGACACCGTGGCGAACGATGTGAAGCCGTCGGCGGACGCCCGCTCGAGCAGCGCCTTGAGGTTCTTCGGGCGACGCTCGAGACGCACGCGCGCGCCCTCGGCGATCAGTGCGGTCTTGTGCGCGAGAAGTTCGGCGACCGGGACGTCGGCGTCGTGCACCAGCACGATCGACTCCTCACGGTCGTCGCCGCCAGCCGTCACGAGGTCGACGAGGCGCTCGAACCCGAGCGAGAAGCCCACCGCCGGCACCTGCTGCCCGAGGAAGCGACCGATCATGCCGTCGTAGCGACCGCCACCGCCCAGCGAATAGCTGACGGAGGGGTGCGCGAGCTCGAAGATCGTGCCGGTGTAATAGCCCATGCCGCGCACGAGGAACGGATCGAACACGAGCGGGATGCCGGCGGCATCCGTCGCCTCGGACGCGCGGCCGACCGCGACGGCCTCGCCGATGCCCACCAGGTGATCGACGATCACGTCGGGGGCGTCCGCGGGCAGCGCCTTGCGGATCTGCGCCTCGCCGTAGGGCAGGTACTCGCGGGTCTGCGGGCGACGCAGGAATGCCTCGAACGCGTCGACGGCGCCCGGGGTCGCGGCCCGCTCGTGCAGTTCGGCGGCGACGCCGTCGGGTCCGATCTTGTCGAGCTTGTCGATCGTGATGAGCACGCCGGGACGCTCGTCCGCGGCGAAACCGAAGCTCTCGAGCATCCAGTCGAGCACGCGACGGTCGTTGATGCGCACCGTCGCGCCGTCCAGCCCCAGAGCGTCGACGGCGTCGAGCGACGCGACCATGAGCTCGGCCTCGGCACGCGAGGAGTCGTCGCCCATGATGTCGATGTCGCACTGCACGAACTGGCGGTAGCGCCCCTTCTGGGGACGCTCGGCCCGCCAGACCGCGCCGATCTGGATCGAGCGGAAGACAGCGGGGAGCTGCGCCCGGTTGCTCGCGTAGAAGCGCGCGAGCGGCACGGTCAGGTCGTAGCGCAGCCCGAGGTCGGACAGCGCGGCCGGGTCGTCGGCGGCCGCGCGGATGGCATCGGCGTCGAGTCCGCGGCGCAGCACGTTGTAGGCGAGCTTCTCGTTGTCGCCGCCGATGCCGGCGTGCAGACGCGCGTACTCCTCGACGACGGGCGTCTCGATCTCGTCGAATCCGTGCGCCCGGTAGCGCTCGCGGATGACGGAGAGCACGCGCTCACGGCGGGCCTTGTCGGCGGGGAGGATGTCGCGCATGCCGCGCGGCGGGTTCACAGTAGCCACGACTCCATCTTTCCAGGTCTGCTGCGAGGCCTGGGACGCTTCGACAGGCTCGGCGACCCCGGGGAGACTCAGCGACCCCGGGCGACTCGGCGACCCAGCGCCGCTCAGCCCTCGGCGGACCGTACGTCCTGCTCGAGGACGCGGAGCCGTTCGCGCAGCGCCCGCTCGGCGTCCCAGCCCTCGGCGCGTGCGCGCCCCACGAGGGCGAGGAGAGCCTCTCCGAGTTCGGCCTCGCTCGACGGACCGTCGGCCACCGGCGCATCGATCCCTGCGCCGGCCGCGCGACCGGCGAGCTTCTGCGCGAGCGCCAGCGCCGGCATCCCCCGGGGCACCCCGTCGAGCACGCTCGTGCGCGTGCGCTTCTCGGCCGCCTTCGCGGCGTTCCAATGCACGAGCACTTCTTCGGGCGTGGTCGCGGTCTCGCCCGCGAAGACGTGCGGATGCCGCCGCACCATCTTCTCGGTGAGGGTGTCGGCCACGTCGTCGATGTCGAAGGGGTCGTCGGGGTCCTGCGCGGCGATCGCGGCGTGGAAGAGCACCTGCCACAGCAGGTCTCCGAGCTCCTCGCGCAGGTCGTCGCGCGTGCCGCTCTCGACCGCGTCGATCACCTCGTGAGACTCCTCGATGAGGTACGGCACGAGGTCGTGGTGCGTGATCCGCTGCGACCACACGCAGCGCTCGCGCACGGCGCGCATGGTGTCGGCCGCCGCGCGGAGGGAATCGCGGGGAGATCCGTCGCCGTGGTCCGAGGCCTGCGCGGTCATGGATTCTCCTTCACTCGGTGCGGCCTCTCGGGTGTCAGGACGACGCCGCTGCGATCCGACGATAGTGCCGCGCTCGCGCCGACACGACCACCCCCGAGAAGAGGAGCGAAAGGAGGGACCCCACCAGGACGCCGAGGATCGCCTGGTCGCGGATGCCGTCGTCTGACGCGAACGCGAGGTTCGCGAGCAACAGCGAGACCGTGAAGCCGATGCCGCCGAGGGCGCCGGCGGCCAGGATGTCGGGCAGCACCAGCGCGGGCGCCGTCCCGCGCGGTCGGATGCGCATCGCGAGCCAGCCGAACAGACCGATGCCGACGAGTTTGCCGATCGGCAGGGCGACCACGATCGCCCAGAATGCCGGGGACAGCTGCGTCGGGGAGACGGCGGGGATCACCACGAACGCGGCGACGAACGCGAACAGCGGGAGGATCGCGCCGTTGACCGTGGGCTCGAGCGCATGACGAGAACGTCCGGCGGGGGTCGGCGCCATCACCAGGCCCAGCATCACCCCGGCGATCGTGGCGTGGATGCCGGAGGCCGCGACCAGACCCCAACAGAGGATGCCGACCAGCACCATGAGCACGGCGATGCCCGCGTGCCCGGTCGCACCGAGCCACCTGCTCAGCACCCAGAAGACCGCGACCGCGACGACCGCTGCGGCGAGCAGCACCCACTGCACGTCGTGGGCGAACAGCACCGCGATGAAGACGATGCCGATGATGTCGTCGAGGATCGCGAGGGCGAGCAGGAACACCCGCACGGTCGACGGCAGGCCCCGTCCGAACATCGCCAGCACTCCGAGCGCGAACGCGATGTCGGTGGCCGTGGGGATCGGCCAGCCGGATGCCGTCGCTCCGTCACCCGCGATCAGCAGGTAGATCGCGATCGGCACGAGCACTCCGCCCGTCGCCGCGATGGCGGGCTGGAGGGCCTTGCGGGGCGAGTCGAGCTCGCCATGGGTGAGCTCGTGCCGCAGCTCGATCGCCACCACGAAGAAGAAGACGGCGAGCAGACCGTCCGACACCCAGTGCGCGAGGGAGAGGTCGAGGCTCGTGCCCGGCACCGCGAGATGCACGTCGAGCGCCGCGGCGATCGGATCGTGCGTCGGCAGATTCGCGAGAAGGAGGCCGAGCCCCGCTGCCACCAGCAGGAGGACGGCCGGGAACTGCTGCCCGCGAAGGGGGTTCACCGAGATGCGCATCCCCCTCATGCTAGGCGGCGCACCGGTGTCGCACGCCGTCATGCGTTCGGAGCACCCCCGTCGACCGGGATACGCTCGACGGGTGACCCCCGAACACGTCTTCACCGAGCCCACCAACACCGAAGCCATCCGCGTCATCGGGCGCTTCGAGGCAGGCCAGGGCATACCCGACGCGATGCGCTCCGACGTGCGCATGCTGGGTGGGCTCCTCGGACAGGTGCTGCGCGAGGCGGGCGGCGACGACCTGTTCGACGACGTCGAGCGGCTGCGTCTGGCGACCATCCAGGCGTACGAGGACTCGACCTCGGATGCCTTCGAGCGGGCCTCGGCGATCGCCGAGTCGTTCACGATCGCCCGCGCCGACGAGGTCGCCCGCGCCTTCACCTGCTACTTCCACCTCGTGAACCTCGCCGAGGAGCACCAGCGCGTGCGCGTGCTGCGCGAACGCGCGGGTCAGCCCGGCCGCGAGGATGCCGCCGACACCGTCGCGACCGCATACGCGCGTCTGCGCACCGAGGTCGGCGACGAGGAGGCGCGCCGTCGCCTGGCGGGTCTCCGCTTCCACCCCGTCTTCACGGCCCACCCGACCGAGGCTCGCCGCCGCGCCGTCTCGTCGAGCATCCGCCGTCTCTCCGATCTGCTGACGCAGCACGATGCGGCGAGCGCGGGCGGGGCCGAGCAGCACCGCGCCCGTCGCCGCATGCTCGAGGAGATCGACACCCTGTGGCGCACCGCGCCGCTGCGTTCGCAGAAGCCGTCTCCGACCGACGAGGTGCGCACGGTCATGGGTGTCTTCGACGAGACCCTCTTCACGACGGTCCCCCACGTCTACCGTCGCATCGACGACGCCCTCCGCGGCGAGGAGTCCGGCGCCAGCGCACCGGTCGTCCCGGCGTTCGTGCGCATCGGGTCGTGGGTCGGCGGTGACCGCGACGGCAACCCGTTCGTGACGGCATCCGTCACCCGCGAGGCATCGCAGATCGCTTCGGACCACGTGCTCCGCGGCCTCGAGCGCGCTCTCGAGCGCATCGGCCGCACGCTCACGCTCGATGCCGAGACCACGCCACCCAGCGCCGAGGTCACCGCCCTGTGGAACGACTTCGCCGGCGCCGATGCGGACGCCGCGGCGGCCCTGGCCACCCGCTCCCCCGACGAACCGCACCGGCGCGTGCTGCTGCTGCTCGCGCACCGGGTCGCGGCGACGCGCCGGGGCGATGGCGCTCAGCGCTATGCGACGCCCGAGGAACTGCTCGCCGATCTGCGCGCGGTGCAGGCCTCGCTGGTCGCCTCCGGCGCGCGCCGCCACGCCTTCGGCGGGGTGCAGCACCTCATCTGGCAGGTCGAGACCTACGGCTTCCACCTCACCGAGCTCGAGGTGCGCCAGCACTCCCAGGTGCACGCCAAGGCCCTCGCCGAGCTGGAGTCGGACGAGCCGATCAGCGCCCAGACCGAGGAGGTGCTCGAGGTCTTCCGCGCGATCGCCGAGATCCAGCGGGACCGCGGTCTGCGCGCCGCCGGCCGCTACGTCGTCTCGTTCACCCAGGCGGCCTCCGACCTCGCGAACGTGCACCGTCTCGCCCGCCACGCGCTCGGCGACGACGCCCCGGTGCTCGACGTCGTGCCGCTGTTCGAGACCTTCGCCGACCTGCAGGCGGCCCCCGGCATCCTCGCCGAGGCCGTGACCTTCCCCGAGTTCCGGGCGCGCATGGCCGAGACGGGCAACCGCCTCGAAGTCATGCTCGGGTACTCCGACTCGTCGAAGGACGTCGGCCCGGTCGCCGCGAACCTCGCGCTCTACGAGGCGCAGGAGAAGATCGCGCAGTGGGCGCAGGACTCCGACATCGAGCTGACGCTGTTCCACGGCCGCGGCGGTGCCCTCGGGCGCGGCGGCGGACCCGCGAACTCGGCGATCCTCGCCCAGCCGCCGCACTCGGTCGACGGCCGCTTCAAGCTCACCGAGCAGGGCGAGGTCATCTTCGCCCGCTACGGCGAGCCGGCCATCGCGATGCGCCACATCGACCAGGTCGCCGCGGCGACTCTGCTCGCCTCCTCCCCCTCGGTCGAGCAGCGCACGAGCGGTGCCGCCGCCCGGTACGCCGAGGTGGCCGCGGTGATGGACCGCTCCTCGCGCGATCGCTTCTTCTCGCTCGTGAAGGCCGAGGGCTTCGCACCCTGGTTCGCGACAGTGACCCCGATGGAGGAGATCGGTCTGCTCGCGCTGGGTTCGCGCCCCGCGCGCCGCGGCCTGTCGGTGGAGTCGCTCGAAGACCTGCGCGCCATCCCGTGGGTGTTCGCCTGGACCCAGGCCCGCATCAACCTCGCCGGCTGGTTCGGTCTCGGCACCGCGCTCGAGGCCGTGGGCGACGAGGCGCTTCTCACCGAGGCCTACCGCGAGTGGCCGCTGTTGCGCACGATGATCGACAACGTCGCGATGAGCCTCGCCAAGACCGACGAGCGCATCGCCCGCGAGTACCTCGCGCTCGGCGATCGTGACGACCTGGCCGCTCTCGTGCTCGATGAACTCGCTCTCACGCGCCAGTGGGTCATCCGCCTCACCGGCGGAGAGGGACTGCTCGAGAACAAGCCCGTGCTGCAGCGCGCGGTGCAGCTGCGCAGCCCGTACGTCGACGCGCTCTCGCTGCTCCAGCTGCGCGCACTGCGTGCGTTGCGCGCGCCGGCGGATGCCGAGGCGACGGGTTCCGGAGCCGACGCCGAGCAGCAGCGACTGCTGCTGCTGTCGGTCAGCGGCGTCGCGGCGGGCCTGCAGAACACCGGGTGACCCGCGCGTCTTCGTGGGGGGCGGTGCCGGGCGGGAGGGCGCGCGGAGGACGCGCGATAGAGTGAAAACTCGCGCCTGATCCGGCGAAGCCTCACGCGACACGATCGCCTGCACCACCCTCCCCCACCCCAGAAAGTCTTTCGCGTGACCGCACTCTCCCCTGCCGCCTTCCACCCGCTCGACGCCGCCGTGCAGCCCGTGTTCGACACGGTGCTCACCCGCAGCCCGCACGAACCCGAGTTCCACCAGGCGGTGCACGAGGTGCTGCAGTCGATCGCACCGGTGCTCGCCGCGCACCCGGAGTACGTCGACGGCGGCATCCTCGAGCGTCTCGTCGAGCCGGAGCGGCAGATCCTCTTCCGCGTGCCGTGGGTCGACGACTCGGGCAAGCTGCAGGTCAACCGCGGCTACCGCATCCAGTTCTCGTCGGTGCTCGGGCCGTACAAGGGTGGACTGCGTTTCCACCCCTCGGTGAATCTCTCGATCATCAAGTTCCTCGGCTTCGAGCAGATCTTCAAGAACGCGCTCACCGGCCAGGGCATCGGCGGCGGCAAGGGCGGCTCGGACTTCGACCCGCACGGCCGCTCGAACGCCGAGGTCATGCGCTTCTGCCAGTCGTTCATGAACGAGCTCTACCGTCACCTCGGCGAGCACACCGACGTGCCCGCGGGCGACATCGGAGTGGGCGGCCGCGAGATCGGCTACCTCTTCGGCCAGTACCGCAAGGTCACCAACCGTCACGAGTCGGGCATGTTCACCGGCAAGGGCACGGGCTGGGGCGGTGCCGAGGTGCGCACCGAGGCCACCGGATACGGCGCCGTCTTCTTCGCGCAGGAGATGCTCGCCGTGAAGGGCGACTCCTTCGAGGGCAAGCGCGTCGGCATCTCGGGCTCGGGCAACGTGGCGATCTACGCGATCCAGAAGGCCACCCAGCTCGGTGCCGTGCCGGTGACGGCATCCGATTCCTCCGGTTACGTGGTCGACGACGCCGGGATCGACGTCGATCTGCTGCGCCAGATCAAGGAGGTCGAACGGGCCCGCATCGTCGAGTACGCGAACCGCCGCCCCGGCGCCCGCTTCGTCGAGGGCGGCAGCGTCTGGGAGGTGCCGGTCGACATCGCCGTGCCCTCGGCGACGCAGAACGAGGTCTCCCTCGCCGACGCTCAGGCCCTCATCGCGAACGGCGTGCACGCGGTCTCCGAGGGCGCGAACATGCCGTGCGTTCCCGAAGCGGTCGAGGCGTTCCAGAAGGCGGGCGTGCTCTTCGCCCCCGGCAAGGCGGCGAACGCCGGCGGCGTGGCCACCTCGGCCCTCGAGATGAGCCAGAACGCCTCCCGTCAGCGCTGGACCTTCGGCGACAGCGAGAACAAGCTGCGCGAGATCATGGGCGACATCCACCGGGCGTCCTTCGACGCGGCCGCGCGCTACGGCGTCGAAGGTGATTACGTGGCCGGCGCGAACATCGCCGGTTTCGAGCGCGTCGCTGCGGCGATGCTCGCGCAGGGCGTCATCTGACCCCTGCGGAAGGGCCGTCTCCCACGACCCTCGGGAGACGGCCCTTCGTGCGCGCGGGCGCAGTCAGCTCTCGTCGACCGGCACCTTCACGACCTTATTGAACCCGGTCACCGCCTGGTTCTCGTCGAAGGCCGCGACCTTCCGGCGGAAGCCGCGCGTGATCACGAGCAGGTAGACGAACCCGATCGCCGTCCAGGTGAGGCCGCCGATGAGGGCGTCCTGGTGCAGGTTGACCCAGAGCAACCCGGTGAGCAGCATGCCGATGGTCGGCATCACGATGAAGTTGAAGATGTCGGCCGGCGTCTTACGGCGTCCCTTGCGGATCGCGAACCAGGCGATCACCGAGATGTTCACGAAGGTGAAGGCGATCAGCGCACCGTAGTTGATCCACGCGGCGATGAGCTCGAGGGTGAAGGGGATCGCGAGCAGCGAGATCGCGCCGACGAGCACGATGTTGAACGTGGGCGTGTGGGTGCGCGGGTTGATGTAGCCGAAGGCCTTCTGCGGCAGCACGTTGTTGCGGCCCATCACGAGCAGCATGCGCGAGACCGAGGCGTGCGAGGCGAGGCCCGAGGCGAGCGTCGCGCAGAAACCGGCGGCGGTCAGCACCGCCATGAAGACGTTGCCGCCGACGAGGTCGCCGATGATCGGGAGCGTCGAGTCCTCGACGAACTGCATGTCGCCCCCGGGGGCGAATTCGTTCCAGTCCGGGAACCGCAGCTGCGACACGTAGGAGGAGACGAGGAAGATGCCGCCGCCGATGAGGACGGTGAGCAGGATCGCCTTCGGCATGACCTTCGGATCCTTCGCCTCCTCGGCGTACATCGTGACCGCGTCGAATCCGATGAACGAGAAGCAGACGATGGTCGCACCGGTCAGCACGGCGGTGAAGGTGACGTCGTCGTGCAGGAACGCGCCGACCGAGAGGATGGTCGCCGCCCCGTCGCCGCGCATCAGCTGCGCGACCACGAGCACCACGAACACGACCATGACGATGATCGAGAAGATCAGCAGGATCACGTTCAGGTTCGAGGTGCCGCGCATGGTCATGTAGATGATGCTGGTGACGAGGATGCAGTACAGCACCACCCAGATCCACGCCGGGATGTCGGGGAACATCGCCTCGAGGTAGCTCTTGACGATGAGGCAGTTGACCATGGGCAACAGCACGTAGTCGATCAACGACGTCCACCCGACCATGAATCCGAGATTCGGGTGGATCGATTCGCGCACGTAGGTGTACGCCGATCCCGCGCTCGGGATGGCGCCGGCGATCTTGCCGTAGCTGATGGCCGTGAACACCATGACCACGAGGGCGACGAGATACGCGGCGGGGACCACGTTGTTCGTGTCGCGCGCGACCATGCCGAACGTGTCGAACACCACGGTGGGAGTCATGTATCCGAGGCCCAGACCGACGATGGCCCACAGGCCGAGATTCCGTCTGAGCGTTCCGCCGCCCTGAGCGAGCGGCTTCGTCTTCAGTGCCATGGGTACTCCTCGTTGGAACAGCGCCAGGGGCCGGACTCGGGTCGTCCGGCGGTTGAGGATCAGTATGGAGCACAGGTATTCCTCACCGCGACCCCTAATTTCGATTCGAAATGCGCATTTAACATGACGAAAATGCGCGCGATTCGAAGTTCACCGGATCACCAGCCCTCGCGCAGCACCCGCCCCAGCATCGCGACGACATGGTCGGCGCTCTGCGCCGTCAGACACAGCGGCGGCTTGATCTTCAGCACGTTCGATCGTTCCGAGGTCGTCAGCACCACGACCCCGAGTTCGCGCATCCGTTCGCAGATCGCGGCGGCCTCGGCATCCGCGGGCTCCATCGTCGCGCGATCGCGCACGAGCTCGACGCCCAGATACAGCCCGGCTCCGTGCACGACGGCCACCATCGGATGCTCGTCGCCGAGCGCCCGCAGCCCGTCGGCCAGCCGCGCGCCGATGTTCTCGGCGTTGCGCTGGAGGTCGTCCTCGACCATCGCGTCGAGCACGGCGAGTCCGACGCGGCAGCTCAGGGTGCTGCCCCCGGCCGAGGAGAAGAACTGCCCCTGCGTGGCGAGGGCGTCGGCGATGCGCTTCGAGGTGATCACTCCGCCGATCGGGAAGCCGTTGCCCATGGGCTTGGCGATCGTGACGATGTCGGGCGCGACGCCCGCCCGCTCGAAACCCCAGAACGTCGATCCCAGGCGGCCGAAGCCCACCTGCACCTCGTCGGCGATGCACAGACCGCCCGCGGCCCGGACGCGTTCGTAGGCGCCCGCGAGGTACCCCTCGGGCAGGAGCACTCCCCCGGCGTTGCCGAGCACGGATTCGCACAGGAAGGCGGCCGCATCGCGGCCGTCACGATCGAGGGCCGCGAGATCGACCGAGAGGTCGTCGAGATAGCGTCCCGCGGTGTCGTCGCCGCGATACGTGCCGCGGTACCGGTTGGGCACGTCGGCGACGTGTACCCAGTCGGGTCGCGTCTCGAGGGCGAACGGGTTGTCGTAGGCGCTCGTGGTCACCGCATCGCTGGCCATCGTCCAGCCGTGATACGCCTCGCGCAGCGCCACGACCGTGCGCCGCCCGGTCGCCGCCTGCGCGAGCCGTATCGCGAGGTCGACCGCCTCCGAGCCGCTGTTGACGAGCAGCACCGTGTCGAGGCCGCTCCCCTGCGGCATCAGCGCGAGAAGTCGCTCGCTGTACTCCGCGAGGTCGCGGAACAGGAACCGCGAGTTGGTGCCGAGTGTGCGCAGCTGGCGGGCCGCCGCCTCCGCGATCCTCGGGTGTCCGTGCCCGAGGCCGGCGACGTTGTTGACCATGTCGATGTAGGCGCGGCCCGTCGTATCGACCAGGTGGTGTCGCCAGCCGCGCTCGATCTGCGGCGGGTGCGCGTAGTACCGCTCCTGGGCGGCGGCGAAGATCCGCTCCCGGCGTGCGAGCTCGTCGGCGGACTCGTCGTGCTGCGCGCGCGACGGCACACCCAGCAACGGCGCGGGATCGGCCGTGAGACGGCGCCAGGCCGGCACCCGCTCGGGCTCGACCAGGGCGGCGCCGGGAGTGCGCGGAGGTCGTTCGGGGGCATCCGACCGTCGGAGGCCGAGGGTGAGCACGCGATCCGTGTCGGACGCCGGGAGCCACCCCACCATGTCACCCGCCGACACGTGCAGCGCCGCCCGGTCGTCGATCTCGACCCCGCGCAGATCGAGGATCCAGCCGTCCCCGAGCACGATGCGCGGCTCTTCGCGGCTCGCCCGCAGCGCTCCGTCGACGGGACTCGTCACGCGGAGGCGAGGGCCGGCGCCGAGATGGATCTCGGTGTGCACGGGCCAGGTGGGGGCGGCATCCGCGACGTCCACGCGCGTGCGCGTCAGCCGGAACACCCCGTAGGGCAGCAGCGCGGCTCCGGCTCCCCCCGCCAGGGCCGACGCGACCAGGGCCGCCTCGGCATCCGCTCGCTGCCAGCGTCCGGCGTCGAGAGCGTCGGACTCGACGCCCGGATCGACCGCCTCGACGGTGCCGGTGAAGTCGGGCAGCACAGCGGTGAGCGGCGCCCCCTCGACCCGACCGGAGAACTGCGGAGCCTCGACCCCGACTCGTGCGAGCACCTGCTCGCGGACCTCCGCGAGCGGCAGGAGGGTCGCCGCGTCGAAGATCGCCTGCTCCCCCGCGATCCGCTCGCGGGCGTAGTCGTTGTCACCGTCGATCTCGAGCTGCCGCCACCCGCTGGCGACGAGGAGCGCGGCGCGCAGCACCACGAGAGGCCAGACCGCGCGGGCCTCCGCGTCGCTCAGCGGCGCATCGGCGTGGAAGGCGGCGACCGTGTCGAGCACCCGCAGCGGGCGATCCGATTCGTGGTGCAGCATCGAGGACACGCACACCGCGAGCTCGGCCACACGCCACCCGAGAGCCAGGTCGCCGAGGTCGAGCACGGTGTGCGGGTGCAGGCGGGAGTCGGCTCCTCGCCGCCCCATGACGTTGTCGTCCGTGAGATCGCCGTGGATCGGTTGGACGGGCAGATCGCTCTCGACCGCCGCGAGCGCCTTCCGAGCTTCCTCGGACGCCGCGAGCACGCGCCCGCGCAGCGCGTCGTCGGTGATCGAGCCTGCGAGCTTCGCCGTCTCGTCGAAGGCCACGCGCATGTCCCACATGTGCGGGCGATCGAGTCCCGGATGCCGGAGGGGCGCGAGCGCGTTCACCGACGCCGCCGCGAGCGCTCCGAACTCGGCGAGCACGACCGGCGCGAGATAACCGGCGTCGACGAGCTCCTCCCCGACGGCGAACTCGCTGCGGCGCACGGCGAATCCGCGCCAGCGCTGGGTCAGCGCACCGTCGAGTCCCGGAAGCACGGCGGGCACGGCCACGCCCGCTGCCCGGTAGGCATCGAGGGCCGCGTGCTGGGCGTCGCGCGCCTCGTCGCCGAACACCGGGTTGTCGATACGGAGGACGCTGCGCGAGCCGTCGACCTCCGTGAGCAGGAAGTTGCGGTCCTGGTTGCTGCCGAGCTCGCGTGCGACGACGTCGGCTCCGTAGAGATCGCGGGCGATCCGGGCGGCGTCTTCCTCGTCGACGTCCGGCCGGACGAGTCCCGCGCCGGCCTCAGCCACGGGCGTCGCCGAGCGGGAGGTCGTCGGCGTGACGCGCCAGCGAAGAGCCGTAGCGCTCGGTGAGCTGCACCATCAGATCCGGGGTGTCGCGGTCGACGCCGAACACGTGCCCCGGGAAGTCGAGATCGGGCTGCGCCGCGGCGATCTCGGCATCCCGATCCGGCGAGAACAGCTGGAGCGGATCGCCCACGGCCACCCAGCCGATCGGCACGACCGTGCCCTCGGGAACGCGCGCACGCCTCTGGACGATCGCGTTGACGCGCACCTCGCTGCGCGCACCCACGATCGCGCCGTTGAAGATGCGCGCACCCGAGGCGAGGAACACCTCCTCGCCCACCGTCGCGCCGGCGATGCTCGCCAGCGTACCGACGAGGGTGTGATCACCGATGCGCACGGCGTTCGCGGCGGTCGCCCGCACGAGGGCGTTCTCCATCACGATCACGTGCGCGCCGAGCGTGATCGGCCCGCCCTCGGCCGTGATCACGGCGCCGTGCAGCACCTGGCAGCCCGCTCCGATCTCGACGTCGCCAGAGACGACGGCGGTGGGAGCGATGACGGCGGTGTCGTGGATCCGGGGCCGAGCCCCGAGGTGCTCGTACAACATGCTCACAGCGTAGTGGCGCGGGAGCGCGCGGCGGGAGGTCTGCTCCGCGGTCACTCCTTGGTCGCTGCGGTGCGGCGGAGCATGCCGATGACGAGGGTCGCCAGGAACAGCACGATGCCGAGGACGGCGAGCCAGAGGAGGCCCTTGACCACGAAGCCGAAGACGGCGAGGCCGGCCCACACGATGAGCAGGATGATCAGAAGTGTCCACATGGCTTCAGCATCCGCCGCACTGCGCCGGTGCCACACCCCGTTGACGCGCGGTCGTGGCTGGTCTAGTGGGCTATGCGGTCTCGCGGGCTACGCCGTCTCAGCCTTCACGGGCTCCGGGAAGATCGCGGTGAACAACTGCCCCACCCACTCGAGCAGCTCGGCATCCGGGAGGGGTTCGAGCCCGACGCCGACCGCGGCCGGCACCATGGGCATGGGAACGACCAGCGCCTCGCCGCCGGAGACGAGCTTCGCCTTCGGGTAGAGCCGCTGCAGGCGCACCTTGATCGAATCCTCGAGACGCGCCGGAGCGATGCGCAGGTTCGAGCCCATCACGACGACGTCGGCGAGGCCCGCGCGTGCGGCCCGGCGGCGCAGACGGGCGATCGCGATGAGCCCCTCGACCTCGGCCGGGGGCGTGCCGTAGCGGTCGGTGAGCTCGTCGATGACGAGGTCGATCGCGTCGTCCTTCGCCGTCGCGATCGAGGCCGCCGACAGCTTCTGGTAGGCCTCGAGCCGCAGGCGTTCGCTGTCGATGTAGTACTCGGGGATTCGCGCGTCGAGCGGCAACTCGAGACGCAGCTCCTGACCGGACTCGACCTCCTCGCCGCGGAACGTCGACACCGCCTCGCCGATCATGCGCAGATACAGGTCGAAGCCGACGCCGGCGATGTGACCGGCCTGCTCGCCGCCGAGCAGGTTGCCCGCGCCGCGCAGCTCGAGGTCCTTCAGGGCGACCTGCATGCCCGAACCGAGGTCGTTGTTCACGGCGATCGTCTGCAGTCGGTCGGCCGCCGTCTCGCTGAGCGGCTTCATCTCGTCGTACAGGAAGTACGCGTAGGCGCGCTCGCGACCGCGGCCCACGCGTCCGCGGAGCTGGTGCAGCTGGCTGAGGCCGTAGCGGTCGGCGCGATCGATGATGATCGTGTTCGCGTTCGAGATGTCGAGCCCGGTCTCGATGATCGTCGTCGAGACGAGCACGTCGAACTTGCGCTCCCAGAAGTCGTCGACGACCTGCTCGAGCGCGTGCTCGCCCATCTGCCCGTGGGCGACCGCGATGCGCGCCTCGGGCACGAGCTCGGCGAGCTGGGCGGCGACGCGCTGGATGGACTGCACCCGGTTGTGCACGAAGAACACCTGACCCTCGCGCAGGATCTCGCGACGGATCGCCGCGGCCATCTGCTTGTCGCTGCGCGGACCGACGAACGACAGGATCGGATGCCGGTCCTCCGGCGGGGTGGCCAGCGTCGACATCTCGCGGATGCCGGTGACCGCCATCTCGAGCGTGCGCGGGATCGGCGTGGCGCTCATGGCGAGGATGTCGACGTTCGTCTTCATCTTCTTGAGAGCGTCCTTGTGCTCGACGCCGAACCGCTGCTCCTCGTCGATGATCATGAGGCCGAGGTCCTTGAACATCACCTGGTCGGTGAGGATGCGGTGCGTGCCGATGACCATGTCGACCGTGCCGTCGAGCAGACCCTGCAGCGTGAGGCGGGCCTCCTTGTCGGTCTGGAATCGCGAGAGCGGGCGCACCTTCACCGGGAATCCGGCGAAGCGCTCGGTGAACGTCTCGAGGTGCTGCTTCACCAGCAGCGTCGTCGGCACGAGCATCGCGACCTGCTTGCCGTCTTGAATGGCCTTGAACGCCGCGCGCACGGCCACCTCGGTCTTGCCGAAGCCCACATCGCCCGAGAGCAGGCGGTCCATCGGGATCGGCCGCTCCATGTCGGCCTTGATCTCGTCGATCGTCTGCAGCTGGTCGGCCGTCTCGGCGAAGGGGAACGCCTCCTCCAGCTCGCGCTGCCAGGGGGTGTCGGGCCCGAAGGCGTAGCCCTTGGCGCTCATGCGCGCCGAATAGAGCTTGACGAGCTCGACGGCGATGTCGCGCACGGCCTTGCGGGCCTTGCCCTTGGCCTGCGACCAGTCGCTGCCGCCCATCTTCGACAGGGTCGGGCCCTCACCGCCCACGTACTTCGAGAGCAGGTCGAGCTGGTCGGTGGGCACGTAGAGCTTGTCGCCCGGGTAGCCGCGCTTCGAGGGCGCGTACTCGAGCACGAGGTAGTCGCGCACCGACTTCGTGGCGTTGCGTCCACCGGTCGAGACCTCGCGCTGGGTCATCTCGACGAAGCGTCCGATGCCGTGGGTGTTGTGCACCACGAAGTCGCCCGGCTTGAGCTGCAGCGGGTCGACGACGTTCTTGCGGCGGGAGGCGAGCTTCTTGACGACGCGCTGGTCTCCGCCGATCGTGCGACCGTAGAACTCGTTGTCGGTGAGGACGGCGAGCTTCGCCTCCGGCACCTGGAATCCGGCCTCGACCGAGCCGGTGAGCAGCGTCGCGACGCCGGGCTCGGGCGCATCGTTCAACTCGGGAAGGATGCGGGCGGCGATGCCGCGATCGGCGAGCACGTCGCGGGCGCGATCGACGAGACCCGAACCGGTGGCGATGACCACGACGCGCCAGCCCTCGGAGATGCGCCCGGCGACGAAGGAGATCGCCCCGTCGACGTTTCCGTGGAACGACGGGATCACGGTGGCGTCGAGGTTCGCCGCCTCGGCCTCGTCTTCACCGAGACCCGCACCGAAGGGGCTGAGCCGCCACCACACACCGCCGCGGTCGCGGACGACCTCGCGCAACTGGGCGATCGTGAGGAAGTCGCCCGCGCCGAGGTCGATGGGTGCGGAGGCACCCGAGGTCGCGGCGCTCCAGGCCGCATCGAGGAACTCGCGATTGGTGTCGCCGAGGGTGATGGCCCGGGCGCTCGAACGCTCGGGGTCGACCACGGCGGTCGCCGCCCCCGCGGGAAGGTACTCGGCGAGCGACGAGAGGGGACCGGCGACCGCGGGCAGGAGCGACTCCATGCCCTCGACCGGGATGCCCTCGGCCATCTTCTCGAGCATGCCCGCGATCGCCGGGAAGCCGCCGATCAGCGCACGCGCGCGATCGCGCACGTCGTCGGTGAGCAGCAGCTCGCGGCTGGGCGGCAGGTCGACGGAGCCGATGTCGCCGGGGAGGGAGCGCTGGTCGGCGACCGAGAACGCGCGGATCTGATCGATCTCGTCGCCGAAGAACTCGACGCGGTACGGATGCTCGGAGATCGCCGGGAACACGTCGAGGATGCCGCCGCGCACCGCGAACTCACCGCGACGCGAGACCATGTCGACGCGCGAGTAGGCGCGCTCGACGAGACGGGCGGCCACGGTGTCGAGTTCGAGGCCGCGGCTGCCGACCGCGAGTTCGAGCGGCTCGATCTCGCCGAGGTTGCCGGCGATCGGCTGCAGGGCCGCACGCACCGAGGCGACGACGACGAGCGGATGATCGCCCGCCCACTCGCGGATGCGGCGCAGCGTCTGCAGTCGGAGACCCACCGTGTCGGGGCTCGGGCTGAGGCGCTCGTGCGGCAGAGTCTCCCATGCCGGGAACGTGAGCACCTCGGCGTCGGGGATGTAGGAGCCGAGCGCCTGCGCCAGGCTCTCGGCGCGGCGGCCCGTGGGCACGACGGCGAGCAACGCCTGCGGATGCCCCGCGGCGGCGCGCTTGGCGAGGAGTCCCGCGAGGGCCGGAGCATCGAGCCCGTCGACGAGGCCGAGGTCGGCATCGGTCTGAGCCCAGCCGAGCGCTTCACGGTACAGAGACGCCTCTTCCAAGGCGCGCAGAATCCCTGGAACAGTCACCGGACAAGACTAGCCGCCGCCTCCGACATCGGCTCCGGCATCTCCCCGCGCCGCCCGCGGCGGGCGATACCGTAGTCCGATGGAAGCTGTGCGACTGGAGACCGAGCGCCTCGTGCTGGCGGCGCCGACCGACGCCGACATCGACGCGATCACGGCCGCGTGCCAGGACCCGGAGATCCCGCGCTGGACCACCGTGCCCTCGCCCTACTCGCGCGACGACGCCGCCGATTACGTGCGTCTGACCGGCGAGTGGTGGGCCGACGGGTCGCAGGCGGTGTGGAGCATGCACGCGGGTGAGGAGCTCGTGGGCTCGATCGGGCTGCACCGCATCACCCCGCACGACGCGGGCGGGCATGCCGAACTCGGCTACTGGGTCGCGGCATCCGCCCGTGGTCGGGGTTATCTCGTCGAGGCGGCCCGCTCCGTCATCGACTGGGGCTTCGACGAGCTGGGTCTCGCGCGCCTCACCTGGCGCGCCGTGGTCGGGAACGTCCCCTCGGCTCGCGCCGCCCGCGCGCTCGGCTTCCGCTACGAGGGTCTTCAGCGGCAACTGCTCACCGGCCCGCGCGGCCGCGACGACGGCTGGGTCGCGGGCCTCCTCCCCACCGACGACCGCGCCCGGGTGGCCTGGCCCGTCCTCTGAGCCGCCCCTCGCGCCCGGAGCCGGGGGTGACGATGTCGGATGCCGGTGGCAGGATGTTCGCATGCCCGAGATGCCGGAGGTGCAGGGGCTCGTCGACTTCCTGGGCGAGCGCGTCGTGGGGCGCACGATCACGCGCACGAGCGTGGCGGCGATCGCCGCGCTGAAGACCTACGACCCGCCCAACACCGCGCTGCATGGCGCCGTGATCAGCGGCGCCACGCGGCGGGGCAAGTTCATCGTGCTCTCGTGCGGAGACGATCTTCACCTCGTCTTCCACCTCGCGAAGGCGGGCTGGCTGCGATGGTACGAGACCCTGCCCACGACGATCATCAAGCCCGGCAAGACGCCGATCGCCCTGCGCGTCGCGCTCCACGACGTCAGCGGGTTCGACCTCACCGAGGCAGGCACGAAGAAGTCCCTCGCGATCTACGTCGTGCGCGACCCGGCGGAGGTGCCGGGCATCGCCCGTCTCGGCCCGGACCCCCTCGACGACGCCTTCACCCGCGATGTGTTCGCCGGTCTCCTGGACGGCAAGCGCACGCAGATCAAGGGCCTGCTGCGCGATCAGGCGGTGATCGCCGGCATCGGCAACGCCTACTCCGACGAGATCCTGCACGCCGCGCGCATGTCGCCGTACGCGATCGCCGCGACGCTCGACGACGCGGCGATCGACTCGCTGTTCGCGGCGATGCAGGCCACTCTGCGCGAGGCGCTCGCCGAGGCATCCGGCAAGCCCCCGGCCGAGCTGAAAGACGCGAAGCGCCGGGGGATGCAGGTGCACGCCCGCCGCGGTGAGACCTGCCCGGTCTGCGGCGACACCGTGCGCAGCGTCTTCTTCGCCGACCGCTCTCTCGAGTACTGCCCGGCCTGCCAGACGGGCGGAAAGGTGCTCGCCGACCGACGCCTGTCGCGCCTGCTGAAATGAGCCGAGACGTCGCCGGATGACGGGGAATGAATTCCGCGCGGGCGCGTTGAGTACACTCAGAACATCAACGTGCTCCGGGGTCGGTGGGAATCCGAACCGGCGGTGACAGTCCGCGAGCGTCTCGGTTTCGACCGAGGTGCCGATCCGGTGGAAATCCGGGACCGACGGTGATGCGGGAGAGATCCCGCTAGTCCGGAAGGGAGGCAGCACGATGCGCCGCCGTGCGCGCCGTCCGCCTCCCCCGGAGCCTTCAGAGAAGGACGACGGATGGCAGTGAACGAGACAGAGCGCGAGGCGATGAGCCGTGCTCTCGCGCTCGCGGCGCTCGGCCCCCGCGGCGTGAACCCGCAGGTCGGCGCAGTCATCCTCTCCCCCGACGGCACGATCCTCGCCGAGGGATGGCACCACGGCGCCGGCACCCCGCACGCCGAGGTCGACGCGCTGTCGAAGCTCGCCCCCGGCGCAGCCCGCGGCGCGACGGCGGTCGTGACCCTCGAACCCTGCAACCACACCGGACGCACCGGTCCCTGCGCGCTCGCCCTGATCGAGGCCGGCGTGAGCCGCGTCGTCTACGCGCTCGACGATCCCGGCGCCGTGTCGGGCGGAGGCGCCGAACGGCTGCGGGCCGCGGGCGTCAGCGTCGAGGCCGGAGAGCAGGCGGATGCCGCGCACGCCGTGATCGAGGGATGGCTCACCGCGCAGCGCCTCGGCCGCCCCCACGTCACCGTGAAGTGGGCGCAGAGCCTCGACGGACGCGCCGCGGCCGACGACGGATCGAGCCAGTGGATCACCGGTCCCGCTGCCCGTGCCGATGTGCACCGCCGCCGCGCGGCATCCGATGCCATCGTCGTCGGCACCGGCACCGTGCTGGCCGACGACCCCTCGCTCACCGCCCGCGACGGAGACGCGCTCCTCCCCGACCAGCCCGTCCCGGTGGTCATCGGCTCGCGCCCCACTCCGGCGGATGCGGCGGTGCGCCGGCATCCGCACACTCCCCTCTTCTTCGACGGACACGACCTGCACGCGGTGCTCGCCGACCTGCACGGCCGCGGCATCCAGAGCGTCTTCGTCGAGGGCGGGCCGACCCTCGCGAGCGCGTTCGTGGCGGCGGGGTTGGCCGATCGCGTGCTCGCCTACATCGCCCCCGTGCTGCTGGGCGGAAGCCGCCTCGCCCTCACCGACATCGGCGTCTCGTCCATCGGCGAGGCGCACCGCCTGACGATCGACGAGTGGCTGCCCCTCGGCGCCGATCTGCTCGCGATCGCCCATCCCGCTTCTCTCCCCACCGCGTCGACCGAAGGAGCCGTCTGATGTTCACCGGGATCATCGAGGAGATCGGCGAGATCACCGCCATCTCGCCGTCGGGCGACGGCTGGCGTCTGACCGTGCGCGCTCCGAAGGCCGCCGCCGACGCCGTGCACGGCGAGTCGATCGCCGTCTCGGGCGTGTGCCTGACCGTGGTCGCCTCGGATGCGGATTCCTTCGACGCCGACGTCATGAAGCAGACCCTCGACGTCGCGGCGCTCGGCGATGCCGCCGTCGGCACCCGCGTCAACATCGAGAAGGCGATGCCCGTCGGCGCGCGCCTGGGCGGGCACATCGTGCAGGGGCACGTCGACGGCGTCGGCACGGTTCTCGAGGTGCGGCCCGGAGCCCAGTGGAGCGTGCTGCGCATCGGCCTTCCCGCCGACCTCGCCCCGCTCGTCGTCGACAAGGGATCGATCTCGGTCGACGGCACCTCGCTCACCGTCAGCGCGGTCAGCGGCCCTCCTTCGTCAGGCTCAGGACCCGACGAGCAGCAGTGGTTCGAGATCTCCCTGATCCCCGAGACGCTCGCCGCGACGACCCTCGGCACCCGCGCCGTCGGCGACCGCGTCAACCTCGAGACCGACATCCTCGCCCGGCACGTCGAGCGCCTGCTCGCGTTCCGGACCGCACCGGAAGGAGGCTCGCGATGAGCCTTTCCACGATCGCCGACGCCCTCGACGCCCTGCGCGCCGGGCGCCCCGTTCTCGTCGCCGACGACGAGAACCGTGAGAACGAGGGCGACGTCATCCTCTCGGCAGAGCTCGCCACCCCCGAGTGGGTCGCGTGGACCGTGCGCTGGTCGTCCGGATTCATCTGCGCGCCGATGCCCGCCGACCGCGCCGACGACCTCAACCTGCAGCCGATGGTCGCCGCGAGCGAAGACGCGCGCGCCACCGCGTACACGGTGAGCGTCGATGCCGCCGAGGGCGTCACGACCGGTATCAGCGCGCATGACCGCGCGCACACGCTCAACGTGCTCGCGAACCCCGAATCGACCGCCACGAGCATCATCCGCCCGGGCCACGTGCTGCCGCTGCGCGCGGTCGACGGCGGGGTGCGCGAGCGCAGCGGCCACACCGAGGCCGCCGTCGATCTCATGCGCCTCGCGGGACTGCAGCCGGTGGGGGCGATCGCCGAGGTCGTCGCCGAGGACGGCAGCATGATGCGGATGCCGGGGCTCCTCGAGCTCGGCGCCCGCGACGGTGTGCCCGTCATCACGATCGAGCAGCTGATCGACCACCTCAACGAGATCGACCCGCAGGGCGACAACGGCCCGGTGCGCAACCGCCGCGTGAGCCTGCGCGCCGATGCGACCGTGCCGACCACGCACGGAACCTTCCGGTTCCTCGCCTACAAGGACCGCGTCACCGGCACCGACCACATCGCCGTCGTCTCGGGCGAACCGCAGGAGACCTCGCTCGTGCGCGTGCACTCCGAGTGCCTGACCGGCGAAGCCTTCGGTTCGCTCAAGTGCGAGTGCGGCCCCCAGCTCGACGCCGCGCTCGACGCGATCGAGCAGGACGGCGGCATCGTCATCTACATGCGCGGTCACGAGGGACGCGGCATCGGGCTCATCAACAAGCTCCGGGCATACAGCCTGCAGGAGGAGGGGCTCGACACCGTCGACGCGAACCTCGCTCTCGGGCTGCCGGCCGATGCCCGCGAATACGCGGCGGCCGCCGGCATCCTCGCCGATCTCGGCGTGTCGAAGGTGCGCCTGCTGACGAACAACATCGACAAGGTGAATCAGCTGCGCGAGCTCGGCCTCGACGTGGTCGAGCAGGTGCCGCTCATCGTCGGCGTCGGACCCAACAACCACCAGTATCTCGAGACCAAGCGTGACCGCATGGGTCACATCATCGGCGAGGACGAGCTCAAGGCCGCCCTCGCAGGACGGAAGGACGACGCATGAGCGGCGCAGGAGCACCCACGACCGGGAACATCGACGGACGCGGACTCGACGTCGTCATCATCGCCGGCACCTGGCACGACAAGATCACGAACGGCCTCATCGCCGGGGCCGAGCGCGTGCTGAACGAGGCGCGGGCCACGCACCGCCTCGTGCGCGTGCCGGGATCCTTCGAACTCGCCGTCGCCGCACAGGCCGCCTTCGCCGGTGGCGCGGATGCGGTGGTCGCGCTCGGCGTGATCATCCGCGGCGGCACCCCGCACTTCGAGTACGTGTCGGCGGCGACGACCGATGGCCTCACCCGCGTCTCGCTCGACACCGGCAAGCCCGTCGGCTTCGGCGTGCTCACTCTCGACGACGAGCAGCAGGGTCTCGACCGTGCGGGTCTCGAGGGATCGAAGGAGGACAAGGGCGCCGAAGCAGCGGATGCCGCGCTGCGCACCGCCCTCGTCATCAAGGAGCTGCGGGGCTGAGAGCGCGCTGAGGCCAGCCTTCCCTTCGTAGCGGAGGGAAGGCGCGGAATCGTACGGTGAGGGTCATGGAGACCCTGCGCCACATCGTTCTCTTCGTCCACCTGATGGGCTTCGCCGTGCTCTTCGGAGCGTGGGCGGCGCAGGCCTTCGGCGGTAAGCGCGTCTTCACGCGGCTGATGAGCATCGGCATGGCGATCGCCGCGGTCGCCGGTCTCGCTCTCGCCGCCCCGTGGGGCATCTCGTACGAACTGAACTACGTCAAGATCGGCGTGAAGCTCGTGCTGCTGCTCGTCATCGGCGCACTGCTCGGCATCGGCACCGCGCGGCAGAAGCGCGGAGCATCCGTGCCCCCGGTGATGTTCTGGCTCGTCGGAATCCTCACCGCCGCGAACGCCGCCATCGCCGCGATCTGGCGCTGAGCCCACCCGCTTCGACGGTTCGTCGCCCGTCGTCCATCGCTCAGGGAGCGGGGCGCGGGGGTGCCGTGCTCTCGCGGACGACGAGTTCGGTGCCGACGAGGGGCGTCTGCGCGGCCTCTCCCCCGTCGAGTTCGGCGAGCAGCGCGTCGACCGCGAGCGCGCCGACCCTCTCGGGGTGCTGCTGCACCGTCGTGAGCGGCGGCCAGATCTGCGCCGCATCGGGCAGTCCGTCGAAGCCGACCACGCTGACGTCGCTCGGGATGTCGCGGCCTGCCTCGCGGAACGCGCGCACCACACCGATCGCCATCTGGTCGTTGGCGGCGAACACGGCGGTGACGTCGTCGCGATCGCGCAGCTCGACACCGGCCCGGTACCCGGAGGCAGCGCTCCAGTCGCCCGGGATCATCTCGGGAACCCGGCGACCCTGCGCCTCCAGCGTCGACCGCCAGGCCTCGCGGCGACGTTCGGCGGAGTAGGACTCGGTCGGCCCCGACACGTGCCAGACGGTCTCGTGCCCGAGGTCGAGCAGATGCTCGGTGGCGAGCCGGGCGCCCTGCGCCTGGTCGGTGTCGACGAACGGATGCGTCGATCCGCGGTTCGAGTCGACGAGCACGATCGGCAACCCGTCGGGGATCTCGACCTCCGCCTCGTCGAGCTGGTGGGCCTCGACCACGATGATGATGCCGTCGACGGCATGTTCCTCGAGACGGCGGAACGCGCCCGCCACCGTCTCGCGGGCGCTGGACTCGACCGGGATCAGGGTGAGCGCGTAGCCCATCTGCGAGGCGCGCACGGCGATCGCGTCGAGCGTGCGCTGGTTGCCGTAGGAGCTGAACGAGAACATGATCACGCCGATGGCGCGGAAGCGGCCCGATCGCAGAGCCCTGGCCGCACTGTTCGGCCGATAGCCGAGGTGCTGCATCGCCTGCTCGACGCGCTCCCTGGTCGCCGCACCGACGTAGCCGCGCGCGTTCACCACCCGGGAGACGGTCTGGCCGGAGACGCCGGCCTCGCGCGCCACGTCTTCCATCGAGGGGTCTCGCCGCCGCGGCGACTGCTCTGTCGAGGATTCCAGGGACACGATTGATCATCCATTCATGTGTTGACGTTGACACACTAGCAGCGCATCGCATATGTTGACGTTGACACACGGCGCAGTGAGCGCCTGGACTTGGAGAAGGTCTCGTCGATGACGACTGAAATCATTGCGGCCCCCGGAGCCGCCGGCATCCGCCGCCGCGAGAAGCGCGACTGGAAGGGATGGGCCTTCGTCGGCCCGTTCATGCTCGTGTTCGCGCTGGTGTTCCTCACCCCGCTCGCGTACGCCCTGTACCTCAGCTTCTTCCAGGAGAAGCTCATCGGCGGCAACGCGTTCGTCGGCGTCGACAACTACGTGCGCGCCCTCACCGACCCCCAGTTCTGGGAGGCGTTCGGCCGAGTGCTGATCTTCCTCGTCGTGCAGGTGCCGATCATGCTCGCCCTCGCCCTGGGTGCGGCCCTGGCCCTCGACAGCGCGCGCCTGCGCGGCGCCTCGTTCTTCCGCATCCTGATCTTCCTGCCGTACGCGGTTCCCGCCGTCGTCGCGGTGCTCATGTGGGGCTACATCTACGGCGACCAGTTCGGTCTGACGTCGAACTTCAACGATTTCCTCGGCAGCGACCTCATCACCCCGTTCGCCCGCGAGTGGATCCTCGTGTCGATCGGAAACATCGTGACGTGGCAGTTCGTCGGCTACAACATGCTGATCTTCTACTCCTCGCTCAAGACGATCCCCACCGAGATGTACGAGGCGGCCTCGCTCGACGGCGCCGGCGCCTGGCGCACGATCTTCTCCATCAAGATCCCCTCCGTGCGCGGCGCGCTCGTCATCGCCACGATCTTCTCGATCATCGGCAGCTTCCAGCTCTTCAACGAGCCCAACATCCTGCGCCCCCTCGCCCCGAACGTGATCACGACGTACTTCACCCCCAACATGTACGCGTACAACCTCTCGTTCGCGGGCCAGCAGTTCAACTACGCCGCGACGATCGCCATCATCATGGGCATCATCACGGCCGTGATCGCCTACGTCGTGCAACTGCGCGGCTCGAAGTCGGAGGTGCGCTGAGATGGCACTCCCCCTCGCCCGCTCCACACGCAAGCGCAACGACCCGATGAACCCGCGGTCGTCGAAGACGCTGCTGATCGTGATGGTCGTGTACGCGCTGTACACGCTCGTGCCGCTCGTCTGGCTGCTGTTCAGCTCGACCAAGACGCAGTCGGGCCTCTTCAGCTCGTTCGGCCTCTGGTTCGCCGACGACTTCGCGTTCATCGACAACCTGGTCGCGACGTTCTCGTTCCGCGACGGCATCTTCCTGCGCTGGCTGGGCAACACCCTGCTCTACGTCGTGGTCGGCGCGGGCGGCGCGACGCTGCTGGCGACCATGGCCGGCTACGGCCTGGCGAAGTACCGCTTCCCCGGCCGACGCGCCGTCTTCGCGATCGTGCTCGGTGCGGTCGCGGTGCCCGGCACGGCGCTGGCGGTGCCCACCTTCCTGCTCTTCAGCGAGCTGGGTCTGACGAACACCCCCTGGGCGGTCATCATCCCTTCGCTGATCAGCCCGTTCGGCCTCTACCTCATCTGGGTGTTCGCCTCGGAATCCGTGCCCACCGAACTGCTGGAAGCCGCTCGCATCGACGGCGCCGGGGAGTTCCGCACGTTCTTCACGATCTCGATGCGCCTGCTCGCACCCGGCATCGTGACCGTCGCCCTCTTCACGGTCGTCGCGACGTGGAACAACTACTTCCTGCCCTTGATCATGCTCTCCGACCCCGCCTGGTACCCGCTCACCGTGGGCCTGAACCAGTGGAGCTCGCAGGCGATCGGGGCCGGATCCCAGCCGATCTACAACCTGGTGATCATGGGCTCGCTGCTCACGATCATCCCGATCGTGATCGCCTTCCTGCTGCTGCAGCGGTTCTGGCAGTCAGGTCTCACCGCGGGAAGCGTCAAGCAGTAAGCACCCCTCTTCCCGCACCTCGCATCGCAGAAAACGTCGATCCGATGCTGGATCGCACCCCCGAAAGGACACAGCAATGAAGCACCTTCCTCACCCCGCTGCGCGCCGCACCCTGACGGTGCTCGCCGCCGGCACCGTCGCAGCTCTCGCCCTGGCCGGCTGCAGCACCGGAGGCACCGGCGGCGGCAGCGCCGCCGGCGACGGATCGTTCGACTCGGTCGAGGCCGCGCTCGAGAAGGGCGGCGAGATCACGTACTGGTCGTGGACCCCCTCCGCCGAGGCGCAGGCCGCGGCGTTCATGGAGGAGTACCCGAACGTCAAGGTCAACGTCGTCAACGCCGGCACCAACACCGACGAGTACACGAAGCTGCAGAACGCCATCAAGGCGGGCTCCGGTGCTCCCGACGTCGTGCAGGTCGAGTACTACGCCTTCCCGCAGTTCGCCCTCACGGATGCCTTCGTCGACCTGTCTCAGTACGGCTTCGGCGACTTCGAGGACGACTACACCGCCTCGACCTGGAACTCGGTCACCGACGGTGACGCCATCTACGGCCTCCCCCAGGACTCGGGCCCCATGGCGCTGTTCTACAACAAGGCCGTCTTCGACGCCGCCGGCATCGCCGTGCCGACCACGTGGGACGAGTACTACGAGGCCGCGAAGGCGATCCACGCCGCGAACCCCGACGCGTACATCACCAACGACACCGGCGACGCGGGCTTCGCGACGTCGATGATCTGGCAGGCCGGCGGCCAGCCCTTCTCGACCGACGGCACCGACGTCACGATCGACCTTCAGGACGAGGGCTCGAAGAAGTGGACCGAGAACTGGAACCGTCTCGTCGAGGAAGACCTCGTCGCCCCGGTCAGCAGCTGGAGCGACGAGTGGTTCCGCGCCCTCGGCGACGGCAGCATCGCCACCCTCGTGATCGGCGCCTGGATGCCCGGCAACCTCATCTCGGGTGCGCCCGACGGCGCCGGTGACTGGCGCGTCGCTCCGATGCCGACCTACGACGGCACCCCCGCCAGCGCCGAGAACGGCGGCGGCGGCCAGGCCGTGACCACGCAGAGCGAGAACCCGGAGCTCGCGGCCGGATTCCTGTGGTGGCTCAACAACTCCGAGGACAGCATCTCGCTCTTCCTCGAGAGCGGCGGCTTCCCGTCGACCTCCGCCGAGCTGTCGAGCGAGGAGTTCCTCTCCGACGCCCCGGAGTACTTCGGCGGCCAGAAGATCAACGAGGTGCTCGCCGCAGCGGCCGAGGACGTGGTCCCCGACTGGAGCTACCTCCCCTACCAGGTCTACGGCATCAGCATCTTCGGTGACACCGTCGGCCAGGCCTACCAGAACGGCACCGACCTGAACGAGGGCCTCATCGCCTGGCAGGACGCGCTGGTCGAGTACGGCAACTCGCAGGGCTTCAGCGTCAACAAGTAACACGGTGGCCGGATCGGGCCCTTCGACAGGCTCAGGGGACCATACAGAGGGGGGGACCCCATACCGCCCCATATCTAACCAAAACACTTACAATAGTTTACTCCTTAAACCAAGGCGACACCGAAATAC
>NZ_JBJDNO010000002.1:0-44941 GCF_044900755.1 Microbacterium sp. NPDC087868
GCCGGGCACCGACCCCTCGAGCAGCGCCTCACCGAGGATCGCAGCCTTCGACGGCCACCAGCGGTAGATGGTCTGCTTCGAGACCTCGGCGGCCTTCGTCGTCTCCCCGGGAGGCGGCCTTCGTCGTGTCCCGCGGTTCCTGAGCGAGGAGCGCAGCGACGAGACGAAGGGCCGTCCCCCGCGGGGAGACGGCCCTTCGTCTGCTCTGCCTCAGTCGCGTGTCTGCCGCCGCACCTTCATCGCCGCCGCGCCCGATCCGAGCAGCAGCAACACGATGGCGAGCGTCCAGGGCAACCACGTCAGGTCGCCGCCCGTCGCCGGCAGGCCACCGGGTCCGTCGGCTCCTCCGCCGGGAGTGCCGCCCCCGGGAGTGCCGCCGCCGGGGGTGCCGGGGGTGCCCGGTCCACCGGGGACCCCCGGCTCGTCGGTGGCGAGGATCAGCACCGGAGTCGAGGCGATGTCGGCATCCGCCTGCATCACGACGATCGTGTGCTCGCCGGGATCGGTGCCCTCGGGCACGACGCCGCGGAAGGCGAACGCCCCGTCGTCGTCCGCGATGACGACACCGAGGTCGGCGGGAGTCGATCGCAGCTGGATGACGTACTCGACGCCCGGCTCGAAGCCGCTGCCCGTCACGTCGATGCGGCCGCCGACCTTCGGTGAGCCCTCGACCGTCACCACGGGCGCCACGACGTCGGGATCGACCGTGACGGTCACCGGCGCCGAGGGCTCCGACCACCCGCCGGCGTTCTGCGCACGCACGGTGACGCTGTAGTCGCCGGGGGCGAGGTCGGCGACGGATGCCGTCAGCGCACCGTCCTCCACCTGCACCACGTGATCGCCCACCGTGACCTCGTAGGCGGTGACGGGCGATCCGCCGAGACGCTCGGGAGCCGACCACTGCACGGTCACGACATCCCGTGAGGCCGTCGCCACGACATCGCGCGGAGCGCTCGACACGGCGTCGAGCCGCACGAGGCCGGCGAGCGCCGCCTCGAGAGCAGCGGCCGCGGCATCCGCATCCTCCTGGGGAGCGCCGGGCGTGCCGCGCACCTGCTTCGCCGCCTCGAGCGCCGGGAGCAGCGGCGCCCAGCTCTCGGGGGTGTAGGCGGTGCTGTCGAGGGCGTTCGCCGCATCGATCTGCGCCTGCAGCCACGAGGTGTCGGCGTCGACCGTCACCCCGCACCACGCGATCTCGGTACCGCCCTGATGACGGATGCCGACCGTCGTGCGTCCGGGTTCGCGGGCCTGGAGGTCGACCTCGACCCGCCCGTCGGGCGACACCCGCGCGTCTCCCGCGACGGTGACGACGGACTCGTCCATCGAGATCGCGGTGAAGACGTCGTCGGGGGTCACCGGCGACACGGTGGCGGCGACGACCGCCGTCGAGTCTCGTGGCGCCGTCACCGGTCCCGTGCACTCGAAGGTGTATCCGCCGTAGAGCTCGAACTCCCAGATGTTGAGTCCGTACTGCGTCGAGGGGAGACCCGCGAGGCGCACGTACCGCACCTCGGCGGGCGCGAAATCGTGCGTGTGGGTGAGCGTGGGCTGCGCAGTCTGGACGCGGGCCAGCGGCATCCACGTCGCACCGTCGACCGAACCCTCGATCCGGTAGTCGTTCGACGTACCGGCCTCCCATGCCACCACGGCGCGCGAGACCGAGCGCACACTCCCGAGATCGACCTGGAGCCAGTGCTCGGCGACCGCGCGCGCCGACGACCATTTGGTCGACTTCGAGCCGTCGGTGGCCTTGGGCCCGGTGATCGTGGCGTTGTTCTGGTGCACGCTGTCGACGGTGGTCGGTCGGCCCAGGGCGAGGTTCGCGTTGGCGGCGGGCACGGCCGGGGCCTCGACGACCAGGCGGTCGGAGAACACCTCGAACTCCCAGAGCGAGGGTCCGTAGTTGAGCGCTCGGGTGAGCGTCTGCATGCGCACGTAGCGCGCGGTCTGCCCGTCGAGCGTGATGACGTCGATCCCCCCGTCGCTGCCGCCCGACGGAGTCGTGTACGCGTCGCGCCACGACCTTCCGTCGTCGGAGAGCTGGATCTTGTAGGTCTTGGCGAACGCCGCCTCCCACGACAACCTCACCGTGGAGACCGGCTTCGAGGATCCGAGGTCGATCTGCGCCCAGGCGCTGTCGGCGTTGTTGCCCCGCCAGCGCGTGTCGGGGTCGCCGTCCGCGAGGGAGAACACGAGGTTGTATCCGGCGTAGCCGGACGCCCGGGTGGCACTGTCGATAGCGAGATTCACGCTCGACGCCACGGTGAGCTCCCGGACGCCGTAGCCCGCACCCTCTCCGCCGAGGAGGAGCACACGGACGTGCTCGGCAGCGGTGGGGGTGATCGGCACCTCGTCGAGGCCGCCGTCGCCGCCGGAGATGTTCGCGCGGTCGGTCCAGTCGACGCCGTTCGGCGAGGTCTGCACCACGTAGTCGGTGGCGTGAGCATCCGCCCAGTCGATCGTGACCTTCGTCACCCACGATCCACGGGGCAGCGCGGCCGCGGCCCACTGCGTCCCCCCGGCGGCCGAGCGCCACACCGACGCGGCGTCCCGATCGCCCAGGGCGTCGACGGACGAGCCGTCGGCGGTGCTGCTGGCGGCGAACGGCGAAGACGCCGGGAGGGTCCCGTCGACGAGCGGCGCGGTCACCGTCTTACCGAGGTTCTCGCCCGAACCGAGTCGGAACACCGCGTGCTTCTCGGCCCCGCCCCCGGCCAGGGTGACACCGACCGACAGGCCGGCACGGTCGGGGTTCGAGACGCTCACGACCGGGGTCTCACCCCGCTCGTCGAGCAGCACGATCGACGGCTGGTCGACCGTCAGGGTGCGGCCGTCGCCGAGGTCGAGGGATCCCGGTGCGAAGAAGGTGGCCATCGTGATTCCCGCGTCGCTGCTGCGCACGGCCTGCACCGCGGTGTCGTTGCGCAGGGTGCGGATCGTGGGCTTCGCCGCGTACGCCTCGACCTCCGCGGGAGTGGCGGCGGGCAGGACTGTGTAGTCGTAGGTGCCGGCCGCGGGCTTCGCCCCGTGGTCGACGTACAGGGAGAACGCATCGCGGCTGATCGCCTCCTCGCCCTCCCAGCTGCCGGACTGCGTCTTGTTCGAGACCTTCACGTCCTGGCCCGCGGCGAACACGTACCCGACCTCGTCGTTGTACGCCCACGTGGCCGACCCGACGCCCTGGTGGTCGGCGCCGCCGGCCACGGGCCGGCCGCCCACGCTCGCGTTCGGCTTCGCGGCTGCCTGGTTGATGGTCGTGTGCACGGCCGCGTCGCTGGTCGACGCGATGCCGGCGCCGAGCGCCACCATGCCCTCGTCGAACGAGAAGTAGCTCTTCTGCGCCGCGGTCCCCGCGGTGTCGAGGGTGAGCACGCTCGCTCCGAACTCGCCGTTCGAGGTGCCGCCGGTGAAGCTTCCGCCGTCGCCGTTGCGGCCGCGGTTCTCGAAGCCGCGCTCGGTGCGCTTGACGTTCGGAGCGGTCACCCCGGGGTAGTGCCACCAGTCGAAGGCGGGTCCGAGATCGAGGTACTCGCGGTTGTTCACCTGGATCGCCGTCGAGCCCATCGCGTTCCAGTAGACGGGGTTGCCGAGTTCGTCGCGGTACGAGGTGCGCAGCTCGGCGCCGAAGGTGCGCGACGAGTTGAGGCGCGTGAAGATGCCGTATCCGTCGCGCAGGTGCGAGGAGAACTCGGAGCGCCAGAAGTACTTGTTGCCGGTGACGCCGTTCGTCTCGGTCTTGCCGAGCACGCCGTCGAGCACTGCCTGGTACGCGGTGGCGTACAGGGCGTCGGTGCGCGCCATCCGCTGCAGCGGTTCGATGAACTCGGAGGCATGGCTGGTGATGTCGTTCACCGTCTTCGGCGGACGGTAGTTGAGGTAGAGCATGCCGATCTCGCCGCGGATCAGCCAGCGCGTTCCGCTGATGAAGTAGAACGCGATCGAGTCGAGCTGGTCGCGCGTGAAGGCGAGACCGGTGCCGCGGGCGACATCCGACCACAGTGCGGCGTAGGTGAAGAGCACCATGCCGTAGCCCTCGCTGTAGAGCTGCGCGCCGTGCGCCCAGAAGCTGGCGTCGGGTTGCACGGCCTCCTGCACGGTGCCGGAGTGATCGACCGCGATCGTGGCGACGATGGTCGCGAACCCCTCCTTGACCTTCGCGATGTCGCGGGTCGACAGCGCCTCGAAGATGTAGTTCGAGGTGCGCCATGCGCCGTTCGCGCCGACCGGGTCGAGCTTGCCGGTGTTGTGCTTCAGCGCGACGTCGAACGCTTCGGGGCTCAGCGCCGAGCCGAGGAACATCGAGATGCGCCCCATCGCGATCGACTCGCCGATCTCGGTCTCCCACCAGTTGGTGTTGCCCGGGTTCACGCGATCCCAGTGCAGCAGCGCCCGACCGACCGCGTCGACGAGGCGGGGGTCTCCGAAGCCCTCGGCGTTCGGGTCCTTGTACGCCTGCGTCATCGCGAGCATCCGGTAGAGCGCGGTGTACGCCGACCACACGCTGCCGTTGGCCGAGCTAGTGCGATCGGCGTAGTTCACGTCGGACCACGAGCCGTCGGCGTTCTGCGACGCGACGTAGTCGAGCGCCTCCGACGTGCGGGCGAGGTAGATGCCGTTGGCGATGATGATCTCGTCGCCCTGCCCGAGGTAGTACTCCTCGAGGCGATCGATGACGGTCGCGACGTCGTCCTCCGGGGCGGCGGATGCCGGAGCCGCGAGCGCGGACGATCCGAGGACGAGAGCGAGGGTGAAGGCGATGAACGCGGCGATGCGCTTCATGGCGGGGCTCCTTTGCCGGGTTTCTGCGTTGCCGGGCACCGTTGCGGGTGCGGCGGCGGGGCTCCGGCACGACGGCGGAGCGAAGAGTCCCGGGGTGCGCGCCATGACACGCGCACCCCGGGGTGGTGACCGGCTGGGGAGCCGGTCGAGATCGATCAGCCCTGGGCGATCAGGGCGTCGATCTTGTCCGCGGCGGTCGAGAAGGTCTCTTCGAGGTCGCCCTCTCCCGCCTGCACGGCCTGACCCCAGGCGTCGCGGAACGTCTGCCACATCTCGGTGGCATCCGCGACGTTCGGCACGTCGACCGTGAGGGGCACCGAGGCGGCGAAGGTCGCCAGCACGGGGTTCGTCGCGAGGTAGTCGGCGGCGATCGCATCGACATCGGTGCGGGTCGGGAACTGCCCCGTGGTCTCGAGGAGGGCCAGGTCGTTCTCGGCATCCATCGAGAACTTCACGAAGTCCCACGCGGTCTGCTTGTTCTCGCAGGACGTGTAGAGGCCGACGTTCTTCGAGTCGCCGAAGGTGTAGGT
Organism: Microbacterium sp. NPDC087868; assembly: GCF_044900755.1. Taxonomy (NCBI): domain Bacteria; kingdom Bacillati; phylum Actinomycetota; class Actinomycetes; order Micrococcales; family Microbacteriaceae; genus Microbacterium; species Microbacterium sp. NPDC087868. Next base: position 5,310 of record NZ_JBJDNO010000002.1, read on the forward strand.
GTCTGCGGCGGCCGTGCCCGCGGCGGTCGGCAGCGGCACGACGCCGTACTCGACCTTGCCGTCGAACGCTCCGGCCCCCCAGGGCCCGGCGATGCCCATGGCCGACACTCCGTCGGCGAAGGGACCGGCCCAGGCGTCACCGCTGTAGGCCTCGGCCGAGGAGTAGCCCTCGCCGTACATGGTCTTCCAGAACTCGAGCGTCTCGAGGCCCTCCTCGCTCGTGAAGGCGGCGGCGCCGTCGCTCACGAGCTGGGTGCCTCCCGAGTTCGCGAGGAAGAACGGGTAGAAGTCGAAGAGCGAGTTCGTGTAGTCGCCGGATGCCGGCGGGTACAGCGAGTAGTCGGCGGCGCCGCTCTCCTTCACGGCCGCGGCGGCGGCGAGCACGTCGTCGTAGGTCGCGAGCTCGGGGTTCTCGGGATCGAGTCCGGCCGCGGCGAAGACGTCCTTGTTGTAGTAGAGCATGAAGGGGTTGGCCTTCCACGGCACCTGGTACAGGTCGCCGTCGGGAGAGCGGAAGCCGTCGGCCGCATCGCCGGAGCGCTCGGTGATGAAGGACTCGCCGTCGTCGAACGTCTTCGAGATGTTGACCAGACCGCCCTGCTTCTGGAAGGCGGGAACCGCGGCCGGCGCCGTGTTGTAGACGAGGCACGGGGTGTTGCCGGCGGTGATGGCGGCACCGATCGCGTCTTCCGACGACTTGCCCGACGGAATGGCCGCGGCGGTGACCTGCTCGTCGGGGTGGTCGGCGTTCCACGCCTCGACCACGGCTTCGGCCCACTCGATCTCCTGCTCGTTCGTCGAGTACCAGATCGAGATCGGGCCGGAGGTCAGCTCCCCGCCGTCGGGGGCTGCGTCGCCGCCGGACGAGCCGCATGCCGCGAGGGGCAGCGCGAGGGCGGCGAGGGCGAGAACACCTGCATAACGCTTCATTGCGAGAAACTCCTTCGTTCGGTCGCCTCGGGTCGGCTACCTGCTGTGGTGGGCGATCGCGGAGGATCGCTCGACCCAAGTAAACCGGTTTTGTAAGCGTGCGTCAAGAGTGTGCTCTGCGCACACAGAAGGAGCGAATAATCGCGCGAAAAAGACATTGCCGATGTCGACCAGGCACTAAACAGAACTAAACCGAGGGGTAGGTTCCGACCCCCGGACCCGTCCTCAGCGCCCGAGCGGGATCACCTCGGTGTGTTCCACGCCGTTCGAGTACGAGACCAGCTCGACCTGGGTGGCCGTCTCACGCACGGGGCGTGCGAACTCCGCGACTCGCGCAGACTCGAGCGCCTTCCACTCCGGGCCCGACAGCGTCGCGCCGTAGACGACGGACATGTGGAACGTCCACTCGTCGAGCGGCAGTTCGCCGAGCCGCCGGAAATCCGTCGCATCGAGCCTGTCGGTCAGAGTCGCATAGGCGGAGAGGAGCGAGTCGGTGCGAGCCAGGCGGAGGATGAGGATCTGCCAGGGTTCCGGAAAGGCGTCGATGGCCTCGCCGCTGATCTCGATCGGGTCCTGCTCGATCGCCCAGGCGCGCACGAGTGCGGTCAGCTCTGCACGGCGCTCCGGCTCGTAGAAGCCCCGCAGCGTGACGTGGCCGGTGTGCGGATGCGGGAGTCGACTCAGCGCCAGAGCGTCGGTCTGTTCCGCGCTGTAGCGATCCGCCAACTCCCCCGTCGGACGCAGCACGAGATACTGCTGCCCTTCCAGGGACTCGAGCTGCTCGGGCGTCTTCATGAACGGTCGATGCATACGACGACGCTAATCAGCATCGAGACTCGAGGTCACTCCCGGTGCGGCGCGCCGTCGCACCGGGAGACGTCGCACCGAGGGCCGGGAACCTATCGGGGGTCCTCGGCCTCGCGTCCGCTCTCCTCGCGCTCCGACGGGCGCGCCGCCGCACCCCCGAGCGACACCGTCGCGAGGAGACCGAGGGCGAGGAAGCCCGCGGCGGTCCACGCCGCGTAGCGCGTGCCGTCCGAGAAGGCCTCGCGCGCGGCATCCGCGGCATCCGCCGTCTCGGGGTTCGCCGCCAGTCCGCTGATCGCCGCGCCCGCACTGTCGACCACCGACGAGACCACCTGATCGCGCTGCGCCGCCGGCACTCCCTGGTCGTCGAGGGAAGCAGCGAGGATGCCGGCCGTGCTGGTGAAGAGAACGGTTCCGAGGATCGCCACTCCGAGCGCCGCCCCGAGCTGTCGCGAGGTCGACTGCGTGCCGGAGGCGGCGCCGCTGTCGGCCACCGGAACATCGGCCAGCACGACGCCGGTGAGCTGGGCGGTCGCGAGCCCGACGCCCACCCCGTAGACGAACAGGAGAGGGATGAGCGGAACCCACGAGGCATCCGGACCGATCGCGAAGCCGACGCCGGCGACACCGACGATCTCGGCGAGGAGTCCGATGCGAACGATCCATACCGGCGTGATCCGACCGCTCGTCGCCCCCGCGATGCCGCTCGCGAGGAACGAACCGCCGGCGAGCGAGAGCAGCAGAAGACCCGTCTGCAGCGCGTCGAAGCCGAGCACGAACTGCAGCCACAGCGGCAGGGCGAGGATGATCCCGAACTCGCCGAGCGAGACGACCGCGGCGGCGATGTTGCCGTTGCGGAATGACGTGATCGAGAAGAGCCGCAGGGCGAGGAGGGTCGAGCGACCGGCGCGCTCACGATGCACGCCCCAGGCGATGAAGGCGACGAGCCCGACCAGCGCCAGCGCGAACGCGAACGGGATGGGCGAGATGTCGAAGGGCCAGGTCCAGTCGCCGATCTCGGGCCGCTGCTCGACGCCCCACCAACCGTAGGTGCGCCCCTCGATCAGACCGAAGACGAGGCTGCCCATCGTGACGACCGAGAGCAGGGCCCCCACCCCGTCGATGCGCTCGGCACGATCGCTGCGCGTTTCGGCGACGGTGAGTGCGACGCCGATGATGATCAGTACGCCGAGCGGGATGTTGATGCCGAAGGCCCACCGCCACGAGAACGCGGTCGTCAGCCATCCGCCGAGCAGCGGCCCGACGGCGGCCATGCCTCCGATGGTCGACCCCCACACCGCGAAGGCGATCCCGCGCTCACGGCCGCGGAAGGTGGCGTTGATGATCGACAGCGTGGTCGGCAGGATCATCGCTCCACCGACCCCCTGGGCGAGTCGGGCGAGGATCAGCGCACCGCCGTCCGAGGCGAGCGACGCCAGCACCGACGACCCCGCGAAGACCACGACGCCGATGAGCAGCATCCGCCGTCGCCCGAACCGGTCGGCGAGACTGCCGAACACCAGCAGCAGGGCGGCGAAGACGAGGGTGTAGGACTCCTGCACCCACTGCACCTCGGTGGAGGTGATGCCGAGGTCGTCGACGATCGCCGGGATCGCGACGTTCACGATCGTCGAGTCGACGATGATCAGCGACACCGCGATGCTGATGAAGACCAGGCCGACCCACCGCAGCCTCTCGTGCTTTTCCATGATCTCTAGCTTAGCTAGCATTCTCGATCCGCAACAGTCTTCGGTGCGCTCACCGCCGGAACCCGGTTCCTGAGGGAGCGAGCGAGACGAAGGGCCGCACACGAAAACAGGGGCGGGGCCGTCGAATGGCCCCGCCCCCTCCCACTGTCCCCAGCAGGTCTCACCCAGCGCGCGGCTGGGAATCATGTCAGCCCTTGAACGCGTCCTTGACGTTCTCGCCGGCCTTCTTCACGTCGGCCTTGGCCTGATCTGCCTTGCCCTCGGCCTCGAGCTTCTCGTTGCCGGTCACCTTGCCCGCAGCCTCCTTCGCCTTACCGGCGATGTCCTCTGCGGCGTTCTTGATCTTGTCGTCGAGTCCCATGATGTTTCCCTTCGTGATGGTGGTTCTGGCGGCGGGGTCCTGCCCCCGCCGTCCTCCCGTCGGCCGGTGCGCGACCGACGGCGAGTCTGTGAGTCCGGTCAGCGGGCGGATGCCGTCACGACAACCGCCTCTGATCGTGGGCGAGACGGGCGCGCAGGCTGGTGTGGATCGACACGTAGGCGGCGGTCTCGCGGCCGGTGAGTGTGGCGAGGTTTGTGAGCAGCCGGTCGAGGTGATCGACCAGCTCGCGCGGATCCGTGTTCTGTCGCGGGGTGACCGCCACGTGCAGCACCGGCTCGTGGCGCACGTCGTTGGCGGTCACGCTCGCCGAGAGGATCTCGTCGCGGCCCGCGAGCGACTTCTTGACGGCATCCGACACGAACGACTCCGTGACGGTGACGCGTCCGAGCGGGTTCTGCGCGCCGGAGGAGCGCAGCGCCGTCTTCGACCGACGGCCCGAGACGCTCGTGAGGGCGAGGATCAGCAGCGCGATCACGACGACGATCGCGACGACGGCTCCGACACCGAGCCACGAGGCGGCCCCGCCGGCGATCGCGGTCGCGGCGCCCGCCTGATCGAGCCAGGTCTCGGCGTTCTTGCCGGCATCCGTCCAGACGTCGGCCGCGGTCGGCCAGCTCAGGAGGGCGATGCCGACGGCACCGAGGGCCAGGAAGATCAGGCCGATGAGGAGCAGCAGGGTGCGGTTCAGCGCACGGTTGGTGGCGTTCACAGGTCGGCGTCCTTCTCGGTCGCGCGCTCGATGCGAACGCGGGTGCGGATGCTGCGGGTCAGCCGATACGTATGCAGCTCGGACTCGGCGAGGGCGAGAACCTCGCTCTGCTCGAGGGGCACTCCGGCGCCGGGGCGCACGGTCACGTCGATGCTGCGGTGGCCGACGCCGACGGTGATGGCGTCGCGCGCGATCCCGGTCTCCTCGGAGAGATGCTGGGCGAGGGCGCTCGCGATCACGCCGTTGTCGACGACGACCGCGCGGTCACCCGCATCGAGGGTGTGCTTCGACAGTCGCCCCGGGGTGATCGCCAGGATGACGAACACCAGTCCGATGAGCGCGAGCCCGACGCTGCCGGCGATGACGAGACCGGCGGGCTGCGTCGGCAGGCCGACCAGCCAGCCCGCGGCCGCCGCCGGGCCGACGAGGAGCGCGGGCTGAGCGGCGAGGCTCAACACGATCTCGAGGGCGACGTAGGCGAGGGCGAGGATGAGGAGGACGACCGCGACGAACATCGCGACGGTGCGCGGCGAGTGGGTCTCGCGTCGGATGACGCGGCGAAGTGCGGGGGTGCTCATCGCACTCGTCTCCTTTCGGGAATGATGGCGCCGGTGATGGTGAGGGCGACGCGCGTGACCTCGTGGCCGAAGAGGCCGGTCAGCTCCCGCTGCAGGTGCTCCTGCAGCTCGCGGGCCCGGTCGAGCACCGGGGTGGTCTGGGCGATCGCGGCGGTGTCGTCGAGATCGGGCACGGGAAGCGGTGACGAGATGCGCAGGGCGAACCCTGCACCTCGCGCGACGACGTCGGCCTTCACGTCACTGCGGGAGACGCCGATCACCGATGCGGATGCCTGTTCCGCGACCGTGCGATAGACGCGTTCCTTCACCTCGACGCGGCCCGGGACGGACTCCCCGCCGGTGGCCTGCCCCGCGGGGCGGCCACCGGCGATGACGTTCTGGTCGACGCGCATCAGGAGGTTCGCCGCCCCGTGATGACGTCGGCGAGACCGCGGACGTCGAGCTTGCCGGAGGCGATGCGTCCGACGATCGCTCCGATCCCTGCGAAGACGGCCATGAGGAGGAATCCCCAGAAGCCGAAGAGCAGGGCGGCGAGGGCGAGAAGTGCGCCGATCAGGGCGCCGGTGGTGGTGGGGCTCATGAGACGCGCGACTCCTCGTTCTCGTGGGTGTTGTCGTCACCGGGCACGTGCACGTCGTTGACCTCGACGTTGACCTCGACGACCTCGAGGCCGACGAGACGGGTGATCGCCCCGGCGACGGCGGCGCGGACGTTGTTCGCGACGGTCTGGATGGGTGCGGGGTACTCGACGACGATGGTGAGGTCGGCCGCGGCCTGGGTCTCTCCGACCTCGACCTTGACGCCCTGTGCGAGGTCGGTCGCGTTGATCACGTCGCGGATCGCGCCGAAGGCGCGTGCTCCGCCGCCACCCAGTGCGTAGACACCGGGCACCTCACGAGCGGCGATACCGGCGACCTTGGCCACCACGCCCTCGGCGATCGTGGTCGTACCGGCGGCGTCGACATCCGCGGGGATGCGAGAGGTCGAGAACCCGGCGGAACGGTCCACGCGGGGAGCGACGGCGGCCGGCGTCGGGGTGCCGGTGGTGTCGGGCAGCTCCTTCTCGGCGGGGCTGGTCGACGTGTTCTTCTGGTCCTGCGTTGCCATGACGTGTCCTATCTCTTTCGACGGCCGACCACAACCCCTGGGGGATCCGGATCGGGAGCGATAACGTCGCTCACAAGTAAGAGGCGCGGATCACGCGATTCGTCACAAAAAAGTTTCAGAAAGTTCTGGTGGAGGTCCGATGGCCCGCTCGACAGGCCCGCGCAGCGGCGATCTGACGGTCGTCTCGGATCGCGTCCTCGTGCATCGATCCGTCGACGGCGACTCCTCCGCCTTCCGCGAGATCGTGCGGCGGTACGCGGGTTCCATGCGGGCGTACGTGTCGCGGATCGTCGGCTCTCTGAGCGAGGCCGACGACGTCGTGCAGAACGCCCTCGTCACGGCGTGGCGCCAGCTCGACTCCCTGCGGGATCCGGATGCCGTGAAGTCGTGGCTCATGCGCATCGCCAGCCGCGAGGCCTTCGCCTTCATCCGCAGACGCCCCACGGATGCCACGCTCACCGGCTACGATGCCCCTCATACCGAGAGCACCCAACCCGAGCAGATCGCGATCCGCAACGCCCAGCTCGCGGCCCTGTCGAAAGCTCTCGATACGCTGCCCGAAGATCAACGACGGTGCTGGCTGCTGCGCCAGGTCGCAGAGCTCAGCTACACCGAGATTGCAGAGGAAATGGAAACCTCACCCAGCACGGTCAGAGGACTCCTCTCCCGTGCCCGTTCGAGCATCACGATCCAGATGGGAGGCTGGCGATGACCGCGCACGATCACGATGACGCGCTCGACTGCGGCACGACCATCGATCAGCTCTCGGACTACCTCGACCGCGACCGCACGCCGCGCGACCCGCACATCGAGAGCTGCCCGGACTGCCTCAACGCGCTCGAGGCGCTCGAACGCGTGGGGCGCCTGTCGCGCGACCTCATCGATGCGGATGCCGCCGAGCTGCCCGCGCCTCCCGAGTCCTGGTTCGAGCGCATCTTCACCTCCATCCAGGAAGAACTGCGCGCCGGCCGCAGCCTGCCCATCAGCCACCCCGATCCGCGTGTGCAGATCACGGTCACCGAGGGGGCCGTGCGCGCGCTTCTGCGTGACAGCGGAGACGCGATCGAGGGCGTCTTCATCAGCCGCACCGAGATCGTCGGCGACGCCGAGACGCTCGGCGCTCCCGTCGAGATCAACCTGACGGCATCCGTGCGCTTCGGCACGTCGATCCAGCACCTGACCGACGAGCTCCGCGAGGTCGCCTACGCCGCCCTCGCGAAGCACACCGGCCTGAACGTCGTCGCCGTCAACATCTCCGTCGAAGACATCCACACCGACATCAAGGATGTGTCATGAGCACCACCACGCCCGACGAACCCGTCGACCTCGCCCGCCACGTGCGCACCGTTCCCGGCGTCACGAACATCTTCACGGCGCGGCCGCTGCTCGCCCGCCTGCCGGAGGTCGTCGCGGCGGCATCCGCGAAGGATTCCGACGGCCCGGTGGCCGACATCCTCGTCTCGACCGAACCCGATGGCACCTCGGTCGTCTCGACGCGCATCGCCACCTCGACCGACGACAGCAGCGTCGCCACCGCGCGCCGCGTCGCCGACACGCTCCTCGCACACACCCCCGACACCGCGCGCATCCAGCTGCAGATCGCCCGCATCCGCTGACCGCTTCCTCGGTTCCCGAGCGCGCGAAGCGAGACGAAGGGACCGCCCCGCACCCGTTCGGGAGGAGATCTCCGCGTCGGGAGGACGGATGCGGGAGATTCCTCCTCCCATCCATGAGAACTCCTCCCGAACGGATGCCGAACACCACCCGAAAAGTCCATTCACGCGAATCCACCCACTCGGAACGGGCGTAGGCTGGAGAGAAGGACGGACCGTCCGAGAAGATCTCCCGGAAGCAGTGCCCGCCCGGGAAGAAGCCCACCCATGGCTCAGTACGACGTTTCGGACCGCTCGGCGATCGTCACGGGAGCAGGCAGCGGAATCGGCAAGGCCACCGCCCTCCTCCTCGCGAAGAACGGCGCCGCGGTCGTCGTCAACGACCTGAACGCCGAGCACGCGAACGCGGTCGTCGAAGAGATCCGTGCCGCGGGCGGCGTCGCCGAGGCATCCGTCGGCGACGCGACCGACCCGGCCTGGATCGCCTCCTCGGTCGAGCTCGCGAACTCCCTCGCCCCGCTGCGTATCGGCGTGAACAACGCGGGTATCGGCGGAGCATCCGCCCCCACCGCCGAGTACTCCGACGAGGCCTGGGACAAGGTCATCTCGATCAACCTCAACGCCGTCTTCCGCAACATGAAGGCGCAGCTGCCCGCGATCCTCGCCAACGGCGGCGGTTCGGTCGTCAACGTCGCGTCGATCCTCGGCAGCGTCGGCTTCGCCAACTCCCCCGCCTACGTCGCCGCGAAGCACGCGGTCGTCGGCATGACGAAGTCGGCCGCTCTCGAGTACTCGGCGCAGGGCGTGCGCGTGAACTCGGTCGGCCCCGGCTTCATCGACACCCCGCTGCTGGCGACCATGGGCGAAGAGGCGAAGGCGTACCTCGTGAGCAAGCACCCGATCGGCCGCCTCGGCCAGGCCGACGAGGTCGCGAACCTCATCGCCTTCCTCGCCAGCGACGCAGCGAGCTTCGTCACCGGCAGCTACCACCTCGTCGACGGCGGTTACACCGCCCAGTAAGCGGATGCCGCGGGGCGGGCCCGTCGTCTCGTCGCTGCGCTCCTCGCTCGGGGACCGGGTTTCCTACCGGTTCCTGAGCGAGCGCAGCGAGACGAAGGGCGCCCAGCCGTCAGTGGGCCAGCGAGCCCACTCCGGTGGCCGCGATCACGGCGACCTTCGCCGCTTCGAGCTGGTCGAACCACCCGATGTGCTCGGAGGTCGGGCCGAAGGCGTGGTAACCGGGTTCGGGGTCGGCGGCCTTCACCGAGCCGAGGAACACCCCGCGCTCGTTGCCGACGTGGAATCCTCGCTCGACTTCGACCCAGAGGCCACGGGGAGGCAGAGCAACAGTGAACCGGCGGCGCGGTTTCGCGAGTGACGCGCGCGACGCCTTGCGATCTCGATGGGGCATGTCAGGCGCTCACAGTCTGGAGTTCGCGGGCCTGCTCGAGCGACGAGGCGTACTCTTCGCGCGAGAGGTCGAGACCGTTCGCGGAGTTCGCGGCCTCCATCATCTTCGCGAGCAGCGGCCGGTGCAGCTGGGGGTCGCCGTCGAACGAGAACCGGAGGGGGATGGAGGCGTGGATCCAGAGCGTCTGGACCGTGCCGTCGAAGGTCGGAACGGTGAGGGCGAATGACTCGTTGCGCCGGAGCTTCGTGACGGTGACGGCACGGAGGTGAACGAGCAGGGCGTCGTCCACGTCGATCGGCGCGTTGGTGTTTCCGTAGGTCAGGTGTCCCATGCTGCTCTCCTCGTGGTCGAGACTGCGTGAGATTTACATTACTAGGTTACCTAGTTACTTTCAAAGCAGAACGAACATCGACCGATATAACGGTCGACGCGAACCTACGGAAGGTCGTCGATCTCCTCGGTGAGCCGACGCAGGAAGCGGGCGACCACGTCGGTCTGCTCCGGGGTGAACTCCTCGGCGATCGCCTCGATGCGGCGGGTGAGGTCGTCGACGGGCGAGTTGATGTCGCGCAGAGAGGGGCGCAGCACCTTCGACCGGGCATCGGCTGGGTGCGGGGCGACCACGATCTGACCGCGCTCCTGCAGACGGCGGATCACGCTCGTGATGGCCGCCGTGCTCACGCTCAGGTGCGCCGCGAGATCACCCGGCGTCACCGGGGCGTCGGCCGGCGCGTCCGCGATGAAACGCATGGCGACGCGGTCGGTGTCGTTCGGAGCGCGCACCGCAGCGAGGCGTCGCGCGAACTGCGCATCGACCCGACGGAACTCGTCGACGCAGTGCACGAGATCGGATGTGATCGTCGTCGTTTCGTTCACCAAGTGTCACCCCCTGACCCATCCATGCTACAAGACGCTCACGTAACGAGGTGGCCTAGCGGTTTTCAATGGCGATCAGGGCGTCCATCGGGTGAGAAGATGGAATACCGCCCGCCGGAAAGGATGCCATGGCTGAGCGATTCACCCTCGACGAAGCGGGATACATCCTGTATTCCGACATGGTCGAGCGCCTGCGCGAGCGCTTTCCCGCCGTGCCGGTGTGGCGGCTGGAGCAGGTCGCGGCCGCCGAGCACGACGCGATCACCGGTGGCGTGCTGCAGATCGTGCCCGCCGAGGTCGAGGACGGCACGATCGAGATGCTCGAGCGCGAGTCGCAGAGCGTGAGCGCCGAGAACGAAGGGGTGGCGTGATGGAGAGTTCCGAGGAGTTCACGCGCTCGGGCTACTGGTACCCGGATGCCGAGTCCGCCAGCACGGTCGATGTGCTCAACCTGCTGCGCCGCTACCGCTCGGCCGAGACCGCGATGCGTGCCCGCACGCGCTCGTCCATGCGCATGAACGAGACCGATCTCGTCGCGCTGCGCTTCCTGCTGCGCGAGCAGCGCGCCGGACGCATCGTGCGCTCGATCGACATCGCCCGCATGCTCGACATCTCGACGGCATCCACCACGACCCTCATCGACCGCCTCGAGAAGGGCGGGCACGTCCGCCGCGAGGCGCACCCGACCGACCGGCGCGCGGGCATCGTCGTCCCCACGGTCAGCAGCGACGACGAGGTGCGCCACACCCTCGGTGCGATGCACCGGCGGATGCTGTCGCTCGTCGACGAGATGTCCGACAAGGAGCGCGCGGTGGTCACCCGCTTCCTCGCCGGGATGACCTCGGCGATCGAAGAGGCATCCGATCTCGATCAGGAACTGCGCGACGTGATCCGCGATCACGAGGAGTCGCAGGAAGAGGGGCAGGCGGGCGAGTAACCCGCCCGCCCGCCTCAGACCTTCTCGGGCTCGGCCGGCTCTGCGCCGTCGTCGTCACCCGCGTCACCCGCCGCCTGCTCGACCCGCTCGGGGAAAAGCTCGTCGAGGTCGAGGTCGGGGTTGTCGTCCTGACCCTCGACGAGCTCGATGGCTTCCTGCTCGGTCTGCACGCTCGGCATCGCGCCGGGCAGCGGTCGGCGCGCCGACTCCTTGAGCACGACCACCGCGATGAACCCGGCGATCGACGTGCCGATCACGTAGAACGCTGGCGCGAGCGACGAACCCGTCATCTGCACGAGCGCCTCCATCACGACCGGCGCGGTACCGGCGAACAGCGCCACCGCCAGGTTGTACGAGATGCCCATGCCGCCGTAGCGCGACGACGTGGGAAAGAGCGCCGGCAGCGACGAAGCGAGATTGGCGACGTAGAACGTCACCGGGAACGCGAGCAGCACGAGGCCCAGCACGGTCGACCAGATCTCGCCGTGCATCATGAACAGGAACGCGGGCACCGCGAGCACGATCGCCGAGGTCGAGCCGATGAACAGCACCTTCTTGCGGCCGATGCGGTCGGAGAGCCGACCGGTGAGCGGGATGCAGAGGGCCATCGCCACGAGCACCGGGAGCGTCAGCAGCGTGCCGTGCACCTCGTCGTAGCCGAGGGTTCCGGTGAGGTACGTGGGCATGTACGAGGTGAGCGCATAGCCGACGGTGTTCGCCGCGGCGACGAGCACGAACGCCGTGAGCAGCTCGCGCCAGTACGCGCGGATGAGGGCGATGACGCCCTTGGGCGCATCGGCCGCGGCCTGCGCTTCGTCGGCGGCGTGGGCCGCGGCATCCTGCGCTTCCTGGAAAGCGGGGGTGTCTTCGATCTTGAGTCGGAAGTAGATGGCGATGAGTCCCAGCGGCAGCGCGACCAGGAACGGGATGCGCCAGGCGAAGCCCTGCATGACGTCGGCCGACAGCGTGAGCTGGAGGATCGAGACGAACGCCGCGCCGATCGCGAAGCCCATGTACGAGCCGAGGTCGAGCAGCGAGGCGTAGAACCCGCGACGCTTGTCGGGCGCGTACTCGGTGATGAAGGTCGTCGCGCCGGCGTACTCGCCGCCGGTGGAGAAGCCCTGCGCGAGCTTGAGCACGATCAGCAGGATGGGCGCCCAGACCCCGATGACCGAGAAGTCGGGCAGCACGCCGATGAGGAACGTCGCGGCGGCCATCATGATGAGCGTGAAGGCGAGCACCCGCTGGCGCCCCATCCGGTCACCGAGCTGGCCGAGCACGATGCCGCCGAGCGGGCGCGCGACGAAGGTCACGGCGAACACGCCGAGCGAGAAGAGCGACTGCGCCCCGGCCGAGGCATCCGGCAGGAACGCCCGTCCGATGATCACCGCCAGGTAGCCGTAGACGCCGATGTCGTACCACTCCATGAGGTTGCCGACCACGGTTCCGGCGACCGCCCGTCGGAGCATGGGCCGGTCGACCACCGTCACGTCGTCGACCGTGAGCCGACGCGGTTCGGTGGGCGCCGGTCGGAAGCGGCGGAGCAGCCGCTGCCAGAGGGATTCGCTCTTCACGGGATCGGACATGTCGTTCTCACTTTCTTCCCGTCGCGAGGCGAATGCCCCGGGACAGAGTTCGGGGAGACGGTACACCCACCGTCTCCCCGAAGTTCCTGCGGCTCGCTCAGTTGTTGAAGGCGTCCTTGACGTTCTCGCCGGCCTTCTTCACGTCGGCCTTGGCCTGATCGGCCTTGCCCTCGGCCTCGAGCTTCTCGTTGCCGGTCACCTTGCCCGCAGCCTCCTTCGCCTTACCGGCGATGTCCTCCGCGGCGTTCTTGATCTTGTCGTCGAGTCCCATGGGGGGCTCCTTTCTTCTCGGTGGTTCGCGATGGTCTGTTGGGGGCATCCGGGGATGCCGGGTCATCCGGAGAGCAGCAGTCCGGCCATGAGCGGAGCGGATGCCGCGGCGACGAGCGAGACGCCGCCGACGATCCCGGCGGCGCGCCAGAAGGATCGGCGCTCGACGGGAGCGGTGATGCCGGACATGCGGCCGACTGCCTGCCGGGCCGACAACGGGGCGAGGTCGACGCCGTCTGCGCGGATCATCCCGGGCGTCCGGCGGAGGGCGCGTCGGGTGCCGATCGTGCGGGTCTTCTCCACTGCCGGGGACATCGAATCACCTTCCTCGGAAGAAAGATTACTAGTTTGACTAGTGAAACGCCAGCCTAGTGAAATCTCCGGTGATCCGACTTACGCTCGGGACATGACCGAGCTCACCCAGCCCACCGGACGCGAAGACGACCTGCGCGCGATCCCCCGAGACGACGGCAGCGCCCCCGTCGCCCTGGTCCTCGGGGCGACCGGGTACATCGGCGGACGCCTCACCCCGCGCCTGCTCAACGCCGGGTACCGCGTGCGGGTTCTGGCGCGCGACGCGGCCCGCGCGGCATCCTTCCCCTGGGGTCCGGACTGCGAGATCGTCGAGGGCTCGGCCGACGATGCGGATGCCGTGGCCGAGGCCATGCGCGACGTCGATGTCGTCTACTACCTGATCCACTCGATGGGCGCCGGCAAGGACTTCGAAGAGGCCGACGAGCGCGCGGCGCAGACGGTGGCGGACGCCGCGGCGACGGCCGGGGCCCGCCGCATCGTGTACCTCGGCGGACTGCATCCCGACGACGTGAAGCTGTCGCCGCACCTGCGTTCGCGCGTGCGGGTGGGCGAGGTGTTCCTCGAATCGGGGGTGCCGACGCTCGTGCTGCAGGCCGGGGTCGTGATCGGGTCGGGCTCGGCGTCGTTCGAGATGATCCGACACCTCACCGAGGTGCTGCCGTACATGCCCGCCCCGAAGTGGGTGCGCAATCACATCCAGCCGATCGCGATCCGAGACGTGCTGCACTATCTGCTCGGCGCCGCCCGGGTCGACGAGAGCGTGAACCGGGCGGTCGACATCGGCGGCCCCGACGTGTTGCGCTACGGACAGATGATGAACGGCTACGCGGTGGAGGCCGGACTCCCCCAGCGCGCGATCGCCGCCCTCCCCGTGCTCACCCCGGGACTCGCCTCGCACTGGGTGAACCTCGTGACGCCGGTGCCGCGCTCGATCGCGCGCCCGCTCGTCGCCTCGCTGCAGAACGAGTGCGTCGTGAAGAACCGCGACGTCGACGACCTCATCCCACGGCCGACGGGCGGCCTGACCCCGTATCGCCGGGCCGTCGCGCTCGCGATCGGCCGGTCGAACAACGACACGATCGAGACGAGCTGGCAGGATGCCGAGGTCTCGGGCGCTCCGAGCGACCCGCTGCCGAGCGACCCCGACTGGGCCGGGCGCACGGTGTTCACGGATGCACGGTCGCTCGAGACGACGGCATCCGTCGATCAGCTGTGGCGCGTGATCCTGGGCATCGGCGGGTCGAACGGCTGGTACTCGTCGCCGTTCCTGTGGGCGGTGCGCGGTCTCATGGACCGTCTCGTCGGCGGGGTCGGCCTGCGCCGCGGACGCCGCAGCCGCACCGACGCCCGGGTCGGCGACGCGATCGATTTCTGGCGCGTCGAGGCCGTCGAGGCGCCGGGCACGACGACGGATGCCTCACCCGCCAGCGGAGGGCTGCTGCGGCTGCGCGCCGAGATGAAGGTGCCGGGCTCGGCCTGGCTCGAACTGCGCGCGCTGCCGGAGGGGACGGGCGCCCGGTACGAGCAGCGGGCGGTGTTCTTCCCGCGCGGGTTGAGCGGACGCCTGTACTGGCTCGCCGTGCTGCCGTTCCACGGCGCGATCTTCGCCGGCATGGCCGCCCGCATCACCGCCACGGCGGAGGGTGCGGAGGAGTAGCGCGCCCGTCGTCTGGATAGGCTCGGGGGCATGACCGAGGCCGAACCGAACCCGTACCGTCACCTCATCGCGCTGGCCGCGGGGATCGTGGCGCTGATCGTGTTCCTCACGTTCACGAGCGGCGTCATCGGCTATCTCGTCTCGATCGTCGTCGCCGGAGCGACGGTGTTCGTCGGGCACCGCGCCCTGCGTGACCGCGGGCGGTTCTTGCTCGCCGCGATCCTCGGACTCGTGCTCAGCTACTTCGTGCTGATCACCTCGGTCGGCCTGCTCGTCGTGCGCCTGACCCGCCTCGGCTGAGGTTTCGCCGGGTCGGCCCTTCGTCTCGCTGCGCTCGCTCAGGAACCGGAACCGGTTCCTGAGCGAGGAGCGAAGCGACGAGACGAAGGGCCCCCGCGCACACCGATCAGTCGGCGCGCGGCCGCTCCGGAGCATCCGTCTGCTCGGGGTCGACGGCGGCATCCACCGCGGCGTCGACGTCTCCCTGCGGGATGATGTCGATCGCCTCGGTCGCCGCCTCGTAGACCTCGGAGAGCGTCTCGTCGACGGTCTCCTCGTCGATCCAGGCGAGGTCGTCACCCGAGTGGTCGTACTCGACGGGCACGAGGGCGAAGTCGTCGCCGTACTCCTCGAGCCCGGCCATGACGCTGTGGCGCACCGCCGCACGGGCATACCGCTCGCGCAGGATCATGGGGTCGCGGCGCAGGTCGATCATGAACGCGACCATCATGAACGCCATGATCACCGCGAACGGCAGCGCGGCGATGATGGTGACGTTCTGCAGCGATTGCAGCCCGCTCCCCTCGTCACCCGACACGAGCACGACCGCGGCGATCGCGCCGACGAGGGCACCCCAGGTGACCGTGACCCAGCGCGCGGGCTCCGGACGACCCTGCTGCGACAGCGTGCCCATCACGAGCGAGGCCGAGTCGGCGCCGGTGATGAAGAAGATCGAGATCAACAGGATCAGCAGGATGCTCGTGATCAGCGGGAACGGCAGGTTCTCGAGCACGCCGAACAGCACCTCTTCGGGCGGATCGACCACGAGCCCGGCGCCGTCCATCTGCTGGCTGATCGCCGTGGTGCCGAAGATCGCGAACCAGATGAGCGAGATGGCCGAGGGCACGACGATCACGACCGCCACGAACTGGCGCAGCGTGCGGCCGCGCGAGATCTTCGCGATGAACATGCCGACGAACGGCGACCACGAGATCCACCAGGCCCAGTAGAAGATCGTCCAGCCCGAGAGGAACGTCTCGACCTCTGCACCCTGCGACGCCGAGCGGGCGATCATGGTGGGCAGGTCTCCGAGGAACTGCACGGCCACCGAGGGGATGACGTTGAGGATGAGCATCGACGGTCCGACGAAGAACACGAAGAACGCGAGCACCAGTGCCATCACGGCGTTGGTGTTGGAGAGCGCGCGGATGCCCTTCGAGACGCCCGAGACGGCCGAGGCGATGAAGCAGGCGGTGAGCACGGCGATGACCGCGATCAGGATGCCGTTGCCGACCTCTCCGATGCCGGTGACGAGCTCGACGCCGTGGCCGATCTGCAGGGCGCCGAGTCCGAGCGAGGCGGCCGTGCCGAAGAGCGTGACGATGATCGAGAAGATGTCGATCGTGCGGCCGAGGGGACCGGTCGTGCGGCCCTCACCGAGCAGTGGCGCGAAGATCGAGGAGATCAGCGGGGTGCGACCGCGGCGGAATGCACCGTAGGCGATCGCGCCGCCGACGAGCGCGTAGAACGCCCAGGCCTGCGGACCCCAGTGGTAGAGCACCTGGGCCTGCGCGGTGTGCATCGCCTCGAGGGTGTTGGCCTCGACGGTGCCGGGCGGCGGCGTCTCGAAGAACGTGAGCGGCTCGGCGGCGCCCCAGAACACCAGACCGATGCCCATGCCGGCGGCGAACAGCATCGAGATCCACGAGAACATCGAGAACTCGGGCTCTTCGTCGTCGCGGCCGAGCGGGATGCGCCCGTACCGGCTGAAGCCGACGAACAGCATGAACACGAGGATCACGGTGGCGATCGTCGTGAAGAAGAAGCCGAAGTACTCGACCACCCACGCGAGCACACTGCTCGCCGTGCCCGACAGGTTGTCGCCGGCGAACACGCCCCAGGCGATGAACGCGACGGTCGCGAGGAGCGCGACGCCGAACACGAGGTGGTCGGTGCGATAGGTGCGCCCGGTCTCTTCGACCGAGACGCCAGGGATCAGCGCCGGGTGCAGTCCGCGCGGCGGAACGGCCGACATGTCGCGGACGATCTTGCGGCCCGTCTCGGTGGCCTTGGGGACGATATTGGTGGCGGTGGTGCGGGGAGGCTTCTCTTCGGGGGTCTCCATGAGAAACCATTCTCCCACGGCGCGTTCACCGGGACGGGGGCTTGCGCGGGGCGGGACCCTTCGACAAGCTCAGGGACCCAGTTTCGAGACACCACCCGACCTGGCCTGGTTCCGTCGGCCCCACCCCGGCCTGGGTCGCTGAGCCTGTCGAAGCGTCGCAGGGCGGCAGCATCCATTCGCTCGGGAGGAGAACTCGCGCTGCGCAGGACCAAAAGCGGCGGATGCTCCTGCCGAACGCGAAATCTCCTCCGCTCGCGGGCGTGGCGGGGCCCTTCGACAGGCTCAGGGGCCCAGTTCAAAGACACCCGCCCTGGGTCGCTGAGCCTGTCGAAGCGTCGCAGGGCGGCCCCGCGGCTACCGGCGGAAGAAGCCCGAGAACACCGAGTGCAACAGGGGCAGAGCGGATGCCCAGAGCAGGGTGAAGCCGAGACCGGGCACCGGCTCGACGAGCAGTGCGCCGCCCACGAGCATCGCGGCGAAGAGCACGCCCGACCCGATGCGGCGGGCGATGCCCTCGAGCCGGTCGAGACGGCGTTCGAGCCGGGAGGTGTCGAAGGTGACGTTGCCGTCGTCGACGCGGGTGATGATCGCGTCGATGCGGTCGGGCAGGCGCATCGTGATGCCGGCGGTCTTCATGGCGCGCTGCGCCATGTCCTGCACGAGGTTGCCGCTCTCGTCGCGCAGCAGCCGGTTGGCGTAGGGCTCGGCGGCATCCCACACGTTGAACGTCGGGTCGAGCGCACTGCACATGCCCGAGGTGAGCGACACCGCGCGGATCAGCAGCAGCAGGTGCTCGGGCAGTTGCAGCGGCAGACGGCGCACCATGTCGCCGAACTCATCGGCGAAGTCGGCGAACTCGCGCGGGTCGACCTTCGACAGCTCCGCGAAGCCCATGCCGCCGAACCGTGCGAAGAGGGCGGTGAGCGCCCGTTCGAGCTCGCCGGTGTCGGCCGAGGGCAGCAGCACCCCGATCTCCTTCGCGGCGGCGACGAGTCCGCGGCTGTCCCGCGCGGTCACCGCGATCAGGAGGGTGCGCAGGCCGGCGCGCAGATTCGCCGGAACCTCGGCCATCATGCCGAAGTCGATGAAGGTGAGGTGCCACGGCGGGTCACCGGCATCCGCTCCCGCCGCCCGCGGCGTCACGAACATGTTGCCGGGATGCGGGTCGGCGTGCACGAAGCCGTGCGTGAACACCTGGTCGAACATGACCTCGGCGAACACCTCGGCGACCTGCGCGGGGTCGATGCCAGCGGCGCGCAGCGCGTCGGTGTCGTTGATCTTGATGGCCGTGACGTCCGACAGGGTCAGCACGCGGCGGGTCGATCGCTCCCACACGATCTCCGGTGCGTCGACGCGCGGGTCATCGGCGAAGGCCTCCCGGAAACGCTCGGCGGATGCCGCTTCGTGCAGGTAGTCGATCTCCTCGAGGCTCGTGGCCGCGAACTCCTCGACGAGGGCGGGGGCATCCACCCGGTCCGACACGATGCGCACCCGCGTGAGCCACTTCCCGACCCGGCGCAGGGCGGCGAGGTCGGTCGCGACGATGCCGTCGATCCCCGGACGCTGCACCTTCACCACGACCGTGTCGAGCCCGGTGTCGGCGGCATCCTGTTCCGACAGCTTCGCCCGGTGGGCCTGACCGAGGGATGCCGCGGCGAGCGGAGTCTCGTCGACCCACGCGAACGCACGCCCGAGCGGGATCCCGAGCTCGGCCTCGGCGAGCACCCGGATATCGGCGAACGGTACGGCCGGCACCTCGTCCTGCAGGCCGGCGAGCTCGGCGGTGATCTCGGGCGGCAGCACGTCGAGACGCGACGACATGAACTGGCCGACCTTGATCATGAGGCCGCCGAGCTCGACCGCGAGGCCGTGGAACCGGCGGGCGAACTTCTGCATGCGCGGAGCACGCGTGCGCTCGGAGATGCCGCTCATGCCGAAGCGCGGCAGCACGAGCTCGAACCACCAGATCTTCACGAACTCCCGAGCGGCGAAGGAGATGATGCGACGGTAGCGAGCGCGGTGGGCGCTCTGCGCCGGGGCATCCGTCATCGTGTTCTTCCTCCGCCGTCGGGAACGCCCGCCCGGAGGCCGGGCGGGCAGAAGCGCGTCATCCCGGCCGGATCAGTCCTGCGCGAGGCTGCTGTACAGCTTACGGCGGGCGTCGTCGAGCACGTCGATCGCGGCCTGCACCTGCTCGGGCGATCCGCTGCGGCCGACCTGAGCGGCGGCGGCGGCGAGGTCGACGCCGGCCTTGGGCAGCGCGTGGAAGCGCGGGTCGTTGCGGTGGCCGTCCTTCGAGGTCGACTCCCACGGAGCCTTCGTCTCGGTCGTCTCGGTGGCGACGGCGCGACCGGCCTCGGTGAGCGAGTAGGTCTTGCGACCGTTCTGCTCCTCGGCCTCGATCAGGCCCTCGTCGGCGAGCAGCTGGAGCGTCGGGTACACGGAGCCGGCGCTCGGCTTCCACGAGCCGCCGCTGCGCTCGGAGATCTCGTTGATGATCTGGTAGCCGTGCATCGGGCGCTCGGCGAGCAGCGAGAGCACCGCCGCGCGGACATCGCCGCGGGCCATGCGGCTGCCGCCGGACGGACGCTGCTGGTCGAACGACTTGCGCAGTTGGTCGAAGGCGTCGAAGAGCGCGCCGGCCGGACCGTTGGGGCCGCCGAGGCCGCCGGTGCCGAAGATGTTGCCGAGCGGGTTGTCGGCGTTGCTGCTGTTGCTGCCGGTTCCGCCGAAGGGGAATGCGTTGTTCATGGTGACCTCCAGATGGGGTGGTGAACGATACTCAACGATATATCGTTCACCTGGGTGCGGGGTGGGAATCCGGGTCCCCCACAAGGGGGATGCGCCGCCCCTCCGGCCTCCGTACCGTCGTATGCATGACAGATCCCGGAGAGAAGTCAGAGAAGTCCGCGAAGGAGAACCAGACCGGCCTCGTCATGGGCATCGCCCTCGGCATCCCGTTCGGCGTCGTGGCCGGCCTGCTGTTCTTCGACAACCTCGGCCTCGGTATGGGGCTCGGGCTGTCGCTCGGCATCGCGATCGGGGTGGCGATCGACGCGCAGAGCAAGAAGAAGACGGATGCCTCGTCCGACGCGCCGCCCGAAGCGGACGGGCCACCGACCCCCTGAGACCGCCCCGATCGCGCCCACCACACGCCCGGGGGAAATGCAATCCCGGTGCGGGTCACAGCGACGAGTGTTCTACTGGCGGCAATGTCGTCGTTCATCGGAATCCAGAAGCCGTCCATCCGGGTCAGCGTGATCGTGCCCGTCTTCAACCCGGGCGACGGGTTCCGCGACCTCATCGCTTCGCTCGACCGGCAGAGCCTGCGCCCGGATCAGTTCGAGATCCTGCTCTGCGACGACGGCTCCGATGAGGCGACGAAGCGGCGCCTCGACCGCGTCGCCCAGGATCGTCCGCATGTTCGTGTGCTGAATCTGCCGCATTCCGGCTGGCCGGGCACGCCGCGTAACGAGGGCGTCGCGGCCGCGCAGGGCACCTATGTGCAGTTCGTCGACCAGGACGACTACCTCTTCGACACCGCCCTCCAGGCCCTCTGCGACTATGCCGATGCGAACGGCTCCGACGTCGTCGTCGGCAAGGAGGTGGGCATCGGACGCGACCTGCCGAGCCGCATCTTCCGTCGCGATGTTCCGGATGCCGTGCTCGGCGAGCACCCGCTGCTCGAGATGCTCACACCGCACAAACTGTTCCGCACGGAGTTCCTGCGCGCCCACGGCATCCGCTTCCCCGACGGCCGCGTGCGCCTCGAGGACCACCTCTACGTGATGCAGGCGTACTTCGCGGCGTCGAGGATCTCGATCCTCGCGAGCGTGCCCTGCTACGCGTGGGTCAAGCATCCGGGCAGCGCGAGCGCTTCGCGCATCGATCCCGAGACCTACTACCCGCATCTCGAGCGCGTGCTCGACGTCGTCGAGGCGAACACCGAGCCGGGCACCCTGCGCGACCGCCTGCTGCGGCACTGGTTCCGCGGCAAGATCCTCAAGCGCCTGAGCGGCAGACAGATGCTGCGCTACCCCGCCGAATACCGGAACCGACTGATCGACGTCGTGACCCCCATCGTCGAGAGGCGCTTCGGCCCGGGCGTGGACGCCGGGCTGTCGTTCCCCCACCGCATCCGCGCGGCCCTGTTGCGCGCCGGGCTGCGCGACGACCTCGTGCGCTTCGCGGAGTTCGAGACGGAGCTGTCGTGCGTGGCCGCGGTGACCTCGGCGAACTGGTCGCGCGGCGGCGGACTGCACCTGTCGATCGACGTCAGCATCCTGCGCGACGGGCGCGAGGCGCTCGTCTTCGACACCGAGACCGACCGCCTGTCGTCGCTGCCGCTGGAGTCGCTCACCGACCTGCCGCCCGAGGCGCTCATCGCCGGGCGCGAGCGCACCAACGACCGGATCGAACTGTTCCTCCTCGGCGACGAGCCGGGCGACGAACGTCGCATCGCGAGCGAGCGACCCCGTGCGCGCTCCGGCATCTCGGTCGCGATCGATCCGCTGAGGGTGTTCGCCGACCACGGCCCCTCCTCGACCCTCCGCCTGATGGCGAAGGTGCGGCGGGCCGGGTGGACGTTCGACGTGCCCGTGACGTCGGATGCCGGTGCGCTGATGCGCGCGGGATCGTCGCCGCTGCTGGCCGGCAGCGCCGTGCTTCTCACGACCGGCTCGAGCGGCGGCGTCGAGCTGCAGCGCGAGGGGCCGGGCACGGGGCTGCGCGACCTGGCCGGGCGGTCGGCGCGACGCGCACGTCGCGCCTTGCATCGCAGCTAGGTCATGCTGCCCTGCGACGATTCGACAGGCTCAGCGACCCAGGGCTGAGTTCCTCGTCCGGACCGGGTCCCTGAGCCTGTCGAAGGGCCCCGCCCGGGGTACCCCACCTACCGCGTCGGCAGCGTCAGGATCTCCGCGCCCGTCTCCGTTATCGCCACCGTGTGCTCGGTGTGGGCGGTTCGGGCACCCGTCGCGCTGCGGAGGGTCCAGCCGTCGGCATCCGTCACGAGCTCGTCGGTGTCGGCCATGATCCACGGCTCGAGCGCGAGCAGCAGGCCGGGGCGCAGCACGTAGCCGCGGCCGGGGCGTCCGTTGTTGGCGACGTGCGGGTCCTGGTGCATCGTCGAGCCGATGCCGTGGCCGCCGAACTCCATGTTGATCGGGTACCCCTCGGCCTTCAGCACCGTGCCGATCGCGCGGGAGATGTCGCCGATGCGGGCGCCGGGGCGAGCGGCGGCGATGCCGGCGGCGAGCGCGCGCTCCGTCGTCTCGATCAGGCGCTCGTCCTCGGGGTCGCGGGTGGTGCCGACGATGAAGCTGATCGCCGCGTCGGCCGCGATCCCGCGCAGCGAGACGGCGAGGTCGAGGGTGAGCAGGTCGCCGTCGGCGAGCGTGTAGTCGTGCGGCATGCCGTGCAGCACGGCATCGTTCACGGCGGTGCAGACGTAATGGCCGAAGGGTCCGTCGCCGAACGAGGGGGCGTAGTCGACGTAGCAGGACTCGGCGCCGGCATCCTCGATCATCTGCTTCGCCCAGCGGTCGATGTCGAGCAGGTTGGTGCCGACGGTTGCCCGGGCCTTCAGCGCGTGCAGGATGTCGCCGACGAGGGCGCCGGTCGCGCGGGCGCGGTCGAGTTCGTCGGGCGTGAGGATTTCGATCATGGGATGCTTTCCGGTGGCGACCAATAACTATCCCGGCAATCCTATCCCGGGATTAGTATTGGCATCATGATGGTCCGGATGCCCCTCACCCCCGCTGAGGTCGAACGCGGCGAGCGCCTCGGTGCCCTGCTGCGCGCTGCACGGGGCGAGCGGTCGATGCTGGGCGTGGCGCTCGACGCCGGCGTCTCCCCCGAGACGCTGCGCAAGATCGAGTCGGGCCGCGTCGCGACACCGGCCTTCTCGACGATCGCCGCGATCGCGGGGGTTCTGGGTCTTTCCCTCGACGCCGTGTGGGCCGAGATCGACGCGGATGCCGCGGCCCCGGGTCGCGTGGCGTCGTAGCAGCAGGTCTCGCGTGCCCGCAGCTCACCCCGGCAGTTCGACCCCTCGGGCGGTGGCGAGTTCGCGGGTCTTCTCGGCGGCGTCCGTCTCGATGCACACCGCCGTCTGCAGCCCGAAACCGTTGTCGCGCAGCAGGTAGTAGCTGGTGATATCGCTGAGGCGAGCACCCTCGACGTCACGGAACGCGAAACGAACGTGCACCAGCGCGAGCTTGTCCGTCACGAGGGTGATGTCGAGCACCTCGTGCCCCGCCGCGGCGAAACCGAGCCGCTTGTGCAGGGGGAACGACATCGAGAGCCCCTGCACGAGCGCCTCACGGGACTCGGCCACCATCGACGCCGCGTCGTCGACGACCACCCCCGGCTCGGCCCACAGCTTCGCCCACGCGCCGGCGTCGAAGTTCGTCAGCGTTGCGGCGTAGCGGGTGAAGTAATCGTCGATCCGAGTCGCAGTGATGGCCATGCTTCGAGCCTCGCCGAGGTCGCGGACAGATGCAATGGGAGGGACATACGGAGGAGGCCCCGGCCGCTTCCGCGAACCGGGGCCTCACTCGGGCTGGTGGTTACTTGATGAAGACGTCGTCGGCGAAGAAGCCGGGCGTGATGCGATAGACGACGGTCTCGCCGTCCGGAACGAGGAAGGCCTCGGATCCGGTGGCCGAGCCGCCGGCGTAGAGCTCGTCGAGCCCCATGCCGTCGTTCAGCGCGACCAGCGCGTCGTAGCTGTTGATGACCGAGCCCGACGCCGTGACGGCGGCGAGCTGAACCTCAGCGGCGATGCCCGACTCGTCGCCCTTGTAGGTGACGGTGTAGTTGACGATCTCGTAGTGCGAACCGGCCGGAGCCGGGTCGTTGAACTGGTTTGCCTCGGAGACCGTGGCGTTGCCGTCGGGGTTGATCGAGTTGATGACGACGGTCCAGTCGCTGCTGTCAATCGTGGACCCCACCGGGTACGGGTTCTCGCGGGTGCCCTGTGCCGCATCGGCCGGCTCTTCGGCGACGGGCTCTTCGGCGTCGGCATCCGCATCCGACTCGTCCTCGGCCGGCTGGGAGACCGTGGTCTCTCCGCTGCCGAAGGCGACCTCGAACGAGTTGGCGACGACCGCGAAGAACACCACGAAGCCGACGATGGTTCCCACGATCGACAGCCCGAGGCCGATGAAGGCGAGCCACTTCTTGTCACCCTTGAGGAAGAGGGCGACGATGCTGAGGATGAAAGCGATCGGCAGCAGGATCCAGCCGAGGATCAGCGCGCCGGGCACGCACGCGAAGATGAAGCCGACAGCGCCGACGATGGCCGCGACCAGGGCGAGCACGTTGAGCTTCTTCTTGGGCTCTTCCGCCACGGCGGTGTGCGCGCCGGGGTACGCGGGAGCGGATGCTCCGGCGAAGGCGGGCGCGGGCGCGGGCGCGGAGAAATCTGCCTGGGCAGCGGGGGCGACGGGAGCCGTGGGTTCCGGAGCACTGGCCTCGTCGGCGAAGTTTCCCCACTGCTGACCGTCCCACCAGCGCTGACGTCCGGAGCCGTCGTCGTACCAGCCCGCGGGGGTGTCGTTCGGTGTAGTCATACGCTCATCCTGACAGAACGCTGAGAACCGATATGCCGGTGTTGCGGGTTCGTTATCCGCTGTTGGGAGCGCTCACGCCGGGTAGCTGGATCGGTCTGAGCCCGGATACGTTCAGCGCCAGCGCCCAGGGACCCGGGCCGCGCTTGATGATCTCGCGTCGCAGTCGTTCCTCGTGCCGCAGGAAGAGGTCGGCCTGGTCGAGCGGGCGCAAGTCCTGCTTGGCTCCGATCCACACCGAGCGGATGCCGTACGACACGTAGGAGGCGAGCTCCGCCGGGCGCGTGCGGATGCGTCGATCTCGGCTGACGACGATGTATCCGGCTGCGCCGACCTGCGGCATCCAGTCGAGGTCGGTCGTGCCGAGCGGGATCGACGGAAGAGAAGGATGCCCCGGATGGACGATGTCGTCACGCCCCTGGCGGATCAGTATCTTGGCCATGCCCAGCGCATTCTCGTCGGCGAAGTACACCGGCGAGAACGCACCCATCAGGCCGCCCGGTCGCTGCCGGCGATCAGTTCGAATCGGATGGCCGCGTCGACCTGCGCCGGGGAGAGTTCGTAGAGGTCGGCAAGCTCTTCGCGCGAGCTGCCGGCACGGTAGTCCTCGGCGAGCACATCGGTGCGCACGTTGCGGATGGCCGGCTGACCGAACGTGCGCGCGGGGTCCATGATGACGTCAGGAGTGCGCGGATCTGGGCGGAAGCGGTGCACCGTTCCGCCCTCGTAGTCGACGGCGTCGCGGAATCGTTCGGTGGCCTCGGTCATCATGCTCTGACCATTGCGGACGACGACGAGTTGCAGCGGGCGCTCGAGGCCGACCTTGTCCTGCACGATGCGCACGAGCTCGCGCCCCTCGACCTCGAGGAACGGTCGAGCCTGCGCGAGCGGATAGGTGCCGAACTCCTCGCGAAGCTGGTCGATCGCCGGACGAAGGCGCTGCACCGAGACATCCTGCTGCCGGAACTCCGCCAGCAGACGCGCTTCGACCATCTCACCCCACGTGACGACTTCCGCGCCTGTCGGCTTCTCGCGCAGAACGGGGTCGTAGAACTTGCCCGAACGGGCGTATCCCTCGAGCCAGCGCCGGGAGGTACCTCCTCGTAGACCGACCAGACGATCGACATCCGGATAGGAGTAGATCGCCCGATCGAGCAGAGAGGTGGTGGCCATGCGATCCATCATGACATTCGACAGTGGCGGGGAGGGGATTGCGCGAGAAGGTGTGGAGAGCGGCCGCCCTAGGCGCCCTCGTACTCTTTGCTCCCCCGCGACGAGCGTCAGGTTGGCGAAGGGGCCTTGTCTGTGGACTTCTTGTATCGCCATGCATCCTTCTCAGTGGTCTCAGCGAGGACACCATGTCCGTCGCGATACCACCATCGCCCGGAGGCGTCATGGAACGTCAGCTCCACATAGGGCGCCGCATGGCGACCCCGGCGCCTCCCCCAGATTCGCCAATCTCTCGTGGCATCGTCATGGACCTTCGGCCGCTCCGGCACACCCGGGGTCGGCGGAAGCACTCGTGCCCAGCCGGCGTAGAGGTTCGGAGATCCCGCGAGCTCGAACCCCAACCGTACGGAGTACACCGGCGCAGGAGAGAGGTTCTGCACATGAACCTCGACGCACTTCTCCCCGCCGGCCTCGACGACCACCGCCCACGCCGAAACCATCTCCGCCTGAGCACGCTCCTTCTCCTTCTCGAGCAGTTGCTCACGCTCGATCCGGGCGTCGTGGGCACGCTCGGCGAGGTCGTGGGCTTTGATCGCCAGCCCCCGAGCGTCACTTTCCGCCTGGTACGCCTTCCACGCGAAGTAGCCGGCTACGACGGCCGCTACTGCAGCGAGCGCCGTCGTGAGCGCTGCGATCGAGTCCGGATTCCATCCCCACTGCATTGCTGAGTTCCTGTCTATCTACGGGCACGGCCTCATCGAGGCTAGTGGCGGCCGCAAGACAGGAGATGCCGACAGGCGAGAGCTGGCGCTGAAATACCGATCTACTTCGCGAGCACCGAGTCCAGCAGCCCGGGGAACAGAGCGTCGAGGTCGTCGCGGCGCAGGGTCAGGCGTCGACGCCGGCCGTCGGGCTCGTTGCGGATGACGCCCGCCTCGCGCAGCACCTTCATGAAGTGCGACTTGGTCGACTTCGGCAGGTTCGGGTCGGTGGCGTGGCAGGCGGCCATGTCGAGCGGACCGTCGGCGAGCTGGCGCGTGATCGCGAGGCGCTCGGGGTCGCTGAGCGCGAAGAGCACGTCGGTCAGCTGGATCTCGGAGCGCTCCGGGTGCGGAAGATCGCCAGGCATGGTTCGAGAATAGTTGAACAATCGACGGATGGCGAGTACGGTCGGATGGTTCGATAAAACTCGAACGGTTGAGGAGCGCCGCATGACCAGTACCGAGTCGATCACCGTGCCGCCGCAGCGCGGTGGGGCCCTTCGTCAGGCTCAGGGACCCAGTGCGGCTCCGGGACCCGGTGCGGCTCAGGGACCCAGGGGCGCCGGCATCCGCTCCCGCCTCGGCTTCCCCCTCGCGGTCGTCGCACAGATCGTGATGATGATGGGTGCGAGCGCGCCGTCGCCGTTCTACCCGGTGCTCGCGCAGCAGATCGGGTTCGACGCGATCGTCATCAGCGCGGTGTTCGCCGTGTACGCGGTGGCGCTGCTGCTCACGCTCCTCACCGCCGGTTCGCTCTCCGACCACATCGGCCGGCGGCCGGTGGCGGTCGGCGGATTCCTGCTGCTCGCCGCCAGCATGGTGCTGTTCTGGCATGCGGATGCCGTCGCCACCCTGTTCCTCGCCCGCATCCTGCAGGGCGCGGCGAGCGGTCTGCTCATCTCGGCGCTCTCGGCGACCGTGCTCGACTTCGCCCCGGCCGGGCGCCCGAAGGCCGCGGCCCTCTGGAACTCGCTGAGCCCCGGAATCGGTCTCGCGTCCGGCGCACTCGTGTCGGCGGTGCTGCTCGACGTGACCGGCGAGGCCCTGCTCGACGTCTTCGCGCCGCTCACCACCGCGTACGTGCTGCTCGCCGCCCTGTTCTTCGCGATCCCCGAGACCGCACCGCGTCGGCCCGGAGTCTGGGCGTCGCTGAGCTTCCGGTTGTCGGTGCCCACCGGCATCCGTTCGGATTTCTGGCGCGGTGCGCCCGCGATCATCGCGGGCTGGGCGACCGGCGGGCTGTTCCTCTCGCTCGGTGCGAACATCGTGCGCGGCGAGCTCGGCGGCGAGGCGCACGTGTGGCAGGGGCTGGGCGTCGTGCTGCTCGCGGGTGTCGGTGCGGTGACGGCGTTCGCGA
Organism: Microbacterium sp. NPDC087868; assembly: GCF_044900755.1. NCBI lineage: Bacteria > Bacillati > Actinomycetota > Actinomycetes > Micrococcales > Microbacteriaceae > Microbacterium > Microbacterium sp. NPDC087868. The sequence continues at coordinate 33,400 of NZ_JBJDNO010000002.1, forward strand.
TGCGTCGGATGCCGGCGCGCACGACCGTCCTGTTCGGCACGGCGGCCCTGGCCGTCGGAACCGCGCTGTCGCTCGCGGCGCTCTCGGTGCAGTCGCTCCCCTTCTATCTCGTCGCCGCGGGAGTCACGGGCATGGGCTTCGGCACGGCGTTCTCGGGAGTGGTCGCGTCGCTCGCGCCGAAGATCCCCGCGACCGAGCGCGCCGACACGTTCGCCGTGATCTACGTGCTGGCGTATCTCGCGTTCGGGGTGCCGGCCGTGGCGGCGGGGCTGCTCGTGGGCGTCGTCGGACTCGAGGCGGTGTGCTTCGGTTACGGCGTGGTCGTGATCACGCTGGCGGCGGTGGCGTTCGTGCTGCGGGTGCGGCGGGCGTAGGTGCGGGAGTTGCGGCCTCTTGTGCACGGATCGGTGCGGGTGCACGGATCGGTGCGAAATGTCGGTTCTGAGCGCCCATAACCGGAATACGGCACCGATCAGTGCACGCTTGCGCACCGATCAGTGCACGCGTCGGCGCTTCTCGCCCTGCGGAACCCAGGTCCACTGCAGCGCCGGGCCGTCGATCTGCTTCACGGTGAAGCGGCGGGCGCAGGTCGTGCACGCGACGCGGTACGTCATCGACCAGCCGGGCTCGGAGGTCTCGACGATCCGCACGCGGCCCGCGCGCTGCTCGTCGTTCGGGTCGGTGCGGTCGCCGTCGCGGTACAGATCGCAGCACGGATGCCGGTCACTCACCGGCATCCTCCGGCCAGGTCCAGCTCGCGTTCGCGTCGCGCACCTGCTTCTCGATGCGGCGGCGATGCGAGGCCGCGCGTTTGGTGTCGGCGTTGCCGAGCACCGGCCAGCGCCACTCGGCGGGGAAGATGTGGAGTGCGAGCGTCGTCGCGTCGGAAGCGTGCAAGTCGACGGCGTGCACGAGCGTGAACGCGTAGTCCTGCACCCGCCACACCGCACGCGGGAACGACACGAGCTTCTCCCGACTCAGCACGCGGCCGTATCCCTCGTCGGGGTCGAGCGGCGATTCCGCATGGAACCCGTCTCCTCCGTAGAAGTGGACGAACGCCATCTCGAGCTCGCGTCGGAGCGCCGGCATCCGTTCGTCGGGGTCGTCGCCCTCGGACCGTGCCAGCGGGAAGATCCTCACCCGGTCGTTCTCGACGATCCAGGGGCTGAGCGCGCGCCAGTCGACCTCGACGTCGGGGCGCCCGTCGGGTCCTCGACGCTCACCCCGCCGGATGCGCTGAATCTCGTCGACGATCGCAAGACCGTCGGCGACCCGCACGAACGACACAGCGGATGCCGTCAGCCGAGGTTCGCCTGGATCTGACCAGCGAGCTTGTCGACGGCCTTCTTGTTCTTGACGCCGTCCATGAGTGCCGGCGGGCGGTTGTGGTGCACGTTGAGCCAGAGATGCACGTCGGACCCGGATGCCGCCGGCACGACCGTCGCGCGCCCGATGAGCTCCCAGTTGAGCATCGTCTTGCGGGTCTGAAAGTCGATCTGCGTGCCGTCGGGGCTCTGCCCGAGCACCTTCGCCTTCGTGTCGGCGAGGGTCTTCTGCACGGCTGCAGCGGTGGCGGCGGCATCGGCGTTCGAGTGGAACGTGGTGGTGGCTTCGGATGACATGCGGGTCCCCTCCGGTTGGGATCGGTTGTCGGTGGGGCCAGATTAGCGGGTGGGACGGACGGGGTCGCGGAGGGTTGACAGCGACGTCCGGTTCCTGAGCGAGGAGCCGAGGGGCCGCACGTCGAGACTGGGTCCCTGAGCTTGTCGAAGGGCCCCGCGCCGAGGACACTCGGCCTCCCTCAGCCCCAGACGAACTCATCCCACTCCGGCGTATCGATCGCACCGACACAGAGCAACGCGACGATGAGTACGACCATGAAGAACAGGCTGAGGCCGATCGCCAGATTCGCCGCCCACTCGCCCCTCTGCTCCTGCTGACCTCGCGCGATCCGCGATCGGCGGATCTGCTGCTTGGCGATAACGCCGAGCACGATGCCGAAGGGAAGGAACGGGCTCAGCCATGGCGCGACGAGCGCGAGTCCGTTGAAAGTGGCGCCGTCGGACCGCTGCACGCCACTGTTCCGATTCTTCAGCTTCTTCACGAGCGCACGACGAACGACGAGCCCGAGCGCCTTCGGACGGCCGTCGTCGAATGGGACCAACGACCAGGCGGCGACGATCGCCGGAACGGCCACGTACACCAAAGCCCACGCCACCGTTGTCGTCGCAGGAACCAGGGAGTGTTCCGCGACCATCCATCGTGCGGAGATGCCGATAAGCAGGAGCCAGCTGACCGCGCCGACCAAGATCGTCCCGGTGATGATTCCCGAGACGGTGACCCAGTCACGCGCGATGATGTTGATGTACACGCGGGTGGCGACGGCGTAGACGACACCGGCGACGACCAGGGCGAGTATGACGAGTGCAATTGCCTGCCTCGGCAAGAGTTCGGGGGCCGAGGCGAACGACACGATCGCTGTCGCGGCCGGCGCACCCGCCAGCACGAAGGATTGCCACGCAACGCTGCGCGAAGTCACTTCGTCCCGGCGCTCCCCGACCATCCGCAGACCGACGAGCACCCGGCGCGCGACGCGGGCCCGGTAGAGGCGCCCCATCTCCGCTCGGTCGTACTCAGGGTCGGAAGCCACGCCCGCATCCGCCGCGATCACCGCGACGAATGCAGCGCACAACCACGGTCCGAAAACCCGAACGAAGTCGAGGGTCTCGGGCGCCCCGGCGAGCGCAGCCGGAGTCGAGTATGCGGCCAGCGCAACGGAGCTCGGCACGACCAGGTTCGCGATCGAGCAGAGGAAGCGGCGACGGGCGACAGCAGTCGCCGGGCGCGTCTCCGTCACCGAAGGGGTTCGGACCGCGAGCTGCAACGCGATCGCCAGCGCAGCGAGGATGCTGAAGCCGGCGAGCAGGATCGAGGCAGGCAGGGCAGCGAGGACCACCGTTGGCCCCACGTCAGTGACACCTGACCGTTCGCCGGCGGAAGAGGTCTGCGTCGTCCACGCGACGAAACCGAACGCCACCGCTCCGAAGACCCCGAGGATCGCACCGAACACCAACACCTTGCGGATTCGTGCGGTGTAATCGCCGTACTCCGCATCGATCTCAGCCGCCGATGGCCGCTGAACCGTCGAAGCCTGCGACGTCTTCTCGTCCTCACTCCGCTTTCGCCACCGACCGAACATCGTCACCTACCGTTTCGTCGAACACACATGTCTTCGGCACCGTATCGATGCTCGTGGACACCTATGCGCGACCGGCCGAAAGTGGCGCGAGGAATACCGGTCTACTTCGCAAAGGGCAGGCCGCAAGCTCCGAATCTCCACCGCGCTGGGACCCTTATCGAAGCGTCCCGCCTCGACGGCCCTATCCCCCTGCCTGCCGTAGGATGGGCCGCCGTCATCAACGGCCCACCCTGTGAGATCAGCGACGCGCGCAGTGATCACACAGCCGGTAGTTGTTCGTGCCCGACTGGCGATTGCGCAGCGGGATCTGCTTTCCGCTCACGCAGTCGTCATAGACGTGATGGACGTCCGGGTCCGAGGGATTGGTTGAGTGATAGGCAGGGACTCGCATATTGCTCCTTTGCAGACTTGACGCCGGAGAGGTACTCCGGCGTCTCAGTGATCAAGAGCATCGATGGCGCGACGTGATACATACGACCGCATGTTCTCGGTCGGGCCCGAGTAGCGTTCTGAGGAGATCCGCTTTCGCCGACCGGAAGGCCTCACCCATGCCCCTCACCACCCCTCAGCTCGACCGCGCGGTCGGCGCCGTGCTCGCCTCGGCCGCCGGGGATGCGCTCGGGTCGCAGTACGAGTTCGGTCCGGCGCTCGACGATGCGGTGACGCCCGCGTTCGGCGTCGGGCAGTTCGGGCACGGCGTCGGCGAGTGGACCGATGACACGAGCATGGCCGTGCCGATCCTCGACGTGCTCGCGCGCGGTGATCGACTGGAGGATGCCGCGTCGCGTGAGGAGATCGTCGGCCGCTGGATCGGATGGGCGCAGACCGCGAAAGACGTCGGCGCGCAGACCCGCGCAGTGCTCGCGCGCATTCCGCAGCCGTTCACCGAGGCCGATGTGCTCGCGGCGTCCCGCGCCGAGCACGACCGCGCCGGACGCAGCGGAGGCAATGGGGCGCTCATGCGCACGGGTCCGCTCGCGCTCGGGTATCTCGACCGGCCCGCCACGGAACTCGCGGCCGCCGCCGAAGCGATCTCGAAGCTCACGCATTGGGAGCAGGACAGCGCATCGGCCTGCATCCTCTGGTCGGCGGCGATCCGGCAGGCGATCCTCACCGGCGAGCTCGACGTGCGGGGCCAGCTCTCATTGCTGCCGGCGGCGGATGCTGCGCGCTGGGGCGCCTTGATCGATGAGGCGCTGGCGCCCGGGGCGCATCCGCGGGACTTCATGGCGCAGAACGGGTGGGTCGTGCGGGCGTTCCAGGGGGCGTTGGCTGCTGTGGTTGGGGCGTCGTCGCTGGTGGATGCGTTGGAGCGGGCCGTGCGGGGTGGGGCGGATACGGACACCGTCGCCGCGATCGCCGGGGCGTTGGGCGGGGCCGTGTGGGGTGCGTCGGGGCTGCCTGGGGAGTGGGTGGGGGTGTTGCACGGGTGGCCGGGGTATTCGGCGGGGGATCTGCGGGGGCAGGTTGAGGCGGCGATGGAAGCCTGATCGCGCGGTTGACGATACGCTCAGCGTGAGCATGCGATTGCATAGTTATGCACTTGAGGAAGGAACGATTTGCGATGAGTTCGACCGCGCCCGGGTGGTACCCCAACGGCGAGCAATGGGAGACGTACTGGGATGGCACGCAGTGGACTGATCAACATCGGCCGGTAGCCCCTGCAGGGATGCCCGCTCCGCCGGCTCCTCCCGCGACCGGCGGAAGCTTTGCGGCTCAGTCAACTACCGAATCGTTCGCGAGTGATGGCGCACTGCTGAAGTTCAAGTCGCACATCAATGGAAAGAACGCGGACGTTGCGATCTTTTCTGACCGCATCGAATGGCTGATGGCGCGCGGAGTCTCCGGCGCAAAGGTGACCGCTGGCGTCTTTACCGGCGGGTTGTCAATGCTTGCCACCGGGGTGAAGAACGGTAAGGCTGGCACTCAGATGATCCCGATGAAGTCCATCACAGGGGTGACTACCAAACGTGACGGCATGATCAACACCGTTGTGACTGTCACTTCGTCGAGTTCGACCATCGGATTCCGGATCTCGCACAAAGAAGCCGAACAGATGCGGCAGCTACTAAATCAACTCATCCTTGCCTGAGATCGCTCCACAACTGGTTACACCCGACTCAGGAAATCCCGTTGTGCATGAGCGTCTTGGCGCGCGCGTTCATCGCTTCGAGTCCGGCGTTCTCCACGTCGTAGACGAAGAGCGCGATGCCCGCGTTGTCAGCGAAATCCACGGCACCGGATGCATAGCCGACGCTCGTAAAGAAAAGGGCGTGGCGGCGTTGGCGATCGTTGGCCGCGACGCCAGCTAGCTCGCGAATGGGCGCGACGCCCACAGCCTTGGAGAAGTGCTTCACCTGCGCGAAGCTCTTCTGTCCGACGACATCCATGCCGCCGTCGCCCGTGTAGCTCGTGAGTTCGGCATCCGCCTCGCCGAGGTGACGCATCCACTGAGCGACAACCTCTTCCGCACCGCGCGGGGTAACGCCTTCCGGACGAGCGGACGGCGGCGGGAATGTCCGATGGCGCGACGGCTCGATGGGCATACCGACATTGCGGCGGCGTCCCTCCAGCACTGAAAGCGCCCCTTGGAAGGCTGCGTCGTGCAATTCAGCCACCGTTCGGTCGTGCTTTGCGCTCGCGCGCTTGGATGCAGAGCGTGAGCCAATGGAAAGCAGCGCGACCAGGGTGACGAGTAACGCCGTTACTCCGATGAACGGGAGTGGCGGGTACGTTGCCAGCCATACCCGCGGGGTTTCGATCCAGTCGGGCAGGTCCGGGATACCGGCGGGCAAAAGCCGGAGGACAGTGACCACAACCGCGACGATCGCCAGAACCGCCATCATTGCGACCCACGCCTGCCACGCTTCACTCGACCTGTCTTCGTCGGAACGGTGCAGGTTGATCTTGGGGCCGATCGTCCGGCGCAGGTGCTTGCGAAGCAACTCATCATCCACCCACGGATCCGGGATCGCGCGGGCGATGTCTCGCCCCATCTTGCTTGCCGTGTTCACAGATCTCACGCGATCATCCTGGCAGGAACGGGGGCGAGTAGATGCATCTGGATACAGATACCGAAATATCGGTATTGTTCACGCATACCCGAGTCGAAGGACGGCGACGATGCCCGATATGCCCCCAGGTTGGTACGCCGACCCGCACCAGCCCGCGCAGCAGCGGTGGTGGGACGGAGCGCAGTGGAGCGAGCACACCGCCCCACTCGGTCAGGCCCCTGCGGCGGCCGTCGCCGACGTGCCCGCGGCGAAGTCATCGCAGCTCAAGACCTGGCTGATTGTCGGCGGCGTCATCCTCGCGATCACGCTCCTTACCCGGAGCCTCGGGGTGCTGATGATGTTCGCCGGACTGTTCCTCTTCTTCGTCGCGATCTACGGGATCGTGCGAGGTTCTGCGAAGCTCTTTCGCGTCCGCTCTCGCGGGGCAGCGTTGGCCGCGCTCGGCATCGCGCTTGTGCTGATGTTGGCGGGGTCTGGGGCAAACGCTGCACTGGGTGGGCCCGGGTCGACTTCGAGCGAGGCGGGCTCGCCCGGCGCCTCTGCTGCCCCCCAGCCATTCGCAGCGACCCCGACGGCGAAGTCGACGCCGACCCCCACCCCGAAACCCACGACGTTCGAAGAGATCGAGGAGACGACGGCCATCCCGTTCGAGCGCACCGCCGTCGACGACCCCAACATCGATGTCGGCCAGGCGCCGATCACCACGGTGGGGGCGGATGGAACGAAGGTCACGACATACAAGGTGACCTACGTCGACGGCATCGAGGTGTCGCGCGACATCGTCACCGAGGCAGTGACGGTTGCACCGGTGAACGAGGTCACATCGAACGGGACCCGTCAGCCTCCTCCCCCGCCCGCGCCGGTGCCGCTGGTGCAGCCCGCCGCGGAATGCCACGGGAGCTATGCGGGCGTGTGTGTTCCGATTGCGTCGGATGTTGACTGTGAAGGTGGGAGCGGTGATGGGCCTGCCTACGTCCGCGGGCCCCTTCGCGTCGTTGGAGAAGACGTCTACGACCTTGACCGCGATGGCGACGGGATCGCGTGCGACAAATGAGTGGGGTGACTCCGGCAGTGCTCTCATTAGAGCTCGGCCTGAATCAGAAACGCATCCGCGAGTTCCTTCGAGATACCTACGGGAAGCTCCCCGCCGGCACATTCTGGAACCTCGATGAAGTCCAGGCCGCGTCAGTTCGGGCGAGGTTCTCCGGGCATACTCCGTTCTCTGAAGCCAAGCAGTGGACTCTCGAGATCGGAGACACTGTTCGGCGACGCGCGATCCATGACGCGTACGGAGGACAACGGCAAGGAGGCATCAGCACTCCTATCTCCATTCCAGACATCATCGTAATTACGAGCCAGGAAAGCGGATCACGCCACGGATACGATGCGTACGAAGGTCTTCAAGAAGACGGCTCGTTTTCCTACACCGGCGAGGGTCAGTACGGCCCACAAAAGTTCGAGCGTGGAAACGCCGCGATCAGAGACTCGGCAGAATCCGGCCGTCCGCTTCGCTTGTTTACCAAGCGCGGCGTCATGGTCACTTACGTAGGCGAGTTCACCACAGGGGAACCTTCCTACAGACTCGAGACCATCCCCGATTCAGATGGAAACCCCCGCGAGGGGATCATTTTCAACCTGGTGCCGGTCGACGGGGATATCGAAGCGCTCGATGCGGGCCCACAGCGTCTTAGATCAGCTATCCGCGTGTCTACGTGGAGTCCGCCGGATTGGTCCTCTTTCCTGCTGGGGAGGTCCACTTACCTCGGAGAACGCGAAGCCTCGCGCATCGAGTTCAAGCTTCAAGCAGACTTCGGTCAGTGGGTCCGCGAGCGCGGCGAAACTCCTCGCCGACTGCTGCTCGAGTCCGCCGGGGCCTCTATCGAGCCCGACATGTACGTCGAAGAGAGCGGGTGGATTGTAGAAGCGAAAAAGTCCCCAGCTCGCGCCTATGTTCGCACGGCCATAGGCCAGGTCCTTGACTATGCGCGGGTCGCTCGGGAAAGCGGGCGTAAAGCCGTGCCTGCGATCCTTCTTCCTTCCCGGCCAGTGCCCCACCTGGTAGAACTGATCCTGGAGCTTGGAATCAAACTCATTGTTCGCGACAACGATGGGTTTATCGTGCTCAGTTGAGGCCTCGTTTGACGATTTGCTCGACCATGGGCACATCGGGAGCTGCCCAGTCCAGCTGCGCCAGATCTTCAGCGCCGAGCCATCGCAACTCGTCGTGGTCAATGCTGAGTGTTGGCAGTTCGCCTAAGAGTTTTGCAAGGAAGCAGCTCAGGCGAATCGTCTGACTTCCAACCGAAGTGTCGTCAGTGCGAAGGCGAGCGCAAGTGACGATCTCGACATCCAGTTCTTCTCGAATCTCTCGGATCAATGCCTCTTCTTCCGACTCACGACGCTCGACCTTGCCCCCCGGAAATTCCCACTTCCCTCCGGCCGCTTTCTCCGGCCTTCGACGGCAGGCGAGGATCAAGCCCTCATGCTCGATGACAGCAGCGACGACCGCGATTACCGCATGCTCTCTCATTCATGCCTCCTCGATCAAAGTACTGCGTCTCAGACCACTGGTAGCGTCGGCGACATGCCATCTGACGAGACTCTCGCCGCCCTCCGCGACCTAGTCGCCGAACGCGACTGGGATCAGTTCCACTCCCCCGAGAACCTCGCGAAAAGCATCTCGATCGAGGCTGGCGAGCTTCTCGAGTGCTTCCAGTGGTCACCCGGCTTCGACCAGGAGCAGGTCGAGGCCGAACTCGCTGACGTCATCACCTACTGCATCCATCTGGCGAACAAGATTGGCGTCGATCTTGATGAGATCGTGCTTCGCAAACTTGAGTCCACGAAGGCTAAGTACCCGGTCGAGTTGGCCAAAGGACGAATGACCAAGTACACCAAGCTCGCCGAGGAGCCGCACGAGTGACAGCTTTCAGCATCGAGCACCTCCCCTTCAACCGCGAGGCTGTGGACTCCTGGTCTCGTGATGACGTCCGCCACACGAACTGGCCCGTCGTCTACGTGATCGATGGCGCGACAGGCCGCCGGATTCCTGGTCTGTACGTCGGTGAAACTGTGAGTACCGCAACGCGCATGCGGCAGCATCTCGCGGGTTCGAAGAAACATGACGGGCTGGAATCGATCCGGGTCGTCATCGACCACACCTTCAACAAGTCAGCTTGTCTTGATCTTGAATCCCACCTGATCCGCTGGTTCCATGGCGACGGGCAGTACGAGATCCTCAACGGCAACGACGGCCTCACCGACGCCCAGTATTACGACCGCGAGCTCTACCGCGAGTCGTTCCGAGACATCTTTGAAGCTCTACGTGCGCAAGGGATGTTCGCGCGAAGCATCCCTCAGATTGAAAACTCGGACCTGTTCAAGCTGTCGCCGTTCAAGGCGCTCACAGACGATCAGGCGGTCGCTGTCACGGACATCGTCGAAGGCATCCTCGAGGATCTCGGGCGCACTGATGTGCGCTCCAGTCTCGTGGTTCAGGGCAACCCTGGAACGGGGAAGACGATCATCGCAATCTTCCTGATGAAGCTTCTTGCTGACATTCGCGACTATCAAGATCACGATGACGTCGAACCAGACTCGATGTTCTCTGAGTTCTTTGTCCCTGAGAATCGACAGTTGCTCAGCACGCTCCGCATGGCACTCGTCGTCCCTCAGCAGTCGTTGCGCGAGTCGGTGAAGAAGGTGTTCAAGAAGACTCCGAAACTAGACGCGAGCATGGTGCTCTCACCCTTCCAGCTAGGCGAATCGAACACCGAGTTCGACCTAGTGCTCGTGGATGAGACACATCGGCTCGGCCAACGCGCGAACCAGGCGTCGGGCGTACAGAACAAGAAGTTCCGCGAGATCAACGCCGCGCTCTATGGGTTGGACCATCCGAAGTACACCCAACTCGACTGGATCAAGTCGCGGAGCAAGCATCAGCTTCTCTTGGTTGACGGCGAGCAGAGCGTTCGACCTCACGATCTCTCACCTGCGGTGCTCGTTAGGGAAATAGACGCGGCAAAGAACGCTCATCGTTTCTTCCGGCTGACGACGCAGATGCGCGTGCAGGCGGGCGCTGACTATGTCGAGTTCGTTCGGTCAACGCTGCGCGGAGAGCATCCGATGTTGCCCGACCTCGGAGACTACGATCTGCGCTTCTTCGACGATTTCGGTGCGATGCGAGCAGCAATCCGTCAGAAGGACGCGAATTTTGGGCTCTCTCGTCTGGTCGCTGGGTACGCATGGGACTGGGTCTCGAGGAAAAACCCTCAGGCCTTCGACATCGAACTGGATGGCGAACGCATGCGATGGAACGGCACCGATAAGGATTGGATCAACTCGCCTGGTTCGCTTGAAGAAGTCGGTTCCATCCACACCGTGCAGGGGTATGACCTCAACTACGCGGGTGTGATCATCGGACCTGACCTACGGGTTGACGCTGAGACCGGTCAGTTCATCGCTGATCGTGATGCCTACCGCGACAAGAAGGGCAAGGAGAACACCGGTCACTTGAAAGACGCTTTCTCCGACGACGATTTGCTGGTGTTCATTCGGAACATCTACGGGGTGCTACTGACCCGCGGGATGCGTGGGACCTACGTCTACGTGTGCGACCCCGAGCTGCGAGCGCGCTTCAAACAAACTTTCGCGAGCCGCTAGTCCGGATGACGACTGCATCATGACAAACAGTTCACTGCTACCCCGCACCTGGATCTTCGATGTCGACGGCACCCTCGCCCTCATCGGCGACCGCTCTCCGTACGACATGCGGAACGTCTCGATCGACACCCCACACCGTCCGGTCGTGATGGCGGCGCAGGCGCTCGCGGCACACCAGGATGTCGATGCGTTGCTCGTCGTGTCCGGGCGCGATGAGACCGCACGCCGGGCGACCGAAGCATGGTTGACGTTCAACGGAATCCCGTTCGATCGCCTGCTACTCCGCCGCACCGGCGACCAGCGCGCCGACAACATCGTGAAGGGCGAGATCTACGACTCGTTCATCGCGCCGCACTATGACGTCATCGGCGTCGTTGATGACCGCCGCAGCGTCGTCGAGATGTGGCGGGCGCGGGGGTTGGTTTGTTTTCAGGTCGCTGAGGGCGACTTCTGACGGTGTCTTGCGGCGGGACCCTTCGACAGGCTCAGGGACCCATGTGAGGACGCGGGGTGGGACCCTTCGACAGGCTCAGGGACCCGGTGAGTGAGGGAGGGGCACGATGGGGGGGGGGCGGCCGCCCCCCGGCGCCCCCCGGCCCCCCCCCCGGCGGGCCGCCGGCGGGGGGGGCGCGCGGGGCGGGCCGCCGGCGCGCCGCGCCCCCCCCCC